>CAWKJV010000014.1:0-245158 GCA_963849965.1 uncultured Actinomycetota bacterium | reverse complement strand
GATGTGGCCGATGCTCGGCACGCGCCGCATCAGGTCGGCCAGCTCGTCGAGCAGTGCCATGTCGGCACGTGTCCAACGGGCCGCAGCCTTGGTGCGGGCGGGCGTGTCCCACACCAGCAGCGCCTGCTCCTCGCTCGTGAGGTCGTCGCCGGCCGCGGCGCGCAGGGCGTCGGGGTCGGACCACAGGCGGTGCAGCACCCCTGCGGGTCGAGCGCTGGCCACACCGACGAGACGTACTTCTTCACCGCGGCCGACCTCGCGACGGCATCCTGCACCCGGTCGTCGGGGGAGTCGCCCGCGCGCTCCATCTCGAGCAGCACGTGGTGGGCGAGCCGCTGCGGCAGCAGGTCGCGAGCGGCGGAGTAGCGCACGCCGCGGGCGACGAGCTCGTCGAGGATCTCCTGCACGACGTATGCCGGCACGCGCCACCTGCGCACGCCGCGCGGCACCACGAGCGCCTCCGTCGCACGCCTGACCTGGCTCCACGACGGCCCGGTGCAGCACGCCGGCGAGGCGGGCGTCGCCCTTGAGCGTCGCGACCTCGGGGGCGTCGTCGGCGCGCACCCGGCCGTGCTCGAGCAGCGACTCGATGGTCGCGTGCCCGACCCGCACCTCGCCGAGCGAGGGCAGCACCGCGGCGATGTGGTCGAGGAAGGCGCGGTTGGGGCCGACGACGAGCACGCCCGAGCGGTCGAGCCGCTCGCGGAAGGAGTAGAGCAGCCACGCGGCGCGGTGCAGCCCGACCGCGGTCTTGCCGGTGCCGGGTGCCCCCTGCACGCAGATGCTGGCGCCGATGTCGCTGCGCACGATCTCGTCCTGCTCGGGCTGGATCGTCGAGACGATGTCGCGCATCGGGCCGGTGCGGGGTCGCTCGATCTCGGCCGCGAGGAGTGAGCCCGTGGCCGTGCGCCGCGTCGCGTCGCGGCCGCGAGGTGCTCGTCCTCGAGCGCGGTGAGCCGGCCGCGGTCGACGCCGAAGCGGCGGCGCAGCACGACGTCCATCGGGTCGGCGGCGGAGGCGCGGTAGAAGGCGGTCGAGATCGGGGCCCGCCAGTCGACGACGACCGGGTCGCCGCGCCTCGTCGGAGACGTGCCGCCGCCCGATGTGGAACTGCTCGGCCGGGCCGCCCGGCGGGTCGAGGTCGATCCGCCCGAAGAAGAGCGTCGTGCGCGGGTCGTCCTGGAGCGAGGCGATGCGCCGCGCGAGCACCCGGCTCAGCACCTCGCCGGAGATCGCGTCGCTCGCCCGGGAGGCGTCGAGCTGCTCGGCCGACGTGCGCATCCGGGCCAGCTCGGCCCGGGCGTGGTCGAGGTAGGCCTGCTCGCGCTCGAGGTCGCCGGACGGGCGGGGCGGGCGCGGGCATGACGAGGCACCTCTCACGGGGAGCAGCGGGGCGGGGGAGCCGACCACGATACCTCGGGCGGGCCGCCGCGGACTCCGACGATTCTTCGATCAGGGTGGCGCGCGGCTAGAATTGCGCGGCAACTCTCCCCAGACAGCAACCGCCCCGACCGGGGCGCGCCGCGGCGCGCTGCGGCGGGGCCGGACGGCATACGAAAGTGGTTAGACGACGATGGCTTCGACCAACGACCTCAAGAACGGCATGGTGCTCAACCTCGAGGGACAGCTCTGGTCCGTCGTCGAGTTCCAGCACGTGAAGCCGGGCAAGGGTCCCGCCTTCGTGCGCACCAAGCTCAAGGCGGTGCTCTCGGGCAAGGTCGTCGACAAGACGTTCAACGCCGGCACGAAGGTCGAGACGAGCAACGTCGACAAGCGGACGATGCAGTACCTCTACAAGGACGGCTCCGACTTCGTCTTCATGGACACCGACACCTACGACCAGATCAACGTGTCGGAGACCGTCGTCGGCGGCGCCGCCGACTACCTCCTCGAGAACCAGAACGCCATCGTGGCCACCAACGAGGGCGCGCCGCTCTACGTCGAGCTGCCCGCGTCGGTCGTCCTCGAGATCACCCACACCGAGCCGGGCCTGCAGGGCGACCGCTCGACCGGCGGCACGAAGCCCGCCACCCTCGAGACCGGCGCCCAGATCCAGGTGCCGCTCTTCCTCGAGTCCGGCACGCGCGTCAAGGTGGACACCCGCGACGGGTCCTACCTCGGCCGCGTCAACGACTGAGCGGACGCGAATCCCCTTGTCAGCACGCAGCAAGGCCCGCACGCGGGCCCTCGACATCCTCTTCGAGGCAGACCAGCGCGGCATCAACGCCGAGACCCTCCTCGACGAGCGGCTGCGCGACCGCGAGTCGCGTGCGGGCAACAACCCCTACACGGCCGACCTCGTGCGCGGTGTCGTCGGGCGCTGGAACGACATCAACGCGGCCCTGACCGACTACAGCCAGGGCTGGACGCTCGACCGGATGCCGGCCGTCGACCGCGCGATCCTGCGCCTCGGCGCGTGGGAGGTCCTCTGGAACGACGAGATCCCCGACGCCGTCGCGATCTCGGAGGCCGTGGCGCTCGCGACCGACCTGTCGACCGACGAGTCGCCCGCCTTCGTCAACGGGCTGCTCGGCCGCCTCGCCGAGGTCAAGGCCACCATCGTCTGACACGCGAACGGGTGACGGAGCCGGCGCCAGCCGGTCGGGCCGACGCCATCCGGTCGGTCCGACGCCACCCGTATGCCGGTGGCTTCGGCCCTCGAGGGTGGCTCGTGCACCCCGGGGCGTCGGCGTCCCACCCGGCCGAGTCGCGTGTCGGCGCCCCACGCCCGCGCCGGGTTAGACTCCTGCGCGAAGACATCCTTTAACCACCGTCCTGTGAGGCGGGGAAGGAGGTCCAGCGGCTGTGACCTGCCCTGACCTGAGCGAGCCCGCCACCACGTTCGAGCACCCCTGCTGACGCGAGAGACGTCATGAGCGAGGGCGACATCTCCCGGGCGCTGCGGCGCATCGGTCACGAGATCCTCGAGCGCAACAAGGGCAGCGAGGGGCTCGTCCTCCTCGGCATCCCGTCCCGCGGCGTCCCGCTCGCCCGCCGCCTCGCGGCCTGCATCGAGGACGTCGAGGGCACCGAGGTCCCCGTCGGCGAGCTCGACATCACGCTGCACCGCGACGACCTGCGCCGCCACCCGGTGCGCACCGCGCACCGGTCGCGCATCCCGGCCAGCGGCATCGACGACCAGGTCGTCGTCCTCGTCGACGACGTGCTCTACTCCGGCCGCACGATCCGCGCCGCGCTCGACGCGCTCTCCGAGCTCGGCCGGCCCCGCGCCGTGCGCCTCGCCGTCCTCGTCGACCGCGGCCACCGCGAGCTGCCGATCCGCGCCGACCACGTCGGCAAGAACCTCCCGACCTCGCGCGACGAGCGCGTGCACGTCCGGGTCGCCGAGGTCGACGGCATCGACGTCGTGCGCATCAGCGGGGGAGAGGGCCGATGACCAAGCACCTCATCTCCTCGGCCGACCTCAGCCGCGCCGAGGTCGAGGACATCCTCGAGACCGCGGCCTCGATGCACGACCTCCAGCGCCGCGAGGTCAAGAAGGTGCCGACCCTGCGCGGGCCGCACCATCATCAACTTCTTCTTCGAGGACTCGACCCGCACCCGCAGCTCGTTCGAGATCGCGGGCAAGTGGATGTCGGCCGACACGATCAACCTCTCGGCCAAGGGCTCCTCGACGAGCAAGGGCGAGAGCCTGCGCGACACGGCGATGACCGTCGACGCCATGGCGGTCGACGCCCTCGTCATCCGGCACAACGCCTCGGGCGCCTGCCACCAGGTCGCCCAGTGGGTGCGGTGCAGCGTCATCAACGCCGGCGACGGCACCCACGAGCACCCGACGCAGGCCCTGCTCGACGCCTACACGCTGCGCACCCGGCTCGGTGACCTCGACGGCAAGCACGTCGTCATCGTCGGCGACCTGACCCACTCGCGCGTCTTCCGCAGCAACGTCATCACCCTCAAGACGCTCGGCGCGCGCGTCACGGTCGTCGCCCCGCCCACGCTGATGCCGAGCGGCATCGGCGGCCTGGAGCGCCGCCGACGGCTTCGCGACGAGCTGGGACCTCGACCCGGTCCTCGACGGCGACGACCCCGTCGACGCCGTCATGATGCTCCGCGTCCAGCGCGAGCGGATGAGCGGCGGCTACTTCCCGACGCGCGCGCGAGTACACCGTCGGCTACGGCCTGACCCGCGACCGGCTCGACCGGCTCGTCGCCCGCAACGACGACGTGCTCGTGCTCCACCCCGGCCCGATGAACCGCGGCCTCGAGATCGCGCCCGAGGCGGCCGACGCGCCCGCAGTCCGTCGTCCTCGACCAGGTCTCCGCCGGCGTCGCGGTGCGCATGGCGGTGCTCTACCACCTGCTCGCCGGCGACGACACGCCCACGGCCCGCCCGGCGCCGGCCGCCGCCGACCGAAGGAGCCGTCCGATGACCCGCCTGCTGATCCGCGGCGCCCGCCTCCTCGGCGCCGAGGCGGCCGACCTGCTCGTCGAGGACGGCGTCATCCGCGAGGTCGGCTCGGTGCGTCCGAGCCGGCGACGTCGAGGTGCTCGACGCCGACGGCCTCGTCGCCCTGCCCGGCCTCGTCGACCTCCACGTGCACCTGCGCGAGCCCGGCCGCGAGGACGCCGAGACCATCGCCACCGGGTCCGCGGCCGCGGCCGCGGGCGGCTTCACCGCCGTCTTCGCCATGGCCAACACGAGCCCCGTCACCGACACGGCCGAGGCCGCCGAGCGGGTGCTCGACCTCGGTCGCGCCTGCGGCCTCACCGAGGTCGTGCCGGTCGGCGCCGTGACCAAGGGCCTCGAGGGCGCCGAGCTCGCCGAGCTCGGCCTCATGGCGCGCTCGCGGGCGAAGGTGCGGGTCTTCACCGACGACGGCCACTGCGTCCACGACGCCGCGCATCATGCGGCGGGCGCTCGAGTACGTCAAGCCCTTCGGCGGCGTCATCTCGCCAGCACGCGCAGGACCCGCGGCTCGCCGGCCGCGAGGCCTGCTGCCACGAGGGCGAGGTGTCCGGCCGGCTCGGGCTGCCCGGCTGGCCGGGCATCGCCGAGGAGTCGATCGTCGCGCGCGACGTCATGCTCGCCCGGCACACCGGCTCGCGGGTCCACGTCGCCCACGTCTCGACCGCGGGCACCGTCGAGGTGATCCGGTGGGCCAAGGCGCAGGGCATCGACGTCACCGCCGAGGTCACGCCGCACCACCTCGCGCTGACGACCGACCTGCTCGTCGGCTACGACCCCGTCTACAAGGTCAACCCGCCGCTGCGGCCGACGGAGGACGTCGAGGCGCTGCGCGCCGCGCTCGCCGACGGCACGATCGACGCCGTCGCGACCGACCACGCGCCGCACGCGCGGCACGACAAGGAGCACGCCTTCGTCGACGCGGCCTTCGGCATGCTCGGCCTCGAGACGGCCCTGTCGGTCGTCAGCGACGTGCTCGTGCGCCCGGGCCTGCTCGACTGGGCCGGCGTCGCCCGGGTCATGTCGACGCGCCCCGGCCCGCATCGGCGGCCTTGCCGACCAGGGACGGCTCGCTCGCCGTCGGGCAGCCCGGCCCACATCACCCTCGTCGACCCCGACCGCGAGGTCACGGTCGACGCCGCCGCGAGCCGCAGCCGCTCGCGCAACAACCCGTGGCACGGCCGCACCTTCCGCGGAGCCGTCCAGGCGACGGTCCACGCCGGGCGCGTCACCCACGAGCGCGGCAACGGCGTCGCGCACCCAACGACCACTGACGAACGCGACGACATCGGGAGCAGACCTGTGACCACCCAGACACCGCTGACCGTGCCGAGCCGCGACGGGCGGCCGCCGACGCGCGCGAGCCGCGGCGACCCTCGTGCTCGAGGACGGCCGCACCTTCCGGGGCTCGTCCTACGGCGCCGTCGGCGAGACCGTCGGCGAGGCGGTCTTCTCGACCGGCATGACCGGCTACCAGGAGACCCTCACCGACCCGAGCTACCACCGCCAGGTCATCGTCATGACCGCGCCGCACGTCGGCAACACCGGCGTCAACACCGAGGACGACGAGAGCACCCGCATCTGGGTCGCCGGCTACGTCGTGCGCGACCCCGCGATCCGCTCCTCGAACTGGCGCGCCACCCGCGAGCTCGAGGACGAGCTCGTCGACCAGGGCGTCGTCGGGATCTGCGACATCGACACCCGCGCGCTGACCCGCCACCTGCGCGAGCGCGGCGCGATGCGGGTCGGCATCTTCAGCGGCGACGCCGCCGACCGTCCCGACGCCGAGCTGCTCGACGCGGTGCGCACGAGCCCGCAGATGGCCGGGCGCCGCCCTCGCCGCGGAGGTCACGACCGCCGAGCCGTATGCCGTCCCACGCCGTCGGCGAGAAGCGCTTCACCGTCGCCGCCATCGACCTCGGCATCAAGGCGATGACGCCCGCGCTCATGGCCCAGCGCGGCATCGAGGTGCACGTGCTGCCCGCCACCGCGACGATCGACGACGTCCTCGCGGTGGGGGAGTACGGCCCCGACGGGGTCTTCTTCTCCAACGGCCCCGGCGACCCGGCGACCGCCGAGCACGAGGTGGCGCTGCTGCGCGAGGTGCTCGACCGCGGCATCCCGTTCTTCGGCATCTGCTTCGGCAACCAGCTCCTCGGCCGCGCCCTCGGCTTCGGCACGTACAAGCTGAAGTACGGCCACCGCGGCATCAACCAGCCGGTCATGGACCGCACGACCGGCAAGGTCGAGGTGACCGCGCACAACCACGGCTTCGCCGTCGACGCGCCCCTCGACCAGGACAGCGACACGGCATACGGCCGCGTGCGCGTCTCACACGTGTGCCTCAACGACGACGTCGTCGAGGGGCTGGAATGCCTTGACCTGCCTGCCTACTCGGTGCAGTACCACCCGGAGGCGGCAGCCGGCCCGCACGACGCGGCCTACCTCTTCGACCGCTTCGTGGAGCTCATGACCACCAGACAGACCGACCACCAGAAGCAGGGAGCGAGCGCCTGATGCCCAAGCGCGACGACATCACGAGCGTCCTCGTCATCGGGTCCGGCCCGATCGTCATCGGCCAGGCCTGCGAGTTCGACTACTCCGGCACCCAGGCGTGCCGGGTGCTGCGCGAGGAGGGCATCCGCGTCATCCTCGTCAACAGCAACCCGGCGACGATCATGACCGACCCCGAGTTCGCCGACGCGACCTACGTCGAGCCGATCACCCCCGAGGTCGTCGAGGCGATCATCGCCAAGGAGCGCCCCGACGCGGTGCTCGCGACGCTCGGTGGCCAGACGGCTCTCAACTGCGCGATCGCCTTGCACGACAACGGAGTTCTCGAGAAGTACGGCTGCCCGCTCATCGGCGCCAACGTCGACGCGATCAACCTCGGCGAGGACCGCGAGAAGTTCAAGGGCGTCGTCGAGCGCTGCGGCGCCGAGTCGGCCCGCTCGATCATCTGCCACACGATGGACGAGCTGCTCGCCGCGGCAGAGGAGCTCAGCTACCCCGTCGTCGTCCGGCCGTCCTTCACCATGGGTGGCCTCGGGTCGGGCTTCGCCTACGACGAGGCGGACCTGCGCCGCATCGGCGGCCAGGGCCTGCAGTACTCCCCGACGACGGAGGTGCTCCTCGAGGAGTCGATCCTCGGCTGGAAGGAGTACGAGCTCGAGGTCATGCGCGACCACGCCGACAACGTCGTCGTCGTCTGCTCCATCGAGAACCTCGACCCCATGGGCGTGCACACGGGCGACTCCATCACCGTCGCTCCGGCGCTGACGCTGACCGACCGTGAGTACCAGCGGCTCCGGGACATCGGCATCGCCATCATCCGCGAGGTCGGCGTCGACACCGGCGGCTGCAACATCCAGTTCGCCGTCAACCCGCGCGACGGGCGCATCATCGTCATCGAGATGAACCCCCGCGTCTCGCGGTCGATCGGCCCTGGCCTCCAAGGCGACCGGCTTCCCGATCGCCAAGATCGCCGCGAAGATGGCCATCGGCTACACGCTCGACGAGGTGCCCAACGACATCACGCGCGAGACGCCGGCGAGCTTCGAGCCGTCGCTCGACTACGTCGTCGTCAAGGTGCCGCGCTTCGCCTTCGAGAAGTTCCCCGCCGCCGACCCGACGCTGACGACGACGATGAAGTCGGTCGGCGAGGCGATGGCGATCGGGCGCAACTTCACCGAGGCGCTGCAGAAGGCGCTGCGCTCGCTCGAGAAGAAGGGCGCGACCTTCCACTGGGACGGCGAGCTCACCAAGGTCGCTGGCCGAGCGCGCGCTCGAGGAGGCCAAGGTCCCGACCGACGGCCGGATCGTCCTCGTGCAGCAGGCACTTCGCGGCGGGTGCACCGTCGAGGAGGTCCACGAGGCCACCGGCATCGACCCGTGGTTCCTCGACCAGATCGCCCTCATCAACGACGTCGCGGCGATGCTCGCCGACGCCGACGAGCTGACGCCCGACCTGCTCCGCCTCGTCAAGCGCCACGGCTTCAGCGACGCCCAGGTGGCCTCCATCCGGCGTATGCCGGAGGCCGTGGTCCGCGGCGTGCGCCACGCCCTCGGGGTGCGCCCGGTCTACAAGACCGTCGACACGTGCGCGGCCGAGTTCGCAGCCACGACGCCGTACCACTACAGCTCCTACGACGAGGAGACCGAGGTCGAGCCGCGCGAGCGCCCGGCCGTCATCATCCTCGGCTCGGGCCCGAACCGCATCGGGCAGGGCGTCGAGTTCGACTACTCCTGCGTCCACGCGTCGTTCTCCTTGCGCGACAAGGGATTCGACACGGTCATGGTCAACTGCAACCCCGAGACCGTGTCGACCGACTACGACACGAGCAGCCGCCTCTACTTCGAGCCGCTGACGCTCGAGGACGTCCTCGAGGTCATCCACGCCGAGACCCAGGCCGGCCCGATCGCCGGCGTCATCGTGCAGCTCGGCGGCCAGACGCCGCTCGGCCTCGCGCAGGCCCTCGAGGACGAGGGGGTGCCGATCGTCGGCACGTCGCCGAGCGCCATCCACCTCGCCGAGGACCGCGGTGCCTTCGGCCAGGTGCTCGCCAGGGCGGGCCTGATCGGCCCCGAAGCACGGCACGGCATACAGCTCCGACGAGGCGCTCGTCATCGCCCGCGAGATCGGCTACCCCGTCCTCGTGCGCCCGTCCTACGTCCTCGGCGGCCGCGGCATGGTCATCGTCTACGACGACGACTCGCTCGTCACCTACGTCGAGAAGGCCACCGAGGCCTCGCCCGACCACCCGATCCTCATCGACCGCTTCCTCGACGACGCGATCGAGATCGACGTCGACGCGCTCTTCGACGGCGAGGACATGTATCTCGGCGGGATCATGGAGCACGTCGAGGAGGCCGGCATCCACTCGGGCGACAGCTCGTGCACGCTGCCGCCCGCGACGCTCGGTGACGGTGAGCTCGAGCGGGTCCGTGTCGCCACGCGCCAGCTCGCCGAGGGCATCGGCGTCCGCGGCCTCATGAACGTCCAGTTCGCGCTGGCCCAGGACATCCTCTACGTCATCGAGGCCAACCCGCGCGCCTCGCGCACCGTGCCGTTCGTCGCCAAGGCGACGGGCGTGCCGATCGCGAGCGCGGCGGCCCGCGTCATGCTCGGCGCCACGATCAAGGAGCTGCGCGAGGAGGGCATGCTGCCCCCGACCGGTGACGGCGGCCGGATGCCCGACCACGCACCCGTCTCGTGCAAGGAGGCGGTGCTGCCGTTCAAGCGCTTCCGCACCAAGGAGGGCGTCGCGGTCGACTCGCTCCTCGGCCCCGAGATGCGCTCGACCGGCGAGGTCATGGGCATCGACGTCGACTTCGGCTCGGCCTTCTCCAAGGCCCAGCAGGGCGGCGGCTCGGCGCTGCCGCGCTCCGGCGCGATCTTCGTGTCGGTCGCCAACCGCGACAAGCGCGCCATGCTCTTCCCGGTCAAGCGCCTCGTCGACCTCGGCTTCACGATCCTCGCCACGAGGGGCACGGCCGCGGTGCTCAAGCGCAACGGCATCGAGGCCACCCTCGTGCGCAAGATCACCGAGCGCGACGGGGAGGCGCCGGGGGAGAAGTCGATCGTCGACCTCATCCTCGACGGCACGGTGCAGATGGTCGTCAACACGCCGTCGGGACAGGACGCGCGCGCCGACGGCTACGCCATCCGGGCCGCGACGACGAGCGCCGACAAGCCGATCATCACGACGATCGCCACGCTCGCCGCGGCCGTGCTCGGCATCGAGGCGCAGACTGACCGAGGAGATCCGGGTCAAGTCGCTGCAGGACCACGCGCGCGACCTCGACCTCTACGGCCGGCGCGACGCACTCGTCGCCGCCACCGCGGGGGTCGGCGCATGAGCGAGCGCCGGCTGCGCGCCCGCGTCACCCAGGAGGTCGCGGAGGTCATCGCGACGCGGCGGGTCGGGCGCCTACCAGCACCTCACCCTCGTCGCGCCGGGCATCGCCGAGCTCGCCCGCCCGGGTCAGTTCGTCGCCCTCGCCGTCGGCGGCGAGACCTCCGGCGACCCTGCTGCGGCGCTCGTTCTCGATCCACAAGGTCAGCCCCAGCGGCACCTACGGCGGCACCGTCGAGATCGTCGTCTCCGCCGTCGGCGTCGGCACGCGGTGGATCGTCGAGCGCGCCCCGCACGACCCGATCGACGTCGTCGGACCGCTCGGCAAGGCGTTCCCGCTGCCCACCGCCCCGGTCGCCTGCGTCCTCGTCGGCGGCGGCTACGGCAGCGCCCCGCTCTTCTGGCTCGCCGGCGAGCTGCGCGAGCGTGGCTGCCACGTCGAGATGGTCCTCGGCGCGGCGAGCGAGGACCGGCTCTTCGGCGTCGTCGAGGCCCGGCGCAGCTGCGACGGCGTCACCGTGACGACCGACGACGGCTCGGCCGGCCAGCGGGGCTGGGTCAGCGACCTGCTGCCCGAGATCATCGACCGCACCGGCGCCGGCGTCGTCTACGGCTGCGGCCCATGGGCATGCTCGAGCTCGATCACCCGGGTCGCCCAGGCCGCACGGCGCCGTGGCCCAGGTCGCCGTCGAGGAGTCGATGGCCTGCGGCGTCGGTGTCTGCATGACCTGCGTCATGCCGGTCGTCGGCTCCGACGGGAGGACGCGCATGGTGCGCTCGTGCGTCGAGGGACCCGTCTTCCGCGGTGACCGCGTCCGCTGGGACGCCTTCGACGGAGGTCATGCCCGCGTGCCGGACGACGCCGTCGGCGCCCCGAAGGTGGGTGGCCACTGATGGTGGACCTCTCCGTCGACCTCGGGGGCGGGCACCGCCTGCCCAACCCGCTCATGACGGCCTCGGGCTGCGCCGCGAACGGCGAGGAGCTGCACCGCTTCTTCGACGTCGCCGACCTCGGGGCGTTCGTCACGAAGTCCGTCATGGCCGACCCGCGATCGGGTCGCGGCACCCCGCGCATGGCCGAGACGCCCTCGGGCATGCTCAACTCGATCGGCCTGCAGGGGCCCGGCATCGAGGCGTTCGTCGACGACGACCTGCCGTGGCTCGCCTCGGTCGGCGCCCGCGTGCTGCCCTCGATCGCCGGCAGCTCGAGCACCGAGTTCGCCCACGTCGCGGCGACCCTGCGGGCGAGCCGGGCCTTCGACGCCGTCGTCGGCGTCGAGGTCAACATCTCGTGCCCCAACGTCGCCAACCGCGGTCTCGTCTTCGCCTGCGACCCGATGGCCTCGGCCAAGGTCATCGCCCTCGTGCGCGAGCAGCTGCCGCGCGACATGCCCGTCTTCGCCAAGCTGAGCCCGGACGTCACCGACATCACGGCCATCGCGGCGGCCTGCGTCAAGGCCGGCGCCGACGGGCTGACGATGATCAACACCCTGCTCGGCATGGTCATCGACACCGACCGGATGCGGCCCGCAGCTCGGCGGCGTCACCGGCGGTCTCTCGGGCCCGGGCATCCGTCCCGTCGCGGTCCGCGCCATCTGGCAGGTGCGCCAGGCGATGTCCGAGGGCCGCATGCCGGACGGTGCCGATCATCGGGGTCGGGGGAGTGCGCACGGGCCGCGACGCCCTCGAGCTCGTCGCCGCCGGCGCGAGCGCGATCCAGGTCGGCACGGCCGTCTTCAACGACCCGTCGGCGCCCGTGCGGGTGCTGCGCGAGCTGTGCCGAGCTGCTCGAGGCCAAGGGCTTCGCAGCGCTTCACCGACGCCGTCGGCGCCGCCCACGGCCGCTGACGCCACCCGCCCGACCCCGACCACCGAGCCGCCACGCGCCACCCGAGCTCGCCACGACGAACGGAGCCCGACCGATGAGCAAGGCCTTCGGGGCCCGCCTCCACGCCGCCATGCGCCGCGCACGGCCCGCTGTGCGCCGGGCATCGACCCGCACCGCGCGCTCGTCGAGTCGTGGGGACTGACCTACGACGTCGCGGGGCTCGAGCGGTTCGCGCTGACCTGCGTCGAGGCGTTCGCCGGCCGGGTCGCCGCGGTCAAGCCGCAGTCGGCCTTCTTCGAGGTCTTCGGCAGCCGCGGGCTCGCCGTCCTCGAGCGGGTGCTCACCGAGCTGCGCGAGGCGGGGACGCTGACGATCCTCGACGCGAAGCGCGGCGACATCGGGTCGACGATGACGGCCTACGCCGAGGCCTACCTCGGGCCGGACGCCGTCGCCCCGCCGGACGCCCTGACCGTGAGCCCCTACCTCGGCTACGAGTCGCTGCGCCCCGCGATCGACCTCGCGGAGCAGACCGGGCGCGGCCTCTTCGTGCTCGCCCTGACCTCCAACCCCGAGGGCGCCAGCGTCCAGCACGCCGTCGCGCGACGGCGAGTCCGTCGCCGCCTCGATCGTCGCACGGCGCCGGCGGCGACAACGCCGCCGGCGCGGGCGCGGGGCGAGCTCGGGCACGTCGGGCTCGTCATCGGCGCGACGGTCGGCAACGCCGTCCACGACCTCGGGCTCGACCTCGTCGAGGCGGCCACCCCGGTGCTCGCCCCCGGCTTCGGCGCCCAGGGCGGCGACCGTCGAGTCGCTCGCGGCGACCTTCGGCCCCGCGCGGGGCCAGGTCCTGGCCTCGTCGAGCCGAGAGATCCTCGGGGCCGGACCCGACCCGAGCCGTCTCGTCGCGCAGACGCACCGCGTCCTTCTCGAGTCGCTGCGCGGCTGACGCCCGTGCGGAGCCGGCGCCCGGACGAGGTGCAGGTCGCGGGACCCCGGCCCCCGCGTTGCGGCGCGCGCCGCCGGATCGCTAGGTTCGGCGGAGACATCACGAGACGTGGAGAACGACGGGGGCGCGGGGCGCTTCCCGAAGGCAGCGAGGAGACCGAAGACCGTGGCGCTTCCACCGCTCACCCCGGAGCAACGGGCCGCAGCACTCGAGAAGGCTGCAGCCGCACGTCGGGAGCGGGCTGCGGTCAAGAACCGGCTGAAGTACTCCAGTGGCTCGCTCGCCGAGGTCCTCGAGGACGGCAAGGTCGACCCGGTCATCGGCAAGATGAAGGTGACCGAGCTGCTCGAGTCGATGCCCGGCGTCGGACGCGTGCGGGCCAAGGCGATCATGGAAGAGGTCGGCATCGCCGAGTCCCGCCGCGTGCGCGGCCTCGGGGCCAACCAGGTCGCGGCGCTGCTGCGCCGCTTCGAGCGGCCGTGACGGCGGCAGCAGACCCCGAGCACGACGGAGCCGCGTCACGACGCGCCCGACTCGGCGCGGCCGCCTCACGGTGCTCGCCGGCCCGACCGCCGTCGGCAAGGGCACCATCGCCGCCTACGTGCGCACCTACTTCCCGGGCGTGTGGTTCTCGGTCTCGATGACGACGCGCCAGCCCCGGCCCGGCGAGGTCGACGGCGTCCACTACCACTTCGTCGACGACCGCGAGTTCGACCGGCTCGTCGAGGCGGGCCAGTTCCTCGAGTACGCCGTCGTGCACGGCGCGGCGAAGTACGGCACCCCGCGCGGGCCCGTCGAGCGGGCCATCCGCGAAGGGCGCGACGCCCTGCTCGAGATCGACCTGCAGGGCGCCCGCCAGGTGCGCGAGACGCTGGCCCGACGCGCTCTTCGTCTTCCTCGCGCCGCCGAGCTGGGACGAGCTGGTGCGCCGGCTCGTCGGTCGCGGCACCGAGGGCGAGGCCGAGCGGGAGCGCCGGCTGTCCACCGCCCGGGCCGAGCTGGCCGCCCAGAGCGAGTTCGACGAGGTCATCGTCAACGACGATGTTCGTCGGGCCAGCGAAGAACTCGTATCATTGATGAGATCGGGACGCGCCGACCGGTGAGTCCCGCCGTGATGTGTGCCAGCCGACGGCATACGGCCGCAGCGGCCGTCGACGTCGCGCGCGCACCTCACGCCCGCTGAAACCAACGAAACGAGATCACTGTGTCCGGTACCCAGGCTGCTCCCATCGGCATCACCAACCCGCCGATCGACGACCTCCTGACGGTCGCCGACTCGAAGTACGCGCTCGTCATCTACTCCGCCAAGCGCGCGCGCCAGATCAACGCCTACTACTCGCAGCTGCAGGAGGGCCTGCTCGACTACGTCGGCCCGCTCGTCGAGACCGAGATCCACGAGAAGCCGCTGTCGATCGCGCTGCGCGAGATCAACGAGGGCCTGCTGACCTCGACGCCCACCGAGGCCTGAGCACCCGACGAGGCCGGAGCAGCCGATGCGCGTCGTCCTCGGGGTGAGTGGCGGCATCGCCGCCTACAAGGCCGCGCTCGCTGCTCCGGCTCTTCACCGAGCACGGGCACGACGTCACCGTCGTGCCCACCGCGGCGGCGCTCGCACTTCGTCGGGCGCGCCGACGTGGTCGGCCCTGTCGGGCAAGCCGGTCAGCACCGACGTGTGGACCTCGGTGCACGAGGTGCCGCACGTGCGCATCGGGCAGTCCGCCGACCTCGTCGTCGTCGCGCCGGCCACCGCCGACCTCCTCGCGAAGGCCGCCCACGGCCTCGCCGACGACCTGCTGACCAACACCCTGCTCACCGCCCGGTGCCCGGTCGCGTTCGCGCCGGCCATGCACACGGAGATGTGGGAGCACCCGGCCACCCAGGCCAACGTCGCGACGCTGCGCTCGCGCGGTGCGCACGTCATCGACCCCGCCGTGGGCCGCCTCACCGGCAAGGACACCGGCGCCGGCCGCCTCCCCGAGCCCGAGGCAGCTGTATGCCGCGTGCCTCGCGATCGTCGAGGGTGGCGCTCCGCGCTCCGGCGGAGGCACCCGTCCGCGACCTCGAGGGCCGCCGCGTCGTCGTCTCCGCCGGCGGCACCCGCGAGCCGCTCGACCCGGTGCGCTACCTCGGCAACCGCTCGTCCGGCAAGCAGGGCGTGGCCATCGCGCGCGCGGCGGCCGAGCGCGGGGCCGAAGGTCACCCTCGTCGCCGCCAACGTGTCGCTCCCGGTGCCCGACGGCGTGCGACGTCGTGCCCGTCGAGACGACCCTCGAGCTGCAGTCGGCGGTGCGAGGAGGCCGCCGACGGCGCCGACGTCGTCGTCATGGCCGCGGCCCCGCCGACTTCCGGCCGCGTCAGCGTCAGCGACAGCAAGATCAAGAAGTCGAGCGACCCCGGCGGCCGGCCTGCGGGTCGAGCTCGTCGAGAACCCCGACATCGTCCGCGGCCTCGTCGACGAGCGCGCGACGCCCGGGGCAGCGGCCGGCCGCTCATCGTCAGCTTCGCCGCCGAGACGGGCGACGCCCAGGGCTCGCGTCATGGACCACGCCCGCGCGAAGTTCGCCCGCAAGGGCAGCGACCTCCAGGTCGTCAACGAGGTCGGCACGCGACCTCACCTTCGGCCAGGACGAGACGACGGTGCACCTGCTGCGCCGCGGCAGCGACGAGGTGACCACGGTCGGGCCCGCCTCCAAGGACGTCGTCGCCGACGCGCTGTGGGACACCGTCTCGCCGCTGCTCGGACTGACGACTAACTCTCGCCCCAGACGCGGCGCCCGATCGCCGCCCGCCACCACCACGCACCCGAGCTAGGGAGAGCAAGTGTCCGCACGTCTGTTCACGTCCGAGTCCGTCACCGAGGGACACCCGGACAAGATCTGCGACCAGATCAGCGACTCGATCCTCGACGCGCTGCTCACCGACGACCCGCAGGCGCGCGTCGCCGTCGAGACCCTCGTCACGACCGGGCTCGTCCACGTCGCGGGCGAGGTGTCGACGACGGGCTACGTCGAGATCCCGAAGATCGTGCGCGAGACCATCCTCGAGGTCGGCTACGACGGCTCGCAGAAGGGCTTCGACGGTCGCACCTGCGGCGTCTCGATCTCCATCGGCGCGCAGTCGCCCGACATCGCCCAGGGCGTCGACACCGCGCACGAGCACCGCACCGGCGAGCGTCGGCGACCTGCTCGACAAGCAGGGCGCCGGCGACCAGGGCCTGATGTTCGGCTACGCCTGCGACGACACGGCCGAGCTCATGCCGCTGCCGATCCACCTCGCGCACCGCCTCTCCGAGCGGCTCACCCAGGTGCGCAAGAGCGACGAGCTGGCCTACCTGCGCCCCGACGGCAAGACCCAGGTCACCATCGCCTACGACGGCGACCGGGCCGTCGGCGCTCGACACCGTCGTGCTCTCGACCCAGCACGCGCCCGACGTCTCGCTCGAGGGCATGCTCGAGCCCGACATCCGCGCCCACGTCATCGAGCCGGTGCTCGCCGAGCTGCGCGAGAGCGGCACCGACCTCGACGTCAGCAGCTACCGCGCGCTCATCAACCCGACCGGCCGCTTCGAGATCGGCGGCCCGATGGGCGACGCCGGCCTGACCGGCCGCAAGATCATCGTCGACACCTACGGCGGCATGGCCCGCCACGGCGGCGGCGCCTTCTCGGGCAAGGACCCGAGCAAGGTCGACCGCTCGGGCGCCTACGCGATGCGCTGGGTCGCCAAGAACGTCGTCGCCGCCGGCCTCGCCCGTCGCTGCGAGGTCCAGGTCGCCTACGCCATCGGCAAGGCCCAGCCCGTCGGCCTCTACGTCGAGACGTTCGGCACCGAGACCGTGCCCGTCGACGCGATCCAGCAGGCCATCGGCGACGTCTTCGACCTGCGCCCGGCCGCGATCGTCGACGCGCTCGACCTGCTGCGCCCGATCTACCAGCCCGACGGCCGCCTACGGCCACTTCGGCCGCACCAAGGCCGACGGCGTCGAGAACCCCTTCACGTGGGAGCGCACCGACCGCGTCGAGGCCCTGCGCACCGCCGTCTCCGGCTGAGGCTAGATTCGCCCCCGTGGGCGACAGAACGACGACAACAGCAGCGACCGGCCGATCGGCCGGTCGCTGCCGTCGTCGTGGAGACCCCGCTCGCGCACCTCGACCGCGTCTTCGAGTACGCCGTCCCCGACGAGCTCGACGCCGATGCCGTGCCCGGGCGCCCGGGTGCGGGTGCGCTTCTCCGGGCGCGAGCTCGACGGCTTCGTCGTCGAGCGCCGCGAGCAGCCCCAGCACGACGGCCGGCTGACGCCGCTGCGCCGGGTCGTCAGCCCCGAGCCGGTGCTGACCCCCGAGGTGCTCGCGCTCTGCCGCGCCGTCGCCGACCGGTATGCCGGCACGCTGAGCGACGTGCTGCGCCTGGCCGTCCCGAAGCGCCACGCCACGGCCGAGCGCAACCTCGCGATGGAGGGCCCGCCCCGGGAGGACGTCGCGGCGCCCGGACCCGGGCCCGTGGGCGGCCTACCCCGCAGGTCCGGCGTGGCTGCGTCGGGTCGCCTCGGGGGAGGGGCCTGCGGCGGCGTGGGCCGCGCTGCCCGGGACGCACGGGCGACGCCGACTGGCCGGCCGCGCTGGCCGTCGCCGCGGCCACAGCCCTGGCGGCCGGCCGCGGCAGCGCTCGTCGTCGTGCCCGACCACCGCGACGTCGACCGCCTCGACGCGGCGCTCACGGCGCTGCTCGGCAAGGGCCGGCACGTGCGGCTCACCGCCGACCAGGGGCCGCAGGCGCGCTACACCGCGTGGCTCAAGGTGCTGCGCGGGCACGTCCGCGTCGTCATCGGCACGCGGGCCGCCGCCTTCGCGCCGGTGCACGACCTCGGGCTCGTCGCCTGGTGGGACGACGGCGACGACCTGCTCGCCGAGCCCCGCGCGCCCTACCACCACGTCGGCGTCGTCCTCGGCCTGCGGGCCGCCGCGACCGGCGCCGCGCTGCTCACCGGCGGCTTCGGGCGCAGCCTGCGCGTGCAGGTGGAGGTCGAGGCGGGGGCGCTCGTGCCCGTCGAGGCCGACGCGCCGGCGCTGCGGTCGGCCGCGCCGCGCGTCACGATCGCGGGCGAGGGGCTCGACGAGGAGCGCGACGGCCCGGCCGCCCGGGCGCACATCCCGTCCCGCGCGTGGCGTGTCGCCAAGGACGCCCTCGTCGACGGGCCGGTGCTCGTGCAGGTGCCGCGGCGCGGCTACCTCCCGTCCCTCAGCTGCGCCGAGTGCCGCACGCCGGTCCGGTGCGCCCGCTGCCAGGGGCCGGTGGCCCTCGGCGGCCTCGGGCACGGCGCCCGCCTGCCGCTGGTGCGGACTGGCCCTGGCCGGGCACGGTTTCGAGTGCGACCACTGCGGCTCGCGCCGGCTGCGCTCGTCGATCACCGGCGCGAGGCGCACCGCCGAGGAGATCGGCCGCGCCTTCCCGGGCTTCCCGGTCCACACCTCGGGCTCCGGAGAGGTGCTCGCCGCCGTCGGCCGAGAGCCGTCCCTCGTCATCGCCACACCGGGTGCCGAACCCGTCGCAGACGGCGGCTACACCGGCTGTGCTGCTCCTCGACGCGTGGGCGAGCCTCGACCTGCCCGCTGCTCGATGCGCCCCTCGAGGCGCTGCGGCGGTGGATGGCCGCGGCGGCGCTCGCGCGGGAGGGCCGCACGGTCGTGCTGAGCGGCGCCCCCGAGGCCGTGGCGCTCCCGGCCGTCGAAGCCCTCGTGCGGTGGGACCCGGCCTGGCTCGCAGCACGTGAGCTGGCCGAACGGCGCGAGCTCGGCCTGCCGCCCGCCGTGCGCGTGGCGCAGCTGACCGGCAGCCGCCGGGCCCTCGAGGAGGCGCTCGGGCAGGCCGACCTCCCCGCGACCGCCCAGGTGCTGGGCCCCGTGCGCCTCGCGAACGCCGGCGCCCCGCCGCGTCGCCCGGTCGTCGAGGGTGAGCCCGAGCGAGCCCCCGCCGACCACCACGTGCTCGCGCGGGTGCCCGCCTCCGAGACGCAGTCGCTGACCCGGGCCCTGCTCGCGCTCAAGGCGTTCCGTTCGGCGCGCAAGGAGACCGACGTCGTGGCGGTGCGGGTCGACCCGCTCGACATGTTCTGACCGGTCCTGCGTCGTCGCGGCGTGGCCGTGACAGAGTGACGGCATGCCCGATCGCGAGCTCGACATCGTCCTCTACGGCGCCACCGGCTTCGTCGGGGCCCTGACCGCCGCCCACCTCGCCCAGCATGCTGGACCCGGCGTGCGGATCGCCCTCGCAGGGCGTTCGCGATCCAAGCTCGAGGCCCTCCGGATCGAGCTGGGTCCGGCGGCGTCGTCGTGGGAGCTCGTCGCGGTCGACGCGAGCGATGCGCCGGGTCTGCGCGGCTTGGCGGCGCGCACCCGTGTCCTCGCCACGACGGTCGGTCCCTATGCGACCCATGGCAAGGAGGTCGCACGGGCCTGCGCCGAGTCCGGGACGCACTACGCCGACCTGACCGGAGAGGTGCTCTTCGTCCGGTGGTCGCTCGACGAGCTCGACGCCCGGGCCCGCGAGACCGGGGCGGCCATCGTGCACGCCTGCGGCTTCGACTCCATCCCGTCCGACCTCGGCGTGCTCACCACGGCCCAACGGGTCGCCGCGGACCGGGAGGGCACCCTGGCCGAGACGACCCTCCTCGTCCGGTCGCTCAAGGGCGGCTTCTCCGGTGGGACCATCGACTCGGCCCGGCAGCAGGCCATCACCGCTCGTGCCGACGACCGAGCCCGAGCGGTTCTCGGCGACCCGTATGCGCTCAGCCCCCGGCGTTCCGAGGAGCCCTCGTCGGGCCGACGGCGGCCCGCCGGGGTCGCCGGAGTCGTGGACCGGCTGCGCCGACTCGTGCCGGTCGACCGTGACCCGGCCACGGGCCGGTGGACCGGGCCCTTCGTCATGGCGTCGTTCAACACCCGCATCGTGCGACTGTCCAACACCCTGACCGACTGGTCCTACGGACGCGACCTGCGCTACCGCGAGGCGACCGACTTCGGGTCGGGTCCGATGTCCCCGGTGATGGCCGGTGGCATGGCCGTGGGTCTCGGCGGCGTCGTGGCCGGCATGGCATACCGGCCGACCCGTGCCGTTCTCGACCGTTTCCTGCCCAAGCCCGGCGAGGGCCCGAGCCCCGAGACGCAGGCCACCGGGCGCTTCCGCATGGACATCCACGCCACCACGACGCACCGGCGCGCGCTACCGCACCCGCGTCGGCGCCGACTACGACCCCGGCTACGGCGGCACGGCGGTGATGTTCGGTCAGACGGCACTCGCCCTCGCGCTCGACGACGGGCTTCCCCGACGGGTCGGGGTCTGCACACCAGCCACGGCGCTCGGGGAGGGCCTCGTCGAGCGGCTGCGCGCGCAGGGGTTCACCTTCGACGTCGAGCGCGACGACCGGTTCGAACGAGCCACGGCAACACTGGAGCGCACCACCTGAGCGCAACATCGGACAGGAGGCACGGCATGGGACGCATCGAGGTGCACGAGTTCATCTCGCTCGACGGGGTCTACGAGAACCCCAGCTGGACGGCGGAGTTCCCCTTCGACCCCCGAATGGGCGAGGCCATCGGCCGGCTCACCGGCCCGGGCTCCGAGCTCCTCCTCGGGCGGCGGACCTACGAGATGTTCGCCCCGGCGTGGTCGGCGCGCACCGACGACGAGCCGGGCGCGTCGTTCTTCAACGGCGCGCGCAAGAACGTCGTCTCGGCCACCCTGCGCGACCCCGACTGGAACAACTCCCGCGTCATCGGGTCCTACGACGCGGACGTCATCCGTCGGCTGCGCGACGAGGTCGAGGGGTCGCTCTACGTCAGCGGCAGCGGGACGCTCGTGCGGGCCCTGCTGCGGGACGGGCTCGTCGACGGCCTGCACCTGTTCGTCTTCCCCGTCGTCCTCGGCGCGGGGGAGCGGCTCTTCACCGACGAGGCCGTCTCGGGCCTGCGCCTCACGGAGACGCAGGCCTACGACAGCGGCGTGGTGCACCTGGCGTACAGCCAGTCCTGAACCCTTGCGTTCCACCCGAAGGGAACTGCGCACTCGACGGGAGGCGTGAGTCGAGTGCTCATTTTCCGACGTGGGGAACTGGGCACTCGACTGTGGGTGGGAGTCGAGTGCTCATTTTCCGACGTGGGGAACTGGGCACTCGACGGGAGGGTCGCTGACCCCCAAAGGGATGCTTGACGGTGGAGCCCGCGGGACGGCATACTCCCAAACATGTCTTTGGAGGATGAGCGGATCAGCGAGCTCCGCGCCACCGCCCACCCGCTGCGGCTGCAGATGCTCTCCCTGCTGACGGGCGCCGAGCTGAGTGCGGCGGAGGTCGCCCGCGAGCTGGGCGTCACCCAGGCGAACGCGAGCTACCACCTCAGGTTCCTGCTCGACGCGGGACTGCTCGTGATCGCGGGGGAGGAGCGGGTCCGCGGCGGCCGCGCGAAGAAGTACCGGCACCCGTGGGACGCCCAGAGCTCGCCGGACGCGCCGCCCGCCAGCGAGGCCGACAAGCTGGCCTACGCACGGGTCCTCGCCGACGCGATCCCACGCCGCTTCGCGGAACGGGAGCAGGGCGAGAAGTCGCACTTCACGGATGCTGACCTGTGGGTGGACCCGGAGGTCTGGCAGCGCGTCGTCGAGCTCGTCACGGACGCGAGCCGCCTGCTCCACGCCGGCGCCCGACCACCGCGGACCGAGGGCACCGTCCGCGCCAACCTCTCCATCGCCGCCTTCCGGCTCACGGGGGAGAAACGTCTCTCATGAAGCTCCGACAGTCGCTCGGCGCCCTGGGAGACCGCCGGTTCGCGTGGTACTTCACGGCTCGATCGGTCTCGACCGCGGGTTCGGTCATGGTGCCCGTGGCGCTCGCCTTCGCCGTGCTGCACATCGACTCCTCCGCCAGTGCGCTCGCGCAGGTGCTGGGCGTCCGCACCCTGACGATGGTGGTCTTCCTGCTCGTCGGCGGCGTGGTCGCCGACCGCTTCTCGCGCATCGTCGTGCTCCAGGTCTCGCACGTGCTGACCTGCCTCACCCAGGCGCTCGCGGCACATCTCATCATCAGCGGTGACGCGACGCTGACGCAGCTGACCGTCATCGAGGGGATCAACGGCGCCGTGTCGGCGTTCACGATGCCGGCGATGATGGGCATCGTCCCGCTCGTCGTCGACCGGTCCCGGCTCCAGCAGGCCAACGCACTGCTGTCGTTCAGCCGCAGCGGGCTCGCCATCATCGGACCTGCACTGGCGGGGGTGCTCGTCGTGAGCGTCGGCCCGGGCTGGGCGCTCGCCGTCGACGCGATGACCTATGCCGTCGCCATCGTCTGTCTCGCCCGCGTCGGGCTGCCGCGTCGCTCGGACGAGGCTGGAGCCCCGCGCCACTCGATGGTGCGTGAGCTGCGGGAGGGGTGGAGCGAGTTCCGCCGGCGAGAGTGGCTGTGGGTCGTCGTGCTCGCCTTCGGGCTGACCAACGCCATCCACTCCGGCGTCATCGGGGTGCTCGGGCCCCTGATCGCCACGTCGACCGCGTCGATCGGCGAGGCAGGCTGGGGTCTGGTGCTGAGCGCCGAGGCCGTCGGCACAGTCCTCATGACGCTCGTCATGCTGCGGCTACGGCTCCGGCACCCCTTGCGTGCGGGCATGATCGCCATCTGCGTGCTCGCCGTGCCCATGGTGCTGCTCGGGGTGGCCCCCGCACTGGTGCCCGTCGCCGTCGGGTTCTTCCTCGCCGGGGCCGCCGTCGAGGTCTTCGGTGTCGGGTGGAGCACCGCCCTGCACGAGCACGTCCCCGTCTCGGTGCTGTCGCGCGTCTCGAGCTACGACGCGTTGGGGTCCTTCGTCGCGATCCCCATCGGCACGTTCCTCTACGGGTGGCTCGCGACGACCGTCGACACGGAGACCCTGATGATCGTCAGCGCCGGCGTCTACGTCGTGATCTCGCTGTCCGCGCTGCTGTCGCGGTCGGTCCGCGAGCTCGGCCGGACGGTCGAGGAGCCTGCCGGTGAGCCCGCAGACGAGCCCCTCGACGCGTCCCGTCCCGGCGTCAGCGAGTGACGCCGTTGTGCGCTGCAAACACCTTCTGCAGGTCGGCCGAGTCGACGAGGGTGGGGCTGGACGACGACTGGTTGCCCCACCCGTAGGCGTAGTCCATCACCGGTGAGGGCACGAGCCGGTGCCACTCGGCCAACATGGCGGACATCTGCGCCGCAGTGGGGAGGCGGTAGTAGCCCCCCGACAGCCGCTCCTGGCCGAAGGCCTGGAAGACCGGCACGATCGCCGCCTGGGGGATCCCGGCGTCCAGCGCAGCCACGACCTTGTCAGTGATCTTGCGCACCGGGCACGTCGGGGACGCGGTCGAGCAGGGGTAGGGGTCGAGACCGACGAGGTCGACATGGCTGTTGGCCGGGCTGAACGCGCTGTAGTCCGTCGTCCGGGACAGGACGATGAAGGACTTCTGGCTCCCGGCGGTTCGTGAGCGGATGTAGTCCGCCCGGCTCCGGAGTGCCGCGGCGCCCCCAGGGCAGTCCGAGACGTGGGGCTCGTCCGAGAGGTAGTAGCCGAAGACCTTGGGGCTGGAGGCGAGCTGGTCCACCGTCGCGCGGAAGGCCGCGTCCGCCACCGTCGGGCACTTCTGGCCCAGCCAGACCAGGCCTGTGACGCCGTCGGGCAGGGAGGCGACCGTCGATGCCCCGGTGTCGAAGACGTCGAACCCCAACGCTGACGGTGCCGTCGACCCGTGCAGGTTCGTGATGAAGTGCTTGGTCGTGGGCGACACGGCCTGACCGCTCGGGGCGGCCCCGATGACGAACACGGCGGCCAGCGAGATCAGGGCGACGAGCACGCGGACGACGGGTCGTCGCCGCTCTCGCGAGCGCCGGTCGGCCGCCGCACCGGCGGCGGTCCCGGGGTGGCTGGTCCTGTCATGCATCGGGTGCTCGCTCTCGGTTGGTTCGGCCCCCTGTCGCAGACGGGGCGAACATCCTGTTCGAACCCGTTGGAGAGACTCTAGGGGGTTTGTTCAGCTCGTGCTCGGCCGCGGTCGGGGCGCCGCACCGCGTCCCCCTAGGATTGACGGTGCCTGCCCAGCCCAGTTCTGAGGACCTCACATCGTGTCGATCAAGGACATCCGACTCTTCGGCGACCCGGTCCTGCGCACCGCCTGCCGCCGAGGTCACCGACTTCGACAAGCAGCTGCGCGTGCTCGTCAAGGACCTCGAGGACACCATGCTCGACGCCCCGGGTGCCGGTCTGGCGGCACCGCAGATCGGCGTCGGACTGCGCGTCTTCACCTACTGGGTCGACGGCGTGCTCGGACACCTCGTCAACCCGGTGCTCGACCTGTCGACCGACGAGCAGGACGGCCCCGAGGGCTGCCTGTCGATCCCGGGTCTGGCGTTCGAGACCACGCGTGCCCTGTCGGTCGTGGCCAAAGGGCAGAACATGCGCGGCGAGCCCGTCGTCCTCGAGGGCACCCACCTGCTCGCGCGCTGCGTGCAGCACGAGACGGACCACCTCGACGGCATCCTCTTCGTCGACCGGCTCGACCCCGAGGCGCGTCGCGAGGCCATGCGCGCGATCCGCGAGGCCGAGTGGTTCGCGGACAACCCGCCCGAGGTGCGGATCAGCCCGCACTCCACCTTCGGCCGGGCGATGTGAGATGAGAGTCGTCTTCGCAGGCACCCCCGAGGCGGCGGTGCCCAGCCTCGATGCCGTCGCGGCCTCAGAGCACGAGCTCGTCGGCGTCGTCACGCGCCCCGACGCGCCGTCGGGCCGCGGCCGGCGTCTCGAGGCCTCGCCGGTCCGGCGTCGCGCCGAGGAGCTCGGCGTGCCGGTGCTGACCCCGTCGCGCGTCAAGGACCCGGACTTCCTCCGAGCCCTGTCCGCGCTCGCGCCGGACGCGTGCCCCGTCGTGGCCTACGGCAACCTCATCCCGGTGGAGGCGCTCGCGATCCCGCGGCTCGGCTGGATCAACCTGCACTTCTCACTCCTGCCCGCCTGGCGCGGGGCCGCCCCGGTCCAGCACGCGATCATGGCCGGCGACGAGGTGACCGGCGCCTCGACCTTCGTCATCGAGCGAGGACTCGACACCGGGCCCGTCCTCGGCGTCATGACCGAGGCGATCCGTCCGACCGACACGGCGGGCGACCTGCTCGACCGACTCTCCGGCGCCGGGGCGGGGCTGCTCGTCGCCACCCTCGACGGGCTCGAGTCGGGCGATCTCGTGGCGGTGCCGCAGCCGTCCGAGGGGGTCTCGCTCGCCCCCAAGATCGAGGTGGACGACGCCCGCATCGTGTGGACCCGGCCGGCGACCGCGGTCGAGCGGCTCGTGCGAGGCTGCACCCCGGCGCCCGGTGCGTGGACCACGTTCCGCGGCGAGCGACTCAAGGTGTCGCCGCTGGCGGTCGCCGCGCCCGGCGACGTCCCGGCCACCGCCGAGCCAATGGGCGCCGGAGACCTCGTCGTCACGAAGAAGGCCGTCTTCGTCGGCACCGGAACGGGGCCAGTGCGTCTGGGCACGGTGCAGGCACACGGCAAGAAGCCGATGCCGGCCGCAGACTGGGCTCGCGGCACGCGCGTCGAGGCAGGAGAGCGGGTCGGCGATGAGTGACGAGCGACGAAGCGGTGGAGGCGGCGACCGCGGCCGCGGTTCTGGCGGCGACGGGCGGCGGGGAGAGCGTCAGCGGCCGCCGGCACGTGAGCGCTCGGCCCGACACCGTTCGGAGCAGCGACCGGCCGAGCGTGCCCGTCGCACCGATGCGCCGCGACTCGCGGCCTACACCGCGATGCGTGAGATTGCCGACGGCGCCTATGCCAACCTCGCGTTGCCGAAGCTGTTGCGCGACAAGCGAATCAGCGGCCGCGACGCCGGATTCGCCACTGAGCTGGTCTACGGCGCGACGCGGCTCTCCGGCCTCTACGACGCGATCATCGCGTCCGCTGCAGGTCGCCCCGTCGACAAGATCGATGCCAACGTGCTCGACACCCTGCGGCTCGGCGCGCACCAGCTGCTCGGCATGCGGGTGCCCAGCCACGCGGCGGTCGACGAGACCGTGGCTCTGGCCCGACAGGTCAACGGCGCCGGGGCTGCCGGTTTCGTCAACGCCGTCATGCGACGCATCAGCGAGCGGGACCCGGACGAATGGACCGACCTCGTCACCGAGGGTGTCCACGACCCGGTCGAGCGCCTTGCCCTGCGCACCTCCCATCCCGTCTGGATCGCCAAGGCCCTACGGGCCGCGCTCATCGGACACGGAGCCGCTGGGCCGGGCGACGTCGAGGAGTCACTGACCGCGCTCCTCGAGAGCGACAACGACGCGGCGAAGGTCTCGCTCGTGGCACGTCCCGGGCTCGTCTCGCTCGACGAGCTCGAGGACTCCGGTGCCGAGCGTTCGGGGCTCAGCCCCGTCGGGGCGACCTTGCCCGAGGGTGACCCCGGCGCCATCGCTGCCGTCCGCGACGGCCGCGCCGCGGTGCAGGACGAGGGCTCGCAGCTGCTCGTCCTTGCTCTCGCGGCCGCGGCAGTCGAGGGTGACGCGGCGCAGCACGAGCGCTGGCTCGACCTGTGCGCCGGACCGGGAGGCAAGGCAGGCCTCCTTGCAGCCCTGGCCATTGAGCGGCGGATTCCGTTCGTGGCCAACGAGATCAGCGAACACCGCGCCGACCTCGTGTGGCAGACCCTCGCTGCGGCGCGAGTCGCCGCCCGTGACGCCGACACGAGCCTGAAGGTCCGGCACGGCGACGGGCGCGACCTCGGCGAGATCGAGCCGGGCGGTTTCAGCCGGGTGCTCATCGACGCTCCATGCACGGGGCTGGGCGCGCTGCGCCGTCGCCCCGAGGCGCGGTGGCGCCGCACGGCCGGTGACGTCGCGGCCCTCGCGGGGCTGCAGCGCGAGCTGCTGGTGTCCGGCATCGACGCCACCGCATCCGGCGGGCTCGTCGGCTACGCCACGTGCAGCCCGCACCTCAACGAGACACGCTTCGTCGTCACCGACATCCTCAAGCGCCGCGACGACGTCGAGCTCGTCGATGCTCGACCGCTCTTCATCGACGCGAACGGGCACGAGCTGGCGGGCCTCGGCGAGGGGCCGTACGTCCAGCTCTGGCCGCACGTCCACGGCACCGACGCGATGTTCTTCGCCCTGCTGCGCAAGCTCTGACCGGAGGCTCTCCGAAGGAGACTGTCCGAAAAGGGCTCGCGCGCGTCACCGCTCGGTGGGCAGGGTGGAGCCGTGACGGCATACGCGATGGACGACCTGGGGCCCAACCCCTTCGACGAGCGGGTCGCGCGCACCTATGACGCCGGCTCGGCCCACATGTTCGAGCCCCAGCCGACCGGTTGCCGGTGACGATCGGCGACATGGCGACGAGGCGGCACCGTCGACGTCGTGAGCCAACGCTGCATGTCGCACCACGACGTGCGGGCCGAGTCGCGGGAGAGCGACGGAGGACGAGGCCTCGCGACGTGCGCGGCTTCCGCGCACCGCTACGTGTGGCCCTCGGAGCTCGACCTCGTGGCGCGGATCGCAGGCCTGCGGCTGCGCAACCGGTGGGCCGACTGGGCCGCACGCCCTTCACGACCGACTCCGAGTCCCACGTCTCGGTCTGGGCGAAGGTGGCCGACTGACGGAGAGGGCGCGGAACTAGGCTGTGCGCGTGCAGATCTCACCGAGCATCCTCTCCGCCGACTTCGCCAACCTGGAGGCGGAGCTGGGCCGCATCGCGAACGCCGACTGGGCGCACGTCGACGTCATGGACGCCCACTTCGTCCCCAACCTCACGCTCGGTCTGCCGGTCGTCGAGGCCCTGCTCAAGGTGAGCCCGATCCCCATCGACGCCCACCTCATGATCGAGGACCCCGACCGCTGGGCCCCGTCCTACGCCGAGGCCGGGTGCCAGTCGGTCACCTTCCACATCGAGGCAGCACGCGACCCCCGGACCCTGGCGCGGACGCTGCGCGCCGCCGGTGCTCGCTCCTCGATGGCGCTCAAGCCCGGGACCGCGTTCGGGCCCTACGAGGACCTGCTGCCCGATCTCGACATGGTGCTCGTCATGACCGTCGAGCCGGGCTTCGGGGGGCAGTCCTTCATGGCCGACCAGATGCCCAAGGTGCGTCAGGTCCGTGAGGCCGTGCGCCGGCACGGCGGCGAGATCTGGATCCAGGTCGACGGCGGCGTCAGCGCCGACACGATCGAGCAGTGCGCCGAGGCGGGTGCCGACGTGTTCGTGGCGGGCTCTGCGGTCTACGGCCCCGAGGACGCTGCAGCCGCCGTCGACGAGCTGCGGACGCTCGCTGTCCAGCACCGGCACTGACGGCACTCTTGATCCTCGCTCCGTCCGGGCCGGCAGCGCCAAGGCCCACCGGCGGCCTCGGCCCGGCAAACCGGATGCATCGACGTTGCGGAGTGCACTTGGATGGGCCCGTGCCCACCACGCTGGAGACCGCCACGGCTGACTCACTGGACGAGGTCGCCGAGGCGGTGGCGACCTGGCAGGAGGAAGGCGCGCCGGTTCAGCTTCATCCCGGGTGACCTCGGGTGGAACTGGAAGCTCGGCGCGGAGGACCTGGCCGGCGCCCTTCGGGTCTGGCGTCGCGACGGGCAGATCCTGGCCGTCGGCCTCGTGGAGGATGCGGGCCTGGTCCGGATGGGGGTGGCCCCGATCGTCGATCGGGACGATGCCTTCGCGGCGCGGCTGATCGCCGATCTGTCGGATCCCGCGCGTGGGCGTGCTGTCCGCAGACGACGCGAGTGTCGAGGCTCGGTCCGGCACCGCCTTCCGACGGCTCCTCACCGAGAGCGGGTGGTTCGCGGACGAGCCGTGGACGCCACTGTCCCGTGACCTCACCGACCCGGTGGACGACTGTGGCCTCAGGGTCGAGGTCGTCGACGGACCAACGCGCAAGACCGGGTCGAGGTGCAGCGAGCGGCGTTCCCGAACTCGACGTTCACCCTCGAGCGCTGGCACACGATGGCCACCTCCTCGCCGTACCAGCGGGCGCGCTGCCTGGTCGCCTACGACTCGAACGGCGCCGCGGTCGCCGCCGTGACGGTCTGGTCGGCGGGCCACGGAGGCAGGGCCTGCTCGAGCCCCTCGGGGTGCACCGGGACCATCGCGGCCACGGGTTCGGCACGGCCATCTCAGTCGCCGCTGCCGCCGCGTTGCAGGAGATGGGCGCCTCCAGTGCGACCGTGTGCACCCCGAGCAGCAACGTCGGCGCTGTGGCGACGTACGCGTCGGCCGGCTTCCGACGGCTCCCGCCCGTCACCGACTTCCGCCGGCCGAGCCGACTCAGCGAGACCGCGCACCAACCGAGCCGCCCGGGGGCCTTGACGCTCGTCGACCCTCGTCGACCCTCGTGGTGACCTTTGGTGGTGGCCGTCACGCCGTCGTGGTGTGCCGTCGGTGCAGCACCGGGTGCATACTGGCTGTACGTGCTCCGGGGTCGGTGTAATTCCGAGCCGGCGGTTACAGTCCGCGACCCGACCGCATCCAGCGGCCGGTTGACCTGGTGAAATTCCGGGACCGACGGTGAAAGTCCGGATGGGAGGCAGCACGAAACAGGCCGTCGTGGCCTGGACCGTCGGCATCGTCCGTCCGGGTCCGGACCGCGTGGGCGTGTGGAGGTACCCCGGAGTTCGTCCGTGCCACGACGAACGACCAAGGACGAAACCCCACATGCAGGCTCTTGCTCTGGCCGACCAGACGAAGAACGTCTTCCAACAGGCCATCGACGCCACCATCCCCATCGGCCCCTACCAGCTGCACTGGCTCGAGCTGATCGGCGTGCTCATCGGGCTCGCCTCCGCCTACCTCGGAATGCGCCGTTGGGTCTGGGCCTGGCCCGTCGGGATCCTGGCCAACATCATGCTGTTCTTCGTCTACCTCGGTGCCGTGTTCGGCGCCGACGAGCGGATCCCGCTCTTCGGCCAGGCCGGCCGCCAGGTGTTCTTCATCATCACGAGCATCTACGGCTGGTGGCGCTGGTCGCAGGTGCGCCGGCTCAACCACGCCGACGACGCGAGCGGCGTCGCCATCACCCCTCGTTGGGCGACCACGCGGGAGCGCACGGCCGTCGTCGTCTTCTGGCTCGTCGGCACCCTCGTCGTCCACCAGGCCTTCGTGTGGCTGTGGAACCTCTCGCCGAACCCGTTCTTCACCCCGCAGTGGTGGTTCTACTGGTGCGACGCGTGGATCTTCGTCGGCTCCATCGTCGCGACCTACGCCATGGCTCGCGGCTGGAACGAGTTCTGGCTCGCCTGGATCGGTGTCGACCTGATCGGCGTGCCGTTCGCCTTCGCGACCGACTACGTCCCGACGGCCGTCCTCTACACGTTCTACGGCCTCTTCGTCATCTACGGCTTCACCCAGTGGGTCAAGGCGTCGCGGGTCGACGAGCGCGACGTCGAGCCCCAGCTGGCCGGCACGCCGAGCTGACCCGTGGGGAACCCGGCGGCCGCGGCCTGGATGCGACGAGCCCTTCAGCTCGCCGCATCCGGCCCGTGGCCCGACCCCAACCCGCGCGTCGGGTGCGTTCTCGTGGCACCGGACGGCACGGTCGTCGGTGAGGGGTTCCACCACGGCGCCGGGACGCCGCACGCCGAGATCGAGGCCCTGAGTGCAGCGGGCGACGCCGCGAGGGGGGCGACGGCGTTCGTCACGCTCGAGCCGTGCTCGCACACCGGGCGCACCGGTCCGTGCTCGGACGCCTGGCCGAGTCGGGGGTGGCCCGCGTCGTGTTCGCCCAGTCGGACCCCAACCCGGACGCCTCCGGCGGAGCCGAGCGGCTGCACGCGGCGGGCGTCCAGGTCACGGGTGGCGTGCTGGCCGACGAGGCCGCCGCGATCAACGAGCGGTGGGCGCGAACCGTGGCGCTCGGCCGCCCTCTCGTCACGTGGAAGCTCGCCACGACCCTCGACGGTCGGAGCGCCGCCGCCGACGGCACCAGCCAGTGGATCACGGGCGATGCCGCACGCGCCGACGTCCACCTGTTGCGGGCCACCCGGGACGCCGTGCTCGTCGGCACCGGCACCGTCCTCGCGGACGACCCCCGTCTCACGGTGCGTATGCCGGGTGGCGAGCCCACGCCGCGGCAGCCCCTCCGCGCGGTGATGGGGGAGCGCGACGTCCCAGATGCTGCGCGGGTCCGTGACGCGCCCGGGACGCTCGTCCACCTCGCGACGCGAGAGCCGCGGGAGGCCCTGGATCTGTTGTGGCGCAGGGGAGTCCGCGACGTGTGGCTCGAGGGCGGCCCGACGCTGGCCGCGGCGTTCCTCTCCGCTGGTCTCGTCGACGACGTCTATGCCTACGTCGCGCCGGCCCTGCTCGGCGCGGGCCACGCCGCCGTCGCGGACCTCGGCATCCGGTCCATCGCGGACGTCCACCGCCTCGACCTCGTCGACGTCGCCGTCGTCGGGGGAGACGTGCGCATCCATGCCGTCCCTGCCGCCGGACCCCCGACAGCCACACCCGCCACGGACTCGTGAGCACACGCCGAACCCTGAGGAGACACATGTTCACCGGAATCGTCGAGGAGCTGGGCACCGTCGCGGCGATCGAGCACGGCACCGACTCGGCCGTGCTGCGCATCGACGGACCCCTCGTCGTCAGCGACGCGACGCACGGCGCCTCCATCGCCGTCAACGGCGTCTGCCTCACCGTGACCGAGCACGACGCCACCGGCTTCTCGGTCGACGTCATGGCCGAGACCCTCGCCCGCAGCAGCCTGGGCGCGCTCGCTCCGGGCGACCGCGTCAACCTCGAGCGCGCGATGCCTGCCGACGGCCGCTTCGGCGGCCACGTCGTCCAGGGCCATGTCGACGGCACCGCCACCATCACGGCGCGCACGCCCGGGGACCGTTGGGAGACGGTCGACTTCACGCTCCCACCCGGCTTGGCGGCATACGTCGTCGAGAAGGGCTCGATCACGGTCGACGGGGTCTCGCTCACCGTCGCCCATGTCAGCTGACGACTTGTTCGGCGTCTCGCTGATCCCGACCACGCTCGACCTGACGACGTTGGGGCACAGGGGAGTCGGCGACGTCGTCAACCTCGAGGTCGACGTCATCGCCAAGTACGTCGAGCGCCTGCTCACCCACCGACCGGAGGTCGTGTCATGACCACCCTCTCGACCGTCGAGTCGGCCCTCGAAGCGCTCCAGGCGGGCCGGCCCGTCCTCGTCCTCGACGACGAGGACCGCGAGAACGAGGGCGACCTCGTCCTCGCCGCCGAGACCGCCACCGAGGACTGGATGGCGTGGACGATCCGCCACTCCTCCGGCTACCTCTGTGCGCCGATGCCCGACGAGGTCGCCGACCGTCTCGAGCTGCCGCTGATGGTCGCCGACAACCGCGACCCGCTGCGCACCGCCTACACGGTGTCGGTCGACGCGGCCACGGGCGTCACGACGGGGATCAGCGCGGCCGACCGGCTCCGCACCGTCCAGGTGCTCGCCGACGTCGACGCGACGCCCGCCGACCTCATCCGCCCCGGACACGTCCTGCCGCTGCGCGCCCGCCCCGGTGGCGTGCTGACGCGCCCCGGCCACACCGAGGCAGCCGTCGACCTGACCCGGCTCGCCGGTCTCTCGCCCGTCGGCGTCATCGGCGAGCTCGTCCACGACGACGGCACGATGATGCGGTTCGACGCGGTCGTCGCGCTCGGACGCGAGTTCGGTCTGCCGGTCATCACGATCGAGCAGCTCGTCGACCACCGCCAGCGCCTCGACCGGGTCGAGCGTCTCGCGACGACCCGCATCCCGACGGTGCACGGCACCTTCACCGCGCACGGCTACCGCGACACCCTGACCGGCGACGAGCACGTCGCGCTCGTCAGTCCCCGCGGGCTGCAGGGACTGCGCCACGCGGGCCCGGTCGCTCACGCGCCTGCACTCCGAGTGCCTGACCGGCGACGCCTTCGGGTCGCTGCGCTGCGACTGCGGTCCCCAGCTGCAGGCGGCGCTGGCGCGGGTCGGCAGCGAGGGCGGCGTCGTCGTCTACCTCGGCGGTCACGAGGGCCGTGGCGTCGGGCTCGTCGACAAGCTGCGCGCCTACGCCCAGCAGGACCGCGGGGCCGACACCGTCGACGCGCAGACCGCCCTCGGGCTGCCCGTCGACGCGCGGGAGTACGCCGCCGGCGCGGCGATCCTGCACGACCTCGGGGCTACCGAGGTCGTCCTGCTGACGAACAACCCGACCAAGGTCACGGCCCTGCGCCACCTCGGCGTCGACGTCGTCGCCGTCGAGCGTCTGCACGGCCCGATGGGCGAGGACAACGAGCAGTACCTCATCGACCAAGCGCGAACGCCTGGGCCACGACATCCCGGTCACGAACGACCGGCACGGCGGCAAGGAGACGGCATGAAGGACGGCGCCCCCACCCTCAGCGACCGACGGCAGCGGCCTCCGGGTCGCGGTCGTCGCGGCGAGCTGGCACGAGCAGGTCATGGACGGCCTGCTCGACGGCGCCCGTCGCGGCCTCGACGACGCCGGCGTGACGGCAGTCGACGTCGTCCGCGTGCCCGGGACGTTCGAGCTGCCCGTCGCGTGCGCGTCGCTGGCCGACCGCTACGACGCGCTCGTCGCGCTCGGCGTCGTCATCCGCGGGGGCACCCCGCACTTCGACTACGTCTGCCAGGCGGCGACGGTCGGCATCACCGAGGTGTCGGTTCGCACGGCCACGCCGATCGGCTTCGGCGTGCTGACGTGCGACGACGAGGCCCAGGCGCTCGACCGTGCAGGCCTGCCCGGATCCGCCGAGGACAAGGGCCACGAGGCCGCGACGGCGGCGGTCGCGACCGTCGTGGCGCTCCGCTCCGTCGCCACGTCGTGAGCACCGTCGGGACCGTCGGCGCCCGGCCCGTAGGCTGGGGCACCGTGAAGAGCTTTGAGCAGCTGTATGCCGAGCTGGCCGAGAAGGCGCAGACGCGACCCGAGGGTTCGGGCACCGTCGCGCAGCTCGACGCCGGCGTGCACGCGATCGGGAAGAAGATCGTCGAGGAGGCCGCCGAGGTGTGGATGGCCGCCGAGTACCAGTCGAACGACGAGGCCGCGGAGGAGATCAGCCAGCTGCTCTACCATCTGCAGGTCCTCATGCTCGCCAAGGGCATCTCGCTCGACGACGTCTACTCCCACCTCTGAGGACTCTCTTCCCCATGCTGCGAATCGCCGTGCCCAACAAGGGTTCCCTGTCCGACGCGACCGTCGAGCTGCTCCGCGAGGCGGGCTACCGCACGCGTCGGGACAGCAAGGAGCTCGTCGTCTCCGACGCCGAGAACGACGTCGAGTTCTTCTACCTGCGCCCGCGCGACATCGCCGTCTACGTCGGCTCGGGCACCGTCGACGCCGGGGTCACCGGCCGCGACCTGCTGCTCGACTCCGGCTCCGACGCCGTCGAGGTCATGTCGCTCGGCTTCGGCGCCTCGACGTTCCGGTATGCCGGCAAGCCCGGTCAGGTGGCCACGGTCGAGGACATCGCGGGCAAGCGCGTCGCGACGTCGTACGCCGGTCTCGTCCGAGCCGACCTGACCTCGCGCGGGCTGTCCGCCGAGGTCGTGCGGCTGGACGGCGCCGTCGAGACCGCCATCACGCTGGGGGTGGCCGACTGCATCGCCGACGTCGTCGAGACCGGCACGACCCTGCGCCAGCAGGGCCTCGAGGTCTTCGGCGAGCCGATCCTCCGGTCCGAGGCCGTCCTCATCCGCGGCGACCGCCCCGGCGAGGCCCAGGCCATCGAGGTGCTCCAACGACGCATCGCCGGCGTCATCACGGCCCGCACCTACGTCATGCTCGACTACGACTGCCCCAAGGACCTCGTCGACCGGGCCTGCGAGCTGACTCCCGGGCTCGAGTCGCCGACGGTCTCGCCGATGCAGGACGACGGGCTGGGTCGCCGTGCGCGCCATGGTGCCCCGGCTCGGGCGCAACCGGCTCATGGACGAGCTCTACGACCTCGGGGCGCGCGCCATCCTCGTCACCGACATCGCCGCCTGCCGGCTGTGACGCACGACAGTGGGAGGGACCGCATGACGCCGCAGTCCGGGTCGCACCAGGCGCCCGAGGCCGACTCGGGCTCCGAGCGCGCTGGCGCCCTTCCGGCCCCGGCGGGGCCGCACGGTGGCGCTCGTGGTGGCGTGGTCGTCGCTCGTCGTCTTCGGCGTCATCGCAGTCGTCATGCCGGCCCAGGTCGACGGCCGCTGGGGCCTCGGCGACCGGCTGATGTTCTTCGGCCTCGGCGTCGCCGTCGCCGTCATCGCCTGGCGCTACGCCTCGATCGTCGCGGTGCCGAGCCGGGCGGGCATCGTCGTGCGCAACCTCATGCTGACCCGCACCCTCACGTGGCCGGAGGTCGTCGGCATCCAGTTCGGTGGCGGAGAGCCGTGGGTGACGCTCGACCTCGAGGACGGCGACTCCGTCGCGGTCATGGCGATCCAGAAGGCCGACGGACCCGTGGCGGGCCGGGAGGCCTCCCGACTCGCCGCCCTCATCCAGGCGTTCGGCGAGGCGAGCGAGCCGGAGCGCCCGCTGGACCCGTCATGACCGGGCCCCGACGCCGGAGCGCATGCGGCACGCGCTGGGCCACTTCGCGACGGGCGTGACCATCGTGACCGGCTTCGCGGACGGAGCGGCGCCGGTGGGGTTCGCCTGCCAGTCGTTCGCGTCCGTCTCCCTGCACCCGCCCCTCGTGCTGTTCTGTGCCGACCACCGCGGGCGGTCGTGGCCGCGGATGCGCGACCACGGTCGCTTCACCGTCAACGTGCTCGGGCACGACCAGCGCGACCTCATCGCGCGCTTCGGCTCGGCCGATGGCGCACGTTTCGACGGGTCTGGACTGGGCGCCGTCGGTGCACGGCGGCCCGAGCCTGCCGGGCGTGCTCATGCGGGTGCACTGCGCCGTCGAGCAGGTCCACGTCGCCGGCGACCACGACGTCGTCATCGGTCGGGTGCTCGACCTCGAGGACGGCGAGTCCGGTCGGCCGATGCTCTTCTACCGCGGGCGCCTGACGGTCACGGAGCGGCGCACGGCGTCGGCGTTCGAGGGCGCCGCCGAGGACATCGAGGGCACCGCGGACTCGGCCCGAACGTTGGACGACTACTGGGGCTGAGCGCCGACCCGGGGCCTTCGCAGAGCCGTCAGCGGAAGTGGATGAAGTTCGACGGCCAGGAGTAGCTGCCGCGCGCGATGATCCGGCGCCCGCTCATCGAGGTGTACGTCGTCCCCAGCACCGTGCCGCCGTAGCCGCTCTCGGAGATCGCGATGGTGTTGCCGTCGGCGCTGACCCAGTCGACGTAGGCGACGTGGTTGGAGTTCCACTGGGCGATGTCGCCGACCCGCGGACTCTGGTCGACGGCGAAGCCCTTGGCTCGCGCGTTGTCGTCCCACGTGTTGGCGTTGCCGAGGTTGCCCGGGTTCTGCACGCCGTCGCGGGACAGGCGGTAGGCCGAGTAGTTCGTGCAGTTGTTGCCCCAGGCGTCGACGGGGTAGTACCACGCGCGCTGGCCGTAGTAGCCGAACCTCTGGATGCAGTCCTGGGTGGCCCGCGAGTAGCACGCCCAGCCCGACGGCGCGGGGCCGCCGGTGATGGCCCACGTGACGACGGAGCCCTGGTAGACGGCGACGTTGCCGGTCGTGAGCACGCGTACGACCGACCCTGAACCGCTGGTCTGCGTCGACCACTGGAGGATCCCGCGACCGTCGCGGACGACGAAGTTGCCGTCGGCCTGCATCGTGGCCGTGCTGCCGCTGCCTGACGTGAAGGACGACCACTGGCGCTTGCCCTGGGCCGAGCTCAGGACGAGGTTGCCGTCGCTCTGCATGACGAGGCTCCACGCCTGGTTGGAGGAGACGAGCGACTCCCCGGGGCGCAGCACCTGTCCGGGCAGCATCCGGTCGTAGCGGACGCCGCGGTGGTCCCACACCGTCGTCGTGCCCTGACGCACCTGGAGCAGTCCGGCGTCCGTCAGGGTGAGCACGCCACCGGTCCACCCGCCGGTGCCGCTCGACCAGGCGACCGTGCCGTTCGTGCGGACGATGACGACGTTGCCGTCGGGGCGCACCTGGAGGCGGTTGCCGGAGCCCGGGGTCGCGCTCGTCCAACGGACGGCGCCGGCCGACGTCGCGACGACGAGGTTGCCGTCCGCCTGCATCGCGGCGGTGTACGTGCCGGCCGGGGAGCGCAGAGCAGTGGCCGGCGAGAGCACCTGGCCGGGCTGGAGGGTGGCCCCGGCCACATAGGTGAAGCCGCCGGTGCGGTCGACGGCACCGGCCCGGGTGGTGACCCGGATCGTGATCGGGCCGGTCGCCGGGCGAGCAGGCACCACGGCAGTCAGCGTCGTTGCCGAGACCCGGGTCCAGGACGTCGCGGCGACGCCGTCGAACTGCACCGCGCTCACGTCGGTGAACGACGTACCGAGCAGGGTGACGACGGCGCCGTTCAGTGGGCCGGAGGCCGGGGTCACCGAGGCGATGACAGGCGGGTTCTGGTAGGTGAAGCGTCCGCCGGGCACGACCGCCGATGTGCCTCCCGGGGTGGTGACGCGCACGTCGACGCCACCCTCGGCCTGGGGCGGCACGGTGACGAGGAGCTGGGTCGCCGACACGCGGGTCACCGCGGCCGCAGGGACGCCTCCGAACGTCACGGCAGAGACCCGGTCGTATGCCGTCCCCGTCAGCGTGATGCTGCCCCCGCCCTTCGTGGGAGCCAGAGCGGGGGACAGGGACGAGACGGTCGGGACGGCCTGATAGGTGAACTGCGCCGCCGCGACGACCGGTGAGACCCCACCGGGGGTCGTGACACGCACGTCGACGGGGCCTGCCGGGCGTGCCGGAGCGGTGATGCGCAGCTGGGTGTCCGAGACGCGGACGAGCCCGGTGCCGGGCGTCGTGCCGAAAACCACGCCGGTGGCGAGACCGAGCCGCGTCCCCGTGAGGACGACGGCCCCGCCGCTCAGCGGGCCGGCCGGGGTCGACAGCGCCGTGACGGCCGGGACCCCGGCGTAGGTGAAGACGCCACTCGTGGTCACGGGGCTCGTCCCGTTGGCGTTCACGACACGAACCGGGACGGCGCCCTCGGCCTGGGCCGGCGCGGTGATCCGTAGCGTGCTGTCGGACACCCGGACGAGACCGGTGCCCGCGACGGAGCCGAACTGCACGGCGGTCGCCTCGCCGAGGCCGGTGCCGGAGATCGTCACGACCGTGCCTCCGGTCAGTGGCCCTGCGGCAGCGGACAGTCCGGTGACGGCGGGTGGGGAGCCGAAGGCATACCGTGCTCCCGCGCCGGCGGCGGACGTGCCGCCCGGGGTGGTGACGACCACGTCGACCGGGCCGGATGCGTGGGCAGGCGTCGTGACGCGCACCGTCGTGTCCGAGACCCGGACGAGGTTGGTGGCTGCGACCGTGCCGAAGCGGATGGTGGTGGCGCGGGTCAGGCCGGTGCCGGTCACCGTGACGACGGTGCCGCCGCTCGGCGGACCGGTCTGCGGCGACACCGACGCGATGACGGGGACGGGATCGAACGCGAAGGTGCTCGACGCGCTTCCGGGCGACGTGCCGTACGGGGTCGTGACGGTGAGGTAGACGGGCCCGGCGGCGTGGGCGGGCGTCGTGACCGCGATGGTCGTGGCGGACAGCACCGTGAAGGGAATGCGCGTGCCACCGAGGGTCACCCGGGTCGCGCCGGAAAGGCCGACCCCGGTCACGGTGACGTGGGTGCCGCCGTTCAGCGGTCCGGCGGTGGCCGACAGGGAGGTCACGGCAGGAGTGGTTGCCTGGAAGGCGAACCGAGCGCGCGTCGTCACACTCGAGGTGCCACCCGGCGTCGTGACGCGCACGTCGACCGTGCCGACGGCGCCGGCCGGGCTGGTGACGCGGAGCGTCGTGGCCGAGACGCGGACGACCTGCGTGGTCGTGGCGGTGCCGAACTGCACGGCTGTCGCGCGACCGAGGCCCGTACCGGTCAGCGTGACGAGCGTGCCGCCCCTCGTGGGTCCCGAGGCGGGAGACGCGCCGGTCAGTGTCGGGATGGCTTCGTAGGAGTAGGCGTTCGCGGCGGAGGCCGGTGAGAGACCGGCCGCGGTGCGCACCTGGACGTTGACGGGGCCGGCCGGGCGGGCCGGGGCCGTGACCCGCAGCTGGGTGCTGGACAGCACGGTGAAGCCGGCGCTCGTCCCACCGAAGGTGACGTGGCTCGTCCCGGTGAAGTTGGTCCCGCCCACGACGATGACGGTGCCTCCACGGACCGGGCCGGCCGGCACCGACAGGCTCGTGACCGTCGGGGTCTTGACGACGGGCGGGGCGGTGTAGCTGAAGCGGCCCGCAGCGGTGACGGCCGACGTGCCGCCCGGCGTCGTGACCCGCACGTCGACGGTCCCCAGCGGGTGGGCCGGGACGGTCACGAGGACCTGGGTCGAGGAGATGCGGGTGAGGCCGGCCGCGGCGGTGGTACCGAAGAGGACCGAGCTCGTCCGCTGCAGACCTGTGCCGGTGAGGGTGACGGTCGTTCCCCCTCGCGTCGATGCGCTCCGCGACGAGAGGGCACCGAGGGTGGGAACGGCGTCGAAGGCGAAGGTGGACCGCGGCGACGCGGGTGAGGAGCCGGTCGGCGTGGCGACGCGCACACTGACGAGGCCGGCGGCGTGGGCCGGGGTGAGCACCCGGACCTTCGTGCTCGACACCCGCGTGATGCGGGTGACGGTGGTCGTGCCGAACAAGACCTTCGTCGTCGCGCCCACTCCGGAACCCGACAGGTCGACGACCGTGCCGCCGCGAGTCGGCCCAGCGACGACCGACAGGCTGACGGCTGACGGAGCGGCGAGAGCGGCGGCTGGGGCCGCGCCCACGAGGCCGGGGAGGCCCGCGACGAGGGCCAGGGCGATGAGCGCGGAGACGACGCGGCCGCGGCTCGCGAGGGTGGCCTTGCGGTCAGGCGCGGTCACCGGAGTGGGGCGAGGCAGCATTCGTGGGTCTCCTTGCAGTCAGCACGTCGTCGTGCATTCTGCACAGGTTTGTCCTCCGTTGTATGCCGTTTGCCCGAATTGCGCGTCTCAACTGCATCAGGAGCCCCGGGGGTCACGGGGCGGTGCGCGTCAGTCGACGTCTCAGTCGACGTCTCAGTCGATGCCTCAGTCGACGTCAGGCGACGTCTCAGGCGACGCCTCAGGAGACGCGGCGGAGGTCGGGGCGCAGCCTCATCACGACGACGGCCTGCACCACGCCGACCGCCGCGAGGACGCCCCAGACGAGCGACAGGCCGCCGGTCACGTCGCGCACGAGACCCATGGCGAGCGGGCCGATCGAGGCGATGCCGTAGGAGATGAGGAAGGCCATGCCGGTCAGCCGCCCGCTCGCCTCCGGCGTCCGCGCGTAGCGCACGAGGAGGACGAGGGCGAGCGAGAACGCCGCACCCTGGCCGAGACCGGTCACGACCGCCCACAGCCACGGCGCCGTCAGCGGGGCGAGCCAGATGCCGACGGAGCCCGCGACGCCGAGGGTCGCCGCCGGCAGCAGGAGCCGACGCATGTCGTGGGTGCGGTCGCTGAGGACGGGCCCGAGCAGCCCCGAGACGATCTGTGCCCCGCTGAAGGCCGCTGCGAGGAAGCCGGCCGAGCTCACGGGACCAGCCGTGCTCGACGTAGGTGGGGGCGAGCCACGTGACGGCGGAGTAGAAGCACCAGGACTGCAGGGCGAGGTAGCCGGCGACGAGCCAGGCCGTGGGGTGTCCCCACGGGAGCCGACCGGGCCCCTCCTCGTCGGGCGTGTGGTGGGGGTTGGCGCGCACCGTGAACGGGGCCCAGGCGAGGGCGCCGACGAGGGCGACGACCGACCACGAGCCGAGCGAGGCCTGCCAGCTGCCGAGCCGGTCGGCGAGAGGCACGGCGATCGCCGAGCTCAGCGCGGCGCCGCCCATCATCGCCAGCATGTAGAGGCCGGTGACGAGACCGGTGCGCTCGGGCAGGGAAGTAGGTCTTGACGAGGCGGGGGAGCAGCGTGCCGGCCACGGCGATCCCGACACCGCAGACGAACGTCCCCGCGTAGAGCACGACGACGTGGTCGCCGGCGAAGCGGCTGGCCGTCCCCGCGAGGATGCCGATGACCGCGCCGAGGACGGCGCCCGCCGCGCCGGTGCGGTGGGCGATCCGGCTCGCCACGGGGGCGAAGACTCCCATGCAGAGGACGGGCAGGGTCGTCAACGCGCCCGCGGCGGCATGGCTCAGACCGAGGTCCGTGGAGATCGCGTCGAGGAGCGGGGGGACGCTCGTGATCGCGATCCGCAGGTTGGCGGCGACCGCGACGAGCGCGACGGCCATCACCCACACCGCGGGGAGGGGTCGGACCGCTCGTCGACGTGTGCGCACCGTCAGAGACTAGATGTGTCGAGAACGAGGTCGGCACGCTGCCTGGTCGCGTCGGCCGTGAAGAGCGCCGTCTCCTGGTCGGCCCAGCGCTGCCACTGCGGACGGTAGGCCTCGCCGTCGCGCTCGATCCCGCGACACCTCCGCAGCGCGACGTCGGCGTCGACGAAGACGGACACGGCGGCATACGCCCCCGCCGGCTGCACGCTGGAGCCGCACCCCTCCACGACGAGGAAGCGGCACGGCGGCACCTCACGCGAGCCGGCCCACTCGTCGCGCACCCAGCTCCAGATCCGGTATGCCGCCCGCTCCCCTCGGGCGAGCGGCTCCAGCACCTGCGTGGTGAGCAGCTCCGGGGCCCCGGGCCAACCCGTCCCAGCCCGGGTAGAGGTGGTCCATGTGCACGACGGCCACGGGAGCGACCGGTTCGAGCGCCAGCTCGACCCCGCGGGCGAGCGTCGTCTTGCCCGCGCCGCTGGGACCGTCGAGGGCGATGACGACGACGTCGCCGCACCGGGCCGGCGAGGCGAGCGCGAGCGACACGACGGCGGAGACATGGTCCTCGCACGGCGCCCGCGTCACGTCGTCCCACATGGGCGCGAGACTACCCAGTCGTGCCCCTGCCATAGATTTGTCGCATGCCGGTCGCCACGAGAGTCATCGCCTGCCTGGACGTCGACGCGGGCCGGGTCGTCAAGGGCGTCAACTTCGAGAACCTCCGCGACGCCGGCGACCCGGTCGAGCTGGCCGAGCTCTACGACGCGCAGGGCGTCGACGAGCTGACCTTCCTCGACGTGACGGCGAGCAGCGGTGACCGGGAGACGACCTACGACGTCGTGCGCCGCACGGCGGAGCAGGTCTTCATCCCGCTCACGGTCGGGGGTGGCGTGCGGACCGTCGACGACGTCGACCGCCTGCTGCGCGCCGGCGCCGACAAGGTCGGGGTCAACACTGCCGCGATCGCCCGGCCCGAGCTGATCGCCGAGATCGCGAGCCGTTTCGGCGCGCAGGTGCTGGTCCTGTCGGCCGACGTCCGCCGTCGTCTCGGCGACGACGGGCAGCCCACGGACGACTTCGTCATGACGACGCACGGCGGCCGGCACCCCGGTCGACCTCGACGCGGTCGAGTGGTGCGCACGGGCCGCCGAGCTCGGAGCGGGGGAGATCCTGCTCAACTCGATGGACGCCGACGGCACCAAGAACGGCTTCGACCTCGAGCTCATCCGCCGCGTGCGCGCGGCGGTGTCGGTGCCCGTCATCGCGAGCGGCGGCGCCGGACGGGTCGAGCACTTCGCGCCGGCCGTCGAGGCGGGCGCCGACGCGGTGCTCGCGGCCAGCGTCTTCCACTACCGCGAGCTCACCGTCGGCCAGGTCAAGGACGCCCTGCGGGCAGCCGGTCTGACCGTCCGGTGACCTCGGGGCGGCAGCGCTGAGCGCGGGAGCGCTGCAGCGCGTCAGCCGATGCCCAGGTCCGCCTGCTGCAGCGCCGCGATGTCGTCCGCGTCGCCCTCGAGCTCGACCCGTGCCACGGCCGGGCGGCCGTACGCGAAGAGGACGAGCTCGGCCGGCGTGCCGCGGAGCACGACGGTGCCGTGCTGGTCGGGCAGCTTCGCGGCATACCGGCCCTGGCCCTCGCCGATGAGGACGATGCCCGTCGCGGCCTTGCGGAACGTCAGTCGGGCGGAGCGCTTGAGCGCCGACCACAGCTTGCCCTGCAGCGCCGCAGGTAGCTCGCGCGGCTCCCAGTCGGGCTGCGCGCGGCGAACGTCCTCGAGGTGCACGAAGTACTCGACGAGGTTGGTCAGCTCGTCGATCTTGGGGCGTGACATGGGGTTCCACGCCGGCGCACCGCGACGGACCGCCGCGACGAGGGCGGCGTAGTCGCCCTGCGCCATCCGGTGCTGCTCGCGCTCGAGGCGACCGTGCAGGAACGGGACGATGTTGCCGACGGCGAGGTCGGGTCGTCCCTCCCGGATGACGAGGTGCGCCGCCAGGTCGCGGGTGTCCCAGCCCTCGCACAGGGTCGGCTCGTCGGGCCCGAGCCGGTCGAGCTCGTCGCAGAGCAGGAGGCGTTCGGACTGGGCGTGGCGCGTCATGGCCCCATCCTCTCAGGGGACTGCAGCGGCCGAATCGGGTGGCCGTCGAGGGCGGCCGCTCTCTAGGGTCGGACGGTGATCGAGCTCGTGCGCCCCACCGTCGACCTGTCCGACTCGTGGTGGGAGATGGTCGATGACTTCGCCGGCGCCACCATCCACGGCTCGAGCTACCGGCCGGTCGACCGCGAGCCGCTGCGCGACCCCGCCGTGTTCGAGGAGTGGGTGGACTGGCTGGGCCGCATGGAACGCGCCGACGAGGCCCTCCCCGAGGGGCGGGTGCCGTCGTCGAACCGGTGGATCGTGCGCGACGGTCGCGTCATCGGCACCATCGCGGTGCGACATGCGCTCACCCCGTCGCTGGTCGCGGAGGGCGGCCACATCGGGTATGCCGTGCCGCCGGGCTCGCGGCGCCAGGGGGTCGCGCGCGCGGCGCTGGGTCTCGCGCTGTCCCTCGCCGCGGCCCGCGGCATCGACCCCGTCCTCGTGACGTGCGACGCGACGAACACGGCGTCGGCGCGGACCATCACCTCGTGCGGCGGCGTCCTCGAGGACGAGCGGGACGGCGTGCTGCGGCACTGGGTCCCCACCGGCGCGCCCGCGAAGCCGATCGACCATGCACCGATCGAGACCCGGGAGGCGCGCCTCGTGCCGATCACGTCCGAGGAGGCCGCCGCGATGCGCGCCGGGGAGCGCCGGCCGAGTGGGCCGAGGGCTACCCGCGACGAGGACGACCTCGACGCCATCGGGATGCTGCCCGAGACGGGGCCCGATGCGTGGTCCCCGCGCCACATCGTCCGGCAGGTCCGACGGGCTCGTCGTCGGCTCGATCGGCTGCTTCGGCCCGCCGGCGGACGGCGTCGTCGAGGTCGGCTACGGCCTCGCCCCGCAGGCCCGGGGTGGCGGGCTCATGACGGACGTCCTGTCCGGCATGGTGCGCTCGCTCGAGGCGTCCGGGCTGTCCGTCGTGGCCCACACCGAGCCCGACAACGTCGCGAGCCACCGGGTCCTGGCGCGGCTGGGGTTCCGGCGGGTGGAGGAGCCCGGGTGCGGGTGCTGCCGCGGAGTGGCTCTGGGCCAGGCGTGCGGGTGACCGGGGTGTCAGCGCCACGTGAGAGGCTGTGGGGTCGACAACAGAGCACGTCACCAGGGGAGCAGCACACCGTGAACGTCCCGCCCACCTCGACCCTCCGCGAGGGTCTCGCCGTCATCGGCCGGGGCATCAAGGGCCAGCCGCGCTGGTTCGCCCTCGCCGTGCTCGGCAGCGTCGTCTACGGCGTCATGACGAGCCTCACGGCCGCGGCGATCGGCTTCGTCGTCAAGCGGGCCGTCGCCCCGGCCATCGAGGCCGGGCACGTGACGGCCTCCCAGCTGTGGTTCATCGGCGGCGTCATGGCCGCCGTCGTGCTGACGACGATCGTCGGCGTCATCGGCCGCCGCATCGCCGGCGGCGTCGCGATGTACAACCTCGGTGCGATGTACCGCCGCCAGGTCACGCGGCAGTACCTCCGGCTCCCGCTCAGCTGGCACCACAAGCACCCGTCGGGTCAGCTGCTCTCCAACGCGAACGCCGACGTCGAGGCGACGTGGAACATCTTCGCGCCGCTGCCGATGGCCCTCGGTGTCGTCGTCATGCTCGTCTTCGGCATCGTCCAGATGGTCATCGTCGACCCGTGGCTCGCCCTCGTCGGGCTCACCGTCTTCCCGATGCTCTTCCTGGCCAACGTCGCCTTCCAGCGCGCCATGTCGCCGCGGGTGACCCGCGCCCAGCAGCTGCGCGCCGACGTCTCCGAGGTCGCCCACGAGAGCTTCGAGGCGGCCCTGATCGTCAAGTCGCTCGGGCGCGAGGACCACGAGGCCGAGCGCTTCCGCGTCGTGACCCACGAGCTGCGCGACGCCAACATCGAGGTCGGCCGCACCCGTGGCCGGTTCGACCCCGCCATCGAGGCCATCCCCACGATCGGCACGCTCGCCGTGCTCTTCGTCGGCACGCTGCGCGTGAGCAGCGGCCAGCTCACGGCCGCCGAGGTCGTCCAGATCGCCTACCTCTTCTCCATCCTCGCGTTCCCCGTTCGGGCGCTCGGCTGGGTCCTCGCCGAGCTGCCGCGCGCGGTCGTCGGCTGGAACCGCGTGTCGGCGGTCCTCGACGCCACGGGCAGCATGACCTTCGGCGAGCGCTCGCTCCCGTCCGGCACGGCGAGCCACCTGCAGACCGAGCGGCTCGCGTACGCCTACGAGATCGAGACCGAGACCGGCGAGGCCGACCTCAACCCGGCCGTCGTCGACGTCACCCTCGACGTCGCGCCCGGAGCGACGGTCGCGATCGTCGGACCCACCGGCAGCGGCAAGTCGACGCTGACCAACCTCGTCATGCGGCTCGTCGACCCCGACTCGGGCGCCGTGCTCGTCGACGGCGTCGACCTGCGCGAGGTGCGCCGGGGCGGCGTCAGCGACGTCGCCGCGCTCGTGGCGCAGCAGACCTTCATGTTCGACGACAGCGTCCGCGGCAACATCACGCTCGGTGTCGAGCACGACGACGAGAGCGTCTGGCGCGCCCTGCACGTCGCGCAGGGCGCCGGCTTCGTCGAGAAGCTGCCCAACGCGCTCGAGACCCGGGTGGGCGAGCGCGGCGCCAGCCTCTCCGGGGGCCAGCGCCAGCGAATCGCCTTGGCGCGCGCGGTGATCCGCGAGCCCCAGCTGCTCATCCTCGACGACGCCACCTCCGCCGTCGACCCCAGCGTCGAGCAGGCCATCCTGGCGCGGCTGCGTGAGGCGAGCTCGGGGACGACCGTCCTCGTCGTCGCCTACCGGATGGCCACGATCCTGCTCGCCGACGAGGTCGTCTACATGGAGGCCGGTCGCGTCGTGGACCACGGCTCCCACGACCAGCTGCTCGGCAGGTGCGTGGGCTACGAACGGCTCGTCACGGCATACGCCCGCGAGGCCGCCGAACGCGAGGCGATCGCCGCCGACGAGGAGTACGCCGACGAACCCGGGCGCGGGGCCGACGCGGCCGAGGAGGTCTCCCGATGAGCATGCGGTCCCAGGTCCTCGTCGAGCACCACGGTGTCGCGACGGGCAAGGAGATGACGACGTGGCAGACGCTGCGTCGTGGCGTCGAGCTCTCACCCGAGCTGCGCAAGGGCATCTGGGTCACGGTGCTGCTCGCCGTGCTGTCGACCCTCGGCCGGGTGCTGGTGCCCTTCGTCGTCCAGCGCATCACCGACGACGGCATCCTCGCTGCCGGCGGCCCCGACATGGCGGTCGTGGCGCGCTACATCGGGATCGCGCTCGTCGGTGTCGTCGTGACGGCCTTCTCCGCCTACTTCGTCAACATCCGCCTCTTCCGGTCGTCCGAGAACGGTCTGGCGACGTTGCGGCTCAAGGCGTTCCGTCACATCCACGACCTCGCGATGCTGACCCAGAACAGCGAACGGCGCGGGTCGCTCGTCTCCCGCGTGACGTCCGACGTCGACACGATCTCGATGTTCGTGCAGTTCGGCGGGCTCATGCTGCTGATCAACATCGCGCAGATCACGCTCGCGACGGTGCTCATGGTCGTCTACAGCCCGCTGCTCGGCCTGGTCGTGTGGCTCTGCTTCGTGCCGCTGTTCGTCATCATCCGCAAGTTCCAGGGCGTCGTCGGCCGGGCCTACACGCGGGTGCGCGAGCGCGTCGGCGACATGCTCGGCGCGATCTCCGAGGCCGTCGTCGGTGCCCAGGCGATCCGCGCCTACGGCGTCGAGGACCGCACGGCCGAGCGCATCGACGCCGCCGTCGAGTCGCACCGCAAGGCCGCCATCGGCGCCCAGGCCCGCTCGGTGGTCGCGTTCACGTCGGGCCAGCTCGTCTCCGGCCTGACGACCGCGGTCGTCCTCGTCGTGGGCACGATCCTCGCCGCGCGGGGGAGCCTCACCCTCGGCGAGCTGCTCGCCTTCCTCTTCCTCGTCAACCTCTTCACGCAGCCCGTGCAGCAGGCCACCGAGATCCTCAACGAGATGCAGAACGCCGTCGCGGGCTGGCGCCGCGTCATCGGCATCATCGACACCCCGGCCGACGTCTCCGACCCCGGCGAGTCCGGCGTGACGCTGCCGCGTGGGCCGATCACCGTGCAGTTCAACGAGGTCGGATTCGCTTATCCCGGTGGCGAGCCCGTGCTCCACGACATCGACCTGACCATCGCGCCGCGCAGTCGGGTGGCCATCGTCGGCGAGACCGGATCGGGCAAGTCGACGCTGGCCAAGCTGCTGACCCGGCTCATGGACTCGAGCAGCGGGCAGGTGCTCCTCGACGGGGTCGACCTGCGCACGATCCGCTTCTCCTCGCTCCGTTCCCGCGTCGTGCTCGTGCCGCAGGAGGGCTTCCTCTTCGACGGCACGCTGCTCGACAACATCCGCTTCGGACGCCCCGAGGCGAGTGAGGAGGACGTCCGGCTCACGCTCACGGAGCTCGGACTGGACCCCTGGGTGTCCACGCTGCCCCTGGGGCTGGCGACGGATGTCGGGCAGCGCGGGGAGTCCCTGTCGGCGGGGGAGCGCCAGCTCGTGGCGCTCGCCCGGGCCTACCTCGCCGACCCCGACCTGCTCGTCCTCGACGAGGCCACGTCCGCGGTCGACCCGAGCACCGAGGTGCGCATCCAGCGAGCCCTCGACTCGCTGACCCGCGGCCGCACGTCGATCGCCATCGCGCACCGGCTCTCGACCGCCCAGGCCGCCGACGAGGTCATCGTCGTCGATGCGGGGCGCATCGTCGAGCGCGGTCCCCACACCGAGCTCGTCCGCCTCGGGGGCGTCTACTCGAAGCTGCACGAGTCGTGGGTGGCCCAGCAGCAGGCGGTCTGAGCAGTCACGGCAGAATGTCCGGGTGACCGACGCCCTTGACCCGATGCCCGACCCGACCGTCCTCGACCCCCAGATCGCCGAGCTGCTCAAGCGCGACGAGCACGGACTCGTCGCCGCCGTCGTGCAGCAGCACGACACGGGCGACGTCCTCATGGTCGGCTGGATGGACGACGAGGCCCTGCGCCGCACGCTCGGGGAGGGCCGTGTGACCTTCTGGTCGCGCAGCCGTCAGGAGTACTGGCGCAAGGGCGACACGAGCGGCCACGTGCAGTGGGTCAAGGGGGTGCGCCTCGACTGCGACGGGGACGCGCTGCTCCTCTCGGTCGACCAGGTCGGCGCGGCCTGCCACACCGGCGACCGCACCTGCTTCGACGCGCGAGTCCTCCCCGCCACCGTCGGGGAGCCCGCCCCCGAGGCCCCCACCCCCTCCTGACCGTCGAAAGGCCACGTACGGCCGCCTCCTGACCGTCGAGAGGCCACGTACTGGCCGCCTCCTGACGGTCGAAAGGCCACGTGTGGCCGCCTCCTGACGGTCGAAAGGCCAGTGTGGCCGCTCGACGGGTGAAGGGCGGCGACGTGGCCTCTCGACGGGTGAGGGGCGGCCAGACGTGGCCTCTCGACGGGTGAGGGGCGGCCAGACGTGGCCTCTCGACGGGTGAGGCGGGGACACGGCATACGACCGGGTGGGCCAGAATGGCTCGGTGCCTGACTCGAACACCTCGCTCGCCACTCCTGCGCCGCACGCCGACCTCGCGTGGGGCCGCACGTGGCCGAGCCTCGAGGTGTTCACCGAGCTCGCGCTCGAGCACCGCCGCGTCATCCCGGTCGTACGCCGTGTGCTGGCCGACGCGGAGACCCCGGTGGGGGTCTACCGCAAGCTCGCGAAGGACGCTCCGGGCACGTTCCTGCTCGAGTCCGCGGAGCACGGGGGCGTGTGGTCGCGCTACTCGATCGTCGGAGCCCGCAGCGCTGCGACCCTGACGGAGAAGGACGGGAGTGCCCACTGGATCGGCGAACCACCGATCGGTCTGCCCACCGACGGCGATCCCGCAGAAGCGGTCCGCGACACCGTCGCAGCCCTCGCCACCCCGCGCACGCCCGGACTGCCGCCGCTGACCGGTGGCCTCGTCGGTGCCATCACCTACGACGCCGTGCGCCGGTGGGAGAACGTGCCCGACGGCGGCCGGGACGAGCTCGACCTTCCCGAGGTCGCGATGATGCTCACCACCGACCTCGCCGTCTTCGACCACAGCGACGGATCCCTGCTGCTCGTCGCCAACGCCGTCAACCACGACGCGACCGACGAGCGCATCGAGGACGCCTGGGCCGACGCCGTCGCCCGGCTCGACCGGATGACCGACGAGCTCGCGGCGCCGGCGCCGAGCACGGTGGCGACCATCGAGCCGATCGAGAGTCGTCCGACGAGCAGCCACACCCAGCCGGGGTTCGAGTCGATGGTCGAGGAGGCCAAGGAGGCGATCCGCGCCGGCGAGGCCTTCCAGATCGTCGTCTCGCAGCGCTTCACCGTGCCGTGCCGGGCCGACGCCCTCGACGTCTACCGGGCGCTGCGCGTCAGCAACCCCAGCCCGTACATGTACCTCCTGCGCCTGCCGCACCCCGACGGCTCGGCCTACGACATCGTCGGCTCGAGCCCCGAGGCCCTCATCAAGGTGACGGGGCGACAGGCGATCACCCACCCGATCGCCGGCTCGCGTCCCCGCGGCAAGAGCCCCGACCACGACGCGCACCTCGCCGAGGAGCTGCTCGGCGACGCCAAGGAGCGGGCCGAGCACCTCATGCTCGTCGACCTCGCCCGCAACGACCTCCAGCGCATCTGCCGCGCCGGCACCGTCGACACCGTCGACTTCATGTCGATCCGGCGCTACAGCCACATCATGCACATCGAGTCGACGGTCGTCGGCGACCTCCGTGACGACCGGAGCGCCTACGACGCGCTCGTCGCGACGTTCCCCGCCGGCACGCTGAGCGGGGCGCCGAAGCCTCGCGCCATGGCCCTCATCGACGCCTACGAGGGGCTGCGTCGCGGTCTCTACGGCGGCGTCGTCGGCTACCTCGACTTCGCCGGCGACCTCGACATGGCGATCGCGATCCGCACGGCCCTCATCAAGGACGGCCTGGCGCACGTCCAGGCCGGAGCGGGCATCGTGGCCGACTCGGTGCCCCACCTCGAGTACGAGGAGACGGTCAACAAGGCCGCCGCCGCCCTGCGCGCCGTCGCTGCCGCGGCGGGCCTGCGACCCCTCGGAGACCACCGCGCATGACCTCTGCCGAACCGACCGCGGACCACATCCACCGCGGGCCCCTCGTCCTCGACAAGAAGCGCGCGGCGCTCGTCGTCCTCGTCCCCGCAGCCCTGCTTCTCGGCCTCACCACGCGGACCTGGGCGAGCGGCGAGTCCCGTGACGTCCTCAGCCAGGCGGTCACCGACGTGACTGGCGGTGCGGCCGCGCCGGGCGTCGTCGGACTCACGGCGGTCTGCGTCGTGGCTCTGCTCGGCCTCATGACCGGGGGGCGCGTCATCCGTGCCGTCGCCGCGGTCGTTCTCGTGCTGGCCTCGCTCGGCGCCCTGGCGATGACCCTCCTCGTCGCGCTGCGCCCCGTGGCCACGGTGGCCGAAGCCGTCGCACGCGAGCTCGCCCGCACGACGGCACCCGCCGCGACGGGTTCGAGCACCGCGTGGGCCTGGATCGCGGTGCTCGTCGCCGCCCTGCTGGCGGTGGGTGCCGTCCTGACCGCCGTCTCGAGCCGGTCCTGGGCCGGTCTCTCGGGGCGCTACGAACGCGGCGACAAGCCTGCGAGCGGACCCAGGGGCGAGGTGCGCACCACGTGGGACGAGCTGTCCGAGGGGCGGGACCCGACCCTGGACGACGCCCCTGACGAGACCTGACAGAATGGACCCACGTCGGCCCGCACGGGCCTGGACGCCGATCGGACCAGAGAGGACCCCATGGAAGAGCAGCACGAGGACCACGGTCACAGCACCGCCGCCTGGACCGGAGTCGGGATCATCCTGCTCGGCACGGCCATCGCAGTCGGTCGCGATCGTCATCCCCAGCCTGGTCGTCGGCATCATCGGCGCCGTCGTCATCGTGATCGGCGTCGGCGCGGGCAAGGTCATGTCGATGGCCGGCTACGGCCATGACGGACACCACGCCCAGGGCGGCTCGCTCGTCGACGCCCCCGACGAGTCGGGCACCGGCACGGTCGGCAAGAGCTGAGCGCGGTGTCGACGGTTCTCGACGGGATCATCAGCGGCGTCCGCGAGGATCTCGAGCGCCGTCGCGTCGCCCAGCCGCTCGCCGAGCTCGAGGCGCAGGCTCACCTCGGTGCGTCCCGCGCTCGACCCGATGCCCGGCATCCGCTCCGCCGAGGGCGTCGCCGTCATCGCGGAGGTCAAGCGGTCTAGCCCGAGCAAGGGGGCCCTCGCCCAGATCCCCGAGCCCGGCCTGCTGGCGCGGTCGTATGCCGCCGGCGGAGCGAGCGCCATCAGCGTGCTCACCGAGGAGCGACGGTTCTCCGGCAGCCTCGCCGACCTCGACGAGGTGCGCGCCGCCGTCCGAACACCCTTGCTGCGCAAGGACTTCATGGTCGACGCCTACCAGGTGAGCCGAGGCTCGCGCGCACGGCGCTGACCTCATCCTGCTGATCGTCGCCGCGCTCGACGACGCTCTGCTGCGTGACCTGCACGACCAGGCCCGCGACCTCGGCATGACGGCGCTCATCGAGGTCCACGACGCCGCCGAGCTCGACCGGGCGCTCGCGCTCGACCCCGTTCTCGTCGGCGTCAACGCCCGCAACCTCAAGACCCTCGAGGTCGACCCTCGCACCGTCACCGACCTGCTGCCGCGCGTTCCCGAGGGCGTCGTCGGCGTCGCCGAGTCGGGCGTGAGCGGTCCGGCCGACGTGGCCGCCTACGTCCGCGCGGGCGCCGGTGCGGTCCTCGTCGGCGAGGCCCTCGTCAAGGACGGTGCCCCCGAGGCCGCGATCCGCGGCTTCATCGACGCCGCGACCGCGGTCCGGGCCACGGCCCGCCCGGGCGCGGCAGGAGAGTGAGCATGACCACGACATCCAACGTGCCGGCATACGGCCGCTTCGGAGGGTTCGGCGGACGCTACGTCCCCGAGGCGCTGATCCCCGCCCTCGAGCAGCTCGAGGAGGTCTGGCGCAAGGCCGTCGTCGACCCCGAGTTCGTCGGCGAGCTCGAGCGGCTGCAGCGCACGTACACCGGCCGGCCCAGCATCATCACCGAGGTGCCGCGGTTCGCCGAGCACTGCGGCGGCGCCCGCGTCATCCTCAAGCGCGAGGACCTCAACCACACGGGGTCCCACAAGATCAACAACGTCCTCGGCCAGGCGCTGCTCACCAAGCGCATGGGCAAGACCCGCGTCATCGCCGAGACCGGCGCCGGGCCAGCACGGGGTCGCCACGGCGACCGCCGCCGCCCTGCTGGGGCTCGAGTGCGTCGTCTACATGGGCCGCAAGGACACCGAGCGCCAGGCCCTCAACGTCGCGCGGATGCGCCTGCTCGGCGCCACCGTCGTGCCCGTCGACAACGGCAGCAAGACGCTCAAGGACGCCGTCAACGAGGCGTTCCGCGACTGGGTGGCCAACGTCTCGACGACCCACTACGTCCTCGGCACCGTGACCGGCCCGCACCCGTTCCCCGAGATGGTCCGCGACTTCCACCGCGTCATCGGGGTCGAGGCGCGCCAGCAGGTGCTCGACCTCGTCGGCCGCCTGCCCGACGCCGTGCTCGCCTGCGTCGGCGGCGGCTCCAACGCGATCGGCATCTTCCACCGCTTCATCGACGACCGGTCGGTGCGACTCATCGGCTTCGAGGCGGGTGGCGAGGGCGTCGAGACCGGCAAGCACGCCGCGCGCTTCGCGGCGGGCATCCCGGGCGTGCTCCACGGCGCCTTCACCTACGTCCTGCAGGACTCCGACGGCCAGACCGTCGAGTCGCACAGCGTGTCGGCGGGCCTGGACTATCCCAGCGTCGGCCCGGAGCACGCCCACCTGCTCGAGTCGGGGCGGGCGGAGTACCGCCCGATCACCGACGTCGAGGCGATGGAGGCGCTCTCGCTGCTGTCCCGCACCGAGGGCATCCTGCCGGCGATCGAGAGCGCGCACGCCCTCGCCGGCGCGATGAAGGTCGGGCGCGAGCTCGGCCCCGACGCCGTCCTGCTCGTCAACCTCTCGGGGCGCGGCGACAAGGACGTCCACACCGCGGCCGAGTGGTTCGGCCTCATCGACGAGGAGGGCGGGACCCGCCTCCCCGACGACGACGGCGGCGCCAAGGCCATGGGGGTCGAGCAGTGAGCGTCGGCACCGTCATCGAGAAGTGCCGCGCCGACAACCGTGCGGCCCTCATCGGCTACCTCCCCGTCGGCTTCCCCACCGTCGAGGGCTCGATCGAGGCGATGAAGGTCCTCGTCGAGTCCGGCGTCGACATCGTCGAGATCGGCGTGCCCTACAGCGACCCCGTCATGGACGGCCCGGTCATCCAGGACGCCGCGGTGCGGGCGCTGGCCGGCGGCGTGCACCTGAGCGACATCTTCACCGCGGCCCGTGAGGTCTCGGGCGCCGGTGCCGGTGCGCTGGTCATGACGTACTGGAACCCCGTCCTGCGCTACGGCGTCGAGCGGTTCGCCGCCGACCTCGCCGCCGCCGGGGGCGCCGGTCTCATCACGCCCGACCTCATCCCCGACGAGGCCGGCGAATGGATCACGGCCGCCGACGCCCACGACCTCGACAAGGTCTTCCTCGTCGCCCCGAGCTCGACGCCGGAGCGCCTGGCCGCCGTCACCTCGGCCTGCCGCGGGTTCGTCTACGCGACCGCCGTCATGGGTGTCACGGGGGCGCGCGCCAGCGTCGGCGACGCCGCCGATGCACTCGTGTCCCGCACCCGCGAGCACACCGACCTGCCGGTCTGCGTGGGCCTGGGGGTCTCGACCGGCGACCAGGCGGCCGAGGTCGGCCAGCTACGCCGACGGCGTCATCGTCGGCTCCGCGCTCGTGCGGTGCCTCACCGAGGCCGACTCCGAGGAGCAGGGTCTCGACGCCCTCGGCGCCCTGGCCCGCGAGCTCGCCGACGGCGTGCGCCGGAGCCGGTCATGACCCTGCTCGCCGGTGTGCCCGCCGCCCTGGGTGCCGCGCTGCCGGCCGAGATCCCGTCGCCGAGCGTCGGCGTCTGGCACCTCGGCCCCCTGCCGGTCCGGGGGTATGCCCTGTGCATCCTCGCCGGCATCGTCGTCGCGGTCTGGCTGACGCAGAAGCGCCTCGAGGCCCGCGGGCACCGCAAGGGCGTCGCCATCGACATCTCCGCCTGGGCCGTGCCGTTCGGCATCGTCGGCGGGCGCCTCTACCACCTCATCACCACGCCGCAGCCGTACTTCGGCCAGAACGGCGACCCGTGGAAGGCCTTCGCCATCTACGAGGGCGGTCTCGGCATCTGGGGTGCGGTTGCGCTGGGCGCCGTCGGGGCCTGGATCGGCTGCCGCAAGAACGGCGTCGCCTTCCGCGACTTCGTCGACGCCGCCGCGCCCGGCCTCGCGATCGCCCAGGCGATGGGCCGCTTCGGCAACTGGTTCAACAACGAGATCTACGGCGCCCCGACCGACCTGCCGTGGAGGCTGCGCATCTACGAGTGGGACACCTCGGTCGGCCGCGCCGTCGTCGACGCCCAGGGCAACCCCGTCGTCAAGGGCTACTTCCACCCGACCTTCCTCTACGAGGCGCTCTGGTGCCTGCTGCTCGCGGCCTTCCTCATCTGGCTCGGCCGCCGGCGCCCGCTCAAGGCCGGCCAGGTCTTCGCGGCCTACGTCATGGGCTACCCGGTCGGGCGCATCGTCATCGAGAACATGCGCAGCGACTCGGCCAACCTCATCCTCGGCCAGCGCGTCAACACCTGGGTCTCGATCCTCGTCTTCCTGCTCGGGGTCTACCTGTGGCGCCGCTTCGGCCGCATGGAGCAGCCGGCCGCCCCGGCGGGGCAGGCCGACCCGGACGGCGCCGAGGTCGAGCAGGGGGAGGCCGGAGATCCTTCGGTCCAGGCTGCCCCCGACGGGTCGAACGACACCGCTGCCAGCGAGTCGAAGGTGGACCGTCCGGCGCAGTCGTGACGCGCTCCGCGCCGTTCGTTACCGAGGTGGTGAGCACGACGTCTCAGGATTCGGAATCCGCCGTATCAACAGGTAGGACGAGCGGCCACTCCGATATCGTCTCCAGAAACGCCTGTGGCCAGTGCCGTCCACATGCCCTCAGTCATGTCGCGTGGCCCCGTGCGGTCGCCGCCTGGGACCCAGCAGAAGGACGGTGAACATGCCGCCGCACACCCGCACCAGTGCCCTCTACAGTGCACACCCGGAGAACTCCGGTCTCTACCGACGCGAGTTCGAGCACGACGCCTGTGGTGTCGCCCTCATCGCGACGATGCGGGGGACGGCGGGCCACGACATCGTCGACCACGCCCTCACGGCGCTGCGCAACCTCGACCACCGTGGGGCCACCGGGGCCGACCCGCTCGTCGGTGACGGCGCGGGCATCCTGACCCAGATCCCCGACGCGTTCTTCCGCGCGACGGTCCCCTTCACGCTGCCGAACAACGGGGCGTATGCCGCGGGCATCGCCTTCCTGCCGCAGAACCCCATCGAGCGGGCCGCGGCCAAGGCCCGCATCGAGGAGCTCGCGGTCGCCGAGAACCTCAAGGTCCTCGGCTGGCGTGAGGTGCCCGTCGAGGGCGACCTCGTCGGCGCCGTGGCCCGCGAGTGCATGCCGTTCTTCGAGCAGCTGTTCGTCAGCAGCTCGATCGGTCGGCAGGTGGCGCTGGGGCTCGACCGGCTCGCGTTCTGCCTGCGCAAGCGGGCCGAGCACGAGGTCGGCGTCTACTTCTCCTCGCTCAGCTCGCGCACCATCGTCTACAAGGGCATGCTGACGACCGGCCAGCTCGAGCCGTTCTTCCCGGACCTGTCCGACCCCCGCTTCGCCAGCGAGCTCGCCCTGGTGCACTCGCGCTTCTCGACGAACACGTTCCCGTCGTGGCCGCTCGCGCACCCCTACCGCTTCATCGCGCACAACGGTGAGATCAACACCGTCAAGGGCAACCGCAACTGGATGAGCGCGCGCGAGAGCCTGCTGACCTCCGACATCATCCCGGGCGACCTCGAGCGGGTCTTCCCGATCTGCACCCCCGAGGCGTCCGACTCGGCGAGCTTCGACGAGGTGCTCGAGCTGCTCCACCTCGGCGGCCGCTCGCTGCCGCACGCGGTCCTCATGATGATCCCCGAGGCGTGGGAGAACCACGCCACGATGGACCCGGCGCGCAAGGCGTTCTACGAGTTCCACTCGACGTTCATGGAGCCGTGGGACGGTCCCGCCAACGTCTGCTTCAGCGACGGCACGCTCGTCGGCGCGGTCCTCGACCGCAACGGCCTGCGGCCCGGGTCGCTACACCGTCACCGACGACGGCCTCGTCGTGCTGGCCTCCGAGTCCGGCGTGCTCGAGCTCGACCCCGAGACCATCGTCCAGCGCGGACGCCTCCAGCCCGGCAAGATGTTCCTCGTCGACACCGAGCACGGCCGCATCGTCAGCGACGAGGAGATCAAGTCCCAGCTCGCCGCCGCCAAGCCGTATGCCGAGTGGCTGCATGCCGGTCTCATCCGCCTCGAGGACCTCCCGGAGCGTGAGCACATCGTGCACACCGCGGCCTCGGTCGCCCGTCGCCAGCAGACGTTCGGCTACACCGCCGAGGAGCTGCGCATCCTGCTGACCCCGATGGCCCGTTCCGGTGGCGAGGCGCTCGGCTCGATGGGCACCGACACGCCCATCGCCGTCCTGTCGTCGCGGCCGCGGCTGCTCTTCGACTACTTCACGCAGCTCTTCGCCCAGGTGACCAACCCGCCGCTCGACGCGATCCGCGAGGAGCTCGTCACCTCGCTCGGCACCTACATGGGCCCCGAGGGCAACGCCCTGTCGGCCTCGCCGTCGCACGCCCGCCAGCTCGTCCTCGACTTCCCGGTCATCGACAACGACGAGCTCGCCAAGATCGTGCACATCAACGCCGACGGTGACCTGCCCGGCTACGCGACCCACGTCGTCCGCGGCCTCTACGACGTCACCGGGGGAGCGGCCGCCATGCGCGACCGCCTCGAGGAGATCTTCGCCGAGGTGTCGCAGGCCATCACCCGCGGTGCGCGCTTCGTCGTGCTCTCCGACCGCGACTCCGGCCGCGACCTCGCGCCCGATCCCGTCGCTGCTCCTCACGGCCGCCGTCCACCACCACCTCATCCGCGAGAAGACCCGCACCCAGGTGGGCCTGCTCGTCGAGGCCGGTGACGTGCGCGAGGTGCACCACGTGGCGCTGCTCATCGGTTTCGGTGCGGCCGCCGTCAACCCCTACCTCGCCATGGAGACCGTCGAGGACCTCGTCCGGGCCGGCGAGATCGAGGGCGTGACGGCCGAGAAGGCCGTCGCCAACCTCATCAAGGCGCTCGGCAAGGGTGTCCTCAAGGTCATGTCCAAGATGGGCATCTCGACCGTCGCGTCCTACCGCGGCGCCCAGGTCTTCGAGGCCATCGGTCTGTCGCAGGCGCTCGTCGAGCGCTACTTCACCGGCACGGTGAGCCAGCTCGGCGGCGTCGGCCTCGACGTCATCGCCCGCGAGACGGCCGAGCGCCACGCGCGCGCCTACCCGCCGGACGGCGTCCACCAGCCGCACCGCACCCTCGAGGTCGGGGGCGAGTACCAGTGGCGGCGCGAGGGCGAGCCGCACCTCTTCGACCCGGAGACGGTCTTCCGCCTCCAGCACTCGACGCGCCAGCGCCGCTACGACATCTTCAAGCAGTACACCGACCGCGTCGACGACCAGACGTCGCGCCTGATGACGCTGCGCGGACTCATGGGCTTCCGACCGACCGGGGTCACGGGGCGCCTGCCCGTGCCGATCGAGGAGGTCGAGCCGGTCAGCGAGATCGTCAAGCGCTTCAACACGGGCGCCATGAGCTACGGCTCGATCTCGCAGGAGGCGCACGAGACGCTCGCGATCGCGATGAACCACCTCGGTGGTCGCTCGAACACCGGGGAGGGCGGCGAGGACGTCGACCGCCTCCTCGACCCCGAGCGCCGCTCGGCGGTCAAGCAGGTCGCCTCGGGACGCTTCGGCGTCACGAGTCTCTACCTCACGCACTCCGACGACATCCAGATCAAGATGGCCCAGGGCGCCAAGCCCGGCGAGGGCGGACAGCTGCCCGGCCACAAGGTCTACCCGTGGGTGGCCAGGACCCGGCACTCGACCCCCGGGGTCGGCCTCATCTCGCCGCCGCCGCACCACGACATCTACTCCATCGAGGACCTGGCTCAGCTGATCCACGACCTCAAGAACGCCAACCCGGTGGCCCGGATCCACGTCAAGCTCGTCTCCGAGATCGGGGTCGGCACCGTCGCGGCCGGAGTCTCCAAGGCGCACGCCGACGTCGTGCTCATCTCGGGCCACGACGGCGGCACCGGTGCGTCGCCGCTCACCTCGCTCAAGCACGCCGGAGCCCCCTGGGAGCTCGGCCTCGCCGAGGCGCAGCAGACCCTCGTGCTCAACGGCTTGCGCGACCGCATCGTCGTCCAGGTCGACGGGCAGCTGAAGACCGGTCGCGACGTCGTCGTGGCCGCGCTGCTCGGCGCCGAGGAGTTCGGCTTCGCCACGGCACCGCTCGTGGTGTCGGGCTGCATCATGATGCGCGTCTGCCACCTCGACACCTGCCCGGTCGGCATCGCCACGCAGAACCCCGAGCTCCGCTCGCGCTTCTCCGGCAAGCCGGAGTTCGTCGAGACCTTCTTCGAGTACGTCGCCCAGGAGGTCCGCGAGCACCTCGCGTCGCTCGGCTTCCGCTCCATCGAGGAGGCCGTCGGCCAGGTCGGCAGCCTCGACCTCGACAAGGCGATCGCGCACTGGAAGGCGTCCGGCCTCGACCTCAGCCCGATCCTCGCCGTCGCGGACAACCCCACCGGCGGCACGCTGTACCAGTCGGCCACGCAGGACCACGGGCTCGACAAGGCGCTCGACAACGAGCTCCTGAGCCGAGCCCTGTCGGCCATCGAGTCCGGCGAGCCGGTGCGCACCGAGATCGCCGTGCGCAACGTCAACCGCACGGTCGGCACGATGCTCGGTCACCACGTGACGAAGGCGCACCCGTCCGGCCTCGCGGACAACACGATCGAGCTGACGATGACCGGCTCCGGCGGGCAGTCCTTCGGCGCCTTCCTGCCGGCCGGCGTCACCATGCAGCTGTTCGGCGACGCCAACGACTACGTCGGCAAGGGACTCTCCGGCGGCCGCATCGTGGTGCGACCGCACCGCGACGCGGCCCTCGTGGCCGAGGAGAACGTCATCGCCGGCAACGTCATCGCCTACGGCGCCACGACCGGCCAGCTCTTCCTGCGCGGGGTCGTCGGCGAGCGCTTCTGCGTGCGCAACTCCGGCGCCCATGCGGTCGTCGAGGGCGTCGGTGACCACGGGTGCGAGTACATGACGGGCGGTGCTGCGGTGGTGCTCGGACAGACCGGCCGCAACTTCGCAGCGGGCATGTCGGGCGGTGTGGCCTACGTCCTCGACCTCGACCCCGACCTCGTCAACCGCGAGATGGTAGACCTCCTCCCGCTCCGCGACGAGGACGAACGCCCGCTGCGCGAGCTGCTCGAGTCCCACGTCACGTGGACCGAGTCGCCCGTCGCACAAGCGCTGCTCGACGACTGGTCGACCGCGCGCGAGCGCTTCACGCTCGTGCTCCCGCGCGACTTCCAGCGCGTCCTCGACGTCCGGGCCGAGGCGCAGGAGCAGGGCCTCGACCCCGACGGACCCGAAGTGTGGAACCGGATCATGGAGGCTTCCCGTGGCTGACCCCCAAGGCTTTCTCACCACCCGCGAGCGGGAGCTCCCGACCCGCCGTCCCGTCCCGGTGCGCATCCGGGACTGGAAGGAGGTCTACGAGGAGCAGGAGCTCGGACAGCTCCAGCGCCAGGCCGGTCGCTGCATGGACTGCGGCATCCCGTTCTGCCACTCGGGCTGTCCGCTCGGCAACCTCATCCCCGAGTGGAACAACTTCGCGTGGCGCGGCGACTGGTCCGACGCGATCGAGCGCCTGCACGCGACGAACAACTTCCCGGAGTTCACCGGCCGGCTCTGCCCTGCGCCGTGCGAGACCGCGTGCGTCCTCGGCATCAACCAGCCGGCCGTGACGATCAAGCAGGTCGAGGTCACGACGATCGAGCGTGCCTTCGACGAGGGGCTCGTGACGCCGCTGCCGCCCGAGCGACTCTCGGGCAAGACCGTCGCCGTGGTGGGTTCGGGCCCTGCGGGCCTGGCCGCGGCCCAGCAGCTGACCCGGGCCGGCCACACCGTGGCCGTCTTCGAGCGTGCCGACAAGGCCGGTGGGCTGCTGCGCTACGGCATCCCGGAGTTCAAGATGGAGAAGTCGGTGCTCGACCGCCGCCTCGACCAGATGACGGCCGAAGGCACCCGTTTCCGCAACGGCATGGACGTCGGAGTCGACATCACCGGCCGCCAGCTGCGGGACCGCTACGACGCGGTCGTGCTCGCTCTCGGGGCGACCGTGCCGCGCGACCTCGACGTCCCCGGACGGCAGCTGGGCGGCATCCACCAGGCGATGGACTTCCTCCCGCAGGGCAACCGCGCCGCCCTCGGCGAGCACGTCGAGGACCAGATCCTCGCGACCGACAAGCACGTCGTCGTCATCGGCGGCGGCGACACCGGCGCCGACTGCATCGGGACGTCGCACCGCCAGGGCGCGGCCTCGGTGACCAGTCTCGAGATCCTGCCGCAGCCCGGGGAGGACCGTCCCGGCAACCAGCCGTGGCCGACCTACCCGATGCTCTACCGCGTCGCGAGCGCCCACGAGGAGGGTGGCGAGCGGCTGTATGCCGTGAGCACGACCGAGTTCGTCGGGGACGACGAGGGCAACGTCGCGGCGCTGCGGCTGACCGAGGTCGAGCTCGTCGACGGCCGGCCCACCGCCAAGCCGGGCACCGAGCGCGAGATCCCCGCGCAGCTCGTGCTGTTCGCGATGGGCTTCCTCGGGCCGCAGCCGAGCGGGGTCGTCGAGCAGCTCGGCGTCGATCTCGACGAGCGCAGCAACGTCCGGCGCGACAAGAACTTCATGAGCTCGGTCCCCGGCGTCTTCGTCGCCGGCGACGCCGGCCGCGGCCAGTCGCTCATCGTCTGGGCCATCGCCGAGGGCCGCGCCGCCGCCGCTGGAGTCGACGCCTGGCTCACGGGGTCGAGCGCCCTGCCGCGACCCATCGCACCGACCGATCGGCCGCTCACCGTCTGACCGGCCGGGGGCCTGCCCACTCTGCGAACCCGCTCGGTGACCCGCGTCACAGCACCCCTAAGGTTGAAGCATGCGCCGCGCCAAGATCGTCTGCACCATCGGCCCCAAGACCTCGTCACCCTCGCAGCTGCGTGCCCTCGTCTACGCCGGGATGGACGTGGCGCGCCTCAACCTCTCGCACGGGGACCACGCCGTGCACGAGCAGGTCTACCGCGACGTCCGTGCCGCGGGTGACGCCTCGGGCCGCGCCGTCGGCGTCCTCGTCGACCTGCAGGGCCCGAAGATCCGGACCGGGCGCTTCGCCTCCGGGCCCGTGACGCTGAGCCCCGGCCAGCGCTTCACCATCACGACCCGCGACGTCGAGGGCGACGACAGCATCGTCGGGACGACGTATGCCGGCCTGCCCGGTGACGTGACCCCGGGTGACGTCCTGCTCATCGACGACGGCAAGGTCATGCTGCGCGCGGTCGAGGTGAACGACACCGACGTCATGACCGAGACCGTCATCGGTGGAGTCGTCAGCAACAACAAGGGGATCAACCTGCCCGGCGTCGCCGTCAGCGTGCCGGCCCTGTCGGAGAAGGACCGCGAGGACCTGCGGTTCGCCATGCGCCTCGGCGTCGACATGATCGCGTTGTCGTTCGTGCGCTCGGCCGAGGACATCGTCGACGTGCACGCCATCATGGACGAGTTCGGCGACCGCATCCCCGTCATCGCCAAGATCGAGAAGCCGCAGGCGGTCGACAACCTCGAGGGCATCGTCGCAGCCTTCGACGGCATCATGGTCGCCCGCGGTGACCTCGGCGTCGAGATGCCGCTCGAGGACGTGCCGCTCGTGCAGAAGCGCGCCATCGAGCTCGCCCGCCGCGAGGCCAAGCCGGTCATCGTCGCCACCCAGGTGCTCGAGTCGATGATCGAGAACCCCCGCCCGACGCGTGCCGAGGCCTCCGACGCCGCCAACGCGGTGCTCGACGGCGCCGACGCGCTCATGCTCTCCGGCGAGACGTCGGTCGGCGCGTGGCCCATCGACTCGGTGCGCACCATGGCACGCATCATCGAGTCGACCGAGGAGAAGGGCTTCGACAAGATCGTCCGCATGCCGACCAACCCCAAGACGGTCGGGGGAGCGGTGACCAAGGCCGCGGTCGAGATCGGCGAGGTCGTCGGGTCGAAGTTCCTCATCGTCTTCACCGAGACGGGCGGGTCGGCCACGCGGATGGCCCGCATCCGGCCCCGCCAGCCCATGCTCGCCTTCACCTCTGAGCCCCGGGTCCGCTCACGGCTCGCCCTGGTCTGGGGCATCGAGACCTACCTCGTGCCGCGCATGCACCACACCGACCAGTTCGCGATGCAGGTCGACCTCAAGCTCATCCCCGAGGGCCGCGTCGCCGAGGGTGACCGTGTCGTCATCGTCGCCGGCTCGCCCCCCGGCATCCCGGGCTCGACGAACGCGCTGCGCGTCCACCGGGTCGGCGACGCCGTCAACCGTGCCGCTCCTGCCTACCGGCCGGAGGAAGTCACCAGCTGACGGAGCTCACGGTCCGCGCCGGTATGCTGGCGCGGCACTCCGGCCGGGGTGGTGGAATGGCAGACACGGGGCACTCAAAATGCTCTGGCCGAAAGGCCGTGCGGGTTCGAGTCCCGCCCTCGGCACTCTCGACCGGTCCACTCCCCTCGATGACTCCCGCTGCAGGCGACGATCCGAAGCCGCGGCTTGACCGTCCCGAAACGCGCCGGAAACCTCACCCCGGATAGGATTTCCCCGTGAGCACCGACGAGAGCACGACGCCCAAGCCGACCCCTGGCACCGCCACCACGCCTGCCGTCCCCTCCGAGGATGCTGCGTCGTCGGAGGCCGCGGACACCACTGCCGACCGGACGGGCTCGACCCGGATCCTCGTCGCCGAGGACGAGGCCCTCATCCGCCTCGACCTCGTCGAGATGCTCGGGGAGCAGGGCTACGACGTCGTCGGCCAGGCCAGCAACGGCGAGCAGGCCGTCGAGCTGGCCAAGGAGGTCAAGCCCGACCTCGTCATCATGGACGTCAAGATGCCGGTCCTCGACGGCCTGTCCGCCGCCGAGCAGCTGCACGAGTCCAAGCTGTGCCCCGTCATCATGCTCACGGCGTTCTCGCAGACCGAGCTCGTGGAGCGGGCCCGCGACGCCGGCGTCATGGCCTACATCGTCAAGCCGTTCACGGCCGACGACCTTCGCCCGGCCATCGACATCGCCACGTCGCGCTGGCAGGAGCTCAAGGCCCTCGAGGCCGAGATCGCCGACCTCGGCGAGCGGCTCGAGACGCGCAAGCTCGTCGACCGGGCCAAGGGCGTGCTCATGACCCAGCTGAAGCTGAGCGAGTCCGACGCGTTCCGGTGGATCCAGAAGACGGCGATGGACCGCCGCCTCGGGATGAAAGAGGTCGCCGAGGCCGTCATCAACGGCTTCCCGGCGTCCTGAGCCCGGCTGCGCCGGAGATCCTCCGGCCGCGAGGGCGACAGAGGTTACGACACGGTCACCGATCGCCCAATATTGATGACCACGAACGCGATTCCGCCTAGTCTCCGTGTCAGCCCTCATCAGAGGGATGAGTGACATCAGGAGGACATCCGTGCGTTCTACCCTCAAGTTCGTTGTGCCGCTCGCGGTTGCAGCGCTTGCCCTCGGCGCCTGCGGCACCAAGGGCGGCGACACCTCGTCGGCCGGCGGCTCCGGCGGCGCAGCCAAGGCCGCTTGCGACCAGAAGATCGGCATGTTCGGTGCCCTCACCGGCCCGAACGCCAACCTGGGCATCTACATCCAGAACGGCGTGAACCTCGCTCTCGACGACTACAACAAGAAGCACGCCGACTGCAAGGTGACCCTCGAGAACTACGACTCGCAGGGTGACCCGACGCAGGCGCCGGCCCTCGCCAAGAAGGCCATCGACGACAAGAAGGTCGCCGGCATCGTCGGGCCCGCATTCTCGGGTGAGTCCAAGGCCGCCGACCCGGCGTTCAACGAGGCAGGCCTCGTCACCATCACGCCGTCGGCCACGAACCCCAAGCTCGCCGACAACAGCTGGAAGACCTTCTTCCGTGTCCTCGGCAACGACGCCACCCAGGGCCCCGCAGCTTCGAAGTACATCAAGGACACGCTCAAGGCCGCGAAGCCGTTCGTCATCGACGACGCGTCGGAGTACGGCAAGGGTCTGGCCGACATCGTCCGCCAGGACCTCGGCTCGGCCGTCGTCGGCAACGACACGATCCAGCAGAAGCAGACCGACTTCAGCGCTTCCGTGACCAAGGTCAAGTCCTCAGGCGCCGACGCGCTCTTCTTCGGCGGCTACGCGCCCGAGGCGGCCCCGCTCGCCAAGCAGCTGCGTGACGCGGGCTGGAAGGGCACCTTCGTCGCCGCGGACGGCGTCAAGGACCAGTCGTTCATCGACAACGCCGGTCCGGCCGCCGACGGCGCCATCGTGACCTGCCCCTGCGTCCCGGCCGACATCGCCCCGACCTTCGCTTCGGCGTACAAGGCGAAGTACAACCAGGACCCCAACACCTACTCCGGTGAGGGCTACGACGCCGCGACGATCCTGCTCGACGGCATCGCCGCCGGCAAGGACCGCTCGAGCATGATCGACTTCGTGAAGTCCTACGACAAGAAGGGCGTCACGAAGCAGCTGAAGTTCGACGCCAAGGGCGAGTCCTCCGACATCAAGGTCTTCGCCTACAAGGTCGAGGGCGGTAAGTTCACGTCCGTCGGCGAGATCAAGTAGCACGGTCGTCATCGTTCAGGGCGGTCGGAGCACTACGCTCCGACCGCCCTTCGTGCGGTGACACCGGACGTACGATCCCGCCCACCGCACCCGGCCCAGGAGGTCTTGGATGCAGTACCTGTTGGACAACTTCTTCGCCCTGACCATCACGGGTCTGACGCTCGGGGCCGTCTACGCCCTCGTCGCCCTCGGCTACACGCTCGTCTACGGCGTGCTGCGCCTCATCAACTTCGCGCACTCCGAGGTCTTCATGTACGGCACCTTCGCCTGCCTGTGGATCGTCGTCTTCCTCGGCGGCAAGGCCGGAGGCAGCCTGGGCAACGTGATCTTCTGGATCGCCATGATGTTCGTGGCCGCGATGCTCATGTCGGGCCTCGTCGCGGTCCTGCTCGAGCGTTTCGCCTACCGGCCGTTGCGCAAGCGCAATGCGCCACCGCTCATCGCCCTGATCTCGGCCATCGGCGCCTCGTTCGTGCTCTCCGAGCTCATGGGGCTTCGCCAGCAGATCACCGGCGCGGTCGGTTTCGACACGTACCTGCGCGCCTACGTCGCCAACTCGCGCAACAACACCGGGATGCCGGAGGTGTTCTCACCGCAACCGGTGTTCACGCTGGTCGACTACTCGGTGACCAACGTCGACATCTTCGTCATCGTAGGAGCCATCGTGCTCATGGTGATCCTCGACCAGTTCGTGAAGCGCTCACGTCTCGGCCGAGGCATCCGGGCCGTCGCGATGGATCCCGAGGCCGCCGCACTGATGGGCGTCAACCGAGACCGCGTCATCCAGGTGACCTTCCTCGTCGGCGGCGTCATGGCCGGCGCCGCGGCGGTCTTCTACATGTTGAAGATCGGGATCACCCGCTACGACGTCGGCTTCATCCTCGGCGTCAAGGCCTTCACGGCAGCCGTCCTCGGCGGCATCGGCAACCTGCGCGGTGCCCTCCTCGGCGGCTTCGTCCTCGGCCTCGCCGAGAACTACGGCTCCGCCCTCGTCGGCACGCAGTGGAAGGACGTCGTCGCGTTCGTCCTGCTGATCCTCATCCTCCTCTTCCGGCCCACCGGTCTGCTCGGTGAGTCGCTCGGAAAGGCCCGCGCATGAGCACCACGAGAACCGTCACCGCCCCCACCGTCAAGGCGCCCCGTCCCGGGTTCAAGGAGCGCGTGGACTCGCTGCCCAAGCCTGCGAAGATCGGCCTCTGGGTCCTCTTCGCGATCTTCCTGTTCCTGCTGCCGATGCTCAACATCCCCGTCATCACCACCGAGGGCTCGGACTTCGGCGGCGTGCTGTTCACGGTCTCCACGTATGTCCTCGTGGCGCTGGGCCTCAACATCGTCGTCGGCTACGCCGGCCTGCTCGACCTCGGCTACGTCGGGTTCTACGCGATCGGCGCCTACACGGTCGGTGTCCTGAGCTCCGAACACGCCCACCTCTCGTGGATCGTCGTGGTGCCCATCGCGATCGGTGCGGCCATGATCTCGGGCGTCATCCTCGGCGCCCCGACGCTGCGGGTGCGTGGTGACTACCTCGCCATCGTCACGCTCGGCTTCGGTGAGATCGTGCGCCTGTGCCTGGTCAACTCGCAGTGGCTCGGCGGTGCCCAGGGCATCTCGGACATCCCGAAACCCCCGAGCGTCGTGGTCTTCCAGGTGCCGAGCCTCGACTGGAGCGGCGGCGTCCCGGTCATCGACCTCGACACGACGTCGACGTTCCTCAAGTTCGGGATCAGCGACTTCGTCCCGTACTACTGGCTCGCGCTCGTCGTCATCGGTCTCGTCCTGCTCTTCGACATCCTCGTCAAGAACAGCCGGGTCGGGCGGGCCTGGGAGGCGACGCGAGAGGACGAGGACGCCGCAGAGCTGATGGGCGTGCCCACCTTCCGCTTCAAGCTGCTGGCGTTCGCGCTGGGTGCGGCCATCGGCGGCCTCTCCGGCGCGCTCTTCGCGACGAAGTCGGGCTTCATCAACCCGCAGAGCTTCGAGCTGCTCCTGTCGATCCTCTTCCTCGCCGCCGTCGTCGTCGGTGGCGCCGGCAACCGGTGGGGCGTCATCGTGGGCGCGATCGTCGTCGGCTACTTCCCGGAGCGCTTCCGTGACTTCGCGGACTTCCGCGTGCTCGTCTTCGGCCTCGCCCTGATGCTGCTCGCGATCTTCCGCCCCCAGGGCCTGCTGCCGCCGAGACGCACGGTCCGTGCCAAGCGTGCCGATGCCAGACAGGCCGTCCTCGAGGAAGGAGAAGGCAATGTCTGACGCAGTCCAGCCACGCCCAGCCACGTCCAGCCAGCCCAGCCAGTCCAGCGCCGGCACCAGCCGGTCCAGCCCGACCAGCCGGTCCAGCCCCGTCAGCCGCTGTCCGTCGACGAGGTCACCGACATCAACCCCGACGTCGTCATCGCTCCCGAGGACATCGGCGTCCCGGTCGTGGCCGAGGGCGAGAAGCTGCTCGAGGTCGACGAGGTCACCCTGCGCTTCGGCGGCGTCGTGGCGCTCAACGAGGTGAGCTTCCACATCAACAAGGGCGAGATCCTCGGCCTCATCGGCCCCAACGGCGCCGGCAAGACGACCTGCTTCAACGTCATGACCGGCGTCTACCAGCCCACCTCGGGTGCGGTGCGCTACCTCGGCGAGCCGCTCGGCAAGCGCAAGAAGTTCGAGATCACCAAGCTCGGCATCGCGCGCACGTTCCAGAACATCCGGCTCTTCGCCAACATGACGGCGCTCGAGAACGTCCTCGTCGGTGTCGACGCGCACCACACGACCGGTGTGGTCTCGGCGATGTTCCGCCTGCCGAAGCACCGCAAGGAGGAGTCGCAGGGCTACGAGCGGGCCATGGAGCTGCTGACCTTCATGGGGCTCGACGGCAAGGCCGACGAGCTGGCCCGCAACCTGCCCGTACGGCGACCAGCGCCGGCTCGAGATCGCGCGCGCCCTGGCCACGAGCCCGCAGCTGCTCTGCCTCGACGAGCCGGCGGCCGGCTTCAACCCGGCCGAGAAGGCCAAGCTCATGGAGCTGATCCGCACGATCCGCGACCAGGGCTACACCGTGCTGCTCATCGAGCACGACATGAAGCTCGTCATGGGTGTGACCGACCGGATCGTCGTGCTCGAGTTCGGCCGCAAGATCGCCGAGGGCTCGCCCGCGGAGATCCGCGACAACCCCGCAGTCATCGCCGCCTACCTTGGAGTTGATGAAGAAGATGCTTCTTGAGGTCAAGGGCCTGTGCGTCAACTACGGGCGCATCGAGGCCATCCGCGACATCAGCTTCACGGTCGAGGAGGGCGAGATCGTCACCCTCATCGGGGCCAACGGTGCGGGCAAGACGACGACGATGAAGACCGTCTCGGGCCTGCGCCCGGTGCGGGCCGGCACGGTCTTCTTCAACGGCGAGGACATCACGCACACGCCCTCGCACGAGCGGCCGGTCCTCGGCATCTCGCAGTCGCCCGAGGGCCGCGGGTGCTTCGTCGGCATGACGGTCATGGAGAACCTCGAGATGGGCACCTACGCGCGCCCGGACCGCAAGACCAAGGCCGTCAAGGACGACCTCGAGCGCGTCTTCGAGCTCTTCCCACGCCTCAAGGAGCGCAGCAACCAGGCCGCCGGCTCGATGTCCGGTGGGGAGCAGCAGATGCTCGCGATGGGCCGTGCACTCATGGCCAAGCCGAGACTGCTGCTGCTCGACGAGCCCTCGATGGGTCTGGCACCGAAGCTCATCCAGCAGATCTTCGACATCGTGACGGAGATCAACAGCCAGGGCACCACGGTGCTGCTCGTCGAGCAGAACGCGGCCCAGGCGCTCAAGCGTTCGCACCGCGCCTACATCCTCGAGACGGGCGAGATCGTCCGCGAGGGCACGGGCCGGGAGCTCGCCGACGACCCGGCCGTCAAGGCGGCCTACCTCGGCGGCGACGTCTAGGCCACGTCTCCGCCCGGCAGCCACGCGGCATTCCGGCCCAGAGCGGCCGCCAAGGAATCCGAAGGAGGTGCCACGACAACGGTCGTGGCACCTCCCCACCGGGAGGGCCGACCTGCCGATTCCTCTTCCGTCCGAGCGTCTATGGTCGTAGTCTCAGCCGGGTGACCTCAGGGCTGGAACGGGAGGAATGATGGGGCGAGCAGTGGTCTCGGTTCAGCGCGTCGACGAGGGGCTGCACTCGCAGTTCATCGAGCTGTGGATCGCGCACCGGATCGAGGGGGGAACCACCCCGGAGGCCGCCCAGCGCCTCGCGCTCGACGGCACCCTGCGAAATGCCTTGCAGCGCAACGACATCTGCGCCTTCATCGCGTTCACCGATGATCGGCCGGCGGGTTACGTCGTCCTCGCGGACTCGACACGGAGCCTGCTCGTCGACTCGCCGTGCGTGTCGATCGACATGCTCTTCGTGCACCCGGACTTCCGCCGCCAGGGCATCGGGCGCTCGTTGCTCTCGGCGGCCAGCCGCTACGCCGACCGCCAGGGCTGCGAGCACCTCGCCAGTGCGGTTCCCGCAGGTGACCGCGAGGCCAACCGCTTCTTCGCGCGTCTCGGCTTCGCCCCCGAGACCGTGCGTCGCGTGGCGTCGTCCGCGGCGCTCCAGCGCAAGCTGGCGGGGGAGCCGCGACCCCAGCGGGTGTCGCTCGACCTGCTCCAGCGCCGCCGCGACCTGCGCGCGAGGGCGCGGGCGCCGCGGCACGACCCGAAGATCGCCGGCTGACCGGGACCCTCGGCTGCGCGTCCGTCAGGCCCCGGGTGCCGCGTCCCGCAGCAGGCAGGTGATCCTCGAGGTGCAGACGTCGCCTGCCGTCCTCGTCGGTGACGACGACGTCGTAGCTGACCAGCGTGCGTCCGGCGCTGAGCAGCGTCGCCGTGCCGGTCACGACGCCGGCCCGGGCGGCGCGGTGGTGGGTGGCGTTGATGTCGAGGCCGACGGCCACCCGGCCGGGCCCGGCGTGGAGCTGGGCGCCGATCGAGCCGAGCGTCTCTGCCAGGACGACGCTCGCGCCGCCGTGGAGCAGGCCGTACGGCTGGGTGTTGCCCGCGACCGGCATCGTCGCGACGAGGCGGTCCGGAGACACCTCCGTCATCTCGATCTGCATGCGCTCGAGGAGCGTGCCCTCGGCCATGGACCGCATGTCGTCGAGGGTCTGGCCAGCCGCGTGCGTCGAAGAGTCAGTCATGGGCGCGATCGTATGCCGGCCCACGGGGGCTCCGCCCCCGTGCACCCCGACCACCAGCCGGGCCGGGAGCTCGCCCGCAGGGACCCGCACGCGTTTCGTGGGGTGTGGGTGGGCGCCACTAGGCTTCCGGTGTGAGCCGACTTCTCCTCCTCGACGGACACTCGCTGGCCTATCGCGCGTTCTTCGCGCTCCCTGCCGAGAACTTCTCCACGAGCACCGGGCAGCACACCAACGCCGTCTACGGCTTCACCTCGATGCTCATCAACATGCTGCGCGACGAGGAGCCGACGCACGTGGTGGTGGCCTTCGACAAGGCGCGCCACTCGTTCCGCACCGAGGAGTACTCCGACTACAAGGCGGGCCGCGCCCGCACTCCGGACGAGTTCCAGGGGCAGATCCCGCTCGTCAAGGAGATCCTCGACGCGCTGCGGATCACGTTCGTCGAGCTCGACGGCTACGAGGCCGACGACATCATCGCGACGATCGCCACGCAGGCCGAGGCCAAGGACATCGATGTCCTCATCTGCTCGGGCGACCGTGACACGTTCCAGCTCGTCTCCGACCGGGTGACGATCCTCTACCCCGTCCGCGGCGTCTCCGAGGTGTGGCGCATGGGTCCCAAGGAGGTCGAGGAGAAGTACGGCGTCCCCCCGACCCGCTACAGCGACCTCGCGGCCATGGTCGGTGAGAGCTCGGACAACCTGCCCGGCGTCCCCGGGGTCGGGCCCAAGACCGCGGCGAAGTGGATCACCCAGTACGGCGACCTCGACGGCATCGTCGCCAGCATCGACAAGATCCCCGGCAAGGCGGGCCAGTCGCTGCGTGACCACCTCGACCAGGTGCTGCGCAACCGGCGCCTCAACCAGCTCGTCAAGGACAGCCCGGTCGGCGTCGCGGTCGAGGACCTCCAGCGCAGCCAGTGGAGCCGCGAGGAGGTGCACACGGTCTTCGACGGCCTCGAGTTCCGCGTCCTGCGCGACCGTCTCTTCGCCACCGTCGAGGCAGCCGCACCCGAGGCCGAGGAGGGCTTCGACGTCGACGGCCAGGTGCTGGCGCCCGAGGCGGTTCCGGCCTGGGTCGCGGAGCACCTCGCCTCCGACCAGCGCTCCGGTCTGTCCGTTGCCGGCACGTGGGCGCGCGGCACCGGTGACGCCAGCGGCGTCGCCGTGGCTGCTCCGGACGGCAGCGCCGCATGGATCGACCTGCAGACGCTGACCCCCGAGGGCGAGGCCGCGCTCGGCGCCTGGCTCGAGGACGCCACGCGCCCCAAGGCCATGCACGACGCCAAGGGTCCGATCGAGGCGCTCGCCGCCCGCGGCTGGTCGCTCGGCGGGCTGACGAGCGACACCCAGCTCGCGGCATACCTCGTCAAGCCCGACCAGCGCACCTACCACCTCGACGACCTCGTGCTGCGCAACCTGCACCGCGAGCTGAGTGGCGTCGGCCCCGACCGACGGTCAGGGCATGCTCGACTTCGGCGGCGACGCCGACGAGCAGGCCGCCCAGAAGGAGATGGTGCGCGCGACCGCCGTGCGCGACCTCGCCGCCGTGCTCGACGAGCAGGTCGCCGCCACCGGGGGCGAGCAGCTCCTGGCCGAGGTCGAGATCCCGCTCGTCGACGTCCTGGCCCGCATGGAGCGCACCGGCATCGCCGTCGACGTGGCGGGCCTCGACTCCCTCGAGGGCGACTTCGCCGCCAAGGTCGCGCAGGCCCAGCAGGACGCCTGGGACGCCATCGGCGGCGAGAAGATCAACCTCGGCTCGCCCAAGCAGCTCCAGGAGGTGCTCTTCGGCACCCTCGGCATGCCGAAGACGAAGAAGACGAAGACCGGCTGGACCACCGACGCCGACGCGCTGACCGACCTCTTCACCAAGACCGAGCACCCCTTCCTCGAGGCGCTGCTGCGTCACCGTGACGCGGCGCGTCTGCGCGTCACCGTCGAGGGGCTGCAGAAGTCGGTGGCCGACGACGGCCGCATCCACACGACGTACCTGCAGACCATCGCGGCCACGGGTCGGCTCAGCTCCACCGAGCCGAACCTCCAGAACGTCCCGATCCGCACCGAGGAGGGGCGTCGCATCCGCGAGCTCTTCGTCGTCGGCGAGGGCTACGACGCGCTCATGTCGGCCGACTACTCCCAGATCGAGATGCGCGTCATGGCGCACCTGTCCGGCGACGAGGGGCTCATCGAGGCCTTCCGCACCGGTGAGGACCTCCACAAGTTCGTCGGCTCGAAGGTGTTCGGCGTCGAGCCCGACGACGTCACCTCGGCCATGCGCTCGAAGGTCAAGGCGATGTCCTACGGTCTTGCCTACGGCTTGTCGGCCTTCGGTCTCTCCAAGCAGCTGACCATCAGCACCGAGGAGGCGCGCGGCCTCATGGACGGCTACTTCGAGCGCTTCGGTGGCGTCAGCGACTACCTCAAGGAGGTCGTCGCCGAGGCGCGGGGGACCGGCTACACCGCGACGATGTTCGGCCGTCGCCGCTACCTGCCCGACCTGACGTCCGACAACCGGCAGCGCCGCGAGATGGCCGAGCGGATGGCGCTCAACGCTCCGATCCAGGGCTCGGCCGCCGACATCATGAAGGTCGCGATGATCGGCGTCGACCGGGCGCTGGTCGAGGCCGGGGCGAAGTCCCGCATCCTGCTGCAGGTCCACGACGAGCTCGTCCTCGAGGTGGCGGCCGGTGAGCGCAACGACGTCGAGAAGCTCGTCCGCCACGAGATGGGCCATGCCGCCGAGCTCGACGTGCCGCTCGACATCAACGTCGGCGTCGGGCACTCCTGGCACGACGCAGCGCACTAGCCCGTCGCTCGTCACTCCCACGAGAGTGAGTCGAAATGTCGCTCAGGTCACGGTTTGGGCACGGTTGGGCCTCTTAACCCATTTGTCGCTCGTCATCTTGGTCTCGCCGACATACTGACCGGTAACTTGCACCCGCCAACGGAGACGGGTGCTTTTACTGTGAGGTGGACATGGTCAGAAGCCTGGTCACAGGTCTGTGTCTCGCCGTCTTCGCGGCGGTCATCATCGGACTGAGCAGCGCGCTCGGTCTCGACCTCGAGCACGTCGCCCTTCTCGGCGCGGCTCTCGGCGGTGTTCTCGGACTCGTCCCACACCGACCCGCCTGGGGGAAGGTGGCAGGCTTCCTCGCCGGCTTCCTGCTCGCCTGGCTCGGCTTCGCGCTGCGTGCCGCGGTGCTGCCCGACTCGTCGGCCGGCCGCGCCGTCGCCGCGTTCGTCGTCGTGGCACTCATCGCGGTCGTCACCGCCGCGAGCCGTGGCCGCCTGCCGCTGTGGAGCGGTCTGGTCGGCGCTGCCTCGATCGTGGGCGCCTACGAGTCGGTCTACACGAACGCCCCGTCGCAGTTCCTCAGCGAGTCCCCGGCCGCGGCCACGACGGTGCTCCTTGCCGTCGGCCTCGGGTACCTGGCAACGAACCTGATTGCGGCGCAGGCGAACCCGTCCGGCTCACCCGCGCGGCATCGTGCGTCCGCCGACGAAGCCGAGACGTCTTCCAAGGACTCCGACGCCACCACCGACCTCGACGGCCTCATGACGGGAGCCACCCGATGAGCAAGCGGACCCTCGCCACCATCGTCGCCGGACTGGCGGCCATGCCCACGCTTCTCCTGCTCGCTGCGACACCGGCGGCCGCCGCCGGCAATGGCTCGGTGCAGGTCTCCAACACAGAGACGGTGCAGGCCTACCTCGACGCCTCGGGCAAGGTCGACGTCGCCCGTGTCTACGAGCAGGTCGCGATGAAGGGCCGGGGCACCGTCGACCTGCGCAACCCGGTCGAGGCGCAGGGCCTGCGCAACCTCGACGGCTTCGGTGGCTTCGAGGTCAAGGACGGCGTCATGGTCGGCCGCTTCGACGTCGACGGCGAGCAGCAGCTCCGGACCGTCAGCGACTTCACGAAGAAGCTGCCGCTCGAGGTCCAGGTCGCCTACCTGCTCGACGGCCAGCCCGTCGAGCCCGGTGACCTCCTCGGCCGCAGCGGCCACCTCGAGGTGCGCTACACCGTCAAGAACGTGACGGGGACCCCCCAGGTCGTCACCTTCGACGACGGCACCGGGCACAACGCTTCCGCCACCCAGAGCGTCGTCATCCCGATGGTCGGCTCGCTCACGACGACGCTGCCCGACAGCTTCACGAACGTCAGCTCCAAGGAGGCCAACGTCGCCGGCGACGGTCGCGGCGGGACGAAGCTGACCTTCACGATGACGCTCTTCGGCCCCATCGGCACGCCCACCGCGAGCCTTCGGCTACGCGGCCGACATCGTCGACGGCACGTTGCCCAAGGCCAACGTGTCGGCGCTGCCGGTGAGCCCTCTCGACAGCCCGTCCTTCAAGGGCGGCGCCGCGAGCTACAAGAGTGGTGCCACGACCGGTGCGACCCTGACTGCCGGTGCCACCGAGATCGACGCCAACCTGCTCAAGCTGCGCGACGGAGCGAGCACGATGCTCGCCGGTCTCATCCAGCTGCGCGACGGCGCGAAGAAGCTCGACGCGGGTCTCGGTGCCCAGGCCCTGCCCGGGTCACGAGCACTCGCCAGCGGTGCCGGCCAGCTCAAGGACGGCACGTCGAAGCTGCGTTCCGGTGCGGGCGCCGCCAAGGACGGCTCAGCCCAGGTCGCGGACGGAGCCGGTCAGGTCGCAGACGGCGCCGGCCAGCTCGACGCCGGCGCGAAGAAGCTGAGCGGCGGCGCCGCGCAGGTCGACGGCGGCGCCGCCCAGGTCGCCCAGGGCCTGCACCTCGTGGGCGACAACGCGCCCGAGCTGCTCGACGGTCTCGCCCAGGTCGCCGACGGTCTCGACCGGGTCGACGCGGGCCTGACCCAGCTGTACGACGGCGTCGGCGGTCTCCCGGACCAGGCGAAGCCGCTCCACGCAGGTATCGCCAAGCTGCGCGCCGGCCTGGGCGCGAAGGGCCAGGACGGCACGCTCATCGACGGGGTCGACCAGATCCGCGCGGGTCTCGCGGCCGCCACCGAGACGGACGGCAGCATCGACCAGCTCAAGGGCGGCGTCGACCAGGTCCAAGGCCGGGTACTTGTCCAGGCGCGCTCGACCAGTCCAGGGCGGTGTCGACGATCGACCGAGGCGCCTCGACGGCGGAGGTCGACCAGCTCGCGAGCGGGTCAGCCGACTGCGGGACCTTCTGCAAGACCGTGCTGGGTCAGGTCGCGGGCGGCCTGTCGACCCTGCGTCAGGACACCGACGGATGCGGACAGGTCTCGGGCTGGAGAAGGTCTCCGGCCGGTCTGTGGTCTGGCTCGCTCAAGGGCAAGCTCAGCGACGCGGCCTTCGGCCTCGTCAAGGTCGAGTGCGGCCTGAGCAACACGACGCTCGCCGGCATCTGCGACCCCAAGGTGCCCGGGCCTGCTCGAGGGTGTCGACCTCGTCGACGCCGGCGTGTCGACGCTCGTCGACGGGGTCGTCGGCAAGGTCCAGGGCGGCATCGGCAGCGCCGACCGACACGGCCGAAGAACATGACGCTGCGCGGTGGCGTCAACGACCTCCAGGACGGCGTGGACCTGCTCGGCCTCGGTGGCGTCGACCTGCTCGACGCCATCGACCAGCTCACGGTCGGTGCGGACCAGGTCCACGGTGGCACGTCACAGGTCGCGACGGGGGCCAAGGACCTCGGGGCAGGCGCCTCCAAGCTCGCGAACGGGTCCAGTGACCTTGCGACGGGTGCCGGCCAGCTCGATGCCGGGGTCGGCATGCTCGCGGACGGTGCGGGGCAGCTCGACGACGGGGCCGCCAAGCTCGAGGACGGTGCCGGTCAGCTGTCCGACGGCCTCGCCGACGCGGCCGGCGGCACGAGCCAGCTGGCCGCCGGTCTCACGGACGCCGCCGCGGGGGCGCCGCAGCTCAAGGACGGGGCTCAGCGCCTGTCCGACGAGGGGACGAAGAAGCTCGTCGAGGCCGGCAAGGCGACGGCGGCGGACTACGGCGAGAAGTACGCCCTCATCGAGGTCGGTGCCCGGCGGGCCAAGGCCGAGGGCATGGCCTACGGCGCCCCTGAGGGTGCGGTCGGCGCGACGGCCTACTCCTACGAGCTCGCGGGTGTCGACGGAGCAGGGCTCCGCCAACGCCGGCCGCGCGGCCGCTGCGGCGGGCGTGTTCGGCCTCGCGGGTGGCTCCGTGCTGCTGAGGCGACGCTTCCTCTGACCGCTCGCTGCTGTCGGGAGGCCACGAACCGGAACCGGTTCGTGGCCTCTCGACGTTCCGGGGACCGGTTCGTGGCCTCTCGACGTTCCGGGCTCGGGGCATACCTCGTCGAGCTCGACCAGCGCAGTGCCCGGTGCCCGTCATGTCTGGTATGCGGCCCCACGCTCCCCATGGATTGGCTCATCAAAGAATTTCGATGCTGGCAATATCCTGAATCTTGCCTGAGTGTTTGCTCGGTGCGCGATGATCGAATCGCGCCCACCACAGAGATGTGACAGGCGCCCGTCCCTGCCAACGGTCGACGATGGGGGCCCGCGATGATTGCGCGGCTGGTTCGCTCGTGTGTCAACAACACCAAGGTCGTCCTGGCCGTCGCAGCCATCGTGATGGGTGTGGGCGTGTGGCACATGCCGCAGTCCAAGGTGGACGCCCTGCCGGAGTTCGCCCCGGTCACGGTGCAGGTGCAGACGGAGGCGCTCGGCTTGTCCGCCGAGGAGGTCGAAGACCTCATCACGGCGCCCCTCGAGCAGGACCTGCTCAACGGTGTGGCCTGGCTCGCTCACATCCATTCGGAATCGGTGCCCGGCCTGTCGAACATCGACCTGACGTTCGAGCCAGGCACCGACCCGCTCAAGGCGCGCCAGGTCGTCCAGGAGCGGATGACGCAGGCATTCGCCCTGCCCAACGTCTCGCTGCCGCCGCTGATGATGCAGCCGGTGTCCTCCAGCGGACGTGTCGCCCATGATCGGCATCTCGTCGAAGACCCTGACACCGGTGGAGATCGGCGTGCTGGCCAGGTGGACGATCCGGCCGAAGCTGATCGGTGTCCCGGGCGTCGCGAACGTAGCTGTCTGGGGGCAGCGCGAGCGGCAGGTGCAGGTACAGGTGAACCCCGACCAGCTGAGCGCGAAGGGCATCACCCTCGAGGAGGTCATCCGCACGACCGGCAACGCGCTGCTCGTCTCACCGCTCAGCTTCCTGGAGGCCTCGACACCGGGAACGGGTGGATTCATCGACACGGCCAACCAGCGGCTCGGTGTCCAGCACCGGATGCCCATCCGCGACGCCGCAGGGTTGGGACAGGTCGTTGTCGAGGAGGCCGACGGCGCCACGCAGCTGCACGACGTCGCCACCGTCGTCGAGGGCCCTCAGCCTCTCATCGGCCAGGCCAACGTGTCGACGGGTGACGGGATCATCCTCGTGGCTCCAGAAGCTGCCCGGTGGCGACAGCGTGGAGGTGGCCACGGCCGCTCGAGGAGGCCTCTCGCCACGCTCGCTCTCAATCTGGAGGGGGTGAGGCTTGACACCACCCGTCTTCCGGCCCGCCTCCTACGCTGTAGTAGCGGGCTGGCCAACCTTCGCAGTGCCTGCCTCCGCTGGTGCTGTTCTCGCTGATCCTCGTGCTTGTCGCGATGCTGCTCAACTGGCGGCGCGCGCCTCGTGGCCGTTGTCGCGATCGGGCTCTCCTACCTGACTGTGGCCATGGTGCTGAGCCTGGTCGGTGTGACGCTCAACGTGCTGGCGTGTACCTGCCTGCTGATGACATTGGCCGTTGTTGTCAACGACGCGGTCGATGCTGTGGCGGCGCAGATGCAGGACCCACGTGACCCTGACGAACTGACACCCGAGGACTGCTTTCCTAGCCCTGGTCGCCTGCGCCACTATCTCGAGTCGAGCCGGGCCATGACGTACGGAAATGTCAGCGTCGTGGTCATGCTGGCGCCGATGTTCGTCCTGGGGGCTCGGTCTGCGCCTCCTCTCCATCCTCCGGCGCCCGTTGCCGCCATCACGGCGCTGCTCTCCTCGGCGCTCGTGTCACTCATGGTCAGCCCGGTTCTCGGTGTCCTGCTGCTGCGGCGCACGTCCCTGTCACCGGTGGCTCGATGGTGGCACCGGCTGCACGCCCGTGGACTCCTTCCGCTCCTGCGCCGGCCGCTTCCGCTGATCGGCATCGATGTTCATCGGCCTCGCTGCGGTCGCGGTCGCGGCCGTGTCGACCAAGCTGGACAAGAAGCTGCTCCCCGACCTGCGCGAGCCGCATGTGCTCGTCCGCTGGGACGGCGCAGCCGGCACGGTGCTGCCCGAGATGAACCGCATTGGGACTCGGGTCAGCGATGAGCTGCGTGGCATCCCTGGTGTGGTCAACGTCGGCTCCCACTTCGGGCGTGCGGTCACCTCGGACCAGGCCGTGGGGGCCAACGCCGGCACGGTCTCGGCGAGCATCTCTCCTGACGCGGACTACGACCGCACCGTCGCGGCCATCCAGGACGTGACCGCCGGCTACCCAGGCCTGGACCAGCGGTTGATCACTTACTCGAACCAGCGCGTCAACGATATCACGACGAGCGACTCTGCGCCGGTCACCGTCCGCGTCTACGGCGACGACCTCGCCGTGCTGCAGCACAAGGCCGACGAGATCCGGGCGGCGATCTCCGGCGTCGACGGGCCGGAGTCCGAACGCGTGTCCTCGCCGTCCGCCGAGCCGACGATCCAGGTGGAGGTCGACCTCGCGCAGGCGCGCGTCCATGGCGTGAAACCGGGACGATGTGCGTCGTGCCGCCATGATACTCCTCGCCGGGATCCAGGTGGGCAGCATCTTCGACAACAACAAGGTCTTCGACGTGGTGGTCTGGAGCCCTTCGGAGCTGCGCCAGAACCTGACCGACGTGCGCAACCTGCTCCATCGACACCCCCGCCGGAGGACATGTGCGCCTCGGCCAGGTGGCTGACGTGAAGATTGTCGGGACCCCCAGCACGATCAGCCATGACGCGGTGTCCCGCAGGGTCGATGTCACCGCGCAGGTCAGCGGCCGTGACCTCGACGCCGTGCTGGACGATGTCCGCGACCGGCTTGCGACCGTCAAGTTCCCGCTCGAGTACCACGCGGAAGTCCTCGAGGACGTCGCCGAGGATCAGGCCGATCAGCGCGACCTCATGCTCATCAGCGGCTTCGCGGCCCTCGGGCTCTTCCTGCTCCTGCAGTCCGCGTTCGGCAGCTGGCGGCTGGCGCTCGTCGGTCTGCTCGCCCTCCCGCTGCGCCTGGCCGGTGGCCTTCTCGTGGCTGTGTTGGACGGGGGCGCGCTGACGTTGTCGACCGTCCTGGGCCTCGTGGGCGTGGCAGCCTTCGGCGTCCGAGCGATGATCGCGCTGTTCCAGCGATCTCGAGCGACTACGGGGGAGGGTGAGCTCCACGGGCCCCGAGCTCGTCACCCGGGCAGCCCACGATCGCGTTCTCCCGGTGCTCGCCACGAGCCTCACCACGGTCCTGGCCCTGGTCCCGCTCCTGGTGCTCGGCCCCCGTAGCGGGCTGGAGATCCTGCGACCGCTGGCCGGCGTGATGGCAGGCGGTCTCATCAGCACGGCGCTGGTCGTGCTCCTGGTGCTGCCGCCCCTGTTCCTGCGCTTCACGGGCGCCCGCCCCGGCAAGGCCCCACGGGATGCCGGTCCCCCCGCGGTTGCCGGGGTGCCCAGCGCCAGCGTCTGATCCCGGTCACTTCGAAGGAGCTCGCCATGAATTCACGTCTTCCCGGACGCGGCGTCGCAGCGGCCGCCGGTGTGGTCCTGACCAGCCTCTGCTTCCTTGCGGGATGCAGTGAGCCGGCGGCCGAGGCGGCCCGATCGGATCCGGTCACCGTGGTCGACCCAGGACGGCAAACCCGCGCGAATCACGTTGACGCCCAAGGCGGTCGAGCGTCTCGGGATCCGAACTTCCCCTGCCAGCGCCGCAGTGAAGGGCGGCACCTCGGTACCCGCCGCAGCAATCCTCTACTCGGCCGCCGGCAAGACCTTCGTCTACACCAGCCCGGAGGACAACGTCTACGTCCCCGCCCCGGTGGTGGTGGCCGACATCATCGGCGACACCGCTCACCTGTCGTCCGGCCCTGCAGTCGGGACCCACGTCGTGACCGTCGCGGCCGCGGAGCTCTACGGCGCCGAAACCGGCCTCGGCGCCGGCCACTGACCCAGAACGGCCCGACGGTAGCGGGCCTGCCGCCCCGAAACGCGGAGGGAAGACCATGATCCGCTGGATCATCACGCAGAGCCTGAAGTTCCGCTTCCTCATGGTCGCGGTGGGCGGTGCGCTGATGATCGTCGGAGCCGGGCAGGTCGGTCGCATGCCCATCGACGTCTTCCCGGAGTTCGCCCCGCCCCGCGTCGAGATCCAGACACCGTGCCTCGGGTTGTCGGCCGCCGAGACCGAGGCCCTCGTGACGATTCCGCTGGAGCAGGCGCTGCAGGGGGTCCCCGGGCTCGAGACGCTCCGCTCCAAGTCGGTCTCGCAGCTGTCGTCGATCGAGCTGATCTTCGACAGTGGCACCGACCTGATCGACGCGCGTCAGAGGACCAACGAGCGCCTGCAGACCGTCGTGCCCAGTCTGCCGACCTGGGCGGCGCCACCCTTCATCCTCCAGCCGCTCTCAGCGACCAGCCGGGTCATGAAGATCGGGCTCTCGTCGGACACGGTCTCCATGATCGACATGTCGATGATGTCGTACTGGAACATCCGCAGCCGGTTGCTGCGCGTGCCCGGGGTGGCCAACGTGGCGATCTGGGGCGAGCGCCTCGACATGTACCAGGTGCAGGTCGAGCCGGAACGGCTGAAGGCCAACGGCGTCACGCTCGACGACGTCATGGAAGCGACCGCCGAGACGCTGGACTCGGGGTTGCTGCAGTACACGAACAGCTCGGTGGTGGGGAAGGGCGGCTTCGTCGAGACGCCCAACCAGCGCCTCACGGTGCGCCACGTCCTGCCCATCGTGGGCGCGAAGGACCTCGGTGAGGTCGTGGTCACCGACCCCAGGTCGGGGCGCGTACTGCGTCTCAAGGACGTCGCGAAGGTGGTCACGGACCACCAGCCACTGGTCGGGGACGCCGTCATCAACGGTGGTCCGGGGCTGATGCTCATCGTCGAGAAGCTGCCATGGGGCAACACCCTCGACGTGACCGAGGGTGTCGAGAAGGCCATGGCCGAGCTCGCGCCCGGCATGAGCGACATCCGGGTGGACACCACCATCTTCCGGCCCGCGACGTTCGTCGAGGAGGCGATGGACAACCTGACGCAGTCGTTGATGCTCGGCGGACTGCTCGTGGTCATGCTGATCGGGCTCTTCCTGCTCAACTGGCGAGCGGCCCTGGTCAGCGTCGTGACGATCCCCGTGTCGCTGCTGACCGCCATCCTCATCCTGAGCTCGCGCGGCGTCACGATGAACACGATGATGCTGGCGGGCTTCGTCATCGCCCTGGGGGCGATCGTCGACGACGCCATCGTCGACGTGGAGAACATCGTGCGGCGGTTGCGCATCGCCCGCGCGATGGACCACCCGCCGTCGACCGCCTCGGTCGTGCTGCATGCATCCCTCGAGGTGCGCAGCGCCATCGTCTATGCGTGTCTCATCGAGGCCTGTGCGTTGCTGCCGATCTTCTTCCTCCAAGGGCTGACCGGGGCGTTCTTCAAGCCGCTCGCGACGGCCTACGCGCTCGCGGTGCTGGTGTCGCTCGTCGTGGCGATGGTCCTCACACCAGCGCTGGCGCTCATCATGTTCTCGCGGGGGCGGTTGGGCTCGCGGCCCTCACCGTTGGTGCGCGTGCTGCACCGTGGCTACACCCGGGTGATCACGCCGGTGGTCCGCAGGCCGTGGCCGGCCATGGTCGTCGCCGGCGTCATCGCCGCGTCCGGCATCCTGGTCTATCCGACGATGGCCCAGTCGATGCTCCCGGAGTTCAAGGAGCGCGACTTCCTCATGCACTGGGTCACCAAGCCCGGCACCTCGCTCCCGGAGGAGACCCGCATCACGGTCGCGGCGGCCGACGAGCTGCAGGCCATTCCGGGAGTGCGCAACTTCGGGGCCCACATCGGCCAGGCCCTCCTCGCCGATGAGGTGGTCGGCGCGGAGTTCGGTGAGAACTGGATCAGCATCGACCCGGACGCCGACTACGACGAGACCCTCGCTCGCGTCCAGTCCGTCGTCGACGGATACCCGGGACTGCGACGTGACGTCCAGACCTACCTCAAGGAGCGCATCCGCGAGGTGCTGACGGGGGAGGGGGAGGCCATTGTCGTGCGGCTCTACGGCCAGGACCTGAAAGTGATGCGGGAGAAGGCCGACGAGATCGCGGCGGCGATGGGCCGGGTGCCGGGCGTGATCGAGGAGCACGTCGAGCTGCAGTCCGAGGTGCCGCAGATCGAGGTCACCGTCGACCTGGCCAAGGCGCAGGCCCACGGCATCAAGCCGGGCGAGGTCAGGCGTGCCGCGTCGACCATCCTCGCCGGCGAGGAGGTGGGTGACATCTTCCGGGACGGTCGGGCCTACGACGTCCAGGTGTGGAGCACGCCGGAGGTGCGGCGCAGCCTCACCGACATCCGCAACCTCCAGCTCGACAAGCCCGATGGCGGTCATGTCCTGCTCAAGGACGTCGCCGATGTCTCGGTTGCTGCGACCCCTGGCAACATCCAGCACGAGAACGGCTTGCGCCGCATCTCCATCGGAGCGAACGTCGACACCGAGGACCTCGGTGCCGTGGTGGAGGGGGTGCAGAAGGAGCTCGACGCCATCGACCTGCCGCTCGAGTACTACACCGAGCAGCACGGTGAGTTCCTGGAACGCCAGGCGGCGCAGGCCCGGCTCCTCGGGTGGGGCGCCGTGGCTGCCGCGGCGATCTTCGTGCTGCTCCTGCTGGCCTTCCGTCGCCTCCGTCTCGCCGTCCTCGCCTTCGTGACCCTGCCCTCGGCGCTGGTGGGCGGCGTGCTCATGGCCTGGGTCGGCGGGGGCGTGATCTCGCTCGGATCGCTCGTCGGGTTCTTCACGGTCCTCGGCATCGTCGCCCGCAACGGCATCATGATGATCAGCCACTTCCAGCACCTCGAGCGTGAAGAGGGGGAGGCCTTCGGCCCGGCCCTGGTGATCCGGGGAGCCAAGGAGCGACTGGCCCCGATCCTCATGACCGCGCTGGCGGCAGGTCTGGCGATCGTTCCCCTGATCATCGCCGGCGACGTCGCGGGACAGGAGATCGAGTACCCCATGGCCTTCGTGATCCTCGGAGGACTGATCACGGCGACCTTGCTGAACCTTTTCCTGCTGCCCGTGCTCTACCTCAAGTTCGGCAAGAGCCGCAAGGAGAAGGCGACTGCGCAGACCATCCCGGCCAGTCCTCTCCCGGCCTGACTCGAGCCCGGGGCGAATCGTCAGGCCGGCTTGCCGCAGACGAAGATCGCCGTGCCGGGGATGACGCGCCCGCGCAGCGGCGACCACCCGCCCCAGGGCTCGTCGTGCCCCTCGGGCCACTCCGGTTCCACGAGGTCGACGAGCACGAGCCCGGCGGCCGAGATCTCGCGCACCCGGTCCCCGAGCGTGCGGTGGTGCTCGACGTACGTCGCCCGTCCCGCGTCGTCCTGCTCGACGTACGGCGTGCGGTCGAAGTACGAGTGGCGGGCGGTGAGCCCGCCCGGCCCCGGGTCGTCCGGGAAGGCCCACCGCACGGGGTGGGTCGTCGAGAAGACGAACCGGCCGCCCGGCCGCAGCACACGGGCCGCCTCCGCCATGACGACGTCGGAGTCCGCGACGAACGGCACGACGCCGTATGCCGTGAAGACCGTGTCGAAGGACGCGTCGGCGAAGGGGAGGGCGCGGCCGTCGCACTGCGCGAACGGCACGTGGACCGTGGCGTCGAGGCTGTCGTTGACGGCGACGCCGGTCGCGACCATGCCGGCGGACAGGTCGGTGGCCACGACGGTCGCGCCGTGGGCGGCGAGCCAGCGCGAGCACTGGCCCGAGCCGGCGCCGATCTCGAGGACCACCTGGCCGGCAGGGTCGCCGAGCAGGCGGGCGTCCTCCTCGCGCAGGCGCTCGGGGCCCCAGACGAAGTCGGTGTCCCCGAGGAACGACCCGTGCTCGACGTAGTACGACGTGGCCTCGCCGTCCCACCACGTGCGGTTGGCCGTGGCCGTCTCGGCAGGCGGAGCGGGACGTCGGGTGGCCTCGGTGGGCGTGCTCACGGCATACGTGCTCTCTTTTGACCGGGTGCTGACAGCGCGGATAGGATTGCCGTGCACATTCGTGTGCGCACGATCAGTGTTCAACCTGTCCACAAGACTTCGGGGCGCGGGCCGTCAGGTCACCGTCGCGAGGTCACCAATCTAACCGTCCACAATCGGAGTTCCTACTACATGACTGCCAACACGGTCGAGAAGACCGCGCCTGAGATTGCCATCAACGACATCGGCTCTCAGGAAGACATCCTTGCGGCGATCGACGCCACCATCAAGGACTTCAACGACGGCGACATCGTCGAGGGTGTGATCGTCAAGGTCGACCGGGACGAGGTCCTGCTCGACATCGGATACAAGACCGAGGGCGTCATCCCCTCGCGCGAGCTGTCCATCAAGCACGACGTCGACCCCGGCGAGATCGTCAAGGTCGGTGACGAGGTCGAGGCCCTCGTCCTCCAGAAGGAGGACAAGGAAGGCCGTCTGATCCTGTCCAAGAAGCGCGCGCAGTACGAGCGCGCCTGGGGCACGATCGAGAAGGTCAAGGAAGAGGACGGCGTCGTCACCGGCACCGTCATCGAGGTCGTCAAGGGTGGTCTCATCCTCGACATCGGCCTCCGCGGCTTCCTGCCCGCCTCGCTCGTCGAGATGCGCCGTGTCCGCGACCTCCAGCCGTACGTCGGCAAGGAGATCGAGGCCAAGATCATCGAGCTCGACAAGAACCGCAACAACGTGGTCCTGTCGCGCCGTGCCTGGCTCGAGCAGACGCAGTCCGAGGTGCGCACGACGTTCCTCAAGGAGCTCCAGAAGGGCCAGGTCCGTTCGGGCGTCGTGTCCTCGATCGTCAACTTCGGTGCGTTCGTGGACCTCGGCGGCGTCGACGGTCTCGTCCACGTCTCCGAGCTGTCGTGGAAGCACATCGACCACCCGTCCGAGGTCGTCGAGGTCGGCACCGAGGTCACCGTCGAGGTGCTCGACGTCGACATGGACCGTGAGCGTGTCTCCCTGTCGCTGAAGGCGACGCAGGAGGACCCGTGGCAGCACTTCGCTCGCACGCACGCCATCGGCCAGGTCGTCCCCGGCAAGGTCACCAAGCTCGTCCCCTTCGGTGCGTTCGTGCGCGTCGAGGACGGCATCGAGGGCCTCGTGCACATCTCCGAGCTGGCCGAGCGCCACGTGGAGCTGCCGGAGCAGGTCGTCAACGTCGGCGACGAGATCTTCGTCAAGGTCATCGACATCGACCTCGAGCGTCGTCGCATCTCGCTGTCGCTCAAGCAGGCGAACGACCAGGCCGTCTCGGCGTCGGAGTTCGACCCGACGCTCTACGGCATGGCTGCCGAGTACGACGAGCAGGGCAACTACAAGTACCCCGAGGGCTTCGACCCGGAGACGAACGAGTGGCTCGAGGGCTTCGACGCCCAGCGCGAGAAGTGGGAGCGTCAGTACGCCGAGGCCCACGCCCGCTGGGAGGCGCACAAGACGCAGGTCGACGCCGCGACGAAGGCCGACGCCGAGGCTGCGGCCAACGCCGGCTCCGCGACGTCCTACTCGTCCGCGACCGGTGACGTCGCCGAGGCGGATGACGCCGACCGTGCCGACCGCGGCGAGCGCGCCCCGCGCAACGCTCCGGCTCCCGTCGAGGGCACCCTTGCTTCGGACGAGGCGCTCGCCGCGCTTCGTGAGAAGCTGACCGGCAACTGAGCCACACCGCTCAGGGCTGATCGCTCCGAGGAAGCCCCGGACCCGCACAGGGTCCGGGGCTTCTTCGCGTCCCGGCTGCGGGGAGGGCCCCCGTCACGCCAGGAGTTCAGACACGCGTTGAATGCCGGACGTGACAAAGCCGCTCTCGGTGCATCCGCGCCGCTAGGTTGGCCGGGTGCAGTCATCGCTGACCGAACCCCGCAGCACCGCGCCCGGACCGGGGGGCCCGCCGCCCGAGGTGGGGCCGCCGCCGCGGCGGTCGAGCGGACGGGCGTGGGAGTGGACGCTCGCGGCGCTCCTGCTCCTGCCCAACCTCGTCCTGCTCATCGTCTTCACCTACCGACCGCTCCTCGACAACATCCGGCTGTCGTTCACCGACTGGAACATCTCCTCGCCCATCGCCAACCCCGTGGGGCTGTCCAACTACATCGAGTGGTTCGGACGGGACGACACGAAGATCATCGTGCGCAACACGGTGGTCTTCACCGTTGCGACGGTCGGCATCTCCATGGCGCTCGGCCTGGGGCTCGCGCTGCTGCTCGACCAGAAGCTCCGGGGGCGCAACCTCGTCCGGTCGGTCGTCTTCGCTCCGTTCGTCATCTCCGGCGCGGCGATCGGCATCGCCTTCCAGTTCGTCTTCGACCCGCAGTTCGGGCTCGTCCGCGACCTGCTGGCGCGCATCGGCGTCGCGTCGCCGGACTTCTACCAGCAGCCGGGCTGGGCGCTGTTCATGGTGACGGTCACCTACATCTGGAAGAACCTCGGCTACACCTTCGTCATCTACCTGGCGGCGCTCCAGGGCCGCCGGGCCGACCTCGACGAGGCGGCCGAGATCGACGGTGCCTCTGCCTGGACGCGTTTCCGGCGTGTCCTCATGCCGCAGCTGCGCCCGACGACGTTCTTCCTGTCGATCACGGTGCTGCTCAGCTCGGTCCAGGTCTTCGACATCATCAACGTCATGACCCGCGGCGGCCCACAGGGCAACGGCACGACCACCCTCGTCTACCAGGTCTACCAGGAGACGTTCGTCAACCAGCGCGCCGGCTACGGCGCCACCGTCGCCACCGTCATGTTCGTCATCCTGCTCGCCGTCACGGTCGTGCAGGTGCGGTTCATGGACAGGGGGAAGCAGGCATGAGCACGTCCACGGTCGTCGAGGACCTCGACGAGGAGGAGGCCCCACCGGTGCGGACGCGGCGTCGGCGACGCCGCACGGCGCACAACGTCGAGGCCTCGACGCACCACCGCGGGCCCGTCTGGACGGCAGCGGGATACGCCGGCATGGTCCTCATCGTCCTCGTCGTCGCCGTCCCGCTCTTCTGGATCCTCATCACCTCCTTCAAGGAGCGTGGTGACATCTACGTCCGCCCCGCCCAGTGGTGGCCCAACCCGGCGACGGGCGCGAACTACAGCGAGCTGACGACTCGGATCCCGTTCTTCGACTACGTCCGCAACTCGGTCATCATCACGTCGGCGACGTCCGTCGCGAAGATCGTCCTGGGCGTCATCAGCGCCTACGCACTGTCGCTGCTGCGCTTCCCCGGACGCTCCGTCGTCTTCCTCGTGGTCATCGCGGCCCTCATGGTGCCCAACCAGATCACCGTCATCAGCAACTACGCCCTCGTCGCGCAGCTGGGGTGGCGCAACACCTACCAGGGCATCATCATCCCGCTGGCGGGCGTCGCGTTCGGCACCTTCCTGATGCGCAACCAGTTCCTCAACCTGCCGGGCGAGATCATCGAGGCGGCACGCCTCGACGGAGCCGGCCCGATGAAGCTGCTCTGGCGCGTGGTCATGCCGATGTCGTGGCCGACGCTCGTGGCGTTCGCCCTCATCACCGTCGTCAACGAGTGGAACGAGTACCTGTGGCCGTTCCTCATGTCCGACGACGAGACGACGGCCCCACTGCCGGTCGGCCTGACGTTCCTCCAGAACAACGACGGCGTCACGAACTGGGGTCCGGTCATGGCCGGCACGGTGCTGGCGATGCTGCCGATCCTCGTGCTGTTCCTCTTCCTCCAACGACAGATGATCAAGGGCCTCACGGCCGGTGCCGTCAAGAGCTGAGCCGGTCACTGCTGCAGTCCGATCCGCCGTCCATCCACATCCCACCGACCCCAACTCACCACGACAGGGAAAGGCACCATCCATGAACGAGTTCTCACGCCGAGGATTTCTGGGCCTCGCCGGCGCGGCCGGAATCGCCGGTCTCTCCGCCTGTGCCGGCACGGGCACCGGCACGTCAACGGGCAGCGGCGGCGGCTCGAGCAACACCATCGAGTTCTGGAGCAACCACCCCGGCAACAGCAAGCCGGTCGAGCAGAAGATCATCAAGGCGTTCGAGGCTGCCAACCCGAGCCTCAAGGTCAAGCTCGTCGACGCCGGCAAGAACTACGAGGAGGTCGCGCAGAAGTTCAACGCCTCCCTCGCCGGCGGGCAGCTGCCGGACGTGGTCGTCGTCTCCGACGTCACGTGGTTCAACTTCGCGCTCAACAAGCAGCTCGCCCCGATCGACGAGCTGCTGTCGTCGGCCAAGATCGACACCAGCGACTACGTCGACGCGCTCTACAACGACTACAACCTGAGCGACAAGCACTACGCCCTGCCGTACTCGCGGTCCACGCCGCTCTTCTACTACAACAAGGACCTCTGGAAGGCAGCCGGTCTCGAGGACCGGGGGCCGAAGGACTGGGACGAGTTCCTCACGTGGGCACCGAAGCTCAAGGCGGCGGCCGGCTCGGACAAGATCGTCATGGAGCTGCCCGACGGCTCGAACTACCTCGACTGGGTCTTCCAGAACATGGTGTGGGGCTACGGCGGCGCCTACTCGAAGGAGTGGACGCCGACCTTCTCGGACCCCAACACCGTCAAGGCCGGCACCTACCTGCAGAACCTCGCCAAGAACGGCTTCCTCAAGCTCTCGAAGGACCCGGCGCCCGACTTCACGGCCGGCATCGTCGCCTGCAGCATGATGTCGACGGGCTCGCTCGGCGGTGTCGCCAAGGACGCGAAGTTCTCCTTCGGCACCGCGTTCCTGCCCGGTGAGGGCAACTGCCCCACCGGCGGCGCCGGCGTCGGCATCCCGGCGAACATCTCCGACGAGCGCAAGAAGAACGCCCTGAAGTTCATCGAGTTCCTGACGAACGCGCAGAACACCGTCACCTTCACGCAGGCCACCGGCTACATGCCCGTGCGCAAGTCGGCCGTGGACCTGCCGGAGGAGAAGGCGTTCCTCGCGAAGAACCCGAACGCCAAGACGGCCATCGAGCAGCTGCCCAAGACGCGGTCCCAGGACAACGCGCGCGTGCTGCTGCCCGGCGGTGGCGCGCGCATCGGCAAGGGCCTCGACCAGATCGTCCAGGGCCAGGACGTCGCCACGGTCTTCAAGGGTCTCGACGCCGAGAGCCAGCAGGTGTTCGACTCGCAGATCAAGAGCAAGCTCAGCGCCTGACGCACCGCACGACCCGGTCGTATGCCGTCCGGCGCGCTCCGCACGGAGCCGCCGGACGGCATTCCGGACCCGACCAGAACGACCCGAGAGGCCAGCACATGGCAACCGTGTACTTCGACGAGGCGACTCGTCGGTTCTCCAAGGACGACGCCCCTGCGGTCGACGGCATCACGCTCGACATCGCCGACGGTGAGTTCCTCGTCCTCGTCGGCCCCTCGGGCTGCGGCAAGTCGACGACGCTGCGCATGCTCGCCGGCCTCGAGCCGATCGACGGCGGGCGGATCCTCGTCGACGGGCACGACCAGAAGGGCGTGCGGCCGCGCGACCGCGACATCGCCATGGTCTTCCAGAGCTACGCGCTCTACCCCAACATGACGGCGGCCCAGAACATGGCCTTCGCGCTCGACAACGCGAAGGTGAGCAAGGCGGAGACGAGGCAGCGCGTCACCGAGGCCGCGAAGATCCTCGAGCTCGAGCAGCTCCTCGACCGCAAGCCGGGCCAGATGTCCGGCGGCCAGCGCCAGCGCGTCGCCATGGGCCGTGCCATCGTGCGCAACCCGAAGGTCTTCTGCATGGACGAGCCGCTGTCCAACCTCGACGCGAAGCTCCGGGTGTCCACCCGCTCGCAGATCGCCGGCCTCCAGCGTCGTCTGGGCATCACGACGGTCTACGTCACCCACGACCAGGTCGAGGCGATGACGATGGGGCACCGGGTCGCGGTGCTGCGCGACGGGCGGTTGCAGCAGGTCGACACTCCCGAGCGCCTCTACGACCGCCCGGTCAACACCTTCGTCGCGGCCTTCATCGGGTCGCCGGCGATCACGCTCGTGGAGTCCGTGGTCCGGGAGGGCGTCGCCCGCGTGCACGGCGTCGACGTGCCTCTCGAGCGCACGGTGGCCGGTCGGGCAGGAGAGAAGGTCGTCGTGGGACTGCGCCCCGAGTCGTGGCACGTCGTGGAAACACCGGAGCGGGGCCCGGACGCGACATCGCTCGCGCTCAACGTCGAGCTCGTCGAGTCGCTCGGGGCCGAGTCGTTCGTCTACGGCCGTCCCGCTCGACGCCGACGAGGACTGCGGATCGCGTCACGGTCCGCCTCGACAAGCGCACCCACCTCCGGGTCGGGGACGTCGTGCACGTCGAGCCCAACCACGGCGAGGTGCACCTCTTCGACGCCGCGTCGGGCGAGCGGATCGAGGCCTGAGATGCCCGCCCGCCCGGGTCCCTGGGCCGGCGGCCGGTTCGACGTCGAGGGCCATCGCGGAGCCAGGGGCCTCGTCGTGGAGAGCACGCTGGCCGAGCTTCGAGGCCGCCTACGACGCCGGGCGTGACGGGCGTCGAGCTCGACGTCCGACTCACCGCGGACGGCGAGGTCGTCGTCTGGCACGACGCGGTGCTGCTGCCGGAGAAGTGCCTCCCGACCGGGCGCGACCTCGTCGGGGCCCGGGTCGCCGACCTGACGCTTGGACGCAGCTGCGCACGGTCGACGTCGGCAGCCAGACGCTCGGAGGGCTTCCCGGACCAGCGTCCTTCGCCGGGTGCCCGGATCTCGACGCTGGGGGAGGTCCTGGCCGACGGGCTGGAGCGGGCTCCGGACGTCTGGTGGACGATCGAGCTCAAGGTCGACCCGCGCGACGCGGGGGAGTCGGCGGGTCGACGGCGGCTGCTCGAAGGCGTGCTCGCGAGCGTGCACGAGGCGGGGCTCGAGAGCCAGTGCTTCGTGCACTCCTTCGACTGGGCGGTCCTCGAGCTCTCGGCCGAGCCTCGCGCCCGGCGTCCTCCGCTCCGCGCTCGTCGAGCGTGCGGAGACGTGGGTGCCGGGCAGCCCGTGGACCGGCAGTGTCGCGGTGGGGGAGTCGCACGCGACATGTGTGCTGGCGCCGGCGCCGTCGGGGCGCAGGTGATCTCGCCGGCGCACGAGCTCGTCGACGAGGGCTTCGTCGAGCGGGCCCACGCGGCGGGACTCGCCGTCCTGCCGTGGACCGTCAACGACCCGGAGCGCATGGTCGAGCTCGTGCGGGCCGGGGTCGACGGGCTCGTCACCGACTATCCCGACCGAGCGGTCTCGGTGCTGACCACGATGTCCGCCTGACTCGCCTCGACGCCGGCGATGCGTCCCCGGTGCGAGGGACCGGACCGTGGTCCGGCCCCTCGCTCCCCCTCCGTTGCCCCTTCGGGCGGGAGCCGGGGCGCTCGTGGCACACTCGTGCGGTCGACAGGTCGCCGTGTCGCAGCCGCGAGTGCAGCAGCTGGGTGGGGACCCCTGTGCCCCACCCATTCGCTAGAACGCCGTTCCAGCGAACTCATGATGCTTTCGAAGGGCTCCGATGTCAACAGACCGGGCGTACGACAACCGCTCGCGTGCGGAGGCGGCCCTGGCGACGCGGCGGCGGATCATCGAGGCGGCCCGGGCCATCCTGTTGCGCGACGGCTACCACGCGATGTCCGTCAACGCCCTCGCGTCGTCGGCCGGCGTCAGCGCGCAGACCGTCTACAACGCCATCGGCGGCAAGGCCGTCGGTCGTCAAGGCCGTCTACGACGTGCTGCTCGTCGGCGACGACGCCCCGGTGGCCATGCAGGACCGGCCGGAGTTCCGCGCCATGTCGCAGGCCCCTGACCGCGAGGGTTTCCTGCGGGCGTATGCCGCCCTGTGCGCCATCATCTACGAGCGCGTCGGTCCGCTGCTCGGCGTGCTGCTCGCCCAGGGCCCGGGCGGTGACACGGGCCTGCAGGAGTTCGTCGCGACGATCGACGTCGAGCGCCGCGTCGGCAACACGAACGCCCTCGCCGCCCTCGAGGCGGCCCACGGCCTCCCGACGCGGTTCGACCGCGAGCAGTTCATCGACATCGTCTGGACCGTGACCGCCCCGGAGATCTACGACCGCCTCGTGCGACGCTGCGGGTGGACCCATGCGATGTATGCCGCGTGGCTGGCCGACGCGCTCGTCGCGACCTTCGACCGTGCCAGCACCGGACACCCAGGAGGACTGACCATGCCCCGCCAGATCGCCACCAACACCGACGTCGACCGCGACGCGATGCTCGACTTCGTGCGCCCCCGCCACTCCATGGTGCTCATGACGCAGCGCTCCGACGGCCGGCCGCAGGCCTCCCCGGTCACCGGCGGCGTCGACGAGCAGGGCCGCATCGTCATCTCGACCTACCCCGAGCGGGCCAAGACGACCAACGCCCGCCGTCGGCCGCGAGGTCAGCGTCCTCGTGCTGTCCGACGACTTCGGCGGCGAGTGGGTGCAGGTCGACGGTGACTGCGAGGTCATCGACCTGCCCGAGTCCGTCGAGCCCCTCGTCGACTACTTCCGCGCCATCTCCGGCGAGCACCCCGACTGGGACGAGTACCGCCAGGCGATGCGCGACCAGGGCAAGTCGCTGCTCCGGGTCACCCCCACCCGGTGGGGTCCGGTGGCCAAGGGCGGCTTCCCCGCGCGTCTGGCCTGAGACGTCCACGGGGCCGTCGCCCCTAGGCTGGCCGGATGCTGCGCGTCGGGGTCACCGGAGGAATCGGTTCGGGCAAGTCCACGGTGTCGCGCCGACTGGGCGAGCTCGGCGCGCACGTCGTCGACGCCGACGCCGTCGCCCGCGAGGTCGTCGAGCCGGGCGAGCCGACGCTGCAACGGATTCGGGAGCGCTTCGGCGACAGCGTGATCCGCGCCGACGGCTCGCTCGACCGGGCGTCCCTGGCCGCCATCGTCTTCCCCGACCGTGACGCCCTCGACGCGCTCGACGCCATCACGGGGCCCGCGATCGCTGCCCGGGTTGCCGGGCAGCGGTCCGCCGCTCCGCGTGACGGTGTCTCCGTCTACGACATGCCGCTCCTCGTCGAGCGCGGCCTCTGGGTGCACGAGCACCTCACCGTCGTCGTCGAGGCCGACGTCGAGACCCGGGTGCGCCGGCTCGTCGAGCAGCGCGGCCTCCCGGAGGAGGACGCCCGCCACCGCATCGCTGCCCAGGCCACGGACGAGCAGCGGCGCGCCGTCGCGGACGTCGTGCTCGACAACGCAGGCACCCCCGACGACCTCGTCCGTGCCGTCGACGTCCTGTGGGCAGAGCGCCTCGAGCCGTATGCCGCCAACCTCGCGAGCGGCACCCGGTCCCGCCGCCCGGACCGCGCTGCCGACGTCGTCGTCGCGCCTCGCGCCGACTGGGAGCCCCGGGCCGAGCGCGTCGTCGCCCGCATCGCGGCAGCGCTCGCGGCCACCGGCGTCGTCACCGAGGTGTCGCACGTCGGCTCGACGTCCGTGCCGGGCCTCATCGCCAAGGACGTCATCGACGTCCAGGTAGGGGTGCGCCGTCTGGCGGACGCCGACAGCGACGACGTGTGCGTGGCCTTCTCCGACGCTGGTTACGTCTTCTCCCACGGCAACCACAACGACACCCCTCACCCGGAGGGCGCGGACTCCGCCGACTGGGCCAAGCGCTTCCTCGGCGGGTGCGACCCGGGCAACCACGTGCACGTCCACGTCCGCGAGCAGGGCTCTGCGGGTTGGCGTTTCGCGCTGCTCTTCCGCGACTGGCTGCGCCACGAGCCCGCCGAGCGGGACGCCTACGCGGCCGAGAAGCGGCGGCTGCTCGCCCTCCACGAGAGCACGTCCGACTACGTGCGTGGCCAAGGAGCCGTGGTTCGAGGGCGCGTGGCAGCGCGCGACGGACTGGGCCGAGCGCACGGGGTGGCAGCCGCGCTAGGGAGGCACCCGGCATACGCACGCGGTGTGCGGTGTTGTGGCTGGCATGCGTGGTGAGTACAAGGTCCCCGGTGGCAAGCTCGTGGCGGTCGACCTCGAGGAGGTGGACGGCAGGCTCGCGGGAGTCAGCGTGTCCGGAGACTTCTTCCTCGAGCCCGACGAGGCGCTCGGCGACATCAACGCGGCGCTGACGGGGATGCCCGTCGACGCCGGTGTCGAGCAGCTGGCCGGCGCGGTCACGGGCGCTCTCGCCGACGACGTGTCGCTCATCGGCTTCACGGCCGAGTCGATCGGCATCGCGATCCGCCGCGCCCTCGGCAAGGCGACCGGGTGGGACGACCACCACTTCGACGTCATCCCGGCCCGCGTGCTCGACCCGGCCCTGCACGTCGCCCTCGACGAGGTCATCGCCCGCGAGGTCGCGGCGGGGGAGCGGCCCCCGACGCTGCGCTTCTGGGACTGGGACAGCCCGCTCGTCGTCATCGGCTCGTTCCAGTCCGTCCGCAACGAGGTCGACCCCGAGGGCGCGCAACGGCACGGCATCGACGTCGTGCGTCGGGTCTCCGGAGGGGGCGCGATGTTCATGGAGCCGGGCAACACCATCACGTACTCCCTCGCCGTGCCGACCTCGCTCGTCGAGGGCCTGAGCTTCGAGCGCTCCTACTCCTTCCTCGACGAGTGGGTCATCGAGGCGCTCGCCGACGTCGGCGTGGACGCGCACTTCGTGCCCCTCAACGACATCGCGAGCGAGCGCGGCAAGATCGGCGGCGCCGCCCAGAAGCGCTTCGCCTCCGGCGCCGTGCTCCACCACGTGACGATGGCCTACGACATCGACGCCGACAAGATGCTCGAGGTGCTGCGCATCGGCCGCGAGAAGATGAGCGACAAGGGCACGAAGTCGGCCAACAAGCGGGTCGACCCGATGCGCTCGCAGACGGGCATGACGCGCGACGCCATCCTCGAGTCGTTCGCCACGTCCTTCGCGCGTCGCTACCGCTCGAGCGGCTCCGACTACACGGCCCGACGAGCTGGCGGCCGCCCAGCGGCTCGTCGACGAGAAGTTCGCGACGCCGGAGTGGACCCACCGCGTGCCCTGATGTCGAGGACGGCGTGTCGGCTCCGACGTCCCCTGCGAGGCGGCAGACTGGCCGCCCGCGAACCGAGAGGGACCCCCATGAAGTACGTCATCCTCATCCACTCCAACCCCCAGCCCTGGGGGCACCCGACCGGGAACTTCGTCGCCGAGGCGCTCGCCCGGCCGCAGGAGGAGCGCGATGCCGGCGGCGCCTCCTTCGACGCGATGCTCGAGGAGCTCTCGAAGAGCGGTGAGCTCAAGGGCGGCGAGGCCCTCGGCGACCCGGCGTCCTCCCGGCTCTACCGCTGGGACGAGAGCGGCACGCTCGCGACGGACGGGCCGTATGCCGAGAGCAAGGAGCACCTCGCCGGCTTCTTCCTGCTCGACGTGGCGTCCCAGGAGCGCGCGGAGGAGCTGGCGGTGCAGTTCGCCGGCCCCGGCGACACCGTCGAGCTGCGCCCGGCGTACGTCTGGGAGGAGTAGGCGAGTGGGCGCTGTCGGTCGTGCGACGTACGGTTGAGCCATGCGTCCCACGACCGACCTCCAGCGCACGGTGGCACCCTTCGAGGTGATCTCCGAGTACACCCCGAGCGGTGACCAGCCGACGGCGATCGCCGAGCTCGCGCGGCGGGTCAAGGCCGGTGACACCGACACGGTCCTGCTCGGTGCGACCGGCACCGGCAAGTCGGCGACGACGGCCTGGCTCATCGAGCAGGTCCAGCGGCCGACCCTCGTCATGGCGCCCAACAAGACGCTCGCCGCGCAGCTCGCCAACGAGTTCCGGGAGCTGCTGCCCAACAACGCCGTCGAGTACTTCGTCAGCTACTACGACTACTACCAGCCCGAGGCCTACATCCCGCAGACCGACACCTACATCGAGAAGGACAGCTCGGTCAACGACGAGGTCGAGCGGCTGCGGCACTCGGCCACCAACTCGCTGCTCACCCGGCGCGACGTCATCGTCGTCGCCTCGGTGTCGTGCATCTACGGTCTCGGCACGCCCCAGGAGTACGTCGACCGGATGGCCCGGCTCAAGGTCGGCCAGGAGGTCGTGCGCGACGACCTGCTGCGGCGTTTCGTCGAGATGCAGTACACCCGCAACGACCTCGCCTTCACCCGCGGGACGTTCCGCGTCCGCGGCGACACGGTCGAGATCATCCCGGTCTACGAGGAGCTCGCGATCCGGATCGAGTTCTTCGGTGACGAGATCGAGCGCATCTACACCCTGCACCCCGTGACGGGCGAGGTCGTCAACGAGGAGCAGGAGATGTACGTCTTCCCGGCCTCGCACTACGTCGCCGGACCCGAGCGCATGGAGCGGGCGATCCGCGGCATCGAGCTCGAGCTGCAGGACCAGCTGGCGCTCTTCGAGAAGCAGGGCAAGCTCCTCGAGGCCCAACGCCTGCGCATGCGCACGACCTACGACCTCGAGATGATGCGCCAGGTCGGCTTCTGCAACGGCATCGAGAACTACAGCCGCCACATCGACGGCCGCACCTCCGGCTCGGCCCCCAACTGCCTCATCGACTACTTCCCCGAGGACTTCCTGCTCGTCCTCGACGAGTCGCACCAGACGGTGCCCCAGATCGGTGCGATGTACGAAGGCGACATGTCCCGCAAGCGCATGCTCGTCGAGCACGGGTTCCGCCTGCCGAGCGCCATGGACAACCGCCCGCTCAAGTGGGAGGAGTTCCTCGAGCGCATCGGCCAGACGATCTACCTCTCGGCGACGCCGGGGGAGTACGAGCTGGCCAAGTCGGGCCCGCCGGTCGAGCAGATCATCCGCCCGACGGGCCTGATCGACCCGGAGGTCGTGCTCAAGCCGACCAAGGGCCAGATCGACGACCTCATGCACGAGATCCAGGAGCGCACCAAGCGCAACGAACGGGTCCTCGTCACGACGCTGACGAAGAAGATGGCCGAGGACCTCACCGACTACCTCCTCGACAAGGGGATCCGGGTCCGCTACCTGCACAGCGACATCGACACCCTGCGCCGGGTCGAGCTGCTGCGGGAGCTGCGCTCCGGCGTCTTCGACGTCCTCGTCGGCATCAACCTGCTGCGCGAGGGACTCGACCTTCCCGAGGTCTCGCTCGTGTCGATCCTCGACGCCGACAAGGAGGGGTTCCTCCGGTCGGCCCGGTCACTCATCCAGACCATCGGGCGCGCGGCCCGAAACGTGTCGGGCCAGGTCCACATGTACGCCGACAAGATGACGCCGTCGATGGAGCAGGCGCTCGACGAGACCAACCGGCGCCGCGAGAAGCAGATCGCCTACAACACCGAGCACGGCATCGACCCCACGCCCCTGCGCAAGAAGATCGCCGACATCACCGACCTGCTCGAGCGGGAGGACGCCGACACCCAGGAGCTGCTGGGCTCGGGACGCATGCAGTCCCGTGGCAAGAGCGGCGCGGGACGCGGCGCGATGGCGGCCGACGTCGGGGTCTCGGCGGGCGGCTCGACCAACCGTCCGGCGGACATGGCCGCGGCGGACCTCGCCGGGCTCATCCAGGAGCTCACGACCCAGATGCACCAGGCGGCGGCGGAGCTGCACTTCGAGCTCGCGGCCAGGCTGCGAGACGAGATCGGCGAGCTGAAGAAGGAGCTGCGGCAGATGAGCGCCGCGACGCGGTGAGGAGCCGACGATGACGCCAGGGGTTGCCCAGGGCGAGGTGGCCGCGCGGCTACGGGCCGCCGCCCTCGCCCTACCCGGGGCCTGGGAGGACTCGCCGTGGGACGGTGACACGGTCGCCAAGGTGGGCGACAAGATCTTCGTCTTCCTCGGCGCGGAGTCGATCGGGGTCAAGAGTGCCCGCAGCCGCACCGAGGCCGACGAGTGGCTGCACCGTTTCCCGAGTGACGCCACCGTGATGGCCTACATCGGCCGACACGGCTGGAACACCCTGCGCACCACCGGGGCCATCGACGAGGACGAGCTGCGCGAGGCGATCGAGAACTCCTACGACATCGTCGTCTCCGGGCTTCCCCGGCGCTCTCGTCCCGGCACCGTCCACGAGGAGCACTGACCGGCGCCTGCCGCGGGCGCGCTCGAGGGGCGGTCCGGATTTGAGGCACGCCCGCGGGAGTGAAAGACTCAGGCGTTCACGGAGGGGAGTATCCCCGACACGACGGGCTCGTCATCACGGAGTGGGTCTCACCGCCGCTCCCGGTCCCGTCGGTCCGGCACGAGGCCGGGCGGGAGAGACCTCCGGTTGCTGATCTGGTGACCGGAAGGTTGTGCCCTATGAACGTTCCCGTGTGGGGTTGGTTCCTCACGATCGGCCTGATGGCCGTGTTCCTGCTCATCGACATCTTCGTCATCGCGAGGCGTCCCCACGTCCCGTCGATGGCCGAGGCCGGTCGACACCTGGCCTTCTACGTCGCGGCGGCCGTGCTCTTCGGCCTCTTCGTGTGGTTCGAGTGGGGCGGACAGTACGCCGGCGAGTTCTACGCCGGCTGGCTGACGGAGTACTCCCTGTCGGTCGACAACCTCTTCGTCTTCCTGCTCATCATGGCCAGTTTCAAGGTGCCGCAGAAGCTGCAGCAGTCGGCCCTCATGGTCGGCATCGTCATCGCGATCATCCTGCGTGGCATCTTCATCGCGCTCGGAGCGGTCGTCATCAACGCGTACTCCTGGGTCTTCTACATCTTCGGCGCGTTCCTCGTCTACACGGCCGTCAAGCTCGCCACCGGCGGCGAGAGCGACGACGACGAGTACCACGAGAACCGCCTGATCCTCTGGATCGAGAAGCGCTTCCCGGCCACCAAGGAGTGGAACAGCACTCGACTCACGGTCATCGAGAACGGCAAGCGCCTCATCACCCCGATGCTCGTCGTCATCCTCGCGCTCGGCACGACCGACCTGCTCTTCGCGCTCGACTCGATCCCGGCGATCTACGGCCTGACGAAGGAGCCGTTCCTCGTCCTGACGGCCAACATCTTCGCCCTCATGGGTCTGCGACAGCTCTACTTCCTCATCGGCGGGCTGCTCAAGAAGCTCGTCTACCTCAGCATCGGTCTCGCCGTGCTGCTCGCCTTCATCGGCGTCAAGCTCGTCATGCACGCCCTCCACGAGAACAACCTGCCGTTCATCAACGGCGGCCGGCCCATCGAGGGCGTGCCGGACATCCCGATCCTCGTGTCACTGGGAGCCATCGTGCTCATCCTCGGGGTCACGACGCTCGCCAGCCTCTGGAAGTCGGCCCGCGACGCCCGTCTCGAAGGGGCGGACGTCGGTGCGCGCTGAGGCTTCCGGCCCGGCACCGAGGAACGACTCACCCCCGAGGGCAGCGACGCACGACGGTCCCTGAGGCTTCGCCTCCGCAGCCGGAGGCGTCTCGGGCTCCGCGCTACGACCCGGCCACCGGCAACCGCAGGAGGGCGCGCCGCCTGCGCAGGCTGGCGATGACGAGCCGCTGGTGCCGCAGCAGCAGTCGCCGCTCGGGATTGGGGACGAGTCGCCCACCCATCGGGACGAATGTGGGCAAGTGTCGCAAACGGTCCTCAGTGGCCGTGAGGGCGCCGATGAGCTCGCGGATGCTCATGGCGGACACGTTCGCGGTCGACTCATCGGGGTGCACGGACAGGCTCTGCAGGTTGGGCATGTGAACTCCAAAGCCGTGCTCGGCACGGCCGGGGTCGGCAGATGGGGGAGGGGAAGCGCGACCGACACGTCCCGGTCGAGATGGTGCTCGAGGTGTGGGTCGTGACTGCGAAGATACGTTCTCTTCACTCCCGGCGGCAGGGACCTAGGTCCCGAACCGGACGAACGACTCCGTCAACACGGTGGATCCGTCGCTCGACGTCGGGCAGCAGTGATCGCTAGCGGACCCGGTGGGCGACGACCCAGCCGATGAGGGCCGGCACGGCCATGACAGCGAAGACCACGGCATACGCACCCGGGACAGCGGAGCCGGCGCCCGCGAAGACGATGGCCGAGACGGCGATGGCGGTGGCAGCACCCGAGGAGTCGCCGATCTGCAGGGCCGAGCTGACGAAGCCCTGCTCGCCGGGCCCGGACCGGGCGAGGGCCTGGGCCGTGACCCGTGGGTAGAGCGTGCCGATCCCGAGGCCGACCGCGGGAAAGAGCGCGACGACGACCCAGGTGGGGGCGCCGAGAGCGACGGCTGCGGCGAGCCCGAGGAGGGAGAGCGTGATGGCACCCAGTGACACCGCGGCGGTGCGGCCGATCTCGAAGCGGCGGTCCCAGCGGCCCTGAACCCAGGAGCCGACGAACCACGTCACGCCGGTGATGGTCAGCGCGACGCCGGCGAGGCTGGGGCTCAGCCCGTCGCGCTCCGTGAGCAGCCGCGGGAGGTAGACCTCGGCGCCGCTGAAGGCGGCGAACGCGAGCGCGCGCAGAGCGATGTCGGTCGGCAGCCCGCGGGCCGCTCGCAGGGTCCCGCGCGGCGTGAGCGGCAGGAGGGTGAGCGCCACGACGACGAGCGCGACCACCCCGAACGTGATGCCCAGGGGGTCGAGCCGGTCGGCGGCCGCGTTGAGGCCGAGCACGGCGACGGCGAGGAGCGACCGACGCGGCGATGGAGCGCGTGCGCCATGGCACCTCGACGACGTCCTGCCGCAGCCCGGCGAGGATGCGCCCGAGGAGCACGGCAGCGACCACGAGGACGACGAGGGCGAGCCCGAAGACCCAGCGCCAGCCGATCGTCTGCGTGATGAGCCCGGCCACGAACGGGCCGGCGATGGACGGGACGACCCAGGCCGCAGAGAAGCCGGCGAGGATCGCCGTGTGCAGGCGCGGCGGGTAGACGCGGGTCACGAGGACGTAGAGGGCGGTGCTTGTCATCCCGGCCCCCAGACCCTGCACGACCCGAGCGGCGACGAGGACCCCCATCGACGGCGCGAGCCCCGCGACGACGAGCCCGGTGGCGAAGAGGGCCAGGCCGATGAGCAGGGGCGGACGGGGACCGCGGCGGTCGGCGAGGTTGCCGGACCAGACGATGCTGACGATCCCCGACGCGAGCGTCGCGGTGAAGGCCATGGCGTAGAGGGAGGCGCCGTCGAGGTCACGGGCGATGGTCGGCATCACCGTCGTCAGGGCCAACGCCTCGAACGCATGCAGGGAGACGAGGGCGAGCACCCCGACGGTCGTGGCCCGCAGCGCGGCGGACATGATGCCGCCACCGTCGTCGGGGACGGTCGAGGCCGCGTCAGTGTGCATGGTGCCCGAGGTCATGCGGCGAGGCTAGGACTTCGAGCCGACGTGAGGTCAAGCCCGTCATCAGCCGGGGCCCAGGGCGGCGTCGGGTGACTCGGCACGCGACTGTGCCCCGAGCACGACCGCACTGGCGAGCACGACGAGCACCATGCCGGCCACCTGGCTGCGGTCGAGGACCTGGTGGAGCACGACGAGACCGGCGAGAGCTGCCACGACGGGTTCGAGGCTGAGCAGGATGCCGAACACGTGCTGGGCGAGGTGGCGCAGGGCGACGAGCTCGAGGGAGTAGGGCAGCACCGACGACAGGACGGCGATGCCGAGCCCGAGGGCGACGTCGGCCGGCGTCCACCGGTCCACCGACGCCAGGCCCAGGGGAGCGACCGCGACCGTCGACACGATCAGTGCGAGCGCCAGCCCGTCGAGGCCCTCGAACGCCTTCCCGGTGCGTTGGCTGAGGACGATGTAGGCGGCCCACATGACTCCCGCGAGCGCGGCGAAGCCGACACCGACGAGGTCGAGCCGGCTCCATGAGGTGTGCAGCACTCCGGACACGAGCACGACGCCGATGGCCGCCGCGGCGACGGCGATGACGTCCCGGGGACGGCGGCTCAGGGCGGCGGCGAGCCCGAGGGGTCCGAGGAACTCGATCGTCACGGCGACGCCGATGGGCAGGTGGGCCAGCGAGGCGTAGAACGAGGTGTTCATCGCGGCGAGCGCCAGTCCGAAGAGCACGACCGTGCCCCAGTCGGACCGGCTGCGCCCACGCCACGAGGGCCGCGCGACGGCATACAGGATGACCATGGCGAAGAGCAGCCGCAGGAGCACCGAGCCGGTGGCTCCGATCCGCGGGACGAGCGTGGCGGCGAAGGCGCCGCCGAACTGGACGGAGACGACTCCGCCGAGGACGAGCAGGGGGGCGGTGCGGCGGTCGACGCTCACGGCATCGGCAGGCGCCCGGCGGCGACGAGGGTGGCGACGCGGTCCGCCGGGAGGTCCTCCTCGACGAGGACGCCGCCGGTCTCGGACGCGTGGACCATGCGACCGGGGCGCACGACGATGCCGACGTGGTGGATCCGCCGGCCGGGTCGGGCGAAGAAGTAGAGGTCGCCGGGCCGGACCGCGTCGAGCTCCACGGCGCCGCGAAGTCGGCCTGGGCGTACGCGTCGCGAGCCACGACCACGCCCATCAGTCGCCACGTGTGCAGGACGAGGCCGGAGCAGTCGAAGCCGAAGGGGGAGATGCCGGACCAGAGGTAGGGCAGCCCGATGTGCCGGCGGGCCTCGGCCACGGCCGGGTGGCCTGCGTCCTCGACGTCGGGCACCGAGCCGTCGAGCTCGGCCGTCGGGCCGGTCACCCGGGAAGGCCCGGCCACGGGGGTGAGGTGGGCGCTCGGCACCCAGCCCGGGTAGCCGCGGTCGTCCTTGGGGGAGAGCTGCCACGGGGCGACCACGCGGGACCACGAGCCGGAGGTGTCCGTGACGATGACGGGCTCACCCTCGAGCAGCTGCGTCTCGACCCGGCCGTGCAGACCGAGACGGCCGTCGCCCGACTCGTCGTCGGCGGCCCTCGTGTCGAGGGCGGCCAGCCACGCCGCGACGTCCGGGTCGTCGGCCACGACGGGCGCGTCGACGGGGCGCGGACTCTCCGGGCTGGACCAGACCGTCGTCACGGGGACGCGGACGAGATGGGTGGACGTGACGGGGGTGACGGCGACGGGCGAGCTCACGCCCGCCATCCTCGCACCACGGGACGACGGCGCTCGGGCGGCCCGGACGGTGGCGACCGACCCCTCGTCGGCAGGGGCCCTGTCTGTTCTCGCACGAATGCGTGCCGACCTTGACGATGTACTGGTCCGCAGTCGTCCGGAGCCGTACCGTCAGGGGTATGGCAGAGCGAATCACCCTCGAGGGATTCGATCCCCCGAAGAACCGACGACACAGCCCCGACGGCGACCTCGTCGACGTGCAGGGCTGGCTCCACGCGCCGGTGGACTGGACCGGCGGCCCACGCCTGGAGCACGCCTGGCGCGAGCGCCACGGCCGGTCCCGCCTCGGTGTCGGCCTCTCGGTCGCGAACAACCCGAGGCGGCACATCCTCCTGACCAACGTCCCGGCGGACCTCGACTTCGTCCGGTCCGAGCTCGAGTCGCTCATCGCCGAGCTCGACCCGGACACGACGGCGGACCTCGAGGGCGCCCAGTAACCGGCGCCACCCCTCGACGAGGCGCACTGCCCCTGCCACGCCCACCGCGCCGACGTGAACCCCGCCGTCCCGCCCCCGACCCGGGTCGCGCTCGTACGCTGAGCGAGTGGCGAGACCGGCGATCATCACCGTGGACGACGACGCGCCGGTCTCGGCCGCGATCGCGAGGGACCTGCGGGCCCGCTACGGCGCCGACCACCGCATCCTGCGTGCCTCGTCCGGTGCCGAGGCGCTCGACCTCGTGGCCCGGCTCGTCCTCCGCGGCCAGCCGCTGGCGCTCGTCGCCTCCGACCAGCGCATGCCCGGGATGACCGGCATCGAGCTGCTCGCGCGCGTACGCGCCGACGTGCCGGACGCGAAGCTGCTGCTCCTCACGGCCTACGCCGACACCGACGTCGCGATCTCGGCGATCAACGACATCGGGCTCGACCACTACCTCCTCAAGCCGTGGGACCCGCCGGAGGACCGGCTCTACCCGGTGACCGACGACCTGCTCTCCGACTGGCACAACGCCCACCCCGAGCAGACGAACGACGTCCGCGTCGTGGGGCACCGGTGGTCCGAGGCCAGCCACCTCGTCAAGACGTTCCTCGCCAACAACCACGTCCCGTACGTCTGGCTCGACGTCGAGCGCGACGCGGAGGGCGCCCGGCTGCGCGACCTCGCCGGCGCGCAGCCCGAGGACCTCCCGCTCGTGCTCGTCCCCGACGGCGAGACGCTGCGCGCCCCGACGCCGGTGGCGGTCGCGACGGCCCTCGGACTGCGCACCCGCGCCGAGCGCGACCTCTACGACCTCTGCATCGTCGGTGGTGGCCCGGCCGGCCTCGCCGCCGCGGTCTACGCCGCGTCCGAGGGGCTCAGCACCGTCGTCGTCGAGCACGACGCCCCCGGGCGGCCAGGCGGGTCAGAGCGCGGCCATCGAGAACTACCTCGGCTTCCCTCGCGGGCTGTCCGGCGCCGACCTCGCCCAGCGGGCCATCGCCCAGGCCCGTCGCTTCGGTGCCGAGATGGTGCTGGCCCGGGACGTCGTCGCCCTCGAGGCCCGGGGCCCGGTGCGCGCCGTCCGCCTCGACGGCGCCGACGACATCGAGGCCCGCAGCGTCGTGCTCGCGACGGGTGTCTCCTACCGACGGCTCGACGCCCCGGGCATCGACGCCCTGGCCGGGCGCGGCGTCCACTACGGCTCGAACGCCGGCCAGGCGGCGGCCTGCGCGGGCGACGAGGTCTACGTCGTCGGCGCGGCCAACTCCGCCGGTCAGGCGGCCCTCAACCTCGCCCGCTACGCGAGCCGGGTCACGCTCGTCGTGCGGGGTGACGCGCTCGAGGCGAGCATGTCGCAGTACCTCGTCCAGCGGATCCGCGCCGACGAGCGCATCCGCGTCCTCTGCCGCACCGAGGTCGTCGGGGCGGCCGGTGACGGCCACCTCGAGCGGCTGACGCTCTCCGACCGGCACACCGGCGCCACGACGGAGGTCGACGCCGCGTGGCTCTTCGTCTACATCGGCGCCTCGCCGCGCACCGACTGGCTCGGCGCCGACGTCGTGCGCGACGACCACGGCTTCGTGGTGACCGGGCACGACCTCGTCACCGGACAGCACGCCCACGGGTGGGCGCTCGCACGACCGCCGTTCGCGCTGGAGACGAGCCTGCCCGGGGTCTTCGCCGCGGGCGACGTGCGCTCGGACTCGATGAAGCGGGTCGCCTCCGCCGTCGGTGAGGGCTCGATGTCGGTCTACTTCGTCCACCGCTACCTCGCCACCATCTGACCAGCCGACAGACGGGACCCTGCGATGCTCGAGCTCTCCGACCTGCGGACGGTGCCGCTCTTCGACGGGCTGCGCGACGACCAGCTCGAGGAGCTGCTCGCCGGCGGCGCCGAGGTGCCGATCGTCCCCGGCGAGGTGGTCTGGCTCGAGGGCGACCGCGCCGACTACTGGTGGGTCGTCGTCGACGGGACGCTCGACCTCTCGCGCCACATCGGCCGTGAGGACGTCGTCGTCGGCCGGATGGACGTGCCGGGTCGCTGGGCCGGCGGCTTCCGGGCCTGGGACGAGCACGGCGTCTACCTCGCGACGGCGCGCGGCGTCGCGCCGGGCCGGCTGCTGCGCGTCCCGGCCGAGCGCCTCCACGAGCTGGCCAACGTGTGGTTCCCCTTCGCCGCGCACCTCGTCGCCGGCCTCTACGGCACGGCCCGGTCGATCGAGGCGACGGCCCGCCAGCGCAGCGGGCTCGTGACGCTCGGGACGCTCGCAGCCGGGCTGGCCCACGAGATCAACAACCCTGCAGCCGCTGCCGCGCGCTCGTCCGCCGAGCTCGAGCGCGCCTGCGACGGCCTGCTCGACGCGTTGCGCCAGATGGCGAGCAGCGGCGTGACCGCGACCCAGTTCGGCGAGCTCGACGCGCTGCGTCGCGAGCTCGAGCCACTGACGGCGCTGCCGGACCCCCTCGAGACGGCCGACCGGGAGGAGGAGCTGGGGGAGTGGCTGGACCGCTCCGGCGTCGCGCGCCCGTGGGAGCTCGCGGCGTCCCTCGTCTCCGCCGGCGCCGACATCGACTGGGTCGAGCGGGCTGCCGCGGTGTCCCCGGGCGACGGGCTCGAGGCCTCGCTCGGCTGGGTCGCGCGCACCATCGACGTCTCCTCGCTGCTGGCGGAGGTGCGCGAGTCGACCCGCCGGGTCTCCGAGCTCGTCGCCGGGATCAAGTCCTACTCCCAGATGGACCGGGCCTCGCACCAGCGGGTCGACGTCCGCGAGGGGCTCGAGAGCACCCTGCTCGTCATGGGCCCGCGGCTGCGGCCCGGGATCACGGTCGTGCGTGACTGGGGCAGCGACGTGCCGCTCGTCGACGGGATGCCCGGCGAGCTCAACCAGGTCTGGACCAACCTCGTCGACAACGCCGTCGACGCGATGGACGGGGTCGGCACCCTGACCGTCACGACGCGACACGACGGGGACGCCGTCGTCGTCGAGGTCCGTGACACCGGGGCCGGCATGCCCCCCGAGGTGCAGCAGCGCGCGTTCGAGGCGTTCTACACGACCAAGGACGTCGGGCGGGGGACCGGCCTCGGCCTCGACATCGCCCACCGCATCGTCGTCGAGCGCCACGGCGGGTCCGTCGAGATCGAGTCCCGACCGGGCGACACCCGTCTGCGGGTCCGACTGCCCGTCGACGGCCCCCACGCGTCGACGCCCTGACGACGGGTGCGCGCGCGGCACACGCCATCACGCGGCCACCGCGGGCGTATGCCGTCCGCTCGCTCAGGCGGTCACGGGCGGGTCACGATGCCCGAGACGTCGCGGACGGTCGCCAGACGGTCACCAGCCGCGGGCGCGCCACTCCTCGAGGTGCGGTCGCTCGGCGCCGAGCGTCGAGTCGTCGCCGTGCCCGGGGTAGAACCACGTGTCGTCGTCGTAGACGTCGAAGACACGGGTCGTGACGTCGTCGATGAGCGAGTCGAAGCTCTGGCCCGGGTTCTTCGTGTTCCCGACGCCACCGGGGAAGAGGCTGTCGCCGGTGAAGAGATGGGTGTGCCCGGTCGGGGTCGGCGTAGGCGAGGGCGATCGATCCCGGCGTGTGGCCGCGGAGGTGGACGACCTCGAGAGTGACGTCGCCGAACGACACGGTGTCGCCCTGCGCGACGCGGACGTCGACCGGGACGGGGAGGGCGTCGGCGTCGTCGGCCCCGGCGACCGTGCTGGCCCCGGTGGCTGCCACGACCTCGGCGAGCGCGCCGACGTGGTCGTGGTGCTGGTGGGTCGTGACGACGGTCTCGAGTCCGTGCCCGCCCGAGGCGACGAGCTCGAGCAGCCGGTCAGGCTCGGCGGCCGCGTCGACGAGCAGCTGCGCCCCGGTCGACCGACAGGTGAGCAGGTAGGCGTTGTTGCCGAAGCCGCCCACCTCGCACTTGCGGATGGTCAGGGCGGGCAGCCGTCGCACCCCGGCCGGCCCGGCGGCGGTGACGTGACCGGTGTAGGTGGCGTCCTGGTCGTTCACGGTCAGCCTCCGAAGGGAAGGGTCGGGACGGGCCCGTCGAAGCGGACGCCGTCGGTGCGTCCGCGGGCGAGCCACAGCAGCACGCTGCGCAGCGGAGCCGGTCACCCGCGTCGTCCCTTCACCCACGACGTGCTCGTCGCCCTCGTCCGTGACGATGTGGAGTGAGGGAGGCGCGTCGGCGTGGGCGAGGCGGTTGGCCGCGTCGCGTACGAAGAGCGCGGCGACCTCCGCCGGGGCGCTCGAAAAGGTGTATCCCGCGTCGAGGTCGACGTGGTGGAAGACGAGCTCGCGCAGTCGCATGAACGGCACCATCCCGACGGCGACCGGAAAGCCTCCCGGAGTCCGCTCGACACGTACCTCGGCGTGCTCGGGACGCAGCGCCTCGAGCCGTTCGGCGAGGCGCGCCGCGGTGTCGCGGAGGTCGGTGGCGTGGTCGTCGGCCGCCCGGCGGGCCCCGCGCTCGATGTCGGCGTCCCGTGACGCGACGTCGTCGTACATCGTGTCGGGGCTGCCCGTCAGGGCCACGTCGCACACGCGGACGAGGGCGTCGGCGTTGCGGGCAAGGTGCGACAGGACGTGGCCACGGGACCAGCCCTGGCACAGGGACGGCGCGAGGACGGCGTCGTTGCGGAACGACGCCGCCGTCGAGACCAGGCGGTCCGTCTCGGCGGCGACCAGCTCGGGTGTCACGTCAGCGTGCCGCATGCGTCGCCTCTCTCGTCTCCACCTTCGCCGCCTTGGCCAGCGCCAGCGCGGCGCCGACCAGCGTCAGGTGCGAGAAGGCCTGGGGGAAGTTGCCCACCATGCGCTTCCCGATCGGGTCGTACTCCTCGGACAGGAGTCCGACGTCGTTGGCCAGGCCCACGAGCCGGTCCATCAGCTCCGTGGCCTGCGTCGTCATACCCGCTCGCGCGTACGCCGTCACGAGCCAGAAGGAGCACGCGAGGAAGGGGTGCTCGTCACCCGCGAGGCCGTCGACGCCCGTGTCGGTCCGGTAGCGCATGACCAGCCCCCCGCGCATCAGGTCGGCCTCGACCGCGGCGATGGTGCCGAGCATCCGCGGGTCGTCACCGTCGACGAGGCCGATCGACGACAGCGTCAGCAGCGACGCGTCGACCTCGGTGGTGTCGTAGTGCTGGACGAAGGTGTTCCGCCGGGCGTCGAACCCCTTCGTCAGGACCTCGTCGCGCACCTGGTCGCGCAACTCCCGCCACTGCTCGACCGGGCCGTCGAGACCGTGCTGCTCCACGGCCCGGACGGCGCGGTCGAAGGCCGCCCACACCATGGCGCGCGAGTGGGTGAAGTGCCGCTTCGGGCCACGGATCTCCCACAGGCCGTTGTCGGCCTCCTCCCAGTGCTCGGTGAGGTGGTTGATGAGGGACCGCTGGAGGTGCCACGAGTCGGCGGTCTCCTCGAGCCCGCGCGCCCGCGCGTGGTCCAGCGAGATGAGGACCTCGCCGAGCACGTCGGTCTGTCGCTGGTCGACGGCGGCGTTGCCGACGCGCACGGGGCGCGACGCGGCATACCCCGGCAGGTGCTCGAGCACGCGTTCCGGGAGGTCGCGTCCACCGTCGACGCGGTACATGATCTGCATGTCCTCCGGATCGCCGGCGACGGCCCGCAGCAGCCAGTCGCGCCACAGCGCGGTCTCGTCGAGGTAGCCGCAGCCGAGGAGCGCCTCGAGCGTCAGCGCGGCGTCGCGCAGCCAGCAGAAGCGGTAGTCCCAGTTGCGCTCGCCGCCGAACTCCTCGGGGAGGGAGGTCGTCGGCGCCGCGACGATGCCGCCGGTCCGCTGGTGGGTCAGACCGCGAAGGACGAGGAGCGAGCGCGTCACGGCCTCGGCGTACGGGCCCACGTAGTCGCTGTGGGCGGCGTACACCTCGCTCCGCGCGATCGTCTCGCGGATGCGGGCCCGGACCCGCAGCGGCGGAGGGATGGCGTCGTGGCTGCGGAACCACGTCGTCGAGAAGGTGAGGATCTGGCCGGCCGTGACGTCGAACTCGTCGACGTGGTGGCCGTCCCTGGCGTGGGGGAGCCGCGCGCCGCGCAGCACGAGCATGTCGGGGCCCGCGATGGCCGTGATGATCTCGTCGGTGCGGTCCTCGCGGTCGTCGGTGTGCCGGGCCACCCACGGTCGCGTGCGGCCGTAGTTGAACCGCACCGTCCACTCGTGGACCACCCGGACCGTGCCCTCGAGGCCCTCGACGCGGCGCAGCAGGTCGGAGCGACCGTCACCGAGGGGCATGAGGTCGGTCACACGGATCCGCCCGGTGGGGGTCTCGTGGGTCGTCTCCAGGACGAACGAGTTGCCGACGTACCTGCGGGTCGTCACCGCGTCGGGGTCGGCCGGGGCGATGAGCCAGCGCCCGTTGTCGGGCGTGCCGAGCAGCGCCGCGAAGCAGGCCCGCGAGTCGAAGCGGGGCAGGCAGAGCCAGTCGACCGAGCCGCGACGGCTGACGAGGGCGGCGGTGCCGAGGTCTCCGAGCACGGCGTAGTCCTCGATCGGCGGCGGCACGTGCTCGACTCATGGGATCGAGTATGCCGTCCCGCCGGGGCGAGCGCGGGAGGCGCGGGAGGCGTGTGGGCGAGGTGGACGGGAGGTGTCCGCAGGCGCGTGGCTTGTCCACCCCTGCGCCGCCGATGAGGGGACTGTCGGTGACCCCACCTAGCATGATGCGCGTGACTGCTACACCCACCGGCAACGCCCATTCCCTCGTCGTCCGCGGCGCGCGCGAGCACAACCTGCGCGACGTGTCCGTCGACCTCCCCCGAGACAGCCTCATCGTCTTCACCGGACTCTCGGGGTCGGGCAAGTCGAGCCTCGCGTTCGACACGATCTTCGCGGAGGGGCAGCGTCGCTACGTCGAGTCGCTCTCGGCCTACGCCCGGCAGTTCCTCGGGCAGATGGACAAGCCCGACGTCGACTTCATCGAGGGTCTGTCGCCCGCGGTCTCCATCGACCAGAAGTCGACCAACCGCAACCCGCGCTCGACGGTCGGCACCATCACCGAGGTCTACGACTACCTCCGCCTGCTCTTCGCCCGCGCGGGTCGGCCGCACTGCCCGGTCTGCGGTGAGCCGGTCACCCGCCAGTCCCCGCAGCAGATCGTCGACCAGCTGCTGACGCTCGAGGACCGCACCCGCTTCCAGGTGCTCGCCCCCGTCGTGCAGGGGCGCAAGGGCGAGTTCGTCGACCTCTTCTCCGAGCTGCAGACGAAGGGCTTCTCGCGAGCCCGCGTCGACGGCGAGGTCGTCTCGCTCACCGAGCCGCCGGCCCTCGAGAAGCAGAAGAAGCACACCATCGAGGTCGTCGTCGACCGTCTCGTGGCCAAGGGCGACGACAGCGGCTCCAAGCGTCGCCTCACCGACTCGGTCGAGACCGCGCTCGGCCTCGCCGGGGGCGTCGTCATCATCGACTTCGTCGACCGGGACGCCAAGGACAAGGAGCGCGAGCGGCGCTTCTCCGAGAAGATGGCGTGCCCCAACAACCACGCCCTGGGCATGGACGAGATCCAGCCGCGGTCCTTCTCCTTCAACTCGCCGTTCGGCGCGTGCCCGGAGTGCACCGGCATCGGCACCGAGCTCGAGGTCGACCCCGAGCTCGTCGTGCCCGACGACGACCTGTCGCTCGCCGAGGGCGCCATCGCGCCGTGGGCGCAGGGCTCCGGCTCGGCCGAGTACTTCCAGCGCGTCATGGGCGCCCTCGCCGAGGACATGAAGTTCTCGATGGACGCGCCGTTCCGGGCGCTGCCGGCGCGGGCCAAGGAGGCCCTGCTCCACGGCCAGAACTACAAGGTCCACGTCAAGTACAAGAACCGCTACGGCCGCGACCGCTCCTACACGACCGGCTTCGAGGGCGTCGTCCCGTTCATCAAGCGCCGTCACTCCGAGACCGACTCGGAGTGGAGCCGCGACCGCTACGAGGGCTTCATGCGCGAGGTGCCGTGCCCCGTCTGCAAGGGCGCGCGCCTCAAGCCCGAGTCGCTCGCCGTGCTCCTCGGCGGCAAGAACATCTCCGAGGTCTGTGGGCTCGCCATCAACGAGGCCGCCGGCTTCCTCGACACCGTCGACTTCACGGCCCGCGAGAAGCAGATCGCCGAGCGGGTCATCAAGGAGATCGACGCGCGCCTCGGCTTCCTGCTCGACGTCGGCCTCGACTACCTCTCGCTCGACCGTCCCGCCGGCACGCTCTCCGGCGGCGAGGCCCAGCGCATCCGGCTCGCGACGCAGATCGGCTCCGGCCTCGTCGGCGTCCTCTACGTCCTCGACGAGCCGTCGATCGGCCTGCACCAGCGCGACAACCACCGCCTCATCGAGACGCTGACCCGCCTGCGCGACCTCGGCAACACGCTCATCGTCGTCGAGCACGACGAGGACACGATCGCGACGGCCGACTGGGTCGTCGACATCGGCCCGGGCGCCGGCGAGCACGGCGGCCACGTCGTGCACTCGGGGTCCGGTCAAGGGCCTGCTCGAGCACCCCGACTCGCTGACCGGCATGTACCTCTCCGGTCGCCGCGAGATCCCCTCGCCCGAGGTGCGCCGCGGCCACGACGGTCGCCAGATCACCGTCTCGGGCGCCCGCGAGAACAACCTGCAGAACGTCTCGGTGAACTTCCCGCTCGGCAACCTCGTGGCGGTCACCGGTGTCTCCGGCTCGGGCAAGTCGACGCTCGTCAACGACATCCTCTACAACGTCCTCGCCAACAAGCTCAACGGTGCGCGGCACGTGCCCGGCCGGCACAAGACGGTGACCGGTCTCGACCAGCTCGACAAGGTCGTCCACGTCGACCAGAGCCCGATCGGACGCACGCCGCGGTCGAACCCCGCGACCTACACCGGCGTCTTCGACAACATGCGCAAGCTCTTCGCCGAGACGACGGAGGCCAAGGTGCGCGGCTACCAGCCGGGCCGGTTCTCCTTCAACGTCAAGGGCGGCCGCTGTGACGCGTGCTCCGGCGACGGCACGATCAAGATCGAGATGAACTTCCTGCCCGACGTCTACGTCCCGTGCGAGGTGTGCCACGGGGCGCGCTACAACCGGGAGACGCTGGAGGTGCACTTCAAGGGCAAGACGATCGCCGACGTGCTCGACATGCCGATCGAGGAGGCCGCCACGTTCTTCGAGGCGGTCCCCGCGATCGCGCGCCACCTCAAGACCCTCAACGACGTCGGCCTGGGCTACGTGCGCCTCGGCCAGCCGGCGCCGACCCTCTCCGGTGGCGAGGCCCAGCGCGTCAAGCTCGCGAGCGAGCTGCAGAAGCGCTCCACCGGACGCACCATCTACGTCCTCGACGAGCCGACCACCGGCCTGCACTTCGAGGACATCCGCAAGCTCCTCGACGTGCTCCAGGGCCTCGTCGACAAGGGCAACACCGTCATCGTCATCGAGCACAACCTCGACGTCATCAAGAACGCCGACTGGATCATCGACATGGGGCCCGAGGGCGGCTCCGGTGGTGGCATGGTCATCGCCGAGGGCACCCCCGAGCACGTCGCCGAGGTGGCCGCCAGCCACACCGGCCGCTTCCTCAAGCCCATCCTCGAGCGGACCGCGCGCACGACGGCCCGCGGCACGACGCGCCCCCGCGCGAAGAAGGCCGAGAGCCCGGCGGGCTCACAGCGAGCTGACGGCACGAGCACAACGACGTCCCGCACAGTGAAGTCGACGGCGACGCGGACGCGCACGCGCAAGCGCCACCACGGCCGCTGCGAAGAAGACCACGTCGAGCACCACCGTCAGCAAGACGCGGTCCTCCACCACGACCCGGAAGAGGAACGCATGACCGAGGGCACGCACCACGCCGCGTCGGACCGCGGGCTCCACGAGCGGGTCGGCGACCTCACCGACCGTCGCGGCGTCCTCAAGGTCGTCGGTGTCGTCGTCGGCGCCGGGGCCCTGGCCGCCTGCAGCAGCCCGAGCGCCGCCCCGTCCTCGGACGGGGCCTCGCCGGCGTCGGCCAGCACCCCGACGTCCGAGATCCCGGTCGGGGGCGGCAAGGTCTTCGCCGACAACCAGACCGTCGTCACCCAGCCGACGGCCGGCACCTTCAAGGCGTTCGACGCGGTGTGTCCCCACCAGGGCTGCACCGTCGGGTCCGTCGAGGGCGGGCAGATCATCTGCCCCTGCCACCAGAGCCATTTCGACGCCGCCACCGGCAACGTCGTCTCCGGTCCCGCGCCCACGGGCCTCACGGCCAAGAAGATCACGGTGACGGGCGGCACCTTCTCGGTCAGCTGAGGCGCCGTTCGGCGGCGTCGGTGGGCCGACATAGGGTGGGAGCGTGGCGGACCCGACGACCTACCGACCGAAGCCGGGGGAGATCCCGACCGACCCGGGCGTCTACCGTTTCCGCGACGCGCACGGCCGGGTCATCTACGTCGGCAAGGCCAAGTCGCTGCGCCCGCGGCTGTCGTCCTACTTCCAGGACATCACCGCCCTGCACCCGCGCACGGCCACGATGGTCACGACCGCCGCGTCGGTCGAGTGGACCGTCGTGCGCACCGAGGTCGAGGCGCTCCAGCTCGAGTACTCCTGGATCAAGGAGTTCGACCCGCGCTTCAACGTCAAGTACCGCGACGACAAGTCCTACCCCTTCCTCGCCGTCACGATGGGCGAGGAGTTCCCCCGGGCCCAGGTGCTGCGCGGCGCGAAGCGCAAGGGCACCCGCTACTTCGGTCCCTACGGCCACGCGTGGGCGATCCGCGAGACCCTCGACCTGCTGTTGCGCGTCTTCCCGGTGCGCACCTGCTCCTCCGGCGTGTTCAAGCGCGCGGCCGCGAGTGGGCGGCCGTGCCTGCTCGGCTACATCGACAAGTGCTCGGCGCCCTGCGTCGGGCGGGTCACGCCCGACGAGCACCGCGCCATCGCCGAGGACTTCTGCGACTTCATGGCCGGCAACACGACCCGTTTCGCGAAGCGGCTCGAGACCCGGATGAAGCAGGCGGCGGCCGAGCTCGACTTCGAGCAGGCCGCACGCCTGCGCGACGACATCGGCGCCCTGACCAAGGCGCTCGAGAAGCAGACCGTCGTCCTCGGCGACGCCACCGACGCCGACGTCTTCGCCCTCGCCGACGACGACCTCGAGGCCGCGGTCCAGGTCTTCCACGTCCGAGGCGGTCGCATCCGCGGCCAGCGCGGCTGGGTCGTCGAGAAGGAGAGCGAGGACGTCCCGACGCTCGTCGAGCACCTGCTGCTGCAGGTCTACGGCGACGCCGATCGCGACGCGATCCCGCGCGAGGTGCTCGTGCCCGCCCTGCCCGCCGACGTCGACGCCGTCACCGAGTGGCTGTCGTCGGTGCGGGGCTCGGCCGTCAGCGTCCGGGTGCCCCAGCGCGGTGACAAGCGCACCCTGATGGAGACCGTGCGGCGCAACGCCGACCAGTCGCTCGCTCGGCACAAGGTGGCCCGCGCCGGCGACCTGACCTTGCGCAGCAAGGCGTTGCAGGAGCTGCAGGACTACCTCGGCCTCGACGACGCCCCGCTGCGCATCGAGTGCTACGACGTCAGCCACGTGCAGGGCACCAACGTCGTCGCCTCGATGGTGGTCTTCGAGGACGGTCTCGCGCGCAAGAGCGAGTACCGCCGCTTCATCGTCCGAGGGGCCGCCTCGGGTGACGACGGCGCCGAGCCCGTCACCGTCGACGACACGGCCGCGATGCGGGAGGTCCTGACCCGCCGCTTCCGGCGCTACCTCGAGGACGCCGAGGGGGCGGGCGACCTCGACCTGTCCACGGGGGTCGTCGGAGGCTCGTCCGAACGGCTCGTCGGCAACGGTTCGACAACGGCTGCCGCTCCGATGACGATGACGACGAGCCCACCGCCTCCGGCCCGATCGACCCCGAGACGGGCCGCCCGCGACGCTTCGCCTACCCGCCCAGCCTCGTCGTCGTCGACGGCGGACTGCCGCAGGTCAACGCGGCGCAGGCGGTGCTCGACGAGCTCGGCATCGAGGAGGTCGCCCTCGTCGGCCTCGCCAAGCGCCTCGAGGAGGTGTGGTTGCCCCGGGAGGACCACCCGGTCATCCTGCCGCGCACGAGCGAGGGCCTCTACCTGCTGCAGCGGCTGCGCGACGAGGCCCACCGGTTCGCCATCACCTTCCACCGCCAACGCCGGTCCAAGGCCATGACGACGTCCCAGCTCGACGGCATACCCGGGCTCGGCGCCAGTCGCCAGAAGGCGCTGCTGCGCGCAGTTCGGTTCGGTCAAACGCCTCCGCGCGGCGGACATCACGGACATCATGGCCGTACCGGGCTTCGGCCGGTCGCTTGCAGCGGCGGTCGTCAGCCACTTGGCTGAGGGTGCACCCCAGGAGCCAGCCGTGAACCTCACGACGGGAGAAGTGCTCGAATGACCGCCGACAGCAGGCCCGCACCCCAGACATCCCTGGCCGATGCCCCGATCGTCATCGTCACCGGGATGAGCGGCGCCGGCCGCAGCACGACCGCCAACGTCCTCGAGGACCTCGGCTGGCTCGTCGTCGACAACCTGCCGCCCCAGCTGCTCAGCCATCTCGCCGAGCTGCGCGACGAGGCCCGGGCGCGCAACCCCGAGGCGCACCTCCAGCAGGTCGCCGTCGTCGTCGACGTCCGCGCCGGCGGGTGGTTCGCGCAGCTCGAGCGACGCCATCGGGGCGGCCCGGGCCCGCGGCGAGCGGCCGAGCCTCGTCTTCCTCGACGCGACCGACGAGGCGCTCGTGCGGCGCTTCGAGAGCGTCCGCCGCCCGCACCCGCTGCAGGGCGACGGCCGGCTCCTCGACGGCATCCAGCGCGAGCGCGAGCTGCTCCTCGACCTGCGCTCGACCGCCGACGTCGTCATCGACAGCTCTGGCCTCAACGTCCACCAGCTGAGCGCCAAGCTGTCCTCGCTCTTCGCCGGCGACCGGCGCGTGCAGCTTCGCATCGCCGTCATGTCGTTCGGGTTCAAGTACGGCCTGCCGCTCGACGCCGACGTCGTCTTCGACATGCGCTTCCTGCCCAACCCGTACTGGGTCCCCGAGCTGCGGGCCCTGACCGGCCGTGACACGCCGGTCAGCGAGTTCGTCATGCGGCAGGAGGGCGCCGACGAGTTCCTGAGCCGGCGCCGGCAGCCTGCTCGACACGATGATCGACGGCTACGTCCGCGAGGGCCGCCGCTACGTCACGGTCGCCGTCGGGTGCACGGGTGGCAAGCACCGGTCCGTGGCGATCGCCGAGGCGCTGAGCGGGCGGCTCCGCGGACGCGACCGCGTCGACACCTTCGTCGTCCACCGGGACCTGGGCCGGGAGTGACCGGGACCCTCTCCGTGCCGACTCCACGCCCGCCCCTCGGCTCGCCACACCAGCGCCGCATCGTCGCGCTCGGCGGTGGCCACGGGCTCGCCGCTGCCCTGACCGCCCTGCGGCTGCTGACCGACGACGTCACCGCCGTGGTGACGGTCGCTGACGACGGCGGCTCGAGCGGCCGCCTGCGCGAGGAGTTCGACGTCCTGCCGCCGGGCGACCTGCGCATGGCGCTGGCGGCGCTCTGCGACGACAGCGACTGGGGCCACACCTGGCGCGACGTGCTGCAGCACCGCTTCGCCGGGACGGGCGACCTCAAGGGCCACGCGCTCGGCAACCTCATGATCGTCTCGATCTGGGAGCTGCTCGGCGACACCGTCCAGGGTCTCGACCTCGTCGGTCGGCTCCTCGGCGCCCGGGGGCGGGTGCTGCCGATGGCCGCCGAGCCGCTCGAGATCGTCGCCGAGATCCGCGGCCACGATCCCGACCGCCCCGACGAGACGGTCGAGGTGCGGGGACAGCACCGGGTCGCGTCGTCCCCGGGCATCGTCTCCTCGATCGGCATCGTCCCGACCTGTCCCGAGCCCTGCCCCGAGGCCCTGGCGGCCGTGCGCGAGGCCGACTGGGTGATGCTCGGCCCCGGGTCGTGGTTCACGTCCGTCATGCCGCACCTGCTCGTCCCCGCCCTCGCCGACGCGCTCGTCACGACGTCGGCCAGGCGCCTGCTCAACCTCAACCTCGAGGTGCACATGGGGGAGACCCGCGACTTCCGGGCCGAGGACCACCTCGCCTCCTTCGCGGCCAACGCCCCCGACGTGCGCCTCGACGTCGTCCTCGCCGACCCCAGCGTCGTTCCCGACGACGCGTCCCTGCGGGCCGCCGCGGCCGAGCTCGGCGCCGAGCTCGTCGTCTCGCCCGTGGCGGCCAGGGGCGAGCCCGGTGTGCACGACCCCCTGCGGCTCGCGGCTGCGCTGCGCGACGTCATCTCCTGACACGCCCTGACGCGACCGGACGCGACCGGTCCAGTCAGCCGGAACGGACCGGCGAAACGGCTCCCACGGGCCCGGTGCGGCGTTCGGTCCGGTTCGTTTGCACCACCTCGCGCCGACCGAGCCGTCACGACCCGACGACGTATGCCGTCCCGCGGGCTCGGCGACACGGCATACGCGAGCGTCGGGAAAACGGACTGACGGCCGAGCCCCGGCCCCTCGGGCGCGAGGGTGCTTGATCGGGGTGGCAGGATGTCGCCCATGGCCATGACAGCAAAGGTGAAGGACGAGCTCTCGCGCCTCGAGGTGACCAAACCCTGCTGTCGCAAGGCCGAGGTCGCCACGATGCTCCGCTTCGCCGGCGGCCTGCACATCATCGGGGGACAGATCGTCGTCGAGGCGGAGCTCGACACCGCGAATGCCGCGCGACGCCTCCGCCGCAACATCGCCGAGGTCTACGGCCACAAGAGCGACATGCTCGTCCTCGCCGCGGGCGGACTGCGACGGGGCTCGCGCTACGTCGTCCGTGTCGTCGAGGAAGGCGCGACCCTGGCCCGCCAGACCGGGCTCATCGACACCCGCGGTCGCCCGGTCCGCGGTCTGCCGCCCAAGGTCGTCAGCGCGGCGACGTGCGACTCCGAGGCGGCGTGGCGCGGCGCCTACCTGGCTCACGGCTCGCTCACCGAGCCGGGCCGCTCGTCGGCCCTCGAGGTGACCTGCCCCGGGCCCGAGGCCGCGCTCGCCCTCGTCGGTGCAGCCCGGCGGCTCGGCATCCAGTCCAAGGCCCGTGAGGTCCGCGGCGTCGACCGCGTCGTCATCCGCGACGGTGACGCCATCGGAGCGATGCTGACCCGCCTCGGGGCCCACGACGCCGTGATGGCGTGGGAGGAGCGCCGGATGCGGCGCGAGGTCCGGGCCACCGCCAACCGGCTCGCCAACTTCGACGACGCCAACCTGCGCCGCTCCGCGCGTGCTGCCGTCGCCGCAGGGGCACGGGTCGAGCGCGCCATGGAGCTGCTCGGGGAGGACATCCCCGACCACCTGCGCGAGGCCGGCGTGCTGCGGCTCGAGCACAAGCAGGCGAGCCTCGAGGAGCTCGGCCAGCTGGCCAAGCCCCCGATGACCAAGGACGCCGTCGCCGGCCGCATCCGACGACTGCTCGCCATGGCCGACAAGCGCGCCGAGGAGCTCGGGGTGGCCGGCACCGACGCGAACCTCACGCCCGACATGCTGGAGAGCTGAGCCGGTTCGGTGACCGCCCGCCGCTTCGTCGGACGGCCTCTCGCGCGCTGAGCGGATGCTCACCCAGCCCTGAGACTGCCGCCTCGCCGGGGACGGTCACGCACTAGGGTGGATGTGATCACGGTCGCAACGGGGCGGCCCGAGGTCTGGCTTTTCCGTCCGAAACAGTCTCACCGAAGAGGTGCACAGCAGTGACCGTTCGCGTTGGTATCAACGGCTTTGGCCGCATCGGCCGCAACTTCTTCCGCGCCATCGTGGCGTCCGGAGCCGACATCGAGGTCGTGGCCACCAACGACCTCATGGACAACAAGACCCTCGCCCACCTGCTCAAGTACGACTCGATCCTGGGCCGCTTCCCGGGTGAGGTCACCTACGACGACACGTCGATCATCGTGGACGGCAAGGCGATTCGCGTCTTCGAGGAGCGCGACCCCGCCGACATCGACTGGGCCGGCGTCGGCGCCGACATCATCGTCGAGTCCACCGGGCTTCTTCACCGACGCGCAGAAGGCCAAGGCGCACATCGACGGCGGCGCCAAGAAGGTCATCATCTCGGCCCCGGCCAAGAACGAGGACATCACCATCGTCATGGGTGTCAACCACGACCTCTACGACGCCGGCCAAGCACACCGTCATCTCCAACGCCTCGTGCACGACGAACTGTCTCGCGCCGATGGCGAAGGCGCTCAACGACGAGTTCGGCATCGTCAAGGGCCTCATGACGACGATCCACGCCTACACGCAGGACCAGAACCTGCAGGACGCGCCGCACAAGGACCTCCGCCGGGCCCGCGCCGCCGCCCTCAACATCGTCCCGACGACGACCGGCGCCGCCAAGGCCGTCGCCCTCGTCCTGCCCGAGCTCAAGGGCAAGCTCGACGGCTACGCGCTCCGCGTCCCCGTGCCGACCGGCTCGGCCACCGACCTGACCTTCGAGGCCGGCCGCGAGACCACGGTCGAAGAGGTCAACGCCGCGGTCAAGGCCGCCGCCGAGGGCCCGCTCAAGGGCTTCCTCGTCTACACCGAGGACGAGATCGTCTCCAAGGACATCGAGACCGACCCCGCGTCGTGCATCTTCGACGCCGGCCTCACCAAGGTCATCGGCAACCAGGTCAAGGTCGTCGGCTGGTACGACAACGAGTGGGGCTACTCCAACCGCCTCGTCGACCTCGTCGCGCTCGTCGGCACGTCCCTCTGAGCCACCCGGCCACCGTCCCCGGCGCTCCTGTGCGAGCACCGGGGACGGTGGCCGAACTCGTGTCATCCGTGCCCGGCCGCTGACTTCCCAACTGACGAAGAGGCATCCACGCGTGAAGACCACCAGCGACCTCGGGGACCTGCGCGGCAAGCGCGTCCTCGTCCGGTCCGACCTCAACGTGCCGCTCGACGGCTCGACCATCACCGACGACGGCCGCATCCGCGCCTCGGCCCCGACGATCAAGGGCCTGGCCGACGCCGGCGCCCGCGTCATCGTCTGCGCCCACCTCGGCCGCCCCAAGGGCGCCCCCGAGGCCAAGTACTCCCTCGCGCCGGTGGCGAAGCGCCTCGGCGAGGTGCTCGGCGCCGACGTCGTGTTCGCCGAGGACACCGTCGGCGACGACGCCAAGGCCAAGGCGGCCGCCCTCGAGGACGGCCAGGTGCTGCTCCTCGAGAACCTCCGCTTCAATGCCGGCGAGACCGGCAAGACCGACGAGGAGCGGGCCGACTTCGCCGGTGAGCTCGCTTCTCTCGCAGACGTCTTCGTCTCCGACGGCTTCGGGGTCGTGCACCGCAAGCAGGCCTCCGTCTACGACGTCGCCCGCCTGCTCCCGCACGCCACGGGCGACCTCGTGTCGACCGAGGTCGACGTCCTGCGCCGCCTCACCCAGGACCCGGAGCGGCCGTATGCCGTCGTGCTCGGCGGCGCGAAGGTGTCCGACAAGCTCGGCGTCATCGGCAACCTCCTCGGCACCGCCGACCGTCTCCTCATCGGCGGCGGCATGGTCTTCACCTTCCTCGCGGCCCAGGGCCACGAGGTCGGCAAGAGCCTGCTCGAGGCCGACCAGATCGACACGGTCAAGGGCTACCTCGACCGCGCCGAGAAGGAGGGCGTCGAGATCGTCCTGCCCGTCGACGTCGTCGCGGCCGACGCGTTCAGCGCCGACGCCGCCCACGAGGTCGTCGCGGCCGACGCGATCCCGGCCGACCGGATGGGCCTCGACATCGGACCCGAGTCCAGCGCCCTCTTCGCCGACAAGCTCGCCGACTGCCGCACCGTCTTCTGGAACGGGCCGATGGGCGCCTTCGAGATGGCGCCCTACGCCGCCGGCACCAAGGCGCTCGCGCAGGCCCTCGTCGAGGTGACGAGGGCGGGCGCGCTCACCGTCGTCGGCGGTGGCGACTCCGCTGCGGCCGTGCGCCAGCTCGGTTTCGCCGACTCGGACTTCGGCCACATCTCCACCGGCGGCGGCGCCAGCCTCGAGTACCTCGAGGGCAAGGAGCTGCCCGGTCTGACCGTGCTCGAGGAGGGCGACGCCTGATGGCGAAGAACACCAAGCCGGTCGGGCGCGTGCCGCTCATGGCCGGCAACTGGAAGATGAACCTCGACCACCTCCAGGCGACGCACCTCGTGCAGAAGCTCGACTGGACGCTGCGCGACGCGAAGCACGACCACGCGGCCGTCGAGGTCGCCGTGCTCCCGCCGTTCACCGACCTGCGCTCGGTCCAGACCCTCGTCGAGGGTGACAAGCTCGACCTGAAGTACGGCGCGCAGGACCTGTCGCCGCACCCGTCCGGTGCCTACACCGGCGACATCTCGGGCGCCTTCCTGGCCAAGCTCGGGTGCACCTACGTCGCCGTGGGACACAGCGAGCGACGCGAAGGACACGCCGAGACCGACGCGGTGGTCAACGCGAAGGTCAAGGCGGCATACGCCCACGGCCTGACGCCGATCCTCTGCTGCGGCGAAGGGCTCGACGTGCGCAAGGAGGGGCGTCAGGTCGAGCACGTCGTGGCGCAGCTGCGCGAGAACCTCGACGGTGTGACCAAGGAGCAGGCCGCGTCGATCGTCATCGCCTACGAGCCCATCTGGGCCATCGGCACCGGCGAGGTCGCGACCCCCGACGACGCGCAGGAGGTGTGCGCGGCGATCCGCACGCTGCTCGCCGAGCTCTACAGCGGCGACGTCGCCGACGGTGTCCGCGTCCTCTACGGCGGCAGCGTCAAGGCGAACAACGTGGCGGCGATCATGGCCCAGGAGGACGTCGACGGCGCCCTCGTGGGCGGCGCGTCGATCGACCCCGCCGAGTTCGCGTCGATCTGTCGCTACCGCGACCACCTCGCCACGTCCTGAGCAGCTCCCGACGGCCGGACGGACTCCGAGAGGTCCGTTCGGCCGTTGGGCCCTCGGGCAGGTATCCTTGCCCGAGCCCCGGAACATGTGGGGGAGGGGCCGACCGGCCCCACCGACCCCCGGGACCCCGACGATTTGGAGTGACCACGTGGATGCGGTTCGCATCGTGCTGCAGGTCCTGCTGGTGCTGTCCAGCCTGGTCCTGACCCTGTTCATCCTGCTGCACAAGGGCAAGGGTGGCGGCCTGTCCGACATGTTCGGCGGGGGCATGTCCACGTCGCTCGGAGGGTCGTCGGTCGCCGAGCGCAACCTCGACCGCTTCACCGTGGCCGTGGCCTCGGTCTGGGCGGCATCCATCATCGGTCTGGGCCTGCTGGCCCGCTTCGTGAGCTGAGAGGACGAGTAGATGGCCAGCGGTAACGCCATTCGTGGAAGCCGGGTCGGCGCCGGCCCGATGGGCGAGGCAGAGCGTGGTGACTCCGCCCCTCGCGTGCACATCTCCTACTGGTGCGCCAACGGGCACGAGACGCGCCCGAGCTTCGCCGAGGAGCCCGGCATGGTCCTGCCCGACACCTGGGACTGTCCGCGCTGCGGCCTCCCCGCCGGACAGGACAAGCAGAACCCTCCGGCAGCGCCGAAGGTCGAGCCCTACAAGACGCACCTCGCCTACGTGAAGGAGCGCCGCAGCGACGCCGACGGCGCCGCGATCCTCGACGAGGCCCTCAGCACCCTGCGCGAGCGCGGCCTCATCCAGTGACCTCAGCGGCCGTCCCGCGGGGGCGGCCGCACGACGAAGGGCCCGGGATCTCCCGGGCCCTTCGTCGTACCACGCGCCGACCGACGACGTATGCCGTCTGCCGACGTCGACCTGCCTAGCCGAGTCGCGAAGCCGCCGGGGCATCGACGAGCCACAGGGTGGCGTCGCTGCCGCGAGGACCGGCCGCCGGGACGTCCCACCGGTCGGCCTCCGGAGCGAGGGCGGCCTTCACCGCGTCGGCCTTGTCGTCGCCGGCGACGAGGAACCACACCTCGTGGCTGCGCTCGAAGCACTCGAACGTCAGGCTGACGCGATCGGGTGGCGGCTTGGGGGAGTCGTGCACGGCCACTGCGATGGCGTCGGTGACCCGCTGGGCGGCGTGGTGCGGGAAGAGCGACGCGACGTGCCCGTCGGGACCCACGCCGAAGAGCACGACGTCCCAGGCCCCCTGGCCGTGCTCGCGGATCGTCCGGGCGTAGGCCTCGGCGCTGGCCTCGGCGCTCTCGGACGTGTCCGGTCCGGCCACCCGGTGCACCTTCGCCGGGTCGAGACCCAGCGCGCCGAGGCCCGCCTCGTCGTTCTGGGTGTCGTTGCGGTCGGGATCGCCGGCCGGGAGGTAGCGCTCGTCACCCCACCAGACGCGGACGCGCGACCAGTCCACGGCCGAGCGGCCCGGCGTCGCCAGGACCGAGGCGATGATCGCCGAGCCCATCGACCCGCCGGTCAGGGCCACCTGCGCCTCCGGCTGACGGGTCTGGGCGTCGACGAGCGCCGTGACGAGCCGGGCCGCGGCGCCGTCGGCGAGGGCCTGCTTGTCCGGATGGACGACGACCCGGGGCTCGGCACTCACGAGGACGCCGTCCCGGCGGCGCTCTTCGCCGTGGCCTTGGTGGCGGTGGCCCGCTTCGCCGTGGTCCGTTTCGCGGTCGCTCGCTTCGCCGTGGACGTCGCAGCCGAGGCGGCCGCGGTGGCCTTCTTCGTCGTCGTGGCCTTCTTCGTCGTCGTGGCCTTCTTCGCTGCGCCCGTGCCGTTCGAGGCCGCCTTCTTGCGGGCCTTGTCGGCCTGCTTCTCGCGGGGCGTGCGCTTGCCGGCGAGCTTGCGCGCCGTCGCCGCCCGGACCTCCTCGGTCTCGGCGTGCTCGGGTGCCGGTGGCGCGGCGATCATGGCGCTGGCCTCCTGCGCCGACTCGTCCCGGCCGAGGCGGGCGGCGAGACGACGCGACTCTGCGGGGTCGGGCGCCTTGCCGGCCTTGGCCGCCGCCGCGGCCGTGAGGCGCACCGGCTGAAGGGCGCTGAGGCCGTGCAGGAGCGCGTCCTCGTAGGCATCGTCGGGGTCGAGGCGACGGAGCTCGTCCGCCAGGCACTCCGGGAGCTCGCGGCGCGGGAGACTGATGCGCCGGTCCGGCTGGCCCGTCTGCGACAGGGTCGCGACGACGTCACCCGGGCGCACGAGGTCGATGGGGCCGCTCTTGCGCTCGAGACGCACCGAGGCGATGCCCGAACCACGCGGCGTCGACACCCGGTGCACGGGCACGCGGAGCCGGCGCGAGAGCCAGGCCGCCAGCAGGTCGGACGACGGGGAGTCGGGGGCGCCGCTGACGACGGCGCCGGTGATGGGCTCGTACGGCGGCTGGTCGAGCGCCGCTGCGAGCAGGCCACGCCAGCGGGTGATACGCGTCCAGGCGAGGTCGGTGTCGCCCGGCGCGTAGCTCGCCGCCCGCTTCTTCAGCATGAGCCGGGGGTTCCGGTGCTCGGCCACGTCGGTGATGCGACGTTGGGCCATCGCGCCGATGGGATCCTTGCCGACGTCGGCCGGGGCCTCGCCGGGCCACCACGCGACGATGGGGGAGTCGGGCAGCAGCAGCGGCACGACGACGCTCGGGCCGTGGTTGGCCAGGGCGCCGTAGAGCCGCAGCACGACGATCTCGCTCGCCCCGGCGTCCCCGCCGAGGCGGATCTGGGCGTCGAGGCGGTTCTTGCCGCGGCGGTCGCCGGCGATGACGACGATGATGCGACAGGGGTGCTGTCGGCTCGCCTGGTTGGCGACCTCGATGGCGTTGCCGGCGTCGGTGTCCTCGACGACGACGACGAGCGTCAGCACACGCCCGAGCGCCAGCGCGCCCACCTCGTTGCGCAGGCGCACCAGGGTCTTGCTGATCCCGGTGGTGGTGGTGTCGGTCAGGTCCCGGATCACGGCATCCTCCACGTACGTCCATCGCGTTCGAGCATCCGGTCGGCCGAGGGCGGTCCCCACGTGCCCGGCGGGGTACTGCTCCGGCTTGCCCGACTTGGCCCAGTGCTTCATGAGCGGGTCGAGGATCCGCCAGGACGACTCGACCTCCTCGTGTCGGGGGAAGAGCGGCGGGTCGCCGAGGAGCACGTCGAGGATGAGGCGTTCGTATGCCTCGGGCGAGGCCTCCGTGAACGACGAGCCGTAGCCGAAGTCCATCGTCACGTCGCGGACCTCCATCTGCGCCCCGGGCACCTTGGAGCCGAAGCGCAGCGTGACGCCCTCGTCGGGCTGGACGCGGATGACGATGGCGTTCTGGCCGAGCTCCTCCGTCGCGGTGTGCTCGAAGGGAAGGTGTGGCGCCCGCTTGAAGACGACCGCGATCTCGGTGACCCGCTTGCCGAGGCGCTTCCCGGTGCGCAGGTAGAAGGGAACACCCGCCCACCGGCGGGTGTCGACCTCGAGGGTCACCGCGGCGAAGGTCTCGGTGACCGACTTCGGGTCGACGCCCTCCTCGTCGAGGTAGCCGACGACCTCCTCCGCGCCCTGCCAGCCGCCGGCATACTGCCCGCGGGCGGCTCCCTTGTCGAGGTCCGCAGGGAGGCGGACCGCGGAGAGCACCTTCTCCTTCTCCGCGCGAAGGTCCTTGGCGTCGAAGGAGACCGGCTCCTCCATCGCCGTCAGCGCGAGGAGCTGGAGCAGGTGGTTCTGGATGACGTCGCGCGCTGCACCGATGCCGTCGTAGTAGCCCGCGCGGCCGGCGATGCCGATGTCCTCGGCCATCGTGATCTGCACGTGGTCGACGTAGTTGGCGTTCCACACCGGCTCGAAGAGCTGGTTGGCGAAGCGCAGGGCGAGGAGGTTCTGGACCGTCTCCTTGCCGAGGTAGTGGTCGATGCGGAAGACCGAGTCGGGCGGGAAGACGCTCTCGACGATCTCGTTGAGCACCTGGGCGCTCTTGAGGTCGTGGCCGAAGGGCTTCTCGATGATGACCCGTCGCCAGCTGTCACCCTCGGCGGTCGTCAGACCGCACCGCTCGAGCTGCTCGCACACGGTGGCGAAGAAGCCCGGCGGGATGGAGAGGTAGAAGGCGTGGTTGCCACCGGTGCCGCGTTCCGCGTCGAGCTCGGCGACCGTCTTGGCGAGCAGGTCGAACGCCGCGGGGTCGTCGAACGTGCCCGGCACGAACCGGAAGCCCTCGGAGAGGTTGCGCCACACGTCCTCGCTGAAGGGCGTGCGGGCGTGCTGCTTGACGGCGTCGTGGACGACCTGGCCGAAGTCCTGCGCCGCCCAGTCGCGTCGGGCGAAGCCGACGAGCGAGAAGCCCGGCGGCAGCAGCCCGCGGTTGGCGAGGTCGTAGATCGCCGGCATGAGCTTCTTGCGGGCGAGGTCACCGGTCACCCCGAACAGCACGAGACCACACGGTCCCGCGATGCGGGGGAGGCGCTTGTCCTCGGCGGTGCGCAGCGGGTTGTGACCGTGCGCGATCGCGCGCCGGACTCATGCACGCCCTCCTGCCAGCAGCACCTCGCGCAGCTGCGCGAGACCTGCGTCGTGGTCGGTCAGGTGGAGCTGGAGCACGGGACGGCCGTGGTCGGCGAGGACCGCGGCGTCGCCGCCCGCCTGGGAGGCGATGAAGTCGCCGAAGGTGAACTCACGTCCGGGTATCGAGAGGTCCTCCTTCGGGGCGGTCGTCACCTGGACGTAGACGCCGACGGCCGGGCCGCCCTTGTGGAACTGACCGGTCGAGTGCAGGAAGCGGGGGCCCCAGCCGAACGTCGTCGGACGCTCGGTGCGGCGCGCCAGAGGCACGCGGCACTCGGCGAGGTCGGCGTCGGCGAGCCGGTCGAGGTAGGCCATGACGGAGACGTAGCCGCGCTGCGGGTCGAGCTGCGCGAACAGGGCGTCGAGGGCCTCGGGCACGGTCCGGGCGTCACCCAGCCAGCCGTCGGGGCCGCCCAGGGTGCGGATCTCGATGGCACCGTCCGTCGCGGCCGGGTCGGCGGTCGCGGCCGTGCCCTGGTCGAGCAGGGCACGAGCAGCCTTCTTGGCGCTCTCGACGTCGGGCTGGTCGAACGGGTTGATGTCGAGCAGGCGGCCGGCGACGGCCGTCGCCACCTCCCAGAGGAGCAGCTGGGCACCGAGGGCGCCGCCGACGCGTACCTCCGACGCGGCGTCACCTCCTGGTGTGAGCTCGCTGTCGGCGGACACGAGCCGCGCCACGGTGACGTCGGCCGCCGGCCAGGTCACCTCGGGGTCCTCGTCGCCCCCGACGACGACGGGCAGCACGCCGGTGCCGTTCTTGCCGGTGGACTCGGCGATGAGCTGCTCGGCCCAGTCGGCGAAACCGACGATGCCGGAGCCGTCGTCGACGAGGACGAGCTTGTCGCGCAGCGGCTCGGTGCCGCCCATGGCGGCTCCGAGGCGCAGGCCCGGGTTGGCGTCGTCGTCGCTCGCGAGCACGTCGGCCACGGACTCCGCCTCGTCGAGCAGCGCCTCGACGTCGACCCCGGCGAGGCCGCTCGGCACGAGGCCGAAGGCGGTCAGGGCGGAGTAGCGACCCCCGACGTCCGGGTCGGCGTTGATGACGCGGTAGCCCTTGGCGCGCGACTCCTCGTCGAGCGGGCTGCCCGGGTCGGTGACGATGACGATGCGCGACGCCGGGTCGATGCCGGCATCGGTGAACGCCTGCTCGTACGCGCGGCGCTGCGAGTCGGTCTCGACCGTGGAGCCGGACTTGCTCGAGACGACGACGACCGTGTGGTCGAGGTCGTCGCCGAGGGCGCGGCGGACGTAGTCGGGGTCGGAGGAGTCGAGCACGACGAGCGGCTTGCCCGCCGTCGCGCAGATGACCTCCGGCGCGAGCGACGACCCGCCCATGCCGCAGAGCACGACGTGGTCCAGGCCCTGCTCCGCGAACGAGTCGCGCAGGGCGGCGATCTCACCGACGAGGGGGCGGGACGAGCGGGGGAGACCCACCCACGACAGGCGGATCCGCGACTCGGACTCGGCGTCAGGACCCCACAGGGTGGGGTCCTGGGCGAAGAGCCGGCTGGCGACGGAGTCCTCGACGAGGGTCGGCACGTGCCTCCCGATCGCGTCCGCCGCTGCTCCTGATGCGCTGACGGACAGCGAGCTCATGCGGTCACCTTCTCCATCTCTGCCGTGACGCCGTCCAGCAGCTCGCCCCACGCCTTCTCGAACTTGTCGACGCCCTCGGTCTCGAGCTGGCTCGACGACCTCGTTGTAGGAGACGCCGACGCCCTTCGAGGTCGTCGAGGAGGTTGCCGGCCAGCTCGTAGCCGCCGGTCACCGTGTCGCCGTGGATGTCACCGTGGTCGGCGGTCGCCTCGAGCGTCTTGCCCGGCATCGTGTTGACGACGTCGGCCGCGACGAGCTCGGTGACGTACATCGTGTCGGGGTAGGCCGGGTCCTTGACCCCGGTGGAGGCCCACAGCGGGCGCTGCAGGTTGGCGCCCGCCTCGGCGAGCGAGGCCCAGCGCGGCGTCGAGAAGACCTCCTCGAAGGCCTGGTAGGCGAGGCGTGCGTTGGCGAGACCGGCCTTGCCCTTGAGGCCGCGGGCCTCGTCGGTGCCGATGGCGTCGAGGCGCTTGTCGATCTCGGTGTCCACGCGGGAGACGAAGAACGAGGCGACCGAGTGGATCTTCGACAGGTCGTGGCCGGCCGCGTGCGCCTTCTCCAGGCCCTCGAGGTAGGCGTTCATGACGGCGCGGTAGCGCTCGAGGGAGAAGATCAGGGTCACGTTGACGCTGATGCCCTCGGCGATCGTCGCCGTGATGGCCGGGAGCCCGGCCTTGGTGGCCGGGATCTTGATGAGGACGTTCGGACGGTCCACGTCGCCATGCAGCTGCTTGGCCTGCTCGACGGTCTTGTCGGTGTCGTGCGCGAGGCGCGGGTCGACCTCGATGGAGACGCGGCCGTCGACGCCCTTGGTCGACTCGTAGAGCGGGAGGAAGAGGTCGCAGGCGCTCGCGGACGTCCGACGTCGTGAGCTCGTGGACGACCTCCTCGACGTTCTTGCCGTCCTTGGTCAGGGCGGCCAGGTCGTCGTTGTAGCGGTCGCCCTTGGACAGGGCGGCCTGGAAGATCGACGGGTTCGAGGTGAGGCCGACGACGTTGCGCTCGGTGATGAGCTCGGAGATCTTGCCGGTCTCGATGAGCTCGCGGGACAGGTCGTCGAGCCAGATCGAGACGCCTGCGTCGGAGAGCGCCTGGGTGTTCGGGTTGGTCATGCTGGTCACTTCCCCTTGCTCGTAGCGGATGCGGCTGCCGCGCCGGCGGCGTTGCCGCTGCCGGTCTGCGCGTCGCCACCCATGACGTCGGTGGACGCGCTCTGGGCGGCGCGGGCCGGGTTGGTCTCGGTGACCCCCGGGGCCCTGGTCGCGGAGCCCTTGGCAGCCTTGATGGAGTCCTTCGCGGCCTTGACGACCGCGTCGGCGGTGATGCCGAACTCGCGGTACAGGGTGGCCTGGTCGGCGGAGGCGCCGAAGTGCTCGATGCTGACGATGCGCCCGGCGTCGCCGACGACGTCGTGCCAGCCCATCGAGACCCCCGCCTCGACGCTGACGCGGGCGCGGACTGCCGGCGGCAGAACCTTGTCCTGGTAGGAACGGGTCTGCTTCTCGAACCATTCCCGGCACGGCATCGACACGACGCGCGTCGCGATGCGGGACTTCTCGAGGCGCTCGGCGGCCTGGACCGCGAGCTGCACCTCGGAGCCGGTCGCGACGATGACGACGTCGGGGTCACCGGCGCGCGACTCCTCGACGAGGACGTAGGCGCCCTTGGCGACGCCGCTCGCCTTGCCGTACTTCTTGCGGTCCCACGTCGGCACCGGCTGGCGCGTCAGGCACAGCGCGGCCGGGCCGTTGCCGTTGGTGAGGATCTGCGCCCACGCGGCCGCCGTCTCGTTGGCGTCGGCGGGACGGACGACGTCGAGTCCCGGGATGGCGCGCAGGGCGGCGAGGTGCTCGATCGGCTGGTGGGTCGGGCCGTCCTCGCCGAGGCCGATGGAGTCGTGCGTCCACACGTAGGTGACCGGGGCCTGCTGGATCGCGGCGAGGCGCACGGCGGGGCGCATGTAGTCGGAGAAGACGAGGAACGTGCCGCCGTAGGGACGGGTCAGGCCCTCGAGCGCGATCCCGTTGAGGATCATGCCCATCCCGTTCTCGCGGATGCCGAAGTGCAGGGTGCGGCCGAACGGGCCGCCCTTCCACTCGCGGGTCTGCTTGCCGCTCGGGGATGAAGGAGGGCTGGCCCTCCATCGTCGTGTTGTTGGACTCGGCGAGGTCGGCCGAGCCGCCCCACAGCTCGGGCATGACGTCGGCGAGGGCGGTGAGCACCTTGCCGGAGGCGGCGCGCGTCGCGACGCCCTTCTCGTCGGCCGGGAAGGTCGGCAGCGCCTTGGCGAGACCGGCGGGGGCCTTGCCGGCGAGGATGCGGTCGAGCAGGTCCGCGCGGTCGGGGTTGGCCTTGCGCCACGCCTTGTATGCCCTTGTCCCACTCGCGGTGGGCGGCCTTGCCGCGCTTGACGACGTCGCGGGCGTGCTTGAGGACGGCGGGCTCGACGGCGAAGGTCTTCTTCGGGTCGAAGCCGAGCAGCTCCTTCGTGGCGCCGACCTCCTCGTCGCCGAGGGCCGAGCCGTGCGACTTGCCGGTGTTCTGCTTCGTCGGCGCGGGCCACGCGATGATCGTGTGCAGCACGACGAGGGTCGGCTTGTCGGTGACCTTGTCGCCGGAGCGGATCGCGGCGAGCAGCGCGTCGACGTCCTCGACGTAGGTCGCGCCGTCGGCGTCCTTGCGCCAGTCGACCTCGACGACGTGCCAGCCGTAGGCCTGAAGCGGGCGGCGACGTCCTCGCTGAACGCGATGTCGGTGTCGTCCTCGATCGAGATCTGGTTGGCGTCGTAGACGACGGTGAGGTTGCCGAGCTCCTGGTGGCCGGCGAGCGCGCAGGCCTCGTGGGAGACGCCCTCCTGCATGTCGCCGTCGGAGGCGATGACGTAGACGTGGTGGTCGAAGGGGCTCGTGCCCGGCTTCGCGTCCGGGTCGAAGAGGCCGCGCTGGCGGCGCTGCGCCATCGCCATGCCGACGGCGGACGCGAGGCCGGAGCCGAGCGGGCCGGTCGTGATCTCGACGCCCGGGGTGTGGTGGACCTCGGGGTGGCCGGGCGTCAGCGAGCCCCACGTGCGCAGCGACTTGAGGTCGTCGAGCGAGAGGCCGTAGCCGCTGAGGTAGAGCTGGATGTACTGCGTCAGGCTCGAGTGCCCGCAGGACAGCACGAACCGGTCGCGGCCGAGCCACGACGGGTCGCGCGGGTCGTGCGTCATGACGTTCTGGTAGAGCAGGTAGGCCAGCGGGGCCAGCGACATGGCCGTGCCGGGGTGGCCGTTGCCGACCTTCTGCACGGCGTCGGCCGCGAGCAGTCGCGTCGTGTCGACCGCGCGCACGTCGAGGTCGGACCACCCGCCTTCCTCGCCACCGGCAGTCGGCAGACCCGGGTCGCGACCGTGCCAGCAGGCCCTTCGTCTTCGCCGTCCGCGTGGTGCTGGATCGGGTGGGCTTCTTCGCCGACGTGGCGGTGCTGGCGCAGCAGTGGGCACGAACGGGTCTCCTTCGCCAGAAGGGTGGATCACGTACGGCCGCGAGCCTAGTCCCAGCACTGTGCCGCTGACAGCACGACCGGTTCGTGGCGCGGCTGCGGCTCGCGGTGCGGTGCCGGCGGCGTGGGATGGTGGTGGACCGGCCGCGGGCGACGGAGTGACCGCCCGGTCGGCGACGGTCTAGACTTGCGATCGCCATGCTCCGTACCCGCCGGGTCGGAGCGACGTACCAGCGGTGAGGATCTCGTGACAACGGTGGACCCCCGCGCCGACCTGTCGGCGCTGCACGGTCCCGACGGCAGTGGGCCGAAGTTCCTCGCTCGGGCAGTACGTCTCGCTGATGAAGCCGCGGATCATCGAGCTGCTCCTCATCACGACGATCCCCGTCATGTTCCTCGCCGAGCAGGGCGTGCCGGACCTCTGGCTCGTCGTCGCGACGGTCGTCGGCGGCACGCTGTCGGCGGGCGCCGCCAACACCCTCAACTGCTACATCGACCGCGACATCGACGCGGTCATGCACCGCACGAGCAGCCGTCCGCTCGTCACCGGCACGGTGACGCCCGCGCGGCGCTCTCGTCTTCGGCGTCGCGCTCGCCGTCGTCTCGACGGTCTGGCTCGGGCTGCTCGTCAACTGGCTGAGCGCCTGGCTCGCCCTCGGCGGCGCTGCTCTTCTACGTCCTCGGCTACACCCTGCTGCTCAAGCGCCGCACCGCGCAGAACATCGTCTGGGGTGGCGCGGCCGGGTGCATGCCGGTGCTCATCGGCTGGTCGGCCGTCACCGGCTCGCTCAGCTGGTCGGCGTTCATCCTCTTCATCGTGATCTTCTTCTGGACGCCGCCGCACTACTGGCCGCTGTCGCTGCGCTACAAGGACGACTACGCCACGGCCCACGTGCCGATGCTGCCGGTCGTCGAGCGCTTCGTCGTCGTGGCCAGGCAGATCGTCGCCTACTCGTGGGCGATGGTCCTGACGTCGCTGGCGCTCGTTCCGGTCCAGCACGATGGGCTGGGTCTACACCGTCGCCGCCGTCGTCTCCGGCGGGCTCTTCCTCGCCGAGGCGCACCGGCTTCTGTCGAGGGCACGGGCCGGGCGTGGCCGAGGACGTGCTCAACCGATGCGCCTCTTCCACTTCTCGATCACCTACCTCACGATCCTCTTCGTCGGTGTGGCGCTCGACCCCATCTGGCACCTCCCGCTCCCCTGCTTCTCCTGAGCGGAGCACCGCCAGACGGGCACCGACCAGGGCGTCAGCGCGCTTGCCGGATGCGTCGGCGCTGCCGTAGCGTGGGCGAGGGGTCAGCGTCGGCGCCGCCTCGAGGGTGGCGTGCCCGTCGCCGGCGGAGGCCAGGCCGTCGAGCAGCCGCTCGTTGTAGGGCGCCACCCGGCCGGCCAGTCGCCGGCGCCGGCCCAGTGCACGGCGCGGATCTCGCGCTCCAGCAGGTGCACCCGCTCGATGGCGCTCGGGCGACGGCTCCGACGTCGAAGACGAAGAGCATGGCGTCGCCCCACCCGAGCCAGGGCCGGCAGCCAGTTCGTCGCGAGCAGCCGGCCGACGGTGACGTCGAGGTCCAGCTCCTCCCGGATCTCGCGGACGACGCAGGCGCGGGGCGGCTCGCCCGGGTCGACGACGCCGCCGGGCAGGTCCCAGTCGCGCTTGTAGACGGGCTCGCACAGGAGCACGTTGCCCGTGCCGGGTCGCGGACGAGCCCTGGCCGATGACCCGCTTGGTCGGCAGCACCGAGTCGAGCATCGCCGTGAAGCCCTCGCGGCGTGCCGGGGCGGGGTCGTCGGCGCAGGCGGCCGAGCACCACGGTGTCGTGCACCTCCCCGCCGAGCGTCGTGTTGCCGCGCAGCAGCCCCTCGCGCCGCAGGCCCGCCCGCAGCGCGGTGCGCAGCGAGGCCCGGTTGAGGGGTTGACCTGCGCCTCGACGCGTCGCAGGCCGAGCTCGTCGAAGGCCCACTCGACGAGCAGGCGCACCGCCCGCGAGGCGAGCCCGCGACCGCGGTAGGGCGCGTAGGTGACCCACGACAGCACGCCCGACGCCGTCGGAGCGCCCGCGCACGTCGACGGACCCGGCCGGCTCGCCGCGCCACTCGACGAGGAAGGTCGACCTTGGCGCGCGAGTCGGCCCACTCGGTGTGGGTCCGCTCGACCCACGCCACGTGGCGCGTCGCTCGACGGGTCGGCCGACCGCCGGACGTCGAACCAGTGGGCGATCTCGTCGTCGTGCAGCAGCCGGGTGGTCTCGACGTCGGCCGCCGTCCACGGCCGCAGCCGCAGGTCGCCGTCGTCGAGGGCGGGCTGCTCGTCGGTCACCCGACCACCCTACGGTCGCCGGCGGCGGTCAGACCGGGTGGCGCCGCGTCGCGAGCACGCCCCAGGTGAGGGCGGCGACGAGCAGGCTGGCACCGAGCATGTGGAGCAGCACGAGGACGATCGGGCAGCGCGGTGAAGTACTGCACGTAGCCGATGAAGCCCTGCGCGACCGTCACCCCGAGCACGACCCACCAGGCCCGACGCACCTCGTCGGCCCGGGCGGTGATGAGCACCGCGACGAGGGTCGCGACGACGAGGCCGCAGAAGAGCATGACGGCGTCGGCGTGCAGCCACGACACGACGCGCGGGTCGAAGCCGGTGCGGGCCGGGGTGTCGGCGTCACCGGAGTGCGGACCCGAGCCGGTGACGATCATGCCGAGCACGACGACCACGGCGCCGACGAGGCTCGTGACGATCGCGACGACGCGCGCGAGGGGGTGCACGAGCAGCTCGCCCGGCCCCGACACGTCGTCGCGTGAGCCGCGCACGAGCGCGGTCGAGAGGGCGACGAGCACCATGGAGAGCAGGAAGTGGCTCGCGACGAGCCACGGGTTGAGTCCGGTCAGCACCGTGATGCCGCCGAGGATCGCCTGGGCCGGGATGCCGGCGAGGACGCCGACGGCGACGAGCTGGAGCCGTCCCCGCTCGCGGCCACTGGTCAGCACCGCTAGAGGGCCGCGAGCGCGAGGATGACGACGGCGAAGGTCAGCGTCCGGTTGCCGAACTCGACGAGGTCGTGGATCGCGCTCTCGTCGGTGCGCACCGGCGTGAACGAGCCGGGCACGCACTCGGGCCACGTCGGGCAGCCGAGGCCGCTGCCGGTGAGGCGCACGACGCCACCCGTGACGACGATGCCGATCTCGCCGACGAGGTTGGCGATCAGGATGCCGCGCGCCCACGGGCGCGGCATGCGGGCGAGCCGGGAGGTGACGGTGGAGACGAGCGACACGGACGAAGCGTACGCGTTGACCTCTGCCCGCCCCGCACGCCGCCCCGCACCGGCTGCGCGGGTGCCGGGCGGCGTCAGCCGAGGCCGGTCCAGGTCACCTGGGCGCCGGCGTGCCCGGCCAGGACGACGGTGACGAGCGCAGCGAGCGCCGCGACGACGAGGAGGATCGCCAAGGGGACCTCGAGCATGCGCCGGCGCGGCTCGTCGTCGTCGGGGGCACGCAGGAACCAGGCCGCGGCGAGGGAGAGCGCCATGAAGACGAGGCAGACGAGCTTGGCCCGGTCGCCCCACTCGACGTGCTCGGGCAGCAGGTCGAAGTCGGTCGTGCTCGCCCGCACCTGCGACACCCGCCGTTGCAGCGCCTCGCCGCTCTCGGCGGCGACGAAGGCCGTGACGCCCGAGACGAGACCGCCGACGGCGAGCGGCCAGCGCAGCACGTCGCCGCCAGCCGGCCGCACGGCGAACGCGATGGCGACGAGAGCCGACAGCGGGCACGAGCACGACGACGGCGTGGATGACGAGCGCGTGCATCGGCAGCCCGAAGATGTAGTCGAACACGTCGCCTCCAGGCGGTCGAGGGGTGGGCGGCCGAGGTGCCCCGCGCCGAGTGTGCCCTACGGATCAGTCGTCGAAGCGGAAGAAACGCGCCGCCAGGGCGGTCGCCACGACTCCCCACGCGACGACGACGCCGAGCGCGGGGAGGTTCAGCGCGCCGTCGACGAGCGCGGACCGCAGGCCGTCGGCGAGCCCGGCCGAGGGCAGCAGCGCCGCCACGCTCGCCAGGCCGTCGGGCAGCTCGGTGCGCGGCACGATGACGCCGCCGCCGACGAGCAGCAGCACCCAGATCGAGGTTGGCGAGCGCCAGCACGGCCTCGGCCCGCAGGGTGCCGGCGAGCAGCAGGGCCAGGGCGACGAAGGCCCACGTGCCGACGACGACGAAGAGGACGGCATACGGGATGCCGGAGAGGTCGGGACGCCAGCCGAGCGCGACGCCGATGACCGCGATCACGGCGATCTGGATGACCTCGACGGCGAGCGTCGCGACCACCTTGGCGGCGATGAGTCCGCCCCGCCCGAGGGGCGTCGTGCCGAGGTAGCGCAGCACGGCATACCGGCGGTCGAAGCCGGTCGCGATGGCCTGCGAGGTGAAGGAGGCCGAGATGACGCAGAGCGCGATGACGCCGGGCACCGCGACGTCGATCCGGCGCCCCGGGCCGAGCGAGGGGGAGCTGGTGGCGTGCAGACCGATGAGCACGAGCGCGGGCAGCACCAGCGAGACGAGGAGCTGCTCGCCGTTGCGCAGCAGCGTCGAGGTCTCGAAGCCGGCCTGGGCGAGGATGCGCCGCCGAGGAGCCGCGGCCCGGGTGGCCGGGTCGGGCCGGTGCGGTGGTCACGCCGCCCCCTTGCGGGTCAGGCTGAAGTAGACGTCCTCGAGGGAGCGGGCCCCCACGACGTCGGTCAGGGCGCCCTCGGCGACCGTGCGCCCGGCGCTCATGATGACGAGGTGGTCGGCGAGGCGCTCGGCCTCCTCGAAGGAGTGCGTCGTCACGACGATGGTCGTGCCCGCGTCGCGCAGCTCGCGGATGAGGTCCCAGACGTCGAGGCGGCCGTGGGGGTCGAGCCCGGCCGCCGGCTCGTCGAGGAAGAGCACCTCGGGCCGACCGAGCAGGGCGGCGGCGAGAGCGAGGCGCTGCTTCTGTCCACCGGAGAGCCGGCGCACGGTCGTGCCCGCGAAGTCAGGCACCCCGAGTCGGCGCAGCGACCGCGTCGACGTCGGCGGGCTCGGCGTAGAAGCGCGCGAGGTGCTCGAGCAGGCGCATCGGCTCGGCACCGTTGGGCAGGCCGCCGCTCTGCAGCATCACCCCGACCCGGGCCCGGTGGTCGGGCCCCGCGGCTAGCCGGGTCGGTGTCCAGCACGCGCACCGTGCCGGAGTCGGGACGGCCCAGGCCGACGGCGCACTCGATGGCCGTCGTCTTGCCGGCACCGTTGGGTCCGAGCACCGCGGTGACCGCCCCGGACGGGGCCTGCCACGAAGTCCGTCGAGCGCGTCGACGGCTCCGAACCGTCGACGGACGTCGGACAGTGTCACCGCTGCGGTCATGGCTGATGAGTCTAGGCTCGGTGTCACCGCACCCGTTGACTCACCCGGTGACCCCCGGCCCCAGACCCGCCCCGCGAGACCACCCCCCGAGACTCCGGAGAGCCCGACCCGTGAAGATCGACCCGGCCGCTCGGCCGTTCACCGCCCTGGCAGCCGTGCCGACGGTGGTCGCCGCCCTGGCTCGACGCCCGCGTACGACGCTCGCCCTGGGCCTGCTGACGGCCGGGGTGACGCTCTTCTTCCGCGACCCGGACCGCACCCCGACCGCTCGCCGGTCACCGACCCCGACGTCGTGCTCGCCCCCGCCGACGGCATCGTCGACGCACGTCGGCGAGCCGCAGCCGGGCATCGCGCCGCCGGGGGAGTGGCAGCAGGTGAGCATCTTCCTCTCGCTGCTCGACGTGCACATGAACCGCTCGCCCTACGGCGGCCGGGTCGTCGACGTCACCCACACGCCCGGGCCGCTTCCTCGCCGCCTACCGCGCCGAGAGCGCGATGAAGAACGAGCGCAGCGAGATCATCGTCGAGCAGGTCGTGCGCGGGCGCACCCGCCGGGTCGTCTACCGCCAGCTCGTCGGGCAGCTCGCCCGCCGCATCGTGACCCGCATCGAGCCCGGCGACGAGATCGCCACCGGCGAGCGGATGGGCCTGATGAAGTTCGGGTCGCGGATGGACGTCTTCGTGCCACCGGAGGTCGTGCTCGAGGTGACCAAGGGCAAGCGCGCCGTCGGGGGCGAGACGGTGCTCGGCCGCTTCCCCGCCACGGACCCGTCGTGACCGGGGCGCGGCCACCGCCGAGCGCCCCGGCGGCGCGAGCGCATCGGCCGCCGCTTCCAGCTCGTCTCGGCGACCGGCGCCCGCGTCGTGCCGTGGAGCCGGCTCAACCCGCGGGTCCGCGCCCGCGCGGTGCTGCCGAGCCTCTTCACCCTCGGCAACATGATCTGCGGCTTCTCGTCGGTGCTGCTCTCCTTCCAGACGCACTACCGCGCGGCGGCCGTGCTCATCGCGATCTCGATCGTGCTCGACATCGCCGACGGCGCGGTCGCGCGGGCCGTCGGGGCGATCACCCCCTTCGGGCTGCAGTTCGACTCGCTCGCCGACCTCATCTCGTTCGGCATCGCCCCCGCCGTGCTCGTCTACACGTGGGCGCTGCCGGCCTACCCCATCTGGGCCTGGGCCGGGGCGATGTTCTGGCTCGCCTGCGCCGCCTACCGGCTCGCCCGCTTCAACGTCACCATCGACCCGCTCGCCGACAAGCGCTACTTCGTCGGGCTCGCGAGCCCGGGCGCGGCGGGCGTCGTCATCGCGACGGTCCTCGCCATCGGCGACCCGCTCTACGACTGGGCGCCGCTGCTGCCCGTCGCCGCGGGGGTGCTGCCCGCCGCCCTCATGGCGTCGTCGTTCCGCTTCCGGTCCTTCCGCGACCTGCTCTCCCCGCGTCACCTGCGCATCTCGGTGCCGCTCGCGTCGTCCTCGTGCTGGGCCTCGATCTTCTTCCCCGGCGCGACGGCACTCGTCGTGGCCTACGGCTACGTGCTGACCTGTCCGCTCGGCTGGATCACGGCGCCGCTGCGACGCCGCTGGTTCGGCCCGGACGCGGTCGCGCCGCCGCGCCGCCGGCTGCCGTCGGTCATCATGCCGCCCCAGGCGGACCCCGACGACATGGAGCCCGACGACGACGACGACCGACGACACGCATCCGTCGACGCGCCGACCTGGCACGGTTAGGGGACCTAACTGGAGTGGCGCCGGGTAATTACGTCACAATGGTGTGGTGTTTTTCCGTGAGCAGCCGCAGCGCGAGACGAGGGACGGCGAGCACGTCTCGCCGTTCGAGTCGCGCACGCGCTCCCGGGTGCTGCACATGGTCTCGTCCGACGGCCCGGTCACCGCTGCCGAGCTGGGTCGTCACCTCCATCTGACGCCCGCCGCCGTCCGCCGCCACCTCGACGCGCTCGTCGAGCAGGGCGCCGTCGTCGAGCACGAGCCCACCGCCGCGCGCCGCGGTCGCGGACGTCCGGCCCGCGCCTACGTCGTCTCCGACGCCGGGCACGGCGCCCTCGAGGCCGACTACGACTCGCTCCCCGTCGAGGTGCTCCGCTACCTCGAGAGCACCGCAGGCTCCGGCGCGGTCGCCGACTTCGCCCGCAGCCGCGTGGCCACGCTCGAGGAGCGGTATGCCGTCCGGCTGGCCGACGCGGGCCCCGACCCCGCCGCCCGCACGGCGGTCCTCGTCGAGGCGCTCAGCGAGGACGGCTTCTCCGCCACCGCCCGGCCGGTCGGCGCGGGCGGCCTGACCGGTGTGCAGCTCTGCCAGGGCCACTGCCCGGTGCAGCACGCCGCCGCCGAGTTCCCCGCCTTCTGCGAGGCCGAGACCGACGCCTTCTCGCGCCTGCTCGGCGTCCACGTGCAGCGTCTGGCCACCCTCGCCGGCGGCCACCACGTGTGCACGACCTTCGTGCCGACCGTCATCCCAGTCAGTGACCTGACCCGCCAGACCCGGAAGAGCCCCGGCGCTCCCCGCGTTGACGCACCCGAGGGCACCGGACGGCATACCGCCCGGGCGGCTGGCCGCCGGCACCGCAGCCGGCCGCGCCGACCGACACCACCGACCGACCCACCCCCACGACGAGAAGCCCACGGAACGACCGCACGCACGTCAAGGAAGGTTCCTCATGACCACCCACATCGAAGGCTCAACCCGGGGCTCAAGGGCATCGGCACCTACGAGTACGGCTGGGCCGACAGCGACACCGCGGGCACCAACGCGCGTCGCGGCCTCAACGAGGACGTCGTGCGCGACATCTCCGCCCGCAAGGGTGAGCCCGAGTGGATGACCAAGCTGCGCCTCAAGAGTCTCGTGCTCTTCGGCAAGAAGCCCATGCCGTCGTGGGGGTCCGACCTCACCGGTATCGACTTCCAGAACATCAAGTACTTCGTGAAGTCGACGGAGAAGCAGGCGGCCACGTGGGACGACCTGCCCGCGGACATCAAGAACACCTACGACCGGCTCGGCATCCCCGAGGCCGAGAAGCAGCGCCTCGTCTCGGGTGTCGCGGCTCAGTACGAGTCCGAGGTGGTCTACCACCAGATCCGCGAGGACCTCGAGCAGCAGGGCGTCATCTTCCTCGACACCGACACGGCGCTCAAGGAGCACGAGGACATCTTCCGCGAGCACTTCGCGACCGTGATCCCGGCGGGCGACAACAAGTTCTCCGCGCTCAACACCGCCGTGTGGTCGGGTGGCTCGTTCATCTACGTGCCCAAGGGCGTCCACGTCGACATCCCGCTGCAGGCCTATTTCCGCATCAACACCGAGAACATGGGCCAGTTCGAGCGGACGCTCATCATCGCCGACGAGGGCTCCTACGTGCACTACGTCGAGGGCTGCACGGCGCCGATCTACAAGTCGGACTCGCTGCACTCGGCCGTCGTCGAGATCATCGTCAAGAAGAACGCCCGCGTCCGCTACACGACGATCCAGAACTGGTCCAACAACGTCTACAACCTCGTCACCAAGCGCGCCACCTGCGAGGAGGGCGCGACGATGGAGTGGATCGACGGCAACATCGGCTCCAAGGTGACGATGAAGTACCCCGCCGTCTTCCTCCTCGGCGAGCACGCCAAGGGCGAGACGCTCTCCATCGCCTTCGCCGGCGAGGGCCAGCACCAGGACACCGGCTCCAAGATGGTGCACGCCGCGCCCAACACGAAGAGCTCGATCATCAGCAAGTCGGTCGCCCGCGGTGGCGGTCGCGCGTCCTACCGCGGTCTCGTGCAGGTGCTCGAGGGCGCCTCGCACTCGGCCTCGACGGTGCGCTGCGACGCCCTGCTCGTCGACACGATCAGCCGCTCCGACACCTACCCCTACGTCGACATCCGCGAGGACGACGTCTCGATGGGTCACGAGGCCACGGTCTCCAGGGTGTCCGAGGACCAGCTGTTCTACCTCATGTCCCGTGGTATGGCCGAGGACGAGGCCATGGCGATGATCGTGCGCGGCTTCATCGAGCCGATCGCGCGTGAGCTGCCGATGGAGTACGCCCTCGAGCTCAACCGCCTCATCGAACTCCAGATGGAAGGAGCCGTCGGCTGATGCCCGTTGCCGACACGCTCGTCGACACGGATGCCTCCGTGACCGACGCCAGCCCCACCACGCACGTCGACCCGCAGTCCGCCTCGGCGGCCGGGTTCGTGCCCCAGCAGTCGCGCGCCGAGCGTGCGGCGTCGTTCGACGTCGCGGCGTTCCCGCTGCCGACCGGCCGCGAGGAGGAGTGGCGCTTCACCCCGGTGAAGAAGCTCGCTGCTCTGCTGGCCGAGGGCGCCACCGGGCACCTCGACTGGACGACGCAGCCTGCCCGAAGGGGTCACGACGTCGACGATCTCGGCCGCCGAGGCCCGCGACCTGGGCGTCCTGCCCCCGCAGGACCGCGCAGCTGTGCTCGCCGCCGGGTCGGCCGATGGGCCGTCCTCGTCGACCTGCCGGCCGACGCCGAGCTCACCGAGCCGGTCCGCATCCGGCTCGATGGCACGGGCAGCGACCCGGTCCACGGCCACCTCGTGGTCCGCGCGGGCCGCTTCGCCAAGGCCGTCGTCGTCGTCGAGCACACCGGCAGCGCGAGCCTCTCCGAGCTGCTCTCGGTCGTCACCGGCGACGGGTCCGACGTCACGGTCGTCTCCGTGCAGCGCTGGGCCGACGACGCGCTCCACCTCGCCCAGCACGACGCCCTCGTCGGCCGTGACGCGCGCTTCAAGCACGTCGCGGTGACGCTCGGCGGCCAGGTCGTGCGCGTCAACGCCAACGTGCGGTATGCCGGTCCGGGCGCGAGGCGACCCTGCTCGGCGTCTACTTCGCCGACGCCGGTCAGCACCTCGAGCACCGCTCGTTCGTCGACCACAACGCGCCGCACTGCAAGAGCCGCGTCACCTACAAGGGCGCGCTCCAGGGCCGAGACGCGCCCGCACCGTCTGGGTCGGCGACGTGCTCATCCGTGCCGAGGCCGAGGGCACCGACACCTACGAGCTCAACCGCAACCTCGTGCTCACCGACGGCGCGCGCGCCGACTCGGTGCCCAACCTCGAGATCGAGACGGGCGAGATCAAGGGAGCCGGGCACGCCTCTGCGACAGGGCGTTTCGACGACCTGCAGCTCTTCTACCTGCAGGCGCGCGGCATCCCGGAGGACGAGGCCAAGCGCCTCGTCGTGCGCGGCTTCTTCGTCGACGTCATCCGGGAGATCCCGCTCGCCGACCTGCGTGACGAGATCACCGCGGCGATCGAGGACGAGCTCGCGACGACCGACTACGCCGCCGCCCACCCAGCAGACCCCCAGCCAGCACCCACCCGAACGCCAGCAAGGAGAACTGACCCGATGAGCACCCAGCACACGCTCGAGATCAAGGGACTGACGGTCTCGGTCGAGACCGAGGACGGCCCCAAGGAGATCCTGCGCGGGGTCGACCTCACCGTGAAGTCCGGCGAGACGCACGCCATCATGGGCCCCAACGGCTCCGGCAAGTCGACGCTCGCCTACAGCATCGCCGGCCACCCGAAGTACACCATCACCGGTGGCACCGTGACGCTCGACGGCGAGGACGTGCTCGCCATGTCCGTCGACGAGCGCGCCCGCGCCGGCCTCTTCCTCGCGATGCAGTACCCCGTCGAGGTCCCCGGTGTGACGGTGAGCAACTTCCTGCGCACCGCCAAGACCGCGATCGACGGCGAGGCCCCCAAGCTGCGCACGTGGGTCAAGGACGTCAAGGCGGCCATGGGCAACCTCAAGATGGACCCCGCCTTCGCCGAGCGCAGCGTCAACGAGGGCTTCTCCGGTGGCGAGAAGAAGCGCCACGAGATCCTCCAGATGGAGCTGCTCCAGCCGAAGATCGCGATCCTCGACGAGACCGACTCCGGTCTCGACGTCGACGCGCTCAAGATCGTCTCCGAGGGCGTCAACCGCGCCCAGGCGGCGACGTCGCCCGGGCTCGGGGTGCTGCTCATCACCCACTACACGCGCATCCTGCGCTACATCAAGCCGGACTTCGTGCACGTCTTCATCGACGGCAAGATCGTCGAGGAGGGTGGCCCCGAGCTGGCCGACCGCCTCGAGGACGAGGGCTACGACCGCTACGCCACGACCGTTCCGGCCGTCCAGGCCTGAGGGATCTCACGAGATGACTTCTGCGACAGCGTCGTTCACGGATCAGGAGCTCACCGCACTGCGCGGCGAGTTCCCGATCCTGGCGCGCACTGTGCGCGACGGCACGCCCCCTCGTCTACCTCGACTCCGGGGCCACGTCGCACAAGCCGGTCGCGGTGCTCGACGCCGAGCGGGCGTTCTACGAGCAGCACAACGCCGCGGTTCACCGCGGTGCGCACCAGCTCGCCGAGGAGGCGACCGACGACTTCGAGGCCGCGCGCGCCACGGTGGCGGCGTTCGTCGGCGCGCCCGCCGACGAGGTCGTCTTCACCAAGAACGCCACCGAGGCGATCAACCTCGTCGCCTACGCCTTCTCCAACGCGTCGCCGACGGAGGACCCCAAGGACGAGCGCTTCGTGCTGCGTCCCGGCGACGAGATCCTCGTGACCGAGATGGAGCACCACGCCAACCTCGTGCCGTGGCAGGAGCTCGCCCGGCGCACCGGAGCCACGCTGCGCTGGATCCCGGTCGACGGCGACGGAGCGCTCGACCTCAGCGGCCTCGACGACCTGCTGACCGAGCGCACCAAGGTCTTCGCCTTCACGCACGTGTCCAACGTGCTCGGCACGGTCAACCCCGTGACCGACCTAGCCGCGCGGGCGCACGCCGTCGGGGCGCTCGTCGTCGTCGACGCCTGCCAGTCCGTGCCGCACCTGCCCGTCGACGTCACCACGCTCGGGGCCGACTTCATCGCCTTCAGCGGCCACAAGCTGTACGGCCCGATGGGCGTCGGCGTGCTCTGGGGCCGGGCCGAGCTGCTCGAGGTCATGCCCCCGTTCCTCACCGGCGGCTCGATGATCGAGCTCGTCACGATGGAGCGCTCGACCTACGCGCCCGCACCGCAGAAGTTCGAGGCCGGCGTGCCCAACGCCGCGCAGGCCGTGGGTCTCGCGGCCGCCGTGCGCTGGGTCGAGCGCGATCGGCATCGAGCGCATCCATGCCCACGAGGCGCGCCCTCGTCGAGCGGCTCATGACCGCCCTCGCCGAGCGTCCGTGGGTCCGCGTCGTCGGGCCGCCGCCGGCCGAGCCCCGCGGCGGCGCGGTCGCGTTCGTCGTCGACGGGGTGCACGCCCACGACGTGGGCCAGGTCCTCGACGACGCCGGCGTCGCCGTGCGCGTCGGACACCACTGCGCGTGGCCGCTGCACCGCGCCCTCGGTGCCACTGCCACGACCCGCGCGTCGTTCGCCGTCTACAACACGACCGCCGACGTCGACGCCCTCGTCGAGGCCCTCGACCGGGTGCCGGCCGTCTTCGGCCTCGACCTCGAGAGGGCGGCCAGCTGATGGACCTCTACCAGGAGCTCATCCTCGAGCACTCCAAGCGACCGCACCATGCGGGTCTGCGCGACCCGTTCGACGCCGAGGTGCACCACATCAACCCGACCTGCGGCGACGAGGTCACCCTCCGCGTCGACGTGACCGGCGCGGGCGCCGACGCCGTCGTCCGTGACGTGTCCTATGTGGCACAGGGCTGCTCGATCTCCAGTCGCGAGCGCCTCGGTGCTCGCCGACGAGGTCATCGGCCGACCCGTGAGCGAGGCCCTCGAGACCTTCGAGGCGATGCGCGAGATGCTCACCTCCAGGGGCAAGGTCCCGGCGACGAGACGGTCATCGGTGACGGGGTGGCCCTCTCCGGCGTCTCGAAGTACCCCGCCCGCGTCAAGTGCGCCCTCCTCGGCTGGACCGCCTTCACCGACGCCCTCGCCCGCAGCGGCGTCGACATCAGCCCGACGACCACCGATTCGACCCCCAGACAAGGAGTCTCGTCATGAGCCAGACGAGCCAGCAGTCCCCGACCAACGTCGCAGACGTCGAGGAGGCCCTGCGCGACGTCGTCGACCCCGAGCTCGGCATCAACGTCGTCGACCTCGGTCTCATCTACGGCATCACCGTCGACGGGCAGTCGCACGCCGTCATCGACATGACCCTGACGTCGGCGGCGTGCCCGCTCACCGACGTCATCGAGGACCAGGCCGCGCAGGCCCTCGAGGGTCTCGTCGCCTCCCACCGCATCAACTGGGTGTGGATGCCGCCGTGGGGCCCCGACAAGATCACCGAGGACGGCCGCGACCAGCTGCGGGCCCTCGGCTTCAACCTCTGACCGCCGCCGACAGGAGCCGACCGCGCCGATGACGTCGCGACCCGCGTCATCGAGGTCGACCCCGAGCGGCTCGACCGCTGGCTCGCCGGCTTCGCCGAGCGCCATGGTCACACCGACGCCACCGAGGAGACCACTCCCGGTGGCGTCGTCGTGTCCGTGCACGCCGCCGACGGATCCTCCGTCGTGGCAACGCCTTTCGCGCACGACCCGCTCGGCGTCGTCCTCGTGAGACGCGGAGGGTATGCCGTCGGCCTGGCCTCCGGGGGCGCGTTCACCGCGTCGAAGGTCGGCAGCCGCCACGTGCAGTCGCGCACGGCGGCCGGCGGCTGGTCGCAGCAGCGCTTCGCGCGTCGACGCGGCAAGCAGGCCGACGAGCTGGTCGACGCGGTCGTCGGTCATGCCCGACGGATCCTCCTCGGGGACGACGAGTCACCACGCGAGGGCGCACCCGGCATACCCCGTGGTCTCGTCGTCGGGGGAGACCGCACGCTCGTGCGCGAGGTGCTCGAGGCGTCGGCGCTGCGCGCGCTGCGCGGGCTGCCGACGCGCGAGCTCTACGACCTGCCCGACCCGAAGCGCGACGTGCTCGAGACCGCGCTCCGGCGCGGCCGAGCCGTCCGCGTCGCGCTCACCGAGCCGCGACCATAATCGAGCGCCACCCGATGCGAGCGTCGGGTCGAGGCGCTCAGGTGACGGTGTCGACCCCGAAGGTGTTGCACTGGTTGATGTCTCCGGTGCGGTAGCCCTGCGTGAACCACTTCATCCGGGCCTCGGCCGAGCCGTGGGTCCAGTTCTCGGGGGTGACGCGGCCCTGCATCTTCTCCTGGATGCGGTCGTCGCCGACGGCGGAGGCGGCCGAGAGCGCCGACTTGATGTCGTCCTGGGTGATCGGCTTGAGCAGCGGCGTGCCCGTGGCGTCGGTCGTCTCGGTGGCGTGCTTGACCCAGGTGCCGGCGAGGCAGTCGGCCATCAGCTCGACGCGAACGGCGCCGGAGTTGGGGCCCTGGGGGTCCTGCTGGGCGCGGTTGAGGATGCCGAGGAGGTTCTGGATGTGGTGGCCGTACTCGTGCGCGATGACGTACTCCTTGGCGAGCTGGCCGCCGTCGGCGCCGAACTTGCTCTGCAGCTCCTGGAAGAAGCTGCGTCGACGTAGACCTTGTTGTCGAGCGGGCAGTAGAACGGGCCGACCTGCGAGTTGGCGGTGCCACAGCCGGAGGGGGTCTGGCCCTGGTAGATCACCGTCTTGGCCGGCTCGTAGTTCACCTGGTACTTCGGCAGCTGCTTGCTCCAGTAGTCCTGGACGCTGTTGACGGTGCCGACGATGAGGCACACGTCGTTCTTGTTGGCGTCGGCCCCCGTCTTGCAGGCGGCGAAGGCAGAGTCGGGCACCTGGCCCGCCGCGGCGACCTGGTCGGTCTGCAGCTGCTGCGACGGGCTGCCACCGCTCGAGCTCGAGCCACCCGAGTCGCCGCCGCCACCGAGCACGTTGCCGCCGAAGATCAGCGCGAGGACGAGCAGGATGAGGCCGCCGATGCCGCCACCGACCTGGATGCCGCCGGGGAAGCCCCCGCCGCCGCCACCGCCCAGCTGCTACCGCCGGACTCGACCTGCGACGTGTCGAGCTGGGCGTTGTCGTTGAAGCTCATCTACCGCTCCTCGTGCTGGGATCCGGGCCGGCCCGATCCGGTCGGAATCACCCTAGTTGTCGGACGCCGGACCGGCTGCCGCGCAGGTGACGTACCCGCAGGTGCCACTGCCACGACCGTGGGCTCGGCCGGATGTACGGCGTGACGCTGGTCCTCGACCCGAACGGCGCGACGCCGATGTCCACCAGGTCTGGCCCGGTGGCCGTCAGGAGACGACGACGGCGTCCGGGGTGGTCGTCGTCAGCCGCATCCGGACCGGCACCTCGTCGCCGACCTGCGGGGGAGCGACGCCTCGGGCAGGGCGAGCAGGCTGCACTGCATGTGCGGGGGCTCGGCGAAGCGCGGCATCGTCCCCGACACCGTGAACGGCGAGCGCACCCGGTGGGCCGCCTCGAGGACGCCCTCGGCGACCGCGATGGCGCGCGATCCGGGCCGTCGCAGCCGACGACGGGCTCTCCATGGCGACGCCGTGCGACGTGCCGCCGCTGACGACGACGAGGTGCCCGGCGGCAACGGCCGCTGCCGGTAGCCGACGCGCGTGCCCTTGGCCACCGGTCGCACGTCGAGCACGTGCGCGCGCACCGCGTAGGAGCCGGGGTCGGCATACCAGAGGTCGGTGCCGATGCGGGGCAGCAACTCCAGCCGGGTATGCCGCTCGCGAGCGTCGCGAGCTCGGCCGCCGACACGTGGGAGACGAACCAGCGCCGCACCCCGGGGACGGCGGCGATGAAGCCGGCGATCTCCTCCACGTGGCCGGTGCCGAGCGGCAGGTGCAGCGTCACGCCCTCGGCGTCCGCCGTCGGCCGCGAGCTCGCCGACATCGGCAGCAGGCGCGCCGAAGCGGTTCATCGACGTCAGGCCCTCGACGACGACCCGCGCATCCGGGCTGCACGGCGCGCAGGCCTCCAGGTCGGCGCGCTTCGTGACCGTGTGGACGAGCCGACGGTGGGCGAGGTCGGGCAGCCCGGAGTGGATGGCCGCCCGGAAGGGCTCCATGACGAGCACGTCGCCACCGAAGGCCGCCAGCGCCGAGGGCAGCTCGGCGTAGGTGCCGACAGCGACCATCGGGACGCCCGATCCGGGCGCCTCGGCGCACAGCAGGTCGCGACCGAAGCCGTAGCCGTTGCCCTTGATGACCGGCACGACGCCGGGGTGGTCGGCGACGAAGCGGTCGTGGGCGGCGCGCCAGCGCTCACCGTCGACGTGCAGGACGAGGGACACGGGTCACCGCCGCTTCATGTAGAGGTCGAAAGCCTTGTAGAGCAAGCGGTTCAGCGGCAGGTCCCACTCGCCGGCCAGCCGCACGGCCTCGCCGCCCGTGCCCACCTTGAAGCGGATCAGCCCGATGTGCGGGTTGTCCGCCGTCGACGGTGTTCGTGATGCCGCGCAGGTCGTAGACGGTGGCGCCGGCGGCGAGCGAGTCCCGCATCATCCGCCACTGGATCGCCGTCGACGCCTGCAGCTCGCGCTTGGCCGCGGTCGACGCTCCGTAGGAGTACCACGCGTGCTCGCCGACGCGGACCCAGATCGTCGCGGCGAGGACGTCGCCCTCGTGCTCGGCGAGGTAGACGCGGATCCGCTCGGGGTCCTCGGCCGCCATGACGGCATACATGTGCTCGAAGTACTCGAGGCCGCGGGGCGTGAAGCGGTCGCGCTCGGCGGTCTCGACGTAGGCGCGGTGGAAGGCCGGCATGTCGCTCGCGTCACCGACGCGCACCTGCACGCCGTTCTCGCTCGGTCTTCTTGATGTTGCGGCGCCACAGCTGGTTCATCCCCGCGAGGAGGTCGGCCTCGGTGCGGCCGGCGAGCGGCACCTGGAAGACGTACTCCGGCTGCCCGGCGGTGAAGCCGTCGTCGGCGACTGAGGTGCCGGAAGCCGAGCCGCTGCAGCTGGGCGACGACGGACGTCCCGACCGGCTCGACGACGTCGGGCGCGCCTCGTCGTAGCGACGGACCGCCGGTCGGCGATGGCGTCCTTGATCGTCGGCCGTGCCCCACGGTGCGTCGCGACGGGGGGCCCGACCCGCAGCGCGAAGGCGCCCTTGGCCTTGAGGTGGTCGCGCAGGGCGCGGAGCAGCTCGACGAGCCGCGGCGAGGACCAGTCGATGCACGGCCCCTCGGGGACGTAGGCCAGCGACCGCTTGATCCGCGGCAGCGACCGGTGCAGCACCAGCGCGGCGCCGACCATCTCGTCGCCCTCGAACCAGCCGACCGACTCGGAGCGCCAGTCCTTCTTCACGTCGGCCCACGCGGGCGTCTGCAGGAAGCTCGCCGACGGCTGGGTCCGCAGCCACGCGAGGTGCTCGGCTGCGGTGATGTCACGGACGGTGATGGGCGAGTTCACGCTGGCTCACGCTACCCGAGCGCGACGGCGCGGCCGACTCGCCTCGCCCGCCACCCGGCATACGCCCTCGGCCGCCAGCGCCGGCGGGTGCCGGATCGCGGGTCGACCTTCGCCCGGTCAGGGCCGGTCTTCACCTCCTCGCGCCGTGCGACTGCGCTGCGGCCAGGGGCGGCCGACGCGATAACGCGTCGAGAGCACCCCTCCGCGGCTCCTAGACTGGTGGGGTTGTCCGGCCGCTGACGTAGTGCGGCACCGATAGGAGGAATGCCGTGATCGTCGCCACCGGGATCGAGCTGCGCGCGGGAGCGCGCCTGCTCGTCGAGGACGCCAGCTTCCGCATCGACGCCGGCGACCGCATCGGCCTCGTCGGGCGCAACGGTGCCGGCAAGACCACCCTGACGAAGGTCCTCGCCGGCGAGGGCCAGCCCGCCGCGGGCACCGTGACCCGCACCGGCGCCGTCGGCTACCTGCCGCAGGACCCCCGCACCGGGTGACCTCGAGATGCTCGCCCGCGACCGCATCCTCTCCGCCCGCGGGCTCGACACCATCGTGCGCGAGCGCTCCGAGGCCGAGGCCCGGATGGGCAGCGACGACGAGAAGGTCCGCGACAAGGCGATGCGCGCCTACACCCGGCTCGAGGTGGAGTTCGAGGCCCAGGGCGGGTATGCCGCCGAGTCCGAGGCCGCGTCCATCGCCAGCGCCCTCAACCTCGAGGAGCGCATCCTCGGCCAACCGCTCGGAACCCTCTCGGGTGGCCAGCGTCGCCGCGTCGAGCTGTCGCGGATCCTCTTCTCCGGCAACGAGACCCTGCTCCTCGACGAGCCGACCAACCACCTCGACGCCGACTCGATCATCTGGCTGAGGGAGTACCTCCGCGCCTACAAGGGCGGGCTCATCATCATCAGCCACGACGCCGAGATGCTCGACGCCGTCGTCAACAAGGTCTACCACCTCGACGCGAACCGCTCGGCGCTCGACGTCTACAACGTCAACTGGAAGACCTACCTCCAGGCGCGCGAGACCGACGAGAAGCGCCGCCGGCGCGAGCTGCAGAACGCGCCAGAAGAAGGCCGGCGCGCTCATGGCGCAGGCCGACAAGATGCGCGCCAAGGCGACCAAGGCGACGGCGGCGCAGAACATGGCCAAGCGCGCCGAGCGCCTCCTCGCCGGCGTCGAGGGCGAGCGCGTCCAGGACAAGGTCGCCAAGCTGCGCTTCCCGAAGCCGGCCGCGTGCGGCAAGACGCCCCTGCGCGCGTCGGGCCTCTCCCGCTCGTACGGCTCGCTCGAGGTCTTCACCGACGTCGACCTCGCCATCGACCGGGGCAGCAAGGTCGTCGTGCTCGGCCTCAACGGCGCCGGCAAGACGACGCTGCTGCGGATGCTCGCCGGCGTCGACACCCCCGACACCGGCGAGGTCGAGCCCGGTCACGGGCTGCGCCTCGGCTACTACGCCCAGGAGCACGAGAACCTCGACGTCGGCCGCACGGTCCTCGAGAACATGAAGTCGGCCGCGCCCGAGCTCGGCGAGACCGAGGTGCGCAAGGTGCTCGGCTCGTTCCTCTTCTCCGGCGACGACGTGCACAAGCCCGCGGGCGTGCTCTCGGGCGGGGAGAAGACGCGTCTCTCGCTCGCCCTCCTCGTCGTCTCGGCGGCCAACGTGCTGCTCCTCGACGAGCCCACCAACAACCTCGACCCCGCCTCGCGCGCGGAGATCCTCGGGGCCCTGTCGACCTACGAGGGTGCGGTCGTGCTCGTGACCCACGACGAGGGCGCCGTCGACGCCCTCGAGCCCGAGCGCATCCTGCTGCTGCCCGACGGCGTCGAGGACCTCTGGGGCCCCGACTACATGGACCTCATCTCGCTCGCCTGACCGATTCGTCCGAGCGCGACAGCGCTACGTTGGCGCCATGGCATCCGAGCGGCGGGGACGACGTCGACGCGAGACGCGGTCGAGCGCGGGGGAGAACCGCCTGTGGCCGGCGCTCGCGGTCGTCGTGGCGGCGCTCGCGTATGCCGTGCTCCCCGAGAGCCTGCTCGTCGGCCCCCGTCTGGCCATCCCGGTCGTCGAGCTCGTGCTGCTCGGCGCCCTGCTCGTGACCAACCCGCGACGGATGGTCCGCCAGACACGGTGGTCCCGCGGCCTGTCCATCGCCCTGGCGTGCGTGGTCATCGCCGCGAACCTCGTGGCGCTCGGCATGCTCGTGCGGACCCTCGCCTCGTCCAAGCCGGGCGGGATGCCGCTCCTGCTCGCCGGCATGCAGGTCTGGCTGACCAACGTCATCGGCTTCGGCCTGCTCTTCTGGGAGCTCGACCGCGGCGGACCGGTCGTCACGCCACACCCTCGCCCGTGACCGGCTGCCGCCGGCGGACTGGCGCTTCTCGCAGGACGAGAACCAGGACACCGTCATCGAGGTCGCCGCGACGTCGAGCCAGCGGACCAACTGGCGGCCGGAGTTCGTCGACTACCTCTACGTGTCGCTGACGAACTCGAGCGCCTTCAGCCCCACCGACACGATGCCCCTGACGGCCCGCGCCAAGGCGCTCATGGGCCTCGAGGCGACGGCAGCCCTGCTCACGTCGCTGCTCGTCGTGGCGCGAGCGATCGGTGCGCTGGGGCAGTGAGGGCGGCGGGACGGCATACATAACCAAACGCTTTGGCTCAGATAATGGACGGTTATTGTATCTGGCAGGGGGCGTCGCGACACTGGATGGCATGCCGACCGACCACCACCTCACCTGCCCGTTCTGCTCGGGCGATGACGTGACACCGTTCCCCGACCCGACCGCCGCGTGGTCGTGCCTGGACTGTGCGCGCGTCTTCCGGGTCGAGCTCGTGCAGCCGGCGTCCGTCAGCGGGTGGGGCATCCTCCGGGTCGTCCTGCCGACACCGGCCGCGTGGGCGGCCGCGGCCTGATCGCCGGGGCGGCCGGGTGACCCGCGGGTAACCTGCGTCCATGACGCATCCGCACCTCATCGTCGAGACCGACGGGCCCGTCCGCACCCTCACGCTCGACCACCCGGAGAAGCGCAACGCGCAGACACCGTCGCTGTGGGCGGCGCTCGCCGACGAGGCGCGCTCGGTCCCCGAGGACGTACGCGTCGTCGTAATCCGCGGCGCCGGTGACGCCTTCTCCGCCGGCATCGACACGGCCATGTTCACGCCCGAGGGTGTGCCGGGCGAGGAGAGCGTGGCCCAGCTCGCCGCGGGAGGTGCCGAGGCCATCCAGCGGGGCATCGCGACCTACCAGGAGGGTTTCACGGCGTGGGCCGAGTGCCCGGCCGTCGTCGTGGCGCAGGTGCACGGCTACGCCATCGGCGCCGGCTTCCAGCTCGCGCTGGCCGCCGACCTGCGGGTCGCGGCGCTCGACGCGTGGTTCGCGATGCGCGAGACGAGCCTCGGGCTCGTGCCCGACCTCGGCGGCACCGGGCCGCTCGTCCACCTGGTCGGCTACGCCCGCGCCCTCGAGATCTGCGCGACGGGACGCAGGGTCTCGGCTCCCGAGGCCCACAGCATCGGGCTCGTCGGCTCGCTCGCGCCGGCAGCCGACCTCGACGAGGCGACGGGCTCACTCGTCGAGGCGCTGCTGGCCGCGCCGGAGCCTGCCCTGCGTGCGCTCAAGCCGCTGCTGCGTGGGGCGATCGCGGGCGACCGCGACGGACAGCTCGCCCGTGAGCGCGAGGCCCAGACCGGCCTGCTCCGGACCATGCTCGGTGGCTCCGGCGGCTGATCGCGCACCGGTCGCGGGCCGACCGGCCCCGGGGAATCGCTGTCGGTGCTCGCGCGGTTGGATGAAGGGACTGAAGGAGGTCTGTGCCGTGGGCATGCAACCGTGGATGGCGATGCGATCGATGTCGCGTGACTCGTCGGTGGCGGAGCGGAGCCTCTCACCGGGCACCCGTCGCCGCGTCCTGACGTATGCCGCGCCCTACCGCTCGTGCGATCATCACCTTCCTCGTCGTCGTGGTCCTCGACTCGGTGCTCGTCGTCACGGTGCCGCTCCTGCTCAAGAGCCTCGTCGACGACGGCGTGATCCCCAAGGACTCCTCCGTCGTCATCCGGCTCTCCCTCGTCGTCGCGGTGATCGCCATCACCGACGCCGTCCTGACGGTGGTCTCGCGGTGGTACTCCTCCCGCATCGGTGAGGGCCTCATCAACGACCTCCGCACCCAGGTCTTCGGCCACGTGCTGCGCCAGCCCATCGCCTTCTTCACGCGCGCCCAGACCGGCTCTCTCGTGTCACGGCTCAACAACGACGTCGTCGGCGCCCAGCAGGCCTTCACGTCGGTGCTGTCCAACGTCGTCTCCAACGTCGTGTCGGTCGTCCTCGTCGTGGGGGCGATGCTCGCACTGTCGTGGCAGCTGACCCTCGGCTCGCTCCTGCTCGTCCCGCTGTTCCTCATCCCGGCCAAGCTCATGGGCAAGCGCCTCGCGAGCCTCGCGCACCGGCAGATGACGCTCAACGCCGACATGGGCACGCGGATGACCGAGCGCTTCAACGTCGCCGGTGCCCTGCTCGTCAAGCTCTTCGGCACGCCCGCACGTGAGGAGGCCGAGTATGCCGAGCGCGCCGGTCGCGTCCGCGACATCGGCATCCAGATCGCGCCTCAACCGCACGATGTTCATGGCCGCCCTCTCGCTCGTCGCGGCGCTCGCGACGGCGATGGTCTACGGCTTCGGCGGCGTCATGGCCGTCAACGGCACGCTCTCGGTCGGCACGCTCCTGGCCCTCGCCGCCCTGCTGGCCCGTCTCTACGGGCCCGCTGACGTCCCTGTCCAACGTGCGCGTCGACATCATGACGGCGCTCATCTCCTTCGAGCGCGTCTTCGAGGTGCTCGACCTCGAGCCGCTCGTCAAGGAGCGCCCCGGCGCCGTCGCCCTGCCCGGCGGTCCGCTCGGCGTCGAGCTCGACCACGTGGCGTTCCGCTACCCGTCGGCCGACGAGGTCTCGCTCGCCTCTCTCGAGTCGGTCGCCTCCGGTGACCGTCGCGGCAGCGGGGTCGTGCTCCACGACATCACCGTCGAGGCGCCCGCCGGTCACCTCGTCGCCCTCGTCGGGCCCTCGGGCGCCGGCAAGACGACGCTGACCTCCCTCGTGTCCCGGCTCTACGACCCGAGCGAGGGCGCCGTGCGCATCGGCGGCGTCGACCTGCGCGACGTGACGATGACGTCGCTGCGCGACCGCGTCGGTGTCGTCACGCAGGAGGCACACCTCTTCCACGACACGATCCGCGCCAACCTGCTCTACGCCCGTCCCGACGCCACGGACGACGAGATCCACGCGGCCCTGCGGGCGGCCCAGATCAGCGCGCTCGTCGACGAGCTGCCCGAGGGTCTCGACACCGTCGTCGGCGACCGCGGCCACCGGCTCAGCGGCGGCGAGAAGCAGCGGCTCGCCATCGCGCGCCTGCTCCTCAAGGCGCCCGACGTCGTCGTGCTCGACGAGGCGACCGCGCACCTCGACTCCGAGTCCGAGGTCGCCGTCCAGCGGGCGCTGGACGCCGCTCTCGAGGGCCGCACCTCGATCGTCATCGCCCACCGCCTCTCGACCATCCGTCAGGCCGACCTCATCGTCGTGCTCGACCACGGCCGCGTCGTCGAGACGGGTCGGCACTCCGAGCTGCTCGCCCGGGGCGGCCTCTACGCCGACCTGCACGCGACCCAGTTCGACGACCAGCCCGTCGAGCGCCCCGCGCGTGCCGACCGCGAGCTCTCGGACCTGCAGACCGACGCCCTGGACCACGTCTGAGCGCCCACCTCGACCACGCCTCAGCGGCGACGTTGCTGTTGGACTCAGCCCGCGAGTCGTTCCTCGAGGCCCACGGCCAGCCCCGCCACGGTCGCGAGATCCACGAGACCGCCCAGGCTTCGAGCGGTGCGCCGGTGCCGGACCGGACCGAGTCGGAGCCGCAGATGGACACGGGTCCGGCCGTCACCGGTCGGCGTGAGCCGCAGGCACCAGGTGAGGCGCATCCGGCCGCGCGTGGACGCGAAGAGCAGATGCGATCCCGCCTCGAGCTCGACGACCGTGAAGGTGGCGTCCGCGCCTCCCCAGTCAGGGATCACGTCGCCCACGGCCGAGCCCTGGAACCCCTGGTCCAGGTGACGCAGCGCGCGACGCGACCGCGGGACGGCGCGCTCGACGACCCTGGGGAGGTACCACCCGGCCCGGCTCTTGCCGAGCTGGACGAGCCACGGCCACACCCGCTCCGGCGTGGCCGTCACCGTGAAGGCTCGGTCCATGACGACGTCGGCGACCACGAGGTCGTCGCCCGGCAGCGGCGCGAACCGCTCGGCACGGCGGGGGCGGGCAGTGGCCGCCCTGCGACGGTGTCGCCCACGGTCATGCCCGCAGCGAGGTCCCACTCATCGCGAGAGCTGCTGGAGCGCCCACGTGTTGCCGTCCGGGTCGCTGAGGTGCGCGTACTTGACGCCGCCCATGTCCTGGACGCGGGACACGCTCGACACCGTTGCCCGACCAACATCTCCCGAGCCTGCGTCGATGTCGTCGACGACGAGGTGCAGGTTCTGCACGCGAGGAGCATCGGGCGCGCTCATCCCGACGCCGATGACGATCGAGCAGCTCGACCCCGGAGGCGTCAGCTGCACGACGCGCATGCCGTTGCCCGGCTCGACGTCGTGGTCGAGGACGAAACCCATGCCCTCGGCATAGAACGCCAGGCTGGCGTCGACGTCTGTCGTCGGAAGCGGGACGAGTTCCAGGCGCATGTCCATGGCGGGCTCCTTCGTGGGGTGGGTGGCGTCGGCATCCGGCGCCGGTGCCGCCCGAGGTCGTGACGACGCCGACCCCGACCTTCTCACCCGTGCGGGCCCCGCGTGCGGCAGGACGCGCCTCAGGCGTCCTCCTCGTCCCAGATCCGGACCTTCTTCACCCCGATCGGGGCAGCCTCGGGCCCGGCCGCCTCCGACCCGGCGCGCCGGCCGCCTCCCGCCGGATCGCGAAGAAGATGAAGACGAGACCACCGGGCATGAAGAGCCACCACTGGTAGGCGTACGCCTGGTGCGGTCCCAGGTCCTCCTCGGGCCGGGCAGCAGGGTCAGCGGGTGGTTTCCCTGGACGGCCGCCGGCTGCTGGGCGCCGAGAACGACGTAGGCGTCCACCGTGCCCAGCGACGGCACCTGAGCCCGCGCGTCATCGATGCTGATGCTCGCCAGCTGCGGGTGCGGCAGGTCGCGGCCGAGGTTGACCTCGCCGGTGCGCAGCCACCCGGTGACCTGGACCGGACCCGACGGCGCCGGGTCGACCGGCGGGCTCGTCTCGGCGTCTGCGGCGTTGGGCACCCAGCCGCGGTCGACCAGGAGCGTCAGGCCGTCGGTCTGGATCGGCGTCAGCACCTCGAAACCGACCGTCTGGTCGAGCGTGCGGTTGCGCACGAGCAGGTCGGTGCCGGCGGCATACGTCCCCGTCAGGGAGACCCGCGTCCACTGCCGCTCGGCAGGGATGGGGCGCTCGACGAGGGCGGGCGCGAAGGGGACTGGTGCGGCACCGTAGTTGTGGGCGATGGCCTCGACCTTGGTGCGCTGCTCGACGTGTCGGCCCCACTGCCACCGGCCGAGGTAGAAGCAGGCGACCCCGAAGAGGACCGCGACGAGGGTCCAGAGCAGCCAGCGCCGCGTCAGCCAGAGTCGAAGCACAGTTCGACGGTACCCGGCCTAGAGTGGAGCGCATGACCCGCCTTCCCGACCCGAGCGTGCGACCGGCCGGCCTGGCCGACCAGTTCGGTCGGCGTGGCCCGCGACCTGCGCGTGTCGGTCACCGACCGCTGCAACCTGCGCTGCACCTACTGCATGCCCGCCGAGGGACTGCCGTGGATGCCGAAGGCCGAGATGCTGACGGACGAGGAGCTGCTGCGGATCATCGGCCTCTTCGTGCGCGACGGTGTCACGCAGGTGCGCCTCACCGGCGGCGAGCCCCTGCTGCGTCGCTCGCTCGTCGACCTCGTCGCCGGCATCGCCGCGCTCGAGCCGCGACCGAAGATCGCGATGACGACGAACGGCGTCGGCCTCGAGCGGGTCGCGGTCGGGCTCAAGACGGCCGGCCTCGACCGGGTCAACGTCAGCCTCGACACGATCGACTCCGAGACCTTCACCCAGCTGACGCGCCGCGACCGGCTCGGCGACGTCGAGGCGGGCCTCAAAGCGGCGTCCGACGCGGGGCTCACGCCGGTCAAGGTCAACGCCGTCGCGATGCGCGGCATCAACGACGAGTCGGTCGCCGACGTCCTCGCCTGGTGCCTCGAGCGCGGCTACGAGCTCCGGTTCATCGAGCAGATGCCGCTCGATGCGCAGCACGCCTGGGACCGCGCCCAGATGATCTCCGCCGACGAGATCCGCGAGCGGCTCTCGCAGCGCTGGGAGCTCACGCCGCTGCCGGCGGCCGAGCGAGGCAGTGCCCCGGCCGAGCGGTTCCTCGTCGACGGCGGCCCCGAGACCGTCGGCATCATCGCCAGTGTCAGCGCCCCGTTCTGCTCCGCCTGCGACCGCACCCGGCTGACCGCCGACGGGCAGGTGCGCAACTGCCTCTTCTCGACCACCGAGACCGACCTGCGCGGGCCTCTGCGCGAGGGCGCGACCGACGACGAGCTGCTCGGCTCTGATGCGCGGCGAGATGTGGCGCAAGCGCCGCGGGCACGGCATCGGCGACCCGGGCTTCGTCCAGCCCGACCGCCCCATGTCCGCCATCGGCGGTTGACCGCAGCAGTCGGCGATCCCGGTCCGCCGCCGGTGTGCCGGCGGTGTCATGACGCGCTCGCGGGGTGCCCGGCTGGTTGGATGGGCCCATGGATCCCGTGGTGCGCGTCTCCGGTGGCCTCGTCCGTGGCTCGAGCCGGGACGGGGTGAACGCCTTCCTGGGCATCCCGTATGCCGCGCCCGCGGTGGGCGCCGACCGTTACCGCGCCCCGCAGCCGGTCGTCGCCGTGGGACGGCGAGCGGACGGCGACCGCGCACGGCCCGACCGCGGCGCAGTCGGCCTACCCCGCCGCCGATGGACACGGTGCTCCCGAGCTCGGTCGACCCCGGTGACGACTACCTCAACGTCAGCGTGTGGGCCCCGGAGGGCGCGGACTCGCTGCCGGTCATGGTCTGGATCCACGGCGGAGCGTTCGTGCGCGGGGCCAACTCCGTCGCCACCTACGACGGGTCCGCGTTCGCGCGCGACGGCGTCGTGGTCGTGGGCGTCAACTACCGGCTCGGCGTGCCGGGCTTCGCGGTGCTCGAGGGAGCCCCCACCAACCTGGGCCTGCGCGACCAGATCGCGGCGCTGGAGTGGGTGCGCGACAACGTGGCCGCCTTCGGTGGCAACCCCGACGACGTGACCGTGTTCGGTGAGTCGGCGGGTGGGATGAGCGTGGCGACGCTCATGGCCTCGCCTGCGGCGCGCGGCCTCTTCCACCGGGCCGCCATCCAGAGCGGCAACGGCGCGGCGGTCTGCTCGCTCGACGACGCTCGCCGGGTCAGTGCGGAGATCGCCGCCCACCTGGGCGTGCCCGCGACCGCCGAGGCCTTCGGCGCCCTCGACCCGGAGGAGGTCGTGGCCGCCCAGACCGCCGTGGCCCTGGCGATCCAGGCAGACCCCGACCCGCAGCGATGGGGCGCGTCCGTCCTGCGCGGCGGCCTCGGCATCATGAGCCTCTTCCCGGTGATCGACGGGGAGATCGTGCCGGGGGTCCCGCGAGGAGCTCATCGCCGACGGGGCCGCGGCCGGCATCCCGCTGCTCATCGGGACGACGCGCGATGAGTTCCGCCTCTTCCTCGTGCCCACCGGCGTCGCCGGCGGCGTGACGGCAGAGGCGCTACCGGTGCTGGCGGCCCGCTACGGCTGGCCTCAGGGAGTCCTCGAGACGTATGCCGCGAACCGGCCGGCCGCGTCGCCGGGCGACGTCGTGTGCGCCATCCTCACCGACGCCGCCTTCCGGGCCCCGACGGCGCGCCTGGCCGCCGCGCACCACGCGGCCGGCGGCGTCGTCCAGGTCTACGAGTTCGACTGGGAGACACCGGTGGCAGGCTTGGGCGCCTGCCACGCGCTCGAGCTGGCCTTCGTCTTCGACACGCTGGCGACCGGCGCACCCATGGCGGGCGAGACCGCACCCCAGAGTCTCGCAGAGCAGATGCACCGCGCCTGGGTGGCCTTCGGGCGTGACGGTGACGCGGGCTGGCAGAGGTGGACACCCGAGCACCCCGCCGTCATGACCTTCGGCGCCGATTCGTGCGTCGTCGAGGGTCCGCGGGCCGACGAGCTCGCGCTCTGGTCGTGACACTCCGCCCGGATCCGGACAGTGATCAGCCGTCGGTGTCGGCGAGCTCCCCGACGGGGACGACCTCGATGAGGAAGCCGCGGAGCGCGACGAAGTCCGCCAGGGACTTCTCGTGGTCGTCGCAGGCCAGCCACACCTTGCGCCGGTCCGGCGGTGTGCAGCTTGGGGTTGTTCCAGATGACGGCGTGGCTGGCCTGCGCGCGGCAGCCCTTGGCGCTGCAGACGTGGTCCATGTCCGTTCCGCCCGGCGGTGTCGGGGAGAGCGGCCCGCTCACTGCTCGAGTCGCTGCGTGTCGTCCCGGGGCACGACCGACTGGATGCTGCCCGGCTCGACGAGGGCTCACGGCATTCGCGATCACGACGGCCACGTAGGGGATGAAGACGGCGGCGATGACGGCCGTCCACCGCAGCCAGCCCGACGTGACGAAGACGAGCCCGAAGCACGCGACGCGGATGCCCATCATCGTGAGGTAGCGCTTGACGCGCTGGTCCTGGTCGTCCGTGGTGGACGACGAGCGCCGAGGTGACGGAGTACACCACGGGTTCGTTCTTGGCTCTTGACACCCTTCCACCATAAGCCCGTCCCGGCCGCGTGCCGCGGTGCTGTCTACCCTTCGGTAGTCCGTTAGGTTTCGGGGCAGGGCAGCGACCCCGAGCGACCCGGCAGCGACCCGGCAGCGACCGGACGGATGGAGGAACGCACTGTGTCAACGACCGAGGCGCGCAACGTGCTCGTGACCGGAGGCAACCGCGGCATCGGCCTGGCGATCGCCAGGGCCTTCGCCGACGCGGGCGACAACGTCGTCATCACCCACCGCTCCGGCGAGCCACCGGAGGGGCTGCAGGGCGTCCTGTGCGAGGTCACCGACTCGGCCTCCGTCGACGCGGCCTTCACCGCCGCCGAGGAGATCTTCGGCGGTCCCGTCGAGGTGCTCGTCGCCAACGCCGGGCATCACCCGCGACACCCTCCTCATGCGGATGAGCGACGAGGAGTTCGACTCCGTCATCGACACGAACCTCGCCGGCGCCTTCCGCTGCGCCCGCCGCGCCGCCACCGGCATGATCCGCAAGCGTCGCGGGCGCATCGTGCTCATCAGCAGCGTCGTCGGCCTCTACGGCTCGCCCGGCCAGACCAACTACGCCGCGTCGAAGTCCGGTCTCGTCGGCCTCGCCCGCTCCATCTCGCGCGAGCTCGGCGGCCGCGGCATCACCGCCAACGTCGTCGCCCCCGGCTTCATCGACACGGAGATGACGGCCGTCCTCCCCGACGACCAGAAGAAGGCCTACCTCGCCAACATCCCCGCGGGCCGCTTCGCCACGCCCGAGGAGGTCGCGTCGGTCGTCCGCTTCGTCGCGAGCGACGACGCCGCCTACATCACCGGCGCGGTGATCCCCGTCGACGGCGGGCTCGGCATGGGGCACTGAGCCCACCACGACGGCATACGTCCGTATGCCGTCAAACCCCTTGTGCAGCAAGCGTCCCCACCCACACGAGAAAGTCGCAGGCATGGGAATCCTCGAAGGCAAGAAGCTCCTCATCACCGGTGTCCTCATGGACAGCTCGATCGCGTTCCACGTCGCCAAGATCGCCCAGCAGGAGGGCGCGACCGTCGTCCTCACCTCCTTCGGCCGGACGATGAAGATCACGCAGACCATCGCGAAGCGCCTGCCCGAGACGCCGGTGGTGATCGAGCTCGACGTCGCCGACCAGGAGCACCTCGACACCCTCGCCGAGCGTCTGCGCGAGCACGTCGACGGCCTCGACGGCGTGCTGCACTCCATCGGCTTCGCCCCGCAGGGAGCGTTCAACTTCCTCGAGGGCACGTGGGAGGACGTCGTCGACGGCGCTGCAGATCTCCGCCTACAGCCTCAAGTCGCTCGCCGTCGCGACCCTGCCGCTGATGTCCGAGGGCGGCAGCGTCGTCGGCCTCACCTTCGACGCGAAGTTCGCCTGGCCCGTCTACGACTGGATGGGCGTCGCCAAGGCGGCCTTCGAGTCGACGAACCGCTACCTCGCCCGCGACCTCGGCCCCAAGGACGTGCGCTGCAACCTCGTCGCGGCCGGCCCGATCCGCACGACGGCGGCGAAGTCGATCCCCGGCTTCGAGCAGTTCGAGCAGGTCTGGGACGACCGCGCGCCGCTCGGCTGGGACGTCAACGACCCGGTGCCCGCGGCCAAGGCCTGCGCGGCGCTGCTCTCGGACTGGTTCCCCGCCACGACGGGCGAGATCGTCCACGTCGACGGCGGCGTCCACGCGATGGGGCAGTGACCGCGCACGCCCTCGGGTGGCTCTCGCTAGAGTCCTGCCCATGCCTCACGCCGGGACCGAGTCCAGCCCCCTGACGACGACCGATACGCCGACGGCGGTGCCGCAGGTCCGGGTCGACGAGGTGCGGGTGCTCGACGGGCCCAACCTCTACTTCGCCCGGCCGGCGATCAAGGTCATCCTGCACGTGCCCGGCTACCTCGACCTCAAGCGCACCGAGGCCGAGGCCCTGGCCCGCCGGCTCGGGATGCGCTCGGCCCGTCCCGGCAAGCGTGGCACCGCGCTGCGCCAGCGGTTCGTCATGCGGGTCATCCGCACCGTGACGCGCCGCGTCGGTGCCGAGATCGGCGCGGGACGCCTCGGCGTACGCGTTCGCGCGGGTCAGACGGTCGAGGACGTCGTGCTCGCCTTCCCGTGGGTGCACCGCACGCGGGGCCGCGTCGCCGGGGAGCAGGTCGGCGCCGTCATGGCCGGGCTGCTCGACCCGTCGCGCCGTGCCGACGACGGTCATCGAGGAGGCGGCCGCGGTCATCATGGCCGCGCCCGACGGTCCCGGCCCCAGCGTCATCACCCCCCGCGTCCCCGTCGCGTCCGTCACCGGCACCAACGGCAAGACGACGACGACCCGGCTCATGGCCCACATGTGCATGGCCGCGGGACTCACGACGGCCTGGAGCTCGACCGACGGTGTCGTCGTCATGGGCGAGACCAAGGAGGAGGGCGACTTCTCCGGGCCCGCCGGCGCGCGCGGCGTCCTCGAGACGCCCGGGCCTCGACATCGGCATCCTCGAGACCGCCCGCGGCGGCATGCTTCTCAAGGGCATGGGCGTCACGGCCAACGACGTCAGCGTCGTCACCAACGTCAGCGCCGACCACCTCGGCCTGCAGGGCATCGACACCCTCGACCAGCTCGCCGAGGTCAAGGCGATCGTCACGACGGTCACCAAGCCCCAGGGCTGGGTCGTGCTCAACGGTGACGACCCGCGCGTCTGGGCCATGCGCTTCGGCATCAAGGCCAAGCCGTGGGCCTTCAGCCTCGACCCGGCGTCACCGGCCCTGTGGGAGTCCATCAACTCCGGCGGCCGCGGCATCACCGTCCTCGACGGAGAGATCGTCGTCCTCTCGCCGAACGGCGACCCGGACCGGCTCGTCAAGATCGTCGACGTCCCGATGACGCTGAGCGGCCTGTCCCGCAACAACATCGCCAACGCGCTGGCCGGCGCCGCCGCCGCCCTGGGCCTCGGGGTCCCGCGATCGGCCGTCGTCGAGGGCCTGCGGACCTTCGCCCCCGACCCGGAGCACAACTGGGGCCGGCTCAACACGTACTCGCTGCCGCTGCCGAGCGGTGGCAAGGCCACGGTCATCATGGACATGGCGCACAACGAGGCCGGCCTCGAGGCACTGCTCGACGTCGCCCGCGGGCTGGCCGCACCGGGAGGCGCCGTGCGTCTCGGCCTCGGCTGCGCCGGTGACCGCGCCGACGAGGCCATCATCGCGATGGGCGAGATCGCCGGCAAGGGCGCCGAGGAGGTCGCCCTCAAGGTCGCCCGCCACTACCTGCGCGGTCGCGAGCGCCGAGGACCTCCTGGCCCTCTTCCGCGACGGGCTCGCCAAGGTCGGCGTCCTCGACGTGCCCGGCTACGACACCGAGCTCGAGGCCCTCGAGGCCCTCGTCCCGCACGCCCTCGACGGCGACGTCGTCGCGCTCATGTGCCACGCGGAGCGCACCGAGGTCGACGGCTGGATCCGCGAGCACGGCGGCAAGGTCGACGACGCACGGTCGATCCGGCGCAAGGTCGTCGCCGCGCGGGGTGAGCACGAGCTCGAGACCGAGATCGCGGCCCTCTGGGAGACGGACGACGAGCAGGCCCGGCTCGTCGCGGCGCAGCAGCTCGTCGACGGTCACCCCGGGGACCCGCGGCTCGTCTTCGAGCTGGCCGGCGCCAAGGACGCGATGGGCGACGAGCAGGGCGCCATCGGTCTCTACGAGGAGGCTCTGGCCGGCGGCCTGCGCGAGCCGCACCGGCACCGCGCCCAGCTCCAGCTCGCGTCGAGCCTGCGCGTCGTCGGGCGCGCCGCCGAGGCGCAGGGCCTCGTCGCCGAGGTGCTCGAGGCGCGGCCGCACAACACCGCGGCTCTGATGCTCCGCGCGCTGGTCCAGGCCGACCTCGGTCAGGAGCGCCAGGCCGTCGCCGACCTCATCCGGGCGACGCTCGAGGCGACGACGGACGTCGACACGCAGGCCTACCGCCGCGCCCTGCGGGCCTACGCCGACGAGCTGGCCCCCGCCGCCAACTGACCAGTCCACCGCCCTCCCTGCAGCGGCGCCTCCACAACTCCGCCCGGGCGGGGTTGTGGAGTCGCGCCGGGGTGTCTTCGCGCTAAGTCCGCCCGGGCGGAGTTGGTGTGCTGGTCGGGACTGTCGGTAGTGCGCCAGTCGCGCCCGGGCGGAGTTGGCGAGGTCAGATGGCGGTGTCGTCGGGCGTGGCGGGCTGCAGCTCCGGCGGGACGGCGCCGAGGGCCTCGCCCTCGGCCTCCGTCGCCCTCGGCCTCGGCCGTCTCGGTGAGGGTGCTGGGGTCGAGGTCGGGGTCGCTCGTGGCCGCCGCCGGCGTGCCGATGCGGGCCCCGGCCTGGGCGTGCTTGGTGCGCTCCTCGAGCTCGGCGACGACCAGCGCGTGCTGGTCGACGCACATGACGACGAGGTCGCCCGGGTTGGTGCGCGCGAGGACGTGCCGGGTGGCCTCGAGCTCGTCGAGGACGACCTCGACCTGCCGGCACCGGGCGCCCTCCTTCATCGCGGTCTTGGCGCCCTCGGCCACGAGCGCCGCCGTCGCGCCCGGCTTGCGGCCGCGGAGGCGCTCGTCCTCGCGGACGACGATGACGTCGAAGTGCTGAGCGGCCACGGCTCCGAGCTCGCGCATGTCGTCGTCGCGCCGGTCGCCCGCTGCGCCGATCATGCCGATGCGCGACGTGCGGCCGAGGTCGGACTGCCCCTCCTTCTGCGCGGCGTAGCGGTCGACGAACGCGCCGAGCTCCTTCATGCCGGCGGCGTTGTGGCAGTAGTCGACGAAGACGTCGGCGTTGCCCACCTGGACGAGGTTGAGGCGACCGGGGGAGAGGTAGTACGTCGTCGCGAAGGTGCGCAGGCCCTGGCGGATGTCGTGCAGCGGGGCCCCGGCGGCGAAGGCGGCGCCCGCAGCCGCGAGCGCGTTGGCGACGTTGAAGCGGGCCGCCCCACCGAACGTCGAGGGCAGCAGGTGCGTCCAGGCGAGCTGCATGCTCCGGCGGCCGTGCTTGATGACGATCATCTCGCCGCGGTCGCTCGGCTCGAGCACGACGGCACGACCACCCCGACGGCAGTAGTCGTCGACGAACTCGCGCACCTCGCTGCCGGGCTCGGACATCGTGAACCAGACGATGCCGCCCGAGCAGCGGCGACGCATGTTGCGCACGTGCGGGTCGTCGGCGTTGAGCACGGCGAAGCCGTCGCGCGGCACGGCCTCGACGATGACAGCCTTGACGTCGGCCAGCTGGCGCAGGGTGTCGATCCCCTTGAGTCCCAAGTGATCCGGCGCGACGTTGGTGACGACGGCGATGTCGTTGCGGTCGTAGCCGAGGCCCTCGCGCAGGATGCCGCCCCGGGCGACCTCCATGACGGCGAAGTCGACGCGCGGGTTCTGCAGCACCATGCGGGCCGAGCGCGGGCCGGAGGCGTCGGCCTTGATGACGAGCCGCTCGTCGATGACGACACCGTCGGTCGAGGTCATGCCGACCTTGCGGCCGAGGCCCTTGAAGATGTGGGCGATCATGCGCGAGGTCGTCGTCTTGCCGTTGGTGCCGGTGACGGCGACGATCGGCACGCGCGACTGGGCGCCCGGCGGGAAGAGCAGGTCGACGACGGGCTTGGCGATGAACTGCGGCTCGCCGACCGTCGGGTGCGTGTGCATGCGGAAGCCGGGGGCGGCGTTGACCTCGCAGATCGCCCCGCCCGTCTCGCGGACGGGGTAGGTGATGTCGGGGCAGATGAAGTCGATGCCGGCGACGTCGAGCCCGACGATGCGGGCGGCCTCCTCGGCGATCTCGACGTTGTCGGGGTGCGCGTCGAAGGTGCGGTCGATCGAGATGCCGCCCGTCGACATGTTGCCGGTCAGGGCGAGCTTGACCATCTCGCCCTCGGGCGGCACCGACTCGAGGGTGTGTCCCTGGCCGGCGAGGATCTCGAGCGCGTTGGCGTCGACCTTGATCTTGGTCAGGACCTTCTCGTGACCGACGCCGCGGCGGGGGTCGGCGTTCGTGATGTCGACGAGCTCGCCGACCGTGTGCGTGCCGTCGCCGATGACGTGCGCCGGCACGCGCTCGGCGATCGCCTGCATGCGGCCGCCGACGATGAGGCAGCGGTAGTCGCGGCCGGTCACGAACGACTCGACGATGATCGTGCCGCGCCGCGACTCCGCCTTGGCGATGTCGTAGGCCTTCTCGACCTCCGCGTCGCTCTGCAGGTTGAGGCACACACCGCGACCGTGGTTGCCGTCGAGCGGCTTGACGACGACGGGGAACCCGATGCGGCGGGCCGCCTCGACCGTGCCGCGCATGGTGCGCGCGGCCTCCTGCTTGGGCACCGGCAGGCCGGCCGAGCCGAGCAGCTTCGTCGTGAGGTCCTTGTCGCTGGCGATGTCGACGGCGAGGGCGCCGGTCCTCGACGTCATCGTGGCCCGGATGCGCTGGGCGTGGACGCCCTGGCCGAGCTGGACGAGCGAGGCCGAGTTGAGGCGGATGTAGGGGATGTCGCGCGAGGCCGCCTCCTCGAGGATGGCCGCGGTCGACGGGCCGAAGGCCACCCGCTCGGCCTGGCGGAGGAAGGCGTTGAACTCCGTCTCGAAGTCGAAGCCGTCCTCGGGCTCGACGAGATGGTTGATGCAGGCGCACCGCGAGCTTGCCCGCAGCGACGCCGACGGTCTCGTCGGTGTAGCTGTAGACGACGTTGTAGTGGCCGCGGCCCGCCCTTGACGGCGCGGGTCTTGCCGCGGCGGGAGTCGTGGCCGGCCAGGGTCTGCAGCTGGAGGGCGACGTGCTCGGCGACGTGGCCGAGCCAGGTGCCCTCGTGCGAGGCGCTCGATGAAGCCGCCGCGGCGCCCGAGCGAGCAGGTGTGGCGCTGCAGCCCGGGCACGAGCTCGACGAGCTGGTCGGTGAAGCCGGGCAGCGAGACGGTGGGGTAGTCCTCGAGGCTGCCGAGGTCGACGACGAGGTGGATGGCCTGCTGGTAGGACCAGATGTTCGGGCCCCGGTAGATCCGCGTCTCGAGGATCTTGAGGTCCGGCCGGGCCGGACCTGTGGGGGTGGGTACCTCGACGGCCATGGAACTCCTCCTACGGGGTCGTGCGGGACGTGCGATGCGGCATACGCGCTCGACCGTTGGTGCGGTGCGGCTCGGTGGGGCTGGGCGGGGACTCAGTGAGCGGCGCTGCTCGTGGTCGAGCGCGCGGCGCGGACCTTCGCCGGCACGACCGCGCCCTCGATGTCGGGGTGACGCTCGACGAAGGCGGTCAGCTCCACGTGGTGCAGGTCGAACGTACTGCCCGTGGGCAGCGTGTGCACCACTGCGCCCGAAACGAGCAGCGGGGCCCCTCGGCGCGCGTCGGGGGCGTCGGTGATGGCGTTGCGGGCGTTGACGACGAAGATCGCGCCGGCCCCGATGACCGACATGACCTTGCCGTCGCGGATCTCGGCGGCGGTGTTCTCGTCGATGCCCATGCCGAGCAGGTTGGGGGACGCGGCGACCATCGACATGAGCCGGCCGTAGCGGCCACGCTGGTCGAAGTGCTGGTCGATGATGACGTCCTCGACGAGACCGAGGCCCGGCGGAGATCTGGCTGGCGCGCTGCTGGGGGTCAGCCCCTCCTCGCCGAGCGAGATCATGTAGCGGCTCATGATCGAGGCGCCGGCCGAGGTGCCGGCGACGACGGCGCCGCGCTCGTAGGCGCGGACGATCGCGTCGCCCACGGGGGTGCCGACGATGTTCTGGGCGAGCTTGACCTGGCTGCCGCCGGTGATGAAGACGCCGGTCGCCGAGTCGAGCGCCTCGACCATCGCCGGGTCGCTCGGCGTCACGGCGGGTCTCGGGGTGCACGACGGACACCTCGCCCCCGCGCAGCCGGGTGAAGACGTCGCGGTAGGCCTCGGACACCTCCTGCGGCGAAGGACGACGCCGTCGGGATGACGACGATGTGCGACCGCCGCCCGCCCGCGAGCTTGACGAAGCGCTTGAGCACGACCGACCGCCCGATCCGGTCCTCTGCACCGCCGATGATGAGCAGCGTGCGGCGTGACGCCGCTGGGCTTCGGGCGGTCCGGACGATGGAGCACGGACTGCATCGCGCCAGCCTAGTGACCGGCGTGCGGGACCGGCGGAGCCTGGGTCGGCGTGCCGTCGTCGAGATCGGCCTCCTCGATCTCCTCGCGCGAGATGCCGAGCAGGTAGAGCACCGAGTCGAGGTAGGGCACGTTGACCGAGGTCTGCGCCTGCTCCTGCACGATCGGCTTGGCGTTGAAGGCGACCCCGAGGCCCGCGACGTCGAGCATGTCGAGGTCGTTGGCGCCGTCGCCGATGGCGACGGTGCGGCTGAGCGGGAGCCCCTCCTGCTCGGCGAACTCGCGCAGCGCGCGGGCCTTGCCGGCCCGGTCGACGACCTCGCCGACGACGCGTCCGGTGAGGCGGCCGTCCTCGATCTCGAGCCGGTTCGCGCGGGCGTGGTCGATGCCGAGGTCGTCGGCGAGCGCGCCGACGATCTCGATGAAGCCGCCGCTGACGAGTCCCACGGTGAAGCCGAGCCGCTTGAGGGTGCGCACCAGCGTCCGCGCGCCCGGGCGTCAGCTCCACGGCGTCCCGCACCTCGTCGAGGACGGAGGCAGGCAGGCCGGCGAGCGTCGGCCACCCGGGCGCGCAGCGACTCCTCGAAGTCGAGCTCGCCGGCCATCGCGCGGGCCGTCACCTCGGCCACCTCGGCCTCGCGGCCGCAGTGCGCCGCGAGCAGCTCGATGACCTCCTGCTGGATGAGGGTCGAGTCGACGTCGAGGACGACGAGGCGCCGGCCACGGCGGGCCAGGCCGCCCGGTGCGACGGCGATGTCGATGCCCTCGGACGTGGCGACGAGCGCGAGCTCGGTGCGCAGGGACGGCACGTCGGCGCCGGAGATGTCGAACTCCACGGTCGTCACGGGGTAGCGCGAGAGCCGACGGATGCGGTCGATGTTGGCGCCGTGGTCGGCGATCCGGGTCGTGACGAGCGAGACGGCGTCCGCGCTGAGCGGGGCGCCGAGGACGACGACGGCGGCGCGCCCGTGCCGCGAGCGCGCGTTGACGCCGGTGCCCTCGACGACGGTGAGCGTCGAGGCCGAGGCGGTGGGCGGCGACCGCGGCGGCGTCGCGCAGCTGCTCGACGTGCGCGCCGGGGCGCAGCAGGACCGTGAGCGTCAGGTGGCCGTTGACGACGACCTGCTGGATGTCGAGGACCTCGCGCGTCGACCCCGGACAGGGCTCCGAGCAGCGTTCCGGTCACACCGGGCCGGTCGTCTCCCGTCACGGTGACGCTCAGGGTCTGGATGTCCGTTCCGTCCGTGCTGTTCGCTTCGGTCACCGGGTCAGGGTAGTGACGCCGGGCGGGCGCCCGCGCCACCTTCCGGCATACGGCCTGTCGTAGGCCGGGCCGCACCCTCCGTCGTCGGAGGGCGGCGAGGGTCAGCCGGTGCGTCCGGAGGGTTTCCTGCGAACGGCGTTGACCTCGTCGCGCCACTGCAGCAGGTCACGCACGCGCGCGAGGTCGGGGTCGCGCCGCAGCGACGCTGGCCGTGAAGAGACGCGTCCCGATGTCGTGGAGCTGCTGGGCGTTGCTGGCGTAGTCGCCCGACTGGTCGGGGTTGCGGCCCGGCACGAACGCGACGCCCGCCGACCGCTCGATCTCCAGCGGGTCCCGTCCGCGACGCGCGCACCACTCGTCGAGGACCCGGTGCTTGTGCGCGATCTCCTCGCGGCCGCCGAAGCCGTGCCAGATGTCCGCGTGCTCGGCGACGATCCGCAGCGTCTTCTTCTCGCCGCCGCCGCCGATGAGGATCGGGATGTCGCGGGTCGGGGCCGGGTTGAGCCGCGTCCACCGGTCGCGGATGATCGGCAGGTCGCGCGCCAGGTCGTCGAGGCGCCCGCCGGCCGTGCCGAACGTCGTAGCCGTACTCGTCGTAGTCCAGCTGCTTCCAGCCCGAGCCGATGCCGAGGATGAGGCGGCCGCCGCTCATGTGGTCGACGGTGCGCGCCATGTCGGCGAGCAGGCTCGGGTTGCGGTAGCTGTTGCACGTCACGAGCGCGCCGATCTCGACGGCCTCGGTCGACTCGGCCCACGCGCCCAGCATCGTCCAGCACTCGAAGTGCAGCCCGCCCCGGTCACCGCTCAGCGGGAAGAAGTGGTCCCAGTTGAGCAGGACGTCGACGCCCATCTCCTCGAGCGTCGCCGCGGTCCGCCGGATCTGGGCCCACGTCGCGTGCTGCGGTGGGATCTGGATGCCGACGCGGGCCGGCGCGCGGATCGCCCACGCTCGCAGGGGGATCGAGCGTCCGTCGCTGGTCCGGGCGTGGTCGGACGGGCTCACCGGGTGACGACCTGGCCCTTGCCCACGACGACGATCCCGGTCTCGGTGACGTGGAAGCCGCGGGCCCTGTCGTGCTCGTGGTCGATGCCGATCTGGCAGCCCTCGGGGATGACGACGTTCTTGTCGATGATCGCCCGACGGATCTGCGCGTGCCGGTTGCACCTCGACGCCGTCGAGCAGGACCGAGCCCTGGATGCTGGCGTAGGAGTGGACCTTGCACGAGCGGCGAGAGCACGGAGGCGTAGATGTGGGCGCCCGAGACGACGACGCCGGGGGAGACCGCCGAGTTGAGGGCCTCGCCGATGCGGTCGCCGCTGCCGTGCACGAACTTCGCGGGCGGGTAGGGGCTGTGGCTGGTGTAGATCGGCCACTCGTAGTTGTAGAGGTTGAAGACCGGGTGGATCGAGATGAGGTCCATGTGCGCGTCGTAGTACGACTCGATGGTGCCGACGTCCCGCCAGTAGCCGCGGTCGCGGTCGGTCGCCCCCGGCACCTCGTTGTCCTTGAAGTCGTAGACGCCCGCCTCGCCGCGCCCCACGAAGTAGGGCACGATGTCGCCGCCCATGTCGTGGTTCGAGTCGGTCGTCGCGGTCGGTCGTCACGGCCTCCTCGAGGGCAGCCGCGGTGAAGACGTAGTTGCCCATCGAGGCGAGCACCTCGTCGGGGTTGTCGGGCAGGCCCTTGGGGTCGCTCGGCTTCTCGAGGAACGCGGCGATCTTCGTCGGGTCGGCGTCGTCGACCTCGATGACGCCGAACTGGTTGGCGAGCGAGATCGGCTGGCGGATCGCGGCGACGGTGCACGCGGCACCCGACTCGATGTGCTGCTCGACCATCTGGCTGAAGTCCATGCGGTAGACGTGGTCCGCGCCCACGACGACGACGATGTCGGGTCGCTCGTCGTGCATGAGGTTGAGGCTCTGGTAGATCGCGTCGGCGCTGCCGAGGTACCAGTTCTTGTCGACGCGCTGCTGGGCCGGCACGGTCGTGACGTAGTTGCCGAGGAGGGTCGACATGCGCCACGTCTTCGTCACGTGCGCGTCGAGGCTGTGCGACTTGTACTGCGTCAGCACGACGACCTTGAGGTAGCCGGAGTTGACGACGTTGGACAGCGCCAGGTCGATGAGCCGGTAGATGCCGGCGAACGGCACGGCGGGTTTGGCGCGGTCGGCGGTGAGCGGCATCAACCTCTTGCCCTCTCCGCCGGCGAGCACGATCGCGAGGACTTTCGGACCAGCAGCTGGGCTTCGTCGGGCCATGAGCGCCACCCTAGGGCAGCGGTCCGCCCGCGGACAGGTTCAGCACGCAAGATCGCCCGAGCTTTCCGCTTCGCGGGATCGCAGCGGCACTAGGGTCGGAACGTGCGCGTCGACATCCTCAGCAAGGAGTACCCGCCGGCCATCTACGGAGGCGCGGGTGTTCACGTGGCAGAACTCGTCCGGGCGTTGCGCTCCCGGGGCGACATCGACGTGCAGGTGCGCTGCTTCGGATCCCCGCGTGACGAGGCCGGGCACGACGGCGTATGCCGACCTGACGGAGCTCGCCGGCGGCAACGCCGCGATGCAGACCCTCGGCGTCGACGTCAGCATGGCGGGCGACTGCGTCGGCGCCGACCTCGTCCACTCGCACACGTGGTACGCCAACATGGCCGGCCACCTCGCCTCGCTCCTCGGCGGCATGCCGCACGTCGTGACCGCGCACTCGCTCGAACCCATGCGGCCGTGGAAGGCCGAGCAGCTCGGTGGCGGCTACCGCGTGTCGTCGTGGGCCGAGCGCACGGCGTACGAGTCCGCAGCCGCCGTCGTCGCGGTCAGCGCCGGCATGCGCGAGGACATCCTCAAGAGCTACCCGTCCCTCGATCCGGCGCGGGTTCACGTGGTGCACAACGGGATCGACTCGCAGCTGTGGCAGGCCGACCGCTCGGCCGAGGCCACCGAGATCGTCCGCCGGCACGGCGTCGACCCCGACAAGCGCTCGGTCGTCTTCGTCGGTCGCATCACCCGCCAGAAGGGGCTGCCGTACCTGCTGCGCGCGTGCGCGCAGCTGCCGCCCGACGTCCAGCTCGTGCTCTGCGCCGGCGCCCCCGACACCCCGGAGATCCTCGCCGAGGTCGAGGGACTCATGAACGAGCTGCGGGCCCAGCGCGAGGGCGTCGTCTGGATCCCCGACATGCTGCCGCGCGCACGAGGTCGTCGCCCTGCTGAGCCATGGCACCGTCTTCGCCTGCCCGTCGGTCTACGAGCCGCTCGGCATCGTCAACCTCGAGGCGATGGCGTGCGAGCTCGCCGTCGTCGCCACGGCCACCGGCGGCATCCCGGAGGTCGTCGTCGACGGAGAGACCGGGTGGCTCGTGCCCATCGAGCAGGTCCAGGACGGCACGGGGACGCCCGGTCGACCCGGACCGCTTCGTGGCCGACCTCGCTGCCGCGCTGACCGACGCGGTGTCCGACGTCGACCGCGCCCACGCCTTCGGTCGTGCCGGTCGCGCGCGGGCTGTCGACTCGTTCTCGTGGGCGTCCATCGGCGACCGCACGCTCGAGGTCTACCGGGCGGTCCTCGGCGCCTGAGCTCCCGGCGGCGCGCCGCGCGAGCCGGTCAGCCGACGAGGCGTCCGGTGACGCGAGTAGGGCACGCCGACGACCTCGGCGGGCCGCCGAGGATCATGCCGAGCAGGTCGGCGGGCTTCGGGTAGTCGGGCCCGAGCGCCGCGAGGTACGCGTCGTGGGCCGACAGCGACGCGACGGCGGCGTCGAAGTGGTCCGAGACGTCGACGAAGTGCGTCGGCTCGGGGTCGGCGACGATGAGCACCTGCGCGACCTGCCACGGCTCGTGGCCCTCGTCGACGAGGTCGGGGAAGATCCAGCGGTTGCCGGCGTCGGCCTTGGCGTCGACGACGGCGAGGCCCACCGCGCGGTGGTCGGCCTGGTTGACGGAACCGCCCGGGAAGCGGTCGGCATACGTCATCGTGACGACCAGGTCAGGTCGGCGGATCCGGATCTCGCGCGCGATGGCGCGACGCAGCGCGAGGCCGGCTCGACGACGCCGTCAGCGAACCCGTCGAGGAACTCCACGACGTCGACCCCGACCCTGGCCGCACCGTCCCGCTCCTCCTGCTCGCGCAGCGGCCCGGCCTCGGCAGGCGGCATGGTGTCGATGCCGGCCTCCCCGCGGGTCACGAGCAGGTAGGTCACGGTCTTGCCGGCCCGCACCCACTTGTCGACCGCGGCGGCCGTGCCGTACTCGAGGTCGTCCGGGTGCGCGGCGACGCAGAGGACGGTCTCGAAGGTGCTCTCGTCCAGTGCTTCCAGCCCGGGGTGCTCCGTCATGGACCAAATCTAGGGTTGCTTGGCGATCGTCCCGGGGGGATGTGACGATGGAGACATGCTGACCATCGAGCTCGCCCGCCGGCTCTCCGACGCGGGACTGCGCTGGGAGCCCGTCTCCGGGGACCGCTTCGTCGTGCCCGTGAGCGGCATGGAGAACGACGTCTTCGTCATCAGTGAGATCACCGTCGACGTGCACCACTTCACGACCGGCGACGTCATCGGCTTCAACGGCACGACCGAGTGGGCCCTCGACAGCGTCGAGCAGGACAAGGTCGTGTGGCTGCCGCGCGAGGACCAGCTGCGCGACCTGCTCGGCGACGTCGTTCGTGTCGCTCGAACAGCTCGAGGGTGGGTATGCCGTGTCGGCCCGTGGGCGTGACGGCGCGGTCGAGCGCCACGCCGACATCGACGCCGAACGCGCCTACGCGCGTGCGCTGCTCGCGCGTCTCGAGACGTCCGCTCCCGAGGGGGAGCCGGACCGCCTGAGTCAGCGCCGGGCGCCAGCCCGCGATCGACATGACCGCGACGTTCGTCGCGTCGGCGAGGGCCGCGTCGGCGTCGGCTGCGAGGTCGCGCAGCAGCCGCGTGCGGGTCGCCGTGGTCCCCGCGTCGAGCCCTCCGGACCCGAGCGAGGTCCGGTTGGCGTTGCGGTGGGCGACCCGGGAGAGGTTGGCCGCCAGCGACATCAGGCGCAGGGCGCGGCCGGACGTGGCCGGCGGGATGCCCCAGAGGCCGGTGTCGAGGTCGGCCTGCGCCTCGGCGCGCGCCTCGTGACCCCACGGGTGCCCGCCGACCTGCGTCGAAGCGCTCGGTGTGCTCGCGCAGGCGCGTCATGAGCTCGCGCTCGATCTCGCGCAGGTCGAGCATCTCCATCCGGTGCCGGGGCATCGGATCCGCCTCGTAGGCGGTCCAGTCCGCGCGCACGCCGACGTCGCCCTCGGGTCCGAACTCCGAGAGCGTCGGGACGAGGATCCCCCCGATGCCGGCCACGAAGACGCACTCACCGGCGTCGGCGGCCGCGCGGTGGCAGCGGCCGACCCACGCGGCATACGACTGATGTCGCCTGGACGGGGGAGCGCCACGAAGAGGGCCCGCTCCCCGAGGTCACGCCAGACGTCCAGCCGGGCGAGGTCGCCGGCGACGTGGTCGAGGTCGGGGAAGGCGCGGCCCAGGGCCTCCGTCGTCCCGAGGTCGCCGCGCCACGAGGCCGTCATCCACAGCGCCAGGCGCACGGACGCGGGCAGCTCGGACACCTCGCCATCCTAGGGTGCGCCGCGTCGGCGCCCCGGTGGCCCTTGCCATAGGGTCGAGCCATGAGCGACGTCCTCGCCTTCGCCGGAGTCACCGTTCGACGCGGTGCCTCGACGCTGCTCGACGACGTCACGTGGGAGGTCGAGGAGGGCGAGCGCTGGGTCGTGCTGGGCGCCAACGGTGCCGGCAAGACGACCCTGCTGCAGATTGCCGCCGCGCGCATGCACCCGTCCTCCGGGTCGCGGGAGTCCTCGGGGAGGTCCTGGGCGCCGTCGACGTCTTCGAGCTGCGTCCCCGCATCGGCCTGGCGAGCTCGTCGATGGCCGAACGGATCCCCGCCGGCGAGCTCGTCGGCAACGTCGTCGTCACCGCCTCGTACGGCATCATCGGCCGCTGGCGCGAGACCTACGACCACGTCGACTACGTCCGCGCCATGGAGCTGCTCAAGGCGCTCGGCGCCGACCACCTCGCAGACCGCCCCTACGGGACCCTGAGCGAGGGTGAGCGCAAGCGCGTCCAGATCGCGCGGGCCCTGATGACCGACCCGGAGCTCATGCTCCTCGACGAGCCCGCCGCCGGGCTCGACCTCGGCGGTCGAGAGGACCTCGTGCGGCGGCTCGGCGAGCTCGCCGCCGACACGGAGGCGCCGGCCATGGTGCTCGTCACGCACCACGTCGAGGAGATCCCTCCGTCGTTCACCGACGTCCTCATGATCCGCGACGGCCGGGTCGTGGCCGCCGGCCCCATCCCCGTCACGCTGACGGCCGAGAACCTCAGCGCGACGTTCGGGCTGCCGCTCGTGCTCGAGCAGCACGGCGAGCGCTGGTCGGCGAGAGCCGAGTCCTGATCGCAACCTGTCCCGGTTGTCCGATCCGTAGGTCGCGTGGAGGGAACTGAGGCAGAATCGAGAACGTCACTGGAGTGACGCACGGGACGTCGGCGTCCGTCGCCGGCTCGGATGAAGGCAGGGTGGCTACGTGGTCGAGGGACACGCGTGGATGGTCTGGGTGGCGGTGGCCCTCGTCCTGGTGGCCATCGAGACGGTCACCGCCGACTTCACGTTTCTCATGCTCGCCGGCGGCGCCGTCGGCGCCTCCATCGCGGCGGCCTTCGGAGCTCCTCCCGTCGTCCAGGCGATCGTCGCGGGCCTCGTGGCCGTCGCCCTCCTCGCGATCGTGCGTCCGTGGCTCAAGAACCGCATCCAGGCCAGCAGCCCACCGCAGCTCATGGGAGCTGCCGCCCACGTCGGCCGTTCGGCCGTCGCCATCGACCGGGTCAACCCGGCCGGGGGCCAGGTCAAGCTCGCGGGCCAGACCTGGTCTGCGCGCACGCTCGGGGACGACATCGAGCCCGGCGAGGAGGTCGTCGTCGACTCCATCGACGGCGCCACCGCCATCGTGAGCCGCGCACGCGTCGTGGGGAGCTGAGCCGCTCACCGGCACCACTGCTCAACCGACACCACCGAACGAACGAGCGGGTCGATCGGCCCGCCCGCACCAACCGTGCCTCCTCGGGGGAGCACGGACCACACAGGGAGAAGGTCGAGAAGGTCGTGGACCCGGTTTACATCATTCCGATACTCATCGTCGTCGTGGCGTTCGTCATCGTGCTGCGCACCGTGCGCATCGTGCCGCAGCAGACGGCACAGATCGTCGAGCGTCTCGGCGGCTACAACAAGACGTTGACGGCGGGGATCCACTTCCTCATCCCGTTCGTCGACAAGGTGCGCGCCAACATCGACCTCCGCGAGCAGGTCGTCACCTTCCCGCCGCAGCCCGTCATCACGAGCGACAACCTCGTCGTCAACATCGACACGGTCATCTACTACTCGGTCACCGACGCCAAGGCCGCGGTCTACGAGATCGCCAACTTCATCCAGGGCATCGAGCAGCTGACCGTCACCACCTTGCGCAACGTCATCGGCTCGCTCGACCTCGAGCAGGCCCTGACGAGCCGCGACCAGATCAACGGCCAGCTGCGCGGCGTGCTGGACGAGGCCACCGGCAACTGGGGCATCCGCGTCAACCGTGTCGAGCTCAAGGCCATCGACCCGCCGCACTCCGTCCAGGAGACGATGGAGAAGCAGATGCGTGCCGAGCGTGACCGTCGTGCCGCCATCCTCACCGCCGAGGGCTTCAAGCAGTCCGCCATCCTCACGGCCGAGGGTGAGAAGCAGAGCCAGATCCTGCGGGCCGAGGGCTCGGCGCAGGCCCGCATCCTCGAGGCCCAGGGCCAGGCCCGCGCCATCCAGCAGGTCTTCGCCGCCATCCACCGCGGCAAGCCGACGCAGAAGCTGCTCGCCTACCAGTACCTCCAGGTGCTGCCGCAGCTCGCCCGCGGCGACTCCAACAAGATGTGGATCATCCCCTCCGAGCTGACCGACGCGCTCAAGGGCATCGGCAACGCGCTCGGTGGCAGCGAGCAGGGCCCGATGGGCGGCGACGACGAGGAGCAGTGGGTCGACACCGGCGACGCCGACGACAACGCCTTCGCCGAGACGGTGCTCGAGGACCCGGCAAAGGCCCTCGCCGAGGCCCGGGGACAGGCCGCGCAGGCGAGTGCCGAGTCCACCGAGCACAACGCTCCCATGGGTCGCCAGCACGCCGCCGTTCCCCGTGGGCGGTGCCGAGGTGCCTCCGCCGCCGGCTGCCGCGCCGCCAGCCGCGCCGGAGATCGCGCACCGGCCGCCCCGGCGGACCTGCCCGACGCCCCGCCGGAGCCTCCGGTCCAGCGCTGACGGACACCCTCCGACGACACCCGGTCACCCTCTGTAGGGTGACCGGGTGTCGTTCTGGTCCGCCGTCGCCATCGCGCTGGCCGGGACCGGGGCCGGCGTCATCAACACCATCGTCGGCTCGGGCACGCTCATCACCTTCCCGACGCTGCTCTTCTTCGGCGTCAACCCGCTCGTCGCGAACGTGTCGAACAACATCGGTCTCGTCGCCGGTGGCGTGACCGGGGCCTGGGGCTACCGCCACGAGCTCGGCGGGCAGGGGCGCACCCTGCGCCGGCTCATGCCGATGTCGTTCCTCGGCTCGGTGGTCGGGGCGGGCCTGCTGCTCGTCCTGCCGGCCGCGGCCTTCCGGGCCATCGTGCCGGTCCTCATCCTCATCGCGTTGGTCCTCGTGCGTCGCCGGTCCGCGCATCCAGGCCCACGTGCACGCCGGCGGTGACGAGGCGCCCACGCCCCGCTGGCACACGCCGGCCATGGCCGCCGGGGTCTTCCTGGCCGGTGTCTACGGCGGCTACTTCGGCGCCGCCCAGGGCGTGCTGCTCATGGGCCTGCTCAGTGCCCTGAGCCTCGAGCCGCTCCAGCGCCTCAACGGCTACAAGAACGTCCTGTCGCTCGTCGTGAACCTCGTGGCCGCAACGGTGTTCGTCCTCTTCGCGCGCGAGCACATCGACTGGCTCGTCGTCGTCCTCATCGGGGTCGGCGCCTTCGTCGGCGGGATGATCGGGGCGCGGGTCGGGCGCCGCATCCCGCCGAACGTGCTGCGGGCCCTCATCATCGTCATCGGCCTCGTCGCCATCGTCAAGCTCGTCTGGTTCCCCTGACCGTCAGCCCTCGCGGCCCCGACCCCACGATGTCGGGGGAGTGCAGCACCACCACTAGCCTGACGGCGTGCCGATCGAGATCTCCGACCCCACCGACCCGCGCCTGGCCGACTACGTGTCGCTCACCGACGTCGTGCTGCGCCGGCGGACCGAGCCCGAGCGCGGGCTCTACATCGCCGAGAGCCAGAAGGTCATCCGCCGGGCGCTGCGGGCCGGGCACCGGCCACGGTCCTACCTCATGGCGCGGCGGTGGCTCGACGACCTCGCCGACATCGTCGCCGACGCCGAGGCGGACGGCATCCCGGTCTACTTCGGGGACCACGACGTCATCGAGCAGCTGACCGGCTTCCACCTGCACCGGGGTGCGCTCGCCGCGATGCAGCGACCGCCGCTCCCGAGCGTCGAGTCACTTCTCGCCGACGCGCGGCGGGTCATCGTCCTCGAGGACGTCGTCGACCACACGAACGTCGGCGCGATCTTCCGCTCGGCCGCCGCGCTCGGCGTCGACGCGGTCCTCATCACCCCGCGCTGCGCCGACCCGCTCTACCGCCGGTCGATCCGCGTCTCCATGGGCACGGTCTTCCAGGTCCCGTGGACCCGGATCGACCCGTGGCCGCAGGGGATGGGCCTGCTGCACGACGCCGGCCTGACCGTCGCCGCGATGGCGCTCTCCGACGACTCGGTGTCGCTCGACGACCTCGAGACGGCAGCCGCCGGAGCGGCTTGCCCTCGTCGTCGGCACCGAGGGCGACGGCCTGTCGCACCGGACGGTCGCCGAGGCCGACCTCACGCTGCGCATCCCGATGGCGGGCGGCGTCGACTCGCTCAACGTCGCCGCGGCGAGCGCCGTCGCGATGTGGGCCCTGCGCGCTCGGGACTGACCGGACCGACTCAGGCGTCGGCAGGTCAGGCGTGCGCGGGCCGGACGAGCCGGTCGAGGAGGCGTTCGAGCTCGACGGCGGGGTCGTCGCAGAGGCCCCCGTGGACCGGTCCCGGCTGCACCACGGTCGAGCGCGGGGCGATGATCCACCCGAAGCGCTGGCCGGCTTGTCGAGGGTCGGCAGCCCGCGCCCCGTCTCGCCGCGGCACACCGCGCGCACGCGTTCGAGCATCGACCGCACCCCGTCGAGGTCGCACGTCGGGGACAGGGCGCCCGCGCGGCGCTCGTCGAGCTCCCAGGCGGCGTCGAGGAACCCGGCGTCCTGCGAGTAGAGCACGACGCCGACGTTGATGAACTCCTCGCGGTCGACGCGAGGCACGAGCCGGAGCAGGACGTACTGGTACGCGTTCACGCCGCGACCCCCGTCGGCACCCACGTCAGCGGCCCCTCGAGGCGGGCGCGGAGCATCAGGGCGTATGCCGCCCGGACCGCAGGCGCGTCAGCGAGGTCGGCCGTGGGCTCGATCCACTCGTCGGGCACCTCGGCGATGACGGCCTCCAGCGCCTCCGGCGTGAGCCGGGCAGCGAGCTCGTCGTGGCGTCGGCCGACGTCGCCGGCGACGTCGCGCAGGACGTGGCGGCTCGCGTCGAAGGGCTGCGCGGCGAAGCGCTCGGGGGAGGGCGCCCTGCTCGGCCACGAGTGGTGGAAGTAGAGCGCGGCGCCGTGGTCGATCGCCCACGTGCGGCCGTGCCAGACGAGCAGGTTGGGGTTGGACCACGTGCGGTCGACGTTGGCGGTCAGCGCGTCGAGCCAGATGATCCGCTCGGCGAGGTCGGCGTCGGGTGGGCGTGAGCCGTCGTAGCCGAGCGAGCCGGGCAGGAAGTCGACGCCGAGGTTGGTCCCGACGGACGCCGTGAGGAGGTCCTGGACCTCCTCGTCGGCCTCGTACTTCGCGATGCGCGGGTCGAGGCGGATCACGGCGAGATCGGGCACGGGCACGTCGAGCAGCCGGGCGATCCCGGCGACGAGCACCTCGGCCACGAGGACCTTGAGCCCCTGACCGGCGCCGCGGAACTTCAGGACGTACGTCCCGTCGTCGTCCGCCTCGACGATCCCGGGCAGCGACCCGCCCTCCTTGAGCGGCGTCACGTAGCGGGTGGCGGTCAGCTCGGGAAGCACGCGGTCAGCCTAGTGGCCGCTCGTGGTCGAGCACGGTGGCGCGTGACCAGAGGCCGCCCGAGCAGCATCGCCGTCGCGCCGTAGAGCACCGCGAACGCGACGAGCGGCCACCACGCGAGCCCGCTCTCCGGGAGGACGAACGCGCCGAGGGCAGCCGCAGCCACCATGCCGGCGTTGTAGACGACGTCGTAGGCGGAGAACGCCCGCCCGAGCAGGTGGTCGTCGACGTGCGCCTGGAGGAGCGAGTCGACGGTGATCTTGACGCACTGCGACGTGAACGAGACGACGAAGCCCACGACGACGATGCTCCACGGCGTGAGGAAGGGCCCCAGCACGGCACAGACGAGTGCGCCGAGCGCGAGCATCCGCACGGCATACGGGATGGCGGTGAGCCGGGGAGCGAGCCACGGGGTGACGAAGGCCGCCGAGGCGAACCCGAGCGCCGACGCGGCTGCGGCGACGCCGAAACCCCTGGCGCCGTGGCCGGCCTCGAAGGGGCCACGGAAGAGCAGGAGGGTCTGCAGCAGGAGGAAGCCGAACGGGATGCGGGTCACGAAGACGAGGCCGAGGAGCAGGCGCGCCCGGCGCGGCAGGGTGCGCGCCGCCTCGACGAGGCCCGTGATGACCGACCTCGTGATCTGCCCGACGGAGGGTGCGCCGCTCGTGTCGTCAGGCCCGATGAACGGCAACCTCGTCGCCGCCCACGCTGCGGCGAGGACCCCCACGGCGGCGAGGAGCACGTCGAGGACGTCGCTGCCCCCGAGGGCGCGGACACCGGTGCCGACCGCCCCGCCGAGCAGGTAGGCGAGCGAACCGCACGTGGGGGCGACGGAGTTCGCGCTGACGAGGGCCTCGCGCGGCCACGACGTGCGGCATGGCCGACGCGAGCCCGGCGAGGATGAACCGGTTGACCGAGAAGACGAGCAGGACGAGACCGAAGAACGCCGGACCGGTCTCGGCGCCGGTCACGAGTCCGGTGACGGCGAGGATCGCCGCCGGCGCGGATGAGCTGGCTGACGACGATGACCCGACGTCGGGGCCACCGGTCGAGCAGCACCCCGACGAACGGTCCGAGGGCGGTGTAGGGCAGCAGCACGACGGCGAAGGCGATGGCGATGCCACGCGCGTCGGCGGCCTTCTCCGGGTTGAAGAGGATGTGGCTGGCGAGCGCGACCTGGAAGACGCCGTCGCTGAACGACGACGTGACCCGGCTGACGAAGAGCCGACGGAAACCGCGCCCCCGGAGCAGGGTGAAGAGGGCGCGCAGGAAGGTCACGCGGCACAGCGTACGGTCACGCGCGCGACGGCCGTGTCTGGGGACGGTCTCAGGTGGCCTCGGGCGAGGATGACGGCGCGGCCGGCTCGGGGGCCTCGGAGCCCTCCGGCAGGTCGGCGGCGATCCGCGCGATGGTGGCCAGAGCCTCGGCCAGATGGGCACGCTCGTCGGCGGGCAGCCGCGCCAAGGCCGTGGCCGTCGCCTGGGCCCGCCGGTCGCGCCACTGCTCGAGACTCTCGCGAGCGGAGGGCGTGAGGTCGAGGCGGGCCACCCTGCGGTCGGTCGCGTCGCGCTCGCGGACGAGCACACCGAGGGGGAGCAGCTGGCCCACGAGGGTCGAGACGGTGTTGGCGGCGAGCCCGAGCACGTGGGCCGACTCGGTCACCGTGATACCCGGGTTGCGCCGCACGACGCGCAGCAGCTCGTGCTGGGCGCCGGACAGGGCGAGCTCCGGCAGGGGAGCGCCCACGAGTCGCCGCGACCGCCGCCGCAGCAGCCCGATCGCGTCGTAGAGCTCGTCAGCCAGGCCGGCCACGTTCTCGTCGCTCACGTTCGAAGGTTACGGCCGTCGCGGAGGGGCGGCCAGAGAGTCCGGGCAGGTGAGCCGGCAGGGCCAGCAGGAGGCCGTGGGGACGAGAAGACCCCCGGGTCCTGACCTGCAGGAACCCGGGGGTCTCATGGTGTCGAGGGGGGGACTTGAACCCCCACGCCCGTTAAGGGCACTAGCACCTCAAGCTAGCGCGTCTGCCATTCCGCCACCCCGACGAGGTGATGCAAGGGGCTCGTGGGATTCCCTTGCGGCGAGGCGAAACGTTACACGGGGCCCGACCAAAAGACCAAACGGGTGGTCGCAGGCGCCGGAAGGCCGCGGCATACGCTGATCGGCATGAGCCACGACGACGCCGCGCGCACCGGGACACCCGCACCGACAGCCGAGGCGGAGGTGGCGCGGATCTGTGCGGAGCTCATCCGGATCGACTCGTCGAACTACGGTGACGGGTCGGGCCGGGGGAGCGCAAGGCCGCCGAGTACGTCATGGGCGAGCTCGCCGAGGTCGGCCTCGACGGCACCCTGCTCGAGAGCGAGCCCGGCCGCGCCACCGTCGTCGTGCGCCTCGAGGGCGAGGACTCCTCGCGGCCCGGCCTCGCGGTGCACGGCCACCTCGACGTCGTCCCGGCCAACGCCGCCGACTGGCAGGTCGACCCCTTCGCCGCCGAGGAGCGCGACGGCTGCATCTGGGGTCGCGGCGCGGTCGACATGAAGGACATGGACGCGATGATCCTCGCGAACATCCGGCACTTCGCCCGCACCGGCACCAAGCCCGCCCGCGACACGACCTTCGTCTTCTTCGCCGACGAGGAGGCCGGCGGCACCCACGGCAGCCACTGGCTCGTCGACCACCACCCGCACTGGTTCGAGGGGGTCTCCGAGGCGATCAGCGAGGTCGGCGGCTACAGCGTGACGCGTGCCGACGCCCGCAGGGGCCAGCAGCGGGCCTACCTGCTCCAGACGGCCGAGAAGGGCATCGCGTGGCTGCGGCTGCGCGCCCACGGCCGCGCCGGCCACGGCTCGGTGCCCAACGACGACAACGCCATCGTGCGTCTCGCCGCCGCCATCGGCCGCATCGCCGCCCACGAGTGGCCGCGCGAGTACATCGCCTCGGTCCGCGAGCTGCTCGACACGCTCAGCACCATGACCGGCCTCTCGGCGGCCGACGCCGACCTCGAGCCGCTGCTCGCCACCCTCGGTGGCGCCCAGGGCTTCGTGCGCGGCACCCTGCGTGACACGGCCAACGTCACGATGCTCGAGTCGGGCTACAAGCACAACGTCATCCCCCAGACGGCGACGGCGGCGGTCGACTGCCGCTTCCTGCCGGGGCACGAGGACGCGCTGATGGCCACGATCCGCGAGCTCGCCGGGGAGCACGTCGAGGTGGAGGTCGTGCACCGCGACGTCGCCATCGAGGCCCCCTTCTCCGGCGACCTCGTCGAGTCGATGAAGCAGGCGCTGCTGCGCGAGGACCCCGAGGCGGCCGTGCTGCCCTACTGCCTCTCCGGCGGCACCGACAACAAGGCTCTGAGCCGGCTCGGCATCAGCGGCTACGGCTTCGCGCCGCTGCGGCTGCCCGCCGACCTGGACTTCGCGCCGATGTTCCACGGCATCGACGAGCGCGTGCCCGTCGACTCGCTGCGTTTCGGGGCGCGCGTCCTCGGCGACTTCCTGCGCACCTGCTGAGGTCGGGGCGGCAGCGTCAGGCCGTGCGCTGCACGCGCATGATCTTGCGCCGCAGCCACATCCGCCGCACGCCGCCCTCGTAGATCACCGTGCGCGAGAGCTCCCAACGGCCGTACTCCGCGTGCTCACGCACCGCCTGTCGCGCCTGGGCCTTCGACGTGTGGCGGTCGAACGTGAGGACCCGGTACTCGTAATCCGTCATCGCCATCCATTCTGACACCAACCGTGACCCCACCGAGACCGTATGCGTGGCGTGGCGGACAGGTGCCCGCGATACCGTCGCTGGGTCATCCGACCGCAGACCCGGGACCGAGCGCGAGCCCGTGCGGCGCGGCGCAACAGGGGAACCGCCCGGAACCGTCCGGCGTCAAGGGCCCAGGAGGTCAACACACATGAAATGGAACACCCGCCGCATCGCGGCAGCAGTCATCGTCCTTCCTGCCGTTCTCGGCGTCGCTGCCTGCGGCAAGAGCGAGAGCCCGGCCCCCGCGGCCGGGCAGACGCAGGCCAGCTCGGCAGCCGCGACGAGCGACGCTCCGGCCGCCGGGCAGCCGTACAAGGACAAGGCGTCCTTCGTCGCCGCCATGAAGGCCGCCGGCAAGAACGCCACGACCGCGCACGTGACCATGACGATGGATGCCGCCGGCCAGAAGATCGCCATCTCCGGTGACACGAAGGTCGACCCGGGCAACCCGGCCATGAAGATGTCGATGGACATGGGCTCGTCGATGAAGGTCGACATGATCCTCGTCGACAAGAAGGTCTACATGAAGGGCTTCCCGGGCCTGCCGGCGGGCAAGTGGGCGGTCATCGACAGCAGCTCGACCATCGGCAAGCAGCTGTCGCAGTCGCTCGACCAGGCCGACCCCACGAAGATGTACGACCAGTTCGGGGCGGCCGTGACGGACGTGAAGTACGTCGGCGAGGACACCGTCGACGGTGACAAGACGTGGAAGTACGACCTGACGCTGGACACCAAGGCCATGCAGGCCCAGCTGCCCGACCGACGCCAAGACGCAGATGCCCAGCACCATCGCGTACACCGCCTGGCTCGACGAGAAGAACCAGCTGCGCAAGGTCACCTTCGACCTGTCGGGCGTCAAGGCCGACATGACGATGAGCAAGTACGGCGAGCCGGTCGACGTCACGGCCCCGCCGGCGGCCGACACCGTCAAGGCGCCCATGTGACGCCTCGCGCCGGCGTCGGGTGAACGGCCCGACAACCGCGCGTGAACGGTCCCGCAGTGAGCACGGCTCGCTGCGGGACCGCCGTGTTTCCGGCCGATCCGGGCACGGATTCGGTTCTCTCGCTTGCGGGGGTCCACTACGGTCGAGGCATGACCGTCGACCCCCGCGCCGCCCTCGAGCAGCTGATCGCCGCCCTCGAACGCCACCTCGAGGCCGCGAACGCGAGCCGAGACCCCGACCACCCCAGTGGTCATGGCTGCGGCGCAGGACCTGGCCGAGGCCTTCGACGACTACGACGAGGCTCTCTACGAGGCGACCGAGGTCGCCACGCCCCTCGCCATCTACGGCGACGACTTCGACGGTCACGAGGACGAGGACGGCACCGAGAACCGCGTCTACGCCGGCCTCGACTCGGACGACTACGACGAGGAGGACGACGACGATGACGACGATGACGACGACGATGACGACGACGACGATGATGACGACGACGTACGCGGACGACGAGGACGACGACCTCGACGACGTCGACGACGTCGAGGACGTCGGCGCGACGGGCGTGACGGGCACGACCGAGGGCAAGAGCTCCCGCGCCTGACGCGGGACGGTGCGCCGGCTAGGCCGAGACGTCGTCCAGCGCGGCGACGATCTCCGAGGGCAGCGTGAGCTCGAGGCTCGCGAGCGCGGACCGCAGCTGTGCGGGCGTCCGCGCGCCGACGATGGGCGCGGCGACCCCGGGACGGTCACGCACCCAGGCCAGCGCCACCTCAGCCGGCTTGGCCGCCAGGCCTCGCGCGGCCATCGCCACCGCGTCGGCCACGCGGGCCGTCTGCTCGTCGAGGAACCGCTCGGCGAAGCCCGGGAAGTCGGTGGACGCGGCCCGGGACCCCGACGGTATGCCGTGGCGGTACTTGCCCGTGAGCACGCCCCGTCCCAGCGGCGACCAGGGCAGCAGGCCGAAGCCGAGCGACGTCGCAGCGGGCGTGACCTCGTGCTCCGGCGTGCGGCATACCAAGGAGTACTCGATCTCGTTGGCCACCATGGGGATTCGCGCCGACTCGAGCACGCTGAAGGCACGCGCGGACTGCCATCCGGAGTAGTTGGAGACGCCGACGTAGCGCGCGCGACCTGAGGCCGCAGCCCACTCGAGGGCCGACAGGGTCTCCGACAGCGGCACGTCGTCGGACCAGGTGTGCACGAGCCAGAGGTCCACGTGGTCGGTGCCGAGCCGGCGCAGCGACGTCTCGAGCTGGGACATGAGCCCTCGGCGCGACACGTCGACCCGGCGCTGGCCACCGGACCGGGAGATGCCCGCCTTGGTGCAGATGACGACGTCGTCGCGGGGCACCGTGCCGTCGAGCAGTCCGCCGAGGATGGTCTCGGCGTCGCCGCCGCCGTAGCCGTATGCCGTGTCGACGAGGTTGCCGCCGGCCTCGACGAACGCACGCAGGTGGTCACCTGCCTCGTGGCGGTCCACGGCGTTGCCCCACAGCATGGTGCCGAGGGCCAGTGGGGTGACCGTGAGACCGGACGAGCCGAGACGCCTGCGCATGGCACGAACGGTAGTGGGCGACGCCGCGCTCCGAGCGACCGCCTCGTCAGAGGCACGCCGACACCCTGCGCGACACCCCTCCCGATAGCCTGCCCAGCATGAGGATCGGTGTGAATCTCGGGTACTGGGGCCGCGGCACGACGGGTCACGACCAGGTCGCGATCGCGCAGGCGGCCGACCGGCTCGGCTACGACAGCGTCTGGGTGGCAGAGGCGTACGGCTCGGACAGCCCGTCGATGCTCGCCTGGATCGGGGCCGCTGACGGAGCACGTCGGCCTCGGGTCCGCCGTCATGCAGATCCCGGGGCGCACCCCGGCGATGACGGCGATGACCGCGGCGACGATCGACACGATGTCGGGCGGTCGGTTCCGGCTCGGTCTCGGGGTGTCGGGCCCGCAGGTGAGCGAGGGATGGCACGGCGTGCCCTTCCGCAGCCCGCTCGGCCGCACGCGGGACTACGTCGAGATCGTGCGGGCAGCCTTGCGCCGTGACACCGTCACCCACGCCGGGCCGCACTACCCGCTCCCGCTGCCGGGCGGTCCGGGCAAGCCGCTCAAGCTCTCCGCGCGGCCCGTGCGCCCTGACCTGCCCGTCTACCTCGCTGCGGTCGGCCCGAAGAACCTCGAGCTGACCGGTGAGATCGCCGACGGCTGGCTCGCGATCTTCTTCAGCCCCGAGCACGCAGGCGACCTGCTCGCGACGCTCGAGACCGGTCGGCGTCGGGGTGGCCGGGGCCCGGTCGACTCGCCGATGACGGGTTTCGACGTCGTGGCGACGACGCCGGTCGTGCTCGTCGACGACGTCGAGGAGGCGGCCGCCCACGTGCGTGACTACTGCGCGCTCTACATCGGAGGCATGGGCTCGCGCGAGCAGAACTTCTACAACCAGCTCGCGTGCCGGATGGGCTTCGAGGAGGATGCCGCGCGCATCCAGGACCTCTACCTCGCCGGCCTGCCACCGCGAGGCCGCGGCGGCCGTGCCCCTCGAGTTCATCGACGAGACGGCCCTGCTCGGCTCGCCGCGAGCGGGTCGCCCGACGACTCGGCCGCTACGAGGAGGCCGGCGTCACCACGCTCGCCGTCGCCGTCGGCGGGGGCATGACGCGCGAGCAGGCCGTGGCGACGCCTGCAGGTCGTGGCCGGTATCGCGGGACTCGAGACGCCCACCCGCGGCGTCGGCCGACGCCGCCCCGGACGTTCCCTAGGACGTCGCCCGCGCGCCGCTCGACGGTCGCAGCTCCCAGCCGACGTTGCAGATAGGGTGCGACATTGTGCCCCGCGGCCGATGACCCCGAGCGGGTCAGCGGCCTCGTCCCGTCCCTCCTGCGCAGAAGGCCCACCCTGACCCATGGCTGACCTCAGCTACCTCGACGCCGTCATCCTCGGCGTCGTCGAAGGCCTCACCGAGTACCTCCCGGTCTCCTCGACCGGCCACCTGACCATCACCGAGAAGCTGCTCGGCCTCGAGGTGAACGACCCGGCCGTGACGGCCTACACCGCCGTCATCCAGCTCGGCGCCATCGCTGCGACGCTCCTCTACTTCTTCCGCGACATCGTCCGCTTCGCCGTCGCGTGGTTCCGGGGCCTGGGCTCGGCCGCCGCTCGCAAGGACCCCGACTACGGCCTCGCGTGGGCCGTCGTCATCGGCTCGATCCCGGTCGGCATCGTCGGCTTCCTCGCGCGTGACCTCATCTCGGGCGCGCTGCGCAGCCTCTGGGTCGTGGCGGTCGCCCTGCTCCTCTGGAGCGTCGCCATGGTGGTGGCGGAGCGCATCTACGCGCGCTACGAGGCCCGCGGGACCGTGCGCGGTGAGCACTCGGTGCGCCCGGTCGACGGTCTCGTCATCGGTCTCGTCCAGTGCCTCTCGCTCATCCCCGGCGTCTCCCGCTCGGGCGCGACGATCTCCGCCGGAATCGCCCGCGGCATCGACCGCGTCACGGCGACGCGCCTCAGCTTCTTCCTCGCGATCCCGGCCCTCACGGCCGCGGGCCTGTTCCAGGCCGTCCAGGAGAAGGACGGGCTCTCCGCCCTCGGCGTGGGGCCCGTCCTCGTCGGCGTCGTCGTGGCCTTCGTCGTGGCCTACGCCACGATCGCCTGGCTGCTGCGCTTCGTCGCGACCAACACCCTGCTGCCGTTCGTCTGGTACCGCGTCGCGCTGGGCCTCGTGCTGGCCGGGGTCCTCGCGGCCGGGCGTCATCACCGCGACCTGACGACGCCCGACACGCAACGAACGGCCGGTCCCACCTCGGTGGGAGCCGGCCGTTCGTCGTCGCTAGAGCCAGCCCGAGCGCTTGAACGCCCGGTAGAGGCCGATGCAGGCGCCGGCCATGACCGCGAGCACGACGAAGTAGCCGTAGTGGAACTCCCCGCCGCCGAGGTGGAAGCTCGCCGTCGAGCTCCGGGCATGTGCTCGAAGTTCATCCCGTAGATGCCGGCGATCATCGTGGGCACGGCCGCGATGGCGACCCACGCGGAGATGCGGCGCATGTCCTCGTTCTGCTTGACCGAGACGCTCGCGAGGTGCGCCGACAGGACGTCGGTCAGGAGCCGGTCGTAGGACTCGACGTGGTCGTTGACGAGGCGCAGGTGGTCGGCGACGTCACGGAAGAAGGGCAGCATCTCCTCGGACAGGCCGCGGCCCGCGGGCGCGGTCCATGAACTGCGTCAGGGTGTCGGCGAGCGGCTGGCTGGCCCGGCGGAACTCGAGGACCTCGCGCTTGAGCCGGTAGATCGTGTTGGCGTCGCCGCCGGTGGCCGAGGCGAAGACCTGCTCCTCGATCTGCTCGAGGTCCCGGCGCACCTCGCGGTCGACGACGAGTGTAGTTGTCGACGACGGAGTCCATGACGGCGTGCAGCACCGTCATCGGGCCGTGGCGGAGGCGCTCGGGCTCGGTCTCGAGCCGCTGGCGCACCCCGGCCAGCGGGTTGCCCTCGCCGTGCCGCACGGTGACGACGAAGCGGTCGCCGATGAAGAGCATGACCTCGCCGGTCTCGATGTCGCTCGTCGCCTCGATGTAGCGCAGGGTCTTGAGCACGACGAACACCGACGACTCGTACTTCTCGATCTTGGCTCGCTGGTGGCCGTTGACGGCGTCCTCGACGGCCAGCGGGTGCAGGTGCAGCTCCTCGTTGACGAGGTCGAACTCCTCGTCGGACGGGTCCCTGAGCCCGATCCAGAGGAAGCCGTCCTGGGTGAGGCGCAGCACGTCCAGCTCGTCGCTGAGGTCGCCGCAGCCCTGCTCGCCGGCCGTTGCGGTAGATGGCCTTGTCCACGATCACGTCCCCTACTTCACCACGTCCGCCTGTCGGCGGCGCGCACGCGGGGCGTAGGCCGGTGGTGGCGTCGCGGACGGGCCGCGGGCTAGGGTGACGACCGTGCCCACCGTCCTCTTCGTGCGCCACGGCCGCTCCACCTCCAACACCGCCGGCACGCTGGCCGGCTGGATGCCCGGCGTCTTCCTCGACGAGACCGGCGAGGCGCAGGCCGCTGCCGTCGGACAGCGGCTGGCCGCAGCCGTCCTGCCCGTCGTCGAGATCGTCAGCTCACCGCTCGACCGCTGCGTGCAGACGGCGGACCTGCTGGCCGCACCGCTGCCGAGCCACGTCGCCCGCAGCGTCCACGCGGGTCTGGGTGAGTGCCGCTACGGCGCCTGGACCGGGCGTCCCATCGCGGAGCTCGCCAGGGAGGAGCTCTGGAAGGTCGTGCAGGACCGACCGAGCGAGGCGCGCTTCCCGGACTCCGCGGCATACTCCGGCGAGTCCATGGTGGAGATGCAGGACCGGGCGCTGCGCGCCGTCCGCGAGACCGACGCGCGCATCCTCGAGACCCACGGCAAGGACGCGGTGTGGGTCGCGGTGTCGCACGGCGACGTCATCAAGTCCATCCTGTCGCACGCCACGGGCGCGCACCTCGACGACTTCCAGCGGATCAACGTCGACCCGGCGTCGGTGAGCGTCGTGCGCTACACGAGCCGCAAGCCGTTCGTGCTGCGGCTCAACGACGTCGGGGGAGACCTGACGGGCCTGCGGCCACCCGAGAAGCAGGCGGCCGAGGACGGTGACGCCGTGGTGGGCGGCGGCGCCGGCGCGGCCGGTGGCGTCGGATAGGGTCGAACGCATGACGGTCCAGGACTTCGATCCCGCTGACCGGTTCGTCGCCGGGACGGTCGGCCCCGCCGGACAGCGAGCCTTCTACCTCCAGGCGAGCACCGGACCGCTGGTCGTGACCATCGGGGTCGAGAAGCAGCAGGTCTCGATCCTCGCCGACCGCATCAACGACGTGCTCGACCAGCTCGCACCCGCCGCGGCGGCCGAGCCGGGCGAGCCCGGTGGCGTGCCCGAGGACACCGACCCGTTGCAGACGCCGTTCGACGAGGACTGGCACGTGCAGACCCTGTCCCTCGCGTGGGACGAGGACGCGCAGAAGGTCGTCATCGAGTGCCACGACCACGACCCCGACGAGGTCGACGAGGTCGCCGACGACGCCGACGACGAGGTGGGACCGCTGGGGCGCAACTCGCTCCGCGTCACGCTGACGCCGGCGCAGGCCCGAGCCTTCGCGCGGCGCAGCAACGCGCTGGTCGCCGCCGGTCGGCCGCCGTGCCCGTTCTGCGGCAACCCGCTCGACCCCACGGGCCACATCTGCCCGCGGGCCAATGGCTACAAGCGCTGACCGGACGCCGTCGCCGGTCGACCTGACCGGCGAGATCGAGGTCCTGGGACGGATCACCGACTCCTCGAACCTCGCGGTCGTGGCACGGGTGTCGACGCTGCCCGGCGGGCACGTCATCTACAAGCCCGTCCGCGGCGAGCGGCCCCTCTGGGACTTCCCCGAAGGCACCCTCGCCGGACGCGAGGTGGCGGCCCAGGTCGTCTCCGAGCTCGGCGGCTGGGACGTCGTCCCCCCGACCGTGATGCGCGACGGCCCCCTCGGTCCGGGGTCGGTGCAGCTGTGGATCGGTGACCCGTTCGAGCCCGTCGCCGACGACGTCGTCGTCGACCTCGTGCCCGAGGGCCGCACGCCGGCAGGGCTGGCGGGCCGTCTTCGACGGCGAGACGCCCGGGCGGCTCGGCCGTCACCGTCGTGCACTCCGGCGCCGACGACGTGCGCTCGCTGTCGGTGCTCGACGCCGCCCTCAACAACTCCGACCGCAAGGGCTCGCACTGCCTCCGGGACGCCGACGGCCGGCTCTGGGCCATCGACCACGGCGTGACCTTCTCGCCGACGCCGAAGCTGCGCACGGTGCTGTGGGGCTGGGCGGGCGAGCCGATCGTGGACGCCGACCTCGCGCGTCTCGAACGCCTCAGGCGCGCCCTCGAGGCCAGCGACGTGCGCGACCGCCTGCTCGTGCTGCTGCCGGAGGCCGACGTCGACGCCCTCATGCTGCGGGTCGCGCGCCTCATCGACCGCGGGGTGCACCCGTCCCCGCGGCGCGACTGGCCGTCGGTGCCCTGGCCGCCACTGTGAGGCCGTGTGCGGGTCGGCCCACCGCCCCGGTGCCCGCGACGAGGGGCGCCGCACCGCGGGATAGAGTCTGCGCGTGAGAAGTTGGCCGATGCCGTTCATTCCCAAGGTTCCCGGCAGTGCACCCGAGGTGCGCGTCCGCGACACGGCATCCGGCGAGCTGGTTCCCGCTGCGCGTGGCGAGCTCGTCACCCTCTACGTCTGCGGCATCACTCCCTACGACGCCACCCATCATGGGCACGCGGCGACCTACGTGACGTTCGACCTGCTCGGGAGGGCGCTGCGCGACAGCGGCCACACCGTGCGCTACGTCCAGAACATCACCGACATCGACGACCCGCTGCTCGAGCGGGCCGAGCGCGACGGCATCGACTGGCGTGACCTCGCGACGCGCGAGATCGCGCTCTTCCGTGAGGACATGACCGCGCTCGCCGTGATCCCGCCCGACGAGTACCTCGGTGCCGTCGAGAGCATCCCCACCTTCGTGGGCCCCATCGAGAAGCTCGTCGTCGACGGCTGGGCGTATGCCGTGCCCGCGCCGGACGCGTCGCGCCAGGGTGCGCAGGACTTCTACTTCGACGTCGCGAGGGACCCGCGGTTCGGCTCGGTCAGCCACCTCGACGAGGCGGGCATGATGGAGGTCTTCGCCGAGCGCGGGGGAGACCCCGACCGGGAGGGCAAGCGCAACCGGCTCGACGCCCTGCTGTGGCGGGCCCACCGTGAGGGCGAGCCCGAGTGGGACGGCGGGTCGCTCGGCTCGGGTCGCCCGGGCTGGCACATCGAGTGCGCGTGCATCGCGCTCGACCACCTCGGCATCCCCGTCGACGTCCAGGGCGGCGGCACCGACCTCGTCTTCCCGCACCACGAGATGAGCTCGGCGCACGGCCGCGCGCTCAGCGGGTCCCAGTCCTTCGCGGGCGCCTTCGTCCACCAGGGCATGGTCGGCCTCGACGGCGAGAAGATGAGCAAGAGCAAGGGCAACCTCGTCCTCGTCTCGCAGCTGCGTCGTGACGGCATCGACCCGATGGCGATCCGGCTGGCCCTGCTCGCCCGGCACCACGCGCACGACTGGATGTGGACGCACGACCAGCTCGTCGAGGCGCAGCAGCGGCTCGCGACCTGGCGAGAGGCCCTGTCGTGCAACGGCGGTCCGGTCGCCGACCAGACCGTCGACGACATCCGCGCCGCCCTCGCCGACGACCTCGACAGCCCGCGGGCCCTCGAGGCGGTCGACCGGTGGGCCAGCCAGGCCCTGACGCGGGGCGGCGACGACCCCGGCGCCCCGGGCGTGCTCGGTCGGGCGCTCGACGCCCTGCTCGGCGTCCGCCTCTGACCCGATCGAAAGAGCAGTTCGTCGAGTTGCGACACGACCCCTCCGATGCCGCTACGAACTGCTCCGAACGTCAAGCATGCCGCTGCCGCGACGGAACTGCTCTTTCGGTCGTCAGCGGCCGGTCTGGTCGTCGTCGCGTCCGCGGAGGTAGCGCTCGAACTCGCGCGCGATCGCGTCACCGCTCGCCTCGGGCAGCTCGGCGGTGTCCTGCGCCTCCTCGAGGGACTGGACGTACTCGGCGACCTCCTCGTCGGACTGGGCCAGCTCGTCGACGCCGCGCTCCCACGCCCGGGCGTTCTCCTCGAGCTCGCCGTGCGGCACGGTGACCCCGAGCAGCGACTCGATGCGGCGCAGCAGGCTCAGGGTCGCCTTCGGCGACGGCGCACCGCCGGCGTAGTGCGGCACGGCGGCCCACGCCGAGACCGTCGGGATGCCGGAGTCGGCGGCGGCGTGGCTCAGCACCCCCACGATGCCTGTCGGGCCCTCGTAGCGCGACGCCTCGACGTCGAAGCGGTGGATCGCCGCCTCGTCCTCGGCGGTGGCGGTGACCGGGATCGGTCGGGTGTGCGGGACGTCCGCGAGGAGCGCGCCGACGGTGACGATCGTCGTGACGCCGAACCGCTCGGCGAGCTCGAGCAGCTCGACCGTGAAGGCCCGCCAGCGCATCGACGGCTCGATGCCCTGCACGAGGACGACGTCACGGTCCAGGCCGGTCTCGGTGGCGACGAGGACGCGCGTCGTGGGCCAGGTCAGCACGCGCCGACCGTCCTCGAGCGACACGCGCGGACGGTTCACCTGGAAGTCGTAGTAGTCCTCGGGGTCGAGGGCCGCGACGACCTCGGCGTCCCAGACCTCCGCGAGGTGGCGGACCGCGCTCGTGGCCGCCTCGCCGGCGTCGTTCCAGCCCTCGAAGGCCGCGATGAGCACCGGGTCGATCAGCTCCGGCACGTCCTCGAACTCCAGCACCATGTCTCCTTCACCGTGGGCGCGGTCGCGTCCACCCCTTCAGCCTAGGACCTGCCGGACCGGATGGGCCGAACTCCCGGGCGGGCGCGCCCTGGGCGGCGCGGGCTCGGACGGCGCGGGCTCGGGCGCGGAGTCGAGCGTGCACTCGAGCGGGTATGCCGGAGGGTGGCGTCGCGTGACCGCAGTGCGGGCGGCGACGCGGCAGCCACGGCAGGTCCGTAGAATCGGGCCGGTCCCGTCACTACGGCACGTCCTCGTGCCGCCGAGAGGAGCCACGTTGTCCCAGTCGCAGCAGCGACCCGATGCCACCGAGAGCCTCACCGCCACGCTCGGCCGGCGCATCATGATCCTCGACGGCGCCATGGGCACGGCCATCCAGCGTGACCGGCCCGACGAGGCCGGCTACCGCGGCGAGCGCTTCGCCGACTGGCCGAGCGACGTCCAGGGCAACAATGACCTCCTGACGCTGACCGCGCCCGAGATCATCGCCGGCATCCACCGCGAGTACCTCGAGGCCGGCGCCGACATCATCGAGACCAACACCTTCAACGCCAACGCGATCTCGCTGTCGGACTACGGCATGGAGGAGCTCGCCTACGAGCTGAACTTCGAAGCCGCGGCGCCTGGCCCGGCGCGAGGCCGACGCCATGACGGAGCGCACACCCGACCGGCCGCGCTACGTCGCGGGCGCGCTCGGGCCGACGACGCGTACGGCCTCGATCTCGCCTGACGTCAACGACCCCGGGGCGCGCAACGTCTCCTACGACCAGCTCGTGGCGGCCTACCTCGAGGCCGCGCGCGGACTCGTCGACGGCGGCAGCGACCTCATCTTCATCGAGACGATCTTCGACACCCTCAACGCCAAGGCGGCGATCTTCGCCGTCGAGACCCTCTTCGAGGAGCAGGGCCGGCGCTGGCCGGTCGTCGTCTCCGGCACCATCACCGACGCGTCCGGGCGCACGCTCTCCGGTCAGGTCACCGAGGCGTTCTGGGACTCCGTCCGGCACGTCTCACCGCTCGCGGTCGGCCTCAACTGTGCCCTCGGCGCCAAGGAGATGCGGCCCTACATCGCCGAGATGGCCCGGCTGGCCGACTCGTTCGTCTCCTGCTACCCCAACGCCGGGCTGCCCAACGCCTTCGGCGAGTACGACGAGGCGCCCGACGAGACCGCCGGCATCGTCGGCGAGTTCGCCGAGGCGGGCCTCGTCAACCTCGTCGGCGGCTGCTGCGGCACGACGCCCGAGCACATCGCCGCGATCGCGCGGCCGTCGACGGCAAGCCGGTCCGTGAGCCCGCGCCCGCTCGCGCCCGCCATGCGCCTGTCGGGTCTCGAGCCGTTCACCATCACCGACGACAGCCTCTTCGTCAACGTCGGCGAACGCACCAACATCACCGGCTCGGCGCGCTTCCGCACGCTCATCAAGGACGGCGACTACGACACCGCCCTGTCGGTCGCTGCGCAGCAGGTCGAGAGCGGCGCGCAGGTCATCGACGTCAACATGGACGAGGGGATGATCGACGGGGTCGCGGCCATGGACCGCTTCCTCAAGCTCGTCGCGAGCGAGCCCGACATCAGCCGGGTGCCCGTCATGGTCGACTCCTCCAAGTGGGAGGTCATCGAGGCCGGGCTCAAGTGCGTGCAGGGCAAGGCGATCGTCAACTCGATCTCCCTCAAGGAGGGTGAGGAGCCGTTCCTGCGCCAGGCCCGGCTCGTGCGCAAGTACGGCGCTGCGGCCGTCGTCATGGCCTTCGACGAGGACGGTCAGGCCGACTCGCTCGAGCGCCGCAAGCAGATCTGCTCCCGGGCCTACCGCCTGCTCACCGAGGAGGTCGGCTTCCCCGCCGAGGACATCATCTTCGACCCCAACGTCTTCGCCGTGGCCACGGGCATCGAGGAGCACGCCTCCTACGGGCTCGACTTCATCGAGGCGACGCGCTGGATCAAGGAGAACCTGCCCGGGCGCCAAGGTCTCGGGCGGCATCTCCAACGTCTCGTTCAGCTTCCGCGGCAACAACCCGGTGCGCGAGGCGATCCACGCCGTCTTCCTCTACCACGCCATCGCGCGCCGGCCTCGACATGGGCATCGTCAACGCCGGTGCCCTGGCCGTCTACGACGAGGTCGACCCCGAGCTGCGCGAGCGCATCGAGGACGTCGTGCTCAACCGCCGACCCGACGCAGCCGAGCGGCTCCTCGAGATCGCGGAGGAGTACAACAAGGTCGGTCAGGCCGCCGAGGTCAGCGAGGAGGAGTGGCGCGCCCTGCCGCTCGGCGAGCGCATCACGCACTCCCTCGTCAAGGGCATCGACGCGCACGTCGAGGCCGACACCGAGCTGCTCCGCGCGGAGATCGCCGGGCGCGGCGGGCGCCCGATCGAGGTCATCGAGGGCCCGCTCATGGACGGCATGAACGTCGTCGGCGACCTCTTCGGCGCGGGCAAGATGTTCCTCCCGCAGGTGGTCAAGAGCGCCCGCGTCATGAAGAAGGCCGTCGCCTACCTCATCCCGTTCATCGAGGAGGAGAAGGCCGACGACCCCGACGCTGGCCACCGCAGAAGGACACCAACGGCACGATCGTCATGGCGACGGTCAAGGGCGACGTGCACGACATCGGCAAGAACATCGTCGGCGTCGTCCTCCAGTGCAACAACTACGAGGTCATCGACCTCGGCGTCATGGTGCCGGCCCAGAAGATCCTCGACGCCGCCAAGGAGCACGACGCCGACATCATCGGGCTGTCGGGTCTCATCACGCCCGTCGCTCGACGAGATGGTCGGCTTCGCGGCCGAGATGCAGCGCCAGGGCCTGACGATCCCGCTGCTCATCGGTGGTGCGACGACCTCGCGCGCGCACACCGCCGTCAAGGTCGACCAGCGCTACGACGGGCCCGGTCGTCTGGGTCAAGGACGCCTCACGCTCCGTCCCGACCGCGGCGGCGCCCTGCTCAGCGACGAGCTGCGGCCGAAGCTGCTGGCCCAGGTCAAGGAGGACTACGACTCGCTGCGGACCCGCCACGCGGCCAAGCACGACCGGCCCCTGCTCAGCCTCGCGCAGGCCCGGGAGCGGCGCACCCCGGTCGACTGGTCCGGCTACCGCCCGCCGCACCCGCACCTGCTGCTCCAGCAGGACCACGACGTCTCGACGATCACCCGCTCGCACCGGATCTCCCAGCACGTCAAGGTCTTCCACCACTATTCCCTCGGCGAGCTGCGCCGCTACATCGACTGGCAGCCGTTCTTCAACACGTGGGAGATGAAGGGCAGCTTCCCCGACATCCTCAACAACCCGGCCAGTGGCCCGGCCGCGCGCAAGCTCTACGACGACGCGCAGGCGATGCTCGACCGCATCGTCGACGAGCGCTGGCTGACGGCCAACGGCGTCATCGGCTTCTTCCCGGCCAACTCCGTGGGCGACGACGTCGAGGTCTACCTCGACGACGCGCGCACCGAGCCGCTGACGGTGCTCCACCACCTGCGCCAGCAGGGGGAGCACCGCGCCGGCGTGCCGAACCGCTCGCTCGCCGACTACGTCGCACCGAAGGGGACCGCGGACTGGATCGGCGGCTTCGCCGTGACGGCCGGCCTCGGTGGGGCAGAGCGGGTCGCCGCCTTCAGGGCCGAGCTCGACGACTACAACGCGATCCTGCTCGAGTCGCTCGCCGACCGCCTCGCCGAGGCCTTCGCCGAGCGGATGCACGAGCGGGTCCGCAAGGAGTTCTGGGGCTACGCGCCCGACGAGCACCTCGACAACGTCGCGCTCATCAAGGAGCAGTACGCCGGCATCCGTCCCGCCCCGGGATACCCGGCCTGCCCCGAGCACACCGAGAAGGAGACGCTCTGGCGCCTGCTCGACGTCGAGGCCAACACCGGCATGACGCTCACCGAGAGCATGGCGATGGCGCCGGGCGCCTCGGTGAGCGGCTGGTACTTCTCGCACCCGCAGTCCCAGTACTTCGTCGTCGGCCGTCTGGGCCGCGACCAGGTGCAGGACTACGCCGACCGCAAGGGCTGGACGCTCGCCGAGGCCGAGCGCTGGCTGTCCTCCAACCTCGCCTACGACCCGGAGGACTGACCCGGTGCCCCTCTCACACGCCCCCGAGCCGACGTCGTGGTGCCGGCCCTCCCGGCCGCCGTCCTGTGGGACATGGACGGCACGCTCGTCGACACCGAGCCCTACTGGATCCAGGCCGAGCACGAGCTCGTCGCGGCCCACGGGGGCGAGTGGAACGACGAGTTCGCGCACCAGCTCGTCGGCAACGCCCTCGAGGTGTCGGCCCAGCTGATCATCGACAAGTCGGGGATCTCGCTGTCCGTGCCGGAGATCGTCGACGCCCTCCTCGGCCGCGTCATCGCCCAGGTCGAGCGTCGCGTGCCGTGGCGTCCCGGCGCCCGCGAGCTGCTGCTCGAGCTCGGCGCCCTCGGCGTGCCGTCGCTGCTCGTCACGATGTCGTGGCGCTCGCTCGCCGACATGGTCGTGCGGCGCCTGCCGGAGGGCGCCTTCGACCACCTCGTCACGGGCGACGAGGTGAGCCACGGCAAGCCGCACCCGGAGCCCTACCTCGCGGCCGCGCGCCTCGTCGGGGTCGACCCCGCCGACTGCATCGCCATCGAGGACTCCCCGGCCGGCGTCCGCTCCGCGACCGCTGCGGGGGTGCCGACGATCGCGATCCCGCACGTCGTGCCGGTGCCCCCGATCGATGGCGCGGTGCACCTGGACACGCTTGCAGGTGTCTCCGCGGTCGACCTCACCACGATCGTCGCGCCGATCCGGGCAGCGCCTCCGGGCCGCTGACGCCGTCAGCGGCGACCGCGCCGCCGCTGCTGGCCACGGGTGGTGCCGCCGCGCCGACGCGGCGCGGCTCCCCGCTGGGGGAGGGCGCGCCCGCGTTCCTGCCGGCGCTCACCGCCCGAGGTCGTATGCCGTCCGCTCGCGTCCCGCTCGCCGGTCGCGTCGTCGCCGCCCCCACGCTGCGCCGACCCGCCCCGCGTGCTGCGCTCCGTGCGTCCGCGCACGATGCCGATGAAGTCCTCGATGCGCGGGTCGTCGTCGTCGACGCGCCACGCGAGGGCCACGCCTGAGGGGGCGACACCGGTGACCGGGCGATGCACGACGTCCTTGCGGTGGTGCAGTCGGGCCACCGACATCGGCACGATGACCATGCCCGACCCGGTCGCGACGACCGACACGGCCTGCTTGGTCGTCATGGGGGGCATGGCCGCGGCCCGCTGTCGGGCCTCCGAGGTCGCGACGTCGGCCCACTCGGGCACGTCGGACGGGTCCTGCACGAGCACCTCGTCGGCGAGGTCGGTGACGTCGACCTCGTCGAAGGCGGCCGCGACGTGGTCCTTGGCGACGACGACGACCGGGACCTCCTCGTAGAGGGGGATGACGTGCAGGCCGTCGCGCTCGACCGGGAGCCGCAGCAGGACCATCGAGGCGGTGCCGTCCCTCAGGTGCGTCACAGCTTCGGCGTCGTCCACGGGGGCGGCCTCGAGGACGGAGTCCGGCATCCGTTGCGACCAGACCCGCACCCACTTGTCGGGCGTCACTCCGGGCACGAACTCGACGCGGAACGGTTCCGTCATGAATGGGCCTTCGCGTCGGGAGCGGTCTGGAGAGGCTGGGCGCGGCGGCGATGTGGCCCGCGGTTGCTTCGAGGCTAGTCCACGCCGACTGCGGTCACGGTGGCGCGTGGGCCACGCCCTAGGCTGGTCCCATGAGCACGCCGAAGCCGCAGACCATGAAGCCCCAGACGGCCGCGAAGAAGCTCGGTGTCCTGCTCTCGGAGACCCCAGACGAGTTCCGCGCCGGCGCGGTGAGCCGCTCCGAGCTCAACGCGCTGCAGGCCGACCCGCCCGAGTGGCTGGCGTCCTTGCGCCGCAACGGCCCGCACACGCGTCAGGAGACGGCGCGCCGGTTGGGCATCTCGAACTCGGGGCTGGCCCGCGGCGGGGTGGGCGAGCACCTGACGACTGACGAGGTCAAGGCCCTGCTCGACGAGATGCCCGCATGGCTCGTGGCCGAGCGCGACATCTTCGCCCAGGTGCGCGCCGAGGAAGCGAGGCTCAAGGCCCGCGACGCCGAGCGCGCCTGACGCCCCAGTCGAGTGCGCAGTTCCCGACGTGAGCAAGTGCGCACTCGACTCGGGCTGTGGGTGCCCTTCGGGTCGAGTGCTGAGTTCCCGACGTGAGGAAGTGCGCACTCGACTGGGGCTGTGGCCGGCTCTCGGGTCGAGTGCTCAGTTCCCGACGTGAGGAAGTGCGCACTCGACTGGGGCTGCGGCGGGCTCCTCGGGTCGAGTGCTTGGTTCCCGACGTGAGGAAGCTGCGCACTCGACTGGGGCTGCGGCGGGCTCCTCGGGTCGAGTGCTCGGTTCCCGACGTGAGGAAGTGCGCACTCGACTGGGGCTGTGGCCGGCTCAGCGGTGCTGGGCGGTCCAGGAGCCCGCGCTCGCGGCCTCTGCGATGAGATCGGCGACCTCGACGTGGTTCTCGCGGACCAGTCCTGTCGTGACGCGGACGTGGCCCCCGGGCCCGGCGACGCGTTCGACGGAGAACGGTGAGCCCGGGGTCACAGCGACGCCCTGGCTGGCCAGCCGGAGGACGGCGGCGGCCTCGTCCCGCACCGGGACCCAGATGTTGAGGCCGTCGGTGCCCGGCACGTCGATGCCGTGCGTCGCGAGGCGGGTCACGACGAGATCCCGGCGACGGGCATACTCCGCCCGGGCCGAGGCGATCCCGGACACGCACGCCTCGTCGCGCAGCAGACCGGCAAGGACGCGTTGCAGCAGGCGGCTCGTCCACCCCTGACCGATGGCTCGCGCGTGGCGCACCGGGGCGAGCAGCGCATCCGGGCCGCTCAGGGCGGCGATCCGCAGGTCCGGGCCGTGCGACTTGCTGAAGCTGCGGATGTGCAGCACCTGGTCGGGAATCCACGCACCGAGGCTGACCGGCGCCGCGGTCGCGATCGGGCCGCTCGAGTCGTCCTCGATGATGATGCAGTCGTGACCGCGCAGCAGGGCGGCGAGGCGGCGAGCCCGAGTCGGTGACATGGAGACGCCGGTCGGGTTCTGTCCGCGTGGCTGGATCACGACCGCGGTCGGCCGTCGGGGGAGGAGCGCCGCGACGCGGTCGAGGTCGAGCCCCGTCTCGTCGAGCGGCACCCCGACGACGTCGACCCCGCGGTCCTCCAGCAGGTCGAGCAGAGGAGGGAACCCCGGGTTCTCCACGACGACGAGGTCTCCGGGGCGCAGCAGCGCCCGCGTCACGAGGTCGAGGGCGTCCATGGCGCCGTCGACGACGAGGAGGTCGTCGGCGGCATACGGCCAGTCCCGCGCCAGCTCGCCGCGCAGCTCGTCGAGCACGGGGTCATCGAGGTAGCTGCTCGGCGTCGTCGGGTCGGTCAGGGCCGAGAGGACGGGCACGAGGGCGGGCAGCAGCTGGCTGTCGGGGATGCCGGTCGAGAGGTCGAGGCTGACGGGTGACTCGTGCCGCAGGGCCCGGGTGTAACGCGCCCCGCCCCGTGCGGTCGGTGCGACGGTCGTGCCCCGCCGACCGTCGGAGCGGATCGTGCCGGAGCGCGCGAGCAGCTGCCAGGCCGCGCTCACCGTCGTGGGGGACACCATCAGCTCCTCGGCCACCCGCCGGATGGGAGGCAGTCGGTCGCCCGGCTGCAGGGCGGCGTCGCGGATGGCCCGCGACACGGCTTGGGCGAGTCCCTTGGCCGTCGGTGCTTCGAGGCGCTCCTCGATGGAGGAGATGACGCTGCGCATCTTCGTAACATAGCAATCCATCCTTTGTGTGGGGTAAAGCCAACACGTAGCGTTGGGGTCATGACGACTCCTGACGTGACGACCATCGACCACTGGATCTCGGGCACCCGCGTGCCTGGGACCTCCGGCCGCAGCGCTCCCGTTCACGACCCCGCGACGGGCCGCCAGACCGGCGCGGTGGCGCTCGCATCCACCGCTGAGGTCGACGCCGCGGTCAAGACGGCGGCCGCTGCCGCCCGGGACTGGAGGACGAGCTCGCTCTCGAAGCGGGCGGCTGTGCTCTTCGCCTTCCGTGAGCTGCTCCACACCCGCACCGACGAGCTCGCCGCGATCGTCACCGCCGAGCACGGCAAGGTCCTGTCGGACGCCGTCGGCGAGATCGCCCGAGGACTCGAGAACGTCGAGTTCGCGACCGGCGTGCCCCAGCTGCTCAAGGGCGGTTTCTCCGAGCAGGCCGCGAGCGGGGTCGACGTCTACAGCATCCGACAGCCGCTTGGCGTCGTAGCGGGCATCACGCCCTTCAACTTCCCCGTCATGGTGCCGCTCTGGATGTGCGCCAATGCCATCGCGTGCGGCAACGCCTTCGTCCTCAAGCCGAGCGAGAAGGACCCGTCGGCCGCGCTCTTCCTCGCGCAGCTGTGGAAGGAGGCCGGTCTGCCCGACGGCGTCTTCTCTGTCGTGCACGGCGACAAGGAGGCCGTCGACGCACTCCTCGACCACGAGGAGATCGCGGCCGTCAGCTTCGTCGGTTCGACGCCGATCGCGAAGTACATCTACGAGCGGGGCACGGCGAACGGCAAGCGTGTCCAGGCACTCGGCGGCGCGAAGAACCACGCTCTCGTCCTGCCGGACGCGGACATCGACATGGCCGCAGACGCCATCGTGTCCGCGGCGTACGGGGCGGCCGGCGAGCGGTGCATGGCGCTCTCGGTCGCTGTGGCCGTCGGCGACGTCGGCGACGACCTCGTGTCGGCCATCTCCTCCCGTCTCCCGAAGCTCACTGTCGGCCCGGGTGCCGTGGAGGGCACGGACATGGGCCCGCTCATCACCCGCGAGCATCGCGACAAGGTCGCGGGCTACGTCGCCGCGGGGGCCGAGGCCGGCGCGACCGTCGTCGTCGACGGCCGCGAGCAGGACGTCCCGGACGACGGCTTCTTCCTCGGTATGACGCTCCTCGACGACGTCACTCCCGACATGACCGTCTACCGCGACGAGATCTTCGGGCCGGTGCTCTCGGTCGTCCGGGTCGCGACGTACGACGAGGGTCTGGCCCTCATCAACCGCAACCCGTATGCCAACGGCACCGCGATCTTCACCCGCGACGGCGGCGCCGCCCGCCGGTTCCAGAACGAGGTCGAGGTGGGGATGGTGGGCATCAACGTGCCCATCCCCGTGCCCGTCGCGTACTACTCCTTCGGCGGGTGGAAGGACTCGCTCTTCGGCGACACCCACATGTACGGCCCGGAGGGCATCAACTTCTACACGCGCGGCAAGGTCGTGACGCAGCGGTGGCCGGACCCGGCCACCTCGGCCGTCGACCTCGGCTTCCCGCGCACCCGATGAGAGAGGACGCAGCCATGACCGAGCTCGGCCAGCGCACCGTGGTCAAGGACCTCCTCGACCAGATGGGCGCCGACGAGGTGCGGGCCCTCGACCGCGCCCACGTCTTCCACTCCTGGTCCGCCCAGGGGCTCATCGACCCGCTGCCCATCGCGCGCGCCCAGGGTTCGTACTTCTGGGACTACGACGGCAAGCGCTACCTCGACTTCAGCAGCCAGCTCGTCAACGTCAACATCGGCTACAACCACCCGAAGGTCGTCGCGGCGATCCAGGAGCAGGCGGCCCGGCTCGCGACGATCCAGCCGTCCTTCGCCAACGACGCCCGCAGCGAGGCCGCCCGGCTCATCACGGAGGTGGCGCCCGAGGGCCTCTCGGCCGTCTTCTTCACCAACGGCGGCGCGGAGGCCAACGAGAACGCCCTCCGGATGGCGCGCCTGCACACCGGCCGCCACAAGGTCCTCGCGACCTACCGCAGCTACCACGGGGCGACCGCCGGATCGATCACCCTGACCGGTGACCCTCGTCGCTGGCCGTCGGAGCCGGGCCTGCCCGGGGTCGTGCACTTCTGGGGTCCCTACACCTATCGCTCGGCCTTCCACTCCGAGACCGAGGAGCAGGAGCGCGACCGCGCCCTGGCGCACCTCCGCGACACGATCATGGTCGAGGGCGCGCACACGATCGCGGCGATCATCCTCGAGACGGTCGTCGGCACGAACGGCATCCTCGTGCCCCCGGACGGCTACCTCCAGGGCGTGCGTGACCTCTGTGACGAGCACGGGATCATGCTGATCGCGGACGAGGTCATGGCGGGCTTCGGCCGGTGCGGCGAGTGGTTCGCCGTCGACCACTGGGGCATCCGCCCCGACCTCATCACCTTCGCCAAGGGCGTGAACTCCGGCTACGTGCCCCTCGGCGGCGTCGTCATCTCCGACGAGATCCGGGCGACCTTCGACCAGCGCGCCTTCCCCGGCGGCCTGACCTACTCGGGTCACCCGCTCGCCTGCGCCTCTGCCGTGGCCTCGATCAACGCCTTCCGCGAGGAGGGCATCATCGAGAACGCCCGGATGCTCGGCACCGACGTCATCGGCCCGCGCCTGCGGGAGATCGCGGCCCGCCACCCGAGCGTCGGCGACGTCCGCGGGCTCGGCGTCTTCTGGGCGGTCGAGCTGGTGCGGGACCGCGACACACGCGAGCCCCTCGTGCCGTACAACGCCGGGGGACCGGCCGCCCAGCCGATGGGAGCGTTCGCCGCCGCGTGCAAGGAGCGCGGACTGTGGCCCTTCACCCACTTCAACCGGACCCACGTCGTGCCGCCCTGCACCACCACGCCCGAGGAGGTGGAGGAGGGACTCGCGGTGCTCGACGAGGCGCTCTCCGTGGCGGACACCTTCACGGTCTGACCCACCCGGGCTCGTCCGCGGAGGGGCCCGTATGCCGGGGGCCGGCTCTCGTGAGCTGCCCCCACGGTTCCGCCCACGGCGCCCCGGGCGCTGGCGCCCGCCCAGCGCGGCGGCCCCCATTGCGTAGACGGGGTGGGGAGGCGGTGCGAGACTTGATGGGCAAGTCCAATGAGCGAGGAGAAGGGCACCGCCTGACGAGGGTCCCTCCCCAGGCGGTCGCGGGCCGCGTCGTGAGGACCACTCCCGCGACAGCCGGAACTTCGTCGTCAGGCCGCCGGCCTGCTCGCCCGGGGTGCTCTCGCACCGACCAACCGGCCGTACGCCTCGGCGCCCTTGAGGAGCAATGGAGCCCGGCTGACTGGCAGCCGGTCGATCCGGATAGGAGAGGCTCCGATGTCTGATACGCACATGACCACCCCCACCGCGGGCATGACCGCAGCCACTGCGCCGCTGACCCCCGTGGCCCCGGCCCCCTCGGCAGCAGCCGCCATCGCCGACCCGGCCCCCCTCGGCCTGGCCGCCTTCGCCATGACGACGATGGCACTCAGCGTCGTCAACGCCGGCATCCTCAACGCCGCCCTCGCTCCGGCAGTGCTGGGGCTGGCGCTCTTCTACGGCGGCGGCACCCAGCTGCTCGCCGGCATGTGGGAGTTCCGCCGGGGCAACACCTTCGGCGCAGTGGCCTTCAGCTCGTTCGGCGCCTTCTGGCTCTCGTACTGGTTCATGGCGACCTTCATCCTCAGCGCCCCGGCCCTGGTGGCCGTGGCCGCCCAGGTGCACCAGGCGGTCGGGCTCTACCTGCTCGGCTGGGCCATCTTCACCGCCTACATGACGGTTGGGTCCTTCCGCGTCAGCGGAGCCGTCGCCGCCGTCTTCGTGCTGCTGACGCTCACCTTCGCGGCCCTCTGCATCGGGGCCTTCGCCGCCCAGATCCCGTCCACCTCGTCGTGGACCAAGATCGGCGGGTGGCTGGGGCTCGCCACGGCGCTGGCGGCGTGGTACGCGTCGTTCGCCGCGGTCACGAACTCGACGTTCAAGCGGACCGTCATGCCCACCTGGCCGATGGCTCCCGCCGAACACATCGGCTGACCCTGCAGACCGGACGCGTTCGCCAGATCTGCGCGGAAGAGGCGGCCAGGTCTCGCGGACAAGGCCAGGTCACCGCGGTTCCGGGGGAAATCAGAGGTATGCCCGGCTTTGTCCTGAGATCCACGGTGGGTCGGAGGGTCGTTCGCTCACGGACCGGGACGACCCGACCTGCGGTTCGCCTCGACGAGCCGTCGGCCCTAGACTCGCACGGCATGAAACGCCCCTCCAAGATCCCCTTCGGGGCGCCCGCGAGCCGTCCCGTTCCCGTCGACGAGGTGGGCCGATGACCCGCCTGTTCCGCCGCGCCGTACGCGCCTACCAGCTGCACTGCGCCCGTGAGGACGCCCGCCTGCGAGGCATCGTCGTCCCACTCGGCGTATGGGTCTGTGGCTGTCGTCACGTCAGTCTCGACAGGCTGGCCTTCGTGCACCACCTCGACGAGGTGCACGCCTGATCTCGGAGGCCGGCAACAGCCCGCGGGCTGGTCGTCGGACCCCAACTTGCTCTCAGGCTCGTCTCGCACACTGAGGGACTGCGCTGACCTGACCGAGAACAAGGAGATCGAGTGGATCGACGACCTCACCGTCACCGACGGAGGGCCGTGACCGGACGGCGCCCACCCGGGCGCCTGCGGGACCGGCTCATCCTCGGCGCCGCGACCATCATGGCGGTGCTCGTCGGGGCGGCGCCTGCCGTCGGCCAGTCCCTCAGTGACGGCACGCCCGTGAACGTCGTCGGCCCGCCGGCCACGGTGCTGCGCGCCGATGCGCACGGCCAGGGCCGTCTCGTCGAGGCGTTCGGTGACGTGCGTCGCGCACGCAACATCGCCGTGATCGTGCCCGGAGTCGGCTGGACGGGCCCGCTGCTCAGCGACGAACGCGGAGCCGGGCGACGGCATCCAGCGGTGCAGGCGCGCAGCCTCCTCGCCGCGATGCAACGGCAGGCCCCTGGAACGCCGGCTGCGGTGGTGATCTGGCTCGACTACGACCCACCCGCCGGGATCAATGCGGATGCCGCACGCTCCGACCGTGCCCTCGACGGGGCTCCCCGCCTGGCCTCCTTCGTCGACAGCCTCTCGCGCTCGGCCAAGGTGAGCGTGGTGTGCCACAGCTACGGCTCGGTGGTCTGCGCCCACGCGGCACCCCGGCTGCGCATCGCATCCCTCGTCGTCGTCGGCTCTCCGGGGATGGACGTCTGGACCCGGGCCGCCCTGCACACGAAGGCGACCGTGTGGGCCGGCCTCGCCCCCGACGACCCGATCGGGGTCGTACCCCACACCCGTGTGGAGGGATTCGGCCACGCCGCCGACCCGACGGCGACCGCCTTCGGGGCGAGGGCGCTCCCCGTCGACGGCGCCCACGGGCACAACGGATACCTCGTCGCTGGCACGGGTTCACTGCGCGCGATCGCGCAGATCGCGACCGGCCAGGGCGCGACCGTAGCCGTACCGGCCCCGTAGGTCGGGGTGGCCCACTCGGCGCTCATTCGTCGTCGGGCTCGGCCTCGCCGGTGACGTTGGGGTCGATGGCGCGCGTCGCGGCGTCCTCGGGCAGCGGCGGGGGAGTGCCACCCCAGGCCGGACACAGGGCCCGGTGGTCGCACCAGTCGCAGAGCCGGCTCGGGCTCGGGCGCCAGTCGCCGGTCGTCGCTGCACGCTCGATCGCCTGCCACAGTGCCTTGACCTTGCGCTCGGTGCCGAGCAGGTCCTGCTCGTCCGGCTCGTAGGCGACGATCTCGCTGTTGCCGAGGTAGACGAGCTGCAGGCGCTTGGGCATGACACCGCGCTGTCGCCACAGCACGAGTGCATAGAACTTCATCTGGAAGAGGGCCTTGGCCTCGAAGTGCTCGGAGGGCGAGCGCCCGGTCTTGTAGTCGACGACACGCATCGCACCCCCCGGCGCCACGTCGAGGCGGTCGACGTAACCGCGCAGGACGAGCCCGTCGATCTCGGTCTCGACGTAGAGCTCGCGCTCGGCGGGCTCGAGGCGAGTCGGGTCCTCGAGGCCGAACCACGTCTGCAGCAGCGTGGCGGCTCCGGCGAACCACTCGTCGGTGCGCCCGTCGTGCTCGGCGAGCAGGTCGAGCATCGCCGGCTCCTCATCGGCCAAGCGCTCCCACTCCTGCGGCACGAGGCCCACGGCCGCTTCGATGGTGCGCTCGCTGGCGGGCAGGTCGAAGAGCCGCTCGAGGACGGCGTGCACGAGGGTGCCCCGGGCCGTCGCCTGCGTCGGAGGCGACGGGAGCTTGTCGATGACCCGGAAGCGGTAGAGCATCGGGCACGACATGAAGTCGGAGGCCCGACTCGGGGACAGCGCTGCAACCATGGGGCGACTGTATGCCGCGGCAGCGACACCGCCCCGCCGACGCCCACAGGCCACACGCCACAGGCCACAGACAGGTCCGGCACAGGGCGCCCCGCCAGGCAGGGCATAGGGTCGAGTCCATGAGCACTCCCGTCCGCCCCTCCGCGGCCCACGGGTGGCGGATCGGCAGCCTCGCCGGGACCCCGGTGTATCTCGGCCGCTCCTGGCCGATCATCGCTCGTGCTCATCGTCGTCGTCTTCGGACCCAACCTCGCGCGGCCCGACCGCGGCGCCTCCTACGGCTACCTGCTGGCGGCCGGCTACGCCGTGCTTCTTCTCGTCTCGGTGCTCGTGCACGAGGCGGCCCACGCTCTTGCCGCGCGCTGGCGCGGTCATCCGGTCAGCCGGATCGTGGCTGACGTCTGGGGCGGGCACACCGTCTACGACGCGACCCGCAGCTCGCCGACCACGACCGCGCTCGTCGCCGTCGTGGGTCCGCTCTCCAACCTCGTCCTCGCCGGTGTGGTCTGGGGCATCCGTGCCCTGACGACGAACGAGACGGCCCTGACGCTGCTCGGCATCGTCGCCTTCGCGAATCTCCTCGTCGGCCTCTTCAACCTGCTCCCCGGCCTGCCGCTGGACGGCGGCCAGATCGTCAGCGCCCTGGTGTGGCGGGCCACCGGGAGCAAGGGCCGCGGCCTCGTCGCGGCCGGCTGGCTCGGCCGCGTCGTGGCGGTGCTGACCGTCGCGTGGTTCGCCCTGCGTCCCCTCGCCGAGGGGCGCTCACCCGAGATCTTCGACCTCGTCTGGCCCGTGGCGATCGCCTTCTTCCTGTGGCAGGGCGCTTCGGGCGCGGTCCGCGCCGGGCACATCCACGAGGCGACCGCCGGCCTCGCGACCGACGTGCTCGAGCCGCTGTCGCTCGTCGCGGGCACGGCGATCGTGGCGCAGGTCGAGGCGGCGGTGGCCGCTGGCGCCTGGGTGGCGGCGGCCGACCCCACCGGGTGGCCCCTGGGCGTCGTCGACGCGGACTCCGCCGCCGCCGTGCCGGCCGAGGGACGCGATCGCACCGCCATCGCGTCCGTCACCGTGGCCCAGCCCGCGGCGTGGGTCGTCGCCCTGCCCGCCGACGCCGTGCTGACCGATCTCATCAGCGTCATGAGCGAGCGGGAGCTGCCGCTCGCCGTCGTCGTCGACGAGGCGACGCGCGACATCCGCGGGCTGGCGAGCGCCGAGCGGATCAATGCCGTCGTGGGGGCCGAGCTGTCCCGCCGCGGCCGCCGCTGACCCGACACAGCACCCCGGCGCCGTCTCGAAGTCGAGTGCGCACTTCCCCCTGCCGGGGAGTGGCTCTGAGCGTCGGTGGGTCGACTCGATGCGTATGCCGTGTCGTGGGGACCCCGTGTCGTGCTGGCGTGCGCAGCGGCGTCCACATCCCCTTCGCGGTCCCGGACGTTGTCCACAGGACGAGGGCCCGGCGTCGCGGCGCCCCGGTCACCCCTCACCGTGGTGCACAGGGCCCGACACGCGGGCCGGAGGGAGGCATCATGGCGACGAGACAGCCCACGACGAGCCGGACCACGACGAGCCGGCAGCAGCAGCCTGACGGCACCGTCGCGGGGCGCAACGAGGTGGCCCTGACCGGGCGCCTGGCCGCCGAGGCCGAGGAGCGTGAGCTGCCGAGCGGTGACCACATCGCCACCCTGCGCGTCGTCGTCCCACGCGAGCCGACGGCCGGCCGGCGCCGCGCCGCCGCCGACGGCCCCAGGCGGGCGACGGTCGACACCATCGACGTCGTGTGCTGGACGGCCGGAACGCGCCGCACCGCGATGCGCCTGCGCAGCGGTGACCTCGTCGAGGTCGAGGGTGCACTGCGCCGCACGGTTCTTCGGCGGACCTGCCGGTCGTCAGAGCCGCTACGAGGTCGAGGCGGTGGCGCTGCGGAGGGTGTCCGGAGGAGGCGTCGGCGCCACCTAGACTGTGCTCCCATGACCGACGCCGAGCAGCCCGCCGCCGCGCAGTCCCACGTCGCGGGTGCGCACGACCGCCGCGGCGTCTTCGAGGTCGGGGAGCGCATCCAGCTGACCGACCCCAAGGGGCGCCTGCACACCATCACCCTCGAGCCCGGTCGCGAGTTCCACACCCATCGCGGCTTCCTCCGGCACGACGACCTCATCGGGTCCCACGACGGCTCCGTGGTGACGAACACCGCTGGCGTCGAGTACCTCGCCCTCCGACCGCTGCTCAGCGACTACGTCATGTCGATGCCGCGCGGCGCGGCCGTCGTCTACCCCAAGGACTCGGGCCAGATCGTCCAGATGGCCGACATCTTCCCCGGCGCGACGGTCGTCGAGGCCGGTGTCGGTAGCGGCGCGCTGTCGATGTCACTGCTGCGAGCCATCGGCGAGCGGGGCCGGCTGCTGTCGTTCGAGCGTCGTGAGGACTTCGCCGACATCGCCCGTGGCAACGGCCGGGCGTTCTTCGGCGGGGACCACCCGGCCTGGACCGTCACCGTCGGCGACCTCGTCGAGTCCCTGCCGACCGTCGCCCCGGCCGGCACCGTCGACCGCGTCGTCCTCGACATGCTGGCGCCGTGGGAGTGCCTCGACGCCGTCTCCGAGGCCCTGATCCCCGGAGGCGTGCTCATCTGCTACGTCGCCACGACGACCCAGCTGAGCCGGGTGGCCGAGGGCATCCGCGCCCACGGCGGCTTCACCGAACCGTCCGCGTGGGAGTCGCTCGTGCGCGGCTGGCACCTCGAGGGCCTCGCGGTTCGTCCGCAGCACCGGATGCACGGACACACCGGCTTCCTCATCACGACGCGTCGCCTCGCCCCCGGCGTCGTCCCGCCCGAGCGCAAGCGCCGGCCCGCCAAGGGTGCCTACGGCGACGCGACCGACGCGGGCGTCACCGGCGACACCGGGGTCGGCGCCGCTGTCGCCGACGCGGACGCAGCGTCCACGGTCGTCCCGGGATCGACCGCGTCGACCGACATCCCGGCGGACGCCTGGACGCCCGAGGCGCTCGGCGAACGGGTCAAGAGCGACAAGACGATCCGACGCGTGCGCCGATCACTGGCTGAAACGTCCGACGACATCGGCTGACACGGGGTTAGGGTCGAATCGTCACTATGTGCGAGTGACGGATTGAGGAGGCCGAGATGTCTGATGACGTCCGCAACCCAGACCCTCGAGGCGCGCCGACGGCGCCGGAGTCCCCGGAGCCGGAGACCGCGAGCTCGCAGCCCTGCGCGCCGAGGTCGAGTCGCTGCGCGAGGTGGCGCGACACTCGCCGCAGCGCACGCGCGAGCTCGAGGCGCGGCTGGCCCACGTCCAGACGAGCCTGTCGACGCTCTCGTCGCAGAACGAGCGCCTCGTGCGCACGCTCAAGGACGCGCGCGAGCAGATCGTCACCCTGAAGAAGGAGGTCGACCGTCTCGCGCAGCCGCCGAGCACCTACGGCCTCGTCATCGACCCGCCCGACGACGGCGCGGTCGACATCATCACCGGCGGCCGCAAGATGCGGGTCGCGATCAGCCCGTCCGTCGACCAGCAGGACCTCGGGCTGGGCCGCGAGGTCATGCTCAACGAGGCCCTCAACGTCGTGTCCGTCCACGGCTACGAGCGCGTCGGCGAGGTCGTCACCGTCAAGGAGCGCATCGACCACGAGCGGGTGGTCGTGATCACCCACGGCGACGAGGAGCGGGTCTGCCGCATCGCGACGCCCCTGCTCGGCGAGCACATCCGGGTCGGCGACTCCCTGACCCTCGACCCCCGGTCGAACTTCGTCCACGAGGTCATCCCCAAGCTCGAGGTCGAGGAGCTCGTCCTCGAGGAGGTCCCCGACGTCGACTACGAGGACATCGGTGGCCTCGCGGGCCAGATCGAGCAGATCCGCGACGCCGTCGAGCTGCCCTTCCTGCACCCCGAGCTCTACAAGGAGCACGCCCTCAAGCCGCCGAAGGGCGTCCTGCTCTACGGCCCTCCCGGCTGCGGCAAGACCCTCATCGCCAAGGCTGTCGCCGCGTCCCTGGCCCGCCAGGTCGCCGCGCGCACCGGCAAGGCGACGGAGAAGAGCTACTTCCTCAACATCAAGGGCCCGGAGCTGCTCAACAAGTACGTCGGCGAGACCGAGCGCCACATCCGGCTCATCTTCCAGCGGGCGCGCGAGAAGGCCTCGGACGGTACGCCGGTCGTCGTCTTCTTCGACGAGATGGACTCGCTCTTCCGCACGCGCGGCTCGGGCGTCTCGCAGCGACGTCGAGACGACGATCGTGCCGCAGCTGCTCGCCGAGATCGACGGCGTCGAGCGACTCGACAACGTCATCGTCATCGGCGCCTCCAACCGCGAGGACATGATCGACCCCGCGATCCTGCGGCCGGGTCGGCTCGACGCCAAGATCAAGATCGAGCGCCCCGACGCCGAGAGCGCGCGCGACATCTTCAGCAAGTACCTCGTCGAGACGCTGCCGCTCCACGAGCACGACCTCGCCGTCAACGGTGGTGACCGCGACGCCACCGTCGAGGCCATGATCACGGCCGCGGTCGAGCGGATGTACTCCGAGATGGAGGAGAACCGCTTCCTCGAGGTGACCTACCAGGGCGGCGACAAGGAGATCCTCTACTTCAAGGACTTCAACTCGGGCGCGATGATCCAGAACATCGTCGACCGGGCCAAGAAGCTCGCCATCAAGGACTTCCTGACGACCGGCCAGAAGGGCATCCGCGTCGAGCACCTGCTCGCGAGCTGCGTCGACGAGTTCAAGGAGAACGAGGACCTGCCCAACACGACCAACCCCGACGACTGGGCGCGGATCAGCGGCAAGAAGGGCGAGCGGATCGTCTACATCCGCACGCTCCTCAAGGGCAAGGACGGCACCGAGCCCGGCCGGTCCATCGCGACGGCCAACACGGGCCAGTACCTCTGAGAGCGTGCGTATGCCGTGTGGCCCGGGTCCCCGGGCCACACGTGGCCTCTCGACGGCGGTCGAGGCGGCCACACGTGGCCTCTCGACGGGTCGGGCAGGGCTAGCGCTGGGGTGGCACGCGTGGCGCGCGTGGCGCGCGGGCCCGGCGGACGGCATACGCCCCCACGGCGCGCCAGCCCAGCAGGAAGAGCGCGAGCACGACCGAGGCCACCACGACGAAGCTGGCGGCCGTGCCCGAGCCCGACCGCGTGGCGCAGCAGCATGCCGACGAGGACGGTCGCGAACCAGACCGTGACCCCGGGCGCCACGTCGAGCGGCCAGACCCGCGCGGCACGACCCGCACGACGAGCCAGCCGACGGCGGTCCCGACGAGGAAGGGCCAGGCCGTCGACGAGCGCGCCGAGCACCGGGCCCGCCTCGTCGTGGCTCGCCCGCCCCACGGCCGCGAAGACGAGGACGAGCAGGACGTCGAGCAGGAGCGCGACCGCCGGGCGGCGCCACCAGGGGGCTCGGCTCATGGGTGCGGGTCGAAGGGGAGCTTCGCCTGCGGCGGCGCGTGGGTCGGGTCGACGCCCTCGAAGAGCGAGCTGACCGAACGGCCGTGGTGGATGCGGCTGATCGCCTCGGCGAAGAGGGCCGAGACCGACCGCACCTTGAGCTCGGGCCAGCCGTGCGGCGGCGGGACCGTGTCGGTCGTGACGACCTCGGTGACGAACGGGTGGTCGCGCAGCCGCTCGACGGCCTTGCCGGCGAAGAGGCCGTGGGTGCAGACGATCGCGGCCTCGGTGGCGCCGGCGTCCTTGAGCCGGTCCATCAGCTCGAGCATCGAGCCGCCCGTCGCGATCTCGTCGTCGAGGATGATGGCGCGCCGGCCCGACACGTCGCCGACGATCGAGTCGATGACGACCCGGTCGTCGGCCACGCGCTGCTTGGAGCCGGCCGCCACGGGCAGGCCCAGCAGCCGGGCGAACTGGGTCGCGACCTTGGCGTTGCCGAGGTCGGGGCTGACGACGATCGAGTTGGTCAGGTCGTTGTCGCGGAAGTGGTCGGCCAGGACGCCGATGGCCGTGAGGTGGTCGACGGGCGTGGAGAAGAAGCCGTGCACCTGCGGCGCGTGCAGCGCCATCGTCAGGACCCGGTGGCAGCCGGCCGTCGAGATCATGTCGGCGACGAGCCGGCCGCCGAGGGAGATGCGCGAGGCGTCCTTCTTGTCCGAGCGCGCGTAGGCGTAGTGGGGCATCACGGCCGTGATCTGGGCCGCCGACGCACCGCGCGCCGCGTCGATCATGAGGAGCAGCTCCATCAGGTGCTCCTGCGTCGGGGGCACGAGCGGCTGCACGATGTAGACGTCGCGCTGGCGGCAGTTCGCGAGCAGCTGCGCCTGGAGGCAGTCGTTGCTGAACCGTTTGATGTCGACGGGGGAGCGGGTCACCCCCAGGTAGGAGCAGATCCGGTCGGCCAGGGCGGGGTGCGCCGAGCCGCTGAACACGACGACGTCGTTCACTTCGAGACCATCCCTCACGAGACTCGCGTGCGTTCGCAGACTAGCCGACCGTTCCCGGTCGCGCGTGCCGGGCGACCCACTGGGCGAGCTCGGCGCGGGCGGCACCGCCGACCCGGGTGGCTCCCGGGAAGCTCATGAAGCCGTGCGGGACGCGAGGGTAGTTCGTGTGCCGCACCTCGACGCCGGCCTCCCGCAGGGCCTCGGCGTAGGCCGTGCCCTCGTCGCGCAGCGGGTCGAGGTCCGCGGTCTGGACGAGCGCCGGTGGCAGACCGCCGAGGTCCGGGGCGTGCAGGGGGGAGACCAGCGGGTCGACCGGGGCGAGGGCGTCGTCCGCGTCCCCGAGGTAGTGCGCGAGGAACGTGTCCATGTCGCTGCGGGTGAGGATCGGCGCCTGGGCGTGCTGGGCCACGGACGGCGAGCTCATCGTCGCATCGACGGCGGGGTAGACGAGCGCCTGGTACCCCACGTCGGCGCCACCCTCGGCGCGAAGCACCTGCGCGGTCACGGCCGCGAGGTTGCCGCCGGCGGAGTCGCCCGCGAGGCCGAGGCCCGAGTGCCGGATCCCGGCGCGCGGGGTCCGAGGAGTCCGACGCGTCCGAGGCGGCCCAGCGGGCGGCGTCGACGCAGTCGTGCGCTGCCCGGGGCGCCCGGTGCTCGGGTGCGAGGCGGTAGTCGACGTTGAGCACGGCGCACCCGCGCCGATCGGCGATCCAGGCACAGAGGGGGTCGTAGCCCCGGGTGTTGCCGAGCACCCACCCGCCGCCGTGGAACCACAGCATCGCGGGCAGCGCCTCGCTCCCGGTGTGTCGTGGTCGGTAGGTCCGCACCGCGACCTCGTGGCCGTCACGCGCCCGGAAGCTCGTGCCGCCGATCTCGACGCCGGCCGGGACCGATCCGGTGACCCACGTGAAGGGTGCTCGGGCCGGCGCGAACCAGGCTCTGCTGCGGGCGATCTCGTCCGCTGACTGCATCCGCTCGAGCACCGCGCGACCGGCTGAGGGCCCGGGCGAGGAGCTTGGTGCGCAGAGGCATGTCCCACGAGTCGCTGACCGTCACGGCGTCAGTCTGGCACCGCTCGCCGGGGTCTCCGGTACCGGGCGGCAGCCCCAGGACGGCGACGCTGCGGCGAATCGGGCCTCACCTCAGGCAGGATTGGCCCATGCCCGGCGACTCGGAGAGGACGCAGCCCCCCACGGAAGGGGGCGGCTCGCGACCTGTCCAGAAGTCGGACGACACCACGGGGGAGACCATGCGCCGAACGGCGGAGCACGTGCACGACCAGCTCGACGCGGCCCGACGAGACCGAGGGTGACTCCCCGCGAGCCCGGCGACGAGGGCAGCTCCGGCTCCCACGCCGGACGTGGAGGTCATCGAGCCGCCCATCCCGGAACGGGTCCGCCGTCCCGCCGACGGCGTACGCCTGGCCGCCGCGGTCGTGCTGCTCGTGCTCGGGCTGCTCGTGGCCGATCTCGCCGCCGGCACCCGAGGCGCGGTCGAGCAGGACCTCACCGACGCCACGAGCGGTCTGCCGCGACTGCTGCTGACGCTCCTCGGCTGGATGAGTGGCATCGGCGTGCTGCTCCTGCCGATCGGGGTGGGTGCCGACCTGCTGGTGCGCCGTCGACCGATGCAGCTGATCCAGGCCCTCGGCGCCGCGGTCGTCGGCGGCATCCTCGTCATCGTCCTGACCATTCTCGTCCAGTCCGGCAACGGTGGCTTCGTCACGGACGTGCTGACGCGGCCGACGTCGTCGGGTCGGACCGGTCCGCTCGACATCGTCATCGTCTCGATGCTCGCCCTGCTCACGGTCGCGGACATCTCGGGCCGCAAGTGGATCTCGCCCATCGCGACCACGGTCGTCATCGCGACGCTCGTCACCACCCTGCTCTCGGGCGCCATGACGCTCGCTGCCCTCGCGTGCTCGCTCCTCGTGGGCTGGATCGTCGGTCTCGCCTTCCGGCTGGTCTTCGGGGTGATGTCCACGCGGCCGCCGGGCACCGAGGTGGCCGCCGTTCTCGTCGCGGGCGGCCTTCCCCTGACGCGGCTCGAGCTGATCGACGCGAACGACGCCGGTGACCGCCGCTACGTCGGTGCCGACGCCGGGCGGCCAGCTGGACGTCCACGTCATCGACCGCGACACCTTCGGGCTCGCGTCCGGTCGCCGCCTGCTCCGCGTGCTGCGGCTGCGCAGCGGCTTCACGCGGCCCCCGGCGCTCACGCTGCGCTCCGAGGTCGAGCACCGCACGCTGATGGGACTGGCGCTCCACGATGCCGGCATCCGCGCCCCCAAGCCGGTCGCCGTCTCCGAGGTCGGGCCGTTCTCGGTCGTCATCGCCTACGACGAGCCGCAGGGCACGCCGCTCAGTGAGGTCGACGGTCGAGCTCGACGACGCCCGGCTCGCCGCGATCTGGCGCCTCGCCGGCACGCTGCACCGTCGACGCCTCGTCCACCGCCAGCTCGGGCCGTCGACGATCCTCCTCGACGACCGTGGCGGGGTCGCCCTCTCGAGGCTCGGCAGCGGTGACGTCGCCGCCGACGACATCAGCCTGCGCATCGACCTGGCCCAGCTGCTCACCACGGTGGCGCTCGCCGTGGGACCCGAACGCACCGTGGACTCCGCTGTCGCCGCGCTGGGCGAGGACGCCGTCCTGCGAGCGGTGCCGGTCCTGCAGCCCGTCGCGCTCAGCGCCGACGCCCGCGTCGCGCTCAAGGCGTCCAAGTCGGTCATGGGCGAGCTGCGTGAGCGCCTCGTCGCGCTGCGACCGCAGGCCGAGGCCGTCGAGCCGGTGCAGCTGCGGCGCATCTCCGCCCGCGGCGTGGTCACCCTCGTCGGCGGGGGCATCGCCGGCTACCTGCTCCTGACCCAGCTCGCCCAGGTCGACATCGGCCAGGTCGTCAGCACCGCCGACTGGCGCTGGGCGGCGCTCCTCCTCCTCTTCGCGGCCGCGACCTTCGCCGGCGCCTCCATCGCGCTCGCGGGCGCCGTGCAGATCCCGCTCCGGTTCATCCGCACGTACATGACCCAGCTCGCCGTCGCCTTCAGCGGTCTCGTCGCACCGGCTGCCGTCGGCAACATCGCGCTCAACACGCGCTACCTCCAGACCTCCGGGCTGTCACCGACGATCGCGGGAGCCAGCGTCGGAGTGGCGCAGGTCGCCCAGTTCTGCTCCTACTTCGTGCTGCTCGTCATCTCCGGAGTGCTCGCCGGCACCGGTCCCGCCGTCTCGTTCAGCCCGTCGCCGGTCCTCGTCGCCGGCATCCTCGTCGTGGTCATCCTCCTGCTCGGCCTGCTGGCCCTGCCGAAGGCCCGTGCGCTGCTCACCGACCGGGTCCTGCCGCAGATCAGGTCGGCGCTGCCGCAGGTGCTCGCCGTGCTGCAGCACCCGACCAAGCTCACCCAGCTGCTCGGCGGCGCCCTGCTGCTCGACATGTCCTTCGTCGCGGCCCTCGTCTGTGCGACGAGGGCCTTCGGGGCACAGGCACCCGTCGCCTCCATCGCCGTCGTCTACTTCGCCGGCGCGATCGTCGGATCGGCGGTCCCGACCCCGGGCGGGCTCGGGGGCATCGAGGCGGCGATGTCGTTCGGCCTGATCTCCATCGGCGTGGACAGCGGCACCGCCGTCTCGTCGGTCCTGCTCTACCGCCTCGCGACCTACTGGCTGCCCATCCCGTTCGGCTGGTTCTCGCTCAACCGGCTGCAGAAGGTGGGGGCCATCTAGCGGCCACCCCACGGCATACGCCATGGGCCGGTGACGGACGCCGCGCGGCGCCGACGGCCCGGGCGGTTATCGTCGGGCCATGACGGTGCGGCGGATCATGGGGCTCGAGACCGAGTACGGCATCTCGGTGCCCGGTGACCCGATGGCCAACCCGATGTTCCTCTCGGGCCAGGTCGTCAGCGTGTATGCCGCCTCCCAGGGGATCCGCTCCAACCAGTCGAGCTGGGACTACGCCTTCGAGGACCCGCTGCGCGACGCGCGCGGCTGGCAGCTCGACCGGCAGACCGCCGACCCGAGCCAGCTCACCGACGTCGAGGACCCGACGCTCGCCAACGTCGTGCTCACCAACGGCGCCCGCTACTACGTCGACCACGCCCATCCGGAGTACAGCTCGCCCGAGGTGACCCTGCCGCGCGACGCCGTCACCTGGGACCGCGCCGGTGACGCCATCGCGCTCGAGTCCGTCCGCCTGCTCGCCGCGCGGCCCGGCCAGCCGCCCGTGAACCTCTACAAGAACAACGCCGACGGCAAGGGCCAGTCCTACGGCACCCACGAGAACTACCTCATGCCCCGGCGCACGCCCTTCCCCGAGATCGTCCGCGGCCTCATCCCGTTCTTCGTGACGCGCCAGGTCGTCTGCGGCGCCGGCCGGGTCGGGCTGGGGGTCGACAGCCGGGGAGCCGGCTACCAGATCTCCCAGCGCGCCGACTTCTTCGAGACCGAGGTCGGGCTCGAGACCACGCTCAAGCGCCCGATCATCAACACCCGTGACGAGCCACACGCCGTCGCCGACCGCTACCGGCGCCTGCACGTCATCATCGGCGACGCCAACCACCTCGATGTCGCGACGCTGCTCAAGACCGGCACGACCTCGCTCGTGCTCGGCATGATCGAGGACGGACACCTCACCGAGGACTGGTCCGTCCGGCGCCCGGTCGCCGCCCTCCAGACGATCTCGCACGACCCGTCGCTCGCGGCCACGGTCGAGCTCGTCGACGGCCGCACGGTGACCGCCCTCGACGTCCAGTGGATGTACCTCGAGGCCGCCCGCGCCTGGCTGGACCGGCGCGGCGACGACCCCGAGCCCGAGGCGACGGCCGAGGTCATGGGTCTCTGGGAGGAGGTCCTCACCGGCCTCGGGCGCGACGTCATGTCGTGCGCCCCGCTGCTCGACTGGGTCGCCAAGCTGAAGCTCCTCGAGGGCTACCGCGCCCGCGACGGCCTGTCCTGGGACGACCACCGGCTCGCCGCCATCGACATCCAGTGGGCCGACGTGCGGCCCGAGAAGGGCCTCGTCCACCGGCTGCGGGACCGCGGCATGCTCCGCGACCTCGTGACGCCGGAGGAGGTCAAGGAAGCCCAGACCACGCCGCCCGAGGACACCCGCGCCTGGTTCCGCGGTGAGTGCGTGCGCCGCTTCACCTCACAGGTGTTCTCGGCCAGCTGGGACTCCGTGGTCTTCGACGTCCCCGGCCACGCGAGCCTGCAGCGCGTGCCGATCCTCGAGCCGGAGCGCGGCACCCGGGCGCAGGTGGGCACCCTGCTCGAGCAGAGCGCCGACGTCGGTGAGCTGCTCCGCGGGCTGGCCACGCCGGAGTAGCCGCCGTCGCTATCGCAGCAGGGTGCTCGGACGGCGGGGTCCACAGGCGGAGCGGGGTCGGGTTAGGGTCGGGTCACGAGGTCCAACACGTCTGGGAGGTAGCCATGCCGGGTCAGGAGCACGTCAAGCCGCAGCGTCGTGACGAGGAGCCGCCGGAGACACCGGAGGCGCCCCCGACCGCGCCCGCCGGGGCTGCCGTCAAGGAGGGCCTCTCCGACGACATCGACAGCGTCCTCGACGAGATCGACGGCGTCCTGGAGTCCAACGCCGAGGAGTTCGTCCGCGGGTTCGTGCAGAAGGGCGGCCAGTGACCCAGCCGTCCACGGGACGATCACGGCAGATCGACGACGCCTTCCTCACCGTCGGCTCCTCGTCGTTCACCGAGTTCGTCTCCGCCTACCGTCCCGAGCTGCTGCCGGCGGGCCGGCGCCTGCCCTCCGGTGCGAGCATCGAGGCACCGCACGGCACGACGATCGTGTCCCTGCTCTTCGACGGCGGCGTCGTCATGGCCGGCGACCGCCGAGCCACCATGGGCAACGTCATCGCCAACCGTGACATGGAGAAGGTCTTCGCGGCCGACGACTACAGCGTGGTGGGCATCGCCGGCACCGCCGGCATCGCCATCGAGCTCGTCCGGCTCTACCAGGTCGAGCTCGAGCACTACGAGAAGATCGAGGGCGCCATCATGTCCCTCGAGGGCAAGGCCAACCGCCTCGCGTCGATGATCCGGGGCAACCTCGGGCTGGCGATGCAGGGCCTGACGGTCGTGCCGACGTATGCCGGCTTCGACCTCGAGTCGGCGACGCGGCCGCATCTACTCCTACGACGTCACGGGCGGGTGCTACATCGAGGGCGGCCACCACTCGACCGGCTCTGGGTCCGGTCTTCGCGCGCGGCTCGCTCAAGAAGCTGTGGCGGCCCGGGCTCGAGGAGCAGCAGGCCGTGTCGGTGGCCATCGAGGCGCTCTACGACGCCGCCGACGACGACTCGGCCACCGGGGGCCCCGACCTCGGCCGCCAGATCTGGCCGACCGTGGCGGTCGTCGACCACTCCGGCGCGCGGTTCGTCGCGCAGGACGTCCTCGAACGGCACGTGCAGAACGTCGTCGAGGCCCGTCGCGACAACCCGGGAGGTGCCCGATGAGCATGCCGTTCTACGTCCCGCCCGAGCAGGTCATGAAGGACCGGGCCGACTTCGCGCGCAAGGGAATCGCGCGCGGACGGTCGGTCGTGGTGGTGGGATACGACCGCGGCATCGCCTTCGTCGCCGAGAACCCGTCGCGCGCCCTGCACAAGGTGTCCGAGATCTACGACCGCATCGCCTTCGCGGCGGTCGGGCGCTACAACGAGTTCGAGAGCCTGCGGGTCGCGGGCATCCGCTACGCCGACCTGCGTGGCTACTCCTACGACCGCACCGACGTGACGGCCCGGGCGCTGGCCAACACGTATGCCCAGACGCTCGGGGCCGTGTTCACCCAGGAGTCCAAGCCCTTCGAGATCGAGATCGTCGTGGCGGAGGTGGGCACCGACAGCGACACCGACCAGATCTTCCGACTGACCTACGACGGGTCGGTCGCCGACGAGCAGGGGTTCGTCGCGATGGGGGGAGCGAGCGACGCGGCCGAGGAGCGGCTGGGCACCGGATGGCGACCGGGCATGACCTTGAGCGAGGTCCTGCGGCTCGCCGTCGACGTGCTCGGCGCCGGCGAGAACGGCGAGCGCCGGCCCTTGGACGAGGCCCAGCTCGAGGTGGCCGTGCTCGACCGCGACCGTCCGCGCCGCTCGTTCCGGCGCATCGTCGGTCCGTTGCTCACCCGTCTGCTCGGTGAGCCGCGCGAGACGACCGACGCACCGGCCGGCCTGCTGGGCTCGGGATCGGCTCCGGCACCCGGGGATCCCACGACGACAGGGGAGTCACCCGAAGGGTCGGCCCCCGCGACGCCCCCGGCCTGAATGCTCAGCACTCCGCCTCGAGAGGGGTGACACGACGAAGGCCGCCCACCGGCTGGTGGGCGGCCTTCGTCATGCTCGGGCCGCGATCAGGCCGGCGGCCGGCGGCGTCGTCAGCGGCGCGTGGCGCTGACCCCGGCGCCGGAGGCGCTGCGCTGGCCGTACGACGACTCGTCGGAACCCTGGGACGAGCCGTCGTCCTCGATGTCCTGAGTTTCCTCGTCGTCGCTGCTCATCGTCCTCGGCCTGGTCCACGTCGTCGGCGGGTTCTGCCGCCTCCCGCACCGGGGCAGGGACAGGCTGCTCGGCGTCGGCGACCTCGGCGGGCTGGGCCGTCTTGGCCGGAGCATCCAGATTCTGCACCAGAGCCCCGCCACCCAAGGTGGCGAGCATCTGACGGACATTGCTCAGCTGCGCGGTGATGCTGTCCCGCTGAGCCGACGCCGCGGCGAGCTCGCGGTCGGACTCCTCACGCACCCGCGACGCGTGGTCGCGGGCCTCGGACACGATCTGGTCGGCCTGCGCCTCGGCGTTCTGGAGCAGGTGCTCGGCCCTTGCGCGCATCTCGTGCGCGTCGTGCTCGGCCCGCTCGGTGAGCTGGCGCAGCCGGGACTCGCTCTCGGTGAGGGCGGCCTCCTGCTGCTGGCGGCGCGCCTCGAACTCGGCGTCGGCCGACTCGCGGCGGGCGGCGAGCGTGACCTCGAGCTCCGCGGACGCCGTGGACGCCTTGAGGCGGTGCGCCTCGAACTCGGCGGCGACCTCCTGGCGCTGCGCGGCCGTGACGCTCTGGGCCTCGGCGACGACGGCCTGCGCCTCCCGGTTGGCCTGGGCGATGATGCGTACGGCTTCCTCGTCCGCGCGCGCGCGAGCCTGCTCGGCATACGACGTGGTGGTCGTCTTGAGCTCGGCGGCCGCCCGTCTGGCGCGCTCGCGGATCTCGTCGGCCTCGGTCAGTGGCGCGCGTGCGCATCTCGGCCGCCTCCTGGTCGGCGAGCGACAGGATCTGGGCGATGCGCTCGCCGAGGTCGGTGAACGTCTGGGCAGGCGTCGGAGAGCTGTTCTTCAGGTCGGCCATGACCCGCGACTGCTGACCGAGCTGGCCCCGCAGGTCGGTCAGGGCAGCGTTGAGCCTGGTCAGCTCCACGCTGCGCTCGGCAGCGTCCTTCTTGGCTGCCTGCAGGGTGCGGTTCTGCGACTCGATGAACGAGTCGACCTCTTCGGGCTCGTAGCCGCGGCGGGAGAACTTGAAGTGTGGTCTGTCGATCATGACCGTCCAATGCAGGTGCGGGGGCTGGGAGGGGTGGACGGTCGCCATCTTGGCAGGGATCACCGCACGCTCGCCCAGGAAGGTGCTCAGTGCAGGCGGACGCGCGGGTCGAGGACGGCATAGAACATGTCGACGATGATGTTGGCCACCACGACCGCGAACGAGGCGAAGAGCACGATCCCGATGATGACGGGGAGGTCCTGCTGGTTGATGGCGTCGATCGACGGTCTTGCCGAGGCCGGGCAGGCTGAACACGGTCTCGGTGACGACGACGCCGCCGACGAGGGCCCCCACGTCGATGCCGAACTGGGTGACCACCGGGGTCATGGCCGAGCGGAGCGCGTGCCGGGTGATCACGCGGCTCTCGCGGATGCCCTTGGACCGCGCCGTGCGGACGTAGTCCTCGCCGAGGACCTCGAGCATCGAGGCCCGGGTGAGGCGGGTGTAGGTGGCGGCCGAGACGAGCGCGAGGGTGAACCACGGCAGGATGAGGTGCTGCACCCATGGCCCCAGGCCGTCGCTCAGCGGGGCGTAGCCGCCCGGCGGGAAGATCGGGTAGCCCGCCACGGTGAGCTGGTAGTAGAGGAAGAAGAGCAGCAGCAGTCCGAGGAAGAACGTCGGCATCGAGTAGAAGAAGAGCGAGAAGGCCGTCAGGACCGGTCGATGAACGACCGTGGCCGGATCGCGGAGACGACGCCGTTGAAGACCCCCATGACGAGCCAGATGATGGCTCCGCCGACGACGAGGCTCAGCGTGATCGGCAGCGCCTGCGCCATGATCGTCGTGACGGGCACCTGGTGGTAGTAGTCGTAGCCGAGGTCCCCGTGCAGCGCCTTGCCCGAGGAAGTCGAGGTACTGCTTCCAGATCGGCTGGTCGAGGCCCAGCCGGGCCGAGATGAGGGCGACCGTCTCCGGGGTGGCCTGGCGTCCGGCGAGCGTCCGGGCCACGTCGTTCGGGGCGATGAAGAAGAGGGCGAACACGGCGAGCGAGATGAGCCACATGATGAGCAGCCCGAGAGCCAGCCTGCGGACGAGGAAGCGCAACATGGGTCAGCCCCTCACTCGAAGATCCGGTCGCTGCGCGGGTCGAAGGCGTCGCGCACGCCGTCACCGAACAGGTTGAAGGCCAAGGTGGTCATCAGCAGGGCGGCGCCGGGGAAGACCATGAACCACCACGCCGTCGTGTAGTAGTTCTGGGCGTCGCTGATCATCCCGCCCCAGTCGGCGGTGGGCGGGGCGAGGCCCAGACCGAGGTAGGACAGGGTCGCCTCCACGACGATGACGACGGGGATGAGCAGCGACGCGTAGACGATGATCGGGGCGAGGATGTTGGGGAGGATGTCGACGAACATGATCCGGCGGTCCGAGGCTCCGAGTGACCGCGCCGCCTCGACGAACTCCCGCTCGCGCAGGGACAGGACCTGACCACGGACGATGCGGGCCACGGACGCCCAGCTGAAGAACCCGATGACGAGCACGGTCACGAGCAGGCTCGGGCCGGTGATCGACACGAGGGCGATGGCGACGAGCAGGAACGGGATGGACAGCACGAGGTCGATGAGCCGTGCGAGCAGGGTGTCGACGACGCCGCCGAGGTAGCCGGCCGCCAGCCCGACGACGACGCCGATGATCACGGTCAGGAGCGTTGCGGCAACTCCGACGAGCAGCGAGATCCTCGCGCCGTAGGCGATGCGGACGAAGATGTCGCGCCCGAGGTCGTCGGTGCCCAGCCAGAAGGTCGAGTTCGGGGGAAGGGGGAGCCCGTCGGCTGAGAGTCCGGTCTCGCGGTACTGCTCGTTCGGCGGGTGCCCGGTGACGGCGGTGGTCAGCGGTGCGAAGACCGCGAGCAGGATGATCAGTCCGATGATGACGAGGGAGACCATCGCGACCCGGTCGCGGCGCAGGCGCTGCCACGCGAGCACCCACGGGCTTCGCCCCTCGATGTGACGGGACGCGACGGGACGCTCGTCGGCTGCTTCGGGGTCGAGGAACGGCGGTGCCTCCGCTTCCGGTTCCAGGTCGGTCAGCCGGGGGGCCGTCGGGTCCATGGGGTCGTGCGGGGGGACGATGCTCATCGTGACTCACCTCCGGACTCGGGCGGCGTCGCTGCCGGCGCCGTGCGACAAGGTGGCGTCACCGACCATCTCCGAGGCGTCGATGTCGGGGCGGGCCAGCGAGAGGTCCTCGCCGACGGTCAGCGGGTGGTGGCAGGCCGTCGAATGGTCGAGCTCGTCGCCGAGCACCGGCACCAGCGGCGGCTCCGACGTGACGCAGTCCTGACGTGCCTTCGGGCAGCGGGTGTGGAAGCGGCACCCCGACGGCGGGTCCGTGGGAGTCGGGAGGTCGCCGGACGAGGACGATCTGCTCTCGGCTGTCGGCCAGGTCCGGGTCGGGCACCGGGAGGGCCGACAGCAGCGAGCGCGTGTAGGGGTGCCTCGTCGTGCTGAACAGCTCGGGCGTGGGGGCGGTCTCGACGACCTTGGCGAGGTACATGACCGCGATGCGGTCGCTGACGTGGCGCACGACCGACAGGTCGTGGGTGATGAAGAGGTAGGTCAGGGCGAACTCGTCCTGCAGGTCGATGAGCAGGTTGATGATCTGGGCCTGGATCGAGACGTCGAGCGCCGACACCGGCTCGTCGCAGATGACGAGCTTGGGACGCAGGGCCAGGGCCCGCGCCACGCCGATGCGCTGGCGCTGGCCGCCGGAGAACTCCGCGGGGAAGCGGTTGTAGTGCTCGGGGTTGAGCCCGACGGTCGCCATGAGGTCCTGCACCTTGGCCTTGAGGTCGCGACGGGTCGCCATGCCGTGGATGACGAACGGGTCGCCGATGATGGCGCCGACCCGACGGCGCGGGTTCAGCGACCCGTAGGGGTCCTGGAAGATCATCTGCACGTCCCTGCGCACGGCGCGCAGCTGTCGGCGGTCGAGTTGCGTGATGTCGCGACCGTCGAACCACACGGACCCGCTGGTGATGTCGTAGAGCCGCGCCATGCAGCGCGCCAGGGTCGACTTGCCGCAGCCGGTCTCCCCGACCAGGCCGAGGGTCTCGCCGGGTTGGATCTCGAGCGTGACGTCGTCCACGGCGTGCACCTGGCGACGTCACGGCGCCAGAGGCCACCGGAGCGGACCGGGAAGGACTTCGTCAGTCCCTCGACCCGAAGGAGTGGTTCGGTCATGGCGAGGCCTCCTCTGCCGGTCACCGCGGCCCTCGTCCTGCACTGCTGCGCCTCCAGGCACTGGCGCGCTCACCTGCACCTGCTCGACGCCGCGCTCGAAGCGCGTCGTGCGCAGCGCCTCACGCTCGGACAGGACGGGAGTGAGCCAGCAGGCGGAGTCGTGGTCGGGGTCGTCGAACACCCGATGCAGCGGCGGCGTCTCATTCCGGCACCGGTCGAACGCATACGGGCACCGGGGCGCGAAGGGGCACCCCTCCGGCAGGTCGATGAGCGACGGCGGCACGCCGAGAATGGGGGTGAGCCGCGTCCGCGCGCCGCCCTTGGCGGGGAGCGAACCGAGCAGGCCCTCGCTGTAGGGGTGGTGGTTGGCGTAGAAGAGGGTGCGCCGGGGCGCCCGCTCCATCGCCGACCCCGGCGTACATGACCACCACCTCGTCGGACATCTCCGCGACGACACCGAGGTCGTGGGTGATGAGGATGATGGCGGTGCCGAACTCCTCCTGGAGGCGACGCATCACCGACAGGACCTGGGCCTGGACGGTGACGTCGAGGGCCGTGGTCGGCTCGTCGGCGATGAGCAGGGCCGGGTCGAGGGCCATCGCCATGGCGATCATCACCCGCTGACGCATCCCGCCGGAGAACTGGTGGGGGTAGTCGTCGATCCGGCTCTGGGCGTGCGGGATCCCGACCACGGCGAGCAGCTCGGCAGCGCGGCGCCGAGCAGCGTCCGTCGACACGCCCCGGTCGTGGGCGCGAATCATCTCGACGATCTGCCAGCCGACCTTGTAGTAGGGGTGCAGGCTCGAGAGCGGGTCCTGGAAGATCATCCCGATGCGCGCCCCCCGGATCCCGCGGAGGACCTCTGGGGAGGCACCGATGAGCTCGGTGCCGTCGAAACGCGCCGACCCGGTCACCCGGGCGCCGGTCGTCAGACCGGTGATGGTCTGCGTGGCCACGCTCTTGCCCGAGCCGGACTCGCCGACGATGGCGAGGGTGGTGCCACGGTCGACGTCGAAGGAGAGCCCGCGCACCGCCTCCAACACCCCGTCGGGGGTGTTGAAGGCGACGCGGAGGTCACGGACCTCGAGGAGCGACATGGTGACAGCTCCCGGGTCTCGCTCAGCCGCCCTGCTTGTCGGCGCTCAGCCAGACGTTGGTCGGGTCGAAGTTCTGGATCGCCGGCACGTAGACCGCACCCTGCACCTGGGTGGCCCGGTAGTTGGCCTGGATCGGGTTGGTGATCGGGAAGAACGGGGCGTCCTTCATGACCTGCTGGTCGGCCTGGGCCCACATGGTCGCCGCCTCGTCCTGCGTCTTTGCCGAGGCGCCTGTGCGATGAGGGCGTTGGTGGCGGGGTTGTCGTAGAGACCGAAGTTGCTGCCGATGCGGCGGGAAGGCCGCCTTGCCGTAGAAGAGCGGGTTGAAGAACGACAGGGCCGCGTTGCCGTACCAGTCGGCGCCCCACCCGGCCGTGGCCAGGTCCCAGACGCCGCGCTGGGCGACGGTGGGCACCTGCAGGTACTTCGTGTAGAAGTCGGCGTTCGGCGAGGGGACGCCGACCACGGTGACGCCGATCTTCGACAGGTCCTGCTGGACCGTCTGGAAGGTCTTGCTGCTGCCCTGCGACGAGTTGCGGTAGAGCATCTTGAGGGTGAGCCCGTTGGGGTAGCCCGCTGCGGCGAGGTCGGACTTGGCCTTCGTCGCGTCGTAGGGGTAGAGGTCGAAGTTCTTCTCGCCACCGACGATGACCGACGGCAGGACGTGGCTGAGGGGCTGGTTGAGCTTCGGGCCGCCCAGCACCTGGATGATGTTCGTGCGGTTGATCGCCTCGGAGAGCGCCTGGCGCACCTTGACGTTGCCGAGCGCCCCGTTGGTGTTCGGTGACACGGTGTTGAACACGACGTAGGGGTTGCTGGACGACGACGGGCCGAGGTTGAGGTTGGGGTCCTTCTGCGAGATGAGGGCGGGGAGCTGCGAGGGCGGCGGGAAGTTGTCCCATTCCATGTCGGCGGTGGCCGTCCCGGTCTGCAGCTGCTGCTGGGTCGAGTCCTGTGTGACCGTCTCGTTGATGACGATCTTGTCGACGTACGCCTTGCGGATGGGGTCGGACGCCGCCGACCAGGCGGGGTTCCGGACGAAGGTGATGTTCTTCGTCGGCGCGTACGACTCGATCATGTAGGGGCCGTCGGAGATCGTGTGCTGCCCGAGCTCCGCGCTGGCCGGGACGTAGGCGTCGTACTCCTTCGGTGCCGGCGAGAAGGCGGTCAGGGTGAGCATGTCGGGGAAGTAGGCGGCCGGGTGCGTCAGCTTGAACACGACGGTGAGGTCGTCCTTGGCCACGACCCCGGGCAGGTCCGTCTTGTTCATGTAGGCCGAGATCGCGGCCGCCGTGCTGCCGGCCTTCCCGAACCCGTCGCAGAACGTCTTCATGCCGACGATGAGGTCGAGGTAGTCGGGCAGGCCGCCGAACGGCTGCGCGGGGTTGCACGTGCGCTTGACGCCGCGCACCATGTCGGCAGCCGTCACCTGGCGGGCCGGTGAGGTGTTCCACTTGGCCCCCGGCCGGATGGCGATGGTGTAGGTCAGGCCGTCGCTGCTGATGCCCTTGCCGGCCGTCGGCATCTCGGTGGCGAGGTCGGGCACGGCTTGCGTCGTCTGACCGTTCTGGGCGGGGTAGGTGAACAGCTGCCTGCTCCACTGCCGCAGTCCGAGGTAGCCGATGCTGTAGTAGCTGATGTTGGGGTCCATGTAGTCGACGTCGCCACTGCCGAGCATGTTGAGGGTTCCCCCGCGGACGGGGGTGCCGGCGGCCGCAGCACCGGCCCCGCCGGTCCCGCCCGTTCCCGTCGTGCCGTTGGACGCCGTGCACGCGGCGAGTCCCAACCCGGCGGCGGCGATGGCGGTCACCCACGTGAGCGGCCTGGTGCTTCTGGTCATGTCGTCCCTCTTCCGTGACGGGCACGCGTGCCCCCTCGGCGGCCTCGTACGTCGGGGCGTGCCGGTTTCACGCTAGGCACGCCGCGGGTGCACCGGGCGGCGTACTGACGAGGCGACACGAGAGTGCAAACGAACCGTCACGGACGGAAGGCTTGTGTGACGCTTTGGTGACAGTCGTCATGTGCCGTGCGGGGCCGCGCGATACTGGCGGTATGGCGCGGCGTGTGCTGCTGGTCGAGGACGATGCGAGGGTTCGGCGCGTTCTCCGTCTCGCGCTGGAGGACGAGGGGTTCGAGGTCGTCGAGGCCGGCGACGGTCAACAGTGCCTGACACAGCTCGCCGGCGTGGACCCAGACGTCGTGCTGCTCGACCTCATGCTGCCCGACACCGACGGCTTCTCGGTGTGCCGTGAGATCAGACGCAGCAGCAGCGTGCCGGTCATCATGGTGACGGCGCGCACCGACAGCCATGACGTCGTGGCAGGTCTCGAGTCGGGTGCCGACGACTACATGACGAAGCCCCTCGTCGCGCGCGAGCTCACCGCACGCATCCGCGCCATGCTCCGACGCGTCGAGCCGGCCGTCGACCACCGCCCACGCCGGATCGTCGTCGACGACGTCGCGATCGGCCTCGACGACGGGGTCGTCACGAGGGACGGACGCCGGATCTCCTTGACCCGCACGGAGTTCCGGCTGCTCGTCGAGCTGGCCGTCGCCGACGGACGCATCTGCAGCCGTGAGGACCTCCTCGACCGGGTGTGGGGCTACGGCTACTTCGGCGACAGCCGCATCGTCGACGTCCACGTCCGCCGTCTGCGGCAGCGCATCGAGCCGGATCCCGCCAACCCGAGGTACGTCGTGACGGCGCGCGGGCTGGGATATCGGCTGGCGGTCTGAGTGCGGGGCCTGCGGTCGCGGGTGACGCTCGCCTTCGGGCTTCTGTCGCTGGCGGTGTCGGCCGTGCTGTCGCTGCTCATCTGGACCGTCGTCTCGACGTACCTCGTCAGCCAGCACGAGGCGATGGCGATGGCGGAGGGAGACCTCGGCCGCACCGTCATCGAGGAGGGCCTCGTCTCGAGGGCCGGTCTCGTCACGGCACCCCTCGACGGCCTGCCGACGACCCAGTCGACTGCGTCCCTGTGTCTCGTCGGTGGGCAGTGGTACTCGACGTCGCCGCAGCTCGGTGCCTCCACCCTTCCGGCGGCCCTCATCGACACCGTGACGGGAGGCCAGGGCGCGACCCAGCGGGTCGACGTCGACGGCCAGCTCGTCCTCGCGGTCGGGGTCCCGCTCTCGCCCGCGCACTCCGCCTTCTTCGAGGTGTTCCCGTTGACCGAGCTCGACCGGACGCTCCAGACCCTGTCGACCGTGCTCGTCGTGGGCGCCGCGGCCACTGCCGTGCTCGGGGCCGGGCTCGGACGCAGCGCGAGCCGCCTCGTGCTGCGACCGCTTGCCGAGCTGGGGAGCGTCGCCGCCGCCGTGGCCGAGGGACGCCTCGACGCCCGTCTCCAGACCGGCAACGACCCCGACCTCGGCCCGCTCGGGGCGTCGTTCAACCGGGCCGTCGCCGAGCTCGAGCACCGGGTCGCGGCGGACTCGCGCTTCGCGGTCGACGTCAGCCACGAGCTGCGCACGCCGCTCACGACGATGCTCAACTCGATGGAGGTCATCCAGAACCGCGAGGACTCGCTGCCGGAGTCGGTGCGCGAGCCGCTCGCCCTGCTCGCGGAGGACCTCGAACGCTTCCGTCGGCTCGTGGTCGACCTGCTCGAGATGGCCCGGCACGATGCCGGCCAGGGCCTCGTGCTCGAGGAGGTCAACCTCGCCGACCTCGTGCGGACGGCCGCCGACCATGCAGCGGGGCGCCCGGTCACCGAGCCGGGGGCGCCGCTCACGGTACGGGTCGACAAGCGCCGGCTCGAACGGGTCGTCGCAAACCTCGTCACCAACGCCGACTCGCACGGTGGGGGCGTCGTGGCCGTGCGGCTCGTGAGGCTGGGCACGACTGCTCGCATCGAGGTGGACGACGCCGGCCCCGGGGTCGCTCCCGACCACCGCTCCCGGATCTTCGATCGGTTCGCCCGAGGGTCCGGCCCCTCCGACGGAGCGGGCCTCGGGCTCGGCCTCGCCATCGTGCAGCGTCACGTCGCGCTGCACGGGGGATCCGTCGGTGTCGAGGACCGACCGGAAGGAGGTGCGAGGTTTGTCGTCGAGCTGCCGATCACCGAGGCCTGAGCGGCCCCGGAGCCCGGGCGTCCGGGCCCTGGCCGGGACCGTCGCATCCTCGCTCCTCGTGCTGGGGCTCGGTGTCGGCCTGCACGCTGCGTCCGCAGGAGGCCCCCGTGGTCGTCCCGGGCTCGACGCGGGCGACGACGTCCGGCTCGGTGACGGCGACCGCGGTGCCCTTCACGATGCAGGTCTACCTGCTCCGGGGCGACCGACTCGCCCGGGTGGAGCGGCAGGTGTCCGAGGGGTCAGGCATCGACCCGGCCCTCGCGGCGCTCGCCCTGCCGGTGTCTCGGGACGAGGTTGCCCTCGGCCTGCGCACCGCGCTGCCCGCGACGACGGCCCCGATCGTCGGCCGGTTGACCGCCGACGGCGCGGCCGAGATCAACGTGCCGCCGGGGTTCGACCGACTGTCCGTGCGGGCACAGCAGGAGGCCCTGGCCCAGCTCGTCTTCACGGTCACCGCCGACACGATCGCGTCCGCGGTGCAGATCGTCCAGGACGGCAAGGTCCGGGCGATGCCCGACGCGAACGGGCAGCTCCTCTACCGGCCCCTCACCCGGGACGACTTCGCCGCGCTGTCCCCGGCGTCGTGACGACCGCACCGGTCCATCCCGGGCGGCGGTCGGCAATCCGCCTACAGTTGGTCCATGGAGCGGCGGATCTTCGGGATCGAGAACGAGTACGGCGTGACCTGCACGACGCAGGGCCAGCGGCGCCTGACTCCGGACGAGGTCGCGCGCTACCTCTTCCGCCGGGTCGTCGCGTGGGGGCGTTCGAGCAACGTCTTCCTCGGCAACGGTGCGCGCCTCTACCTGGACGTGGGCTCCCACCCGGAGTACGCCACGGCCGAGTGCGACTCCGTGCGTGAGCTCGTCGTCCAGGACAAGGCGGGGGAGCGGATCCTCGAAGGTCTCGTCGAGGACGCCCAGGGCCGGCTGCGTGACGACGGAGTGGAGGGCGAGATCTTCGTCTTCAAGAACAACACCGACTCCGCCGGCAACTCCTACGGCTGTCACGAGAACTACCTCTACGGGCGGTCCGGCGACTTCCAGCGGGTCTCCGACATGTTCATCCCGTTCCTCATCAGCCGGCAGATCATCTGCGGGGCCGGCAAGGTCGTCGCGACGGCCCACGGCGCCAGCTTCGCCGTCAGTCAGCGGGCCGACCACATCTGGGAGGGCGTGTCGTCCGCGACGACGCGCAGCCGCCCCATCATCAACACCCGGGACGAGCCGCATGCGGACGCCGAGAGGTATCGCCGTCTGCACGTCATCGTCGGTGACTCCAACATGTCCGAGACGACCAACCTGCTCAAGGTCGGCAGCGCCGACCTCGTGCTTCGGATGATCGAGGCGGGCATCGTCATGCGTGACCTGTCGATGGAGAACCCCATCCGGGCCATCCGCACCATGAGCCACGACCCGAGCGGTCGCGCCACCGTCCGGCTCGCCAACGGACGCGAGCTGTCGGCCCTGGACATGCAGCGCGAGTACCTCGACAAGGCCGTCGAGTTCGTCGACCGCGAGGGCATGGACAGCCCGGACACGAAACAGGTCATCGACCTCTGGGGCCGCGCCCTCGACGCCATCGGGTCGGGAGACCTCGACGCCATCGACACCGAGATCGACTGGGTCATCAAGCACCGCCTCATCGAGCGCTACCGGGCCAAGCACGGACTCTCCCTCGCCGACGCCCGGATCCAGCAGATCGACCTCGCCTACCACGACATCAACAGGCGGCGCGGGCTCTTCTACCTGCTCCAGCGGCACGGTCGAACGGCGCGCGTCGCCTCCGACGTCGAGATCTTCGAGGCGAAGGTCCGTCCGCCGCAGACGACGCGCGCCAAGCTGCGCGGCGACTTCATCCGGGCCGCCCAGGCCCACGGTCGCGACTTCACCGTGGACTGGGTCCACCTCAAGCTCAACGACCAGGCCCAGCGGACCGTCCTGTGCAAGGACCCGTTCCGTTCCGTGGACGAGCGGGTCGAGCGCCTCATGGAGACGATCGACCGGTCCCCGACGGTCCAGCGGCCCCTCTGAGCCCACCCCTCCGCCGGGTGGTCGAGCACCACGGTGACGGCTCACGGCGTGCCGTTCCCACCTGTCAGCGCGCTGTGCACCGCGCACAAGGGTGGGGGTTACAGTGGCTGGGATTTGCCCAGCGGGACCTCCACGCCCGCCCGCCTCGACCGAAAGTCTTCCCCTGTGCGCCCCAACCGCCCAGCCGCTCGTGCGGCCGTTGTCCTGATCGCTGCCCTCGGGCTCACGACCGTCGCTGCATGCGGGTCGAGCTCGTCCGGGTCCACCGGCACCTCGACCACGAGCGTCGCCGCGTCGGCCGCCCTCAAGGGTGTGACCGCCACCGGTGCCGTCGACCTCAAGACGGCTCCGAAGGTGACCCTCGGCACCACGCCGATCAGCTCCAAGGCTGTCGAGCACAAGGTGCTGACGCCGGGCTCCGGCACGGCCGCGACCAAGGCCGACACGGTGCGCCTGCGCGCGCAGATCTACAACGGCACGAGCGGCAAGCTCCTCGACGACGGCTTTGCCGCGGGGCGCTCGGAGGAGGGCTACCGTCTCGGCCGGTCCGACATCGTGGCCGGCTTCCTCGAGGGTCTGGTCGGCGCCACGAAGGGTAGCCGCATCGCCTTCACGATTCCGCCCGAGAAGGGCTTCGGCTCTGCCGGCAACGAGCAGCTCGGCGTCAAGGGCACCGACACCATCGTCGTCGTCGCCGACATCGCCGACGTGCACACGCCCATGACGAAGGTCGACGGCACCCAGACGGCGGCGCCCGCTGGTCTGCCCACCGTGGAGTTCAAGAACGGGCCGACCAAGGAGCCCACCGTCACGGTGCCCAAGACGGCCGCCCCGACGACGACGCAGCAGGCGACCCTGATCCAAGGCACCGGGGCGACGGTGCAGAAGGGCCAGACGATCAGCGCGCAGTACCACGGCGTCCTCTGGAAGGACGGCAGCGTCTTCGACTCCTCGTGGCAGCGTGGTGCGGCCGCCGACTTCCCGATCGGCGTCGGCGGGGTCATCCCCGGTTGGGACAAGACGCTCGTGGGCAAGAAGGTGGGCAGCCGCGTGCTGCTCGTCATCCCGCCGGCCGACGGCTACGGCAAGGCGGGCAGCCCGCCGAAGATCTCCGGCACCGACACCCTCGTGTTCGTCGTCGACATCCTCGACGCCTACTGAGCAGCAGCCGGACCGGCGACCCGATCGCCACCCACCTGAGTCACCTGAGTCACCTGAGTCACCTGAGTCACCTGAGTCACCTGAGTCACCTGAGTCATCTACGAAAGGGAAACGCAGCATGGCACTCGACCCCAACCGCACCAAGCCCGAGATCGACTTCCCGGAGGGCGACGCACCTGCCGACCTCGTCATCGAGGACCTCATCGAGGGCGACGGCCGCGAGGCGAAGGCGGGCGACACGGTCAGCGCCCACTACGTCGGCGTCGCACACTCGACGGGCGAGGAGTTCGACTCGTCCTGGAACCGCGGCAGCGCGCTCGACTTCCGTCTCGGGGTGGGCATGGTCATCGCCGGCTGGGACAAGGGCATCGAGGGCATGAAGGTCGGTGGCCGGCGCAAGCTGACGATCCCGGCGCACCTCGCCTACGGCGAGCGTGGCGCGGGCGCCGCCATCCAGCCCGGCGAGACGCTGATCTTCGTCGTCGACCTCGACGACGTGCGCTGAGGACACCTGTGGACAGGCCCTGAGGGGTCAGCGACCAGCGAGCAGCATCCGGGCGACATGACGCCCTGCGACGGCCGCGCCGAGAAATCCGGCGCGGTCGTCGTCGTATCCACGGCCCATCGTGCGCAACGGGACCGGCACGTCACGCAGGGCCACGTCGAGACCGTCGGTCTCCACCTCGTGGAGCGTGAGGCGACCCGCGCTCGTGGCCGCCAGCGCACGCGCCTGGCCCCGCACCAACGCCCCGACGCTCCCCGGCAGCAGGGGGACCGGCACGTCGGCGGGCACGAGCGACACCCGGCCGTATGCCGTCAGGCTGTGGTGCGAGACGCCGCGGTGCCGCTCGCGCGGGTCGGCCTCCGAGATCCGCAGCGAGCAGACGGGCCGGCCGCCCAGCGTCCCGGCAGCATTGACGGCCTCGCCGGCCGAGGTGCCCGAGAAGCCCCAGCGCGTGCCCGTCCCGAGGTTGCCCGGTCCCTGGGACACGACGACGACGTCGGCGCCCACGACGTGGTGCGCGGCCAGCAGGCCGGTGTGGACGTTGACGGCCTCGAGGTCGCCCCCGAAGGCCTGCCCGACGGTGATCGACGCCTCGAGCCAGCCGGCCTCGCGCAGCCCGGCCACCGTGCGGGAGAAGTCGATCGGCAGGGCGCCGCCGTCGGTCATGACGTAGGCGACGCGCGCCTCCCGGCGCGGCCTCGCGCAGACCCGCCAGCACGGCCGGGAGCGCCGAGTGCAGGTCAGCGACGACGACCGGAAGCCCGGCGAGGTCGTCCGCGTCGGCGAGGACGGGGTGGTGCTCGCTCTCCTGCTCGTCGACGCCGAGCACCATCGTCTGCGACGGCGTGTAGCGCGCCTTGACGACGTGCCCGCGCACCGCGGTGACGTCGTCGACGGGGCGGGGGAGCGCGTCCGGGGCCGCGACGACGATGGCCAGGCCACCCGTGCCCAGTCCGCGCTCGAGGGCCGTCGTGTTGAGCAGCACCGCGGTGCCCGGACCGAGGCTGCCGACGACCTCGACGTAGCCGAGCGCACGCACCACGTCACCCGAGGCGAGGCGGACGGCATACTCGACCGCTCCCGCCCAGCGGGAGCGGACCTCGAGCACGACACCCCGGCGCCACTGGATCATGGGGTGACCCTATTCGATCGCATGTTCGGGTAGCGTCGGACTGCCCCCACGCGCCGCTGCCCCTTCAGGAAGGTCTCGATGAGCCCTGCGTCTGCCTCGGCCGACAAGACCGAACGGCTGCTCAACCTCATCCTCGCGCTGAAGTCCGCGCGGCGACCGGTCTCGAAGCAGAAGATCCGCGAGTCGCTGCCGGCCTACGCCGCGGCGACCTCCGACGAGGCCTTCGACCGGATGTTCGAGCGCGACAAGGACGAGCTGCGCGAGATGGGGATTCCGATCTCGACGACCGTCCTCGACGTCCTCTTCGACGACGAGGTCGGCTACCGCATCGACGCGAGCGAGACCACGCTGCCGGCCATCACGTTCGAGCCAGACGAGGTCGCGGCCCTGGCGCTGGCCGCACGGGCGTGGTCGACGGCCAGCATCTCCGGCGCCGCCTCGGCGGGTCTGCGCAAGCTGCGGCTCTCCGGGGTCGAGATCGACGAGTCGGTCGCGGCCGGGGCCGAGCCGCGCATCCGCACCAAGGAGCCGGCGTTCGAGGCCGTGCACGCCGCCGTGTCGGCCCTGCAGCCGATCACCTTCGACTACCGCAGGAACGACGGCGAGCTGACGACGCGCCACGTGCAGCCGTGGGCGCTGAAGAACTGGCACGGCCGCTGGTACCTCACCGGCTTCGACATCGACCGCGGTGACGAGCGCGCCTTCCGGCTCAGCCGCTTCGAGGGCGCCGTCCGTCGCAAGGGAAGGGCGGGGTCGTATGCCGTCCCGTCCGACCACGTGCCCGAGGTGGCCCTCGAGGCACAGCCGCCCGAGGCCGCGGGCACGGCCGTCGTCCGGGTGCGGCACGGGCGCGGCCACACGCTGCGCCGCTTCGCCCAGCGCACCACCGAGATCGACGAGCAGTGGGCCGAGATCGAGGTGCCCTACCGCCGCGGCACGACCGAGCGCGACGTCGTCGCCCTGGGCACGCACGCCGTGGCCGTGTCGCCGCCCGAGCTCGTCGAGGCCGTCCGCTCGGCGCTGCTGGCGGTGGCCCGGGCACACCGCGCGTCACCGGCGGCCGCGGCCGCGGCCACGCCCGGGACCTCGCGATCGGAGGCACCGGCATGAGCGGTTCGAAGCGGTCGGCAGCACGACGGCCCCCCGAGACGGCGACGCAGCGGCTCGGGCGCCTGCTCGACATGGTGCCGTGGCTGCTCCAGCACCGCGGCGTGCCGATCTCCGAGGCCGCGCGCGAGTTCGGCGTCGACGAGGACCAGGTCGTCGAGGACCTCGAGCTGCTCTTCGTCTGCGGCACACCGGGCTACGGCCACGCCGAGCTCATCGACGCCCAGTGGGACAGCGGCCACATCTACCTCGACAACGCCGACGACATCGCCGCTCCCATGCGCCTGACCCGCGACGAGGCGGTCACCCTGACGGCCGGACTGCAGGCCCTGGGCTCGACGCTGGTCGGGTCCGACGTCGCCGAGCGCACGCTCGACAAGATCAGGGTGGCGGCGGCGACGACCGTCGGCGAGCCGACGGGTCGCATCGACCTCGACCTCGACGACGGCAGCCAGCACCCGGCCATGGCGACGCTCAAGGACGCCTTCGCTCGCGGCCGGCGGGTGCACCTGCGCTACTACGTCGCCACGCGGGACGAGTCGACCGAGCGCGACGTCGACATCATGCGCATCCTCAACCTCGACGCGCAGTGGTACGTCGAGGGCTACTGCCACCGCGCCGAGGACGTCCGGCTCTTCCGGCTCGACCGCGTCGAGGACGTCTCCGTGCTCGATGTCGACGGCACGCCCCCGAGGCAGGCGCGTCCCCGCGATCTCGACGACGTGTTCGTCCCCGGCGAGAACGACGTCACCGTCGTCATCGAGGCAAGTCGCTGGGCGGCCTGGATCGCGGACTACTACCCCAACGAGGGGGTCGAGCGTGGGCCCGACGGGTCGCTGCGGGTGACCCTCAAGGTCGCCGACCCGGCTCTCGTCCGGCGCCTCGTCCTGCGCCTCGGGGGAGAGGCGCGGGTCGTCGAGCCGCCGGAGCTCGTCGACGCAGTGGCCGACGAGGCGCGGTCCGCGCTGGCGGCCTACGGCGAGCCCGGCTGAGGGCCACGCTCCCGCACGGCGCACAGGTCCGGTTCACCGAGCGCACGTATGCTGGTCACCTGCAGCACCGAGGCTGCACCATGACGGTTCCGATCCGGACCGGCCTTCGACGAGGAGACGTAACCATGCCCAACCTGGGTGCCCCCGAACTCATCATCATCGCGGTCGTGCTCATCGCCCTGTTCGGCTGGAAGAAGCTCCCCGACATGGCTCGCAGCCTCGGCCGTTCCGCCCGGGTCTTCAAGTCCGAGGTCGACGAGCTGAAGAAGGACGGCAAGCCCGTCCCCAGCGACGCGGCACGGACCACCGTGCCCGGCGACGTCGTCGACGCGGACGCCGAGCGGCGCGCCGCCGAGGCCCGCCTGGCGGATGCCGAGCGCCGCGCCGCGGAGGCCCGCGCGGAGGCCGACCGCCTGCGCGCCGCCACTCCGGCCGCGACGACGACTCCCACGCCGACTCCCACGCCGACCCCGACGCCGACGAGCAGCACGGACGACGTCCGTCGCGACTCGACGTTCTGAGTGGGTCGGTTCCCGGACCCGTCACACGGACTCACCTGAATGCCGTCACTGCGACGCCAGCGCGACCCCGAGGGGCGGATGTCACTCGGCGACCACCTCCGTGAGCTGCGCAACCGCATCACCATCAGCGCCATCGCCATCGTCATCGGTGGCGTCGTCGGCTGGATCTACTACGACCGCGTCATCAACGCACTGACCAAGCCCTTGCGGGACCTGCAGGTCGGTCGCGAGGGCGTCGTCAACATCAACTTCGCGGGGATGACCGACGCCTTCGCGCTCCAGCTGACGACCTCCCTCACCGTCGGCCTCATCATCGCGTCCCCGATCTGGCTCTTCCAGATCTGGGGCTTCATCGTCCCGGGGCTCACGAGCAAGGAGAAGCTCGTCGCGCGACTGTTCGTCGTCGCCGCGGTGCCGCTCTTCCTCGCCGGCTGCCTCTTCGCCTTCGTCATGGTGCCGAAGGCCGTCGCGGTCCTGCTCGGTTTCACGCCCCAGGGTGCCTACAACCTCCAGGACGGGTCGCAGTACCTCAACTTCGTGCTGAAGTTCATCGTCGCCTTCGGCTGCGCGTTCCTGCTGCCGGTCTTCCTCGTCGCGCTCAACCTCGTCGGCGTGCTGCCGGCGAGGGCGATGCTCAAGGGCTGGCGTCCGGCCGTCATGGTCATCCTCGTCTTCGCGGCGATCATGACCCCGACGCCCGACGCGTACACCATGCTCTTCCTGGCCACGCCCATGGTGGCGCTCTACTTCGCCTCGGTCGGCGTCGCGTTCCTGCTCGACCGTCGCAAGGAGGAGCACAAGCCCGACTGGTTGGACGTCCCCGACGACGAGGCGTCCTCCCTGTAGCGTGCGGGTGTGTCCCGCCGTGTCGCCCTGGTCGTCAACCCCACGTCCGGGAAGGGTCTGGGACAGGTGCTGGGTGCGCAGACGCGGCGGCTGCTCCTCGAGGCCGGGCACGCGGTCGTCGACGTGTCGGGCAGCGACTACCAGCAGGCGCGGGCCCGTGGGCGAGATGCCGTGGACTCCGGCGCCGACACGGTGGTCGTGGTCGGCGGCGACGGCATGGTGCACCTCGGGGTCAACCTCTGCGCAGGCACGTCCACCCGGCTCGCCGTCGTGGCGGCGGGCACCGGCAACGACTTCGCGCGCAACCTCGGCCTGCCCGTCCGCGACGCGCCGTCGGCGGTGGCGCTTCTCACCGACGGGTGCACCCGCCGGATCGACCTCGGACGCGTCAGCGACGGCGTCGTGGGAGAGACGTGGTTCGGCGGGGTGCTCGGTGCCGGTTTCGATGCCGTCGTCAACGCGCGGGCCCAGCGGATGAGGTGGCCGCACGGACAGATGCGCTACAACCTCGCGGTGCTGCGCGAGCTGCCCGTCTTCCGGCCCATCCCGTATGCGATCGAGCTCGACGGGCGCCGCATCGAGACGCGAGCGATGCTCGTGGCGGTCGCCAACACGACCTCGTTCGGCGGCGGCATGCGCGTCTGTCCGGACGCCGACGTCACGGACGGGCTCTTCGACGTCATGATCGTGCATGCGCTGTCGATCGCGGCGTTCCTCCGGGTCTTCCCCAGGGTCTACTCAGGGACGCACATCACCCATCCGGCCGTCGAGATCCATCGCGCCCGGCGAGTTCGCTTGGAGGCGAGCGGTATCCACTCACAGGCCGACGGCGAGATGTTCGCCGACCTTCCCATCGACGCCGAGGTCGTGCCCGGTGCCCTGCACGTCGTGACCCCCAAGGAGGTGCTTGCATGATCGCCACGTGGCCGCGGCTCGCAGAGTTCGCCGCGCGACTCGAGTTCCCGCTCGACGACTTCCAGACGGAGGCGTGTCGCGCCGTCGAGGAGGGTCGCGGTGTCCTCGTCGCGGCGCCGACTGGCGCGGGCAAGACGATCGTCGGCGAGTTCGCCGTGCACATGGCCCTCGCGACCGGGCGCAAGGCGTTCTACACGACGCCGATCAAGGCGCTGTCGAACCAGAAGTACACCGACCTGGCCCGCGTCCACGGCGCCGACAAGGTCGGCCTGCTCACCGGTGACGCGTCGATCAACGGCGAGGCGCCGATCGTCGTCATGACGACCGAGGTCCTGCGCAACATGATGTATGCCGGGTCGACCACCCTGCGCGGGCTCGGCTGGGTCGTCATGGACGAGGTCCACTACCTCGCCGACCGGTTCCGCGGGGCGGTGTGGGAGGAGGTCATCATCCACCTGCCGCCGGACGTCAGCGTCGTGTCGCTGTCGGCGACCGTGAGCAACGCCGAGGAGTTCGGCGCCTGGCTCGGTGAGGTGCGGGGCGACACCGAGGTCATCGTCTCGGAGCATCGCCCCGTCCCGTTGTGGCAGCACATGATGGTCGGTCAGACGCTCTTCGACCTCTTCGTCGAGGAGCGCGACGCCCGCGAGGACGACGAGCACTTCGTCGCCGCGCCCGGACGCTACTCGGTGGCCGTCAACCCTGACCTCGTCCACGCCATCCGCGGCACCGAGGGACGCGGCGCGTGGGACTCCCACTGGGTCAGCTCCCGCGGCGGCCGGGACAAGGGCCGTCCGCGCGGCAAGGGTGGTGCCCGCGGCGGTTCCGGTGGCGCGGGGCGCGGCGGTCGTGACGACTGGGCAGGCCGCGGACGCCGGGGCAACGACGCGCCGTCCGGTCGCGGCGGCCCGGGTGGTGGCGACGCCGGCCGCGGCTTCTCGCGCGGCGGACGTCCCGGTGGCGGTGCGACGCGTGCCGAGGTCATCGAGCGGCTCGAGCGAGAGGGCCTGCTGCCCGCCATCACCTTCATCTTCAGCCGGGCCGGCTGCGACGGTGCCGTGGGCCAGCTCCTGTCGAGCGGCATGCGGCTCATCCCCGAGTCGGAGGGAGAGGCGAACCGGCGCCTCGTCGAGGAGCGCATCCAGGGCCTGGCCGAGGAGGACCTCACGGTGCTCGGCTACTGGGACTTCGTCGACGGCATCTCTCGGGGCTTCGCCGCGCACCACGCCGGCATGCTGCCGACCTTCCGCGAGATCGTCGAGGAGCTCTTCACCGCCGGCCGGGTTCGGGCCGTCTTCGCCACCGAGACCCTGGCGCTCGGCATCAACATGCCGGCGCGCACCGTCGTGCTCGAGAAGCTGGTCAAGTTCAACGGTGAGAACCACGTCGACATCTCACCGGCTGAGTACACCCAGCTGACCGGCCGGGCCGGACGGCGCGGCATCGACATCGAAGGTCACGCCGTGGTGCTGGAACCGTGGTCTCGACCCGGCCGGGGTCGCCGGCCTCGCATCGACGCGCACCTACCCGCTGCGCTCGAGCTTCCGGCCGACGTACAACATGGCGGTCAACCTCGTCCGACAGTTCGGTCGCGAGAGTGCCCGCGAGATCCTCGAGACCTCGTTCGCCCAGTTCCAGGCCGACCGTGCCGTCGTCGGTTTCGTCCGCACGGTGCGGCGCAACGAGGAGGCTCTCGCCGGCTACGCCGAGCAGATGACCTGCCATCTCGGCGACTTCACCGAGTACGCCGCGATCCGCAACGAGATCCGCGAGCGTCGAGAAGGAGGGCGCCAAGGCCCGGTCCGCGTCGATGCGGACAGCCGCGGCGATCTCCCTGGAGGAGCTGAAGATCGGGGACATCGTGCGCATCCCGGCAGGACGACACAGCGGTCTGGCCGTCGTCGTCATGCCGAACCGCGGGGGCCGGGGAGAGTCGGCATCGCCGGCCGTCGTCACCGAGGACCACCAGCTGCGGCGCCTGACCCTGCACGACGTCCCCACGCCGCTCGAGCCGCTCGGCTCGATGCGCGTGCCCAAGCAGTTCAACGCCCGCAACCCCAAGGCCCGCCGCGACCTCGCCGCGACGCTGCGGGCGACGATGCCGCACGACCCGCCGCCGCGTCGCCGCCAGGCCGACGTCGACCCGACGGACGACCGCGTCGACGAGCTGCGCCGGCGGATGAAGGCGCACCCGTGCCATCGCTGTCCGGACCGCGAGAACCACGCCCGCTGGGCCGAGCGCTGGTGGCGCCTGCGGCGCGAGACCGACGGCATCCAGCGCAAGATCGACGGCCGCACCAACTCCGTCGCCAAGACCTTCGACCGCATCTGCGAGCTGCTCGTCGAGATGGGCTACCTCGGCGCCGGCGGCAGACGTCACCGCCGACGGCGACCGGCTGCGCCAGCTCTACACCGAGAAGGACCTGCTCGCGGCCGAGTCGCTGCGCGAGGGCGTCTGGCGCCGTCTCGACCCGCCGTCGCTGGCAGCCATCGTCTCGACGCTCGTGCACGAGCCGCGCCGCGAGGAGGGCGGCCTCACCCCGCGGTGGCCCAACGACGACGTGCGCGAGGCGTACGACCGGATGATCCGGATCTGGTCCGACCTCGAGGACGCCGAGGGCGCCCTGGCGCTGCCCCGCACGGGTATGCCGGACGGTGGCCTCGCCTGGGCGATGCACCGGTGGGCGAGCGGGCAGCGGCTCGAGGACGTCCTGCGCGGGACCGACCTCGCAGCGGGCGACTTCGTGCGGCGGTGCAAGCAGGTCATCGACCTGCTGGGACAGCTCACCGATGCCGCGGACCCCGCCCTCGCGACGACGGCCCGCCGGGCGAGCGACAGCGTGCTGCGCGGTGTCGTCGCGGCTGACCGGCTGGACTGACTCGGCTGTTCCCGGACGCGCCGCAATTGTCGCCGGGGCTGTCGAGTCGGTTATGGTTGCGTCACCGGTCGGCGTTTTTG
>CAWKJV010000013.1:0-14542 GCA_963849965.1 uncultured Actinomycetota bacterium | reverse complement strand
TGCCACCTCGTGCTCGGCGGTCGACGGGTCACCGGGGCCGTTGGAGAAGAAGACCCCGTCCGGGCCGGACTCCCCCACCGCGAGGACGTCGTCGATCGTCGCGGTGGCGGGCAGGACGTGCACCTCGATGCCGCGCCGGGCCATGAGCGCGGGCGTCATCGCCTTGATGCCGAGGTCGATGGCGGCGACGGTGAAGCGCTTCTCGCCGACGGGTGGGACGGCATACGGCTCGGCCGTGGTGACCTCCGCGGCGAGGGCGGCCCCGGCCATCTGGGGGCTCGTGCGCACCGCGTCGAGCAGCTCGGCGTCGGGACGGTCGGCGGCGTCGCCGCTGAAGATGCCGACCCGCATCGCTCCGCGCTCGCGCAGGTGGCGGGTCAGCGCACGCGTGTCGAGGTCGCAGATCCCGACGACGCCCTGGTCGACGAGCTCGTCCTCGAGCTCACGGGTGGCGCGCCAGTTCGAGGAGCGGATCGCGGGGTCGCGCACGACGTAGCCGGCGACCCAGATGCGGGTGCTCTCGTCGTCCTCGGTGTTGACGCCGGTGTTGCCGACGTGCGGCGAGGTCATGACGATGACCTGGCGGTGGTAGCTCGGGTCGGTGAGGGTCTCCTGGTAGCCGGTCATGCCGGTCGAGAAGACCGCCTCCCCGACGGTCTCGCCGAGGGCGCCGTAGGACGCCCCCCGGAAGGTGCGGCCGTCCTCGAGGACGAGGGTCGCCGCCACTCGCGCGCGCGGGGCCGGCTGTCGCGGCTCGGCACGGTCAGCGGTGTCTGGGTGGTCACAGGTCAGCTCCCGTGGTCGTTGCGTTCGTCAGTTCTCGTCGGGTGTCCGCGCCGTTGCGGACGTCGTGGGTGACGCGTCCGGCGTGGACCGTCGCGAGGACGGCTCCGCTGCAGGGTGCGCCCGTGCCACGGGTTGTTGCGCGAGCGGCTGCGGCTCGCGGCGGCGTCGACCGTGACCTCGCGGTCGGGGTCGACGAGGGTGATGTGGGCGGGACTGCCGACGGCGAGCTCCCTTCCCTGGTGGGCGAGTCCGCCGATGCGGGCCGGGCGCGCTCGACATGACCCGGGCGACGTCGGCCCAGCCGAGCAGGCCCGACCGGACCATGACGTCGCTGACGACCGAGAGGGCCGTCTCGAGGCCGAGCATGCCGAACGCCGCGTCGACGAAGGCGTGCTCCTTGTCGTGGCGCGCGTGCGGCGCGTGGTCGGTGGCGACGGCGTCGATGGTGCCGTCCGCGAGGGCCGCGCGCAGCGCCTCGACGTCCTCCGTCGGGCGCAGCGGCGGGTTGACCTTGAAGACGGGGTCGTATCCGACGAGCAGGTCGGTGGTCAGCGCCAGGTGGTGCGGCGTGACCTCGGCCGTGACCGCGATGCCCTGGGCCTTGGCCCACCGGATGACCTCGACGGTGCCCGCGGTGGAGACGTGGGCGACGTGGACGCGCGAGCCGGTGTGCCGGGCGAGCATGACGTCGCGCGCGACGATCGACTCCTCGGCGATGCCCGGCCAGCCGGGCAGACCGAGACGACCGGACACCTCGCCCTCGTGGCAGCAGGCCTCGCGGCCGGCGAGGCGCGGGTCCTGGGCGTGCTGGCTGATGACGCCGCCGAAGGGTTTGACGTACTCGAGGGCGCGCCGCATGATGCGCGCGTCGTGGACGCAGTGGCCGTCGTCGCTGAAGACGCGCACCTTCGCGCGCGACCGGGCCATGAGGCCGAGCTCGGCGAGCTCGGCGCCCTCCAGTCCCTTCGTCACGGCACCGACGGGGACCACCTCGGTGAGGCCGCACGCGCGCCCGAGGTCGAGGACGCGTTCGGCAGCCTCGGCGGTGTCCGTGACGGGGCTCGTGTTGGCCATGGCGAAGACGGCGGTGAAGCCGCCGGCTGCCGCGGCCGCGGAGCCGGTGGCGATGGTCTCGGCGTCCTCGCGGCCCGGCTCGCGCAGGTGCACGTGGAGGTCGACGAGGCCGGGCAGGGCGACGAGGCCGTCGGCGTCGAGCACCTCGGCGTCGGCCGGCGCGGACACCGAGCCGACCTCGGTGATGACGCCGTCCTCGACGAGCAGGTCGGCCGACTCGGTGCCGAGGAGGCGGGCGCCGCGGATCACGAGGCGGGTCATCGGACGGCTCCTTCGGTGGCGGGGACGGCTCCGGCGGCGACCGGGGGCGTGTCGTCGCCCGCGAGCAGGTGGTAGAGCACGGCCATCCGGACCGCGACACCGGCGGAGACCTGGTCGAGGACGACGGACTGCGGCGAGTCGGCCGCCTCGGGGGCGATCTCGAGGCCGCGGTTCATCGGGCCGGGGTGGAGCACGAGCACGTCGTCGTTGCGGGCGACGAGACGCTCGAGCCGGTCGCGGGTCAGGCCGTAGCCGACGGTGTACTCGCGGGCTGTCGGGAAGAACCCGCCGCTCATCCGTTCGCGCTGGACGCGGAGCATCATGACGGCGTCGACGGGACCGTGCTCGCTGTCGCCGTCGAGGACGGGGTCGAGGTCCCAGCTCGTCGCGAACCCGTCGGCTGCGCTCCACGCCGCGATGCCACTGGGCATCAGGGTGGGTGGGGCGACGACCGTGACGCGCGCACCGAGCGTCTTGAGGGTGATGACGTTGCTGCGGAAGACTCGCGAGTGGGTCAGGTCGCCGACGATGACGACGTGCTTGCCGTCGAGCTCACCGAGGCGGGTGCGGAGGGTGTATGCGTCGAGCAGGGCCTGCGTCGGGTGCTCGTGGGTGCCGTCCCCCGCGTTGATGACGCTGCACCGCACCCACTGCGCGACCTGGTGGCAGGCGCCGGAGGCGTGGTGGCGGATGACGAGGGCGTCGACCGCCATCGCGTCGACGGTCATGGCGGTGTCGCGCAGGCTCTCGCCCTTGCTCGTCGAGGAGCCCTTGGCCGAGAGGTTGATGGTGTCGGCCGACATCCACTTGCCCGCGATCTCGAAGGAGCTGCGGGTGCGCGTCGAGTCCTCGAAGAAGAAGTTGATGACGGTGCGGCCGCGCAGGGTCGGCACCTTCTTGACCTCGCGGCGCTGGAGGTCGTGCATCGACGACGCGGTCTCGAGGATGTCCTCGACCTCGGCGCGGCTGAGGTCGGCCGAGGAGATGAGGTGCTTGGTCATCGGGCGTCACCCCCGCTGATGCGGACGACGTCGAGGCCGTCGACCTCGGCGACGCGGACGTGCACCCGCTCGTCCCGCGAGGTGGGGAGGTTCTTGCCGACGTGGTCGGCGCGGATCGGCAGCTCGCGGTGGCCACGGTCGACGAGGACCGCGAGGCGCACGGCGCGGGGCCGGCCGAGCTCGGACAGCGCGTCGAGGGCGGCGCGGATCGTGCGGCCGGAGTAGAGGACGTCGTCGACGAGGACGACCACCTGGTCGTCGATGCCACCGGCCGGGATGCGCGACCGGTGCGCGGTGCGCACCGGGTTGCGGCGCAGGTCGTCGCGGTGCAGCGTGATGTCGAGCTCTCCGACGGGGATCGGAGACCCCTCGACCTGCTCGATGGCGGCACGCGAGTCGGCGCGCCAGCGGGACCCCGCGCGAGGGGATGCCGAGGAGGACGAGCCCCTCGCTGCCCTTGTTGCGCTCGAGGATCTCGTGACCGATGCGCCGCAGCGCCCGGGAGATGTCGCCCTCGCTCATGACGTCGCGAGCGTCGTCGGGGATGCTCGAGCGATCTGTCGGTGAATGGTCGGGTGCACTCAGGTCAGGGCAAGCCATCGCCGCCGGACCTCCTTCCCCGCCTCACAGGACGGTGGTTAAAGGATGTTCCGCGAGGGAGTCTAACGCGGGCGCGGCGACCCCCGACACCGGTCCGTTCGCTCGGCCATGCGCTCCCGAGTGTTCAGACGATGGTCGCCTTGACCTCGGCCAGGCGCGCGAGCAGACCGTTGACGAAGGCCGGCGACTCGTCGGTCGACAGGTCGGTGGCGAGGGCCACGGCCTCGGAGATCGCGACCCCGTCGGGGATCTCGTCGTTCCAGAGGACCTCCCACGCGCCGAGCCGCAGGATCGCGCGGTCGACGGCGGGCATCCGCTCGAGCGTCCAGCCCTGGCTGTAGTCGGTCAGCGCCGCGTTGATGTCGTTCCACTTGCCGACCACCCCGCGCACGAGCTCGGAGGTGTAGGGGTTGTTCGCCGCCCGCGACTCGCGGTCGGCGAGGCGCTCGTCGAGGAGCGTCTCGGCGTTGAGGCCGCGCTGGTCCGCCTCGAAGAGGATGTCGAGGGCCCGGGTACGGGCCTTGCTGCGTGCTGCCAAGGGAATTCGCGTCCGCTCAGTCGTTGACGCGGCCGAGGTACGACCCGTCGCGGGTGTCGACCTTGACGCGGGTGCCGGACTCGAGGAAGAGCGGCACGTTGATCTGGGCGCCGGTCTCGAGGGTGGCCGGCTTGGTGCCACCGGTCGAGCGGTCGCCCTGCAGGCCCGGCTCGGTGTGGGTGATCTCGAGGACGACCGACGCGGGCAGCTCGACGTAGAGCGGCAGGCCCTCGTTGGTGGCGACGATCGCGTTCTGGTTCTCGAGGAGGTAGTTGGCGGCGTCGCCGACGACGGCCTCGGACACCTGGATCTGGTCGTAGGTGTCGGTGTCCATGAAGACGAAGTCGGTGCCGTCCTTGTAGAGGTACTGCATCGTGCGCTTGTCGACGTTGCTCGTCTCGACCTTGGTGCCGGCGTTGAACGTCTTGTCGACGACCTTGCCGGACAGGACCGCCTTGAGCTTGGTGCGCACGAACGCGGGGCCCTTGCCGGGCTTCACGTGCTGGAACTCGACGACGGACCAGAGCTGTCCCTCGATGTTGAGCACCATGCCGTTCTTCAGGTCGTTGGTCGAAGCCATCGTCACAAACCACTTTCGTATGCCGGCCGGCCCGTTCGGGTGCCGCTGGGCACGCCTGAGCCCCGGACGTTCATTGACTTGGGGAGTTGCCGCACGAGTCTAGCCGGGCGGCCACCTGATCGCGGAATCGTCACGGCCGTCGAGGCGATCCCGGGTGTAGGCTCGCGCCTCCCCCTCGCACCCCCGGCCACGAAAGGCGGCTTCGTCATGCCCCCGTCCCCGAGCGCCGGCCCCGCCGCCGCGCGCACCGGCACATGGGCTCGCCGACGAGCTGGCCCGGGAGCAGGCGTACCTCGACGACGCGCGCGAGCAGCTGTCCCGGATGCGCCGGCTGGCCGAGTCCCTCGACGCGTCGAAGGCGAGTGACGCGATCTCGGGCGAGGTGCTCGGCTGGGTGCTCGCGCGGCGCATCGCGTCGCTCCAGGACGACCCGCGCACGACGCTCTTCTTCGGCCGCATCGACGTCGACCCCGCAGACGGGCCGGCCGAGCAGTTCCACATCGGACGGCGCCACGTCTCCGACGAGGCGGGCGACCCCGTCGTCGTGGACTGGCGAGCCCCGATCTCGACCGCCTTCTACCGGGCGTCGCCGCTCGAGCCGATGGACGTCGTGCTGCGGCGCCGGTTCGGCGTCGACCGCGGGCGCCTCACGGCGTTCGAGGACGAGCACCTGCGTGAGCCGGCGCAGCCGGACGGGTCGGCGGGCTCGATCCTCGCCGCCGAGATCGAGCGGCCCCGCACCGGCCCGATGCGTGACATCGTCTCGACGATCCAGCCGGAGCAGGACGAGATCGTCCGCAGCGACGTCGCCGTCAGCGTCTGCGTCCAGGGGGCACCGGGCACCGGCAAGACGGCGGTCGGCCTGCACCGTGCTGCCTGGCTGCTCTACTCCTTCCGCGAGCGCCTCGACCGCTCCGGCGTGCTCGTCGTGGGCCCCAACCGCGCCTTCCTCGACCACATCGGCGCCGTCCTGCCCTCGCTCGGCGAGGTGCGGGTCGGGCACGCGACCATCGAGTCCCTCCTCGACCACGGCGCGGTCCGCGCCGAGGAGCCGGTCGCCGTCGCCACCCTCAAGGGCGACGCCCGGCTCGCGACGGTGCTCCGCCGGGCCGTCTGGTCGAGGCTGGAGCGTCCCGACGGAGGCGCTCGTGGTGCCGCGCGGCGTGCGCAAGTGGCGCGTGCCGGCATACGAGGTGGCCGAGATCGTCGACGAGCTGGCCGCCCGCGGGGTGCGCTACTCCGCCGCACGCGACCTGCTCCCCCAGCGGCTCGCGCACCACGTCCTCCTCGAGATGGAGCGGGCCGGCGACGCCCCGGACGACCGCGTTCAGGACGCCGTCGCGAGGTCCGCAGCCGTGAAGAAGTACGTCGCGTCGGTGTGGCCGGCGCTCGACGCGCAATCGGTGCTGCACCGGCTGTGGTCCGACGCCGACGCCCTGAGGACCGCCGCCGGTGACGACCTCACCGCCGAGGAGCAGTCGATCCTCTTGTGGGACAAGCCCGCTCGCACCAAGGGTGCGGCTCGCTGGTCGCGCGCCGACATGGCCCTGCTCGACGAGATCGAGGACCTGCTGCGGCGCGAGCCGAGCCTTGGCCACGTCGTGCTCGACGAGGCCCAGGACCTCTCCCCCATGCAGTTGCGCGCCGTCGGACGACGCTGCTCGACCGGGTCGGTGACGGTGCTCGGCGACCTCGCCCAGGGCACGACGCCGTGGGCGACGGCGTCCTGGGCGGAGGCGATGCGTCACCTCGGCAAGAACGACCACGACCTCGTCGTCCTCGACCGCGGCTTCCGCGTGCCCGCCGTCGTCATCGAGTACGCCGCGCGTCTGCTGCCCCTGATGGCGCCGGGGCTGGGTGCGCCGGTGTCGGTGCGCGACAACCCCGGGCGCCTCGACATCCGGCCGGCCGGGGCGGATGGGCTGGCGGCCGAGGTCGGTGGCCGCTGTCGCACGCGCCGCTGCGGAGCCCGGCTCGGTCGGCGTCATCGCCCCGGACGGCGACGTCGACACGATCTCGGCGTCGCTCGCGGCGGCTGGCGTTGCCACACGGGCGGCTCGACCGCGACCACGGGGACGACGAGGACCACCAGGTCGAGGTGGTTCCGGCGAGCGTCGCCAAGGGCCTCGAGTTCGACCGGACCGTCGTCGTCGAGCCCGCTGCGATCGCGGCGGCCGAGCCCGACGAGCGCACCGGGCTGCGGCGGCTCTACGTCGTGCTGACCCGCGCCGTGTCGGAGCTGACCATCGTGCACGCCGAGCCCCTGCCCGAGGCCCTCGGCGCCGCCTGACCGCGTGGCTCGGGCGGCCTCGGGAGCAGACCGCTCACTGGAGACCCTGATGGGCGGCCCACATCGCCCCCGCCCGGTCGGCGGCGGCATCGATGAGCCTCGCGAGATCGGGCCGGTCGGGCACCGTGAAGGACACGTAGGCACCGCGGCCACCCTCGACGGGGCGGCCGTAGGCCTTGGCGGCGAGGTGGCCGTTCGGCAGCATCCGGACGTTGAGGGTGTCGAGCCGAAAGGTCTGGCCACGGCGCGTGTCGGTCCACCGGAGCGCCTCCGGGATGGTCACGTTGATCGCCATCGCACTGATGACGAGCTCCTCGTCTCCGCTCACCCGAGCAGACTCCCACGCGCTCGCACCCTCGGTGGTTCGAGGCCGGGGGCCGCGCTCTCACCGCACATCGACGGAGGCGACCTCGATCGCGTTGTTCCCGTACCCGAGTCGGTTCCAGGGCGGCACTTCGGGCTGCACCTGGCCGGCGGCGTCGGTGGCGCGGGCAAGGATGCTGTGTCGGCCGGGGCCACAGGTCCACTCGAACGACCAGTCCTGCCACTGATGTGGTCCTGTGGGCGGCTGGAGGTCCGCCGGGACCCACTCGCCGCCCCCGGTGAAGCTCAGGTCCACCTGGGTCACCGGGCCGTTGCCGGACCAGGCCTTCCCACGGATCGTGTGCGTGCCCGGTGCCAACGCGGTGCCTGGCTCGGGATCGGTGACGCGCGCCCGGACGAGCATGTGGGCGACGGGCTCGGGATCGCGGTCGGGCCACTGGTACATGTAGTGCCCGGTCTGGAACTCGCCGGAGAAGGGCTCGGTGAGGACATCGAGCCGGGTGAGCCACTTCACCGAAGCCACCGCGTACCGGCCCGGCACCACCAGCCGGAACGGCGCTCCGTGGTCGGGTGTCAACGGCTCGTCGTTCATCGCGTAGGCGATCAGGATGTCGGCCGCCCGGTCGATGGCGTGCTCCAGGGTGAGGGACCGTACGAACGTCAGGGGGGACGGAGTGTCCGGCAGGACGGGAGTGAGGTGGTAGGTGCCGGAGTCGGCGCCCTCACAACGGAGCTCGACCCCGGCCGCGTGGGGGGCTGCCTGGGAGATCACGTCGCTCAGGCGGGCACCCGTCCACATGGCGGTGGACACGGCATACCCGCCCCACGGCTCACCGACCGGAAGCGGCCTGGTGTCGAGACGACCGTTCCCGGCGCACTCCAGGGTCACGGCACGGCTCACCGCCGGCAGGGCCTGCAGGTCGTCGAGCGTCAGGGTGGTCGGGTTCTCGACGGCACCGCCGACGTGCAGCAGCCCGTCATGTGTTGGCAGCGAGAAGTTGCTGCGCACGTAGTGCAGCTCGGTCGGTGTGAGATCCGCGGTCAGTGCCCCGGGGGGCGCCTCGGCGTTGAACGGCGCCGGGTTGATCATGATCAGGTCGGCGCGTGCTTGTCTGAGCTGGTCCGCAACGTCGTCCGCAACGGTCATGGTCGCTCTCCTCGTGCTCGGTGGGCCTGCTGGGCGATGGGCACGCCTCAGTAGTCGGAATCTCGAAAAGTGGGGTCTCGGCCGTCGTTGAACGCGCCGATGCCCTCGACCCGGTCCGGGTGCACCGCCGAGCGCCAGTGCGCCTCCATCATGATGGCGATCGCCTGCTCGGTGGGCTGCCCCAGGCCCAGCTGAACGGCACGCTTGACGGCCTGCACGGCGGTGGGCGAGTTGCTGGCGATCTTGTCGGCGATCCGGAGCACCGCGGTCATCAGGTCGGCGGGGTCGTGCACCTCGGTGACCATGCCGAGCCGGTAGGCCTCCTGGGCGGTGATGGGATCGCCGGTGAGCAGCATCTGCATGGCCCGGCCAGGCGGCAGCAGACGCGGGAGCAGGACGGGTGATCCGCCCCCCGCCGAGAGGCCGATCATCGACTCGGGCTGCCCGAAGGTGGCGTTGGACGAGGCGATGATGAAGTCGGCGCTCTGGGCGATCTCGGACCCGCCGCCGTAGGCGATGCCGTTCACCGCGGCGATGACCGGCTTGCGCATCTGCCGCAGCGTGTAGAGGGTGCGGTCGAAGGCCTGCCGCTGCCGCAGCCACTCCTCTTTCGTCATGCTCTTGCGTTGGCGCAGGTCGCTGCCGACCGAGAAGGCACGGTCTCCAGCGCCGGTGACCACCACGACGCGCACGACCGGAAGCACCGCAATCGACTCGAGGATCTCGGTCAGGCGAACACCCATCTCGGTCGAGATGGCGTTGTCCGCGTGCGGCCGGTTGAGGGTGACGACCGCGACGTGGTCGTCCGCGCCGTAGTCGAGGAGCACCGGCTGGTCGGGCTCGACCGCGTCGGCTGCTGGTGGCGCAAAGTCCAGCGCCTGCCAGCGTTCGGTGCCGGTCTGGTCTGTCATGCCGTCTCCTTCGGTCGTGCCGCGCACTCACGTGGTCAGCTCCGACAGCCAACGGAGGGCACGCAGCCCCGGCGCGAAGCAGTACTCGCCGCCGCGCGTCACGACGAACGGAGGCAGGTCGTGCAGTCTGCGCCGGATCGGTTGCTGCGGAATGGTGAACGTCCCGCCGTCGGCAGCCCCGACCAACGGGTCCTTCTCGGCCGGCGCCCCGATGAAGATGCCGTCGTTGAGCCACTGGGTCTTGACGAACTCGAACTGGCGCTTGAGGTGGGAGCCGACGAAGACGAAGATGATGCCGCGGTCCACACCGTCGTCTTCGAGCACTCCGTCGGGCAGCATCGGGCCGTAGCTCGTGCCGCGACGGATCATCCGGTGCAGCCGAACGTCGGTGCTGAGCTCGTGCGCCAGCGCGTCCCTGGGATTCGCCCGACGCGCGTGCGCCCCTGCCGGGCACTTGAACCCGCGAAGGTCCGAGTCGTAGAGAAAGGCGTTGTTGCGCTGGGGGTCGGCACCCAACCCGGGGTCGTCCTGGTCTGGGCTGAGGGTCAAGGGTGCCCCGCTCTGCCAACGTCCCACCATCTTCGCTCCGAGCAGCGCCTCCTCCTCGCGGTTGGCGGCCCTCTCACGCAGGTAGCTGCGGTATGCGGCCACGCGCGTGTGCAGCTTGCGGAAGACGATGTAGGTGCCGTTGCGGCCGAGAACCTCCGGCGACGGCATCGGCGGCAGTCCCCCGGTCTCGTCGGGGTAGCCGAGGATGAACTCCCCCGCTCTGATCGGTGCCTCCCGAGGGTTGGAGTTCGGGTGCCCGCTCCCCTCGACAGCCGGCTGGCCGATCCCGTCCTTGAACCCGAACGACGTGCGGCCGGTGGGCAGCTGGTAGCAGTCCTGGCGCCAGATCAGGTGGACGCCGGGGATCTCAGCCTGAACCCGCCTGGCGCGCTCGGCAACGGCCTCGAGGCGTTCCGCATCCGGGGACAGCACGGACAGGGCGACGTGGACGTCGGGGCTTCCCAGAGGCTGCTCCCAGTGCTCCGGCGCGCTGGCGCCGACGTCCCCCAGCTCGGCGGCGCGGGCGGCCATACCCTGGCGGAACTCGGGCGCGAAGCTGTCCAGCGACTCCTGCGGCACCCCGAGGGCTTCGAGACCCCGGTAGGTGAAGGCGACGCTCAGCCACGCGTCCGGCACCTGCCCGGTCCTGGAACGTTCTGGGTCGAGTAGGGGCAGCAGCCTGCGGACGAGCTCTCGACCGTCCCGGCGGTCGTCGATGCGAAGGAGAAGATACGCGCCGACATAGGGAGAAGGCCGTTCGTGCAACGCACCCGCCTGGATGTCGTCGAGCTCGAGCGGCGAAGGAGCTGTCGGGTCGGTCAAGGAGGCCACGGAGATCCTCAGTGGTGCTCGGGGAGGTGGGGCGGGTCCGGGCTCGGCTCCGCGAGGTAGGGGAAGGAGGGGGTGGCGGGCCGCGTGGCGGCGTCCACGCCGTCGCGGATCGTCGGCCCCTTTCCTGCGTTGACGAGCAGCGTGAAGATCGTGTCCATCACGTCGTCGTTCAGGGCCCGGCCCCCGCACGTCTGATGGGGACGGCCTCGAAGCACCGCATGCTCGATCTCGAAGAAGGACCCGCGTTCGGCGTACGGCTTGCGGACGTCGACGACCAGGAAGTCGTCGAGGACGACCTCGGTGAGCGGGTGCACTCCCGCCTCGTCCAGGGGCCAGTCGGTCTTGCCGTCCAAGCCGTCCCAGAACGCGAGGTTGGCATCCAACCGCGCTCGGTAGGCGCCTTGGTAGCCCTCGGCGAGGTGGAACGCGTCCTCCATGTTGTAGAGGTCCCGAATCTCGAGGTCGCGGTTGACCGGGTCGAACTGCTTGGGCGCCAGCATCATGTTCTTCACCTCTGGCCGCCCGACGCGCTCGATCCGCACGTTGTGCCGGCCGCGGGTGAGGGTCTCGGCGACGACTCCGACCAGCTCCACGTCGGCACCCAGGACCGACGCACAGTCGATCTCGACGACGAGGCCGAGCACGCTCTTGCCGTCGAGATAGATCGCCCCCTGCTCGGTGAACGCCAGCTTCCCGGTGGCGATCGTCTTCAGCGCCGCGGGGGCGTCCATGATGAAGGGGTCCCACCGGACGCCGGCGAACACCCGGAGACCATCGCGCGTGCCGCCCTCCGGATCGTTGACCCGGAACGAGACCTCACCCCCCGAGGAGACGGTGCACGATCCCGTACTGGCTCGCGGCGTCGCCGTCCGCCGATCGGGCTCGGAGAAGACGCAGTCGAGGGCGACCTCGCGCTCGCGACGTCGAACAGCGCGGCCGGATCCGTCGCGCGAGGCTCAGGGCCGGACCCGGAAGCGGTAGATCGAGCCCTTCCGAGAACGCGTCGGAGGGCTGGGCGAACGGCATCGTGTTCATGACCATCACCAGGTGCCCCGGGTGCTGCGGGCTGGGAAAGGCATAGACGTCGGTGATGTCGGCGATCGGCTCCGCCAGCGCTCGGGGGCCGGAGATGTGGTCGGACACGTGGCTACCTCGGATGGTGGGCGCGACCGGGTCAGTCCGCAGCCTCGTCGAGCAACGGTTTCAGGGCCGGATGCTGCAGTGCGTCCGCGGCGGCGGGGTCGTCCAGCACCTTCTGGAAGGCGTCGTTGACCCGCTCGGCCTTGCGGATCTCCTTCACCGTGCCCCGGTAGTTCCGGGCATAGCCGCCGGCGGTGGTCTGAGCGCTGAGGATGAACTCCTTGACGGCTGCCAGGTCGGGCAGGCCCTCATATCCCACGACGTGCCGGAAGATCGAGTCGAAGAGCTGGAGCGGCTTCGAGGCGAAGTCCACCATGTAGGAGTCCCACGGGCCGTCGAAGCTGGTGGCGAAGAGGAGCCGGGTGTCCTCGTCGAAGGGCACGAACCGGGCTTCGTGGATGACCGCGATCGGCATCTCGTAGTCACCCGGCCGGTAGCCGGGGGCCGCCTGCAACGCCTCGAGCGCTTCGCGCAGCGCCGGACCGTGCCCCGGTCTTCACGTGGAAGAACAGGCTGAACTCACTGGTCGACCCGACCTGCACGCCAGGACGTGACGGGGTTTCAGTTGCCAAGGCAGCTCTCCTCATCGATTCACCGTCGTGCGAGCGATTCTCGGACGACGCGTGGGTCGACCGTGCTCTCGGCACGGGGCTCGGGACATCACTCGTGGAGGATGACAAAGCGCCGATACCGTCCGGGTGAGCGTCACCGCGCCGAAGCACTGGCAGCCCGGCGGGAGACCGTGCGGGCCATCTGAAACGTTCCGCGCGCGCAAGTACGTCTCAAATGTCACCATTGTCCGCATCCCCGCACCGCGCCGATATCGTCGCGTGCTGCCCGCTGTGACGAGACGAGCCCGAGATGCCAGACCACACCCAGACCCGTCGCGCCGGGCCACGCAGGCTCGCGTCGGCGATGCTCGCGATCACCGTTGCCACCACCCTCGCCGCCGCAGGGACGCCAGCGGCCGCCGCGACGCTGCCCGCCACCGGGACCGCCCTGCCAACGGCTGCGGCAGTGGTCGTCCCTCCTGTGCCCGCCGGGATGCCTGCCGGGATCGAACGGCCTGCCGCGTACGTGCCGTCCAACGACTGCGACCCGGTCGCCAAGCCGGGCACCGTCCGGCTCGGCGATCTGCTCAAGGCGACGTACGGCTCGTACTACAGCACGGTCGAGACCTGCGCGCCAGGACCGGCCTCGACCAGCGAACACTTCGACGGGCGCGCCATCGACTTCTTCCTCAGCGTGCGTGACGCCACCCAGAGCGCGCAGGCGTCCGCCTTCCTGTCCTGGCTGACGGCTCCGGACGCGGCCGGCAATGCGTTCGCGAACGCGCGCCGCCTCGGGGTCATGTACGTCATCTGGAACAACAAGATCTGGGCGACCTACCGCGCCTCGGAGGGGTGGCGCCCCTACCTGAACTGCGCCTCGACGCCGGCGACCAGCTCGGACACGAACTGCCACCGCAACCACATCCACATCAGCATGTCGTGGGAAGGGGCGATGGGCCGCACCTCGTACTGGACCAAGACGGTTGCGGCTCAGGACTTCGGGCCCTGCCGTGCCCCGGACCTGAACTGGGCGCCGCGGTACGCCGGCTTCAACCCGAACCAGTGCCGGAGCTACCCGACCGTGGCGGCGCCCTCCGGCTCGAGCGCCCTGCTGACGACCTTGGTCACGAACTCCGGGATGGACCTTCGGTACGGCTCGAGCGGCCCGGTCGTGGCCGCCGTCCAGACCGCCCTCAACGTGAGCGCCACGGCAGGGTTCAACAGCCAGACCAAGGCCGCGCTGACCGGATGGCAGAGTGCGCACCAGGTCGCTGCGACCGGGGTGATGGACCCACCCACCTGGCGGGCCATGCTCAAGGCGTTCGGCTCCGGGGCACCCCCGAGCGGGGGCGGCGTCCACGGCTTCGACGCGGACGGGATCGCTACGTCCTTGCGGTCACCTCGACGGGCAGCCTGCGGTTCTACCGAGGAACGGCGCCGGCTGGTCGACCGGCGGGTCGAGATCGGGCTCAGCTGGAACATGTTCAACACGGTGTTCTCCCCTGGCGACTTCACCGGTGACGGAAAGGCAGACCTGGTCGCCCGAACCCCGTCCGGGGCGCTCTTCCTCTACCGCGGCAACGGCGCCGGCGGTTCACCGGTGGCGGCGTGCAGATCGGCGCCGGCTGGAACATGTTCAACACCGTCTTCTCCCCCGGCGACTTCACCGGCGACGGGAAACCCGACCTGCTCGGCCGCACCCCGTCCGGGGCGCTCTTCCTCTACCGCGGCAACGGCGCCGGCGGGTTCACCGGTGGCGGCGTGCAGATCGGCGCCGGCTGGAACATGTTCGACAGGGTGCTCGGTGCGGGCGACTTCACCGGCGACGGGAAGCCCGACCTGTTCGGCCGCACCCCGTCCGGGGCGCTCTTCCTACCGGGGCAACGGTGCCGGCGGGTTCACCGGTGGCGGCGTGCAGGTCGCGCCCTGGGGCATCTACCGGACGGTCTTCTCCGCCAA
>CAWKJV010000012.1:0-622646 GCA_963849965.1 uncultured Actinomycetota bacterium | reverse complement strand
TTGTGTCCTCTACTGGTTCGGTTCGTATTGCTACAGCCACCCGGTTGACCATGACCTCGATACCGAAGAGGTGGTGGCGCAAAACGGACACGCCTAGCGCGCACGGCAGCGCCGCCAACACCAACGCAAACAGGACCGCGGACACCACCGGACTCCCCGAGCTCGTCCCGTCCGGTGAGAGCCAGATAGGTCCCGGTCAGGGCGTAGAACGCAGCGAGAGCCCCGGCCGTTGCGACAGAACAGGCGTCAGCCTCACCTCGCCGCTGGCCTTGCGCGCGCCTCCACTGCCACGTCAGGGCCACGGCACGAAGCATGCCTGAGGCCAGGAAGACCACTCCGGCCACCGTGCCCGTCACGGATGAAAGCAGGGACATCTGTCCGTCGCCCTGGTCGACAAGCACGGGAACGCCGGCAACGACCGCGGCCAGCGTCACGAGGACCGCCCGCCACCACGGAGACCGGCACCCCGTCGGGGAAGACGACAAGCAGCACTGGAAGCATCGGCAGGGTGGTCACCCACAGCGCGACGGTCAGACTGCCCAACGGCCCTTCAACGTGGGCTGGCACGGCTGCGTGACCGCTTACATAGGGCCACAGCCCGATCGCCTCATCCAGGAGGGTTACTGCTGTGCCGAGCGTGAACACGGCGATGACCCGGGTGACTGCTGCGCCGGGCAGCCGGGCGCACAGGAGCACGCTTACGGGCACACACGCCACCAAGGCCGCAGCGCTCGGCCAGCCACCGTCGTAGTCCGCGACGACCACCCGCGGCGCAACGGCCAGCCACAAGGCCACCGCGACGATGCCGATCGCCGCCACGACCGTGGCCCGCAGCTGCGCGAGGCGATTCGTGCTCACTCTGATCAGTCTCCTCTGCGCACTCAGGGGTGGGTCCGGATCGGCCGACGCCGATCCGGGCCGTCCCCCTACTTCAGAACCACCACGTGGTGCATGCCCTCGAACACGCGCGAGACGCCCGAGTGGTCGTCGCGGACCTCGTCGAAGAGCGCATAAGTGCCTGCCGGCAGGTCCAGCTGAATTGCGCTGTGCGTCCGGGTGAGATGACGACGAAGGCGGTCGTGGGCCCGCCGATCGAAGAAGCCGGGGTCACCCTGCGCGCCTGCGTCCAACCAGGCCTGGAGGAAGGCATCAGTTGTGCCGGCATTGACCGGCCACACGTTCAACGACTGGATCGACCCGGTCCGGTTCCGCGGGTCACGGTCCCCGTCGCGGGCAGCGCGCCGCGGACCTCTATGCGGTTCCCTGGCGTGAACGCAATCAGAGGCTGCGCGACTAGCGCGCGGCTCGGTTGCTCGGGCCCGTTCCCGGATACCCGGAGGCGGATCATGTGCCTGGTCCCCTCGACAGCATCCTGGCTGTCCTGGATGTAGTACACCCCCGGGGTGAGCGGCTGAGTCGCCGAAACCATCCGCCCCTTGGTCACCTGAGCCAGACCGACGAACACCGCGTGTCGCGACAAGTCACGCGTCGCCAGAGCCGCAATGGCTTGATCGTCGGAGAACTCGTGCTGCCAGTCGAGCCGGACGTCATCCAGCGTCGAGGACCCACGCAGCCGGAACATGGTGGCGGATCCGACGTCCAAGTCGGGTGCCCTTAGCGTGAAAGTGACCACGCCGGCTCGGACCTCGTTGGCGGCTAGGGTCATCCCGTTCGAGTCGAACGTGAGCACGACTGAGCCGCGAGCGTCTGGCCCGGCGACGGCCGGCGGCGCGCCGAGCAGTACTCCAACCACGGCGAGCACCAAGGCGATGGGAGCGATCGTGCGCCGAACCGCGTGCCTGAGTCCGCCAGCCCCGTGACGGCCGAAGTAGAGAATGGCTTCTGCCCGTTTCATGGCTCCTCCAAAGAGTTGAGTGAGCCTTCAGGTAACCCGGCAGCCCGGTCCCGGCGCTGCGGGCATCAGTCCCTCCCCAGCGGGAATCACGATCGGGACCCAGCGGCTGCGTCAGGGACGGCCCTCCCAGTCAGGCCCTGCCAGTCACGCGAACCATGCGGCGCTGAACGTGGCCGGTCGGGCTGGTTATGTGGAGGTGCGTCTTATCGCCGCCTGCGGACGCGAGCAACCGGAACGGGTCTAGCGTCGATGCGGTCCAGATGCCCGGCCGCGTTGGCGGCGAGCGGGGTCTGGTCCGGTAGCCAGTCGCCGCGTGAGGTGACTCCATGTCCGCTCCCACGACTCTTCTTCCGTTCCAGCCCGCGACGATGTCGACGGCGCAACTGGCGGCGGTGTCCTACCTGGCCCGCTACTCCGGGCGCACCCACGCCCTCTACGCGTTCCAGCTGCGGGAGTGGTTCGCCTGGTGCGAGACGCAACGGGCTCGACGCCCTGACCGGGATCCAGCGAGCCCACGTCGAGCTCTACATCCGCCACCTCGGCGACCGCGGGCTGATGGACTCCTCGGTCAACACGATGATGCACGCCGTCCGCGGCTACTTCCGCTTCGCCCACATCGACGGCCTCATCACCGCCGACCCGGCCGTCTACGCGCGGCTGCCGAAGATCCACCGCGACGAGTCCCGCACCCAAGGCCTGGACCGGCTCGAGCTGATCCGGTTCCTGCAGGTCGCCCAGACCATCACCGTCCACCACGGCGCCCTCGCCTACCTGCTCGGCATCAACGCCCTGCGCGCCTCCGAGGCCGCGGCGGTGCGGATCGAGGACTACGCCGACACCCTGCGCGGCCACCGCGTCCTGCACCTGGTCGGCAAGGGCAACAAGCCCGCCACCATGCCCGTGACGGTCCCGGTGCTCCGCGCACTGGAGGCCTGCCGCGGCCAGCGCACGAGCGGGCCGCTGGTGCTGCGGCCGGTCTCCGGCAAGCCGATCGACCGACGCGACGTCTACCGGATGGTCGCCCGGATCGCGAAGACCGCCGGGATCCCGCGGCACATCAGCCCCCACTCGCTGCGGCACGCCGCCATCACCAACGCCCTCGACGCCGGCGTCCCGCTGCGCGACGCGCAGATCCTCGCCCGGCACGCCGACCCGCGCACCACCGAGCACTACGACCGCGCCCGCGGCAACCTCGACCGACACGGCGTCCACTTCCTCACCGCCTACGTCGCCGGCGTCTGACCTGCGGTGCGACACCAGCGTCAACTCCGCCGCGTCTCACGCGGGCGACCACCTCTTGAAACAAGCTCGCGCTTCGGCCATCCACGTCAGCGTTCCCTCGGTGAAGCCGTCACCGGGTTCCCCCGTCTGTGCGTTGACGACCAGTACAGCGAGCGATGGCTCACCGGCCGCGATGCACTCGTCGGAAACGAGGTCAAGCACGCGGTTCAGGTGGTGGCTCAACGGGACCTGGGAGTCGAAGTCAATCGCCTTGGCGAGTTCCCCATAGGTGAGCGTCGAGCGGCGCATCGCAGCGGTGATTAGCGCTGGTCGCGCAAGAGCGGCTAGCCGGTCGTAGTCCATTGATTCTCCTCGAGTCCGGTGCACTCATCTTGGCGCACACCCAGCTGAGGACGACCGATTCAGAGACGGAGGTCTGAGGTGCCGTATTGCACTCAGATCCGCGACGGGCAACCGTTGGCCTCGTGACCTTTGATGTGGACTGAACGCCCCTCGAGCACTGAACATTGCCGAAATCTTGGCGGGCCCGCGCGGTTCCGCCGACGATCAAGCAGATGTGCGTCCACACCGCCGCGAGCCGACCGTCCATCGCGGCCTCTGGCCAAGGGTCCGGGCGCCAGCACGCTGCACCAAGGACTCCTCACCGGCGGTGATGTTGATCCCTGGGACCGGCGGCAGCGGGTTACCGCGTGGCGGACCACCTCGGCTTCCACGCCAGATGTCGTGGGCGCCTAACCGGCGCCCCGCTCTCGTGGACCTTGACGGTTTACCGTCCTCCCCGAAGACAGGTGGCCCAGTGTGGCTCCAGCGTGCCCGAACGACGAGCGGGGCCGAGGAAAACGGGAAGCCATCCGGGCGGGATGACAAGATCACGCTATGAGTGGCGATGGGCTGTTCCATATCGACGGAGAGGGCGCCCTGGTCTCCATGGTCCCGACTCCCTACGAGTACGAGAGCGTGCTCCAGAGAGTCGCTGGAATCGCATCCTGACCTGTTGGCCGGTGGTCAGATGACGCCCGAGGCTCCTCGACGATGGCTACTGATGCGACGCGAACAGCCCGTCCCCGACCGTGAGGAGTCGTCGGACGCTGGAGCGTTGATCACCTCTTCGTGGATCAGGACGCGGTGCCAACGCTCGTCAGAGGTCAAGCGATCGACTGACACCCGGATTCGCCGAGAAGTAGTCGGGCAGATGTTGACTATGCGGCTAACGGCGTTCGTTACTGGCCGCTAGGCGAATCGCGGGCGTCGCTGATTGACCCAAGAAGAGATCGGGAATTCGACCCGGAGACCGAGGTTCGCCGACTCCTCGACGACCCGAACGTCACCGTCGACGACTTCTTCTCGGCAATAGCCGACAACCTCAGGGCGGGTCGGATCCGCATGGTCTTCGTCGCAGACGTCATACCTGACGAACTGATGCGCATCACGGAATTCCTGAACGAGCAGATGAACCCGGCGCAGGTGTTCGCGGTCGAGGTGAAGCAATACCAGCGGAAGAGCTATCAGGGGACTGTGACGTGCGGCGGCGCCTGACGGACGAAGCCCGGCGGCCGCCTCGCTCGAAGCCTCTGGAGGCGGCGGACGCCGCTCGTGAAGAAGCGCTCGCATCGTCCAGGAAGCCGGGACGCAGCCATTCGATTAATCGAACTGGCTACCCAGCTGGCCCAAGAGTCTGCCTCTTGGTGCAGGAGACGCCATCTGGCGCTCTCCTGAAGACCCGAGACCTAGCCTCGGTCGCCAACGTCTACCTTGCGAACTGGGACACTCTGGAGATACCGATCCAGCCCCTGCGTGACCGCGGCTGGACCAATGAAGCGGATGCAATCGCCGCGAAGGTGCAGGCGATTACGAGGAAGCGGCTGACCCCAAAGGCGCCGAACCTCCCCAGCGGGGACGCGGTGGCGGGGTGGGACACGGTTCGCGATGTGATTATGCAGATCACGTCGCTCTACCGAGCGACGGGATTTGACGCGGGGCACTCTGCAAACCGACCTGGATCAGCCCCGACGTCATCGTCAGGACCCGCGACTGGGGTTTGCCGCGTTGGCCAGCAGACTTTGACGTCGAGCACCAGGACCCTCACGCTTCATGCGTCACTTCGCCGCGAGTCGGCCCGACAGCCACGGGTTGGCGGAGCCTCGCTGGACTGCCGCTCGGCATGATCAACGGCCCAGAGTCGATCCAGCACCAGGTCCGCGAAGCAACGCCAGCTGGACTTCCGATAGTGGCCCCTCGATCCCGTTGTCATCTCAGGACCACCTGAAGGAGACCTGATGACAGCCGTTGCCGAACGCGTCCTTTACGCCATCCCCGACGTCATGGCGAGGCTCAGCATGAGCCGCTCGGTCATCTACGAGCAGATTCGCGCCGGCCGCCTCGAGACCGTGCACCAAGGCCGCCGCTGCTACGTGACCGCCAACGCCATGGAGCGTTACGTGGCACTGCTCGAGTCCGAAGCTGAGCACCATGGCGGCGCGGCGTAGCCGGGGCGAAGGCGGCGTTCACTACTCCGAGAGCCGCCAACGCTGGATCGCGACCGCCCAGGTGGGCTTCCTGCCCAACGGCAAGCGCATCGTCAAGACAGGTACGGGCAAGACCAAGACCGAGGCGAAGGCGAAGCTCAAGGAGCTGCTTCGGAACCGCGAGGATGGCATCCAGGCAATTGCCCGGACGACAGTAGCTGCCGCAGTCGAGGACTGGCTGGAGTTCGGCCTGAGCGGTCGATCCGAGAAGACGGTCACGACCTGCCGAATCCTTGCCGAAAAGCACATCATCCCGGATCTGGGTGCGCGCAAGCTGCACCAGCTGACCGCCGAGGACGTGGACCAGATGGCTCAAGGGAAAGTCCTCGGACCTGGCCAGATCGACGCTGCAACGCCTGCTTTCGATCTTGCGACGCGCCCTGACCCGACAGGTGGCTCGCGACCGGCTCCGCCGCAATGTCGCCCTCCACTGCGAGGTCCCGCATGGCAGGGCCGGCCGCCCGTCAAAGGCTCTGTCCCTCGATCAGGCGACGGCCGTCCTAGAGGCTGTCGAGGGCACCGAGATGGAGGCATATGTGACGGTCAGCCTGCTGACCGGCGCCCGCACCGAAGAACTCAGAGCCCTCACGTGGTCCCATCTCGACCTCGAAGGAGTCGCCGACGCCGACCCTCCGCGGCCGCCAAGCATCCAGGTGTGGCGTTCAGTCCGTGAAGGAGGCGACACTAAGACCCGCATGTCACGCCGTACCCTCCGGCTCCCGGACCGGGCGGTGGACTCCCTCCGCCGCCACCTCGATGCCCAGAACGCCTGGCGTAGCGAGATCACGGACGCGTGGCAGGAGCACGATCTCGTCTTCTGCACCCGCGGGGGCCTACCGCTGGACCCCGCCAATGTGCGGCGATCCTTCCGTGCCGTGGTGCGCAGGGCCGGACCTCGATGACCAGGTGTGGACGCCTCGGGAGCTGCGCCACAGCTTCGTCTCACTCATGTCAGACGCCGGCGTGCCATTGGAGGACATCTCGCGCCTCGTCGGGCACCGCAGCACGATCGTGACCGAGGCCGTCTACCGCAAGCAGCTACGCCCAGTACTGACCCAAGGGACCGAGGCGATGGACCGACTCTTCCGGCCGCCAGACAGATCTTCTGACCGACCCGACGAGGCCCTCGAAGACGGATCCTTAGTCAAGCAGTTAGTCAAGCATCAGCCCTTCGGAGCGCGATCGGACCCCAGAACGAACAGCCCCTGACCGGCGTTTCCGCTGGTCAGGGGCTGTTTCGTGCTGGTGGGCGATACTGGGTTTGAACCAGTGACCTCTTCCGTGTCAAGGAAGCGCGCTACCGCTGCGCCAATCGCCCGTGGGTGGTGCTGTCCTGCCTGGTACTTCGTGGTGTCTCACCGAGGTGGAGACGGGATTTGAACCCGTGTACGCGGCTTTGCAGGCCGCTGCCTCGCCTCTCGGCCACTCCACCGTGGAAGGCAAGTGGATCTTTGCCTCCGAGCGGACGACCGGGCTCGAACCGGCGACCTCAACCTTGGCAAGGTTGCGCTCTACCAACTGAGCTACGTCCGCGGAAACACCAGCGGTGTAACTTCCCCGCTCGGTGCTTGCTAGACATTAGCCGATCGATGCACGAGATACAAAACCGGTCCTCATGCCCGTCCAGCCACGGACCCGACCCCTGCTCACGAGGGCCGCGAGGCCCGGTCCGACGCCTCCTGCGGCAGCCGTCGACGCTGCCCCCCGCGCGCCGCTGGATCGCCGCCGTGATCGGCCCGCGGTCGCCGCTCTCGAACTGCTGGTCGCGGCCGCGCCCCTCGCCTCGACGTCGTCGGCCGGCCGTCCACGCCGTCCGACTCGCGCCGTCCGGCGTCAGCGTCGCCGCCGTCGGTCGGTCGGCGTCCGACGCTCCCGCGTCGCCCTCGGCGCGAGTCAGCAGTCCCCCGGCCCCCTCCATCGCCCAGTTGACGAGGCGAACGTCGGCGCCCTCGTGCAGGGCGACGGGCCAGAGGGTGTTCGCGGCCGCGTTGAGGCCGGCACCGATGAGGATGGCCACGGCCAGCGCGTACAACCACACGAGCAGGACGATGGGCGTGCTGAGCGGGCCGTAGATCGAGGAGCCGCCCATCGAGGCCTCGAGCGAGATCCGCACGACGTAGGACGCGCCGATCCAGATCGCCATGGCGAGGACGGCGCCGGGCACGTTGCGCCGCCACGGACTCCGCCGCGGCGTCGAGACGTGGTACATCGAGGCGAGCAGCGCCACGCTGAAGATGATGAGCGTCGGCCAGTAGAGCGCCTTGGTGACGGTCGCCGCCGCCGTCCGGCAGCCAGGAGGCCAGCAGCCCCGGCCCGAGGAGCATCAGCGGCAGCACGACGACGGCGGAGAGGATGCCGAGGGTGTAGAGCAGCAGGCTGAAGGCGCGCATGTGCACGATCCCGCGAGCATCCTTCTGCCCGTACATGATCGACACCGTGTCGACGAACACGTTCAACGCCCTCGAGCCCGACCACAGCGACAGGATGAAGCCCACCGAGATGACGTCGACGCGTCCGTCGCGAAGCACGTCGTCGATCGTCGGCAGGAGCAGCTCGTTGATGCTCGACTCGGTGAGGAAGCGCGAGGCGTACACCTGGATCGCCGAGACGATGCTGTTGATCGTGTCGGGGCCGATCCAGCCGCCGACGAAGCCGAGCCCGCCGAAGAGCCCGAGGACCAGCGGCGGCAGGCTGAGCAGCATGAAGAAGGCGCCCTCGGCGGCCAGCCCGGTGACGCGGTAGCGCAGGCACACCCGGATCGTCTCCAGGGTCAGCCTCGCGAGCGGCATGCCCCACGGCACCCGCTCCAGCACTGCCCGCATCCTCGTCCGTGCGCTCATCGCCTCCGAGGCTAACGGGGTCACGCGGCGCGCATCACCAGTGATCCGGGCAACACGCGTCGGGCCAGCCAGCCACGGCCGGTCGCCGCCTAGTCTCGGCGGGGTGAGCACACACGAGGTGACCAACCAGGCACCGCCCTTCGTCGGCGGAGACTTCCTCACCGACGACGTCGCGTTGCGCGAGTCGGTGGAGCGCTGGGCCGGCCCCGCCGCCGTCGCCGACCTCGCCCCGCTCGGGATCCTGGCCGGCACCGAGGAGGCGCAGGAGCACGGGCGGCTCGCCGACACCCACGTGCCGGTCCTGCGCACCCACGACGCCCGCGGCAACCGTGTCGACGAGGTCGAGTTCCACCCGTCGTGGCACTGGCTGATGACCCAGGCGGTCGGCGCCGGCCTCACCGCCGAGCCGTGGACGTCGGCCAGCCGGGTCCGGCGCGCACGTGCGCCGCGCCGCGGGCTTCGTCCTCTGGTCGCGCGTCGAGGCGGGCCACGGCTGCCCCGTCTCGATGACGTATGCCGCGGGCTCGGCCCTGCGACACGACGCGACCGTGGGTGCCCGCTGGCTGCCCGCCCTGGCGAGCCGGAGCTACGACTTCGGCATCCGGCCCGTGGCGCAGAAGGCCGGGGCCATCGCGGGCATGGGCATGACCGAGAAGCAGGGCGGTTCGGACGTGCGCGCCAACACGACCCGCGCCGTCCCCGCGCCGGGTGGTCCGCTGCTCGGCGAGACCTACCGCCTGACCGGTCACAAGTGGTTCTGCTCGGCGCCGATGAGCGACGTCTTCCTCGTGCTGGCCCAGGCGCCCGGCGGGCTCACCTGCTTCGTCGTGCCGCGTGCCCTCGACGACGGCACGCGCAACCCCTTCGCCCTCCAGCGCCTCAAGGACAAGCTCGGCAACCACTCGAACGCCTCGAGCGAGGTCGAGCTCGACGGCACCTGGGGCAGCCGGATCGGTGACGAGGGACGGGGCGTGCGCACCATCATCGACATGGTGCAGGCCACCCGCCTCGACTGCATCCTCGGCTCGACGGCCACGATGCGCGACGCCGTCGCCCGCGCCGTGCACCACGCGCGGCACCGCACCGCCTTCGGGTCCCTGCTCGTCGACCAGCCGCTCATGCGCAACGTGCTGGCCGACCTCGCGCTCGAGGCCGAGGCGGCGACCGTGCTCGGCCTGCGGCTGGCGCACGCCGTCGACGCCGGCGAGAGCGAGCTCGCCCGGCTCGGTGTGGCACTCGGCAAGTTCTGGGTGTGCAAGCGCACGGCCCCGCTCGTGGCGGAGGCCCTCGAGTGCCTCGGCGGCAACGGCTACGTCGAGGAGAACGGTCTCGCCCGGCTCTACCGCGAGGCCCCCCTCAACTCGATCTGGGAGGGTTCCGGCAACGTCAACGCGCTCGACGTCCTGCGCGCCGTGACGCGAGAGCCGGCGAGCCTCGAGGCGCTGACGAAGGAGCTGCACGAGGTCCGCGGGCAGAGCGTCGAGCTCGATGCGCACACGGATTCCGCTCTGGCACAAGCTACGTTCGCTCGACCCGACGTCACGCGGATGCTGCGTTCGGCGCGCGCGTCGTCGTCGAGCAGCTGGCGCTCGCCCTCCAGGCGAGCCTGCTCGTCCGGCACTCCCCCGCGCCGGTCGCCGACGCGTTCGTCGCCAGTCGGATCGCCGGGCGACGGGGGCACACCTTCGGCTCGCTCGACGTCGACCTGGCCGGTGCCGCCGCAGCCGTCATCGACCGAGCCGGCTGACGGCGCAAGCCCTCCCACGAATCGCTGTGGGCGGCATACGTCCTCGGGGTCGGGGGCTCGGGCACTGCCCGTGTCAGCTGGCGGAGAGCCGCTTCTTCTCGGCCTCGACGTCGAAGTCGGCCTGCGGCCACTGGAGGTTCATGCCCCGCAGTCCCTCGAGAAGCAGCTGCTGCACGGCCAGCCGGGCGTACCACTTGCGATCGGCGGGCACGACGTGCCAAGGCGCCCCCACCGTCGACGTCTTGTCGAGAACCGTCTGGTAGGCCTCCATGTACGTGCCCCAGTGACCTCTCTCGTCGACGTCACCCGGGTTGTACTTGTAGTGCTTGTCCGGCCGGTCGAGTCGCTCCATCAGGCGCGCCTTCTGCTCGTCCCTGGAGATGTGCGTCATCACCTTGATGACGGTCGTGCCCGCGGCAATGGCCTTGCGCTCGAAGGCGTTGATCTGCGCGAAGCGCTTGGACCACACCGCCTCGGGGACGAGCTCGTGCACCCGGACGACGAGCACGTCCTCGTAGTGTGACCGGTCGAAGACGCCCAGCTCGCCGGGCTCGGGCAAGGCCTTCTCGATGCGCCAGAGGAAGTCGTGCGCGAGCTCCTCCTTCGTCGGCGCCTTGAAGGCGGTCGCCTTGACGCCCTGGGGGTTGACCGCGATGACGTGGCGCATGAGGCCGCCCTTGCCCGAGGTGTCCATGCCCTGCACGACGAGCAGGACCGACCGCTTCGAGCCGGCGGTCGACTCGGCGAAGAGCCGCTCCAGCAGGTCGGACAGCTCGGCTCTCGCACGCCTTGAGCGCCGCCTTGCCGGCGATCTTGTCGCCGGTGAAGCCGGGAGTCGCCGAGGTGTCCACGTCGGCGAGGACGAAGCCCTTGCCGACACGCAGGGTGTTGGCGACGTCCTTGATCTCCTGGACCGCCTCGGCCTCGTGCTCCGCGATCGCCTCGTCCTCGCGGGCCTGCTGCCTCACCTCCTCGGCCGCGGCCTTGCTCGAGGCCTTCCGCGCCTTCTTGCCCAGCTTCTTGTCGGACTTGCCGTGCTTGCCCTTCGCGCCCTTGCCCATGGCGTCATCCTGCCCGAACGGCGCCCGGCGCGACGGGAAAGGAGGCCACCGATCGTGCGGGCGCCCCCTCCCGTCGCCGATACTGGCCGCATGCTCCTGCTCGTTCCCGGCCGGTCCGGCGTGCCCGCCCTGACCCAGCTCGACACGGCAGGCCTGTTCGCCGCCTACGCCGCGCCGCGTGAGCGGTGGGTCCGTTGCAACATGGTCACGTCCCTCGACGGGGCCGCCACCGGGGCCGACGGACGCTCCGGGTCGATCAACAACGACGCCGACCACGTCGTGTTCGAGGTCCTGCGAGCCTTGAGCCACGTCGTCGTGGTGGGCGCGGGCACGGTCCGTACCGAGCGCTATTCCCCACTCTCCGTGCACGATTCGCTCGCAGGACTCCGGCGCGGGCGCGGGCTCCCCGACGAGCTTCCGCTCGTCGCGGTCAGCCAGCGGGGGGACGTCCCGCCGACCCTGAGCGGATGCCGGGACGGTCGAGTCCTCCTGGCGGTCCCGGCTGCCGCACCCGGCCTCGCCGGCGCCCGTCGCGACCTGGGCGAGGAGAACGTCCTCGTCTGCGGGGACGACACGCTCGACGTGAGCGCGCTCGTCACAGCGCTGCACGGCCGCGGCTGGACGCAGGTCCTCACCGAGGGCGGCCCCAGCCTGCTCGGCTCCTTCCTCGCGGCCGGGCAGCTCGACGAGCTCTGCTTCACGATCAGCCCCCGGGTCGTCGGGGGCGTGCACCCCCGACCGGTCGGCCCGGAAGGAACGCCCGCGGACCTCGACGTCGAGCTGCTCGTCGAGCAGGACGGCACCCTGATGGGTCGCTGGTCCGTCCGCCGCTGACCACCCCCGGGGTGGCCTGCGGGTCACGGGTCAGCGGGTCAGCGGGTCAGCGGCTCTCGACGAACTCACGGAGCACGCGCTCCCAGCGCTCCGGGTCGTGGTTCCACTCCCGGCAGTGCCCTGCCGTCTCCCAGCGCTCGAAGCGCACGAGGTCGGGCCTGCGCCCTGCGAGCGCCACTGCGGGGCCGATCGGCACGAAGTCGTCACCGTCGGAGGCGATGAGGAGCATCGGGTGGCGCAGCTCGTCCGCCCGGGCCACCCAGTCGGTGCGGGCCACGTCGATCGGCTCGCGCACCCCGACGAGGCGCCGACTGCGAGACGAGCCCATCAGGTCGGTCGCCACCCGTACGAGCGGCCCGGGAACCCGGTGCAGTCGGCCGTGGTGGCGCAGCACGACGCCCCAGTCGATGACCGGGGAGTCGAGGGCCACCCCGACGACGTAGTCGGACAGCGGCGAACGGTCGAGCGCCTGGAGCACGATGGCGCCTCCCATCGACCACCCGAACAGCAGGATGCGCCGCGCCCCTTGGGACACGGCGTGGCCCATGGCGGCTTCGACGTCGCGCCACTCGGACAGGCCGAGGTTGTAGCGCCCGTCCGGTCCTCGTGGGGCGTCGCGGTCGTTGCGGTAGGCGGTGACGAGACTCGTCCAACCTGCATCGCGCAGCACCGGGACGGCACGGAGCGTCTCCTCCCTGCGCGCACCCCTGCCGTGCACCAGGACCGCCCAGTCGCTCCCGGCAGTCCCGCTTGCCAGGGCGGACCAGCCAGCCGGGCAGCAGGCCGACGTCGGAGCAGGATGCTGACGTCCTCGTCCGGCAGGCCGAGGCTGACGGAGGGGCGGTCCCAGTAGTAGTACTGGTTCCAGCGGGCCGGCCCCACCTCGATCCGTCCGCGGTCGACGGCGACGAGCCGGCGGGTGACCGACGTGGCGTCCGTGTCGACGATCTCCCCCACCCGGGCGTGGCCTGCTCCCCCGTCGAGCCACACGCCGTAGCGGCCGGGGCGGAGGGTGTCGGGGGTCAGGGCGAAGGTGAGGTCTCGGCGTCGTGGCGCACGATCTCGACGTCGTCGGGCTGCAGCTCGTCCGGCGTGATCACCTTTCGGGCGAAGTACGCCGCCGCAGCGACCGAGCCCCCGGCCGCGCCCAGCACGGAACCGGTGCCCGCGGCCGCCGCCACGAGCACCGGGCGCGAGACGAGTCGGCGCAGCTGCACGCCGTCATCGTCGCAAAGGAGGGCGCCCCGGCACGGGAAGGCGACGGGCGCGCCGCGCCGGCAGACCCCGTCAGCCCGTCGTGCCGTCCCCGGGGCACAAACCCGGGCGGCGTGGCGTTGGTCAGGGCATGAGCCACCACAACACCTCCGACAAGCCGTATGCCGTCCAGCGCACCGACGAGGAGTGGCGCGCCGCCCTGACGCCCGCCGAGTACAAGGTGCTGCGACAGGCCGGCACCGAGCCGGCCTTCCGCGGCGAGTACACCGACACCAAGACCCAGGGCGTCTACTCCTGCCGCGCCTGCGGCACCGAGCTCTTCCGCAGCGACACGAAGTTCGAGTCGCACTGCGGGTGGCCGTCGTTCTACTCCCCGCTGGCCGGCGACACCGTCGAGTACATCGAGGACCGAGCCTTCGGGATGAAGCGGGTCGAGGTCCGCTGCGCCAACTGCGGGTCGCACCTCGGGCACGTCTTCGAGGGCGAGGGCTACGACACGCCGACCGACCAGCGCTACTGCATCAACTCGATCTCGCTGCGCCTCCAGCCCGACGAGGACCCGGGTCGCCGGCCTGACCCGAGCGCCAGAGGTTCCACCTCGAGTGCCGCGGCCGAGCCTCCTCGCCTAGATTCGTCCTATGCAGGACGACGGCGACATCCGCATCGGCAGTGCCGAGCGCGAGGAGGCCCTGGCCGCCCTGGCCGAGCACCACGCGGCCGGACGCCTCGACGCCAACGACTACGAGGACCGGCGGGGCCGCGCCACGGACGCGATCGTCCGACGCGACCTGACCTCGCTCTTCACCGACCTGCCCGAGCCCCGGCCGAGACTCGAGCGCGCGACCGGGAAGGGCGCGGGCAAGACACGCCGCCCGCCCCGCGACCGCTCGGTCCAGCGCGAGGAGCAAAGTCGCACGAACTCCTCGTGAGCCTCGTCCCCGTTCATTGCGCTCGTCGCGTTCTTCCGCACCGACTCGTGGCTGGTCTTCCTGCTCATCCCGATCATCGCGATCCTCGCCCGGGCCATCGACGACTGACGGCACGAGGTCGCCGCGGCGGGCGTCAGCGCAGGTTGGCGACGAGCTCGGCAGCCTCGACCCGGGGCCCGGTGAAGAAGGGGATCTCCTCGCGCACGTGCATCCGGGCCCGTGACGCGCGCAGCTCGCGCATCAGGTCGACGATGCGGTGGAGCTCGTCGGCCTCGAAGGCCAGCAGCCACTCGTAGTCGCCCAGCGCGAACGAGGCGATGGTGTTGGCGCGCACGTCCGGGAAGTCCCGCGCCATCTGGCCGTGCTCGCGGAGCAGGTCGCGACGCTCCCCGTCCTCGAGGAGGTACCACTCGTAGGAGCGGACGAACGGGTAGACGCAGACGTACTTGCGGGCGACCTCGTCGGCCATGAACGCCGGGATGTGGCTCTTGTTGAACTCGGCCGGGCGGTGCAGCGCCGCGCTGCTCCAGACCGGCTCGAGGTGCTGGCCGAGCTCGGTGCGCAGCAGGCGGTGGTAGGCGGACTGGAGCTGCTCGATCGTCTCGGCGTGCCACCAGATCATGAAGTCGGCGTCACCGCGCAGGCCCGCGACGTCGTAGATGCCGCGCACCGACGACGCCCTCGCCGCTGATGTCGGCCAGGAACGCCTCGAGCTCGGCGGTCACCTTGGCCCGGTCGTCGCCCAGCGGTGTGACGGTGCTGAACACCGACCACATGCAGTAGCGGATGGTGTCGTTGATCTCTCGCATCTGGGACGGGGTCAGGCGCTCGCTCATGGGTCCATCATCCCCCGCAGTCCCCGGCGTCCCTTCACGGGGTCACGACCGCACGGGCGGCCGCCCGTCCGGACGCGATGCAGGCCGGGATCCCGACGCCGTCGTAGGCCGCCCCGCACAGCGCGAGCCCCGAGGGCAGCGCTCGGGCGGGCGCCAGGCGCGATCGCGGTGGCCCACGGCATACTGCGGCAGTCCCCCGCCCCAGCGCTGCACGTGGGTGGCGACGGGAGCGGGCACCTCGGGCCCGAGCGACGGTCCGCAGGTCGGCCAGCGCCACGGCGACGAGCTCGTCGTCGGACCGCTGCAGGGTCGCCTCCTCGCGGTGCCGGCCGATCGAGGCGCGCAGGAACGTGCGGTCCGGATGGGCGGCGGCGAGCCACGGCCACTTGACCGAGCTGAAGGTCGACGCCTTGATCGTCAGCGGCTCGGTGGGCGGGACGAGGAAGCCGCTGCCGCCGAGCACGGTCGGCGCGGGCCCCTCGAGCGCGAACGTCACGATCGCCATGGACGCGTACTCGACGGTCGCGAGGGCCGCGGCGGCCGCGGGGGCGACGTCACGCAGCAGGCGTGAGGCCGGCGCCGCGGGGACCGCGACGACGACGGCGTCGAACCGTTCGTCGACGACGTCGGTCGTGGGCCCGGTCGACACGACCCAGCCGTCGCCGTCGCGACGCAGGCCGCGGGCGAGCGCGCCGGTGCGCACCCGACACCGGCGGCGACGAGCTCGCGCTGCAGCATCTCGGGCAGCGTCCCGAGACCGCCGACGAGCGAGGCGAAGACGGGGCGACCCGCCAGGGGCCCGTTGGCTCGAGGCGTCGGCCGCGGCCCGGGCCACGTCGAGCAGCGGACGTCCCTCGTGCGCTGCCGCCGCCAGCGCCGGCACCGCCTGCTCGGCGGAGATCTCGCGGGCGTGACCGGCGTAGACGCCGGCCAGGAGCGGTTCGACGAGCCGGTCGGTGACGGCAGCGCCGAGCCGGGCGTCGACGAGGTCGCCCACCGAGACGTCGCCGACGACCGGGCCGCCGACGGTCTCGTGAGCGAGGCGCTCCACCTCCTCGTCGGTGAGGAGCCCGCGCACCGACTCGGGGTCGGAGGGCACTCCCATGACGGTGCCGCGCGGCATCGGCCAGAGCCGTCCCCTCGAGACGATCGCCGCGCCGGCGGGCCCGGGGTGCGTGGTGAGGTCGTCGAGCCCGAGCTGCTCGAAGAGTGCCAGCGCCTCCGGCCGGCGGGCCAGGACCGACTCGGCGCCGACGTCGATGCGGACGCCTCCGACCGTCCTCGAGCCGCAGCTTCCCACCGAGACGATCGGAGCCCTCGAGCACCGTGACGGAGACATCGGTCGCCGCGGCGGCTGAGCTCCCAGGCTGCCGCCAGCCCACTGATCCCACCGCCGATGACCGCGACCGTCCTGCTCATGCCGTCACTCTTTCATCCGGTTCGCGCGCCGGATGACCGGCCCGACCACCGGGGCGTCGGGGCCGCAACGTTCTGCGCCCGCGGCGTGTCCTTCATGACAAGCACGTCGCCACGCACGCGGCTCCCGGTCTGCACCTCTCACCGGCCACGAGCGGGCGACCCGTCGGAAGGTATGCCATGACTGCGACGCCACACCTGCCACCCTGCCGCGCCTCACGTCCCGCCCACGGCGCAGGGCTCTTGCTGCGCTCGCCGTGGCCGTTGCCGTGCTCGCCCTCTCGATCCCGTTGGGCCTCAGGGCCCTTCACGGATCCTCGTCCTCGGCTCCCTCGGCAGGGTCCGTCAGTCGGGGAAGCCGGCCGCGGTGCGGTCGCCGGGGGTGGGGTGGCCGGAGCGGGCGCCCCGGCCGACGCACCTCGGGCGCCAAGGCACCGGCCGCCGACTCGGGCGAGCGTCGGGCGCAGCGCAGGGCACCGGCCTGGCGGGCGCGGCCGCGGTCATCGAGTCGAAGATCGCGCGGTCCGCCTGGCTCGGGATCAAGGTCAGCGACCTGACGGGGTCAGCAGCCCGCGCCCGCGTCATCGCCACCGATGCCGGCGGTCAGGTCATGTCCGAGAACGTCGTCACGGCAGTCGACCCGACGGGTGGGCCGACGGGCCCAGAAGGCGTCGACCCGCGGCTCGGGTCGGCACGTCGGTGCCGGACGTCGGGGTGGACGAGGCACGCATGGTGCTCAGCGTCCCGGCGAAGGCGCTCGACGACGTGCTGACCCAGCTGTCGAAGATCGGGTCCGTCAGCTACCGCTCGTCGCAGTCGCAGGACGTCACCGACAGCTACATCGACACCAAGGCCCGCATCCAGCCGATGCGCGACGGCATCGACCGCGTGCGTGCCCTGCTCGCCAAGACGACGGACCTCCAGCAGGTCATCACGCTCGAGAGCGAGCTGAGCCGGCGCCAGGCCGACCTGGACTCGCTCGAGCAGCGCCTCGCGAAGCTCGACGCGATGACGACGACGAGCGACGTCACCGTCGACGCTCTGGACCGACGCGACCACGCCGGTGCCGACCGAGAGCGGGATCACCGGTGGCCTGCGCACGGCGTGGGACAGCCTCCTCGGCTCCGTCACGGTCATCCTCACCGGGCTCGCCGCGCTCCTGCCGTGGCTCGTCCTGCTCGTGCCGCTCACCCTGCTGGCCCTGCGGGTGTGGCGTCGCCGCGGCGCAGGTATGCCGTCCGCGACCTCCCACACGGCAGGTGACCCTGCGGCCCTCGCCTCACCGCAGGCTCCTGCGCGAGACCGCCGCCGCGTCCTCGCCCGCCGGTCCCGGGGGCTCCCCCTCCGGGCGACTGAGGCCGTCGACGCCGGTCAGCGGTTCGGTCAGCGACCGAACCGCTGGCGGACCATGTCACCGACCTGACGGACCTCGCGCACGTGCAGGGCGTGGGCGATGCCGAGGTAGATGACGCCGAAGACGAGACCGACGAGACCGATCTCGACGCGCGCTGGCGAACATCCGCCTGAGGGCGGAGGGCGAGCTCTCGATGGCCGCGCCGGTGATCGGGTCGAGCACCAGCGTGACCCCCCAGGCGACGACACCGGCGACGGCGGCAGCGACCCCGACTCGCGACGCCGTGACCAGGCCGCTCATGAGGCCGAGGCGGTCCGGTGCGCCGCCGCAGCAGGAAGAGGCCCACGCCCGGAGCTGACGACGTTGCCCACGGTCTGGCCCATCGCCATGATGCCGATGGCCCACACCGGGTTGACGAAGAGCGTCACGGCACCGGCGACGGCGCTGATCGCCGGTGAGCAGGACCTGCATGACGACGGTGGGCTTGCCGTCCTCGAGCGCGAAGAACATGCGGTAGCAGAGCAGGTCGAGCCCGAACGGGCACGAGCCCGAGGATCATGATGATGAGGACGCTGGCCGAGACCTCGACGGACCGCGGGTCGATGCCCGGGTTGAGCAGCGCCACGATCGGGTTGGCGAGCACGATGACCGCCACCATGATCGGCACGTTGGCCACGAGCGGCATCGCCAGACCGGTGCGGAAGTCGCGTCGAGGCCGTCCCGATCGCCCGCAGCGGCCGCCGCGGAGAAGCGCGGGAAGAGCGCCGTGATGATCGAGACCGTGATGAAGGCGTGCGGCAGCATGAAGAGCGTGAACGCGATGGCTGTAGGCCGTCGGTCCACGGGCCGCGCTCTTCAGCCCGAGCACGCTGGCCTGCGCGGTGGCGTTGTTGAGGACGCCCTGGCTGATGAAGAAGCCGATCTGTGAGACCGCCAGGCCGCAGAAGGCCCACAGGGCGAGTCGGCTCACGCCCCCGAGCCCGACGCCCCGGAGGCCCCAGCGCGGCCGGTAGTGGAACCCGGTGCGCCGCAGGGCCGGCACGAGCGAGAGCGCCTGGACGACGACCGACAGCGTCGCCGAGCCGGCGAAGAGCCAGATCATCGGCCCGGTCCACTCGGACGGGTCGCGGGGCTGCTGGTGCCCGTTCGGACCGACGCCGTGCGGCTGCCCGAAGACGACGAGGAAGAGGACGAGACCGGCGACCGCGACGACGTTGGCGATGAAGGGCGCCCACGCGAACGCGCCGAACTGCCCCCGCGCGTTGAGGATCTGCCCGAGCAGGGCGAAGAGGCCGTAGAAGAAGATCTGCGGCAGGCAGATGAGCGAGAACGCGAGCGCGAGGTCCTTGAACTCGGGCGAGGAGCTGCGCGCGAGCAGCCACACGAAGCCGCCGGCCCCGGCCATGACGACGACGGTGATGAGCGCCATCCCGGCCAGGGCGACCGTGATGACGCGGTCGGTGAACTCCTGGCCGCCGTCCTCGAGCTTCATGGCGCGCGCGAGCGACGGGATGAGCACCGCGTTGAGGATGCCGCCCGCTGCGAGGACGTAGAGGACGTTGGGGAGGGTGTTCGCCAGGGAGAAGGCGTCGCCGGCGAGCTGCGCACCGATGATCGCGGTGATGAGGCCGTTGCGCACCACCCCGAGCACGCGCGACGCCACGGACCCACCGAGCATGGTGAGACTGGAGCGAGCGACCGAGGGAGCCGCCGTCGTCATCGGCGGCTCGAGCACTCGTGGACGAGCGCGGTCACCCGGGTGAGCACGTCGGGGTCGACGTTGGGCAGCACGCCGTGACCGAGGTTGAAGATGTGGCCGGGCGCGCGGCGCCCCTCCTCGACGATCTCGCGCACGCGCCGTTCGAGGGCCTCCCACGGCGCGAACAGCAGGGCCGGGTCGAGGTTGCCCTGGACGGCATACGTCGGCCCGAGCCGCTCGACGGCGTCGGTCAGCGACACGCGGTAGTCGACCCCGACCACCTCGGCCCCGGCCTGCACCCATGAGAGCCAGCAGCTCGCCCGTGCCCACCCCGAAGTGGATGCGGGGCACGTCGAGGTCCTCGACCATGGCGAGCGCGACCGCGGAGTGCGGCATCGCGCGGGCCGCGTAGTCCGCCCGCGACAGCGCACCGGCCCAGGAGTCGAACAGCTGCACGGCGCTGGCGCCGGCCTAGCGCCTGCACGCGCAGGAACTCGCCGGAGATCTGGGCGAGCCGGGCGCACAGGGCGTCCCACAGGTCCGGGTCGCCGTGCATGAGCGCCTTGGTCTTCTCGTGGTTCTTCGAGGGCCCGCCCTCGACGAGGTAGGAGGCGAGGGTGAAGGGCGCGCCGGCGAACCCGATGAGCGGGATGTCGCCGAGCTCGCGGACGAGCTGGCCCACGGCCTCGGTGACGAAGGGGACGTGCTCCGGTGTCAGCGGGACGAGCTGGTCGAGGTCGGCCGCGGTCCGGATCGGCCGGGCCACGACGGGACCGACGCCCGGCACGATGTCGAGGTCGACGCCGATCGCCTTGAGCGGCACGACGATGTCACTGAAGAAGATGGCCGCGTCGACGCCGTGGCGACGCACCGGCTGCAGCGTGATCTCCGTGACGAGGTCGGGCCGCATGCACGACTCGAGCATCGGGATGCCCTCGCGCACGGCGCGGTACTCCGGGAGCGAGCGACCGGCCTGGCGCATGAACCACACCGGCGTCCGGGTGACCGACTCGCGGCGCGCAGCGCGGACGAGGTCGCTCTGTGCGGGTGGCGGTCGGAGCAGTGGTCGGCACCGGTCAATCCTGCCACGACGGGCGGGTGGCCCCGCGCCACGCGCACCCGGCGCGCCCTGAGGACAGAACGCCCGACTCCGGCTTACCCTCATCTGGTGCACACGCGAACGTTGCCGGGCAACCACGGCGCGGTCTTCGCACGGACGCTCAGCGCCCTGCGAGACGTCCGTCTGCGCTCCGAGGTGCGCCTGACCGAGGTGCCGGCGCCGACCCGCATCGCCCCGTATGCCGCAGCCCTGACCGCCGACGTCATCGACGTCGAGGACCCCGACGAGGACCTGGCGACCGGCCGCTTCGTCATCCTGCACGACCCTGCGGCCCCCGACACGTGGGACGGGCAGTGGCGCATCGTCACCTTCGCCCGGGCCGAGCTCGAGCCCGAGCTGGCCGGCGACCCGATGCTCGGCGCGGTCGGCTGGTCCTGGCTCTCCGACTCCCTGACCAACCGCAACCTCGGCTGGACGGCCGAGGCCGGGACCGTGACGCGCGTCGTCAGCGAGAGCTTCGCGGGTCTCGCCGACCGCGAGGCGAGCGTCGAGATGGAGATCCGGGCCTCGTGGACGCCGGTGGGCGGAGACGTCGCCGACCACCTCCGGGCCTGGGCCGACATGCTGTGCACCATCGCCGGCATCCCTCCACTGCCCGACGGCGTCGTCCCGCTACCGGGGCAGCGCCGGTGACGGCAGAGCCGAACGAGAGCATCGACGACCTCGACGACGCCGCCGGCATCGCACCTGACGCCGTCCCGGACCTCGTCCCCCTGACCCACCCGCGTGACGGCGTGCCCGACGTCGTCGTCGACGAGCGCACGCTGATGCGCGCGGCCGAGGCGATCGGGTCGCGGCACCGGCCCGGTGGGCATCGACGCCGAGCGGGCGTCGGGCTACCGCTACGGCCAGCGCGCCTACCTCGTCCAGATCAGGCGCGAGGGCTCGGGCACCTGGCTCATCGACCCCATCGCCTGTCCCGACCTCTCCCCCGTCGGCGAGGCCATCGGCGACGCCGAGTGGATCCTGCACGCCGCCACCCAGGACCTTCCGTGCCTGGCCGAGGTCGGCCTGCGTCCGCAGTCGCTCTTCGACACCGAGCTCGGGGGGCGTCTGGCCGGGCTGCCCCGCGTCGGCCTCGGCGCGATGGTCGAGCACTACCTCGGCCTCCAGCTCGCCAAGGAGCACTCCGCCGTCGACTGGTCGGTGCGGCCCCTGCCCGAGCCGTGGCTGCTGTATGCCGCCCTCGACGTCGAGGTGCTCGTCGACCTCCGTGACGCGGTCGCTGCCGAGCTCTCGGCGCAGGGCAAGATCGCTTGGGCCACCGAGGAGTTCGAGCACCTGCTCGACTTCACCGGCCCGGAGCCCCGCATCGACCCGTGGCGGCGCACGACCGGGATGCACAAGGTGCGCGGCCGACGCGGTCTCGGCCATCGTGCGTGAGCTGTGGCTGTGGCGTGACGGCGTGGCCCAGCAGCGCGACACCTCGCCCGGACGGGTCCTTCCCGACGCCGCGATCAGCGAGATCGCCATCGCCAACCAGCGCGCGACCAAGCCGCCGCGCACCGTGGGCTCCGCCGAGCCGCGGCTCGCGCGGTCGGTGCGGCGCCACCAGGAGGCGATCATCGAGGTCGTCGCGCACGCCCTGGCGCTGCCCGAGTCCGACCTGCCCGTCCTCGCGCTGCCGCCCAGCGGTCCGCCGCCGCCCAAGGCGTGGGCCGACCGCGACCCCGTCGCCGCTGCCCGTCTGGCGCGTGCCCGGGAGCTGCTCGGCGCCGTCTCCGAGGAGCTCGCCGTCCCGGTCGAGAACCTCCTGACCCCCGACCTGCTGCGCCGCTTCCTCTGGGAGGGTCCGGCCGCCCCGACGACGCGCCGAGGTCGCCGAGGCGCTCGCCGCGATGGGCGCCCGGCGGTGGCAGACGACGATCACCGCGCCCGCTCATCTCGCTCGCCTGCAGCGAGCACCCCCCGCCTGACCCACCGCCGCCCGTCCGCGCTCGAGCCGTGGGAGGATGGTCACCCGCGAGGCTCGTTGGCCGGAAGTGACCGGGATGGTCACCCGGGCGCCCGTTGGCGCTGAAGTTACCGAGCAGTAGTCTCGTCCTGACCGCTGGGATCACCAGCGATCCAGGAGGCACCGTGCCCCGCGCACTTCAATGAGGTCGTCTTCGTCGACGGCGTCCGCACGCCGTTCGGCAAGGCCGGCGACAAGGGCATGTATGCCCAGACCCGCGCCGACGACCTCGTCATCCGGTGCATCCGCGAGCTGCTGCACCGCAACCCGAACCTGCCCAAGGACAAGGTCGAGGAGGTCGCCATCGCCGCGACCACCCAGATCGGCGACCAGGGCCTGACGCTCGGCCGCACCGCCGCCCTGCTCTCGGGCCTGCCGAACACGACGCCCGGCTACTCCGTCGACCGGATGTGCGCCGGCGCCATGACCGCCGTGACCAACACGGCGAGCTCGATCGCCTTCGGCGCCTACGACATCGCCATCGCCGGCGGCGTCGAGCACATGGGCCGCCACCCGATGGGCGAGGGCGTCGACCCCAACCCGCGCATCGTCGTCCGAGAAGATCGTCGACCCCGACGCGCTCGTCATGGGCAAGACCGCCGAGAACCTCCACGACCGCTTCCCGCAGCTGACCAAGCAGCGCTCCGACGCCTTCGCCGTCGGCAGCCAGGACAAGCTCGCCAAGGCGTATGCCGACGGCAAGATCCAGCGCGACCTCGTCACCGTGGCCACCCGGCACGCCGAGCAGGGCTGGGGCCTCGCCACCGCCGACGAGCCGCCGCGCCCCGGCACGACCGTCGACGACCTCGGCCAGCTCAAGACCCCCTTCCGCGCGCACGGCAACGTGACCGCGGGCAACGCCGCCGGCCTCAACGACGGCGCGACCGCGTGCCTCCTCGCCTCCGAGCAGGCCGCGACCGACCTCGGCCTGCCGGTGCGGATGCGCCTCGTGTCGTTCTCCTTCGTCGGCGTCGAGCCCGAGGTCATGGGCGTCGGCCCGGTGCCCGGCCACCGAGAAGGCCCTCGCCAAGGCGGGCCTCACGATCGAGGACATCGGCCTCTTCGAGCTCAACGAGGCCTTCGCCGTGCAGGTGCTCGCCTTCCTCGACCACTTCGGCATCGCCGACGACGACCCCCGCGTCAACGAGTACGGCGGCGCCATCGCCACCGGCCACCCGCTCGCCAGCTCCGGGCGTGCGCCTCATGACCCAGCTCGCGCGCCAGTTCGAGGAGCACCCCGAGGTCCGCTACGGCCTCACCGCCATGTGCATCGGCATCGGCATGGGCGGCGCCGTCATCTGGGAGAACCCGCACCACGCGGACTACGTGTCCTCCGACGACCCCCGACCAGCACGACCACCGAGGAGACCGCCAAGTGAGCGCCACCACCACCGAGAAGGCCACGGCCGCAGCCGACTTCGCGACCGAGGTCGTGACGCGCACGCCCGTGCACGACATCGCCCTGCCGGGCGGCGCCGGCACGCTCGCCCTCATCACGCTCGACAACGGCTTCGACCACACCAAGCCCAACACCTTCGGCCCGCAGTCGATCGCCGGCCTCGCCGCGACGGTCGCCCGCCTCCGGGAGCGCGCCGAGGCCGGCGAGATCGTCGCCGTCGCCGTCACCGGCAAGCCGTTCGTCTTCGCCGTCGGCGCCGACCTCACCGGCGTGCCCTTCATCGGGTCGCGCGACCAGGCGCTCGAGATCGCCCGAGCCGGCCACGCGGCATACGCCGCCTTCTCCGACCTGCCGGTGCCGACGTTCGCGTTCGTCAACGGCGCGGCCATGGGCGGCGGCGTCGAGCTGGCGCTGTCGGCGACCTACCGCACGATGAGCGCCGGGCGTGCCCGCCGTCGCGCTGCCCGAGGTCTTCCTCGGCCTCGTCCCCGGCTGGGGCGGCTGCTGGATGCTGCCCAACCTCGTCGGCATCGAGAAGGCGCTCACCGTCGTCATCGACAACCCGCTGAGCCAGAACCGCATGCTCAAGGGCGTCGACGCCTACCAGCTCGGCATGGCCGACGCGCTCTTCGAGCCGGCCGACTTCCTCGAGGAGTCCGATCGCCTGGGCCGCCCGCGTCCTGTCGCGGCGAGGTCACCGTCGAGCGTCCCGAGGTCGACCGCGACGAGACCGCGTGGAACGCCGCGATCGCCAAGGCCAAGGGCCTCGCCGACGTCAAGACCGGCCGCCAGGCCAGGAGCCCGTATGCCGCGCTCGACCTGCTCGCGGCCGCGCGCACCGCGACCCGCGAGGAGGGCTTCGCCGCCGAGGACGAGGTGCTCGCCGACCTGCTCATGAGCGACGAGCTGCGCGCCGGGCTCTACGCCTTCGACCTCGTGCAGAAGCGCGCCAAGCGCCCCGCCGGCGCGCCCGACAAGGCCCTCGCCCGCCCGGTCACGAAGGTCGGCATCGTCGGCGCCGGCCTCATGGCGAGCCAGCTCGCGCTGCTCTTCATCCAGCGCCTCCAGGTGCCGGTCGTGCTCACCGACATCGACGACGAGCGCGTCGCCAAGGGCGTCGGCTACGTCCACGCCGAGCTCGACAAGCTCGCGGGCAAGGGCCGGCTGAACCCCGACAAGCTGAACCGCTACAAGGCCCTCGTGACCGGGTCGACGAGCAAGGACGGCTTCGCCGACGCCGACTTCGTCATCGAGGCGGTCTTCGAGGAGATGTCGGTCAAGCAGCAGGTCTTCGCCGAGGTCGAGGCCGTCGTGTCGGCCGAGTGCGTGCTCGCGACGAACACCTCGAGCCTGTCGATCGCCGAGATGGCCTCGACGTCTCGAGCACCCCGAGCGGGTCGTCGGCTTCCACTTCTTCAACCCGGTCGCCGTCATGCCGCTGCTCGAGATCATCCCGGGCGAGCGCACCGACGACGCCACTCTCGCAACGGCATTCGCCGTCGGCAAGGCGCTGAAGAAGACGTGCATCCGCGCCGCCGACCGGCCGTCGTTCATCGTCAACCGCCTCCTCGGCCGCTTCATGGGCGAGGCCGCGAAGATCCTCGACGAGGGCACGCCGATCGAGGTCGTCGACCGGGCCTTCGCCGGTCTCGCGCCCGATGCCGCCCTTCGTCCTCATCGGGCTCGTCGGTCCGGCCATCGCGCTGCACAACGGCGAGACGCTCGTGAAGGCCTTCCCCGACCGCTTCTACGCCTCGCCGACGCTCCAGCGGATCGTCGCGGCCGGCAAGCGCGGCTTCTACGACCTGAGCTCGGGCCGTCCGGTGCTCGACCCCGAGGTCGCCGAGCTCATCGAGAAGCCGGCCGAGCCGGTCGTGCTCGACCTCGCCCAGGTGCGCGAGCGGGTGCTCACCGTCCTGGCCGACGAGGCGCGCCGGATGCTCGACGAGGGTGTCGCGCAGGCCCCGATGGACATCGACCTCGCGATGATCACCGGCGCGGGCTTCCAGTTCTGGAACGGCGGCATCACGCCGCTGCTCGACCGCACCGGCGTCGCCGAGGCCGTCACGGGCTCGCGCTTCCTGCCCGCCGGCGTCGCCAACGCCGCGCGCCTGACGGGCTCCCCCACGCCCGCCAGCGCCACCACACGGCATACGTCCCCTGCCGGCCGCGTGGCCCCGGACCCCGCACGCACGGGGTCCGTGGCCTCGCGGCGTGGCGTGATTTGCCATAACTCATATATGAGTTAGCCTCGTGCGTCGTGACTCAGACCTACCTGACCCGGATCGGCGGACTCATCCGCGACGCCCGACGCCACAAGGGCATGACCCAGTCGGACCTTGCCGACCTGCTCGGCACCTCCCAGGGCGCCGTCACCCGCATCGAGCAGGGCAAGCAGAACCTCAGCCTCGACATGCTCGCCAAGATCGGCGACGCCCTCGACTCGGAGTTCGTCTCGCTCGGCCACTCCGGCCCGCAGCACCTGCGCATCGTCGGCGGCCAGAAGCTGACCGGCTCCATCGACGTCAAGACCTCCAAGAACGCCGCCGTCGCGCTGCTCTGCGCGGCGCTGCTCAACCGCGGCCGTACGACCCTGCGCAACCTCGCCCGCATCGAGGAGGTCAACCGCATCCTCGAGGTGCTCGCGTCGATCGGCGTGCGCACGCGCTGGCTGCCCGACAGCAGCGACCTCGAGATCATCCCGCCGGCCGAGCTCAACCTCGAGGACATCGACGTCGCGGCCGCGCGCCGCACCCGCACGGTCATCATGTTCCTCGGCCCCCTGCTCCACGAGCACGAGTCCTTCCAGCTGCCGTATGCCGGTGGCTGCGACCTCGGCACCCGCACCGTCGAGCCCCACCTGAGCCGCGCTGCGCGCGTTCGGGCTCGAGGTCACCGCGACGCACGGCTTCTACGAGGCGCACTCGGACCGCTCCGTCAGCCCGCGAGCGCCCCATCGTGCTCACCGAGCGCGGCGACACGGTCACCGAGAACGTCCTCATGGCGGCCGCGCGCCACGCCGGCACGACCGTCATCCGCAACGCCAGCCCCAACTACATGGTCCAGGACCTGTGCTTCTTCCTCGAGAAGCTCGGCGTGCGCATCGACGGCATCGGCACGACCACCCTGACCGTGCACGGCGTCGCCGAGATCGACGTCGACGTCGAGTACTCCCCCAGCGAGGACCCGATCGAGGCGATGAGCCTCATCGCCGCCGCCGTCGTCACCGACAGCTCGATCACGATCCGCCGCGTGCCGATCGAGTTCATCGAGATCGAGCTCGCCACCCTCGACGGCATGGGGATGAAGTACGACCTGACGCCGGAGTACACCTCGGCCAACGGCAAGACGCGCCTCGTCGACCTCACGACGATCCCCGGCCCGCTGCACGCCCCGACCGACAAGATCCACCCGATGCCCTTCCCCGGGCTCAACATCGACAACCTGCCCTTCTTCGCGCTCATCGGCGCCGTCGCCGAGGGCAGCACGATGATCCACGACTGGGTCTACGAGAACCGCGCGATCTACCTCACCGAGCTGACGAAGGTCGGCGCCAAGGTGCAGCTGCTCGACCCGCACCGCGTCATCGTCGAGGGCCCGACCCGCTGGCGCGCGGCCGAGGTCGTGTGCCCGCCGGCGCTGCGTCCCGGCGTCGTCGTGCTGCTCGCGATGCTCGCCGCGCCCGGCACCTCGGTGCTGCGCAACGTCTACGTCATCAACCGCGGCTACGAGGACCTCGCCGAGCGCCTCAACGCGCTCGGCGCGACCATCGAGGTCTTCCGCGACATCTGAGCGTTCCAGGCACGCGCATGATGGTGTCGGGCGCCTCGGGCAGGCGCCGGCGGGTCGAGCGGCCCCTCAGTCCGTGCGGTCGCTCGGCGGCGCCGGCAGGGCCGCGGTCGGCGCCGTCGCAGGGGCGGCCGCGGTGAGCTGCGGCGCGCCGGATCCGGTGAGATAGGCATGCATGCTCGACGCGACCTCGCGCAGAGGTCGTGGCGGCAGGTAGGCCGAGGCCCCGGCATCGAGCAGACGGCTCACGGGCCCCGGCGCGCTGACGCCGAGCTCCTCGTCGTCGATCTCGGTCACGATCACCCGGGCGTTCGGGAAGCCGGCCCGGAGCGAACCGAGCAGCTGGGGGCTCACGGGATGGGTCAGGACCACGTCGGCCGTCGGCGGCGCCTTCAGCAGGTCGAGGACGATGTAGTCGGGCCCCAGCTCGTCGGAGAGCCGACGGCGCGCGGCGTCGGACAGCTTCGTCGCCGTGGCCACGACGGTGACACCGTCGGGAAGCCGCCTCGGGAGGGGCGGACTCCGGCTGCGACGACCGGCGGCCCCGACACGACGGTGCCCTCGAGGACGCTCGGGCGGAAGGCCAGCACCCGACGTCACGACCCTCGCGGCGGAGCCTCACCTCGCACCCTGCGACCATCGCCTCCACCGCGGCCCGGACCTCGCGCGGCAGCGTCTCGAGGTCGAGAGTCGGCGCACCGCGTCGGCGGTCGCGTCCCTGCACCGGGTCCTGGAGCACCCGGGCACCGTAACCCGGCCGCTGCTCGCGGAAGGCGCAGGACAGACCGCGCCACGCGGCATACGCCAGCGGGGGCTCCCGCCTACTGGCCGGTGCGGCCGTCGACACACTCGCGCAACAGGTCGGCGTGCCCGCAGTGTCGGGCGTACTCCTCGATCAGGTGCACGATGACTCCGCGCACCTGCCACGGTTCGCCCGGGACGAAGTTCTCGCCGAGGTCGTCGTAGCGGGCGTAGACCTCCCGGGCGTGCGCCACCTCGCGATGCCACGACTCCCAGGCATCCGCCACACAGCTCTCGGTGCCGAGCGCGCCCTCGAAGTCGAGGTCCGGCTCGTCCTCCGTCCAGTAGAGGACGGGCAGATCCTCCTGTCCCTCGAGCGTCCGACGGAACCAGTGGTGCTCGATCTTGGCCAGGTGCCGGACGAGCCCCAGCAAGCTCATCGTGCTGGGCGGCACCGACCGCGTGGCCAGCTGCTCCGGCGTGAGCCCGTCACACTTCATCTCGAAGGTCATCCGGTAGCGCTCGAGGTAGTCGAGCAGCGTCGCCGTCTCGCCCACCGGCCGCTCCCGGTCGTTGCGCGGGTCGGTGTCCGGGTCGACCCAGAAGGCGCGGCGGATGGGTGCGGTCTGCTCGCTCATGCCGGGCAGCCCATCAGGTGCGACAGGGATTGGCAACCTCGAATCCGCGCGCGAAGTCCGCCCCGGCGGAGTTGTGGTGGCGTTCCGGGGCAGATCCGCGCGCGAAGTCCGCCCCGGCGGAGTTGTCGTGGCGTCCCGGGGCCTTCGTCCCGGAGGCGCAGCTGGCGACCCGCAGCTCGACGCGCTCGTGCTGCTCGACCTGGCGTGGCACGACTGTCATGGCGAGTCCAGCCTCCCGACCAGGTGACCGAGGATGTCTGGGTGGTGTCCGGAGGTGACCTCGCTCGACTCGGGGCCGCCTCACACCCTGCCGTCGTCGACTTCCGCAACCTGCGGGTGAGCGCCGACGGGCTCCGGGCATCCGGACGCTGACGCTCCTCAGTCGGGTCTCAGCCGCTCGTCGAAGAAGTCCAGAACGCGGTCGACGGCGATCTGTTGGCGGTGCGCCGTGAGCGTCGCATGGCCCTTGCCCTCGAGCTCGACCTTGATGAAGCCATCCCCGAGCAGGTCGGTGAGCGTGTCGAACCGGGTGCCGATGGCAGGGTCCTCGCGGTAGCGGAGGCCCATGACGGGCAGCCCGCCGCCACCCGCCGACGCACCACCTCGCGGGCCGCCGGGCTGAGCCCGAGGTCCGCTGCACGGGTCTTGCCCAGGGGTGCGGGCAGCGCCGGCTGGGCCACGACGGGCGCGGCGACGCAGTCGTCGACCATCATCGCCAGCGCGAACCCGCCGGTCAGGCACATGCCGAGCGCACCGACTCCGGGGCCTCCGAGCTCGTCGTTCAGGCTGCGAGCCAGCGACCGCAGCCAGTCGGTGACCGGGGAGGCCACGCCGGCCCTGAGCTTGGTGAACTCCCTGCTCACACAGACCTGGGCGATCGCCTTGGCGATCTGTCCACCGCTGGCGGACGCCCCCGGGTCGCCGAACAGGTGCGGCAGCACCACGGTGAAGCCACGATCGACGACCTCGTCGGCGAAGCGCAGCACCTCGGGGGTGATCCCCGGGATCTCGTGGACGATGACGACGCCCGGCCCGGCTCCCTTGCGGTAGGTGGGATGGGTCACCCGGCCTGCGGTGTGGCTCCCGCAGGCCCACCCGGCAAGTTCCCTCATGCCTTCATGGTCGCGTAGGTATCGGACAGCCCGTGGGTGATCCGCGCAGAACGACATACCGCGGGGCGCGCCCGAGCTGCCGTGGGTTGCCAGGTCGGCCAGGTCGGCCAGGACGACCCTGGCTACAGCTCGACATGGGCGCCCATCACGATGGTCCGCTCAGGCGGCAGGTGGAAGACCTCTGTCCGGTTCGCGGCATTGTGGTACATCCACGCGAACAACCGCTTGCGCCACGTGCGCAGCCCGCGATGGCCGGTGGCCTGGACGGTCAGTACGGACAGGAAGTAACGGGCCTCGTCGAGGTCGATGTCGAGCTCGGGTGTCTTGCCGACCGCGAGGGCCAGTCCCCTGGGGATGTCCTGGCTGTCGGTGAAGCCTACGTGCACCTTGACGTGCACGAAGCCATCGGTCGCGTCACCGAGGTCGTCCACCTCGACGCGGTCGACGTGCCGGATGTGCGGCACGTTCTCGTTGACGATCTGCACGAGGATGACTCGGTCGTGCACGACGCGGTTGAAGTCGGCGTTGGTGCGCAACGCGAGCGGCGTCGTCGTGGCGTTGGGGTGTGGGAAGACCGCGACGCCAGGCACGCGTCTGACGAGGTCAGGGTGTTTCGTGAAGCATCTTGAGGAAGAGCGGGAGCGGGCCCTCGAGGTCCCGGGCCTCGGCATGCAGCGCGTCCGCGCCACGCCGCCACGTCGTCATGAGGGCGACGACCAGGGCGGCGATGACGAGGGGCAGCCACCCGCCGGCGACGACCTTGGTGAGGTTGGCACCGAGGAAGGTCAGCTCGACGCCGACGACGAGGACCAGGTAGACGACGAGCTTCCACGTCTGGACCTTCCACACGTGTCGGGCGAGGAGCAGGAACAGTGCGCTGGTCAACAACAGCGTCCCCGTCACGGCCAGGCCGTACGCGGCGGCCAGCCGGCTCGAGCTGCGGAACGCCGCGGTCAGCAGGAGCACTCCGGCGAAGAGGATCCAGTTCATCACCGGGACGTAGATCTGACCCCCCTCCTCGCGGGAGGTGTGTCGAACCCCGAGCCGCGGCAGCATCCCCAGCCGCACCGCCTGCCGCGAGACGGAGAACGCGCCGGAGATGACGGCCTGGGAGGCGATGACCGTGGCGACCGTGGCAAGCAGGACCAACGGCAGCGTGGCCCAGGTCGGGGCGAGCAGGAAGAACGGGTTGGACACGGCGCCCGGGTCACCGAGGATCATCGCGCCCTGCCCGAGGTAGTTGACGGCGAGCGCGGGGAAGACGACCAGGTACCACGCGAGGCGGATGGGTTTGGCGCCGAAGTGGCCCATGTCCGCGTAGAGCGCCTCGGCTCCGGTGATCGTCAGCACCACGCCGCCCATGGCCACGAACGCGACCAGCGGATGCTGGGCGACGAACGTCAACGCATACGTGGGCGAGATCGCCGCCAGGATCTCGGGGTTGGCGAAGACGTGGGGTAGTCCGAGCACCGCGAGCACGGCGAACCAGAGCACCATCACGGGTCCGAAGGACCTGCCGACGACCCCGGTGCCCCAGCGCTGGATGACGAAGAGCACGGACAGGACGGCCACGGTGATCGGCACGACGAGCTCGGTCAGGGACGGGTCGGCCACCGCGAGGCCCTCGATCGCCGACATGACCGAGATGGCGGGCGTGATGACGGCGTCGCCGTAGAACAGCGCGGCGCCGAGCACGCCCATGACCATCACCGCAGCGAGCCGTCGGGTGCCCTGCAGGTGGCGGCGCAGCAGCGCCACGAGCGCGAGGATGCCGCCCTCGCCGTCGTTGTCGGCGCGCATCGCCAGCGACACGTACTTCATGGAGACCACCAGGGTGATCGACCACAGCACCATCGAGATGACGCCCAGGACGTCGCCCCGGGTGGCCTGCACCGTGTTGTGCTCGATGCTGAAGACGGTCTGCATCGCGTAGAGGGGGCTCGTGCCGATGTCACCGAAGACGATCCCGAGGGCCCCGAGGGCCAACGGAAGCATCCTCCCGCCGGCGCGGTGCCCCAACTGATGGCCCGGCTGATGGCCCGGCGCCGCTGCGACCGGTGGGGGCCCCGCGGGGGCGGATGCCGCATCCTCGGCCGGGGGCGGTGTCGCTTCGCCCATGGAAGTCACGACGTCATCGTGTCACGTGACCGGCCGGCAGGCCCGTCCGTCCGCCGGGCGTGACGTCGTGCAAACCCACACCGGGCCAGGGTGAGCGCCACCACATGAGATCCGGGGTTTTGTGTTCGGTCACCACACCGGCTGGCCCGGCCCGGTCTCCTTAGTCTTCCCGCATGCCCGACGCCCGCATCGACGCCCGCAACGACGCACGCGACGACGCCCCGGACCGCCCCGAGCGCGGCCCCCTGGCGGTCAACGAACCCATCGACCTGAGCGGGCGCACCGCCCTGGTCACCGGAGCAGCGAGCGGCATCGGGGCGAGCGTCGCCCGGGCCCTCGCGGGCGCGGGCGCCACGGTGCACGCCGTCGACCGGGACGCCGACGGGCTCGCCGCCCTCGCCGCCCTCGCCGACGGATCAGGAATCTCCACGATCGCAGCCGACCTGGCCGACCTGGATGGCCTCGCGAACCTGCCGACCGACGTCGACATCCTCGTCAACAACGCCGGCATCCAGCACGTGAGCCCCATCGAGGAGTTCCCCCTCGACCGGTTCGAGTTCATCCTCGACCTCATGCTCGTCTCGCCGTTCCGGCTCATCCGGCAGAGCCTGCCCCACATGTACGACCGTGGCTGGGGCCGCGTCATCAACATCTCGAGCGTCCACGGCCTTCGGGCCAGCGCGTTCAAGTCCGCCTACGTCACCGCCAAGCACGGCCTGGAGGGCCTCTCCAAGGTCGTCGCGCTCGAGGGTGGCCCCCGCGGCGTCACCTCCACGTGCATCAACCCGGCCTATGTGCGCACGCCCCTGGTCGAGCAGCAGATCGCGGACCAGGCCCGCACCCACGGCATCCCCGAGTCCGAGGTCGTCGAGAAGGTCATGCTGGCACCGGTCTCCGTCAAGCGCCTCGTCGAGCCCGACGAGGTCGCGGCCCTGACCCTCTTCCTGTGCGGCCCGGCCTCCGGCTCGATCAACGGGACGTCCTTCTCGATGGACGGTGGGTGGACGGCGCACTGAAGCCAGTGCGCCTCCGGCCGCCCACCCCGCACCGACCCGCCTAGGATCTGCCCGTGGCACTCCGCACCGACCTCCCGTCGCCCGACGAGCGACCACAGGAAGCCAAGCCGGCCGAGGCCGTCGAGACGGCAGAGCCGGCAGAGCCGGCAGCACAGGTCGTCCACCTGCTCGAGCTCCTCGCCGCCGATGCCCCGGTCGCCGAGGTCGCGGCGGCGCCGGCTCCGGCCGCTGCACGGGACCTCGCGCTGCGGATCGCGGGCGCCCGGGAGGTCCACCAGCACCGCGAGGCCGGGCTGGCGGCACTGCTCGACACGGCACGGGAGCTCGCGACCGAGAGCGACCCGGGTTCGGTCCTCGACGCCATCGTGCGCCGCGCGCGTCGCCTCGTCGGGACCGACCTCACCTACCTCACGCTCTACGATCCCGAGGCCGGCGACACCTTCATGCGCGCCACCGACGGCTCCGTCTCAGCCGTCTTCCAGTCGGTCCGCCTCGCGCTCGGGCGCCGGCCTCGGCGGTCTCGTCGCCTCGACGCACAAGCCCTACTGGACCGCCGACTACTGGGCCGACGAGCGGTTCCGGCACACGTCCGAGATCGACGGCGCGGTCGGCGAGGAGGGCCTCATCGCCATCTGCGGGACGCCGCTCATCGTCGAGGACCACTTCGTCGGGGTGCTCTTCGCCGCGCAACCGGTCTCCCCGTCCGTTCACCCGCGAGGAGGTCGGGCTGCTGGGCAACCTCGCCACCCTCGCCGCCGTCACCCTCGTGCAGACCCGTGCCCTCGCCGACGCGGAGAACGCCCTGGCCGCGCTGTCGGAAGCGCACGAGACGGTCCGTCACTACGCCGACGGCGTCGAGAAGGCGGCGGCCGCGCACGACCGCTTCGCCTCACTGGTGCTCGGTGGTGGCGGTGTCGACGACATCACGCACGCCCTCGCCGAGCTGCTCGGCGGGTGGGCCGTCCTCGTCGACGAGAACGGCACCCGACACAGCGCGGCGGGTCCCGCTCCCGTGCTCGACACGTCCGGTCGCGACCCCGTCGCGTCCCTCGACGCCCTGCCGGGTCTCGGCACCGGACGCCTCGTCGAGCGCGACGGAGTGTATGCCGTCGCCGTGACCGCCGCCCGTGAGCGGCTCGGCACCATCTACGTCGGTGGGCTCACGCTGAGTGACTCGGACCAGCGGACGGTCGAGCGGGCCGGTGTGGTCACGGCCCTGGTCCTGCTCTTCGAGCGCCAGGCCGCGGACGCCCGCCAGTCGGCCCGCAACCGCCTTGTCAGCGACCTCGTCAGCGCGCGCGGGTCTCGCGACGAGCGACTGTCGATGGCACGGGCGGTCGGCTTCGACCCGCAGAAGCCGTTCTGCCTCCTCGTGCTGCGCGGCGAGGAGCCCGGCGGTCAACGGGCACTGCTCATCTCCGCCAGCGCCGCCACGGGCGACGCCTCGCTCGTCGGCACGCACGACGGTGACGTCGTCGCGCTCGTCCCCGGCACCGACCCCGACGGCTTGGCACGGGCGGTGGCTGCCCGCATCGGCAAGCGCACCTGCGTCACGGTGGCCGGTGTCGGACCGGTGAGCGACCTCGACGACATCGGCGGCGCCCACGAGGAAGGGCACCGCACCGTGGGGGCGCTCATCGCGCTGGGCCACCGGGGCAAGGGCGCGGCCGCGACCCAGCTCGGCTTCGCCGGGCTCATCGTCGGCTCCGACCCGGACGTCGACGACTACGTCCGCAAGCTCCTGGGCCCTGTCCTGGACTACGACGAGCGGCGCGGCACCGACCTCGTCGGGACGCTCGCGGCATACTTCGCGGCGGGCGGGAGCCCACGCCACGCCGCAGGGACGCTGCACGTCCACGTCAACACGGTGTCGCAGCGGCTCGAGCGCATCACCGCACTGCTCGGCGCCTCGTGGCAGCAGCCCGACCACTCCCTCGAGCTGCAGATCGCCCTGCGGCTGCGCTCGCTCCAGGCTCCGGCCTGATCCGTCCGCCGTGCGTCACTGGACGGACGTCGGTGAAGTGGCGCGGGTCGCGCGGTCAGCCACGGAGCTGACGATCGAGGGCGTCGGCGACCGCAGCGACCCCACGGTCGCCGAGGATGACGTCGTAGTGGTTCGCGTCGACCTCGGTCGTGCGCACCCCGTCCGGGAGGTCGAGCGCCGCCAGTCGTCCCTCGTCATAGAGCCCTTGCGGTTCGTCGAGCAGACCGCGCCGAGCCCAGACGAGCTCGGCCCCGACGCCGTCCGCGACGGCCGTTCGCAGCCCGGCGTGGGTCTCGCGGTCGGCCATGACGTCGGCGCCGTCAGCCCGAACTGCGTCGAGCACGCAGGTGCTGTGCCACTGGCCGTCCGTGGGGTCCTGCACGAGGTCGTGCTCGATGTAGGCCCGCGCCGCGTCTCCGCCGGGACCGCTCAGCACCGGCCCCATCGCCGGGTGGGACGACCAGAAGGCGAGGTATGCCGCGGGGTCGGCGAAGCGCATCGACAGCCGGTCCATGGCCGGCCCGATGACCGACTGGAGGGCCGCGTCGACGTCGAGGTCGTCAGCCACGGGGAAGGCGAGTCCACCGTCGACGAGCACGGCGGCCGGGAAGCGCTCGGGGTGGCGGGCCGCGGCCAGCGCGGCGATGAAGGCGCCCATCGAGTGTCCGACGAGCACCGGGGCCGATCCGAAGACGGTGGCGATCGAGGTCAGGTCGTCCACGTGGGCGCCCAGGCCGTACGGGCCCGGGACCGAGCGGCTGTCACCGCGTCCTCGCAGGTCCGGGGCGAGGAACCGCACCGCCCCCGGACCGTGCCGACGGCCGAGCTCGTCGGCGACCCGTCTCCATGAGAGGCCGTTGGCCGTGATGCCGTGGACTGCGAGCACGACGGGGGCATCTGCCGCAGGAGACCCCAGGCTCAGGTCGTGGATGGCGAGGCTGCCCTCCGGCAGCTCGATGACGAACGCGGACGGGGTGGTGCTCATCTGGACGCTGACCTCCTGATCAGTCGCCCGCCCAGGCCGGTCAGGCCCGACGGAGCGAAGTAGACCACGACGACGAAGAAGACGCCGAGGATGAAGAGCGGCTGGGACAGCACCTGGCGCACGACGTCGGGCAGGCCCTGGAGGACGGCGGCGTTGCTGACCTCGACGAGCCGGGCGTCGGCATAGGTGTAGAGCACCCCGCCGATGAGGGCGCCCCAGCGGCTGCCTGCGCCGCCGAGCACCACCATGACGAGGAGGGAGAGCGTGAACTCCGAAGTGGTCAGGTGCGGGTTCGAGCCCCCGAGCACGAGTGCGTGGACGATCCCCCCGAGGGCGCCGAGCGATGAGCCGACCACGAGAGCCAGGAGCCTGACGCGGTAGGTCCCGAACCCGAGGACGGCAGCGCGCTGCTCGTTCTCGCGCACGGCCGCCATCGCATGGCCGGCCCGCGACCGCACGAGCACGGTGACCGCGGCCCACGCCACGACGACGAAGCCGAGCGCCAACCAGTAGCGGTAGGGCGCGTTCGACACGCCCACGAGCAGATCGGGCACCGCGTCGCGGTCGAGCGGTCGCCCCTCCTCGCCCCCCGTGACTCCCCCGGGGTTGCGCATGACGATGATCGACGCAGCCTGCGCGAACGCCAGGGTCACCATCGCGAAGGCGATCCCGCCGACCCGGAGGGCGATCGCCCCCACGACGAGGGCGAGCACGGTCGACAGGCCGAGAGCCGCGAGCAGCGCGATCGGGAGGGGCAGCGCCCACGTCGAGAGCGAGATCGTCAGCAGGTAGCTGCCGGCGGCGACGAACAGGGCGTGCCCGAAGCTGAGCAGGCCGGTCCGGCCGAAGACGACGTCGTAGCTCAGGGCGATGCCGCCGACGACGAGGCAGGTGGCGAGCAGCTGCAGCGACCCGGGACCGTTGACCCGCCCGGGCAGGATGCCGGGCAGCTCGACGGGCACGTAGGGCAGGTAGGCGAGCACCGCCAGGACGACGAGTGCCGGCAGGACGCGCAGCAGCCGGCGCCCCTCGTGGCGCCGCTCTCCCGTCCCGGTCCCCGGCGCGTCGGCCGCATCGCCCGCGACGCTCGGACCCCGAGGGCGTATGCGTGTCGGTGAGGTGGCCGGTCGGCGACGTCATGCCGTCGCTCCCTTCAGGGCGGTCGGTCGGAGCAGGAGGACCAGTGCGAGCAGCAGCACGACCGACAGGTCGCCGACCCCGCTGGCCGCGTAGTAGTTCGCGAGCTGCTGGACGAGTCCCACGACGACGGCAGCCACGGCGGTGCCCGTCAGCGAGCCCATGCCACCGATGACGACGACGATGAAGGCGAAGATGAGCAGCGAGCCACCCTGCGCCGGTGAGACCGCTCCCGCGTAGTGCGAGTACAGCGCTCCCGCCAGGCCGGCAGCAGCGCCGCCGAGGGCGAAGACGACCGTGAAGGTCCGGTGGACGTTGATGCCGAGGGCCTCGACCATCGTCCGGTTCTCGACCCCGGCCCGGATGACGAGTCCGAGGCGCGTCAGGTGCAGCAGGGCGAGGAGCCCGGCGAAGAGCACGGCTGCGACGACGACGTAGACGAAGCGGTCGTTCGGGAGCCGGGCGCCGAGCACGTCGGTCGTCTCCCCCATCCACGCAGGAGTGTCCACCGGCCGCGGGTCCGCTCCCCAGATGCCTTGTGCCGCAGCGACTCCCGCGAGCGAGAGGCCCACCGTGACCAGCACCTGCTGGATGTGGTGGCGATAGAGGGGGCGAATCAGCACGACCTCGACGACCAGCCCCACCACGGCCCCGACCGCCACGGCAGCGACGACGGCGACGAGCAGGCGCCCGGCAACCGACCACTCGGCCGGCAGCGCGCGCATCGTCAGCCAGGCGGCATACGCCCCGGCGGTCATGAAGGCGCCGTGCGCGAAGTTGAGCACGCCCATGAGGCCGTAGATGAGGCTCAACCCGCTCGCGGCGATGAAGTAGAGCGCGCCCAGCCCGACGCCGGTGACCAGGAGGAGGACGAGGTCGCTCATGCCGCCCCCTCGCGTCGCATCGAGACCCCGAGCAGCTCACGCGTGAGGCCGACGTCCGCCACGAGGTCGGCAGCCGTCCCGCGGTGCACGACCTTGCCTGCGTCGAGGACGATGACGCGGTCGGCGATCCGCCGCACCAGTGGCAGGTTCTGCTCGACGAGGAGGATCGGGGTCGTCCGCGCCACCTCCGCCAGCACGTCGGCGACCTCGGTGACGAGCTTGGGAGCGAGGCCCTTCGTCGGTTCGTCGATGAGCAGGAGCGCGTTCTCGCGCAGCAGGACCCGCGCCAGCGACACCATCTGCTGCTGACCCCCGGACAGCGTGCCTGCTCGTTGCCCGCGGCGCGCGACGAGATCGGGGAAGAGCCGCCCGACGATCGGGGCGTCGACACCCTGGTCGGGGGCGGCCAGCCTGAGGTTCTCCTCGACCGTGAGGCCGCCGAAGACCTCGCGGTCCTCGGGCACGTAGCCGATGCCTCCGCGGATGATGCGCGCCGTCGTCGTGCTCTGGATCTCGTTGCCCTGCAACAGGATTTGACCAGTCCTGGGGGCGAGTCCAATGATCGCCTTGAGGCTCGTCGTCTTGCCCACCCCGTTGCGTCCCAGGAGCGCCGTGACGCCGGTCGCGGGGACGTCGAACGAGACGCCCTGGAGGATGTGCGAACCGCCGTAGCGGACGTGGACGTCGTGGAGCGTCAGCACGGGAGCGGCCTCGTCCGAGCCGTGGGTCGATGGATCCTGCGCGGTCACAGTGCTTCTCCCAGGTAGGCCTGCTGGACCCGTTCGTCGCCCGTCACCTCGGTCGGGGCGCCGACGGCGAGCAGCTGTCCGTGGTGCAGGACCGCGACGCGGTCGGCGAGGCCGAGCACGACATGCATGTGGTGCTCGACCATCGCGACCGCCACCCCCGAGTCGCGGACCTCGCCGATGATCTCGGTCAGGCCGTCGACGTCCTCTGCCGACACCCCGGCCATCGGCTCGTCCAGGAGCAGCACCGACGGCTCGGAGGCGAGCGCCATGGCGAGCTCGAGCTTGCGACGGTCGCCGTGCGAGAGGTCCCGAGCCAGCGCGTGGGCCTGACCGGGCATACGCACCCGGGCGAGGAGCGACTCGATGGCGTCCGACGACGCGGACCCGGCGACCCGGAACGGGGAGAAGGACGCCGTGCCGGCGGCCTGCATCGCCAGCCGCACGTTCTCCCCCGCCGTCAGCCCGTCGAAGAGGGCCGACGTCTGGAACGACCGCGCCAGCCCCAACCGTGCGCGCCGCGTGGCACTCGCTCCTGTGACGTCCTTGTCCTGCAACGTGATCCGTCCGCTCGAAGGCCTGGTCACGCCACTCAGGATGTTGACGAACGACGACTTGCCCGCCCCGTTGGGGCCGATGATGCCGAGCAGCTCACCGGCCCCCACGGTCAGGGAGACGTCGTCGAGGATCGTGGCGCCGCCGACCTTCCAGCCGACCGCCTCTGCACTGATCACGACGCGAGGTGTCCGATCACTTGAAGGGGGTGACCGGCGGCGCGACGGCCGCCGCCTGGAGCGTGTCGACGAGCTGCGGGACGACGTTGCTGCCGTCCTTCTTCAGCGTGGCCGTGAACATCGGCTGGAGCAGGGCGTGGTCCTCGGCGCGGATCTCGAGCGAGCCCTTCGGGCCGTCGAACTTCCAGCCCTCGAGCGAGCTCACCATCTTGTCGACGTCGCCGCCGCCCGACTCGAGCGCGTGCACGATCATCTGGCCCGCGACGAAGCCGTCGTTGGTGAACAGGTCGACCGTGGCGCCCTGCTTCTTGAGTCCCGCGTCCAGGGCCTGGTAGGCCGGGTTGTCGGCCGCGCCCTCGAAGAAGTGCGAGAGGAAGTTGATCTTCGTCGCGACCTCGCCGAAGAGCGGCGTGCGTCGCCTTGATGTCGAGACCGGTGACGACCTTCGTGGAGTCGAAGACGCCCTGCTGGCCGAGGGTCGTCCACATCGCCGTGGCGTTGGCACCGGCCCAGGCGACGAAGAGCAGGTCGGGAGTGCCGCCCTTGACCTTGGTCGCGAACGGGGTCAGGTCGGTCGCGGCCGACGGGACCTCGACCGAGCTGACCGTCGGCGCCCTTGGCGCCGAGGACCGCCGTGACGGCTGCGACGTTGGCCTTGCCGAAGGCGCTGTCCTGCGCGAGAACCGTGACCTTCTTGCCCTTGACGTCGCCCAGCATGCTCCCGGCCGTCGCGACGTCCTGGTAGGTCTGGCGTCCCGACCGGAAGGTGTAGCGGTTGGCACCCGTGACGGCGTCGGCGGCGGCCGGACCCGAGATGAAGAGGACCTTGTTGTCCTTCGCCAGCGGCGCCACCTGCAGCGCCACGCCGCTCGAGGTCGAGCCGGCGATGATCGTGTTGCCCTGACCGATGAGGTCGGTGGCCGACGCGACGGCCTTGGCCGGGTCGCCGGCGTCGTCCTGCTCGGTGATCTGGATCGGTGCGACCGGCAACGGCGCCGGTCCCCTTCGTCGCGTAGTCGATGCCGGCCGTGAGTCCCTGGCGGTACTGCTTGCCGTAGCTCGCCAGCGGCCCGGACTTGGAGTAGACGAGGCCCACCTTGTACGGCGCGCCGGAACCACCGGAGGCGCCGGCGGTGCCGTTGTCGCCCGCCGGTGCCCCTGGCTGGCCGGGCGACCCGCAGGCCGCGACGGACAGCGTGATCATGACGCTCGCGAGCGCGAAACTCCACCGCTTGGACACCGATGTCCTCCACCTCTGGCGGGCGCTCGCGCCTTTGCTGCAACGAGATTCGTTGACGCCCAACCGTTTCGGCGAAAGTAGTTCAGGCTCGAACGGCCGGTGGTGGGACCTGCCACCACAAAGACCCCGCCTGCATGTGGCTCGCCGCCACCTCGTGAGCCGCGACATACGTTCTCCCACCGAGGTGTCACAGGACGGGCTGCTGTCTCGTCCAGATGGGTGTACGCAGGAAACGAGCGAAGGAGCGCGTGATGAGGGTTCTGGTGGCAGGAGCGACGGGTGCGATGGGGCGCCAGCTGGTGCCGCGCCTGGTGCGAGCCGGGCACGAGGTCCACGGCATGACCCGCAGCGAGTCGAAGCAGGTCCTCGTGCAGGAGCTCGGAGCGGTGCCGGTCGTGGCTGACGCCCTGGACCCCGACCAGGTGGCCCGGGCCGTGGCCACGGCGCGCCCCGAGGTCGTCGTGCACCAGCTGACGTCGATCGGGCCGATGGACATGCGGCACTTCGACCGCGCCTTCGCCCAGACCAACCGGCTGCGGACCGAAGGGACGGACCACCTGCTCTCAGCGGCCCGGGCGGCCGGGGTGGGACGGTTCGTCGCCCAGAGCTTCTTCGCCGGCTACGACCGGGTCGGTGGCGGCGTCAAGACCGAGGACGACCCGTTCGGCACCGTGCCGCCGCCGGGGATGGAGCAGACCGTGGGCGCCATCCGGTACGTCGAGGACCAGGTGCTCGCCGCCACGTGGACCCAGGGTCTCGTGCTGAGGTACGGCGGCTTCTACGGCCCGCACACCTCGCTCGGCCCGGACGGCGAACAGACCGAAGCCGTCCGGCGGCGGAAGTTCCCGGTCGTCGGTGACGGCGGCGGGGTGTGGTCGTTCATCCACATCGCCGACGCGGCCGAGGCGACGGTGGCCGCCATCGAGCGCGGCGCGCCGGGCGTCTACAACGTCGTCGACGACGAGCCGGCGAGCGTGGCGACGTGGCTGCCGATCCTCGCCGAGTCGCTCGGGGCCAAGGCACCGATGCGCGTGCCGCGGCTGGTCGGAAGGCTCCTGGCGGGCGAGACTGGCGCCGTGATGATGACCGAGCTGCGAGGCGCGTCCAACGCCAAGGCCCGGCGGGAGCTGGGCTGGACCCCCGCGCACGCGACGTGGCGCGACGGCTTCCGCGAGCTGGGCGCCCAGGCGCGCGCCGAGAGCGGTGCGGCGGCGTGACCGACGAGAGTGGCTCGCCGACAGCAGCTCCCGACCGGGAGCAGCTGCTGGCGGCGATGCGGCCCGTGGCCTTCGGGATCGCCTACCGGATGCTGGGGAGCGTCACCGAGGCGGAGGACGTGGTCCAGGAGGCGCTGCTCCGGGTTCACCGCGCGCTCGAGTCGGGCGAGCAGATCGCCTCCCCGCGGGCGTTCACGGCCACCGTGACGACCCGGCTCGCGATGGACGAGCTGCGGTCGGCGCGGGTGCGCCGGGAGCGGTACGTCGGTGACTGGCTCCCCGAGCCGATCCTCACCGACGGCCAGGCTGCCGGCCAGGACCCGGCCCGCGCGGCGGAGACCGCCGACTCGCTGTCGATGGCGCTGCTCGTGCTGCTGGAGAGCCTGTCGCCGGAGCAGCGCGCGGTCCTGCTGCTCCACGACGTGTTCGGCTACGGCTACGACGAGGTCGCGACGATCGTCGGCAAGGGCGAGGCCAACGTGCGCCAGCTCGCGGTGCGCGCGCGACGACACGTCGAGGACCGGCGCCCCCGGTTCAGCACGACTCCAGAGCAGCAGAGCGAGCTGGCGAGGCGCTTCTTCACCGCCGCCCGCACGGGCGACCTCGCCGGCCTCGAGTCGCTGCTGGCACACGACGTCGAGCTCGTCGGCGACGGCGGTGGCAAGGCGCCCTCGCTCGCGCGCTCGCAGCGCGGCCGCAGCCGGGTCGCGCACACCCTCACCAACTGGCTGCGCGCGCTGCGCCGCCTGCCCGAGATGGAGATCCGGCTCACCGAGGTCAACGGCGACCCGGGCGCGATGTTCCTCGTCGAGGGACGGCTGCTCGCCGTCTGGGCTCTCGACGTCCGTGACGGTCAGGTGGCGGGCGTCCGCGCGGTGGTCAACCCCGACAAGCTCGTCCACCTCGGGCCGGTCGGCGACGCCAACGCCCTCGTCCGTCGACTCGGCGTCGCTCGTCCCGACAGCTGAGTGTCAGCTCCGTCGGTCGGCGACGGCCCACGAGGCCGCCGCGCTGACCGCGGCAACGGCGAGGACGGACGGCCAGGCACCGATCTTCTTGGCCAGCACGTGCGACGCCCCGAATCCACCGAGGTAGACCGCGGCGAGACCCGCAGCCCCGGCTCCCCCGGCCTTGGCAACCCAGGTGCGTCCGGCGTAGAGGCCGGCGGCGCCGAGCACGACCCCACCCAGGGGGCGGATACCGCTCTCGCGGGCGACGACGTAGCCACCGACGAGCCCGAGGGCTGCGATGGGCGCGGTCGTCACGTCGGCTGCGTCTCGAAGCTGCATGCGGTCCGATCCTAGGCAGGCGCGCTGGGTGAGGGCTGGGCGGGCGCCCGGTCCCGGCTCCGCTTCGCCGCCGTCGGCGGTCAGAGGCTCTTCTCGAGGTCGAGCACGAGCTGGTCGGCGGTCAGGCCGAGCTCCTCGAGGATCTGTCCGCGCGACGCGTGCTCGAGGAAGCGCTTCGGGATGCCGTAGGTGTGCACCCGCACGTCGACGTCGGCCTCGCGCAGGGCGAGCGTGACGGCCGCCCCGACGCCGCCGCTGACGAGGTTGTCCTCGACGACGGCGACGGCACCGGCGCGGCGGGCGAGCGCGACGACGTCGTCGCTGACCGGGATCACCCAGCGGGGGTCGATGACCCGCACGGTGCGGCCGTGGGCCGCGATCTTCTCGCCCGCCTCGGTGGCGAGCCCGGCGAAGGCGCCGACGCCGACGACGAGCAGGTCGACCTCGTCGCCGGCGTTCTCGAAGAGCACGTCGACGTCACCGATGGAGCGCACGGCGGTCAACGGGTCGGCGACGTCGCCCTTCGGGAAGCGGATGACCGTCGGGCCGTCGGAGACGTCCAGGGCCTCGCGCAGCTGCTTGCGCACCTGCTCACCGTCCCGCGGGGCGGCGAGGCGCAGCCCCGGCACGATGGAGGTGAGCGTCATGTCCCACATGCCGTTGTGCGACGCGCCGTCGCTGCCCGTGACGCCGGCGCGGTCGAGGATGAAGGTGACGCCGGCCCGGTGCAGGGCGCAGTCCATGAGGAGCTGGTCGAAGGCGCGGTTGAGGAACGTGGCGTAGACGGCGACGACCGGGTGCAGGCCGGAGTAGGCGAGCCCAGAGGCCATGGTCACGGCGTGCTGCTCGGCGATGCCGACGTCGAAGACCCGGTCGGGGTAGGCGGCGGCGAAGCCGTCCAGGCCGACGGGGATGAGCATGGCGGCGGTGAGGGCGACGACGTCGGGACGGTCGCGGCCGATCGCCACCATCTCCTCGTTGAACTCGTCGGTCCAGATGCGGCCGGAGACCTCGAACGGCAGCCCGGTCTCCGGGTTGAACTTGCCGACGCCGTGGAACTGGTCGGCCTCGTCGTCGATGGCCGGCTGGTAGCCGCGGCCCTTCTGCGTGATGACGTGGACGATGACCGGACCACCGAAGTCCCTGGCCTTGCGCAGCGCCCGCTCGACCGCCTGCTCGTCGTGGCCGTCGACGGGCCCGAGGTACTTCAGCCCGAGGTCCTCGAACATCCCCTGCGGCGCGACGATGTCCTTGATCCCCTTCTTGACGCCGTGGAGCGTCTCGAACATCGCACCGCCGACGACCGGCGTCCTGGCGAGCGACCGCTTGCCCCAGTCGAGGAACCGCTCGTAGCCGCGGGTCGTGCGCAGGGTCGCGAGGTGGTCGGCGAGGCCGCCGATGGTCGGGGCGTAGGAGCGCTCGTTGTCGTTGACGACGATGACGAGCGGCAAGGTCTTGTCGACGGCGATGTTGTTGATCGCCTCCCAGGCCATGCCGCCGGTCAGGGCGCCGTCGCCGATGACCGCGACGGTGTGCCGGTCGCTCTCGCCGCTCAGGCGTCGGCCCTTGGCGATGCCGTCGGCCCAGGAGAGCGCGGTCGAGGCGTGGGAGTTCTCGACGACGTCGTGCTCGGACTCGGCGCGGCTCGGGTAGCCGGAGAGCCCGCCCTTCTTCTTCAGCTTGCTGAAGTCCTGGCGACCGGTGAGCAGCTTGTGCACGTAGGACTGGTGACCGGTGTCGAAGACGAACGTGTCGTGCGGGGAGTCGAAGACCCGGTGCAGCGCGATCGTCAGCTCGACGACGCCGAGGTTGGGGCCGAGGTGCCCACCGGTCTTGGAGACCTCGGTGACGAGGAAGGTGCGGATCTCCTCCGCCAGGGCCGGAAGCTGGTCCGCCGGCAGCGCCTTGAGCGCCGCGGGGCTCGTGATCGTCTCCAGCAGGGCCACGCTGCGTCGTCCTCTCGGTCGGTCGGTCGCCCACGCAGGTGGGTCGGTCGAGTCTACGGGTCAACGTCCGACGGGTCCCAACGCTGTGCACGGGACGCTGCCGACCTCGTCACACCATTCTCACAGTCGGGGCGCGAACACCTTGCCCTGGAGGGCCTCGTGCAGCAGCCGCGCCGACCGCGAGGCGGCGAGCAGCCGGATCCCCTCGGCCTCGATCTGACCGAGGATCTCGGTCAGCGCCTCCGCCGGGACGTGCGGTCCGATCGCGACGCGGGCCTCGCGCCACGCGTCGCGCATGGCGACGACCTGGCCGTCGAGGTGCCGGCCGGCCAGCCACGCGAGCGCGATGGGGTGACGCCGCCACCCGGCATACGCCCGGTAGTCCGGAGGGCACTGGTCGAGCAGCCACAGCACGGCGCGCTCCTCCCAGCCCGGCGTGTGGGCCGGCGGGACGCCCGGCGGCCACCCGGGAGGGGTGTGCGGCGGAGGGCGTCGGAGTGGGCATGCGCCCAGTCTGCCTCGCCTAGTCTCGGACCATGACGACGGTCAGCTGGGTGACGGCCTTCCTCGACCTGCCGCCCGACGTCCACGAGGCGGGCATCCACTTCTGGTCGGCGGTGACGGGGTATGCCGTGTCGCCACCTCGCGGGGACGCCGCGGAGTTCACGACGCTGCTCCCACCGGTCGGCGACCCGTTCCTGAAGTTCCAGCGGACCGGCGCCCAGGACCCGAGCAGGCCGGGCCTGCACCTCGACCTGCACGTGACGTCGGCGGCGGCCTCCGCCGACCGCGCCGAGGGACTGGGAGCAGCCGTCGTGCACCGGTCGGAGCACGGTTTCGTCGTGCTGCGCTCCCCCGGCGGGTTCGTCTTCTGCTTCGTGCACGAGGTCCTCAGCCGACGCCCGTGGCCGACGCGCTGGCCGCAGCAGCACGAGAGCGTCGTCGACCAGGTGTGTCTCGACATCCCGGCGGCGGCCTACGACACCGAGTGCGTCTTCTGGTCCGAGCTGACCGGATGGCCGGTGCGCCGCTCGGTGAGCCGACCCGAGTTCCGGCACCTCGTGCGCCCTGACGGCATCCCGATCCGGCTGCTGCTCCAGCGGCTCGGCGAGGTGGCGCCGGCGTCCGAGACGGAGACTGCGCCGGGGCCCGAGACCGGGCCGCGGGTCACCGGCCACCTCGATCTCGCCTGTGACGACCGGGCCGCCGAGGTGGCACGGCACGAGCGCATCGGCGCGACCGTCGTGGTCCGCCACGCCGGCTGGACCACCCTGCGCGACCCGGCCGGAGCGCTCTACTGCGTCACCGACCGGGACCCGCGCTCCGGCCTCGGCCGCTGACCCCCCGAGTGCCCACGTCCCCACCGTCGAGTGCTCAGTTCCCGACGGGGCGGGCTCACCAGTTGGGCTCGTGGCGGGGCGCCCGCGGCAGGCGGTGCCGCTCCGGGTGGATGACGTAGACGATCCCACCGCTGTGCGGCACCCAGACGTTCTCGAACTGCTCCCGGTCGTAGACGACGCGCACCTGGGAGTTGTCGCGAAGCAGGTGCGAGGCGGGGTCGTTGCACACGACGTCGCCGTCACGGGTGAAACCGACGACGACCATGAGGTGGCCGTTCGTGCCGTAGCCGGCACCGTCCAGCTCCCCCTTCTTGAAGGAGACGGACGTGACGAGCGGGATGCCTGCGGCGATGAACTCCTCGGCCTCGGTCAGTGACCGGAGCCGGGTGACGAACGCCCGCATCCGCGGCCGGGTCGCGGCATAGGCCGCGTTGAACGGCCAGTTGCCGCAGCCGTCGTAGGTGTAGTCGTAGACGTTGCGCGCGGCGAAGTCCACCTGCGGGTCGGTCTCGGACGGCAGCGCCTCGGTCACCCAGGCGGTCTCGTCGCGGCGCGGGCCGGCGCCCCAGTAGGCGAGGACCATCGAGGTCGACGTCGGCGAGCACCAGGCCTCTCCCCCGTTGTCCCACTGGGGGAAGTGGCCGATGTGCTTCTCCTGGGAGAAGGTCGGCACGTCGAGGACACGGCCGCGGGCCCGGCCGTTGGGGCTGCGTGGCACCCGCGGCGCGTCGGGCAGGGCCGAGGCCATCGCGCCGACCGACCGCAGCCGGGGCGTATGCCGCGTGCCCGTGGGACGCATCAGCCGGACGACGAGCTGCCACTCGTCGAGGACGTGCCCGGAGCGGGTCGCCAGGGTGTCGGTGTAGACCGTGGCGACCGTGTCGCCCTGGCCGTCGACCGACGTGCGGTGGATGCCACCTCCCTGAGCGGGGTCGTAGCGGCACCAGCGACCGAGGACGTACTCCTTGGTGGCCACGCCGCCGCTGCGGCCCCGGACCGAGACCTCGACCCACGACGCGCCCGGCGTGTCGGCGTTCCACGAGGAGACGAGCTCGGTCAGCCCGAAACCGGGTCGCACGACGGGAGAGACCCAGGTGGCGACGTCGTAGGAGCGGGACGTGGCGGTCGCGTCGAACGGGTCGACGTAGTCGCGCCGCCCGGTGAAGCGGCCTGGGCAGAGGTCCCGTCCGCTCCACTCACGGTAGGAGACGTGGCGGTCGCTCGTGTCGGACGAGCCGGGCCGCACCCGCGGCGGTGAGGGTTCCGCCCTGGCGGATTCCCGTGCCGGCGACGCCGACCAGGGTGAGGCCGGCGGCTGAGCCGAGGAGGACGCGGCGGCTCGGTGAGCCTGCGGGCGGGACGAGGGACTGCGACATGGCACACCTTCCGGTCGGGCTGGGCGCGGCCAGTCAACACCCGGGCTCGTGCCGGAAGGGTCATGGGTGTGCAAAATCTTCGTCATGGCCAGCATCAAGCGCAGGAAACCTACGATGTGCCCGACCGGGCTCACGCCCAGTTGGCCTCCGCGGGCGGGGTCGGCAGCGCCACGCCAGTCGGGTGCATCACGTAGGCGAGCCCGCCGTCGGACCCCAGCCAGACACGCTCGAACTGGTCGCGACGGTAGACGGCGCGCACCTGCTCGTTGCTCGCGACGCGGTGCGAGTTGGGGTCGTTGGACACGACGTCACCCTCGGCGGTGAAGCCGATGATCGTCAGCAGGTGACCGTTCGTGTCGTAGCCGGCACCGTCGAGCTCGTCCTCTCGGAAGGTCACCGACACCACGAGAGGGACGCCCGCCGCCAGGAACGCCTCGGCCTCGGTCAGGTCGCGCAGCCGGGTCACGTAGGCGCGCAGCCCGCGCGTCCCGGCGTAGGCCGTGTTGAAGGCCCAGTTGCCGGCACCGCCGTAGGAGCGGTCGAAGACGCGGCGCACCCCGTGGACCACCTCGGGGTCGACGGCGTGGCCGACCCAGGCCACCTCGTCGGGCCCCGGGGCACGCCCCCAGTGCTCGAGCAGCATCGTCGTCGACGTCGGTGAGCACCACGACTGGCCGCCGTTGTCCCACTCGGGAAACGTGTCGACGTGCAGGCGCTGCGAGTGCGGCGGGACCTCGACCTCGTGTCCGCGGCCGACGCCCGGGGCACTCGTCGGCTCGTCCGCCGCGATGTGGAAGCGTGACGCGGCACCGGCGACGAGCGTGACTGGGGGCCAAGCGATCTCGCTTGTCGAAAGGGCCAGGGCGGTCAGCCTCAGCTGCCAGCGGTCGAACCCGCGACCGGGCGCAGCGAGCCACGTGTCCGTATCGACGTGCCCTGACTCGAAGTGCTGGTCCCGCACCGTCGTGCGCGTGATCGGGGACTCCCCCGCCGGGTCGTCCTCGGCCCAGCGCGCGAAGGTGAACCACGGCGTCCAGCCCGACTCGTCGGCGACCCGACCCTCGACGTGCAGCCACGTGCCGGCCGGGGTGCGCGCATTCCACGACGGGATGAGCTCCGTTGCAGCAAAGGGCAACTCGACGATCGGAGACTCCCAGACACCCGAGGCGTAGGTGACCCGCTCGGCCCCGTCGACGTGGACGTCGGCATAGACGACGTCGTGCGAGGGAGACCAGTCGAAGCCGGTCTCCCAGGCGGTCAGGATCGCGTGTCGCTCGGTCACGCGATGAGCATGGCATCCACGCCGTCGGCGGGGAACGGCGACGGGCCCCGCACACCGCGTGGAGCGGCGTGCGGGGCCCGTCGGGCAGTGCGCGTCAGCTGTTGACGAGCGACCGCAGGACGTACTGGAGGATGCCGCCGTTGCGGTAGTAGTCGGCCTCACCGGGGGTGTCGATGCGGACGACGGCGTCGAACTCGACCGTCTCGCCCGACTCCTTGGTCGCGACGACCTTGACCGTCTTCGGCGTCGTGCCCTCGTTGAGCGCGGTGATGCCCGTGATCGAGAAGGTCTCGGTGCCGTCGAGGCCGAGCGAGTCGGCGTTCTGACCTGCGGGGTACTGGAGCGGGATGACGCCCATGCCGATGAGGTTGGAGCGGTGGATGCGCTCGTAGCTCTCGGCGATGACGGCCTTGACGCCGAGCAGGCTCGTGCCCTTGGCGGCCCAGTCCCGCGAGCTGCCCGAGCCGTACTCCTTGCCCGAGAGGATGACGAGCGGGGTGCCGGCAGCGGCGTAGCTCTGCGCGGCGTCGTAGATCGTCGTCTGCTCGCCGCCGTGCGTGAAGTCGCGCGTGAAGCCGCCCTCGACGCCGTCGAGGAGGAGGTTCTTCAGGCGGATGTTGGCGAACGTGCCACGGATCATGACCTCGTGGTTGCCGCGGCGCGAGCCGTAGGAGTTGAAGTCCTTGCGCTCGATGCCGTGGTCGGCGAGGTACTTGCCGGCGGGGCTGTCGTTCTTGATGGCACCGGCCGGGCTGATGTGGTCGGTCGTCACCGAGTCGCCGAGCTTGGCGAGCACGCGTGCACCCTCGATGTCGGCGACCGGCGTCGTGTCCATCGACATGCCGTCGAAGTACGGGGGCTTGCGCACGTACGTCGACTCGCCGTCCCACGCGAACGTGTCGCCCTCGGGCGTCGGCAGCGACTGCCAGCGCTCGTCGCCGGCGAAGACGTCGGCGTAGTCCTCGGTGAACATCTCCTGGCTGATCGAGGCCGCGATGGTGCGCTCGACGTCGGCCGGAGCCGGCCAGATGTCCTCGAGGAAGACGTCGTTGCCGTCGGTGTCCTGACCGAGCGGCTGCGACGTCGAAGTCGAAGTCCATCGTCCCGGCGAGGGCGTAGGCGATGACGAGCGGCGGGCTCGCGAGGTAGTTCATCTTGACGTCGGGGTTGATGCGACCCTCGAAGTTGCGGTTGCCCGAGAGGACCGACGTGACGGCGAGGTCGTTGTCGTTGATCGCCTTGGAGATCTCCTCGTTGAGCGGGCCCGAGTTGCCGATGCACGTCGTGCAGCCGTAGCCGACGAGGTGGAAGCCGAGCTTCTCGAGGTAGGGCCACATGCCGGCCTTCTCGTAGTAGCCCGTGACGACCTTGGAGCCCGGGGCCATCGACGTCTTGACCCACGGGGCGACCGACAGGCCCTTCTCGACGGCGTTCTTGGCGAGCATCGCGGCGGCCATCATCACCGACGGGTTCGAGGTGTTGGTGCAGCTCGTGATCGAGGCGATCGAGACGATGCCGTGGTCGATCTCGAACTCGCGCCCCTCGGCATCGGTGACCGACACCTTCTTCGACGGGCGACCGTTCGTCGCGCCGTCGACCGGCTTCTCGCCCCCGTCGTCGACGCCCGGGTCGCTGGCCGGGAAGGACTCGGCGTTGCCGGAGTCGCCCTCGTCGTGCGCGACGTAGGTCGGCAGCACCTTGCGGAACGCGTCCTTGGCGTCGCTGAGCGCGATGCGGTCCTGCGGACGCTTCGGTCCGGCGATCGAGGGGACGACGGTCGACAGGTCGAGCTCGAGGTACTCGCTGTAGCGGGCCTCGGGCTGGTCGGGACCGGCCTTGAGCCACATGCCCTGCTCCTTGGCGTACGCCTCGACGAGGGCGACGCTCTCGTCGGACCGGCCGGTGAGGCGCAGGTAGTCGAGCGTGACGTCGTCGATCGGGAAGATCGCGCACGTCGAGCCGAACTCGGGGCTCATGTTGCCGATGGTGGCGCGGTTGGCGAGCGGCACCTGCGACACGCCCTCGCCGTAGAACTCGACGAACTTGCCGACGACGCCGTGCTTGCGCAGCATCTCGGTGATCGTGAGGACGACGTCGGTCGCCGTGGCGGCGATCGGGATGGTGCCGCTCAGCTTGAAGCCGACGACGCGCGGGATGAGCATCGAGACGGGCTGGCCGAGCATGGCGGCCTCGGCCTCGATGCCGCCGACGCCCCAGCCGAGCACGCCGAGGCCGTTGACCATCGTCGTGTGCGAGTCGGTGCCGACGCAGGTGTCGGGGTAGGCGACGCCGTCGCGCACCATGACGGTGCGGGCGAGGTGCTCGATGTTGACCTGGTGGACGATGCCGGTGCCCGGCGGGACGACCTTGAAGTCGTCGAAGGCGGTCTGGCCCCAGCGCAGGAACTGGTAGCGCTCGCGGTTGCGCTGGTACTCGATCTCGACGTTGCGCTCGAAGGCGTCGGCGCGGCCGAAGACGTCGATGATGACGGAGTGGTCGATGACGAGCTCGGCGGGGGCCAGCGGGTTGATCCGCGCCGGGTCGCCACCGAGGTCGGCGACGGCCTCGCGCATCGTGGCGAGGTCGACGACGCACGGCACGCCGGTGAAGTCCTGCATGATCACGCGCGCGGGCGTGAACTGGATCTCCGTGGACGGCTCGGCGTTCTCGTCCCACGAGCCGATGGCGCGGATGTGGTCGGCGGTGATGTTCGCGCCGTCCTCGGTGCGCAGGAGGTTCTCCAGGAGGACCTTGAGGCTGTACGGCAGGGTCTCCTGTCCGTCGACCCCTGCGAGCCGGTAGATCTCGTAGGACTGACCCCCGACCTCGAGGGTCCCCTTGGCCTTGAAGCTGTCAACACTGCCCACGTCGGGCTCCTTCCAGCAACACTGATGTCACGGTGCTCGATTTATCTTGACGTCAAGATATATCTAACCACACAGATCCGTCCCTGTCAGTCCCTCCCTACCCGCCCATCCTCGCCGCTGCTCGGCCCGCTGTCTGCCCTTGAGCGACCCGCAGCAGCCTGCCCGTCCGCGCTGTGGCGTTCAGCCCACCTTGTTGGATCGGATGTCCCACGTGACGCTCGAGGTGCGACCTGTCGAGCCTCCGCTCGATCCGGGCTCTGCATAGTCGAAACGGATCCAGGCGGGTTGCAGGGCGACCTCCTCGTCAACCGTGTCGTCGTCACCCGAAACGAGCGCCTCGGTCACGACGAGGTCCTTCATCGTCACGGTGAGGAAGGGTGCGCGGGCACCCGGTCTGGCGACGTCGAGGGTGGCCTCCTTGAGGTGCTTGCCGCTGGCGGCGAAGGAGGCGAGGTGCGGCGACGCGAGGTCGTAGTGGTGCACGATGCGGAACTCGTGGGCGCGGGCTCGACCGACTCCACCCCAACCGCCGGCCCCACCCCCGGCATCTCCGCCCTGGGCCGTCACCCCCCAGCTCCACGACAGCACGTCCACGGCGCCCTGGTGTTCCTTGCTCTGGCTGCCACCCTCGATGCCGTCGAACTTCATGAACGCGTCCATGTCGCCTCCGCGTCGTGCCCAGCACGTCGCTCGACGCTAGCACCGCGGCCGCGTCACGGTCGCTGTTCGGCACATCCAGCGGCTGTGGACGACAACGCCCTTCTTCTGATGGGAGTCAGGCGGCGGTCAGACGGACGTCAGCGGGGCGGGTGACGTAGGACCGCCCGGTCGGCGACGTCCACGTGCACGTACCGGCCGCGTCCATCGTGAGCAGCCACCCGGAGTGATGCTTGAACCCGTGGTGCGTGCGGCAGAGGGAGACGAGGTTCTCCTCAGCCGTGGAACCGTCCGGGTAGGGGACGACGTGGTCGAGGTCGCACCGCCGGGCTGCGACGCCGCAGCCGGGAAAGCGGCACGTGCGATCCCGATCCCGCACTCGTTGCGCCAGAGCGGCGTTGGGCCGGTACAGCAGCGGATCTCTGGCGACGGTCACACCCGTGAGCGCATCAGCGCGCGTCAGGCGCAGCACGACGTCCGGGTCGGTCAGCACCTCGACCAGTGCGGTCGAGAGGATCCATCCCGCGCGCGCATCTCGGACGCCCAGCCGGGGCGGTCGCCACCGTCCCTGACGGAGTTTGTGCTGTTCGAGCTCCGATTCCTCTGGGAAGGCACCGAAGGTCACGCATCCCTGTCCGAACAGCTCGGAGGCGATCGCATGCTCCGGCGCGAGCAGGGACCCATCCACGTGCTCCAGCCCAAGAGGCTCAACCGTGCCATCGCGTTTGGCCGCCGCACCAGTCCCAGACCCCTCAGCGCCGGGTCGGCGAGCCGGCGCAGCCGCGGAGCCGGCGCAGCCGCGGGAGCAGGCGCAGCCGCGGGAGCAGGCGCAGGGGTCTTGAGGTCATTGGTGGCGCTGTCCGAGGTCCCGGCGTCGGCGTCCTGCGGGGCGCCGACGAAGGTGGGCACCACGAGTTCCACGGTGGTCGAGACATGCGCGCTGCCGAGCAGGAGGTCGACGAAGGCGTCGGCGCGCGCCTGGTCGATCGAGCGGGAGGGGTCAGCCCTGACGTACTCGTGCGCGAGCTCGTCGATCGCGGCCCACGCCTGCATCGAGGCGAACGAGGGGATCGATGCCTTCCACCACGCCATGCCGGGGTCGACGCCGGGCTCGACCCGTACGAAGCGCTCACGCAGGCCGAGCTTCGCGCGTCGCTCGACCGCCTCCGGGTCGACGGCCACGGCGACCCGCTCGCAGACGACCCGCAGCCGACCCGGAGTCAGCGTCGGCATCTCGGGCACGGAGGTCACGGCGGCGTCGAAGAGGGGTCGCGCGTCCATGGCGACGAGCTGGGCATGGTCGACGATGACGCCCGTCTGCCTGCGGTCCAGCTGCCCGTCGAGCGCCAGGGCCAGGGTGCGAGGCAGCTCGTCGACGAGGCAGAGGGCGTCCCCCACCCGCGCCTCCGCGCCGCGCGGCGTCGACCGCAGAAGGGGCGCGACGCTCGAGGCGACCATCTTGATCGCGGACGGACGGTGCTCGGACCCGTCGGACCAGTCGCCGTCGAGTTCGGTGAGATCGAGCTCCTCCCGGCGGACACAGGCCGCAAGGGCCAGCTCCTGGATGGCTCCCAGGGCATTGACGGCACGTTGGGTGACAGCGATGACCGCTTCGGCACTCGCCACGTCGAGGGTGCGCAGACGATCCGGCACGATCCGTGCCACCACGGCAGCCTGGGCGGCCGGCCGCAAGGCGTCGAAGACGTCAGCGGGCACGCCCGTCAGCACCTCGAGCACAGCGCCGGCAGAGGCCCCCTGGGCCTCGACCGAACCCGCTCCCCTGTCCATGTTCGAACACTAGTACGAGCCGCCGACAGTCACTCGTGATCTACGAGCGCTTCTCGGAACCCTGAGTCCAACGGAGCCTTGGCGCCCGCGGCGGTGTCGAACCAGACGTACGTGATGACACACGTGGCCGTCCGCACGGGGTGCGCGCCGGCCCGCCAGATCTCGTGGCGGAGCGTGAACGACGAGGTGCCGAGCCGCTCGACGGACACCCTGATGTCGGCTCGGTCGAGCGGCTTGAGGCTCGCGACCCAGTCGATCTCCGCGTGGCGCACGAGCCCCAGCCGGCCGTGCTCGGTGAACCAGTAGGGGCCGTACCCGACGCTCTCGAGGAAAGCCATCTTCGCGTCCTCGCACCACGTCAGGTAGTGCGAGTTGAAGACGACACCGGCGAGGTCGATCTCTGAGAACTTCACGGCGACGGGATAGCTGAACGACATGACGACATCGTCTCGTGCCCGTGACGCAGCCGCGTCGTCAGCCCTCCCGGGGCTCCAGCACGGCGATGCACTCGACGTGGTGCGTCATCGGGAAGGCGTCCCAGGCCTCGAGCGAGACGAGCTCGTAGCCGTGCGTCGCAGCGGCCTTGACGTCGCGGGCCAGGGCCGAGGGGTCGCACGCGACGTAGACGACCCGGCGCGGAGCCATCCGGGCGAGCAGACCCATGACGTCCTTGCCGGCCCCCGTGCGCGGCGGGTCGAGCACCGCGAGGTCGGCGGTGACGTCCTGTCCGACGAGCGAGCGCAGCTCGCGGTCGACCCGGTTGGCGCGCCACTCGACGTTGTCGAGGTGCTCGGTGTTGACGACCCCGTTCTCGACCGCCGCGCCGGTCCCCCTCGACCCCGAGGACGAAGCCGTCAGGTGCGACGAGCTCGCCGAGGCGCATCGTGAACAGGCCCGAGCCGGCATACAGGTCGACCACGCGGTCACCCGGGCGCGCCCCGAGCAGGGCCGTGACCCGGGACAGGAAGGTCGAGGCCGCGCCCGGGTGGACCTGCCAGAAGCCACGGGCAGCGACGACGTACTCGCCCTCCCAGTCGCCGTCGCGGGCGAGCTCGCCGACGAGCCCACCGCCGGCGCTCGCCACCCTCGGGAGCGGGCAGCGGGACGAGCACCGGCTCGTCGGGGTGCACGGCGTCGACGACGTCGACCGACTCGAGGTCGGGCCACTCGGTGTCGAGGACGCCGGAGTCGATGACCGCCCGGGTGGCGATGAGGCAGTCGTCGACCGGCACGATGTCGCGAGATCGGTGCCGCCGCAGGCCGGCACGACCGGACTCGTCGACGGCGAACTCGACGCGGGTGCGCCACCGCAGGCCGTCCTCGTCGCCCGGGCACCGGCCGCACGTCGACCTCGACCTCGAGGCCGGCGATCCGCGCGAACTGCTCCCGCACGACCGCCGCCTTGAGCTCCCGCTGCGTCTCGAGGGACGCGTGCTGGAAGTCGCACCCACCGCAGAGGCCGGGGGCGGCATACGGGCACGGGGCCGGGACGCGGCCCGGAGCGGCCTCGAGCACCTCGACGGCGTCGGCGCGCACGAAGCTGTCGCCCACCCGCCCCTCGGTGACCCGTGCGACGACGCGCTCGCCGGGCAGCGTGTGGCGCACGAAGACGACCTGGCCCTCGTGGCGGGCCACGCAGTGACCGCCGTGGGCCACCGGCCCGACCTCGACGGTCCACTCCTGGCCGACGAGCGACTCGCCACCGGCGGCGCGCTCGCGGGTCTGGCGGCCGCTCACAGCGCTCCACCGCGCACGGACCCGCTGATCGGCGGCTCGTCGATCCAGTCACGCTCGGCGCCCTCGGACGACTGGAGCTGCCACGGCACGCTGACGACCATGACGCCCGGGGTGAAGAGCAGGCGGGCCTTGAGGCGCAGGGCGCTCTGGTTGTGCAGCACCTGCTCCCACCACTTCCCGAGGACGTACTCCGGGAGGTAGACCGTGACGATGTCGCGCGGGTTGCCGCTGCGGATCGAGCGGACGTAGTCGAGGATCGGCTTGGTGATCTGGCGGTAGGGCGACGACAGGACCTTGAGCGGCACCGGGATCTCGCCTGGTCCCACTCGTCGAGCAGCGCCTGGGTCTCGTCGGGGTCGACGTCGACGGTGACCGCCTCGAGGTAGGACGGTCGGCTCGCCCGGGCGTACGCGAGTGCGCGCATCGTGGGCTTGTGCACCTTCGAGATGCAGACGATGGCGTGGACGTGGCTCGGCAGCATCGGGCGTTCGACGTCCCAGTCGATGGCGAGCTCGTCCCGCACGCGGTTGTAGTGCTTCTTGATGCCGAGCATGAGCGCGAAGAGCACGACCATCGCGAGGATGGCGTACTTGGCGCCGGCCTGGAACTTCGTCAGGAGCACGACGACGAGCACCGTCGCCGACATCGCCGCGCCGACCGCGTTGATGACGCGGGAGCGCTGCATCCGCGCCCGCTCCTTGGCGTCGCGCTCGAGCCTCAGGTGTCGCGTCCAGTGCCGCACCATGCCGATCTGGCTGGTGGTGAAGGAGACGAACACCCCGACGATGTAGAGCTGGATGAGCGCGGTGACCTCGGCCTTGAACACGATGACGAGGACGATGGCCGCCCCGGCGAGGATGAGGATGCCGTTGCTGAAGGCGAGCCGGTCGCCGCGGGTGTGCATCTGTCGGGGCAGGTAGCCGTCGCGCGCGAGGATCGAGCCGAGCACCGGGAAGCCGTTGAAGGCGGTGTTGGCGGCCAGGACGAGGATCAGGCCGGTGACGATCGAGACGAAGACGACCCCGACCGGGAAGTGCGCGAACACCGACTCGGCGAGCTGGCCGATGGCCGTGTGCTGCACGTACGAGTCGCCGACCGGCTGGCCGTTGCGCAGCAGCTGGGTGCCCGGGTCGTCGGCGATCTTGACGCCGGTCCACTGGCCGAGGGTGATGATCGACCCGAGCATGACGATCGGACAGCGTCCCCATGAGCAGCAGGGTCGTCGCGGCGTTGTCGCTCTTGGGTTTCTTGAAGGCGGGAACCCCGTTGCTGATCGCCTCGACCCCGGTGAGGGCCGCGCACCCCGACGAGAACGCCCGGAGCAGCAGGAAGGCCGCGGCCAGCCCGGTGACGCCCTGGCCCGGCTCGGGCTCGAGTGTCAGGCCGGCGCTCTCGGCCGGCGTGAGGGTGCCGGTGAAGTGCTGGATGAAGCCGTAGATGCCCATGCCGATGATGGCCAGCATGAAGGCGTAGACCGGCACGGCGAAGGCCTTGCCCGACTCACGGACGCCGCGCAGGTTCATGGCGGTCAGGAAGACGATGAGCGCGACCGCGACGATGACCTCGTGACCGCGCACGAAGCCGAGCACCGTCGCGGCGTTCTGCACGCCCGAGGAGATCGACACCGCGACGGTGAGCACGTAGTCGACGAGGAGCGCGCTGGCGACGGTGAGCCCGGCCCGCGGGCCGAGGTTGACCGTCGCCACCTCGTAGTCGCCACCGCCCGACGGGTAGGCGTGCACGTTCTGGCGGTACGACGCCACCACGACGACCATGACGAGGACGACCGCGACGGTGACCTGCCAGCTGTGCGTCGCGACGAACGTCCCGCCGGCGAGGCCGAGCATCAGGAGGATCTCGTCGGGGGCGTAGGCCACCGACGACAGCGCGTCGCTCGCGAAGATCGGCAACGCGAGCCGCTTGGGCAGCAGCGTCTCCCCGAGCTTGTCGCTGCGCATCGCGCGGCCGAGGAGGAGGCGCTTGAACAGCGATCCGGTACCGGGCACGACGACACTGTATGACGGATCGTGACGACGCACCGACCCGCTCGGCCCGCTCGCCACCGCACGGAACCTGCCCGAGAACGTATGCCGTCACGGTGTAGCGTCGCGTCCGTGCACTTCGTCATCATGGGATGCGGCCGCGTCGGGTCGACCCTCGCCCGCACCCTGGGCCGAGGCGGCCACGACGTCGCGATCATCGACGCCGACGCGTCGGCCTTCCGCCGGCTCGGCACCTCCTTCGAGGGCCAGACCGTCACGGGCATCGGCTTCGACCGCGACACCCTCGTGGCCGCCGGCATCCGCGACGCCTACGCCTTCGCCGCCGTGAGCAGCGGCGACAACTCCAACATCCTCGCGGCCCGCGTGGCGCGCGAGACGTTCGGGGTCGAGCACGTCGCCGCCCGCATCTACGACCCGCAGCGCGCCATGGTCTACCAGCGGCTCGGCATCCCGACCGTCGCCACCGTGCGCTGGACGTCCGACCAGATGATCCAGCGGCTGCTGCCCCAGGGCGCCGTCCCCGAGCTGACCGACCCGAGCGGCAAGATCGTCATCGCCGAGGTGCCCCTGGCCGAGGCCTGGGTCGGGCGGCACCTCACCGACGTCGAGGAGCAGACCGGCGCCCGCGTCGCCTACATCACCCGTCTCGGCGAGGGCACCCTCCCCCGGCCCGACATGGTCGTGCAGCAGGGCGACCTCGTCCACCTCACCGTCCCGCGTGACGACCTCGCTCGCGTCGAGCGGCTCTGCGACCAGGCCCCGGCCCCCCACTGACCGGCTCAGGAGAAGAAACCCCCATGCGCGTCGTCATCGCCGGAGCCGGAAGCGTCGGCCGCTCCATCGCCCGTGAGCTGCTCGCAAACGGGCACCAGGTGCTGCTCATCGACAAGGACGCCGACGACGTCCAGGCGTCGCGCGTGCCCGAGGCGTCGTGGCTGCTCGCGGACGCCTGCGAGCTCGCCGCCCTCGAGGAGGCGCGGCTCGAGGAGTCCGACGTGTGCGTCGCCGCCACCGGCGACGACAAGGCCAACCTCGTGCTCTCGCTGCTGGCCAAGACCGAGTTCGGCGTGCCGCGCACGGTCGCTCGCGTCAACAACCCGAAGAACGAGTGGATGTTCGACGAGTCGTGGGGCGTCGACGTCGCGGTGTCGACGCCCCGCCTCATGACGGCGCTCATCGAGGAGGCCGTGAGCATCGGCGACCTCGTGCGCATCTTCGAGTTCCAGCAGGGCCGCGCCTCGATGGTCGAGATCACCCTCCCCGAGGGCAGCCCGTTCGCAGGCCGGCGCGTCGGCGACGTCGACTGGCCCACCGACACCGTGCTCGTGGCGATCATCCGTGAGGAGCGCCCGCTCGCTCCGACGCCGGACGACGCGATCGAGGCCGGCGACGAGCTGCTCTTCATCACGACGACGGAGCAGGAGGACCGCCTCCAGGACCTCGTGGCTCCCGGGCGAACGGCACCACGCCGACAGCGAGAGCTGAGTCCGGCCGGCCCGCGCGGGCGACCGCTGACCCAGGTCGGGCGTCAGGCCAGGCGACTCGGGTCGATCGGGGTGCGACCGCGCAGCAGGATGGCGCCCATCGCCGTGATGGCGACGAGGTAGGCCGGCCAGCCCAGGACGACCTTGGCCACCCCGAGCGCCGCCACCTGCTCGGCGAGGTAGAGCGGCACCATGATCGCGAGCCGCACGACGTTGAGGGCGATGAGCACCCACGCCAGTCGGGCCGCGACCGTGACGATGCCGGAGTGGCGACGCCACCACGTGGGGTTCTCGGCGAAGGCCTCGGGCTCGGCGACCCCGACGACGAAGCCGAAGAGCGGCCACCGCGTCAGGTTCGTCACGAGCAGGAGGACGAGCAGGCCCGGCGTTCTGCAGCATGCCCGGCAGGAAGGCGTCCTCCGCCCGACCCGACCGGAGCGCGAAGAAGGCCGAGATGCCCACTCCCGCAGCGGCATACGCGATGAAGCGGGGGTCCTGGCGCTGCACGAGGCGCACGACGAGCAGGACCGCGACGCACGCCCCGGCGACGACCAGGGCCGTGCGGAGGTTCTCGGTGCGGGCCCACACGAGGGCGAAGGCCAGGGTCGGCACGGCCGACTCGACGGCGCCGCGCCAGCCGCCGATGGCCTCGGACAGCTTGTCGCGCAGCAGCTCCTCGACGGTGTCGTAGCGGCGCAGGTCGGCCTCGGAGCGCACGACTCCGTCGCCCTCCTCCGCGCCCGACATCGCGCGCCGTCACCCGTCGGCCTCAGCCATGCGCCTGCCCTGCCCTGCCGATGATCTCGTAGGCGGGGTTGAACATCGTCATGACCTTCCGGCGGTTGGTGATGCGGCCGGTGGCCTGGATCTTGATGCCCGGGACGATGCCGGCGATGCGGCGCCGGCCCAGCCACACGAGGTGCAGCGACTCGGTGCCGTCCCAGACCTCGACGTCGAGGGCCGGGGTCTCCTCGCGGGGGCGCAGCGTCACCGAGCGCACCTCGCCCGCAGACGGTGACCGTGGTGCGCTGGGGCGCGTCGCCGATGTGGATGACTCCGTCGAGGTCCGAGGACTCGCGGCGCAGCTCGGCGGCCTCGAGCTCGTGCGCCGATCGCGTCGAGCCGCTCGGTGAGCCGCCGCAGGGCGCCGGGCTGGCCCGTGGTCACGGCCGCGACTCGCCTCGAGCGGGGCTCGACGCGGGCCGGACACGGGGCCGGGCACGGGCCGGTCATCAGCGGACCTCGGTGATCTCGGGGCCGCGCTCGAACGGGTTGAGGTCGGGGCCACCCTCGGTGCCGGCCCTTCGGCACCGTCGGCCTGGGCGGCACCCTCGGCATCGGGCAGGCGCAGCGGCAGCAGCTCCCGCGGCGGCATGGCCTCGTCACCGCGGTCGATGACCGTGGTGCGGATGACCTCGTGGACCGCGTCCGCGGCGGCGGGCTCGATGGCGGCCCGACCCGAGACGACGGCCCGGAGGAACCAGCGGGGACCGTCGACGCCGACGAAACGAGCCGGCATGAAGACGGTGCGGCCGTCCGGGCCCGCCTGCGGCATCCGCGTGAGCAGCTCCTCCCCGAACTCGCCCGTGAGGACCTCGGCGGTGCCACCGGCATCGACGATGCTCGCGGCGATCTCGTTGCGGATGTCGATCCACACGCCTTCGGTGCGCGGCGCGGCGAACGCCTGCAGCTGCACGGCCGACTCGCCGATCACCGCGGTCACACCGGTGATCTGCTGCTCCTGCTCGTTGACCTCGAGGCGCAGCTCCATGCCCTGCTGCCCGCGCAGCCAGATCGCGCCGAGGTTGAGGTAGTCGCTGTCGTCCTCGACCGCGCTCCGGTCGAGCGGGCCCGCAGCGCCGTCGCGACCCTCGGGCGCGCCGTCCGTGTCACCGTTCGCCTCGCCGTTCGCGTCGTCCACGGCCCGGTCCTGCTCGAGGGGGTCGAACCCGTCGTCGGCCGGGTCTGCGTCCACGGCACCGGTGTCCGTGCGGTCCTTCGACTTGCCCCGGCTGAAGAGTCCCACGTCATTCCGTCCTTTGAGTCCTGCTGCCGGGCGGGCGTCGTGCCCGTCCGGAGTGGTGGTCGTCGTGGCGCCGACGCAGCGCCCGGCGCACCGTATCCGATGATCACGCCTGGCGGGGCGTCTCCCCCGAGCTCTCCCTCTGTGTCTCCCCCCTGTCGGCGAGGCGGCGCCCCCGGGACCGAAGCCACCGGTGGATCCGTGTCCAGTGTCCCCCCGACCGGTCTCGTCGAGCGAATCGACCGCGACGAACGTCGCCCGCTCGACGCGCTGGACGACGAGCTGGGCGATCCGGTCGCCGCGGCGCACCGTGAACGGCTCGTGCGGGTCGAGGTTGACGAGGTTGACGAGGATCTCGCCGCGGTAGCCCTCGTCGACGGTCCCGGGCGCGTTGACGATCGAGATGCCGTGGCGGGCCGCGAGTCCCGAGCGCGGGTGCACGAAGCCCGCGTGGCCGGCCGGCAGCGCGAGCGCGACTCCCGTCGGGACGAGCACGCGCTCGCCCGGCTCGATGGTCACGTCCACCCGCGCACACAGGTCGGCGCCGGCGTCGCCCGGGTGGGCGTAGGAGGGCAGCGGCAGGTCCGGGTCCAGCCGCCGGACCGGGACAGCACAAGGGTCGGTCACGAGGACCGACCCTACTTGCTCCAGGCGTGCTGCTGCCTGGTCGCAGATGCGCTCAGGCTGCGCACTCCGTGCAGATCATCATGCCGTTGCTCTCCTTGGCGAGCTGGCTGCGGTGGTGGACGAGGAAACAGCGTCCACAGGTGAACTCGTCGGCCTGCTTGGGCAGCACGCGGACCGACAGCTCCTCGCCGGAGAGGTCGGCACCGGGGAGCTCGAAGCCCTCGGCCTGCTCGGTCTCGTCGACGTCCACGCTGGACGACGTCTTGTCGACCCGGCGTGACTTCAGCTCCTCGATGGAGTCCTCGTTCAGGTCGTCGTCAGTCTTGCGTGGCGCGTCGTAATCGGTTGCCATCTGGTTTGTCTCACTTCTACTCGTGATGCGCCTTGCGGTCTGTGACGCGGAGAACGCTCACAGGCTCCCACTTGTTCCCGTGGGACCCTCACCGTCAACGGCGTTGTCAGCAGTGACGAAACATGTCCGCGTGCGCGTATGGTGCCCGATCCCCACGAGCGTTGTCACCTTGTCCGACCCAAGGCCTGAGACGTGGGTGGGACGCATCCCCCACGCCTGCCCTTTTCGGACCAAGAGTTCACCCGACCCTTTGCCCTCCACCGAGCCTCCCGGGTGGCACATTGGGGGTCCCACGGCGCGGTAGGGTCTTCGGACTCGACCGATCGACAACCCAGGCCCGGAGGTGGCACCCATGACCGAGTTCGTCGACCAGATCAGGCAACGCGTCAACGACACGCTGGGCGACCTCGCCGACGCGCGACAGGCGGATGACGACTTCCGGGTGCAGGTGCACACCGGGGAGCTGGAGTCGTTCGCCCGCCTCGCCGCCGAGAACGGCGTCCGCGTCCCCGGGCTCGAGCCGTTCCAGGCAGCCTGAGCCCGCCACGCAGCGCAGTGAGTGGGCGTATGCCGCCCGCACCCCCAGGACGAGAGACGCCCCCCTCGGCACGGCCGGGTGGGGCGTCTGTCTCAGGCGTAGGAAGTGACGAGCCGGGGTGACGGGTCAGGTCAGCCGGCGACGCCACCGTGGGCGACGAAGAGGGCGCGCACGTCCTCGACGAGTGCTGGGCCGGCGGCCACGGTGAGGGCCTTGCCGGGCGCGCTCTCCGAACCCTTCGAGCCCTCCCCCGCGCCGACGACGACACCACCGGCCTCCTCGACGACGAGCCAGCCGGCTGCGAGGTCCCAGGCGTTGAGGCCGGTCTCGGCGTAGGCGTCGACCGAGCCCTCGGCGACCCGGACGAGGTCGAGGGCGGCGCTGCCGATGCGTCGGATGTCGCGGACGAGCGGCAGCACCCGCAGCAGCACCTCGGCCTGGCGGCGCGCGCACCTCCGGGTCGTAGCCGAAGCCGGTCGCCAGCAGCGAGCGGCGCGAGGCGGTCCTCGGCCGACACCGAGAGGCGGGTCGGCGCCGTGCCGTCGGTCCGGTCCTCAGGGCTGGTCCAGGCCCCGGTCGCCGCGACCGGCGTGGTGCACGAGCCGCAGGCTGGGGTCGGCGACGGCGCCCGGCCACGGGCGTCCAACCGCCCTTGCGAGCGGGCGTCGCCGACGACGACGGCCACGGACACGGCATACGCCGGGATCTCGTAGAGGTAGTTGACGGTGCCGTCGATCGGGTCGACGACCCACGTCAGGCCGGACGTCCCGATGACGTCGGCCCCCTCCTCCCCGAGGATGCCGTCGTCGGGGCGGGCCTGCTGGATGAGCCGGTGCAGCAGCTCCTCCGAGCGCCGGTCCATGACGGTCACGACGTCGGTCTCGCTCGACTTCGTCGCGGCCACCCCCATGCGCTCCGGCCGCTCGTCGCGGATGAAGCGTGACGCCTCGGTGGCGACGTCGATGCAGAGCCTCTCCAGCTCCTCGACGCTGACGCCCTCGGGCAGTGCAGGCGTGGTGTGGGGTCGTCATCGCCGGCCTCAGTCGCTGCCGCACAGGGCGGGTCGGGCCTGGCGCAGGTTGGGGCAGCAGCCGGGCGCGCACACCGAGGGCATCCGACCCTCGAACTGCGGGACGTCCTCGCCGCGCGCCTCCGCGGCACGCTCGAGCAGGGCGTCGACGAGGTCGCGCACGAACGACGGCGTCGGTGCCGACGGTCGGGACGCGGACGTGGGTCAGACCCAGCTCGTCGGCCGTCGCCTGCGCCTCGGTGTCGAGGTCGTAGACGACCTCCATGTGGTCGCTGACGAACCCGATGGGCGCCGTGACGACGGTGCGGACCCCGGCGGCCGCGAGCTCGCGCATGCGGTCGTTGACGTCGGGCTCGAGCCACGGCTGGGTCGGCGGCCCCGAGCGCGAGCAGAAGACGAGCTCGCCCGTCAGGTCGCGCCCGAGGACGCGGTTCGCCTCCTCCGTCAGCCGGGACGCGAGCGCGAGGTGCTGGCGCTGGTAGAGGTTGCCCTCACCGTCGCCCGGCCCCGACGTGTCGTCCATGGCGTCGGGGATGGAGTGCGTGACGAAGAGCAGCGCGATCTCGGAGTCCGGGGCGCCGTCGAGGGCGCGGAGCGACCGCGACGAGCTCACCGGCGTTGGCCTCCGCGAAGCCCGGGACGCGGGGCGTACTGCGCGACCTTGTCGATCTGCAGCTCGATGCCCTCGTCGGCGACGGCGGCAGCGGCGTCGGCGAGGTTCTCGCGGTACTGCCGACACGACGAGTAGCAGGAGTAGGCGCTCGTCGTCAGCGCGACGACCCTCCGGTGGCCGGCTGCGTGGCTCTCGCGGAGGGCGTCGTCGATGAAGGGCGCACTGTTGCGGTTGCCCCAGACGATCGGTGAGTCGACGCCGCGGGCGTCGAGCTCGGCTCGCAGCGCGGCGATGAGGGCACGGTTCTGGTCGTTGATCGGGCTGCGACCACCGAAGTGGTGGTAGTGCTCGCCGACGGCCTCGAGCCGCTCGTCCGGGATGCCGCGGCCGGCGGTGACCCGTCGCAGGAAGGGCATGACCTCGTCGGGACGCTCTGGGCCGCCGAAGCCCAGCAGGAGCACGGCGTCGTAGGGGGCGAGCGGGGACGGCTCCGCAGCTGGGTCCGGGGTGCGGCCGGGCCGAGTGAGGTCCGGCTGGGCGAGGTCGGACTCGGTCGCGTCGGGCCTCGGTGTCGGGTCTGGTGTCATGTCTCCGCCATCGGTCGTGAACTGGGTTCGGGTTCGGGTTCGCGTGCATCCGTCGTTGGTCGCGGGCTCGTCGTGGGATGGGAGCGCAGCGGGGTCGGGGCGTTGAGGTGGAGACGCACGGCGAGGATCCGCAGGGCGAAGACGACCCCGGCCGCAGTCCACAGCACCCAGTCCTGGAGGGACCGAGCTGGGCCGCGACGACCACCACCACGGAGCCGAGCATCGCCGGCACGGCATACAGCTCGCGCCGCAGCACCTCGGGGACCTGGCCCGCGAGCACGTCACGCACCACGCCACCACCGACGGCAGTGATGACGCCGACGAGGACGGCGGCGATGGGTGACACCCCCGGCGTGGTCACGGCCTTGAGGCTGCCCGCGACGGCGAAGGCACCGAGGCCGGCCGCGTCGAGGACTCGGACGAAGCGCGTGATGCGCTCGACGCCCGGATGGAACAGGAAGGTCACCAGGCCGCCCAGGGCAGCGGCGGTCAGCAGTCGCCAGTCGCTGATGCCGACCGGCGGGATGTCGCCGATGAGGAGGTCTCGCACGATGCCGCCGCCGAGGGCCGCCGCGCACGCGAGCACGAGGACCCCGAAGAGGTCGAAGCGTTTCTTGACGGCGACGAGTCCGCCGGACAGCGCGAAGACGAACACGCCGACGAGGTCGAGGGCGAGCTGGGCGGACGCGAATGAGGTGGGCATGCCAGAGCAAACGGTACCCGTGCGGCGTGGGCGCTTTGGCGTGCACCCGAGCCGGTGGCATGCTCGACTGCACGGCGCACCGGTGAGCAGAGCATGCCCCCACCGGAGCCGCCGGCGCGCACATCAGGCACGACCACGCAGACTCGTTACCGGGAGACTCACCCATGCAGCACCTCAGGCTCGTCGGCGTCCACGAGGACGGACTGCACCTGCTGCTCGCCGACGACGAGGGCAACCGCTTCACCGTCCCCCTCGACGAGGCACTCCGTGCTGCGGCACGGCGCGACCGTCCGAGGCTCGGCCAGCTCCAGATCGAGATCTCCGGCGGCCTGCGGCCCAAGGACGTCCAGGCCATGATCCGGGCCGGCATGACGGCCGAGGAGGTGGCCGAGCGGGCAGGCTGGAGCGTCGAGAAGGTCCACCGGTACGAGGGCCCCATCCTGGCCGAGCGCGAGCACGTCGCCAGCCTGGCCCGTCAGGTGCGGCTGCGTCCCCGTGGCGGCTCGTACGGCGGGGCTCCCACCCTCGACGCCCGGGTCGCCGAGCGCCTGCGCACCCGTGAGATCGACGCCGACAGCGCCCAGTGGGACTCGCGGCGCACCGACAAGGGCGCCTGGACCGTGCTGCTCCTCTTCAACGCCGGCGGTCGGCAGCGCGAGGCCGCCTGGTCGTTCGACCCGCTCGCCCGCACCGTGTCGGCGGTCGACGACGAGGCCCGCTGGCTCAGCGAGGACGAGGACCAGCAGGCACCCGGCCCCATCCCCGCCCCGCACCTCGCGGCGTCCACCCGTCCGAGCCGTGTCTACGACGTCGAGGCAGAGGGCGGCGTGGGCGCGTCGGCGACGCGTCGCCGCGAGGGCGAGACCGTCGACCTCATGGCGGCCATGCGCGAGCGGAGCGCACAGCGTGGGCGTCGGCGCCGCCCGAAGTCCACCGAGGTGCCCGGGCTCGACGAGGCGCCGGAGGAGGCGCTCCCGCTCGAGGAGGTGGCCCGCGACCCTCGGCGCCGAGCTGCCGCCCCCGGCCCACACCCACCCCGAGGACGACCCCGACGTCGTCAAGACCGGCACGGTCGAGGAGCGGGTCGGCGCCGAGGCCGCCCAGCGCCAGGTGCGCCGCACCGAGCCCACCCAGCCGATGCGCCAGGTGCCCAGCGACACGACCGAGGCCGATCCCGCGCCCCGGGTCGAGTCCGCCGACCAGCCTCCGGTCGAGCCGGAGGCGGTCCTCGGGGATGACGGGAGCGAGGGACACGCCGACGACGTCTGAGCAGTCGCCGGCGAGGCAACCGTCGAGCAGCACGTCGAGCAGCCCACCGCCAGCGAGGCAGCCACGGAGACGAACGACGGGACGCGCGGACGCCGTGGACATCGCAGCCACGGACGACGACGAGGACCGGCACGAGGCGTCTTCCGAGCCCGGGGCACCACGACGAGCCCTTGTTCGAGGAGCGACCCCTCCGTCCCGCGGTGCGCCGACGGCCGGAGCCTCGGCCGGTGTCCCGCACGGCAGCAGAACGCAGCGGTGGCAACGACGACGCCACCGAAGCCGCGGGGTCCGACCCCTTCGACGAGGACGGCGACGCCCAGGCGAGGGCGACGGTCATCGAGGAGCGCCCCCGGCTCCGCGTGCCAAGCCGACTCCCCGCCCTGCGCCGGCGGCGCGCAGGTCCGGCCGGCCGAGCGTGCCGAGCTGGGACGACATCATGTTCGGCCGCAAGAACGAGTGACCTGACCCGCTGACGTCCCGACCGGCCCGCCAGAGCTCGCGCCCGGCCCGCGCAGCGAGCCGGGCGGCATACGGCCTCGGGAGGTCTCAGTCGGCCTGCGTGATCGGCAGGGGCGGCAGGGGGCACACGTCGAGGTCGAAGGGCAGCACCTCGGGCGACACCGCGGCGGCTCGGGCAGCGTGCGAGGTCATCCGACGCATGTAGTGCCGGCGGCAGAGCACCTCGTACTCGACGACGCCTGTGGTCCCGGGCTTCGTGTCGCCGACGACGACCTGCTCGCCCTCGACGACCATGCCCCCGTCCATGACGCGTGCGTTCGTCGTGGCCCGCCGGCCGCACCAGCACAACGCCTCGACCTGGAGCACCTGCACGCGGTCGGCGAGCTCGATGAGCCGCTTGCTGCCGGGGAAGAGCTCGGTGCGGAAGTCCGCGGTGATCCCGAAGGCGAAGACGTCGACGTCCATCTCGTCGACGATGCGCGCGAGCTGCTCCACCTGGTCACCGGTGTAGAACTGGGCCTCGTCGCAGATGAGGTAGTCGATGCGCGTGCCCGCGGTGGCCCGCTCGACGATGGACTCCCAGAAGTCGAGGTCGTCGCCGACCTCGAGCGCACCCGTGGACAGACCGAGGCGCGAGCTGAGGACGTTGCTCCCGGCTCGGTCCATCTTCGTGAAGATGAGTCCGACCCGACCGCGCGCGCCGTGGTTGTGGTCCATCTGCAGGGCGAGGGTCGACTTGCCACAGTCCATGGTTCCCGAGAAGAAGACGAGCTCAGCCACGAGGCACCACCCTAGGCGCCCCGGCGGGGCGGCACCACGACCACCGGTACGGCGAGTTCCGCATCGCTGGTCGACCCGTGCACGCCCGAGCAGCGCAACGACCTGGGGTCGCATGAGTCCCGAGTGGACGACGGCGAAGGAGCCATTCATGACGACGACGAGGTCCCCGATCCGGCCCTCGACCCCGAGTCGCACCGGACCGAGCCAGCCCTCGTCGACGAGTCGCTCACGGCTGAGGATGCGGGTCCGGTCGCCGAGCCGCGACGCCCACGCGGCCTCGACGTCCGCGGTCGCGCCCGGTTCGGTGTAGAGCTGCAGGTTGCGCGGCTCGCCGCCGAGGTGACGCACGCCCGCCATGAGAGCCGGCTCGTGCACGAGGTCGATGCGGTCGTGGAAGGGAACGTCGACCATGCCGTGGTCGGCGGTGACGACGATCGACGTGTCGTCCGGCACCCGCGCAGCCAGCTGCCGCAGCGCGGCGTCGACGGACTCCACCTCGTCGCCCCACTGCCAGGACTGGCAGCCGTGCACGTGACCGACCTTGTCGACCTCGCCCCAGTAGAGGTAGACGAGCGAGCGCGGCGTCGCGCGCACCGCGGCCACCGCTGCGTCGACGCGGTCCTCGAGCGAGCGCGCCGCGCGGAAGCGACCGCCGCGGAGGGCCGCCGTCGTGAGGCCCGACCCGTCGAAGTAGTGCGGGCCGACCATCGTCACCGACACACCGTCGTTCTCGGCGGCCTCGAAGACGGTCTCGTTCGGCTGCCAGGCCCGCGGGTCGGGTCCGTCCTCCCACGACAGCTCGTTGAGCAGCCGGTCGGTGGCCGGGTCGAGCACCTGCATGCCGACCAGTCCGTGGGAGCCCGGCGGAAGACCCGTGCCGAAGGTCCCCATCGACGTCGCGGTCGTCGTCGGGAATCCGCACGGCACACGGTGCGCGGTCGCGAGGTGGCTGCGGAGGAAGGGCGCGTGGCCACTGCGCTGGCGCAGCAGGTCGTGGCCCAGCCCGTCGACGAGCACGACGACCGTGCGTGGCACCGCGGGCAGGTCGAAGACGTCGCGACCGGCATACCGCTGCACCCCGAGGCGGTCGGCCACCGACGGGAGGACGGACGCCAGCGTGCCCGCGGACCAGTCGGTCGGCGCGGAGGCGTCGGCAGTCACGTCGGCAGTCACGTCGGCAGCCACGGCGGGCGGCTCAATGGGCCGTGCCGCCGCCGATGCTCGCCGAGAGCACCCGGGCGAAGTGCATGGCCCGGCCCACGGCGTCCTCGCCGTCGGCGGCCGAGCTGATGCGCAGCGAGATGTCGTCGGAGGCGATGGTGCCCTCGAAGCCGTGGTCGGCCGTGCAGTCCGGGTCGCCGCACTGGGCCGGGATCATGTCGAGGCGGCTGACGGCCCCCCACCCGAGGGTCAGCGTGAGGTCACGTCCGTGCGTGCCGGGCGTGAAGGTGTCGGGCTGCGCCACGACATGGGTCAGCATGACGCCGCGCACTGCCGCGAGCGGCACCGTCTCGGTGGTGGCCGTCGCCATGAGCTTGTCCTCGGACTCGGCATGGTCGTCGGCGTGGGCGATGACGAGACGCAGCGGCGTGACGACGAGGACGGTCACGTGGCGTCGCACGGTCTCGTGGTCGAAGGTCGTCTCCTGGTGCACGAGGTGCGAGACGACCTCGTCGTCGGCGATCGCAGACTCGACGACGTCGCAGACGAGGGACGGGTAGTAGCCGGCCCGCGTGATCGCCTCGGTGAGGTCTTCGGGGAGGGCTCGGCCGGTGCCCGGGATGGCGCGTCGCATGACCCCATCCTTGCACTCGTGCGCCGTGGGTCCCGCCGCGCCGCCCACAGCCCCGCCCACAAGTCGCCTCGGGTCCCAGTTGCCGTGGACGCGGTCAGGTCATCCGTCGGCGGCCGGGGTCCTTGCGCACGAGCGGCGGGCGCACGACGACCTCGGCGCCGAGGACGTCGACGCCACCGGTCCAGGCGTTGACGGGGTTGAGCTCCACCGACGACAGCTCGGGATGGTCGTCCGCGAGCACGGACAGGCGGGCGATGAGGTCGGCGAGCGCGGCCCGGTGCACGGGGGCCGCACCCCGGTGACCGCTGAGCAGCGGCGCCGCCTTGACGCCGTCGATGAGGTCGGTGACGTCGACGTCGGTGAGCGGCGGGATGCGGTGGGCGACGTCTCCGAGCAGCTCCGTGGGAGGCCCCGCGACGGAGAAGCTGACGACCGGACCGAAGAGCGGGTCCTCGCTCGCACGGATGACGCAGGAGACCCCGGGCACGGCCATCCGCTGCACGACGAAACGGTCAGCGCCCAACGGCCCCAGCCGCTGGGTGAGCGAGGTGTGCGCGTCGCGGACCGCCTCGGCGTCGACGAGGTCGCCGCGGACGCCGACGAGACCCGGTTGGTGGCGCACGACGGGTGACGTGGACTTGAGGATGACGGGATACGTCAGCTCCGTCGCGGCTGCGACGGCGGCGTCGACACCGGAGACCTCCACCGCCGGCCAGACGCGTATGCCGTAGGCACCGAGCAGCTCGCGCGCCTCCTCACGCGTCAGCGCCCGCCCCTCCGGACTGCCGGCGAGGTAGGCCGCGATGAGCGCCTCCGCGCGGGGGCGGTCGATCCCGACCGGGGCGACCTGGGTGCCGCGGTCGCGCTGGCGCCACAGGGCGTAGCGGGTGACGGCGTTGAGGGCCCGGATGCCGTCCTCGGGCATGGAGTAGGCCGGCACGGAGCGCCGGATGCCGTTCTGCTCGTAGGAGAGCCCGTCGCCCACACCCCGCATGCCGAGGAACGTGGCGACACACGGCTTCTCGTGGTCGGCGACGATCGTGCGCACGGCCATGTGCACCTCCTCGTCCTGGGTCACGAGAGGCGGGATGAAGGCCGCGACGACGCTGTCGACCTCGGGGTCGGCGAAGGCGGCGTCGAGCGCGGCCGCGAACTCCTCGGCGGACGCCTGCGGCGCCAGCGACACCGGCCCGTGCGTGACCTTCAGGCCCCAGCTGACGCAGGCGCTCGCGCTGAGCGCTCCGAGGGCGTCGGAGTTGCCGACGATCGCGACGCGGTCCCCCTTGGGCAACGGCTGGTGGAGGGTCAGCTGCGCGACGTCGAAGAGCTGGTGGACGTTCTCGACGCGGATGACGCCGGCCTGTCGCAGCAGGGCGTCGAACGCCTGCGGGCGGCACGTTGGTGACGCGAGTCCGGTGACCGGGCGGGGCGGCGAAGCTCGAGACGCCCGAGCTCACGACGACGACGGGCTTGACCGACGCGAGCGCCCGGGCGATGCGGGAGAACTTGCGGGGGTTGCCCATCGACTCCAGGTAGAGACCGACGGTGTCGGTCTCCTGGTCGTCGATCCAGTACTGCATGAGGTCGTTGCCCGAGACGTCGACACGGTTGCCGGCGGAGGCGAAGACGGAGATGCCGAGGCCCCGTCGGGCGGCCGACGCGAGCACCGCGACGCCGAGCGCGCCGCTCTGCGCGAAGAGGCCGAGCCGACCGGACGCGGGGGATGACCGAGGCGAGCGTCGCGTTGAGCCGCACCGCGGGGTCGTTGTTGATGAGGCCGAAGCTGTTGGGACCGACGACGCGCATCCCGGCGCGACGCACCCGACGACGCAGCTTCTCCTGCAGGCGGACTCCCTCCTCGCCCGCCTCGGCGAAACCCGCCGAGAGGACGAGCAGCGCCTTGACGCCGGCCTTGCCGCAGTCCTTGACGACGTCGATGGCCTGCGCCGCCGGGACGACGACGACGGCGAGGTCGACGGGCTCGGGCACGTCGTGGATGCTCGGGTAGGCCTTGAGGCCCTGGATCTGCTCCGCGACGCGGTGGATCGGGTAGAGCTCGCCCTGGAAGCCCGCGGCGAGGATGTTGCGCATCACGAGGGCGCCGATGGACTCCTCGCGCCGGCTCGCGCCGATGACGGCGACCCGCTCGGGGAAGAGGATCGTGCGCATGCTGAGCGCCTCGGCACGGTGCTCGCGCGAGAGCTGGACCGCCTTGCTCTGCTCGGTCGGCGAGATGTCGAAGCGACACCTCGACGACGCCGTCCTCGATGTGGTGCGTGACCTCGTAGCCGGCCTCCTTGAAGACCGTGAGCATCTTGCGGTTCTGCGGGAGCACCTCCGCGACGAACCGGTTGATCCCCATCTCCTGCGCGATGGCCGCCAGGTGCTCGAGCATGACCGAACCGATGCCCTTGCCCTGGTAGTGGTCCGAGATGTTGAAGGCGACCTCGGCCGAGCCCGGGTCGATGCGGTCGTAGCGACCGATGCCGATGATCTCGCCGTCGAGGGTCGCGACGAGGGCGACCCGGTCGCGGTGGTCGACGTGCGTGAACCGGTGGATGTCCCGGTCGCTCAGCTCGCGCAGCGGCGCGAAGAACCGCAGGTAGATGGACTCCGCGGACTGCCGGCTGTGGAAGTGACGGATGCCCTCGGCGTCGTCGGGCGTGATGGGACGGACGTGGGCGACCGTGCCGTCCCGGAGGACGACGTCCGCCTCCCACTCGACCGGGGCACCGGTGGACTGCGCCGAGACTCGCTCGATCGCACCGGTGTCGTCGCTGAGCTCGCCACCCTCCATGGGGTCATCGTGTCACGCCGGCTTGCGCGACCCCGGGAGATGGGAGTCTGGTCGCATGGAGTTCACCGAGGTCGTCCGCTCCCGACGCATGGTCCGCCGCTACGACCCCGACCGGCCGGTCCCCGGGGAGGTCGTCGAGCGCTGCCTCGCCAACGCGGTCCGCTCCCCCAGCGCCGGGTTCAGCCAGGGCTGGGACTTCCTCGTCCTCACCACGCCGGCCGAGCGCGACGCCTTCTGGGCCGCCACGACGGAGCCCGACGCGGCCGGCGACTCCTGGCTGGACGGCATACGGGCGGCTCCGGTGCTCGTGCTGTGCCTCTCGCACAAGGACGCCTACCTCGACCGCTACGCCGCGCCCGACAAGGGCTGGACCGACCGTGACGAGGCGCGGTGGCCGGTGCCCTACTGGGACGTCGACACGGGCATGGCGTCGCTCCTGATCCTGCTCACCGCCACCGACGAGGGGCTCGGCAGCCTCTTCTTCGGCGTGCCGCCGGAGCACCACGACGCCGTCCACGAGGCCTTCGAGCATCCCCGCCAGCCGCACCATCGTCGGGGTCGTGTCCATGGGGTATGCCGTCCCGGGACCGAAGAGCCCCAGCCTGCGCCGGCACCGGCGGACCGGTCGCGAGGTGGCCCACTGGGGCCGTTTCGGCGTGGCAGGCGAGCAGGCGTGAGACCCCTGCGCGAAGATGAGACGCCCACCCGCTAGCCGCAAGGAGCACCACCCGGCATGGCCCGACGTACGACCACCCCGCCTCCTCCCGAGGACTTCGAGGAGAAGATCGTCGGCATCGACGTCGAGGAGGAGATGCAGAACGCCTTCCTCGAGTACTCCTACAGCGTCATCTACAGCCGGGCGCTGCCCGACGCCCGCGACGGGCTCAAGCCCGTCCAGCGACGCATCCTCTACGGCGCCAACGAGCTCGGCCTGCGACCCGACCGTGGGCACGTCAAGAGCCAGCGCGTCGTCGGCGAGGTCATGGGCAAGTACCACCCCCACGGCGACCAGGCGATCTACGACGCCCTCGTGCGCATGGCCCAGCCGTTCACGCTGCGCCTGCCCCTCATCGACGGCCACGGCAACTTCGGCTCGCTCGACGACGGACCGGCCGCGGCGAGGTACACCGAGGCGCGCATGGCCAGTGCCGCGCTCCTCATGGTCGCGGGTCTCGACGAGGACACCGTCGACTTCGTCCCCAACTACGACGACACGCAGCTCCAGCCCGGGGTGCTCCCCGCCGCCTACCCCAACCTCCTCGTCAACGGTGCGGCCGGCATCGCGGTCGGCATGGCCACCAACATGCCGCCGCACAACCTCGTCGAGGTGATCGGCGCCGCGCGGCACCTCATCGCCAACCCGACGTGCTCGCTCGAGGACCTCATGAAGTTCGTCCCCGGGCCCGACCTGCCGTGCGGGGGCAAGATCGTCGGGCTCGAGGGCATCCGCGACGCCTACCTCACCGGCCGTGGCAGCTTCCGCACCCGGGCGACGGCGCGCATCGAGTCGATCACCCCGCGGCGCAAGGGCATCGTCGTCACCGAGCTGCCCTACCTCGTCGGGCCCGAGAAGGTCATCGACAAGGTCAAGGACCTCGTCCAGGGCAAGAAGCTGCAGGGCATCGCCGACCTCAAGGACCTCTCCGACCGCGCACACGGCCTGCGTCTCGTCATCGAGATCAAGAACGGCTTCAACCCCGACGCCGTCCTCGAGCAGCTCTACAAGCTGACGCCGATGGAGGAGAACTTCGGCATCAACAACGTCGCGCTCGTCGAGGGCCAGCCGCGGACCATGGGCCTCAAGGACCTGCTCAAGGTCTATGTCGACTTCCGCACCGACGTCGTGCGCCGCCGCACCGCCCACCGTCTCGCCAAGCGCGAGGAGCGCCTGCACCTCGTCGAGGGCCTGCTCATCGCCATCGTCGACATCGACGAGGTCATCCAGGTCATCCGCAGCTCCGACGACGCCGCCACGGCGCGCGAGCGCCTCATGGACGTCTTCGACCTGTCCGAGGCCCAGGCGACCTACATCCTCGACCTCCAGCTGCGCCGCCTCACGAAGTTCTCGCGCATCGAGCTCGAGACCGAGAAGACCGAGCTCGAGCGTGCCATCGAGGAGCTGCGGGCCCTGCTCGAGAACGAGAAGCTGCTCCTGAAGCTCGTGTCCACCGAGCTCGCCGACGTCGCCAAGGCGCACGGCACCCCGCGACGCACCGTGCTCCTCGAGAGCTCGGGTGCCAGCGCGACGGCCACGGCCAGCTCGCCGCTCGAGATCGCCGACGACCCGTGCTGGGTGCTGCTGAGCTCGACCGGCCTGCTCGCCCGGACCGGCACGGCCGAGCCCGTCACGGCCGAGGGTTCCCGCTCCAAGCACGACGTCGTCATCGGTGCGGTCCGCACGACCGCCCGCGGGGAGTTCGGCCTCGTCACGAGCGCCGGCCGGATGGTGCGCCTCTCGGCGCTCGACCTGCCCACGCTCCCGCCGACGAACGGCGCGCCCAGCCTCTCGGGAGGGGCACCCCTCGCGGCCTACGTCGATCTCGGCAAGGGCGAGGAACCGGTGACCATCGTGCCGATCGGCGCGGACGCACCCGTCTTCGCCATGGGCACCGCGGCCGGCGTCGTCAAGCGAGTCACCTCCGAGGCGCCCAAGAGCAACGACTGGGACGTCATCAGCCTCAAGGACGGTGACCGCGTGGTCGGTGCCGCGGTCGCAGACCGCGAGGACCTCGATCTCGTCTTCGTGACCACGGACGCCCAGCTCCTGCGCTTCCCGGCGAGATCCGTGCGCCCGCAGGGGCGGTCGGCCGGCGGCATGGCCGGCATCAAGCTGGCGCTCGGGGGCGCGGGTGCTGTTCTTCGGCGTCGCCGACCCGGCGCGCGACGGTGTCGTCGTCACCTCCTCCGGCTCGTCGGGTGCCCTGCCGGGCACCGAGGGAGGCTCGCTCAAGGTGACGCCGTATGCCGAGTACCCCGCCAAGGGGCGCGCGACCGGAGGCGTCCGCTGCCACCGCTTCCTCAGGGGCGAGGACACGCTCGTGCTCGCCTTCGCCGGCAACACCCCCGCCCGGGCGGCGGCTGCGAACGGTGTCGCCATCGAGCTGCCGGACGCCGACGGCCGACGCGACGGCTCCGGTGTCGCGACCACCGCAGTCATCGCCCACGTGGCGGGGCCTCCGGCTGACGCCCAGCCGGACGCGGCGGCGCACACCGCGGTGTCCGGCGGCTCCGAGGTTCCGTCGACCCTGACGGCGACAGCGGCGACGGCGGCGACGCATGACCTCGTCCATGCCGGGCAGGGCCGTCCGGCGGGCTGCCGCGACGGCCGGCGCGGCAGCGGCCGCGGTGGCGTCGGTCGTCGACGCCCTCACCGGCGATGCCAACGAGCACGACGAGCGACGACGAGCACGACGAGCACCCCGCGACGACGGGCCACGGCACGCCGGCCACCGACGCGTGCTCGGTCCAGTGGGACCAGGACGGCACGAGCGCCTACGGCACGGCCGCGACGGCGCGCTTCTTCGTCGTCGTCGAACAGCCTGGACCGTGGGGGCGCGACGCGGCGCGGGAGTCCCACCTCGACCCCGAGCTCGGGGCCGAGCTGGACGCCCGCACCAGTCGGGCGGGCGGTCGCTTCATGCTCGTCCGCCGTCCCGGTGGGCACCCGGCGCACGACGGCCCGCGGCAGGTGCTGGTCGCGCACGCGGGCGCCAGGCCGGAGGACGCGTGGTTGCTGACCGCCGAGGTCGACGACGTCGGTGACCTGCTCGGACTCGACTGGGGCGCGCTCGCGCGTGGTAGCCGCGCCCTCGTGCAGGCCTCGCTCCTCGGGTCGCATCCCGGGGAGCCGACCCTGCTCGTGTGCACGAACGGTCGCCGCGACGTGTGCTGCGCCGTTCGGGGGCGTCCGCTCGCCGCGCATGCGGCGCGGGTTGCCCCCGGCCGTGCGTGGGAGGTGTCCCACACGGGCGGCCATCGGTTCGCGCCCACCGCCGTGCTCCTCCCCTGGGGTCAGACCCTCGCGCGCCTCGACCACCGCGCGTCGGAGTGGGTGCTCGCTGCGAGCGAGACCGGACACCTGCCCGCCGAGCTGCTCGGTCCGCTCCACGACCGTGGACGATCCGGCGTGCCCGGGCCGTCGCAGTGCGCCGAGTCCCACGTCCGTGCCGAGATCGGCGAGACCCGGCTCGCGGCCCTCTGGGCCGACCTCCCCGAGGAGAGCGACGGCGGCTGGCAGGTCATCGTCACGCACACCGACGGCCGCCGGTGGCGCGTCCGGGTCACGCGCGAGCCGATCGGACGCACCCGCCCCGAGTCATGTGGCAAGAAGGCCATCGAGGTGCTGGAGCATCGAGCCTCGATCCTCGAGGCCTGGTTCTGACCCCGAGGTCCGGGTGACTCGTCACCACGGCTTGGGGACCGTCTGCGAGCTGTCTCCGGGCGACGTGTCGTCGCTGCCCTGCTGCTGTTGCTGGTTGCGCTCGATGGTGTTCTGTCGCTGCTGCTCCTTGAGGTAGTCCTGCTCCTGCTGGCTCGGGGTGCTGCGGGGGTCCGGCTTCGGCTCGGCCGGCTGGCTCGGGCTGGGCTGCTGCTGGTCCTGCGGCTGCGGCTGCTGCTGCGGCGGCGCGTCGGCGTTCTTCTGCTCCATCCGCTGCTGCGCCTGCCTGAGCTGCTCGCCGGTCTTTCCTCCGTCAGGAGCCTCGCACAGCGGCGGACGCTCCTTCGTGATGGTGATCCCCTTGTCGTAGTACTGCTTCCACTCGTCGGTGCGCTCCCGCGCCTTGGCCGCGTCGCCGAGAGCCTCATAGGTCAGGCCCAGGTTGACGCGCACCCTGCAGTCGTCGACCCCGCCCTTGGGCACCTGCTCGAAGGCCTGCTCGAACCAGGGCCGGGCCAGCTCGAAGTGCCCTGAGAGGACATGGGCGTCTCCGATGGCGAAGGGCGACCGGAACGGCTCGACGACGTTGACCCACCCCTGCCGCTCGCCCCAGAGGAGTGTGCGGGGCTTGTCACCGGCCCGGTAGGCGTCGAGGGTCTGCGCATGCACGAGGTTGAGCGAGAGCAGCCGCGCCGCCACGAGGACGAGCAGGACGACGACCGGGGCGGAGCCGAGCAGCAGGCGACGCCTGCGGCGGCGCAGGTGTGGCGGCAGGGTTCGGCCGTGACGTCTGCGCAGGCGCCCGCGACGGCGTACGTCCGCCGTCGGTGCGGCGCCCGCGACGGCGGGCCTCTCGTCGATCTGCGTCATGGGCGGGCCACCCTTCGTCGGCGGGTCTGGACGAGCGCCGTGACGCCGGCGCCCACCTCCCAGGCGGCGATGCCGGCGACCCCGATGAGGAGCGGCCAGTACAGCTCGCGGCGGGCGATGCACCTTCTGCTTCTCGATCTCGTCGCTCGTGCCGAAGCGCTCGAGGTCGATGCCGTCGACCACGGGGCCGATGGCGTCACCCGCCTCGCGGTGGACGTAGGCCACGCCGAGCTGGTCGGCGATCGTGCGCAACGTGGGCTCGCTGACGACCGACCGGGCGTCCTCTCCTGTGGCGGGGTCCTTGATGTAGTCGCGGCTCGTGTCGAACCGCGACCGGGTCGCCTTCATCCGGCCCCCGGTGGTCGTGCCGTAGCCGAGCACCGCCCCACCGTTGATGAGCCGCCTGTCGATGGCGAACGGCGCCGGCGCGTCGGCAGCCGTCTGCTCGCCGTCGCCGAGGTAGTAGACGATGCGCCCACGCTCGGGCGTCCGCGCGTCGGCCTGCTCGAGCAGCTCCTTCAGCCGGTCCTTGGCCTCGCTCACCGAGGTGCCCCGCGAGACCTCGTAGGACTCGGGCAGGAGGGTCTCGACCGCCGCGTCGAGCGCCGTCGTGTCCGTCGTCAGCGGTAGGCGGACTCGCGACGCCTGGTCGAACGTCACGACCGAGTAGCGCGCACCGGGCAGCGCTGCCGCGATGGCCGAGATGTCCGAGGACACCCCCTCGAGCCGAGGCCGCTCGTTGCCGTAGTCCTCCGCGATGATGCTGCTCGTCGTGTCGACGACGAAGTAGACGTTGAGGTTGGCGGCGGTGGTGTCGACCTGCTCCCCCGGCACCCCCGGGCGGAGCGCCGCCGTCGCTAGGAGCACCACCGCCACCGTGAGCCGCCAGTGCGTCGACCGCGACTCGCCCGGCACGGAGCGCGACGAGGGGTTCCACCACACGGCCGCCAGGGCGGCGACGACGAGGACGAGCAGGAGCGGCCACGGAGCGACGGGGAGCAGGCTCACGACGACCACCTCCGGGTCGCGCCGATGACCCCGACGAGGCCGATCCCGGCGAGGGTGATCGGCAGGGTCGGGTTGTCGGAGTGGAGCGAGCGGGATGCCGCGTCGACGAGCGTCGCCTCCTGGGCGTCGACCGAGTCCACGATGCCCTTGATGGCCGACTGGTCACTCATCGCGAAGTACTGCCCGCCCGTGCCGCTGACGACCTTTCGCATCGCCATGGCCTCCTGGTCGGCGCCGTCCTCCTCGGGGTTGAGCCCGTAGACGCGGACGCCCTTGGCCCTGGCCAGCTGCCCCGCCTCGTCCACGGTGATGATGGGGCGTCCGGCGAGGTGGTTGTCCGTCGCGAAGACGACCGAGCGCGCCCGTTGCAGGTCGACCTTGTCGAAGCTCGAGACGCACGTGGCGAGCCCGTCGCCGATGAGCGAGGTGCCGCGACCGTTGGAGGTGCCGGCGAAGAACGAGTCGTATCCCGGGTCGCCGGTGAGCGCGCGCCCCGCCGAGTCGAGCTCGCCGTTGATGAAGTCGTAGTCGTCGGTGAGCGGGAAGACCGTCGCCGCCGAGCTGTTGAAGATGACGAGGCCGATGCGCTCGCCCTCGAAGCTCTTCACGAGAGACCTGAACGTCGTCACCAGCGTCGCGTCGTAGGCCGCCATCGAGCCGGAGACGTCGAGGCACAGCATGATGTCGCGGCTGCGCGTCTGCGGCTTGTCGACCGTCGTGTCGAGCGGGCGCGCAGCGCCGACCAACGCCGCCCCACCGAGGAGCACGGCGCTCGACGCGAGCACCATCATCCGGATCCGGTGCCGGCGCAGCGCGCGGCGGAACTCCGGCAGGTCGGTGAGCGCGCTCGAGTTGGCGACCGCCGCCGACGCGCGCGCCTGCCGGCGGGACCTGAGGCGGTACACGGCATACGCCAGCAGGAGCGCGAGCAGCGTCCCGAGGCGCGAGGACCCCGGGCCACTTGAGGTCGAGTCCGCTCAGCTCCACCGCGCCACCACCTGCTTGGCGACCGTGCCGGCGCCGATGAGCGTCGCGGTCTCGCGCGGAGCCGAACTCACCCGGGTAGAGCGTGCCGACCACCTCGGAGACGGGCGTCAGCCGCGAGCCCTTCGCGTTGAGCTCGGTGAGCGTCATCGTCGGCGCGTCGATCCCCGAGACCTCCTGGACGAAGTGGCGCACGAGGACGCTGAGCTGCTGGTGCGCCCGGCGCTGGCTGATCTCCCCCGCCGCTGCCCGACGCAGGACGAGGTCGATCTGTGTGCGTGTAGTCGGCCCGCAGCCGGCTCAGCCGGTCCGGGGTGACGCGAGGCGGCACGACGACCTTCCTCTCCCGCGTCGACCACCACACCCAGACGTACCAGGCAGCCACGAGCGCAAGGACAGCCGATGCCGATCCACAGCCACCGGCCGGCATACGGGTCGGGGGCGTAGAAGCCCGGCGGCGGGGCGTCAGCGGCGGGCACGGCGCTGCCTCTCGAGGAGGGCGAAGACGGCGGACACGACCTCGTCGGACGACCCGAGGCGGGCGTGGTTGATGCCGCGGCGGTCGAGCAGGGCCGTGGTGCGCTGCACCCGGTCCCTGACCGACGCGGCGTACGCCGCGCGCACCCGAGGGTCGAGCCGCACCAGCGTCGGCAGGGTGTAGGTGTCGGCGACGTCGTAGGCCGTCCGGTTGCCGTCCAGGGCGGTCGGGTCGGCGTCCTCGACCGTGATCCAGAGGATCTCGTGCTGCACGTGGAGACGGCGCAACAGCTCGTCGAGGGCCGGGTCGAGCTCCTTGTCGTCGGCGATGACGAGCAGCACGAGGCGGCGGCGGACGTGGCGCACGATCCAGCGCAGCTGCGTCGCGAGGTTGCTCTGGTCGCCGTCCAGGACCGTCGCGGCGTCGACGGCGCGCAGGAGCAGCTCGAGGTGCACCTCCGACCCGCGCAGGTCGTGCGCGACGGTCGACCCGGCCGTGCCGCGGACGAGCCCGACGAGGTCACCGTGGCGCTGGGCCAGGTAGCCGACGAGACCGGCCGCCGTGATGGCCACCGACTTCTTCGGCTCGCCGCTACGGGTCAGGGCCGCCATCCCGCGCCCGGTGTCGATGACGAGCATGAGGTTCTGCTTGCGCGTCGCGACGTAGCGCTTGACGAGCGGCGTCTGGTGGCGGGCCGTTGCGCGCCAGTCGATGTCGCGCACCTCGTCGCCGGGCACGTAGTCGCGCAGGTCGTCGTAGTCGAGGCTGCGCCCGTGGAAGACCGACGCGTACTCGCCCTCGAGAAGGCTGCGTGACTTGCGGCGCGCGTGGACGAAGAGCTTGCTCTTCACCCGCGTCAGCAGCGTCGTGGTCATGTCGCGTCCGTCGTCCAGCGCTCCCGTCAGGGAGTCCGGATCCCGTTGACCATCGCGTCGATGATGCTCTCGACGGCCACCTCGTCGGCGGCCGCCTCGAACCCGAGTGTGACGCGGTGCCGGAGCACCCGGTGCGTCAGCGCCTTGACGTCGTCGGGCACGACGTGGTTGCGCCCGTCGATGAGGGCCCGGGCGCGCGCTGCCCCGGTGAAGGCGATGCTGGCCCGTGGGCTCGCCCCGAAGTCGACGTAGCCGGCCAGGCGCGGCTCGATGTAGTCGCGCGGGTGGCGGGTGACGTAGCCGATGCCGACGACGTAGTTGACGATGGCGGGGTCGACGTAGACGCGGCCCACGAGGCCCTGCAGCCGCTTGACGTCCGCGACCGAGACGACGGGCTCGGACGGCGAGTCGAAGATGCCGGAGTCGATGCGCCGCAGCACCTCGGCCTCCTCCGCCGGCGACGGGTAGTCGAGGACGTCCTTGAGCATGAACCGGTCCATCTGGGCCTCGGGCAGCGGGTAGGTGCCCTCCTGCTCGATGGGGTTCTGCGTCGCGAGGACGAGGAACGGGTCGGGCAGGGCGTAGCTCTTGTCGCCGATCGAGGTCTGGCGCTCCTGCATCGCCTCGAGCATGGCGGACTGGGTCTTGGCGCTGCTGCGGTTGATCTCGTCGAGCAGCACGAAGTTGGCGTGCACCGGGCCCGAGCTGGGTCTCGAAGGTGCCGGAGTGCTGGTTGTAGACCTGCGTGCCGACGATGTCGCTCGGCAGCAGGTCGGGCGTGCACTGGATGCGGTGGAACCTGCCGCCGACGGCCTGGGCGATGGTCTGGGCCGCGGTCGTCTTGGCCAGGCCCGGGACGCTCTCGAGGAGCACGTGGCCGCCCGTCAGCAGCGCGATGAGCAGCGTCTCCTGCAGTCGGGCCTGCCCGACGACCTTCGAGGCGAACGCCGTGGAGATGGCCTCGACGGTCTCACCGGCCCAGTGCAGCTCGTCGGAGCGTCAGGTAGCGCGCCGGTGCCGGCGCCGTGCGGCCCTGCGCCGTGTCGATACCGGCGACGGCGACGTCGTCGTCGGGCGGCGTCGGGCGTGCCGGAGAGCTGCTGCGGCTCGTCCGGAACGGCCGCGTCGTCGACAACGGCGTCGGGGAGCACGACGGTGAAGGTGCCCCCGTCGACGTCCGTGTGTCCGGCGCCTCCCGAGACCCCGGTGGGCGCGGCGAACCGCTCATCGGCGACCGACTCCTCGGCGTTGACGTTGCCCACCATCGATCCCCCTTCTCGACGCGTACCGGCGGAGGGAGTCGCGCCGGCAGGGACACATCGTAAGCACGGCGTGGCTGTGCCGCGCGGACGGTCCCGCACACCCGACGGACACTCCGGCGGGCCGGAACGGTGGCGTCAGGCGTCGATGCGCTCCCGGTCGACCTCGGCCGCGGACTCGATGATGAAGTCCTTGCGCGGCGCCACCTCGTTGCCCATGAGCAGCTCGAAGACGCGCTCGGCGGCCTCGAGGTCGCGCATCGTCACCTTGCGCAGGGTGCGGTGGCGCGGGTCCATCGTCGTGTCGGCGAGCTGGTCGGCGTCCATCTCGCCGAGACCCTTGTAGCGCTGCATCGGCTGCTTGATCTTCTTGCCCGACTTCTCGAGGCGGGCGAGGGTGCGGCGCATCTCCGCCTCGTTGAAGGTGTAGATCAGCTCGTTCTTCTTCGCGCCGGCGTTGATCACCTCGAGCCGGTGCAGCGGCGGCATCGCCGCGTAGACGCGACCGGCGTCGACGAGCGGGCGCATGTAGCGGAAGAAGAGCGTCAGCAGCAGCGTGCGGATGTGGGCGCCGTCGACGTCGGCGTCGGTCATGATGATGACCTTGCCGTAGCGCGCGGCGCCGAGGTCGAAGCTGCGGCCCGAGCCGGCCCCGATGACCTGGATGATCGAGGCGCACTCGGCGTTCTTGAGCATGTCGGAGACCGACGCCTTCTGGACGTTGAGGATCTTGCCGCGGATCGGCAGCAGCGCCTGGAACTCGGAGCTGCGCGCCTCCTTGGCGGTGCCCATCGCCGAGTCGCCCTCGACGATGAACAGCTCGGAGCGCTCGACGTCGGTGGTGCGGCAGTCGCGCAGCTTGGACGGCAGGGTCGAGCTCTCGAGGGCGTTCTTGCGTCGCTGGGTCTCCTTGTGCAGCCGCGCGCTGATCCGCGACTTCATCTCCGAGACGACCTTCTCGAGCAGCAGCGCCGCCTGCGCCTTGTCGCCGCGCTTGGTCGACGTCAGCCGGTCGGTCAGCTCCTTCTCGACGACCTTGGCGACGATGGCGCGCACGGCGTTGGTGCCGAGCACCTCCTTGGTCTGTCCCTCGAACTGGGGCTCGGCCAGACGCACCGTGACGACGGCGGTCATGCCGGCGAGGATGTCGTCCTTCTCGGGCTTGTCGTTGCCGACCTTGAGCCGCCGGCCGTTGACCTCGATCTGCTTGCGGAAGACCTTGACGATCGACTGCTCGAAGCCCGTGACGTGGGTGCCGCCCTTGGGCGTCGTGATGATGTTGACGAAGGACTGGAGCTTCGTGTCGTAGCCCTGTCCCCAGCGCAGCGCGACCTCGACGCCACACTCGCGCTCGAGCTCGGTCGGGGTCATGTGGCCGTTGACGTCGAGGACCGGGACGGTCTCGGTGAAGGTGCCGGAGCCCTCGAGGCGCCACACGTCGGTGATCGGGGTGTCGGGCGCGAGGAACTCGACGAAGTCGGTGATGCCGCCGTCGTGCTGGAAGACCTCCTCGATCGGGCCCTCCTCGCCGGGCGTGCCCTTGAGCCGTCGCTCGTCGCGGATGACGAGGCGCAGGCCCGGGGACGAGGAAGGAGGTCTGCCGGGCGCGGCCGAGGATGGCGTCGTAGTCGAGCTCGGCGTCCTTGAGGAAGATCTGCCGGTCGGGCCAGAAGCGCACCCGCGAGCCCGTGACGCCCCGCTTCGGCCTTGCCGACGACGGGCAGCGCGCTCTTCTTCTCGTAGGGCGTGAACTCCGAGTCGGGCGAGTGCACCGGTCGACCGGTCGGTGAACGTGCCGGGCTCGCCGCGGCGGAAGCTCATGCCGTACGTCTTGCCGGCGCGGTCGACCTCGACGTCGAGCCGCGCGGACAGCGCGTTGACGACGGACGCGCCGACCCCGTGGAGGCCACCCGTGGCGGCATACGACGCGCCACCGAACTTGCCGCCCGCGTGCAGCTTCGTGAAGACCACCTCGACGCCGGACAGGCCGGTGCGGGGCTCGATGTCGACGGGGATGCCTCGACCGTTGTCCCGGACCTCGATGGAGCCGTCGCTGCTGAGGATCACCTCGATGCCGGTGCAGACGCCGGCGAGGGCCTCGTCGACCGCGTTGTCGATGATCTCCCACAGGCAGTGCATGAGACCGCGCTGGTCGGTCGAGCCGATGTACATGCCCGGGCGCTTGCGCACGGCCTCGAGGCCCTCGAGGACCTGGAGGTGGCGCGCGGTGTAGTCGCCGTTGCCGGAGGGAGCAGGTCGGGAGGCGGAGGCCACGTGTGTCGATCTCTTTCGGTCGGGAACGGCCAGCGGTCGGGCTGTGGAGGGCTGGCAGGGGAAGCCTAGCCACCACCGCCGACGGCCCCCGGGAGGCTCGCGGCTCCCGCCGACGTTGCCCACGGACCGGGTATGACATCCGTACCGAAGGGCGGCGGCGAATCACCGACACGTAACGATGTTGTGCGCGGGGCGTCTCACCGACCGAGCCTCGTCGTCGGGAAGGATTCGACGTGATTCACTGTTGGAACGTCCGCGAGGCGCGAGAGGTCCACCGGATGGACCGATCGGGTGTCGTAGGTACATGGCAGGGTTTCCCTCCGGGGAACCCCCGAGGGAGGAAAGAGGCGAACACGATGACGACAGCACTGGCACCCGAACTGACCGCTGCTGACCGCTGCGACCGATGTGGGGCTCAGGCCTACATCCGCGCCCGCCTCGTTTCCGGCGGAGAGCTGCTCTTCTGCGCGCACCACGGTCGGGAGCACCTCCCGGCGCTGAAGGACAAGGCTCTCGACATCCGCGACGAGACGGACCGACTCACCGAGATCCCGGGATCCGCTCCCGTGGACGAACGCTGAGTCCGACAGGCGATCTCCGACCCGGCCCTTCCTGACCCCATCCTGATCCGAACGCCGCCGACGGCTGCCCTGTGATCACCGCGACGAACGTCCTCGTTCTGCTCGCGATGGTCGTGGGCACCGTCGGCATCGTCGTCCCGGTGCTCCCGGGACTCATCGTGGTCTGGGGCGCGACGCTCGTGTGGGCGTTCGAACGTCAGGACGGGCCGGGTTGGCTCGTTCTCGGCATCGCCACGGTGTTGTATGCCGTGGGCCTCGTCGCGAAGTACGTCCTCCCAGGGCGCCGGATGAAGTCAGCCGGGGTCGATGGCGCCGTCGTGGCGGTCGCGCTGGCCGTGGCCGTGCTCGGCTTCTTCGTGGTGCCGGTCGTAGGTGCCCCGCTCGGCTTCGTCCTGGCGGTCTACGTCCTCGAACTGGTCAAGCACCGCGAGCACGCGTGCGGCCTGGCGGGCCACCGGCCAGGCGATCCGAGCCGTCGGCCTCAACATCGGCATCGAGCTGGCGACCGCCTTCGCCATCATCGCGACGTGGGGCGTGGCCGTCTACGTCACCCGCCCCTAGTGCGCCGGCGCCCGGCGGTCCCGGAGACGCTCCCGGGAGACGCAGAAGAACCCTGACGGCGTCCGTCAGGGTCCTTGTGCAGGTGTGGTCGGGTCGGAGGCCGACGCGTCACCACTGGTCGCGGCGGCGCTTCTCCCAGCGTTCCTCGAGGCGCTCCATGAAGGTGCCCTGCCTGGGGGTGCCGGCCTTGACCTTGCCAGCACGGGGCTTGGTCGTGCCGTCGCTGCCGACGGCGGCGAGCTTGGTCCGGGACGGCGTGATGGCGTAGACGATGCCGGCCACCATGATCGCGAAACCACCCGCACCCAGCCAGATGTTGCTGCTCATCGCGGAGAACACGACCAGGGCGAGCCCTGCCACGCCGGCGACGACGCCCACGACGACGCGACCCCGGCCGAGACCCCGCGACTTCGTCTTCTCGATGCGTGACGCGAATCGAGGGTCTTCTGCGTAGAGGGCTTCCTCCATCTGCTGGAGGAGTGCTTCCTCGTGTTCCGAGAGTGCCACCCGGCACCTCCCTGGTGCGAAATCGACTGTGCCTTAATCGTATGCCGGAACCGACCGACACGGACTTGTTTCCCTCAGGATAGGTCGCGCCGCTCGCGTTGGGAACCCGAGGTCCGGTCAGGCATGAGTGATGCTGGACGCACCGATCCCGCACCGAAGCGGGCGCTCGCCCGGTCGACGGCTCGGTCGGCCTCGCGCCACCCGTGCTCGGGCTCGTCGAGGGTGGCCTGGATGGGGGCCACGGCCGACGGCACGAGGCCCTCGAGGCGGACGCCGACGAGCCGGATCCGGGCCCGCTGGAGGCCGAGCCGGTCGTAGAGCTCGCGGGCGGTGGCGAAGATGTCGCGGGAGACGTCGGTGTGGTGGCGCAGCGTCTTGGCCCGGGTGATCGTCGTGAAGTCGGCGAACCGGACCTTGATCGACACGGTGCGTCCCATCATCCCGGCGGACCGGGCCCGGGCGGCGGTCCGGTCGGCGAGGCGCAGCAGCTCGCGGTGGATGCGGACCGGGTCGTCGATGTCGTGGGCGAAGGTCTCGTCGGCGCCGATCGACTTCTCGCGCCTCTCGGGCACGACGGACCGGGGGTCGCGGCCCCACGCGAGGTCGTGCAGGCTCCGGCCCGCCACGTCGCCGAGGGCCCGCTGGAGGGTCTCGACGGGCGTGTGGGCGAGGTCGGCCACCGTGCGCAGGCCGAGGCGGTGCAGGTGCTCCTCGGTCTTGTCGCCGACGCCCCAGATCGCACCGACCGGCAGCTGGTGCAGGAACGACACGACCTCCTCGCGGGGCACGACGATGAGCCCGTCGGGCTTGGCGAGGTTGGAGGCGAGCTTGGCGACGAACTTCGTCGAGGCCACCCCCACCGAGCACGTGATGCCCTGCTCGTCGGCGATGGTGTCGCGCAGCTGCTCGGCGATCTGGGTGGGACGCCCCAGTCGGCGTACGGCCCCGGACACGTCGAGGAAGGCCTCGTCGAGCGAGAGTGGCTCGACGCTGTCGGTGATCGTGGCGAAGGTGGCCATGACGGCCTCGGAGATGGCGGCGTAGCGACGGTGGTCGGGCTCGATGATGACCGCCTGCGGGCACAGTCGCTGGGCACGCGCCATCGGCATGGCCGAGGTGACCCCGAAGGCGCGCGCCTCGTAGGTCGCCGAGAGCACGACGGAGCGACCGCTCGCCCCGCCGATGATGACGGGTCGGCCCCTCAGCTCCGGGCGGGAGATGAGCGAGGCGGACGCGTAGAAGGCGTCCATGTCGACGTGCAGGACGGTGCAGCCGGTGTCGTCGGGCGGCTCGGCGCTCCGCCGGGTCGGTGCGGTGAACTGGCGGCGGCTCATCGTCGGACCACCCGACGGGGCGACGGGCTCACCACGGCCTGGTCGGTCGCGGGCCGGTCAGTCGCGACGCGCGACGACGTGGAGGGCATTGCCGAGGGTTCGGAGGAACTCGCGCCCCGGGCCGGAGACGAGCAGGTCGTCGAGCTCGGCCAGGGCGACGCGATCGGCCTCGGAGTCGATGAGGGAGGCCGGTACGAGGTGGCCGAGGATGTTGGTGCCCCGGACCCGGACGTCGGTGAAGCCGGCGTCGGCGAGGAGGGTCTCGAGCTGCTCGACGTCGAAGCGACGCGGGAGCGGGTCGGTGCTGCCCCAGCGGCCGGACGGGTCGACGAGGGCCGCGCGCGCCTGCCCGAACTCGCCGGCGATGGCCTTGGCGAAGACGACGGACAGCCGGCCGGAGACGAGCAGCGAGAGGACGCCGCCCTCCCCCAGGGCCTGCGGCGATGGCGTGGAGCGTGGCTGCGGGGTCGTCGACGAACTCCAGCGTGCCGTGGCAGCAGGCGAGGTCGACGCGACGACCGGCGAGGACGGCGCCCAGTGAGTCGCCGTCGCCCTGGACGGCGGTGATGCGGTCGACGATGCCGGCCTCGTGGGCCCGGCGGCCGAGCGACGCGAGCGCGTCGGGGCTGGGGTCGACGACGGTGACGTGGTGCCCGGCCTCGGCGAGCGGGACGGCGACGCCACCGGTGCCACCCCCGAGGTCGAGCACCTCGAGCGGACGGCCGAGGCGGGTCGTGCACTCGTCGGCGATGCGACCCACGGCCGAGACGACCGCCGACGGCCGGACCCCTCCACGTCGCTGGGGGCGCTGCTCGTCGGGCACGGGATCCTCCGTCTGGGAACGTGGTACGCGTGGTGCTGCGTGTGGTTCGTGTGCGTCCTCACCCTAGTGCCCCGAGCTTCCCGGGCTCGCGTGCCACAGCTTGCGTGGCGGGCCACCGACGGTCTCGGTGGGCACGAGCCGACTCGTGCCGCGAGGTCCCCTGACGTCGTCGCCCGCCGGCTTGATGTCGGCGTACGGCGACTGCTTGAACCCCGAGGCGTGGACGAGCACGCGCCGCCCGTCCGGCCCCTCACCCACCCCGGCCGGAGCCCCGTCGGGGCCGGCGAGGGCGGTGGCCCGCTCCCACGCCGCTCGGTCGGCGGCGTCGAGCGCGTCGCGGACGGCGGTGATGCCGCCGGCGGTCCACGCGTCCTGCAGGGCCGAGAGCTCCCACGCGCCGGTGGCCCGGATCGAGACGCCGCGCGGGCCGGTGCGTCGCACGACCCCGCGGCAGAGCAGCAGCCACGAGTGGAAGACGGTGGCGGCATACGGTCCCTGGACGTCCTCGAAGAAGGTGAGGTCGGCCGGGCCGGTGGCGTCGTCGAGCGTGAGGAAGACGACGCGGCGCCCGGTGCGGATCGGCGGGGTCTGGGTGGCGACCTTGACCCCGGCGACGAGGACCTCGCGGCCGCTGCGTCCGGAGAGCAGGTCGCGCGCCCGGGTCACGCCGAGCGCGTCGAGCAGCGGACCGTAGAAGTCGACGACGTGGCCGCTCGCGTCGAGGCCGAGCACCTCGAGCTCGGCCCGGACCTGCTCGGGACCGGTCATCTCGGGCAGCCCGCTCGTCGCGGAGAGGCGTGGCGTGTCGCCGAGGTCGAGCGTCAGCTGGGTCGCGATGTGCCCGGGCGCCCCCGCGGAGGCCTGGGACTGCGCGGCCGCGAGGGCCCGGATGTCGCCGGTGGCCGAGACGGACGTGACCCGCCCCCGCGTGAGGCCGGCCCGAGACCGGCTCGCGGCCGAGACCCGGCGGGAGGCCGGCGCGACCGAGCGCTGCGACGACGACCACCGGTCGAGCTCGGCGACGTGGAGCAGCAGGTCGCGCCGGGTGACCCGCCCGCGACGGCCGAGGCCGCCCCGGGTGCGGCCCACGACACCGGACCCGCTCTCGTCGAGCCGTGACGGCCCACCGAGGTCGATGTCGTGCAGGGAGTCGAATCCCCCTGCGAGCACGAGCTTCTCGGCGATCGGGCGGGACACGTGGGCGCGCTGCCAGAAGTCGGAGAGGCTGGAGTAGGGCTGGCCGGCGACGATCTGCGCGACCTCGGCCTCGCTGATGCCGTGGACGTCCGCGAGCGAGAGCCGGATGGCCTCGCCGCCGTCGTCGGTGCGTTCGAAGCGGTAGGCGCCGGTCGAGACGTTGACGTCGAGGCCGAGGATCGCGATGCCGAAGGTGCGGGCGTCGTCGAGGATGAGCCGCTTGGGGTACATCCCGGGGTCGTGGGTCAGCACCCCGGCGAGGAAGGCGGCCGGGTGGTGCGTCTTGAGCCAGGCCGACTGGTAGGTCGGCAGCGCGAACGCCGCGGCGTGCGCCTTGCAGAAGCCGAACGACGCGAAGGCCTTGAGGACCTCCCAGATCTTGTCGGCGACCTCGGGCGCGTAGCCGCGGCCGCGGGCCGCGGGGCGCCACCACGCCTCGATCCGCTTCTGCCCGTCGGGGGTGCCGAGCGCACGGCGCACCTCGTCGGCCTGGGCGAGGGTCACTCCGGTCGTCTCGGCGACGATCATCAGCACCTGCTCGTGGAAGACGACGACGCCCTCGGTCTCCTCGAGCGCAGGGCACGAGCGTCGGGTGGAGGTAGGACGGGTCCTTCCACCCCTGCCTCGCGTTGAGGAACGGGATGATCATGTCGCTCTTGACCGGGCCGGGTCGGAAGAGCGAGATGTCGATGATGAGGTCGTCGAAGCTGCGCGGCCCGAACTTGCCGATGAGCTCGCGCTGCCCGGGGCTCTCGATCTGGAAGCAGCCGAGGGTCTTCGTCGAGCGGACGAGCTCGAAGGTCGGCTCGTCGTCGAAGGGCACCTGGCTACTCGTCGTCGAGGTCGATGTGGTCGCCGTCGACCCGCTCGACCTCGTCGATCGCGTGGGCCATCGCCGACTGCATCCGGATGCCGAGGACGTCGAGCTTGAGCAGCCCCATCTCCTCGACGTCGTCCTTGTCGAACTGGCTCATCGGGAAGCCGAGCCAGCTCGCCTCGACCGGGGTGCGGTCGAGCAGGACGGAGTCGGACAGCACGACCCCGCAGGGGTGCAGGGCGATGTGCCGGGGCAGCCCGTCGAGCCGCTCGACGATGTCGAACATCAGCTGCAGGCGCGGCACGTCGAGCCCGCTCGCCCGCAGCTCGGGCAGCTCGGCGAGGGCGTGGCGCACGTTGCGGGCCGCGATGTGCGGGAAGGCCTTGGCCATGGCGTCGACCTCGGGCGGGGGCAACCCGAGCGCGGCGCCGGCGTCGCGGATCGCGTGCCGCACCCGGTAGGTGTCCATCATCGAGACGCACGTGACGCGGTCGCCGCCGAAGTGGTCGAGGATGCGCTCGTAGATCTCGGTGCGGCGGGCGGACTCGACGTCGATGTCGATGTCGGGCAGCTCGGCGCGCAGCGGTGAGCAGAAGCGCTCCATGAGCAGGCCGTGCCGCATCGGGTCGACGCCGGAGATGCCGAGGAGGTAGTTGACGAGCGACCCGGCGCCCGACCCCCGGGCCGCGACCCGCACCCCCATCTCCCGGATGAGGTCGCAGACCTGGGCGACGGTGAGGAAGTAGGTCGCGTAGCCGAGCGTCTCGATGACGCCGAGCTCGTCCTCGAGCCGGTCGCTGACCGCGGCGAGCTCGCTCTCGGTGCGGCCGGGGTAGCGGGTCGGGATGGACTCGCGGCACCGGCGCGCGAGGACGCGGTGCGGGTTGGTGCCGGGCCGGATGCCGAGGATGCCCGGCTCGGGCAGGTGCACCGAGCCGATGCCGAGGTCGGCTCGTGGGTCCTGGACGCACTCGGCGGCGAGCGCCGTGGTGCGGGCGAGCAGCTCGCGCGCCTGCTCGCGGGCGAGTGACCCTCCGCCGACGAGACCGGGCCCGGAGACCTGCACGACGTCGAGGGCGAGCGCGTGCATGAGCGGTGTCGGGGAGAGGTGCCCGGCCGTCGTGACGCGGTCGAGGTGGCGGGCGTCGAGGGCGACGAGCCGGCGGGCGGCGTCGAGGACGTCGACGATGGCGGCGTCCTGGGGGTCGGTGTGGCGCACCGCCGCCGTGATGACGCTCGGCACGCCGACCTCTCGGGCGAGCGCGAGCATGCGTGCGGCCTGGCCGAGGCTGCCGGGCTGGTGTTCCGGTCCGCCGTGGCACACCACCTCGACGACGACGGCACCCCGCGGGAGCAGCGCCACCCAGCGCTCGAGTGCCGCTCGGGCGCGGTCCCGCCGCTTGGCGAGCACCGCCCGACCGACGTCGGAGTCGGGTCCGAGGAGCACGACGAGGCGAGAGGGGCTGCCGTCCGCCACCGGGGACGTATGCCGTCCGCCGCGACCGTCGGGGCGACCGTCCTCGCGACGAGGGCGACGAGGGCGACGAGGGCGAAGAGGGCGCCGAGGGCGACGAGCGTGCGTGCTCGGCCACGAGGCTCGCCGTCGTGACGGGGTTGCCGCGCTCACCGCGCAGGTGGGTCGCGGTGACGAGCCGGCAGAGCGCTGCCCATCCCGCGCCCGGAGCGAGGCCGCTACCGCTGCCTCGCGCCAGCACCGTGACGCGAGGCAGCCGCGGGTCGACGAGCGCGCCACCACGCACCGGTGTGCGCACGGGACGGTGGCGTTCGGGCTGCTCGGGCCCGATGGCGAGGTCGACACCGAGGATCGGGGCGACGTCGTGCTCCATGCACGCGCGCACGAACTTGACCGCGCCGTAGAGTCCGTCGCGGTCGGTCAGGGCGAGAGCCGGCTGGCCGAAGGCGGCCGCCCGTTCGACGAGCTGGTGGGGCCTGGCCGTGCCGTAGCGCATGGAGTAGCCCGAGGCGACGTGCAGGTGCACGAAGCTCTCGCCCGTGGCGCTGCTGGTCATGGTGGTGGTCATGCTGGTCGTCACGCCCCGCTCGCCCGGCTTCTCGAGACGGGCGTGATCGACTGCGGCAGGGGGACCGTCAGCGGGACACCGAGCAGGTCCTGGACGATCTCGAGGAACATCTCGGCCTGGCGCAGCAGGTCGTCGGCCTCGCGTGCACTGATGTGGCCGCCGCGGTCGATGACCGACCGGTGGGCCGAGCAGGCCGCGAAGAAGGCGGCCCACTCCCCCAGCTCGGGCGCGACACCGGGCAGCACCTGCCAGACGCTGCGGGGCCGCGCTCGCGGGGTGGGGACGGTGCGGGCCGCGACGAGGGCGGCGGCGGCGCGCAGTGCACCGAGGTGGGCGTCGCGGTAGCGCTCGGAAGCCTCGGTGGTGCGGCAGGCGGACTCGAGCGTCGCCCGGGCCCGCTCGAGCAGGTCGAGCACGGCGACCGAGATGGGTGGGCGGCGCAAGGTGGGCGGCGGTCACGGTGGTCTCCTCTTTCTCCGAACCGGGAATGGTCAGTCGGCGACCCGGACGAGCGACCACCGGTCGCCGTGCGGGGACTCGTCATGGGCGAGGTCGTAGACCCCGGGCGTGAACGACCAGCCGGGGCTCGCCTCGACGCGCCAGACGTGCTGCTCGCTCGCCGCTGCGACGAGCGTCTCGCCGGGACGCACCTGGGCCTCGTCGGCCTCGAGCGCGTCGCGCCACCACGCCCGTCGTTCGCGCCAGTGCGCGAGGACGCCACGCACGACGTAGAGGCGTCCTCGCCAGATGAACGCCTCGGGCGGCGGCTCGAGGGACCCGACCTGTAGGGGTCCCGGGACCGACTCGGACGTCCCGGCAGTCCGAGCCTGCCGAACCGCTCCTGACTGCTCCCGCTCGCGCACTCTCACCTGCACGGAGTCACTGAACCTACGCACCACGACACGTCTCCCTCGGACACGTCGAGGCCGACATCACGACCCGGACCACCCGCGCCCCACACGAGCGGCCCGACACCAACCGACGACTGAACTGACAACCTGACTGACCTTCATAGTTCGAACACCTGTTCGATACTCGAAGCCTAACCCCTGCCGCCGACAGGCTGTCAAGACGGTCCACGGGACGTTGCGACCCTTGGGGCGGAGCCCGCTCCGCCGGTCCGTTCCGTCCCGATACGGGCCAATCTGAGTAGGTGTGCTCAGGCCGTTGCGTCCCGGGCGTCGGCAGAGTGGGGCCAGCGGGTCCGGTCCGCGAACGGTGAGGTGCAGGGGTCCACGTCCGCTCACGGATCGGGCCCCTTCCGCTGCCTGCCCACTGAGCGCGTCCCGTTGCGTGGCCTCCGGGAATGCGGGAGCGTCGGGGACGTTGGACCCGTGCTCGGCCGTCCGGCCCAGCAGCAGACGCACCGGCGCGCCAGCGACCGGCGCACGACCGAAGGAGTGTCGTGGGCGCCGAGCTCATCCCCATGGCCTTCACCACCGGGTGGGGCAGCGGAATCAACGCGTACGCGGTCGTGCTCGTCCTCGGACTCGCCGACAAGATCTGGGGCTTCAGCCAGATCCCGAACGCCCTCGCCCGCACCGACGTGCTCATCGGCGCAGCGATCCTCTTCGCGGTCGAGATGCTCGCCGACAAGATCCCCTACGTCGACTCCGTCTGGGACTCCGTGCACACCGTCGTCAGGCCGGCGGTCGGGGCCACGATCGGCTACCTCATCGGCCACGACACGGCCTCCCTCGACGCTGCCGTCGGCGCAGCGACAGGCGGCGTCACGGCCCTCATCTCGCACGGCATCAAGGCCGGGCTGCGGGCCGCCGTCAACACCTCCCCCGAGCCCGCCAGCAACGTCCTCGTCAGCACCACCGAGGACGTCACGGTCACCGGCGTCACCGCCCTAGCCATCGCGCACCCGTGGTGGGCTGCGGCCATCGCCCTGATCCTGCTCCTGCTCGGCGCCTTCCTCGTCTACAAGCTGGCCGCCCGCATCCGCCGCTACAAGCGTCGCTACGACGCCTGGGGTGAACGGGTGGGGATCGCCGCGCCGTCCGAGCGCCGAGGGCGCGACGCACCGACGGTCCCACGGCGCGCACCCACGCGCGCCGACGAACGGCTCGAGCAGCCCTTCGACCAGCAGACCTGACCCCGCCCTCCTTCCCGGTGGCCCCGCGGGCGGTGCCGCTCACACGTCGAGCTCGAGGCCCCCGAGGCCACCTCGGCGCGTCCTCGGCGTCAGCGCTCGGCCCTCGGCGCCTCAGAGGTTGCCGAAGACCTCGAGCGTCGCCGACGAGCGGTTCATCGTGATGAAGTGGATGCCGGGTGCTCCCTCGTCGAGCAGCCGGCGTGACGACTCGGTCGCGATGGCCATGCCCTCGGCGCGCACGCCCGCGGCGTCGTCCCCGTGGCGCTCGAGGCGGTCGGTGACCGCGGCCGGCATCGGCTGGCCCGCGAGCTGCGCCATGCGCACCACCTGGCGCGCGTTGGTGATCGGCATGATCGCCGGGACGACGGGCAGCCGGGACCCGCGTCGCGCGAGCTCGTCGCGCAGCCGGAGGTAGTTGTCGACGTCGAAGACCATCTGGGTGATCGCGAACTCCGCGCCGGCCCGTTCCTTGCGGATGAGGGTCTCGGCGTCCTCGCTGATGTCGCCCGACTCCGGGTGACCGTCGGGGAAGGCCGCGACACCGACCGTGAAGTCGCCGAGGCCGCGGACCAGTGCGACGAGCTCGTCGGCGTGGTCGAGGCCCTCCGGGTGGGCGACCCAGGGCTGGCCGAGCCCGCCCTGGGGGTCACCGCGCAGGGCCAGGATGTTGCGGACCCCGGCAGCGGCATACGACCCGACGATGCTGCGCAGCTCGGCGACCGAGTGGCCGACGCACGTCAGGTGCGCCATGGGCGTCAGCGAGGTCGCCTCGAGGACGCGCTGGGTGAGGCGCACCGTGCGGTCGCGGGTACCGCCCCCGGCGCCGTAGGTGATCGAGACGAAGCTCGGCGAGACCTTCTCGAGGCGGCGGATGGCGTCCCAGAGCTGCGCCTCGGACGCGTCGTCCTTGGGCGGGAAGAACTCGAAGCTGAACGTCGGGGTGTCGGCCTCGATCATCGCCGGGATGGATCGCGTGAACCGCTCCGCCCGCGCCATCGAGGATGCCGTGCCGTGTGCCATGCCGCACACCCTAGGCCGAGCACGTCCACGATGCGTGGGCTGTTCACGGTGGGACCGGCGCCGCCGCGTAGGCTGACCACCATTTCCGCGACTCGATGGAGGACCCCGTGCAGACCCCCACCGACCTCGACGTGCTGCGCCGTCGGGTGCAGCACGCGATCGACGGGCAGATCGCCGGGGCCACGCAGTCGCTCGCCGCGATCGGTGACGAGACGGCCCCGCTCGTGTCGGCCGTGTCCGGCCTGCTGACCGGCGGCAAGGGCCTGCGCGCCGGGTTCCTCTACTGGGGCTACCGCGCCGCCGGCGGAGCCGACTCCGACGCGCTCGTCCGCCTCGCCGCGAGCATGGAGTTCTTCCAGGGCGCCGCGCTGCTCCACGACGACGTCATGGACCGCAGCGACACGAGGCGGGGTATGCCGTCCGCGCACCGTGCCGTCGCCTCGCTGCACCAGCAGCGCGGCTGGGCAGGTGACCCCGACCGGTTCGGCGAGGGCACCGCGATCCTGGCCGGCGACCTGTGCCTCACCTGGTGCGACGAGATGTATGCGACGTGCGGCCTGCCCGGCGAGGAGCTGGCCCGCGGACGTCAGCTCTTCGACACGATGCGCACGCAGCTGATGGGCGGCCAGTTCCTCGACCTGCTCGAGTCGGCCCGGGGCTGGGACGGCCTCGACCTCGAGGCCCGGGTCGCCTCGGCCCGCCAGGTGATCCGTTTCAAGAGCGCGAAGTACACCATCGAGCACCCTCTGCTCATCGGTGCGCTCGTCGGCGGCGCACCGGACGGCGCCCTCGCACCCCTGTCCGACTACGGCCTGGCCCTGGGCGAGGCGTTCCAGCTGCGTGACGACCTGCTGGGCGTCTTCGGCGACCCCGAGGCCACCGGCAAGCCGGCTGGCGACGACCTGCGTGAGGGCAAGCGCACGGTTCTCGTCGCGCACGCCCTCGACGCGGCTTCGGACTCCGCAGCGCGAGATCGTCGAGAGCCTCCTCGGCCGAGACGACCTCGAGCTCGAGGGCGTCGAGGCGATCCGCCGGGTCCTCGTCGACACCGGAGCCGTCGACCGGGTCGAGGACCTCATCACGGCCCTGGCCGACGACGCGTGCCGTGCCGTCGACCGGGCCCGTGAGACCGGCTCCTACGACGCGCCGGCCCTCGACGTGCTCGAGGCCCTCGTCGCGGTCTCGACGGCCCGGCGGTCCTGACTCAGATCCCGACGGCCCGGCGGTCCTGACGCCCGATCCCGGCGCTCGCCCCGGGACCGCGCCACACGGCATACGCCATCGGCTCCCGGCCGGGTCACCCCGAGGGGGCACGCGCCGAGGTCTCAGAAGGCGAGCTCCTGCGCGCGGCGCCGGATCTCGGTCTTGTGACCGGCCAGCATCGCGTCGATGGGCGCGCCCTCGACGGGCAGCGTCTCGTCGGGGGTGTGCAGCCACTCGATGATCTCGTCGTCGTTCATGCCGCCGTCGGCGAGGACGGTGAAGGTGCCGCGGAGCTCGGGGCGGGGGCCGGTCTCGCCGAAGAACTTGGCGGGGATGGCGACGACGCGGCGGTCGCCGATGCGTGCGGCGAGGACCTCGCGGTCCGCGATCAGCTGGCGCACGCGCGACAGCGGCACGCCGAGTCGCTCGGCGACGTCGGGCACGGTCAGCCACTCGCCGACGAGGGACTCGAGGTCGCGGGTGGAGGACTCGTCGGGCTGCGGTGCAGGGGTCTCGCTCACGGTGCAAGAGTCTGCCACCGTCCGCGCCCGGATCGCGCACCCCGCGAACCTCGCCCGATCATCCCTCGAGCAATCGCCTCGCAGGGCGGCCGACGCAGGAACTGCGGGACGACGAATTACATTGATGTATTTACACTTTAGCGCTTAAACCATGCGCTATCGTCACACACGCCACTTGACTCACAAGCGTCACATTCCACGTCGGAGCGGCCCGCCGCTCCCGTGGAACCCAGACCATCGCCGACTCGACGCCCCTTCCGACCGCCCCTCCACGCTCTCAATCACTCAGTTCGGGCTTCAGGAAAGGACTCCACCCTCATGCCCTTCGCCGACGTCGCCGCGCTCCTGCCCGCACACATCGCAGTGGCCCCCGTCGCCGCCACCCCGTGGGAGACCGTCACGGTTCGCCCGGGTGACACGCTCTGGGGCCTCGCCATCGCCCACCGCACGACGATCCAGACGATCGTCGAGAAGAACCGGCTCAGTCAGCGGGGGCGCCGTGATCCACCCCGGGCAGAAGCTGCTCGTCCCGCTCCGCACGCCCTCCGGCCGACAGACGGCTCCCACACCCGCCCCGGCGAAGCGTCGGCCGGCGCCACACCAAGCAGCCCGTCGAAGCCTTCGGCGAGGAGCACCACCTACGTCGTGCGTGCCGGCGACACGATGGGCGGTATCGCGCAGCGCCACGGGGTCTCCCTGACGAAGCTGCTCGCGGCCAACAAGCTGAGGAGCTCCTCCATCATCTATCGTCGGGGCAGAAGATCATCGTCCCCGGTGCGGGATCTCGCCCGAGCACGCCGGCACCCACCCAGACTCCCCCGTCGGGCTACCAGTACCCCAGCAAGACCGCCCAGGCCGTGGCCGAGAGCAAGGCCAAGCTCGCCGCGAGGGACGTGCCCAGCCGCACCGAGACCACGGCCATGATTCGTGCGACGGCGACCCGCCACGGCGTGGATCCCAAGCTGGCGCTCGCCATCGCGTGGCTCGAGTCCAGCTGGTACCAGCGTGCCGTGTCCTACACTGACGCCGTCGGCGTCATGCAGCTCATGCCCGTGGCCCAGACGTGGGCCTCCGCAGCTCGCGGGTCGCTCGCTCGACCGCTACGACACGCAGGACAACATCACCGGCGGCGTCCTGATCATCCGAGCCCTCCAGGCCAGCGCCGACTCGCGCGAGCAGGCCATCGCCGGCTACTACCAGGGCATCTACTCGGTCCGCACCAAGGGCCTGTACGAGGACACGAAGAGCTACGTGGCCAACGTGCTCGCCATCTACGACCGCCTCTGAGCAGTCCGCGGGCCGCAGGCTCCTGCGCAGGCCCGCCGCGGCTGGCCTGCACGGGATGCGCTGCGTCTGCCCGTAAACTGCCCTCCGTGACGTCCAGCGTGGCGGACGCCCTCGTCGGTCGGGTGATCGACGGCAGGTACCGCATCCTCTCCCACCTCGCAGACGGAGGCATGGCCTCCGTCTACGTGGCGCTGGACGGGCGCCTCGACCGGGAGGTGGCCCTGAAGATCATGCGGCCGGGGCTGGCCACCGACGCCGTCTTCGTCGAGCGGTTCCGCGCCGAGGCCCGGTCCGCCGCACGCCTCAACCACCCCAACGTCGTGGCCGTCTTCGACCAGGGGGAGGACGAGCGGCGAGGTCTTCCTCGCGATGGAGCTCATCGAGGGCAAGACCCTGCGCGACGTCATCCACGAGGAGGCGCCGCTGACCGCCCGCGAGTCGCTCGCCATCCTCGAGCCCATCCTGCTGGCGCTGCGGGCCGCCCACGCGGCCGGCATGATCCACCGCGACGTCAAGCCCGAGAACGTCATCGTGCGCCGGGACGGCGAGGTCAAGGTCGCCGACTTCGGGCTGGCCCGCGCCATCACCAACCAGGCCACGACGAGCCAGACGGGCGTCCTGCTCGGCACCGTCTCCTACCTCTCCCCCGAGCAGGTCGAGCGTGGCGTCGCCGACACCCGCAGCGACGTGTATGCCGCGGGCCTGCTCCTCTTCGAGATGCTCACCGGGCGCAAGGCCGTCACCGGCGGCACCCCCATCCAGATCGCGTACAACCACGTCCACGGCGGGGTCGTCGCCCCGTCGACGCTCGTGCCCGAGATACCGGCTGCGCTCGACGACCTCGTGGCACGCGCCACGGCCGTCGAACCGGACGACCGCTTCGAGTCGGCGACGGCCTTCGTCACCGCCCTGCGCGAGGTCCGGCGCAGCCTGTCCGCGGCCGAGCTCGACCACCGCGGCGCCGCCCTCGCGCCCGAGGCTGACAGCACCTCGACCCTGGCGCCCACCTCCGCCACGACGCGGCTGCCCCGTGCCGACCGTCCATCCCGCTCCGGAGCGGCCGGTGCCCGCCCGGAACCGCACCGCACGCGCCCCAACGAGCTCGGTCCGTCCGCCCTCGCTGGTCTGTCCGTGCACGAGGGCGGCCCCGTCGTCGAGCACACCGCAGCCATGCCGATCGACCGACACCAACGCCCGGGTGCCCGACGGCGCTGGCCCCTCTGGATCGCGGCCGCCCTCATCGTTGCGGGTGCCTCGTTCGGCGGCTGGTGGTTCACGGCCGGCCCCGGCGGCTCGACCGTCGTGCCGGCGGTCGTCGGCCAGCAGATCTCGCAGGCCGAAGGCGCGATGCGACAGGCCTCCCTCTCGGTCGAGACCACCGGCGAGTTCTCCGAGGTCAAGGCCAAGGGCGTCGTCCTGCGCGTCGAGCCGACCGCGGGCAGCGAGCTCGGCAAACGCTCGACCGTGCGCCTCGTGGTCTCCAAGGGCAAGGAACGGTATGCCGTCCCCAACCTCGTCGGGCTCAAGGCCGCCGACCTGGGCTCGTCGCTGTCCCCACTGACGCTCCGGCTCGGGAAGCAGTCGCAGGCCTGGAGCGAGACGGTGCCCGCAGGGGTCGGTCGTCTCCCAGGACCCCGCCCCGAACGCGTCGGTCAAGCGCGCCACCGCCGTGTCCGTGGTCGTCTCCAAGGGACGAGAGCCGATCCAGGTGCCCACCGTCACGCGCACGGCGTTCGAAGCGGCCTCGGCGACCATCACCAACGCCGGCCTCACGGTCCAGCGCGGCCAGGACGTCAACAGCGACACCGTCCCCGCCGGGCAGGTCGTCTCGCAGTCACCCGAGAGCGGCACGCTGCACCGGGGCGACGCCGTCAAGGTCGTCGTGTCCAAGGGACCGGTCATGGTGCAGGTGCCCAACGTCGTCGCCGCGCTCGTCCGAAGACGCGGAGAAGACGCTGACCGACCTCGGCTTCACGGTCAAGAAGGAGACGGGGCTGCTCGGAGCCGTTCTCGACCTCGTCCAGAGCCAGAGCGTCAAGGGCGGCCAGTCCGCGCCCAAGGGCAGCACGATCATCCTGACCATCGTCTGAGCCCGCCTCGTGACACCCTCGGCGCGCACGCGCCTCGCCACGCTGCTGCTCGTCGCCCTGACCGCGGTCTGGGGCTCGACGTTCTTCCTCATCCGCGACCTCGTCCAGACCGTGCCACCGGTCGACTTCCTCGCGGTCCGCTTCACCCTCTCGGCCGTCATCATGCTCATCGTCTTCTGGCGACCGGTGCGCGCGCTCAGTCGTCGGCAGGTCCTCGTCGGCATGGGTCTCGGGGGCTCTCTACGGACTGGCCCAGATCTTCCAGACCCAGGGGCTCGCCACCACACCAGCCTCCGTGTCGGGCTTCGTCACCGGCACCTACGTCGTGCTCACCCCGGTCTTCACCGCCGTGCTCCTGCGCGAGCGCGTGCCTGGATCCACCTGGGCCGCAGTGGGACTCGCGACCGGTGGTCTCGCGCTCCTGTCCCTCAACGGCCTGTCGGTCGGGGTGGGCGAGGCGATCACCCTCCTGGCGGCTGCGCTCTACGCGCTGCACATCGTGGGACTGGGCCGTCACAGCGCCTCCGAGATCGCGACCGGCCTGTCCGTCGTGCAGATGCTCGTCATCGCGGCGCTCTGCACCGTCGGGGCACTCCCCGGCGGTGTCGTCCTGCCGAGCACCCCTGCGGAGTGGGGCACGGTGCTCTACATGGTGGTCTTCGCGAGCATCCTCGCCCTGTGGGTGCAGACGTGGGCGCAGGCGCACATGCCGGCCACCCGGGCCGCGATCATCATGACGGTCGAACCGGTCTTCGCCGCGCTCTTCGCCGTGACGCTCGGTGACGAGACCGCGACCCTGCGCATGATCGTCGGTGGAGCCCTCGTGCTCACCGCGATGTTTGCCGTCGAGCTCCTGGCACGTAGGCGCCCGGGCGAGCTGCCCGCCGAGGCCCTCCACCACGAGGTCTGACCCAGCCTGGGCGCCCCTTGCCGCGACCCCACCGTGCGAACTCCACCCCGGCGGAGTTCGCGCGGCCCGGACAGCCCCCCACCGCCTCGCCAACTCCACCCCGGCGGAGTTCGCGCAGCCCGGACCGCCCCCCACCACGCGCCAACTCAACCCCGGCGGAGCCGGGTGGGGTGTTCAGGCGGCGGGGGCCGAACGCAGGAGCGCGGTGAGGACGTCGATCGCGACGTCGGTGCCGGCGTCGTCGACGTCGAGGTGCCAGACGAGGCGCACCGCCCCGGGCCCCACGGCATACGTCCTCACCCCGGCGGCGAGGGCGGCGTCGACGAAGGCTGCGGCGGTCCAACCCACCGCGGCCACGTCGACGATGACGATGTTGGTCTCGACCGTCGCGAGATCGACGGAGCCGGGAGCCGCCTCGGCCATCGCCTGAGCCGCGCGCCGGGCACGGGCGTGGTCGTCGGCGAGACGGTCGACGTTGTGGTCGAGCGCGAAAAGGCCTGCGGCAGCGAGGATCCCGGCCTGACGCATGCCACCGCCGAAGCGCTTGCGCCAGATCCGCGACTCCGCCATGGCCTCGGCCGAGCCGACGAGGACGCTCCCGACCGGGGCGCCGAGGCCTTTGCTGAGGCAGATCGAGACGGTGTCGAACTCCCGGCCGTAGTCGCTGACCGGCACGCCGGAGGCGATGTGGGCGTTGAAGAGTCGCGCCCCGTCGAGGTGCATCGCGACGCCGCGCTCTCGGGTCACCTCGCGCGCGCGACGGATCTCGTCGAGGGACTGCACCGTGCCGCCGCCGAAGTTGTGGGTGTTCTCGACGATCACGAGAGACGTGCACACCTGGTAGGGACCGACGCCGGTGATCATGAGCGACGCGGCGTCATCGGCACGGAACCGGCCACGCTCGGACACCCAGGTGCGCGACGAGATGCCCGAGAGCACCGCGGCCGCGCCGAGCTCGGCTCGGACGACGTGGGCGAGGGAGTCGCCGACGAGCTCCTCGCCCGGCCTGACGTGCAGCCGCACGCCGAGCTGGTTGGCCATCGAGCCCGACGGGGTGAAGAGCCCGGCCTCGTGCCCGAGCATCGCAGCGACGCGTTCCTCGAGGGCGCGCAGGGTCGGGTCCTCACCGAAGACGTCGTCGCCGACCTCGGCCCGCGCCATCGCCTCGCGCATGGCCTCGCTCGGCCGGGTCAGGGTGTCGCTGAGCAGGTCCGCCTTGAAGGGGCTCGTCGCCACCACCGGTCAGGCCTGGCCGAGCATCTCGGCGACGAGGAAGGCGAGCTCGAGGGACTGCTGGTGGTTCAGACGCGGGTCGCAGACCGACTCGTAGCGCTTCTCGAGGTCGGAGTCGATGATCTTCTCCGCGCCGCCGAGGCACTCGGTGACGTCGTTGCCGGTGAGCTCGACGTGGATGCCGCCGGGGATCGTGCCGAGGGACTGGTGCACCTCGAAGAAGCCACGGACCTCCTCGACGATGTCCTCGAAGTCACGCGTCTTGTAGCCCGAAGGACTCTCGAACGTGTTGCCGTGCATGGGGTCGCAGATCCACGTGACCGTGGCGCCGGACGACGTGACCTTGTCGACGAGAGCCGGCAGGGCGTCCCGGATCGTGCCGGCCCCCATCCGCGTGATGAAGGTGAGGCGGCCCGGCGTGCGGTTGGGGTCCACCTTGTCGATGAGCCGGAGGACCTCGTCGATGTCGGCCTTGGGGCCGAGCTTGACACCGATCGGGTTGCTGATGCGCGAGACGAAGTCGACGTGCGCGCCGTCGAGCTGGCGAGTGCGCTCGCCGACCCAGACGAAGTGGCCCGAGGTGTCGTAGAGGCGGCCGGAACGCGAGTCGATGCGTGTCAACGGGCGCTCGTAGTCGAGCAGCAGCGCCTCGTGCGCGGCGTAGAACTCCACCGTGCGCATGGCGTCGAAGTCGGCCCCACAGGCCCACATGAAGCGCATCGCCTTGTCGATGTCCTTGGCGATCTTCTCGTAGCGCTGGTTGGCCGAGTTGGCGACGAAGCCGCGGTTCCAGTCGTGGACGTGCCGCAGGTCGGCGAATCCACCTGTCGTGAAGGCGCGCACGAGGTTCAGCGTCGCCGAGCTCGCGTGGTAGGCGCGGACGAGCCGCTGCGGGTCGGGGATGCGGGCGGTCTCGTGGAAGGCGAAGTCGTTGACCATGTCGCCACGGAAGGCGGGCAGCGTGACGCCCTCGCGGGTCTCGACGGTCGAGCTGCGCGGCTTGGCGTACTGCCCCGCCATGCGCCCGATCTTGATGACGGGCACGGACGCGCCGTAGGTCAGCACCGCGGCCATCTGCAGGATCGTCTTGATCCGGTCGCGGATGTTGTCGGCGGTGGCGGACGCGAAGGTCTCGGCGCAGTCGCCACCCTGGAGCACGAAGGCCTCGCCGACGGCGGCCTTGGCCATCCGGTCGGTGAGGATGTCGCACTCGCCCGCGAAGACGAGCGGAGGATACGAGGCGAGGGTCTCGATCACCTCGGCCAGGGCAGCCGTGTCGGGCCAGGCAGGCTGCTGCTGGGCCTCGAGCTCGGCGGCCGCGGCCGTGAGGGCAGCGAGGGCCTCGGACCCGTCATCGGGTTCGAGGCCGGCATCGGCGGAGACGGTCCTCGTGTTCACCCCGTCAGCGTAGACGTCGCGGTGGGCCGCCCCCGCCCGGGTCCGCATCCCGAAATCCTCTTCTCCCCGGGCGGTCGCGTGCGAGATCACCGACGACGTATGCCGTCTGGCGCGGTCACGGGTCAGGTCGGGTCGGCGAGGTCGAGGCCACGCTCCATCGCGAAACGCACGAGCTCCACGCGGTTGTGCATCTGCAGCTTGCCGAAGATGTTCTGGACGTGGTTCTGCACGGTGCGGTGCGAGAGGAAGAGGGTCGCCGCGATCTCCTTGTAGCCCATGCCGGTCGCGACGTACTTGAGGATCTCGGTCTCCCGGTCGGTGAGCTCGGGAACCGGTCGCGCGGAGCCGTCGACGCCGGCAGCCTTGACGCGCCGGAACTCGCCGAGCACGAGGCCGGCCAGACCCGCGGTGAAGACCGGCTCGCCGGCGGCCGTCGCGCGCACGGCTGCGAGGAACTCCTCGCGGCCGGCCGACTTCACGAGGTAGCCGAGGGCGCCCGCCTTGACCGCGTCGAGGACGTCCTGGTGGTCCCCGCTCGCCGAGAGGATGAGGATCCGCGTCGGGACCTGCGCGGCGGCGAGGGCCGCGCACACCTCGGCGCCGGTGAGCCCCGGCAGGTTGAGGTCGAGGACGAGCACGTCCGGCGCCGTGGCCCGGGTGCGGGCCACGGCCGAGCGCCCGTCGTCCGCCGTCGCCAGGACCTCGAACCCGGCGTCGGCGAGGTCGCGGGCCACGGCATCGCGCCACATCGGGTGGTCGTCCGCGACCACGACGCGGATGTGCTCGGGCGGCGTGCTGCTCCCCCGCTGCGGCATGGCGTCCTGCTGCTCCGTCACGATGCTCCTCGTCCCTGGGTCCGGGCCCCCGCGCCGCTGTCGACGCGAACGTCCAATTGGCGACCACGGTGTCGGCTGGGGAGGCGCGCCGCCCGCCGATGCGGGATCCGCAGCTCCACGGTCGTGCCGCCGCCCGGGCCGGAAGCGACCGTCGCCGTTCCTCCGAGATCCGCGAGCCGCCCCAGGATGCTCGACGAGACCCCGAGACGTCCCTGGGTGACCGCCTCGTCGAGGCGACCGGCCGGCACCCCGCGCCCGGAGTCGCGGATCGTCACCGCCACCTCGTCGCCGGCGTCGTCGAGCAGGACCCAGGCGCGGGCGTCGTCACCGGCGTGCCGACGCACGTTGTCGAGGGCCGCCTCCACCGCGGCGACGACCTCGTCGGCCACCCGGCGCGGCAGCAGAACCGCGTCGGCCGGCGAGACGAGCTGCACCCCCTCGCCCTCGACGTGGCGCAGCAGCGCCCGCAGGTCCGCGTCACCGCTGACGGCGCGACCCACCTCCTCGAGGTCGGCCTGGCTGACGAGCGTGCGCAGGATCCGCTCCTGCTCGCCGGCCATGGCTCCGAGCCGGGCCGTCTCACCCCCGAGGTCGCTGGCCCGACGGTGGATGAACGCGAGCGTCTGCAGCACGCCGTCGTGGACGGTCCGGGCCAGACGGTCGCGCTCGGCGCGAGCCGCGTCGAGCCGCATCGCCTCGGCGAGCGCCGCGTGGCTCGAGCGGGCCAGGTCGACGCAGTAGCCCGATGCACCCGCCGAGCAGGAGACCGAAGATCGAGTTGGTGACCGTGTTGGGGGTCGGCTCGACCACCTCGACGAAGGAGCACGCCGCGACGAGCGACGCAGCAGCGACTCCACCGCGCCAGCCGCGGAGCACCGCGAACCCGACGACGGCGGCCGTCGGCCAGATCGACGGGAATGGTCTTGGCGCCCGCCGTGATGACCTCGGGGTCGTCGACGAGCCGGGTGGCGAGGATCGCGGAGCACCCGATGACGAGCTCGACCGCGTAGGCCCGCACCGTGCGCATCGGCCGCAGGGTCACCGTCAGGGTCCAGGCGGCGAGCGACACCGAGGACCGCGACGCCCAGGGCGAGGTGTGCGATCTGCCCGTGGCGCTCCCACACCGACCATGCGGCATACGCGAGGGCGAGCCAGCGGAAGACGTCGACGCCACGCCACAGTCCTCGGACGATGGCGTGCTCGTCGTCCAGGACCGCGCGCGTCGACGCGGGGACGGCGGCCATGACCTCAGGACGCCGCCACGACGGGCGCGTCGCCGTCGTCGTCGTCTGGTCCGGCCGGTCCCGCACCGACGGCCCCGTCACCCTCTGCCGCGGCCGTCGACGAGCGGGCCCGGCCCTCGGCGGCGTCGAGCGCCGCCTCGAGCTCGGGGGCAGCGCTCCCGGGCTTGGCCGCCTCCTGCAGCTCGCGGGCCTTGGCCCGCGCCGCGGAGACGAGTCGGTCCTTCATCGAGGTGGCGTACATGTCGACGTACTCCTGGCCCGACAGGAGCATCAGCTCGTACATGATCTCGTCGGTGATCGACCGCAGGACGAACCGGTCGTCCTCCATGCCCTCGTAGCGGGAGAAGTCGAGCGGCTTGCCCATCCGGACACCGACCCGCATGATCCGCGGGATGACCTTGCCGGTCGGCTGGGCCTTGTCGGTGCCGATCATGGCGACCGGGATGACCTTCACCTTGCCCTCGAGGGCCATCCGGGCGACGCCGGTGCGGCCGCGGTAGAGGCGGCCGTCGGGCGAGCGTGTGCCCTCGGGGTAGATGCCGAGCAGCTCGCCGCGCCGGAGGACCTTGAGCCCGGAGCTCAGCGCGGCATTGCTCGCCTTGCCGCCCGACCGGTCGACGGGCAGCTGCCCGACCCCGCGGAAGAAGGCAGCGGTCAGCCGGCCCTTGATGCCACGTCCGGTGAAGTAGTCGCTCTTGGCGAGGAACGTGACGCGTCGGGAGACCACGAGCGGCAGGAAGATCGAGTCGGAGAAGGACAGGTGGTTGCTCGCGAAGATCGCGGCCCCCTCCTCGGGGATGTGCTCCTCGCCCTCCACCCACGGACGGAAGACGAGCTTGACGATCGGCCCGATGACGATCGTCTTGAGGAACCAGTAGAACAACCGTGTCCGCCTTCCGCTCGTGACGGCTCGAACTCTACGACACTCGCGCCCGCACAGCGGGGCATGCGAGGATCAGGGGATTCAGTCGCCTCCCCTGAGGAGCCCATCGTGACGGTCCTTCCCGGCGCCGCAGCCGGCTTCGGTCTGCCCGCGCGACGGAGCCGGGCGGCCCGGCCGTGAGCGACCGCGACCTCGACGCGGAGTTCGCGCGCATCATCGCCGGCTGGGACGACGGAGGCCCCCGACCCGCAGCCCCACGGCGTCGGCGGCGCGCTTCGGACCGACGGCCGGGAGCAGCCGGACGAGGCGGCCGTGCTGCACGAGCCGGACGCCGCGTCGACCGGCGCCGAACGAGCGGGCGCCCAGCCGGAGCGACCTGAGCGCGAGCCTGAGCTCGAGGACGCCGAGCAGCCTGAGCCCAAGCACGCCGAGTCGGACCAGCCGGAGCAGCCGGAGCAGCCGGAGCAGCCGGAGCGCCCGCAAGGCGTGACCGGCAACGACCCGGCGGCGCCGCCCCAGCAGCCCAGTCCCGGCGCAGCGGCGCCGTCCAGCTCGTCCGGCCTGCTGGAGCTGCCGATCGCGCCGACGACGTCACATGCCTGGCGTGCCAACACTCCCCCTCGTGACGAGGTCGGCGACGTGGCGGACGACGACCACTTCGTCCCGCCGTCGGAGATCGACCTACCCTCGGCCGAGACCGACCCGATGTTCTGGGCCATCGTCGGCGGCCTCGCCGGCGGCCCGCTGCTGCTGCTCTACGTCCTCTTCTTCGACCGCGACGGCAGCGGCTGGTGGGTCGTGACCGCCGTGACGATGCTCGTCGTCGGTTTCGTGCTGCTGGTCCTGCGCGGCGGCAACGAGCGCGACCCCTTCGACGACGGCACCCGCGTCTAGGCGCAGCCCCCTCCGGGGTCGGCGTCAGGCGACGCGCGGTGTCAGGTCGAGGTCGACCCAGACCGGCCGGTGGTCCGATCCCGCGCTGAGGTCGGCCTCGGTGACACGGACCTCGGGCCCGCTGACGAGACCGAGACCCCGCCCCGCGAAGACCGCGTCCAGGGCGACGGTCGGCAGCCGAGCGGGGAACGTCGGCACGCCGTCCGAGGCCAGTGGGAGGCGGCCCGCGATGAGGTCGTATGCCGCTGCCCCGGCTTCCTCGTTGAGGTCCCCTGCCACGACGGCCCGGTCACCCAGCCCGTCGAGCACCACCGATGCGTGGCGCAGCCGTTCAGGCGCCCGCAGGCCGAGGTGCACGCTGACCACCGTGACGGGAGGCAGGTCTGGGCCGTCGCCCGCGAGCGAGACGGTCGCGGCGGCATACCCCCGCGTCCGGTCGGGGAAGCGGACCGGGAGGCGACCCCGGTGCACGTCGTGGACGACGACCCTCGGCGCGGTCAGGACCGCCGTCCCGCCGGTGCCGAGACGGCCACCGTTCCAGAGCAGACGACAGGCGCGGGCGAACGGCGGGAGCCGGAGCTCGGTCGTGAGCCGGCGCGGCACCTCCTGCAGGCACAGCACGTCGGGCCCCACGGCGCGCACCACCCGGGCTGCAGCCGCGCGGTCGTCCCGGCAGGTCGTGCACGTTGTACGTCATGACCCGCAGCACGTGCTGCGGTCGCGCCGCGCACACGGCTCAGCGGCCCGCGCGCGCCAGCTCAGCGGCCCCGATGAGGCCTGCGTCGCTGCCGAGCACGGCACGCACGATGCGCGCCTCGGGGCGGTAGCCGCGGCCGGGCAGCTGGCGACGGAAGGCCTCGCGGGCCGGGCCGATGAGCATCTCGTCGGCCGCGCTGACACCACCGCCGATGACGAAGAGGCCGGGGTCGAAGGCCGCGGCGAGGTTCGCCAGACCGATGCCCAGCCACTCCCCGATGTCGGCGAGCAGCTCACGCGCCGTGGGGTCACCCTCGCGCGCGGCCTCGGTGATGAACGGGCCCGTCAGGGCGTTGGCGTCGCCCCCGAGACGGGCCAGCAGGTCGGCCACGACGGGCGACCCGGCCTCGATCATCGCTCGGGCCTCGCGCACGAGGGCGTTGCCGCTGGCGTACTGCTCCCAGCAACCGCGGTTGCCGCACTCGCAGCGGATGCCCCCCGGCATGATCTGCATGTGGCCGAACTCGCCGGCGATGCCGTGCCGCCCGCGCTGGACGTCGCCATCGATGATGAGCGCGCCGCCGATGCCTGTGCCGAGGGTGATGACGACGACGTGCGACTCGCCGCGAGCGGCGCCGAAGCAGGCCTCGGCCCAGGCCGCCGCGTTGGCGTCGTTGTCGACGGTGATCGGCAGCTCGATGCGCTGCGACAGGGCATCGCGCAGCGGCTCGTTGCGCCAGGACAGGTGCGGCGCGAAGACGACGGTGGCGCGGTCCTCGGCGACGAAGCCCGCGGCGCCGATCCCCACGGCGACGACGTCGTCGGGGTCTACCTGGCGCAGCAGCTCCTCCACCGACTCGACGATGGTGTTCTCGACGACGCTGGGCGACGTCGAGCGGTGCGGGGTGTCACGACGGGTGCGGTGGGTGATGGTGCCCGCCTCGTCGACGACGCCGCCGGCGACCTTCGTGCCCCCGATGTCGATGCCGATGGCGAGTCGCCTGGTCATGTGGGGTCTCCGGGTCGAGGCCTGTCGGTGTCGTCGGTGTCGTCGGTGTCGTCGGTGTCGTCGGTGTCGTTGGTGTCTGGTTCGGTGTCGGTGCTCGGTGGTGTCGCTGCTGGTTTCCGCGTCGGTGCCAGGCTCGGCCCGTCGCTCGCGCTGGGCCGTGGCCAGGTCGCGGAGCGCGGTGGCCGCGAAGCCGACGAAGTCGGCGACCTTGTCGATGGTGTCCGGGTTGACCTGCTGCACGAACGCGATGAGCTGGCAGACCGGGCACACACGGCACGCAGCAGGCGTGGTGCCTCCGCACGTGCACACCCCCGGTCGCGCATTCGACCTGCCGTCCGACCTGCCGTCCGACTTGCGGTCCGACCCGGCGTCCGCGGACCCGGGCGACGGCATACCCGAAGCGTCCGACCGCGTGCGTTGCGAGAGCAGGTCGATGAGGAGCGCAGCCTCTTCGGCGACGCTTCCGAGGCTCGAGGCGCCCTCGGCGCGCGAGGCGCCCTCGGGGCGGGCGGATCCGGTCCCGGCCGTCGGCTCGGGCTGATCAGGTGCCGTGGCAGGACCGTCGCTCAGGGTCACGGTCGGTCAGGCCTCGACGCGCTTCTTCAGCTCCTTGAGCGCGGTGTCGACGATGACCTTCTCCGCCTTGCGCTTGAGCAGCCCGATCATGGGGATCTTGACGTCGACGGCGAGCCGGTAGGTCACCTTCGTGCCCGCGCCGTCGGACGCCAGGGTGTACGAGCCGTTCATCGCCTTGAGCACCTGGGCCGAGACGAGCGACCACGAGACGACGCCCGTGCCGTCCTCGACGACGTCCCACTCGTAGTCGAGGACGTAGGTGTCCTTGATGGCTCCGGCGTCGAGCGTGAACTGGACCTGGTCCGCCCAGCCGTCACCCTCCTCGGCGAGCACGGAGACGTCCTTCACCTCGCCCGCCCACTCGGGATAGGCCTCGAAGTCCGCGATGACGTCGAGGACCTCGCCGGGAGGGGCGTCGATGACGATGGAGGACTCGGTGCGATCGGGCATGCGCCGAAGGCTATCGCGTCGAGTGTGCGCTGGCGCTGGTCCTGCGGCTGCTCTCGCGCGTCGGCCGCGTGCCACGATGGAGGGGTGGCAGTCTTGCGCAGCAGGGCGGCACCCGGACCGGGCCACCCCCGGCGCCACGATGAGATGGTCGGAGCGGTTACCGCTCGGTAAGGTGCAGCACAGTTACCACCCGCAACCAGGAGTGACAGTGAAGGACAACGTCGTCGCACCACTTGCCCCCGTCACGACGGAGGGAAGCCTTGCGGACCTGCCCGTGCGCAATGCCGCGGAGAACTCGAACGAGACCGCGTTCTCCCGCAAGACCCCCTCCGGCGGCTGGACGCACGTGACGTGGGCGCAGTTCGCCGACGACGTCGCCGCCGTGGCCCGGGGGCTCATGGCCGCGGGTCTGGCGCCCGGGGACCGGCTGGCACTCATGTCGCGCACGCGCTACGAGTGGACACTCGTCGACTTCGCTGCCTGGAGTGCGGGCGCCGTCGTCGTGCCGATCTACGAGACCTCGTCCGCCGAGCAGGTGCAGTGGATCCTGTCGGACTCCGACGCGCAGGTCGTCGTCGTCGAGACCGATGCTCACCGTGCCACCGTCGACCAGGTCCGGGGCGAGCTGCCATCGCTCCGCGATGTCATCACCATCAACGGCGGCGGCCTCGACGCCCTGCGCGAGAAGGGCCGGGAGGTCCCTGACGCCGACCTGGCCGCACGCCGCGCCGGCCTCGACCGGGGGTCGGTGGCAACGATCATCTACACCTCGGGCACGACGGGGCGGCCCAAGGGGTGCGAGCTGACCCACGGCAACTTCCTCGACCTCGCCGAGAACGCCATCGAGAAGCTGGGCCAGGTGGTACTGACCGACAACGCGTCGACACTGCTCTTCCTCCCGCTGGCCCACGTCTTCGCGCGCTTCATCGAGGTGCTCTGCGTCGCGGGCAGGGCACGCATGGGCCACTCGTCGGACATCAAGACCCTCCTCGACGACTTCGCCGGATTCCAGCCGACCTTCGTGCTCGCCGTCCCGCGCGTCTTCGAGAAGATCTTCAACTCGGCCGAGGCCAAGGCGTCCGCCGAGGGCAAGGGGAAGATCTTCCTCCGCGCCGCCACCGTCGCGATCGCCTACAGCGAGGCGCTCGACGCGGGCGGCCCCGGTCTGGGGCTCCGGGTCCAGCACGCCGTCTTCGACCGTCTCGTCTACGGCAAGCTGCGCGCCGCCATGGGCGGTCAGGTGCGCTACGCCGTGTCCGGCGGTGCGCCACTCGGCACCCGCCTCGGTCACTTCTACCGCGGCATCGGCGTCGTCATCCTCGAGGGCTACGGCCTCACCGAGACCACGGCTCCCGTGGCGGTGAACACCCCGGACAAGATCAGGATCGGCACGGTCGGGCCGCCGCTGCCGGGCACCGGCATCCGGATCGCCGACGACGGCGAGATCCTGCTCAAGGGCGTCGGCGTCTTCACCCGCTACCACGACAACCCCGACGGCGACGGCCGACGCCATCGTCGACGGTTGGTTCCACACCGGCGACCTCGGCGAGATGGACGACGACGGCTACCTGCGGATCACCGGGCGCAAGAAGGAGATCCTCGTGACGGCGGGCGGCAAGAACGTCGCCCCCGCGGTGCTCGAGGACCGTCTGCGCGCGCATCCCCTCGTCTCGCAGTGCATCGTCGTCGGCGACCAGAAGCCCTTCGTCGCCGTGCTCCTGACGCTCGACGAGGAGATGTGGCCGCTCTGGGCCAAGACCCACGGCGTCGAGGGCGTCTCGCTCGAGCAGGCCCGCACCCATCCGAAGGTGCTCGAAGCGCTCCAGGAGGCCGTCGACCGGGCCAACGACGCGGTCTCCAAGGCCGAGTCGATCCGGAAGTTCGTCGTGCTCTCCGGCGACTTCACCGAGGCGAACGGCTACCTCACGCCCTCGCTCAAGCTCAAGCGCAACGTCGTCATGAAGGACTTCGGCGACGAGGTGGAGAAGCTCTACGCCTGACGGCTCAGCGCAGCAGGTCGCGGATGCGCGCCTGCCACGCCTGCAGCAGTGCCGACCGCGTCGTGCCCATGACGGAGCTCAACGCGTCGTCGACGGCCGCCTCGCGGTCGTCGAGCTGCGAGCGTCGGTGGCACGAGCCCGCCCGCGGCCGCGCGGTAGAGACGGACCACGGCCGGCGTCCCGTAGCGGTCCGCCAGGGTGCGCAGCGCCAGCAGCGAGAGGCCGTATGCCGCCGGGAGCGCATGGGTGCCCGGGTCGAAGTCCGCGTCTGCTGGCAGAGCCTGCGGGAGACCCGACGACCGAACCCGCTCGAGTGCCGGGGCGACGACGGTCGCCTCCGGCAGGTCGACGGGCTGGTACGCGACGAGCTCGGCGAAGCCCTCGGACAGCCAGACGGGGACGCTGCGCGTCGTCGAGGCCCTGACCGTCGCATGGGTCAGCTCGTGGGTCATGACGACGTCGCGGCCGTCGGGGCGCAGCGAGCTCCACGCTCCGGGCACGAGGACGATCCGATCCGCCCCGGCATGCTCCCCCGGGGTCAGCGGGCCGTCCGTGGCGGCCGCCACCCCCGCGAGGTCGTCCGCGGAGCGACCGAGCAGTCGTGCGGCATCGGCGTCGGTGGAGGGGGCGACCCAGACGGCCGGTCTGGCCTCCCCCCAGACGGCGGCGACACGCGCCTCGGCCGTGCGCGCGCGGCGCACGACCTCTTCGACACGGTCACCGGTGCCGACCGCGAGCACGAGGGAGGTTGCCGCCCTGCGGACGACGAGTCCGGGGAGGTCCCAGGGTTGCGGGCGCCCTGACGGCGCCGAGGCGGTGATGACGAGATCGGCCGGGCGTGCCGGGTCAGCCTTGAAGGTGAGGTCGAGGTCGAAGGATCGGGGCGACGTGTCGAAGCCGAGAAGCCTGTAGGTGAGGCTCGCCTTCACGTCCCACTCGACCTGGGTTCCGCGCGGGGCGGGAACGGGAGCGGTCGTCTCGCGCGCCAGGACGAGGCGCAGGTCACCGGCCCCCATCGCTCTCATGCGCTCGAAGACGGCGGCCTGGCTGGTGCGTAGGAGACCGGACGCGGGCCCGCTCAGCGCGGCCAGCCAGCCGGTCTCGTCCCGGCGGTCGACGTCGCCCACACGGGCCTCGAGCACCTGCGTCACCGCGCGGGTTCGGGCGTCGGACCACGCCCCGGGGTCGGTGTCGGCCGTCGCGGTCCCCGAGCGGGACGGGCTCGACGCGGTAGACGCGGCAGGGAGGAAGGCGGGAACCGAGGGGGCACTGGCGGCGGTGCAGGCCCCAAGGCCCCAGGCGGTGGCAGTCACGAGAACCACGGCCGCGGCCACCCGAGGGGAGACACGACGGTTGGGGCTGCGCACCGCGACATCGTGTCACGGGCCCCGGTGACTGGCCTGGCGTGACGACGCCGGTCAGACCGCCCGGCGGGCTCGGTGGTGCGACTCGCGCTCGACCGGATCGAGCCGGGCCCGGGCCGCGTTCGCCGTGCCGGTGGAGACGAGCCCGGCGGCGAGGAAGGCCGACACCGCCCGTCGCTCGGCCCGGTCGAGCGGTGCCGTCACGGCCTCACCTCGCCCGGCGTCGCGCGGGGACGCACCGGGCCGGAGTGGTATCTCGTTCAGCGCGGTCACCATGCAGTCTGCGCAGTGGACGTCCCGCACCGGGCAGGTCTGGCAGTCGACGAGCATCATCTCGGTCCAACCCCTTCGTCTCTCATTGCGATCTGTCGTGAAAGACGCTAGGTGCACCCACCGACAGCGTCGGGGGACGCCGCGCCTCCCCGACGTTGTCGGCGCACCGGCATACCGTCAGGGTCGTGCAAGCCATCCAGTCCACGTTCGACGACCTCGGCACCCCCCTCGCCGGAGTCACGTTCGTCGTCGTGGACCTCGAGACGACCGGGGGCACCCCGGCACAGTGCGGCATCACCGAGATCGGCGCCGTCAAGGTGCGCGGCGGCGAGCAGCTCGGGGAGTTCCAGACCCTCGTCAACCCCGCGGAGCCCATCCCGGCCTTCATCTCCGTCCTCACCGGCATCACCGACTCGATGGTCCGCGACGCACCGCGCATCGACAGCGCCCTGCCCGCCTTCCTCGAGTTCGCGGCCGGCAGCGTCCTCGTGGCGCACAACGCCGGCTTCGACATCGGGTTCCTCAAGGCGGCCGCCGCCCGCGTCGGGCTGCGGTGGCCCGGATTCCCGGTCCTGGACACCCTCCAGCTGGCGCGCCAGCTCGTGGTGCGTGACGAGTCGCCGAACCATCGGCTGTCCTCGCTGGCCCAGGTCTTCGGCTCGCCGACCACGCCCGACCACCGGGCGCTGCACGACGCCCGTGCCACCGTCGACGTGCTGCACGGCCTCATCGAGCGCGTCGGCAACCTCGGCGTCCACACCCTCGAGGAGCTCTCGAGCTACAGCTCCCGGGTCACCCCGTCGCAGCGACGCAAGCGGTTCCTCGCCGACCCCCTGCCCAGCGCGCCCGGGGTCTACCTCTTCAAGGACGGCAGCGACCGCGTCCTCTACGTCGGCACGAGCCGCGACATCCGCACCCGCGTGCGCAGCTACTTCACCGCGTCCGAGCAACGCAGCCGGATGGCCGAGATGGTGCGGCTCGCCCAGGTCGTGCACCCGATCGTCTGCCAGACCTCGCTCGAGGCGCAGGTCCGCGAGCTGCGGCTCATCGACGAGCACAAGCCCCGCTTCAACCGGCGGTCGAAGAACGGCCGCAAGGTCATGTGGGTCAAGCTCACGCAGGAGCGCTTCCCCCGCCTGTCGATCGTCAAGCAGGTGCGGGACGACGACGCCCACTACATCGGCCCGTTCCGGTCCCGCGTGACCGCCCAGTCGGCCATCGACGCGGTCCACGAGGTCGTGCCGCTGCGCCAGTGCACCGGTCGCCTCACCGGACGCGGCACCGCCTGCGCCCTCGCCGACATGGGCCGCTGCGGCGCTCCGTGCACCGGCGCACAGTCCGAGGGCGACTACGCCGTCGTCGTCGACGAGTGCCGCGCCATCTTCACCGGCAACGCCCGCCCGAGCGCACGAGCTGCTCCGTGCGCGACTCGAGGAGCTCGCCTCGCAGGAGCGCTTCGAGGACGCGGCGCGGGTGCGCGACCGCTTCCTGCAGCTCGTACGAGGTGCGGCGCGCGCCCAGCGGCTCGCGCCGCTCGTGCGCTCCCCCGAGATCGTCGCGGCCCGTCGCAGCGACCTCGGGGGCTGGGAGCTCGTCTCCATACGCCACGGTCGCCTGGCCGGCACCGCGGTGAGCCCGCGAGGAGCCGACCCGATGCCCTACGTCCGCTCGATGCAGGCCACCGCCGAGGTCGTGCCGCCCTCCACGCCCGAGCGGCCGTCCGCGCTCACCGAGGAGACCGAGATCCTGCTGCGCTGGCTCGAGGCTCCGGGCGTGCGCATCGTCGAGCTCGACGGGACGTGGACCTGCCCGGTCGGCGGCGCCGGCTCGGTGCGCAGCGAGCTCGAACCCGCCGTCGCCTCGGCCCACGACGTCGTCGGCTTCGACAACGACGTGCCGCCCCGCGACCCGGTCCCGGAGGAGCCGGCGGCCGGTCCGGTCGAGCGGGCGCCGCTGGGCACGGTCCCGGCCTGCGCCGCGCCGGTTGAGGCCCGGCTAGGGTGTCACCGTGATCACCGCCATCGTCATGATCAGCTGCGAGGTCGACCGCATCCCGGAGGTCGCGGAGGCCATCGCCGACATCCCGGCCGTGTCCGAGGTCTACTCGGTGACCGGCGACACCGACCTCATCGCCATGGTGCGGGTCAAGGCGCACGAGGAGTTCGCCGACGTCATCGCCGACCAGCTGAACAAGGTGGAGGGCATCGTCGGCACGTCGACGCACATCGCCTTCCGCACCTACTCCTCGCACGACCTCGAGGCAGCCTTCAGCCTCGGCCTCGAGGGCGACTGACCCTCGTCGCCAGGACGCCTCGTCGGTTCAGCGGCGCCTCGACGGTTCAGCGACGCGTCGCGGTCACCCAGCGTTCGACGAGGCCCGTGGCCGCGCCGCTGTCGATGGCCTCTGCCGCACGCGCCATCCCAGCGCGCAGGTCGGCGTCGAAGTCCGCCTCCGACGGTCCCGAGTCCGGCCGCGTCAGAGCGAGGGCGATGCCGGCGTTGAGCAGCACGGCGTCGCGCACCGCGCCCGTGGCCCCGGCAAAGACGTCGCGGACGACGCCGGCGTTGTGCGCCGCATCGCCGCCGCGCAGGTCCTCGATGGGGTGCAGCTGGAGGCCGAGCCGCTCCGGGTCGACGGAACGCTCCGTGACGACCCCGCCCCTCACCCACCACACGTGCGTCGTCGTCGACACCGTGACCTCGTCGAGGCCGTCGTCGCCACGGAAGACCGCGGCATCCTTGCCGCGGTCGGCGAAGACCCCCGCCAGGAGCGGCGCCATGCGGGCGTCCGCGCAGCCCACGGCGGCATACGTCGGCTGGGCCGGGTTGGTCAGGGGGCCGAGGAAGTTGAACGCCGTCCCGATGCCGAGGTCACGGCGCGGCACGGCGGTGTGGCGGAAGGACGGGTGGAAGGTCTGGGCGAAGCAGAACGTGATGCCGGCCTCCGACGCCACCTCGACGACACGCTCGGGCGGCAGCGACAGGTCGACACCCAGGGCCTCGAGCACGTCGGCCGAGCCCGACGACGACGACGCGGCCCGGTTGCCGTGCTTGACGAGCCGGACGCCCGCAGCCGCAGCCACCATCGCGGACATCGTCGAGATGTTCACGGTGTGGGCGCGGTCGCCACCCGTGCCGACGATGTCGAGGCTCGGGCCCGGGACCTCGATCCGACGCGCGTGGGCGAGCATCTGCTCGGCCAGGCCCCGCATCTCGTCGATGCTCTCGCCCTTGGCGCGCAGCCCGATGAGAAAGCCCGCGACCTGGGAGGGCGTGGCCTCCCCGTCCATGATCTGGGCCATGGCCCACTCGGCCGTCGGCCGGTCGAGGTCACGACCGGCGATGAGGTCGGTGAGCAGTGGAGGGCCAGGTCGTCGTGTCCGGCGCCATGCGTCAGGCCGTCGGCACGCCCGAACGCGCGAGCGTGGCGACGGCCGACGTCAGCGCGATCGGGTCGAGCGGGTGCGGGACGGCCAGGTCGGCCTGGGACCAGGCGGCGAGCCAGCTGTCCTGCGGGCGACCGGTGAGCACGATGATCGGGGGGCACTCGAAGATCTCGTTCTTCAGCTGGCGCGCCAGGCCCAGGCCGCCGACCTTGGCCGCCTCACCGTCGAGGACGAGGATGTCGAAGCGCTCGGACTCGACCGAGCTGATCACGGCGTCAGCCGTCGCGCACTCGTGCCAGCGGACCACCTCGACGTCCGCGCGCGGGCCGACGGCCGACCGCCGCGCGCACCGCGTCGCGGGTCGTGAAGTCGTCGCTGTAGAGCAGCACGCTGACCCGCGCCACCGGCCGCTGCGACCCGCTCGTCGTCGCGATGTCGGTGGGCGTGCCCTGCGCTGCGCTGTCGTTCGAGGCGGTCATGCGCCCGATGCTACCGGGCCGTGGCAGGCGCACCGCACGGACCTCCCCACCCGCGAGACGGCCGCGGAGACCGCCGTGGGAAGGTGGTCTCGGACGGCCGGCAGCACGGCTGTTCAGGGTTCGTGTCGGAATGGTCACGAATCCTCTACACCCGCGCGAGAAACGGCCTTGCAGCGGGGGGTCCCTCGCGCAGCCGGACAGGAATGTGGGAATAATGTCCAACGTGGCGACAGCATCGGCAGTTCCTTCAAGCGCAGTAGCGAGCCCGGCCCATCACGGGCCGGCGACCCGCCCCAACATGGTTGCCGTCGGCACCATCGTGTGGCTCTCCAGCGAGCTCATGTTCTTCGCGGGTCTCTTCGCGATCTACTTCCAGCTCCGCTCGGTCCGCGGTGACCTCTGGGCGACGCACACCGAGAAGCTCAACCTGCCGTTCGCGAGCGTCAACTGCCTCGTGCTCGTCATCTCCTCCGTGTGGTGCCAGCTCGGCGTCTGGAAGGCCGAGCGCGGCCAGAAGGCACGCACCGGGCGGCTCTTCGACCTCAAGAGCTGGGGCATGCGTGAGTGGTACGTCCTGACCTACCTCTTCGGCGCCTTCTTCATCGCCGGCCAGGTCATGGAGTACTCCGAGCTCACCCACGAGAACATCACCCTGAGCTCCGACGCCTACGGCTCCGTCTTCTACATGGCGACCGGCTTCCACGGCCTTCACGTGACCGGCGGCCTCATCGCCTTCCTGCTCATCATCGCCCGCACGTTCACGACGCGCCGCTACACCCACGCGAACGCCACCGGCGCCGTCGTGACGTCGTACTACTGGCACTTCGTCGACGTCGTGTGGATCGCGCTCTTCGCGACCATCTACCTCCTGCGCTGACCCCGGCATGAGCGCGCGCCCGAACCCGAAGCACACCTCCATGGACGACAGGAACCCACAGTGAACGCCTTGGCCGCCCGACGCCGACACCCCGCCGCGATCGCGGTGCTGCTGCTGCTCGGCCTTCTCGTGACCGGTGGCGCCTACTCCTTCCTCGCCCCCAAGGACGCCAACGCCGCCGCGCCGACCGCCGCGGCCGACGCCGTCGCCCAGGGCAAGGACCTCTTCATCGCCAACTGCGCCACCTGCCACGGCGTCGCGCGCGCAGGGCACCAAGTCCGGTCCCTCGCTCGTCGGCGTCGGTGCAGCCTCCGTCGACTTCCAGGTCGGCACGGGTCGTATGCCGCTCGCCGGGCCGAACGTGCAGGCGCCCCAGAACAAGGTGAAGTTCGACGACACGCAGATCGCCGCCCTCGCGGCCTACGTCGCCTCCCTCGGCCCCGGCCCGGCCGTCCCCGAGGAGAAGTACACGACGGTCATCCAGCCCGGCACGCCCGAGAACAACAAGGCGATCGCCGAGGGCGGCCAGATCTTCCGCGTCAACTGCGCGATGTGCCACAACTTCGCCGGTGCCGGTGGCGCCCTGACCCGCGGCAAGTACGCCCCCGCCCTCGAGGGCACCACGCCCAAGCACATCTACGAGGCCATGGTGTCCGGCCCGCAGTCGATGCCCGTCTTCAACGACATGAACATCACGCCCGAGGCGAAGCAGAAGGTCATCTCCTACCTCAAGGCGCAGGAGAACGCGACCAACGTCGGTGGCCTCACGCTGGGCAACCTCGGACCGGTGTCCGAGGGGCTCTTCGCGTGGGTGTTCGCGCCTCGGCATCCTCATCGGCTGTGCCGTCTGGCTCGGCAAGAAGGCCGCATGACCCCGCGCTGCATCGCCTCGATCACGAACGACGACAGGACCACGACCCGATGAACGACAACGAGACCACGGACCACGGGACGAGCACGTCACTCGTCCCGGCGTCCGGCGACGGCCACGACCTGCTGCCGGCGTCGCTGATCAGGGGCGTGGACCAGTTCGAGAACCCCGGTCTTCCGCCGCACGTCCACCGTGCCGCCGACGACGACCCCGCCGCTGCCAAGCGCGCCGAGCGCCAGGTCGCGACGCTGTTCGGCCTGTCGATGCTCGCGACGCTCGTGTTCCTCGTCAGCTACTTCGCCATCCCCGACGAGGCGACCTTCTTCTTCCCCGGCATCGGCATCGCCAAGACGCAGAACGTCGTGCTCGGCCTCTCGCTCGGCTTCGCGATCTTCCTCATCGGCATCGGCGCCGTGCACTGGGCCAAGACGCTCATGTCCGACGAGGAGATCGTCGAGGAGCGCCACGAGCAGGCGTCGACCCCGGAGCAGCGCGCCAAGGCGGTCGCGGTCGTCAACGAGGGTGTCGCGTCCACCCAGCTCTCCCGTCGCCCTCTGCTCAAGTACTCCCTCGGCGGCGCGCTCGGCCTCTTCGTCGCTCCCCCTCGGCCTGCAGGTCGCCGGCTCCCTCGGACCGGTGACCGTCGACGAGCTCAAGCACACCATCTGGGACCCGAAGGACAACGGCGGCAAGCCGATCCGGCTCATGCGTGACCCGGAGATGACGCCCGATCCGCTTCGACGAGGTCACGAACGGCTCGGTCTTCCACGTCATGCCCGAGACGCTGCAGAAGTACATCGACGAGGGCAAGCGCGTCCTCGAGGCCAAGGCCAAGGCGGCGGTCATCCTGATCCGCCTCGACCCCGACCTGATCAAGGTGCAGAAGGCCAAGGACTGGGGCGTCGACGGCGTCGTCGCCTACTCCAAGATCTGCACCCACGTCGGCTGCGCGGTCGGCCTGTACGAGCAGCAGACGCACCACCTGCTCTGCCCGTGCCACCAGTCGACCTTCGACCTCACCGAGGACTGCGCCGTCATCTTCGGCCCGGCCAAGCGGCCCCTGCCGCAACTCAAGATCACCGTCGACGACGCGGGATACCTCGTCGCCCCCCAGGGCTTCGCGCGAGCCCGTGGGACCGAGCTTCTGGGAGCGTGCGCGATGAGCACCATCAACGAGACTCGCCCCGCCGACGCGCTTCGCGCCGGCGACAGGCAGGCCGACGAGCAGGCCACCGCCGCCAAGCCCCTCGGCGGTATCGCCGGGTGGATGGACGACCGCCTCGGCGGCGCCAAGGGCGTCTCCTTCCTCGCCAAGAAGGTCTTCCCCGACCACTGGTCGTTCATGCTCGGCGAGATCGCGATGTACTCGATGATCGTCTGCCTGCTGACCGGGGTCTTCCTGACGTTCTGGTTCGTCCCGAGCGCCAGCCAGGTCGTCTACGACGGCTCGTACGTCCCGCTCCAGGGCGTCACGATGTCGGACGCGTACCGCTCGACCCTCGGGATCTCCTTCGACATCCGCGGCGGTCTGCTCATCCGGCAGATCCACCACTGGGCGGCCCTGATCTTCGTCGTCTCGGTCTTCGTGCACATGGCTCGCGTCTTCTTCACCGGCGCGTTCCGCAAGCCGCGTGAGATCAACTGGGTGTTCGGGACGATCCTGTCCCTGCTCGCCTGCATCGAGGGCTTCGCCGGCTACTCGCTGCCCGACGACCTGCTCTCCGGCACGGGCATCCGCGCGATGAACGGCTTCATGCAGTCGGCCCCGGTCATCGGCTCCTACCTGTCGTACTTCATCTTCGGTGGCGCCTTCCCGGGCGAGGCGATCATCCCGCGCCTCTACTCGGCGCACGTGCTGCTCATCCCGGCCATCCTCGTGGGCCTCTTCACGGCGCACATCCTGCTGGTCTTCCTGCACAAGCACACCCAGTTCCCCGGACCCGGGCCGCACGAACAAGAACGTCGTCGGCTACCCGCTCATGCCGGTGTACATCGCCAAGGCCGGTGGCTTCTTCTTCATCGTGTTCGGCGTCATCGCGCTCATCTCGGCCGTCGTCACGATCAACCCGATCTGGGCCTACGGCCCGTACGACCCCTCCCCCATCACCGCCGGCTCGCAGCCCGACTGGTACATGGGCTTCGCCGACGGTGCGCTACGCCTCCTGCCGGGCTTCCTCGAGTTCGAGGCGTTCGGCTTCACCTTCAGCATGAACATCTTCCCGGGGTCGCTCGTGCTGCTCCCGGTGATGTGGACGCTCATCGGCGTCTACCCGTTCGTCGAGTCGTGGGTGACCGGCGACAAGCGCGAGCACCACCTGCTCGACCGCCCGCGCAACGCGCCCACCCGCACCGCCATCGGCATCGCCGGTATCTCGCATGTACGTCGTGCTCTTCCTCGCGGCGGGCAACGACCTCATGGCGATCAAGCTGCACCTGTCGATCAACGACATCACCCAGACCCTGCGGGTGCTGTTCTTCGTGGCCCCGCCGGTGGCGTTCTGGATCACCAAGCGGATCTGTCTCAGCCTGCAGCGCGCTGACCGTCAGAAGGTCCTGCACGGCCGCGAGACGGGCACCATCTGGCGCCACGCCGACGGTCGGTTCGAGGAGATCCACGCGCCGCTCACGCCCGACGAGCGCTGGGCCCTGGTCCAGCACGAGTCCCACGAGCCGCTTCAGCTCACGCCGGGCAAGGACGCCAACGGCGTCGACAGCCCGATCGCCCGCAAGGAGCGACTGCGCGCGAAGTTCTCGAACTTCTACTTCCGTGACCGCGTGGCTCCGGCGACCCCGTCCGAGCTCGAGGCGGCCCACCACGAGCACGAGGACCACGGCGCCGTCGTCGACGGTGGGCACGAGGCCATCGAGCAGGCTGGGGCCGGCCGCGAACGCGAGACGATCAAGGCGGACAAGCAGCGCCACTGACGTCGACCATCGGCTCCGCGACACGCAGACGAGAGGGACCTTCCGCACAGCGGGGGGTCCCTCTCGGCGTCTCCGCGGGCACGTCCCCGGCGGGACAGGCGTGACAGACTCGGCCCATGCAGCACCTGTCCGACACCGAGTTCGAGGAGGCCGTGGGTGAGGCGCTCGACACCATCCCGCCGGAGCTCGCCCAGGCCATGGACAACGTCGTCGTGCTCGTCGAGCAGGAGCCGCCGTCGGAGGACCCCGAGCTGCTCGGGGTCTACGACGGGACCCCGCTGACCGAGCGGGACGGCTGGTGGGACGCCGGGGCCTTGCCGGACCGCATCACGATCTTCCAGGGGCCCCTGGAGCGCCTGTGCAGCACCGCGGAGGAGCTGCGTGAGGAGATCGCGATCACCGTCGTGCACGAGGTGGCACACCACTTCGGGATCGACGACGCGCACCTGCACGAGCTGGGCTGGGGCTGAGGTCGGCGGTCAGCTCGGTGCCCCTCGTCCAGACCGTTCGGTGCCCCTCGTGGCGTCTCACACTCGGGACGGTTTGTCGGGGACGCAGAGAGTGGCTCTTTACCCCGGCCTCAGGTCGGGGTTAATGTCGACATACCGTACAACCGATCGGATGGAGGTGCGTCAGGATGTTCTCTCCCACACGATCGCACTGCGAGCCGCTCGGACCGTGAAGGCCCATGTCGGATCGAAGGGGAAGGCCCACAGCCTTCCCCTTCGCGCTGTCCGGGCCCGTCGTCCCCTGCGGGTCTCGGAACTGTCTAGGAGCTGCCTCGGAGCTGCCTCGGAGCTGCCTCGGAGTCCCCACGGCTAGGGTGCTCGCATGACGACCACACCCGCGCCCATCGTCGTGACCGGCGCCGCCGGCAAAGCCGGCCGAGCCGCCGTCGCCGACCTGCTGGAGCACGGCTACCGCGTCCTCGCGACCGACCTCACACCACCCCCGGTCGGGATCGACACGGCATACCTCAGGGCTGACCTGACCGACCACGGACAGGTCGTCGACGTCCTCGACGGAGCCGACGCCGTCGTGCACCTGGCCAACATCCCGGCCCCGGGGCTGCGCCCCGCCGCGCGCACCCTCACCGAGAACACCACGATGAACGCGCACGTCTTCCTGGCCGCCCAGACGCTGGGACTTCGCAAGGTCGTCTGGGCCTCGAGCGAGACCACGCTGGGACTGGCCTTCGGCCCCGACGCTCCCCCGCGCTACGCACCGGTCGACGAGGACCACTACCCCCACCCGGAGTCGACGTACGCCCTGTCGAAGGTGCTGAGCGAGACGATGGCCGAGCACATCAGCACGTGGAGCGGCATCCCCTTCGTGGGCCTGCGCTTCTCGAACATCTTCACCGACGAGGACTACCGGCGGGTGCCGTCGTTCCAGGCGGACGCCACGAGCGCGGATGTGGAACCTGTGGGGCTACATCGACGTGCGCGACGCCGCCGCCTCGTGCCGCAACGCCCTGGAGGCCGACACCACCGGGTCCGTCAACGTCATCATCGCGAACGACGACACCATCATGGAGCGACCCAGCGCCGAGCTGCTGGCCGAGGTCTTCCCGGACGTCGAGGTCCGTGGTGACCTCGCGGGTCACGAGACCCTGCTGTCGAACGCCCGCGCCCGCCGGCTCATCGGCTTCGAGCCGCGACACGGCTGGCGCCGAGGGCGTACCCGCCTGACCGCTGGCACCCAGCGCTCAGCCGGCGGGCATGACGAAGGGCCCCGGTCGACGACCGGGGCCCTTCGTCGTGAGCTGGACCGAGCGACTCAGATGGAGTACTCGCCCGAGAAGGACTCGAAGACCCAGAGGCACACGGCGACGATCGCGAAGACCGCCCCGATGATGAAGAGCCACCAACCGATCGCGAGACCGGCGAACATGATGGCGCCGGAGCCGGCGAGCCACAGCGGCGTCCACGAGCTGGCGACGAAGTAGCCGTAGTTGCCCTCGGCGTCCTCGATCTCACCGGCCGCGTTGTCCTCGGGACGCAGCGGCAGCTTCTTGCCCGTCATCCAGAGGTAGAAGCCGCTGAGCGCGAAGAGCAGGGCCGTCAGGACCAGCGCGGTGACGCCGATCGGCTCCTCCCACTTGGACCAGAAGCCGTACATCAGCGTGACGGGGACGAAGAAGACGAACAGGTAGAGGAAGAGCTTGGTCTCGACGCGCATCGGGGTCAGTCCTCACGCTTCTCGGTGCTGGCGGTGGCCTGGCTGCGGACCCGGCGACGTCGGCCGGCCCCATGACCTGGACGAGGGTGCCCTGGTCGGCGACGGGTGCGACGCCCGGCACGTCGTCTCGGGGTGGTGCAGGTCGAAGGCCGGGCGCTCCGAGCGGATGCGCGGCAGCGACGTGAAGTTGTGCCGCGGCGGCGGGCACGAGGTGGCCCACTCGAGCGAGGCGCCGTAGCCCCACGGGTCGTCGGACTCCACCAGCGGAGCCGTCCGCCACGTCTTCCACACGTTCCAGACGAACGGGATCATCGAGGCGCCGAGCAGGAACGCACCCAGGCTCGAGACGATGTTCGCGGCCTGGAAGCCCTCCTCGGGCAGGTAGTCGGCGTAGCGACGGGCCATGCCCTCGACACCGAGCCAGTGCTGGATGAGGAACGTCGTGTGGAAGCCGATGAAGAGCATCCAGAAGTGGATCTTGCCGAGCTTCTCGTCGAGCATCCGACCGGTCAGCTTGGGCCACCAGAAGTAGTAGCCGGCGAACATCGCGAAGACCACGGTGCCGAAGACGGTGTAGTGGAAGTGCGCGACGACGAAGTAGCTGTCGGACAGGTGGAAGTCGAGCGCCGGGCTGGACAGGATGATGCCGGTCAGGCCGCCGAAGAGGAAGGTGACGAGGAAGCCCATGGCCCACAGCATCGGGGTGGCCATGACGACCTTGCCGCCCCACATGGTGCCGATCCAGTTGAAGAACTTCACCCCGGTCGGCACGGCGATGAGCATCGTCATCACCGCGAAGAACGGCAGGAGCACCTGTCCGGTGACGTACATGTGGTGCGCCCAGACGCTCGCCGAGAGGGCCGCGATGGCGATCGTGGCGAAGACGAGGGTCTTGTAGCCGAAGATCGGCTTGCGCGAGAAGACCGGCAGCACCTCGCTGATGATGCCGAAGAACGGCAGCGCGATGATGTAGACCTCTGGGTGCCCGAAGAACCAGAACAGGTGCTGCCACAGCATGGCCCCGTTGTTCTCCGGGTCGAAGATGTGCATGCCGAAGCGCCGGTCACCGCCGAGGGCGAAGAGCGCGGCCGCGAGGATCGGGAACGACGAGGATCGCCAGCAGCGAGGTGATCGAGCACGGTCCACGTGAAGATCGGCATGCGGAACATCGTCATGCCGGGCGCGCGCAGGCAGATGATCGTCGTGATGAAGTTGACGGCGCCGAGGATCGTGCCGAAACCGGCGAGCGCGAGACCGAAGACCCAGAGGTCACCACCGACGCCGGGCGAGTAGCTGACGTCGGACAGCGGCGCGTAGGCGAACCAGCCGAACGCGGCCGCGCCCTGGGGCGTCACGAAGCCGGCGGACGCGATGAGGCCACCGAAGAGGTAGAGCCAGTACGCGAACATGTTGAGGCGCGGGAACGCGACGTCGGGCGCCCCGATCTGCAGCGGCATCACGGCGTTGGCGAAGCCGGCGAAGAGCGGCGTCGCGAAGAGCAGCAGCATGATCGTGCCGTGCATCGTGAAGAGCTGGTTGTACTGCTCGGGGTTGTCCACGATCTGCAGGCCCGGCGCCATGAGCTCGGCGCGGATGAGCAGGGCCATCAGCCCGCCGAGCATGAAGAAGATGAACGAGGTGATGAAGTAGAGGTTGCCGATGACCTTGTGGTCGGTCGTCGTCACCCACTTGACGAACGTCTGGCCCTTGGCCAGGCGCGGCCGCGCGGCCGTCATGCCCGGGGCCTGGGCCTCACGGTTGAGCGTTGCGGATGTCATCAGTTGCTCCCAGTGCGAGCCGGTGCGGGGATCTTTCTGGATGTCGCCGGGGACCATCTGCTCGCGGCTGGCGTCGACGGGGATGAGGCCCTCGTGGCCGATGGACTTGCAGGCGGGCCATCTCCTGGTCGTACTCGGCCTGCGGGACGACCTTGACCATGAAGAGCATCTGCGAGTGGTAGGCGCCGCAGAGCTCGGCGCACTTGCCCTGGAACGTGCCGACCTGGGTGGGCGTGAGCTGGAACTTGTTCGTCTTGCCCGGGAGGATGTCCATCTTCATCATGAACGCCGGCACCCAGAAGCTGTGGATGACGTCACGGGCGTTGAGGACGAACTCGACGCGCTTGTTGACCGGCAGGTACAGCACGGGCATCTGGGCGCGCTTGCCCTCGGTGCCGTCGAGCTCGGTGTGGACCCCGGTCTCGTGGACGTTGGAGTCGACGTAGTTGAAGTCCCAGCTCCACTGCTTGGCGACGACGCTGACCGTGAGGTCCTTCTTCGTGCTCGTGTCGACGAGCCTGGCCTCGTCACGCGCGGTGTAGTAGAAGAAGACGGCCACCATGAACACCGGGATGACCGTGTAGAGCATCTCCATCGGCACGTTGTAGCGCAGCTGGACCGGGAGCGTCTCGTCGCCCTTGCGCTTGCGGAAGCGGATGGCGGCGTAGAGCATCAGTCCCCACGTGACGGCACCCACGGCCAGGACGGCGATCCAGCTGTTGACCCACAGGTCGGTGACCCGCTGGCCGCTGTCGGAGACCACGGGCGGGAGGTATCCGTTGGACACCTGTCCCTGGCAACCGCTGAGGGCCACGTGCCGCGAGCGCCGGCGATGCCGGCGAGGCGGAGTCCCGTGCGTCGCCGCCCGGTCTCCCCTACCACCGTCGTCACCGCCGGCGACGCCGCTGGGGTGTCTTCGAGCTCAGGCACCAGGTGCACCTTTCGTTCCGTACGTGGGCGCGCAGGGCGCGCGTCGAACGTGTTCACGTCAAACCGTCTGGGCAGCAAAGGCCCACGGCGCAACCCTACCGTCCCACTTGTCACGGTGTCCGCAGGGGGCGGCTAACGTTGCGGAGTGGTCAGTCACGATCCGGGCACGAACGTTGGACCCGTCCCGTCGCCCCGTCCGGAGGCCCCAGCGCACGTCGGCGGGCTCCCGACGACCGTCGGCGTGCCCTCCGGCTCCGCTCGCCCGGGAGCGCGGCGACTGCTCGACGCGGCCGACCGGCCCCCTGCACCCCGTCGCCCGCGACACCCTCCGGGCCGCGGTCGAGGTGGGCTGGGCCGACCCTGCCGCCCTCCACACCGAGGGCCGTCGGGCACGCGCGCTGCTCGACCGCTCCCGGGAGGTCGTCGCAGCCGGGCTCGGAGTGCGACCCACCGAGGTGAGCTTCCTGCCCAGCGGTCCCACCGCGCTGGCCCGGGCCGTCGACGGGGTGGCGTATGCCGCCCGCCGGCGTGGGGCGCGCACGGTGGCCTCCGCGGTGGAGCACTCCGCCGTGCTCGTGCCGGGCCGGGCCCGCGCGGCGGCCGCCGACGACCCGTCGCTGCTCGCCGAGGTCGGCGTCGACGGGACGGGACGTCTCGACCTCGACGCCTGGCGTGCGGCCCTGGCGGTGCCGGGCACCGTCGTGGCGGTCGCTCCAGAGCGCGAACGGCGAGGTCGGCACCCGCCAGCCCCTCGCCGAGGCCCGGGACGCAGCCGGCGCCCACGGCATACCCCTCGTCGTCGACGCGATGGCCTCGCTGGGACGCGACGACGTGCCGCCGGACTGGGACGTGCTCGTCGGCGACGCCCGCTCGTGGGGGGGCCCGCCTCTCGGCGTCCTCGTCGTGCGCGAAGGCGTGCGGTGGCAGTGGCCCGCCGCGCGCGCGGACATCGAGCACGGTCGCACCGACGTCCTCCCCTGGGTGCCGCTCGCGCTGGCTGCTGCCGAGGCCTGGCAGCAGACGGCGACGACGCGAGGCCGAGGACGCCCGGGTCGTCCGCGCCCTCGTGGACGACATCCGGGCCGCCGCCTCCGCCGTCCCCGACACCGAGGTCGTCGGCGATCCCGAGGACCGGCTCCCCCACGTCGTCACCTTCTCGAGCCTCTACGTCGACGGGGAGTCCGTCGTGGGGGCGTTCGACGCCCTGGGCTTCGCGGTCGCGAGCGGATCGGCCTGCACGTCGAGCACGCTCGAGCCAAGCCACGTGCTGGCGGCGATGGGGGTCCTGACGCACGGGAACGTGCGCGTGACCCTTCCCCTGCCGGCCGTGTCACCCGGCCTCGCCGACGACGTCGCGGCCTTCGTCGCCGCCGTCGCCCCGACGGTCCGGGGCGTCCGCGACCAGCTCGGGGTCGGCGACCTGTGAGCGGCCGCGCTCGTGACGCCGCGGGTGCCGGCGACCCCGGTGACGAGGCCGTCGTGGACGCCCGGGGCGAGCGCTGTCCACTCCCCGTGATCCGGCTCGCTCGTGCCGTGAGCGACGGGCCCGGCCTCCGCCTCGTCACCGTGCTCGCCACGGATCCCGCCGCTGCACACGACGTCCCCGCGTGGTGCCGGATGCGCGGCCACCGCTTCGTCGAGGCGCGTGCGGAGGCGGACCACACGGCATACGTCGTCGAGGTCGTCAGGCCCAGCACGCCGGGAGGGGCGCGCTGAGGACCGTCGGCAGGATCGCGAGGTACTCGTCGCGCGGGACCTCCCGGACACCCAGGCGTGGCCAGGTGCGGCGTCTGCCACTGGACGTCGACGAGCCGACGCGGGTCGCCGTCGGTGATGAGCAGGTCGCGCAGGCCGACGAGGGCGACCTTGGAGGCGTCCCGGACATGGTGGAACATCGACTCGCCGGCGAAGAGACCGCCGATCGCGACGCCGTAGAGCCCGCCGACCAGCTGGCCGTCCTGCCACGTCTCGATGGAGTGCGCCCATCCGGCACGGTGCAGGCGACAGGTAGGCGTCGACGATCTCGGGGGTGATCCAGCGGCCATCCCGGTCGGGCGCGGCGCACGCCTCGACGACCGACTGGAACTCGGTGTCGACGCGCACCTCGAAACGGGCGCACGGCCTTGCGCAGCGAACGGCTCACCGTCAGCTCACGGGGTCGCAGGATGCCGCGCGGGTCCGGTGACCACCACCCGATCGGCTCGGCCCCGTGGTCGCCGATGCCCATCGGGAACACGCCGACGGAGTACGCCTCGAAGAGGGTCGAGACATCGAGGTCGGCGCCGATGCCGATGAGGTCCTCACCCGGCGGCACGCGTTCGAGGGCGAAGTCCCAGGGGGTGGGCGGCGGCGGCGTGGGCACGTCGGGATCCGGCTGGGCGGGGCAGGCCGTCAGCGACCGGTCGGTGAGGGCGTCATGGCCGCGGGCAGGTGACGTGAGGCCCGATCTCGGCGGCCGACTCGGGTCCGTAGGCCTCGCTGAGCCGCTCGAGGAAGCGCTCCTTGCCCAGGACGTACTCCTGGGTGCCCACGGTCTCGATGACGTACGTGGCGAGCATCGAGCCGAGCTCGGCGCACCGACGCACGGACAGGCCCACCGCGAGACCCGTGAGGAAGCCGGCGCGGAAGGCATCGCCCACTCCGGTCGGGTCCGCCTTGCGCACCTCGCGGGCGACCCCGACCTCGACCGGGTCCTCTCCGCGGACGCGGACGGTGACGCCGTCCTTGCCACGCGTCTTGACCTGCACGCGGACGCGGTCGGCGAGCTCGTCCTCGGTCCAGCCCGTCTTCTGGCAGGCGAGGTGGCTCTCGTACTCGTTGGTGAAGAGGTACTCGGCGCCGTCGATGAGGCGCGCGATGGTCGGCCCGTCGCAGAAGGCGAGCTGCTGCGAGGGATCGGCCGCGAACGGGATGCCTCGCGAGCGGCACTCGTCGGAGTGGCGCAGCATGGCCTCGGGGTCGTTGGCCCCGACGACGACGAGGTCGAGACCGCCGACGCGCTGGGCGACCGGCGCGAGCTCGATGTCGCGGGCCTCGGTCATGGCCCCGGCGTAGAAGGTCGCGATCTGGGCCATGTCGCGGTCGGTCGTGCAGATGAAGCGCGCGGTGTGCTGGGACTCGGAGTAGTGCACGCCCCCGCAGTCGACGCCGTGTCGCTCGAGCCAGCTGCGGTAGTCGGTGAAGTCCTCACCGACCGCGCCGACGAGCAGCGGCCGCTGGCCGAGGTTGGCCATGCCGAACGCGATGTTGGCGGCCACCCCACCCCGGCGCACCTGCAGGTCCGAGGTCAGGAACGACAGGGAGATCTTGTCGAGCTGCTCGACGACGAGCGAGTCGGCGAAGAGTCCGTCGAAGGTCATGAGGTGGTCGGTCGCGATGGAACCGGTGATGGCTATCTGCACGGGACGAACCTACCCGGCATCGGCGTGCGGTCCACGGCCCGCCTGCCTCCGACACCCAACGCCACGGGTACGACGAAGGGCCCGACCGTGGCGGTCGGGCCCTCGCGTCTGTCCGTCGGTGCGACTCGGCTGTGCGACTCAGCTGAAGGAGTCGCCGCAGGCGCAGCTGCTGCCCGCGTTGGGGTTGTCGATGGTGAAGCCCTGCTTCTCGATGGTGTCGGCGAAGTCGATCGTGGCACCCTCGAGGTAGGGGGAGCTCATGCGGTCGACGACGACCTCGACACCGTCGAAGTCGCGGACGAGGTCACCGTCGAGGCTGCGCTCGTCGAAGTAGAGCTGGTAGATCAGGCCGGAGCAGCCGCCGGGCTGGACGCCGACGCGGAGGCGGAGGTCGTCGCGACCCTCCTGCTCGAGCAGGCTCTTGACCTTCGTCGCCGCGACGTCCGTCAGGACGACCCCGTGGGCGGGGGCCTCGGTCTGAACCTCGGCGGGAGATGCGTTCGTCTCGACACTCATGTGTTGGTCCTTCACGTCGTGGAACATGGGTCGGTGGTGAGAACCCATGCCGGGCCGGATGTGTTCCCGGCGCTCCCAAGGATACGTCGGGCGCCGACGGAACTGGGCATCGCGCTCGGGGGAATGCTCACCGGATGCTCACCGGATGCCTCAACTGATGCCTCACCGCGGACGTCAGGATGCGGTCGGGGACCACGTGCGCGCCACGCGGGCCGTGCGGTCGGCGAGGCGCGCAGCGGGCTCGGCGAGCGCCGCGGCGACCTGGTCGGGCCGCTCCGCGACGGCATACACCCCCGAGAGGCCTGCCGTCATGGCCTCCCGTCGACCGACCAGGGACCGGCCCGGCACGGCGATGACGGGGACGCCGACGCGGGCGGCCGCCTCGGCGACGCCCACGACGACCTTGCCCCGGAGGGACTGCCAGTCGAACGTTCCCTCCCCGGTGACGACGAGGTCCGCAGAGGCCACGAGGTCGACGAAGCCGACCGCGTCGAGCACGGCCTCGACGCCCGACACGCGCCGGGCCCCGAGCAGGTGCAGGGCATAGCCGAGACCGCCGGCGGCGCCGGCTCCAGGCTCGCGCTCGGGCTTGAGGAAGGCACCGGTGAGCAGGTCCCTGGCAGGTGGGCGCACGCGGGCCACGACGCTCGCGAAGTGACCGAGGGCGTTCTCGAGCCGTTGGGCGTCCTCCTCGGAGGCGCCTTTCTGGGGGGCGAAGACGGCGCTGGCGCCCTTGAGCCCCAGCAGGGGCGAGTCGACGTCGCTCGCGATGACGAGGTCGACGCCGCGGAGCCGGTCGCGGGCGGCGTCGAGCCCGGCGACGTCGTCGGGCGTCGCGGCGCCGAGGGCAAGGCCCCCGCGACCGAGATGCGCCGTCGGCCCGACGCCGAGGGCTGCGAGCAGTCCCGCGCCGGCGTCGTTGGTGCCGGAGCCGCCGAGACCGATGACGACGCGTCGAGCCCCGGCGTCGAGCGCCGCAAGGACCAGGGTGCCGACACCCGTCGTCGTCGTACGCGTGGGGTCGCGCTCGTCGGGGGCGAGCAGGTGGAGCCCCGCCGCCTGGGCCGACTCCACGTATGCCGTTCGCCCGCCTGCTCCGGTCGTCAGCAGGATCGTGCCCGGCACCTCACGCCCCAGCGGGTCGGTGGTCACCACTGCGTGCACCTCCCCGTCGAGGTTCTCGGCGAGGACGTCGACGAAGCCGGGGCCGCCGTCCGAGAGCGGCAGTGAGGTGAGGCGGTCGCCCGGAGCCGTCCGACCCCAGCCCTCGGCGATCGCGGTCGCGGCCTGGGAGGCGGTCAGGGTGCCGGAGTAGCAGTCGGGGGCGATGATCACGTGCACGTCCGGAATCCTGCCACTGCCCCGGGCCGGGTGGTGGCGCTGGGAGCGCGGCGACCGGCATACGATCTGGGCATGACGACGGCACCTGCACCGCTCCCCCTGCTGGTCCTGGGACAGGGCACCGACCTGCACACCGAGCGCGGCGTCGAGTGCCCGGGCGACCTGCCGGCGCCGTCCGACCCCGGTCTCGTCGAGCGCGCCCGCGCTGCCAAGGCCGCGCTCGGGGACCGGGTCTTCGTCCTCGGGCACCACTACCAGCGCGACGAGGTCATCGAGTTCGCCGACGTGACGGGCGACTCGTTCAAGCTCGCCCGCGACGCCGCAGCCCGGCCCGACGCGCCGCACATCGTCTTCTGCGGCGTGCACTTCATGGCGGAGTCCGCCGACATCCTGACGAGCGACGAGCAGACCGTCATCCTGCCCGACCTCGCCGCGGGCTGCTCGATGGCCGACATGGCGGCGATCGCGCAGGTCGAGGACTGCTGGGAGCAGCTCACCGCCGCCGGGGTCGCCGACCGGACGATCCCGGTCACCTACATGAACTCCTCCGCCGCGATCAAGGCCTTCACCGGGCGTCACGGCGGCACCATCTGCACGAGCTCCAACGCCCGGACCGCCCTCGACTGGGCCTTCGACCAGGTCGGCGGCCTCGGTCTGGACGGCGACGGTCTGGACGACAACGGTCTGGACGGCGCCGGCAAGGTGCTCTTCCTGCCGGACCAGCACCTCGGCCGCAACACCGCCGTGCGCGAGCTCGGCCTCTCCCTCGACGACTGCGTCGTCTGGGACCCGCACCGCCCGAACGGCGGCCTGACGCAGGCGCAGCTCGAGAAGGCACGGATGATCCTGTGGCGCGGGCACTGCTCGGTGCACGGCCGCTTCTCGGTCGACGCCGTCGAGGCCGCCCGCCGCGAGATCCCGGGCGTCAAGGTCATCGTGCACCCGGAGTGCCAGTACGACGTCGTCGAGCTGGCGGACGAGGTGGGATCGACGGAGAAGATCATCCAGACGATCGCGGCCGCCCCGGCCGGCACGTCGTGGGTCGTCGGCACCGAGCTGAACCTCGTGCGTCGACTGGCCCAGCAGTTCCCCGAGCAGCGGATCTCCTTCCTGGAGAAGAACGTCTGCTACTGCTCGACGATGAACAGGATCGACCTGCCACACCTGGTGTGGGCGCTCGAGTCGCTCGTCGAGGGACGTGTCGTCAACCCGATCCGCGTCGACCCGACCGTTGCAGCCGAGGCCCGCGCGGCGCTCGACCGGATGCTTGCCCTGCCCGGCACGACCCACAAGGACTGACCCTCGTGCTCGACCGCGTCGCGGTCATCTCCGACGTCCACGGCAACGTCTCGGCGCTCGCCGCCGTGCTCGCCGACATCCACGAGCGCGGGATCCACCATGTCGTCAACCTCGGTGACGTCGTGGGCAAGGGGCCGCGCGGAGCGGAGTGCGTCAAGATCTCGCGCGACGCATGCGTGACGACCGTCCGCGGCAACTGGGACACGTTCATCGCGGCCAGCGACGAACAGCCGTGGGAGCACGCACAGTGGGTGCGCGACGAGCTCGGCGACGACGAGATCGCCTGGCTCGGGGCGCTGCCCGACGTCCACGAGCTGGTGATGAGCGGCAACCGCATCCGGCTGTTCCACGCGTCGCAGGAGAGCGAGTTCCACCGGGTGCACGTGCGGCACACGCAGGAACAGTTCCGCGCGATGTTCACCGACACCGCCTTCACCGGCCCCTTCACCGCGGGGACGGGCGAGGCCCTGACGACCCCCAACGTCGTCGGCTACGGCGACATCCACAGCGCGTACCTCGAGGTGGACGAGGGCCTCACCCTCTTCAACGCCGGCGCGGTCGGCAACCACCTCGACGCACCGTCGGCGCCCTACGTGGTGCTCGAGGGTCGGCTCGACGCCCCCGAACCCGGGCCGTTCTCGGTGAGCTTCGTCCGGGTCGACTACGACATCGAGGCCGAGATCGCCGTGGCCCGCGAGCTCGGGATGCCCGAGGCCGACGCCTACGCTCTCGAGCTGCGCGACGGGATCTTCCGCGGGTCGGTCTCCGTGTCGAGCTGACCCGGTCGAGATCCGCCGCCCCCGCGGATGACCCGACCGATGGTGCTGCGTCCGGTGGGGTGATGACCCCACCGGACGCAGCACCATGGCGCACATCATCGGTCGGTCGCGCGACCAGTCCTCGTGCGTATGCCGCGTGCCTCAGGAGGTGGGACGCAGCGCCCCCAGGCGGGCGAGGAACACCGCCTCGGCGACGCAGACCTTCTCGAACTCGGCGAGGTGCAGCGACTCGTTGGCGCCGTGTGCACGTGTGTCCGGGTCCTCGACCCCCGTGACGATGATCGACGCGTTCGGGAAGCGCGCCGAGAAGTCGGAGATGAAGGGGATCGAGCCACCGACCCCCATGTCGACCGGCTCGGTGCCCCATGCGTCGGCGAACGACGCACGCGCCTCGTCGTAGACGGGGCCGTCGGCGTCGGCTGCGAAACCGGAGCCGTGCTCCTCGAGCTCGACGCTGAGGCGCGCCCCCCACGGGGCGTGCGCCTCGAGGTGCTCCCGCACCCGGTCGAAGGCCACGAGCGGGTCCTGGGTCGGTGCGAGGCGCACCGAGATCTTGGCGGCAGCCTTGGCGGACAGGGTGTTCGACGCCTTGTCGATCGACGTCGCGTCGATGCCGATCGTCGTGATCGAGGGCTTGTTCCACAGTCGGCTGAGGATCGAGCCGGAGCCGATGAGCGAGACGCCGTCGAGCAGACCGGACTCGGCGCGGAACCGCTCCTCGTCGTAGTCGATGTCGGCGGCCTCGCCCGCGTCGAGACCCGCCACGGCCACGTTGCCGTCGGCGTCGTGGAGCGAGGAGAGCAGGCGCACGAGCGCGGTCACGGCGTCCGGGGCCGCACCGCCGAACATGCCGGAGTGCACGGAGTGGTCGAGGGTCTGGACCTGCACGACGACCCGGATGCCGCCGCGAAGCGTCGTCGTGAGGGCGGGCGTGCCGATGTCCCAGTTGCCGGAGTCGGCGATGACGATGGCGTCGGCGGCCAGCCGGTCGCCGTGCTTCTCGAGGATGGTGCCGAGCGACGGCGAGCCGGACTCCTCCTCCCCCTCGACGAAGACGGTGACGCCGACCGGCAGGTTGCCGGCGTGGGCACGCAGCGCCGCGACGTGCGCCATGACGCCCGCCTTGTCGTCGGCGGCTCCGCGTCCGTAGAGGCGGCCGTCCCGCTCCTCCGGCTCGAAGGGCGAGCTGTGCCAGTCTGTCTCGTCGCCAGGCGGCTGCACGTCGTGGTGGGCGTAGAGCGTCACCGTCGGAGCACCCTCGGGGCCCGCCAGGTGGCCGATGACGGCAGGACGGCCGCCCTCCACGACGACCTCGACCTCGAGGCCCTCGCGGCGGAGCAGCTCGGCCACGGCGTCGGCGCTGCGGGCCACCTGGCTCTGGTCGAAGGACGAGGCCGAGACGCTCGGGATGCGCACGAGCTCCTCGAGGTCGGCCCGGACCTGCGGCATGAGGTCGGCCACGCGGTCGCGGATCTGCTGGATCTGGTCGGGGGTGAGGGCGTCGTCAGTCACGAGCCCGACCCTACCCACGGCACGCGGGGCCCCGCGGCGCCGGCGCCCCGATGGGTAGGTTCGGCGGATGGGAGACAACACGTTCGTCGCCGGGCAAGGGCCCTGGCTCGAGCGGCTCGGCAACCTGCGCAACGTCGTGCGTCAGGAGATGGTCACCCGTCAGCTGGCTGCGCACCTGCCCATCGGGCGGCTTCGCGTCCTCGACGTCGGGGCGGGCCAGGGCACGCAGGCGCTCCGACTGGCCCGACTCGGGCACTCGATCACGGCCGTCGAGCCCGACGAGCGCATGCGCGCGGCGTTCGCAGAGGCCGCCGCCGGTCTGACTCGAGCCGAGGCTCGACGAGTGACCATGGTGGCCACCGACCTCGACGGTCTGGCCGACGCCACCGGGCCGACGGCATACGACGTCGTCCTGTGCCACGGCGTGCTGATGTATCTCCCCGACAGCCGGAGCGCCGTGGACGCCCTCGCGCGTCGCGCGGCGCCGGGCGGCATCGTGTCGATCGTGGCCCGCAACGGTGACGCCATGGCGTGGCGTCCGGCGCGCCGTCACGCCTGGGCGGCCGCCCTGGCGATGCTCGACGAGGTGCAGCTCGCGGCCCACGAGGGTCGAGACGCCGTCTACCACAACGAGATCGGCGTCGACGCGCGAGCAGATACCCTCGCCACGCTCACGCAACACTGCGAGGCTGCGGGCCTCGAGGTGTCCGCGTGGTACGGCATCCGCGTCGCCAGCGACGACGTCCCTGTCGACGAGCCGGCACCAGAGGGCGCCGAGCTGACCGCGCTGCTGGAGGTCGAGCAACGGCTCGGCATGACCGACCCCTACCGTGCACTCGGCACCCTCCTGCACGTGATCGCCCGTCGCACGCCCTGAGGACGACTCCGAGGGCTGGCGCCTGACGCTGACGCCTGGGCCGTCACGTGCTTGGCTGGACGCATGGACGACGCGGTGCGCGCGGCCTTCGCCGTGGTGCCTCGTGCGGGGTTCCTCCCTCGCACCGAACGGCGGCGCGCGAACTTCGACGGTCCGATCTCGATCGGCCACGGCCAGACCAACTCCCAACCACGCACGGTCGCAACCATGCTCACTCTCCTCGACGTCCGGCCCGGCCAGCGAGTGCTCGACGTCGGCTCCGGATCCGGTTGGACGACAGCCCTGCTCGGCCATCTCGTCGGTCCGACGGGCACGGTCCTCGGGGTCGAGCTGGAGCCCGAGCTCGCCGTCTGGGGAGCCGAGAACCTCTCCCGCGCCGGACTGCCGCACGCCTCGATCCGCGTCGCCGAGCCAGGCGTCCTGGGCGCGCCCGCTGAGGCGCCGTGGGACCGGATCCTCGTCTCCGCCAACGCGGACGCCCTGCCGCAGACGCTGGTCGACCAGCTGACTCCCGACGGGGTCATGGTGATCCCGGTCCGCGGGCGGATGAGCCGGGTGGTCCTCGAGGCGGGCGCCGCACGGACCACCCAGCACGGACCGTACCTCTTCGTCCCCTTGCGCTGACCGCCCGCGTGCTCCGGTGGCTTGTCGTGGTCCCTGCCGACGACGGTCGCGCTGCTCAATTCGGGGTGAACGTGACTCTGCGCCGTCTGGATTCGCGGATGCGCCCGCAGGAATACCCTGATTCTCAGGTGCCGGCAACAGGGGTTGGTTGTATGAGCGTCGTCTTGGCCTCGGTCCCGGGGTGTCGCGGATCTGCGAAAGACCTACGGCCACAGGGTGGCCCTCAAGGGCCTCACCGCCAAGAGCAACCCGGGGGAATGCTCCGCGTGCCGGCGTGCGCAGCTGCCGTTTCCATCGGCCCTTCCAAGGAGAGGAAGCCCAGATGCCCACTGCAAGGTGTTCGAGTCTGGCGCGACGGCGTCTTCGACGGATGACGGGCATCGCGGCCTGCGGCGTCCTGCTGGCGGGCTGCAGCGGAGCCGCAGAACCGGCGGCGCAGGACCCGGGTGCCACCAAGCCGGTCACCGCCGGAACGATCACGGTGGAGGTCGGCTCTGCGACCGGAGCCACGGAGTTCCACTACGACAAGGTGACGCTGCAAGAGCCTGCCGGCTCCACGATCACGCTGAAGTTCGTCAACCACACGGACTCCGAGGACGAGGTCGGCCACAACTGGGTGCTGGTCAAACCCGGCCAGGAGGCCGAGGTCATCGCCAGCAGCAAGGCGGCCGGTGACGACATGGACTGGTTGAACGTCGACGACCCGGCCATCGTCGCGCACACCCGGCTCATCGAGGGCGGGCAGAGCAACACCATCACGTTCACCGCCGCACCGGGCACCTACACCTACCTGTGCACCTTCCCCGGGCACTATGCGGCGGGCGAGAAGGGCACGCTCGTCATCACGTAGTCCCGTCGGGCGCGATGCAGGGCTCGGGCCGGGTTCGGCTTAGAGTGTGTTCGTGTTCGGACGCAAGAAGACCCTCAACGACGAGCTCGCCCCGGCGACGACGGACGACTCGGCGCGCCCCGGTGCGAAGAACCGCCCCACCCCGAAGCGGCGCGAACAGGAGGCCCTCAACAAGCGTCCGCTCATCGTCACCGACCGCAAGGCGGCCGGCGCCCAGGACAAGGCGGCCCGCCGTGAGTCGATGGCCAAGCAGCGTGCCGGGATGATGACCGGCGACGAGAAGTACCTGCCGGTCCGCGACAAGGGCCCCCGCCGCCGCTTCATCCGCGACACGGTCGACGCTCGCTGGAACGTCGGCGAGTTCATGCTGCCGATCATGCTCATCGTGCTGCTGCTCAGCTTCGTCCGCACGAGCTGGGCCCTGCTGCTCGTCTTCGTGCTCGTCTACGGCCTGATCCTCGTGGCCATCGGCGACGCCCTGCTGATGTGGCGCCGCACCCGTCGCAAGGTCGAGGACAAGTTCGGCAGCGCCCAGAAGGGCGACGCGTGGTACGCCATCATGCGCGCCTTCCAGATGCGCCGCACCCGCATGCCGAAGCCGCAGGTCGGCCGCGGCGAGCACCCCGCCTGAGCCACACCTCCGTCCGGTCCCAGCAGTCCGCCGGACCGTCAGCGCTGCAGCTCGGCGAACGCGAGCGGCGCCCGCGTGACGGCATACGTCGCGAAGTAGAGCTTGTCGACCGACCCGTCGGCCGCGCGGACGACGTCGAGGATCTCCCCGCGCTCGCGGCCCGCCACGGCCCGGTAGCGGTCCGGACCTTCGGCGGCGTATCGCGTCTCGGAGAGCGGCTCGTCGTCGGCGAGCCGCGACCACAGCTCGCCGTCCCGGACGAAGAACGTGATCGGCGACCCCTCGGACCACCACAGGCCGAGCAGCTCGGTGAGGCCCGGCTGCTCGGTCTCCGGCACCCACGGGGCGGGCAACGACGGCTCTGCGTCGGCGACGGCCTCGACGAGGTCGGTGGCGAGGCCGAGCGTCAGCGCCCCGGACGTGGCGTTGGCGAAGACGACGGCGCCGACGCCCTCCGTGCGCCGCACCCGCAGTCCCGTCAGGAAGCCCGGCATCGCCCCGCCGTGCCCGACGTAGACCCGCTCCCCCCGCCGGCCCATGCCGAAGCCGAGCCCGTAGGCGCCGCTCCAGCTGTCGACGTCGGTCATGATGATGGGCCGGCACATCTCCTCGACGGTCTCGGGCTGCACGACGCGGTCATCGGGGCGTGCGACGTAGGCGGCGTAGCGGGCCATGTCGGCCACCGTCGACCAGAGCCCGCCGAAGGGGGCCGTCGCGCCCGGGCTGAGGAGCGGTTCCTCCCTCGCGGTCCCGGCGTACGGGTCGACCTGGTACCCGAGGGCCCGGTCGTCGGCGGGAGCGAGACCGGTGCGCGTCATCCCGAGCGGGTCGAGAACGCGCTCGCGGACGACCCGCTCCCAGTCCTGGCCCGTCACGCGCTCGACGACCTGCCCGAGGAGGCCGTAGGCCAGATTCGAGTAGTGGAAGGCGTGGTGGGCCGGGAGCACCTGCTCGGCGTCCTCGACACCGGCGAGGAACTGCTCGCGCTCGGGTGCCACCAGGGTCTCCCAGATGTTGCCGACCGGCTCGCGCTGAAGGCCAGAGGCGTGGGCAAGCATCTGTCGCACGGGAACCCGCGCATGCCTGGTGGCCGGGAGGTACGTCTCGAGCGTGTCGTCGAGCGAGAGCAGTCCTTCGTCGCGGAGCGACATGACCGTCAGCGCCGTGAACGTCTTCGTCACCGAGCCGATCATGAACTGGGTGTCGTCGGTCGCCGGCGCGGCATCGGCACCGAGGCGGGCCGAGCCGACGTGCGCGGACCAGGCGAGGCGCCCGTCGCGCACGACGCCGACGCTGACCCCGGGCGAGCGCCACGACCGCTGCGCCGAGACGACCCGCGCCCGCAGGTCGCGCTCGAGCCCGGCCGACAGGCCCGGCTCGGACCCGCCACGACCGCCGGAGGGCGTGCTCACTCCGCCGCTCGCAGGCTCATCGGCCCGTAGACGACGGCGTCGTGCTCGCGCAGCGTGACCGCCTCGACACCCGCGTCGAGCAGCTCGCGCCACGACTCACCCAGGTAGCTCTCGGCGTCGCTCTGGGTGGGGAAGCCGGTCGTGGCCAGGCCCGCTCCCTCCATCGGGTTGCCGTGGGCGTCGAGGAACAGCCAGGACCAGTCAGCGCTCATGCCGACACCCTAGACGGCACACTCGACGGCGGCCCGTTTGACGGGCGGCGACCCCGCGTGCAACGGTTCGGCTACCGAAGGACGATGGGGCAAGCCGGTGTGACTCCGGCGCTGACCCGCAACCGTGACACCACCCCCTGCCGCCAGCCGGCCCCGGGTGACCAGTCGGAAAACCCGCGTCCTACCGGCTCCTTTGTCAGTCTGTCGTGGAATGCGGACCGGAGTCACCCCGCCGGGCCGGCTCCAGCCAGCGACCCGACATGGTGTCCCGCCGCGAGGAGGAAACCATGTCCAATGTTCGTCGCACCCCGCATCCGGGTCGTGCTCGCCGCCGTCGTCGCGGCCTGCCTGTCCGCCCTGACCCTCGCGCCGGCTCACGCCGCCGCCTACCGCTACTGGGGCTTCTACCAGCTCACGGGTGGTGCCTGGACCTACGCGCAGAAGGGCCCGGACCAGACGGTCCCCAAGGACGGCAGCCGTCGACGGCTGGCGCTTCGCTGTCGCGGACGAGTCGTCGACCCGCTACCCGCGCGCCGTCCTCACCTTCGACCAGGTGTGCGGCTCGACCCCTGCCGCGTCGGGCAAGAAGCGCGTCGGTCTCGTCGTCGACTTCGGGCGCCCCGCGGATGCCGCCGACGGCGCGACCCCGCCCGCGCCGAAGGCCCTGTGCGCCGTCGTCGCCACGGACGCCACGAGCGCAGCCGTGCTGGCCACCGCCGGCGACGTGCGCACCGAGAAGGGCCTGGTCTGCGGCGTCGCCGGCTACCCGACGAGCGACTGCGGCGGCGCCGTCAAGGAGGTCAGCCCGGAGGCGAAGGCCGCCGACCAGCCGGTGACCGTCGCCGCGCCGGCCAGCACCCCGTCCGCGTCCGCGACGACCCCGGCGCCCGGGGACGGACGTCGCCGCAGCGCAGAGCTCGGGCACCTCGGGTGGGAGCGTGGCGGCATACGTCATCGCGGGCCTCGTCCTGCTCGCCCTCATCGCCTACCTGCTCGTGCGCTCGCGTTCGCGCGCCCGGCAGGACGGCTGAGGGGCCGCGACGACCGTGACGCGGCTCGCGCACAAGGCCCGCCTCCAGCACCCCGCAGCCTGGTGGCTGTGGGGTGTGGGGCTGGCCACCGCGGCGTCGCGCACGACCAACCCGGTGCTGCTGCTGCTCGTCATCGGCGTCTGCGTCCTCGTCGTCAGCGAGCGCCACGACCCTGCGACGGTCAACCCGCTGCCGGCCTTCCTCGTCATCGGCGCCGTGCTCGTCGCCTTCCGGATCGTCATGACTGCGCTGCTCGGCAACGGGATCGTCGGTGAGACGGTCGTCGTGACGCTGCCGAGCGTGCCGCTGCCCGACTGGGCCTCGAGCATCCGCATCGGCGGCACCCTGACGCTCGAGTCCCTGCTGTATGCCGCCTACGACGCCCTGCGGCTCGCCGCGGTCCTCGCGTGCCTCGGTGCGGCCAACGCGCTCGCGAGCCCGCGTCGGCTGCTGCGCTACCTGCCCGCCACGCTCTACGACGTCGGCACCGCCGTCGTCGTCGGACTCACCTTCGCCCCTCAGCTGCTGACCGACGCCCGTGACGTCCGCGCCGCTCGGACGCTCCGCGGTCGCGAGGGCCGCGGGCTGCGCGAGATGGCCCGTCTCACGGTGCCGGTGATCGAGACCGCCTTCGAGCGGTCCCTGGGACTGGCGGCATCGATGGAGTCGCGGGGCTACGGCCGAGCGGTCCGCTCGACCACGACGAGCCGGAGAGCCGCCACGGGGCTCGCGCTCGCCGGCCTCGTCGGCGTCCTCGCCGGCCTCTACGGCCTGCTCGACTCCTCGGCCGGCGGCGTGCTCGGGCTGCCGGTGCTCGCGCTCGGGGCCCTCCTCGCCGGCTCGAGCCTGGTCGTCGGCGCCTCGCGCGACCCGCGGTCGGGTCACCGCCGCGACCGGTGGACGTGGACCGAGACCATGACGGTCGTCGCGGGCGCCGTGCCGGCCGCGGTCCTCATCGTCGCCTCGGCGCGCGGCTGGGAGGGCGTCGTCCCCAGCCAGCGGGCCGAGCTGCCTGCCGTCCCCCTGCTCGCGGTCCTCGCCGCCCTCGTCGCCGCGTCGCCCGCCTGGTTCACACCCCGTCCCCGGGAGGTCGCCCCGTGATCACCTTCGAGCACGTGTCGGTGCAGTATGCCGGCGCCCCCACTCCCAGCCTCCATGACGTCACGCTCGAGGTCCCCGAGGGCGAGCTCGTCCTCGTCGTCGGTCCCACGGGCAGCGGCAAGTCGACACTGCTGCGCACCATCAACGGGCTCGTGCCGCACTTCAGCGGTGGCACGCTGACGGGCCGCGTCACCGTCGACGGACTCGACACCGCCGAGCACCGCCCGCGCGACCTCGCGACCGTCGTCGGGCTCGTCGAGCAGAACCCGTCGTCGACGTTCGTCACGGACGTCGTCGAGGACGAGGTCGCCTACGGCATGGAGACGATGGGCCTGGACTCGACGACGATCCGCCGCCGCGTCGAGGAGACCCTCGACCTCTTCGGGCTCACGCCGCTGCGCGCGCGGTCACTGCGCACCCTCTCGGGTGGCCAGCAGCAGCGTGTCGCGATCGCCGCCCTCTTCGCCGCAGGACCCCGGGTGCTCGTGCTCGACGAGCCGACCTCGGCGCTGGATCCCGTTGCCGCAGAAGAGGTCCTGGCCTCGCTCCATCGCATCGTGCACGACCTCGGGGTCACGGTCGTGCTGGCCGAGCACCGGCTCGAGCGGGTCGTCCACCACGCCGACCGCGTCGTCCTCGTCGACGAGGGGCACGTGTCCGAGCTGCTCGACCCCGCCGAGGCGATGCTGCGCTCGCAGATCTACCCGCCCGTCGTGGGGCTCTCACGCCTCGTCGGATGGTCGCCGACCCCCCTGTCGATCCGCGACGCCCGCCGCAAGGCGGCCGACCTGCGCGACGCCCTCGGCGCCAGCGCGCCGCGCCCCGTGGCAGACCTGCGCGTCATCGGGCCCGGCGACGCCGTACAGCTCTCCGGCGTCCGGGTCTCGCGCGGCGGCCGGATCGTGCTGGACGGTGTCGACCTCGACGTGGCCCGCGGGTCCGTGACGACGCTGATGGGCCGCAACGGGGCCGGCAAGTCGACCCTGCTCGGCGCCATCGCGGCACAGCACCGGCTCGTCGGCGGCCGGGTGCGCGTCGGGGCCGAGGGCATCGACCCGCACCCTGCTCACCGCCCGCGAGCGGGTGCGCACCGTGGGGCTCGTCCCGCAGCAGCCCGAGCTGCTCCTCTACGCCGACTCGGTCGCAGCCGAGTGCGCCGCGGCCGACGGCGACTTCGCGGCGACGCCCGGCACGGCTCGCGCCCTGCTCGACCGCATCTCCGGCGGCATCGACCCCACCGTGCATCCACGCGACCTGTCCGAGGGCCAGCGGCTCGAGCTCGCGCTCGCCGTCATCCTCGCCGGGTCCCCCGAGGTGCTCCTGCTCGACGAGCCGACGCGCGGGCTCGACTACGGCGCCAAGAAGCGCCTCGGCGAGCTGCTCACCGGCCTCGCGGCCCAGGGCACGACGGTCCTGCTCGCCACCCACGACGTCGAGCTGGCGGCCGAGGTCGCCGACCGCGTCGTCATCCTCGCCGACGGCGAGGTCGTCACCGACGGGCCCGCCCGGGACGTCCTCGCGTCGTCGCCGGCGTTCGCGCCGCAGGTGACCAAGGTGCTGCTCCCCCAGACCTGGCTCACCGTCGCCGAGGTCGCGGGTGCCCTCGCGAGGATCGCATGACCGGCCGTCGGGTGATCCCGCTGCGGTGGCCGGCCGTCGTGGCGGTGGCCGTCGTCGGTGTCGTCGGGGTCGTGGCCTTCACCTGGCCCTTCTTCGTGACGGGGGACTTCGCGCGCGACCACGGCAACGACGCACCGTGGCTCTTCGCCGTCCTCCTCGGGCTGCTCGCGGTCGTCTGCCTCGCCGAGGTGACGGCCGGGCGCCTCGACGCCAAGACGATCGCGGTCCTCGGGGTGGCGGCAGCCGCCGGCGGAGGCCTGCGCCTGCTCAGCGCCGGCACCGCGGGACTCGAGCCGATGTTCTTCGTCGTCATCGTGGCGGGCCGCGTCCTCGGTCCCGGCGTCGGCTTCGTCTCCGGCGCGCTGGCCGTCACGACCGGTGCACTGCTGACCGGCGGAGTCGGTCCCTGGCTGCCCTTCCAGATGATCTGCGCCGGCGGCATCGGCCTCGGCGCCGGTCTGCTGCCCAGCCCGGGCGGGAGGACGCGCAGAGCGTTGGGTGCTCGCGGCATACGCCCTCGTGACGGGACTGGCCTTCGGGCTCTTCATGAACCTCTGGTTCTGGCCGTTCCTCGGGGCCAGCTCCCCCAGCGGCATGGGCTTCGTCCCCGGCGCACCTCTGACCGAGAACCTCGCCCACTACGGCCTCTTCTACCTCGCGACGTCGCTCGCGTGGGACCTGCCCCGCGGCGTGCTCAACGCCGTGCTCGTCGTCCTCGCCGGCCCGGCGCTGCTGCGGGTCTTCCGGCGCGGCGCCCGCCGAGCCGCCTTCGGGGTCCCCGTCGTGTTCGAGCCGGCGACCGTCGCGAAGGCCGGCGCCCGCACCCCGCTGTCCGACGCGGAGCGCCCGCGGTGAGCGGCGCGTTCGGCGTCGGCGCGGCCCGGACCACGACGCTGGTCACCGGCCCGGTCCGCAGCGGCAAGAGCCGCCACGCCGAGGACCTGCTCGCGGGACCACTCCGACGTCACCTACGTCGCGACCGGGCGCACGGCCGACCCGAGCCGACCCGGAGTGGAGCCGGCGCGTCAACGCCCACCGCGGGCGCCGGCCCGAGTCGTGGCGGACCGTGGAGACGGCGGAAGTGCCGCGCGTCATCGCCGGCGCCACGGGACCGGTGCTCGTCGACTGCCTCGGGACGTGGCTCACCGCCGTCGTCGACGACGCCGGGTGGGACGACCTCGACGCGGCCTCCGCGGCGGTGGGTCGTCAGGGCGCCCAGCTCGTCGAGTCACTCTGCACGGCAAGGGTTCCCGTCGTGGTCGTCACGAACGAGGTCGGGTGGTCGCTCGTCCCCACGACGGTGTCCGGACGGTTCTTCCAGGACGAGCTGGGCCGGCTCAACGCCCTTGTCGCCGCTGTGGCCGCGCGGGTCCACCTCGTCGTCGCGGGTCGCGTCGTCGACCTCAGCGAGGCTCCCGTCGTGCCCCGGGAGCCGAGGCCGAGGACCCTCGATGCGTGACGCCTGGCGGCTCGCGGTCGGCACGTTCACGGCGCTACCGGTCGAGCCGCCCGGCCGCGTCGACCGGGCGGTCCTCGGCCGCGCCATGCTCCTCGCCCCGGTCACCTGCGCGCCCGCGGCGGTCATGTGGAGTGCGTTCGGCGCCCTGTCCACCACGGGATGGGCGCCCGCGGCGGTCGTCGCCGTGCTGGCGCTCGTCGTCACGGCACTGCTCTCCCGCGCCCTGCACCTCGACGGCCTCGCCGACCTCGCCGACGGCCTCACGTCCGGCCACGACCCCGCCCGGTCGCTCCAGGTCATGCGGCGAGGCGACACCGGTCCGGCGGGCGCGGCGGCGCTCGTCCTCGTCCTCCTGCTCGACGCCGCCTGTCTGCCGTCCTGCTCGGCAGTGCGACCGGGACGGCGCTGGCCGTCGTGGCCCTCGTGGCCAGCCGGCTCGCCTGCGCCGTGTGCGCGCGGGACGGCATACCTCCCGCGCGCCAGGAGGGGCTCGGTCAAGGTGTCGCGGGAACCGTGGCCAGGTCCCGCCTGGTGGGGCTGGTCGCGACCGTCGGAGCGCGTGGCCGCCGTCGTCGACGCCTGGCTCTCCGGTGCCCTACCCGGGGTCTCGTCGTGGGCGGCCGCACTGGCTGGCCTCGCGGTGGTCCTCTCCGCGGCGGCTGCCGCCGTCGTGACCCGCGGCCAGGCTGTGCGTCGCCTGGGCGGCGTCACGGGCGACGTCTTCGGCGCAGCCATCGAGGTCGCCCTCGGCGCCGCCCTCGTCACGGCCGCCCTCGCCGTGACGGCCCTGCTCCACCCCTGATGACCCGCTCCCCCTTCACCGTCGAGAGGCCACTTGTGGCCGCCTCCTCCTCGTCGAGAGGCCACTTCTGGCCGCCTCCACCTCGTCGAGAGGCCACTTGTGGCCGCCTCCACCTCGTCGAGAGGGCAACGATGGCCGGCCGGTCATGGCCTCTCGACCGGCGGGAGGCGGCACTTCGTGGCCTCTCGACGGTCGGGACCCGGCAACACGTGGCCTCTCGACGGTTGGGCCGGTGCCGGCAGAGAGCTTCCGGCCGCGCACTGCGGCCACCGGGCCGAAGCGGGGATGCGCCTGGACGCAACCGCCCCAGCCCGACCGTGTGCCGGGTGGCAGCCTGACGGCACCACCCGGCATACGTTGTCGGAGAAGGGCGCTCAGGACTCGCGGACCTGCACCTGGACGAACGGCGGCTTGACCACGGTCGCCTCGAGCGTGCGCCCGCGCACGTCGATCTCGACCGTCTCGCCGTCGGCGATGTCGGGGTTGAGCAAGGCCAGGGCGATGCCCTGCTTGAGGGTGGGCGAGAACGTGCCCGAGGTGACCTCGCCGGCCGCAGCGCCGTTCCACGACACGGTGCAGTGCGCGCGCGGGATGCCGCGACCGGTCACGAGCAGGCCGCGCATGAGGCGCGTCGGGTTGGCCCTCTCGGCCTCGAGGGCCTGCTTGCCCCAGAAGGCCTCCTTCTTCCAGCCGACGGCCCAGCCGGCCCGGGCCTGCACGGGCGAGATCTGCAGCGAGAGGTCCTGGCCGTGGAGCGGGTAGCCCATCTCGGTGCGCAGCGTGTCGCGGGCACCGAGCCCGCACGGCTTGCCGTCGAAGGGCGCCACGGCCTCGACGAGGGCGTCCCAGAGGGCCGGGGCGTCGTCCCAGCGCGGCACGAGCTCGTAGCCGCGCTCGCCCGTGTAGCCGGTCCGGCACACGATGACGGGGTGGCCCTGCCAGTCGGCCTCGACGAACGACATGTAGTCGTGGCCCGTCGGCAGCCCGAGCGACTCGAGCACCTCGTCGCTCTTCGTGCCCTGGACGGCGATGACGCCGTAGTCCCGGTGCAGGTTCGTCACGGTGATGCCCTCGGGCGCGGCGGCCTGCAGGCGGCGGACGACCTCGGCGGTGTTGGCGGCGTTGGGGATGAGGAAGACGTCGTCGTCGGACTTGAGGTAGACGATGAGGTCGTCGACGACGCCGCCCGCCTCGTCGCAGCACAGCGTGTACTGCGCCGACCCGGGCTGGATGCGGCGCACGTCGTTGGTCAGGCAGGCGTTGACGAAGTCGGCCGCGCCCGGCCCGGTCACCGAGGCCTTGCCGAGGTGGCTGACGTCGAAGACGCCGACGCGCTCGCGCACCGCGGTGTGCTCGGCGACGACGCCACCGCCGGGGTACTCGATCGGCATGTCCCAGCCGCCGAAGTCGGCCATCTTGGCGCCGAGGGCGACGTGGCGGTCGTGCAGGGGTGAGGTCAGCGGGGAGGTCGTCCCCGACGTCGCTGTCGTCATGGGCGCCAACCTACCGCTCAGCGGTGGCCGCCCCGCTCGTTACGATCGACGCCGCACGCTCTGTCGTGCAGTGCACCGCGACGCGCCACGCCCCGGCGCGCACCACCGACGCACCGCACGCCGCGCGAGCACCGTGCGCCCGCAAGCACCTCGACAAGGAGTCCCTCCGTGGCCAACCTGACCATCTCGAACCGCTCGGCCGCCGACACCCCCGCCGACGCCCTCGTCGTGGCGCTCGTGCCGGGTGACGGCGGTGCGCACCCTGGCGCCCGGCCACGGCCTCCCGCGCAAGTCGGTGTCGCACCTCAAGTCCGTCATCGCCGACCTCGAGCTGGCCGGCAAGGTCGGCGAGGTGACGACCCTCGCCGCCGTGCCGGACGTCGCTGCGAAGCTCGTCGTGCTCGCCGGTGTCGGCGCCCTCTCCGGCGAGACGAGCGCGCCCTCGAGGACGTCCGCAAGGGCGTCGGCGCCGCGATCCGTTCCCTGAGCAAGAAGAAGAAGGTCGCCGTCGTCGTGCCGGGCACCTCCGTCGAGGTCGTCTCCGCCGTGGCGGAGGGCGTGGCCCTCGGGGCGTATGCCGTGTCCAAGGCCGGCACGACGAGCACCGACGCCGTCGAGCTCGGTCGCGCTCGTCGGTCCGGCCGACGCGGCCTCGCGCAAGGCCGTCAAGCGTGCTGCGGCGCTCGGCGAGGCCGTCGCGTACACCCGCGACCTCGTCAACCTGCCGCCGAACCTGCTCTACCCGGAGACGTTCGTCGACTCGCTCGCCGACCGCGTCAAGGGCACCAAGGTCAAGCTCAAGTCCTACGACATGAAGGCGCTGCGTGCCGGCGGTTTCGGCGGCACCGTGGGCGTCGGGCCAGGGCTCGGCCAACGAGCCGCGGATCGCGGTCCTCAGCTACGCCCCGGCCCGGCCCAAGGCGTCCATCGCGTTCGTCGGCAAGGGCATCACCTTCGACTCGGGCGGCCTCTGCATCAAGCCGGCGAACGGCATGCTGACGATGAAGTGCGACATGGCCGGCGCCGCCGCGGTCGCGGGCGCCGTCCTCGCCATCGCCGAGCTCGGTCTGCCCATCGCCGTCACCGGCTACCTCGGCCTGGCCGAGAACATGCCGAGCTCGACGGCGCAGCGCCCGAGCGACGTCGTGACGATGCGCGGCGGCAAGACCGTCGAGGTGCTCAACACCGACGCCGAGGGGCGCATGGTCCTCGGTGACTGCATCGCGCTCGCCTCCGAGAGCAAGCCCGACGCGATCGTCGACATCGCGACCCTGACCGGCGCGCAGGTCGTCGCGCTCGCCAACACCGGGGCCGTCATGGGCAACGACGACGCCTTCCGCACCCGGGTGCTCGAGGCCGCCGCCACGGTCGGCGAGGCGATGTGGCCGATGCCGCTGCCCCAGGAGCTGCGTCCGGCCCTCGAGTCCATCAACGCCGACCTGGCCCACAAGGGCGGCGCGGAGGGCGGCATGCTGACGGCCGGCATCTTCCTCGCCGAGTTCGTCGGCGAGGGCATCCCGTGGAGCCACCTCGACATCGCCGGGCCGGCCTTCAACGACAAGGCGCCGACCGGCTACTGGCCCAAGGGCGGCACCGGCTTCGGCGTGCGCACCCTCGTCGGTCTCGCCGAGTCCTACGTCTGACGCCCGATCGTACGCCAGGAGGCCACGTTCCGGTCGGAACGTGGCCTCTGGCGTGGCTGCGGCGGTGCCGGCGCGCTCAGCCGCCGGACTTGCGACGGAACATCTGCTGGGCCTTGGCGGGGCCGTGGGCACCGTGCACCTTGGTGCGGTCGTGGTCGTCGGAGACGTCCTTGCCGCCGTGCGCGTGCTTCTTGTCGAGCGCGGCCCGGAACTTGGCCTTCATCTCCTCGCTCGGACCGCTGGATGCGCCATCCTGCTTCGACATTCGAGAACCTCCTGTGTGCTGTGGCGCCGAATCCGGCACGGACTGAACATCTTTCACCCTGTCAGCGAACCGGGGACCGGTCCACTCCCTTTCTCTGCACCTCACCGGCGACGAGCCGACGAGGACGTATGCCGCGTGCCCGGGTCAGGCGTCCCCCTGCCGGCGGCGCTTGCTCCACTCACGCATCCGGTTGGGGTAGCCGGTCTGGTTGACGTCGTAGACCGGGACGCCGAGCTTGTGGCTGATCTCGAAGCCCGTCCTTGGGCGAGGTCACCGCGCGGCGCGTCCACTCGCCGTCCCAGGCGATGAGCACGATCGTCGTCGGCGTGACGCTCGTGGCGGGCTCGACGTAGGCCTCGACCCCGAGACGGGACTCGACGAACGACCGCAGGTGCTGCTCGACCGCCTTGCGGTCGATCTCCATCTTCGGCCCGTCGGAGCGGCCGGGACGCGTGTCGCCCTTGCGGCCGCCGCGACGTGAGAACCAGCCCATGTCGGCACTGTACGTGGTTGCGCCGTGCACACGGGGGCAGCACGCGCGGGGGGCGACGACCTGCCTGTGCCGTCTCACAGGATCAATGACAAGATGCTGTTGCACGACCGGCCGTACGCTCACTCGCGCGTACTCCCGCACGTCCCCCGCTCGGCTGCTGCACGACGGCAGGAGCGGACGATCCACCCCGAAGGAGCACATCCACATGCCGGCTGATGCCGCCAGCGACTACGACGTCGTCATCCTCGGTGGGGGTCGGGCGGCTACGCCTGCGCCCTCCGGTCGGCAGAGCTGGGGCTCTCGGTGGCACTCGTCGAGAAGGGCAAGCTGGGCGGCACGTGCCTGCACCAGGGCTGCATCCCCACCAAGGCGCTGCTCCACGCCGCCGAGGTCGCCGACGTCGCGCGCGAGGGTGCGCAGTTCGGGGTCAAGACGACGTTCGAGTCCGTCGACATGACGGGTGTCAACGCCTACAAGGACGGGGTCGTCTCCCGACTGCACAAGGGCCTCCAGGGCCTCGTCAAGGCCGCCACCATCGACTACGTCGAGGGCGCGGGCGTCCTCGACGGTCCGCACACCGTGGTCGTCGGTGACCGTCGGCTCACGGGCCGCAACGTCGTGCTCGCGACGGGCAGCTACGCGAAGTCGCTGCCCGGTCTCGAGATCGGCGGCCGCATCATGACGAGCGAGCAGGCCCTCACCATCGACCACGTGCCGGCGCGCGTCGTCGTGCTCGGCGGCGGCGTCATCGGCGTCGAGTTCGCCTCCGTCTTCAAGAGCTTCGGCTCCGAGGTGACGATCGTCGAGGCCCTGCCTCGTCTCGTCGCCGCCGAGGACGAGGCCATCAGCAAGCAGCTCGAGCGGTCGTTCCGCAAGCGCAAGATCGCCGTTCAAGACCGGCGTCCGCTTCGCCGGCGCGACCCAGCAGGGTGACGTCGTGACCGTCTCGCTCGAGTCGGGCGAGAGCATCGAGGCCGACCTGCTGCTCGTGGCCGTCGGCCGTGGCCCGGTCACCGAGGGGCTGGGCTACGAGGCGGCCGGCATCACCGTCGACCGCGGCTTCGTGCCCACCGACGAGCGACTGCACACCAACGTCGAGGGCGTCTATGCCGTCGGCGACATCGTCCCCGGCCTCCAGCTCGCGCACCGCGGCTTCGCCCAGGGCATCTTCGTCGCCGAGGAGATCGCCGGCCTCGCGCCGGCGCCCATCGTCGAGAGCGGCATCCCGCGCGTCACCTACTGCGACCCCGAGATCGCGAGCGTCGGCCTCACCGAGGCCCAGGCGCGCGAGAAGCACGGCGACGTCGCGACGTACGAGTACAACCTCGGCGGCAACGGCAAGTCCCAGATCCTCGGCACCCAGGGCTTCGTCAAGCTCGTGCGCCAGGTCGACGGACCCGTCGTCGGCGTCCACATGATCGGTGCCCGGATGGGTGAGCAGATCGGCGAGGCACAGCTCATCGTCAACTGGGAGGCGCACCCGGAGGACGTCGCCGGTCTCATCCACGCGCACCCCACACAGAACGAAGCGCTCGGCGAGGCACACTTGGCCTTGGCGGGTAAGCCCCTGCACGCACACGCTTGAGCCAGAAACTGGGAAGAGGAGAAAACACGTCATGTCAGAACGCGTGACCATGCCGGCCCTGGGTGAGTCAGTCACCGAGGGGACCGTCACCCGCTGGCTGAAGAACGTCGGTGACCGCATCGAGGTCGACGAGCCGCTGCTCGAGGTCTCGACCGACAAGGTCGACACCGAGATCCCCTCTCCCGTGGCGGGCACCCTCCAGGAGATCCTCGCCCAGGAGGACGACACCGTCCCCGTCGGCGCCGACCTCGCCGTCATCGGCGACGGGAGCGCCCCGGCCTCCGGTGGCGACACGCCGGCCGCCGAGTCGCAGGAGGAGCCCGAGGAGGCCCCCGAGCCGGCGGCAGCCCCGGCGCCCGAGGCACCGAGCACCGAGCAGGAGCCCCAGGCCGCCACGAGCGAGCCCGAGGCCGCGCAGGCCGAGCAGCCGCAGGCGGCCGCATCGTCCTCCTCCGGTGGCGAGGGCCAGACGGTGACGATGCCCGCTCTCGGCGAGTCGGTCACCGAGGGCACCGTCACGCGCTGGCTCAAGTCCGAGGGCGACGAGGTCGCCGTCGACGAGCCGCTGCTCGAGGTCTCGACCGACAAGGTCGACACCGAGATCCCGTCACCGGTCGCCGGCACCCTGACGAAGATCCTCGTCCAGGAGGACGACACGGTGCCCGTCGGCGCCGACCTCGCCGTCATCGGCGGCAGCGCGCCCGCCGCAGCCGCCGAGCCCGAGCCCCAGAAGGCACCCGAGCCCGAGAAGGCGCCCGAGCCCGAGCCCCAGAAGGCACCGGAGCCGGCCGCCGAGGCCCCGGCGGCTCCCAAGGCTCCCGCGCAGGAGACGCCGGAGGAGGCGACGCCAGGAGGCCGCCGGCAAGCCGGCCGACGCCGAGCGTCCCCCGGCCCAGCAGTCGCCCGAGGCGGCCGCGCCGGCCGCTGCACCGTCGCGCGACGACGCCGCTGCCTACGTCACCCCGCTCGTGCGCAAGCTCGCGAACCAGCACGGTGTCGACCTCTCCGCCGATCACCGGCACCGGGGTCGGCGGCCGCATCCGCAAGCAGGACGTGCTCGACGCCGCCGAGGCCGCCAAGGCTCCGGCCGAGCCCGCCCCGGCAGCACAGCCGGCCGCGTCCGCCGCACCGGCAGCCCCGGCTGCGTCTGCCGCACCGAGCGTGACCGCGTCGGTCTCGCCGAAGCGTGGCACCCGGGAGAAGATGAGCCGGCTGCGCAAGGTCATCGCCACGCGCATGGTCGAGTCGCTGCAGGTCTCCGCCCAGCTGACCACCGTCGTCGAGGTCGACCTGACCAAGGTGGCGCGCCTGCGGGCCAAGGTGAAGAGCGACTTCGAGGCCCGCGAGGGCACGAAGCTCAGCTTCCTGCCCTTCCTCGCCCTCGCCGCGACCGAGGCGCTCAAGGCGCACCCGATGGTCAACGCGAGCATCGAGGGCGACGAGGTCGTCTACCACGGCAGCGAGAACCTCTCGATCGCGGTCGACACCGAGAAGGGCCTCATCGTCCCGGTCGTCAAGAACGCCGGCGACCTCAACATCGCCGGCCTCGCCCGTGCGATCGCCGACGTCGCCGCGCGCACGCGCAGCAACAAGATCACGCCTGACGACCTCGCCGGTGGCACCTTCACGATCACCAACACCGGCAGCCGTGGCGCGCTGTTCGACACGCCCGATCATCAACCAGCCGCAGGTGGCCATCCTCGGCACCGGCGCGATCGTCAAGCGTCCCGTCGTCGTCACCGACGCCGACGGCGGCGAGACCATCGCGATCCGCTCGATGATGTACCTCGCGCTGTCCTACGACCACCGCATCGTCGACGGGGCGGACGCCGCTCGCTTCCTCGGCACGATGAAGGCCCGGCTCGAAGAGGGCCAGTTCGAGGCCTGAGGTCCACCAGCGTGAGGAGCACGCCATGACGAAGCGCGTCGCCGTCACCGGCTCGTCCGGTCTGATCGGCGGCGCGCTTCGTCGTGCGCTCGCAGAGCGGGGTGACGAGGTCCTCCGCCTCGTGCGCCACTCCCCCGCAGCCCCCGACGAGATCCAGTGGGATCCCGCCCGCGGCCGTCTCGACGAGGCTGCGCTGGACGGGGTCGACGCGGTCGTCAACCTCGCCGGTGTCGGCATCGGCGACCGTCGCTGGAACGCCGAGCACAAGCGTGAGGTCGAGCGGTCGCGCACCGACGCCACCGGCACGGTCGTCCAGGCCCTGGTCGCGCACCGTGACCGCACCGGCGAGGCGGTCCGTCTCGTCAACGCCTCAGCGGTCGGCTACTACGGTGACCGCGGCGAGGAGCACCTCACGGAGACGAGCGCGCCGGGCCAGGACTACCTCTCGGGCGTCGTCGTGCGCTGGGAGGGCGCGGCGCAGCCGGCCGTCGATGCCGGGCTCCCCGTGGCGTTCGTCCGCACCGGTCTCGTCATGGCCCAGCACGGCGGCGCCTTCGAGCAGGTGGTGCTGCTCGGCCGGCTGGGCCTCGGCGGACCGATGGCGTCGGGCCGCGAGTGGTGGCCGTGGATCACCCTCGTCGACGAGGTGCGGGCCATCCTGCACCTCATCGACCGGCCCGAGCTCACCGGACCGTTCAACCTCGCCGCGCCCGGGTCCGCCCGCCAACGGGAGATCGCGTCGGCCATCGGCTCTGCGCTCTCGCGTCCGGCGTTCGTCCCGGCGCCCCACTTCGCGCTGCGCGCCGTCATCGGCGAGTTCGCCGACTACGTCATCGCCAGCCAGCGCGTCGAGCCCGCGGCGCTGCTGGCCTCCGGGTTCACCTTCGAGCACCCCGACCTCGAGGGCGCGGTCAGGTGGCTGGTGCGGCGCTGATCGCGCTGATCCGCCACCCCTGCGCTCCGCGCACGAGGCGGAAGTCGAGCTGACGCCCGACATCGGCGGCGCCTGTCGACGCGGGCGCCCGCGGACGTGACGACGACGTATGCCGTCCAGTCGACCCGGGCGCGCACCACCGCCTCCGAGGGCGAGCCGGAGACGAACACGGCCTCGGCCACCTCGAGCCGAAGCCCCTCCCACCGGATGCGGGCGCCCCTGAGCCCCGAGATGAGGGTCCGGTCGCTGGCGAGGCTCGGCGAACCAGGTGCGTGGACGCCCGCCAGCGCAGCCTCGTCGCGGGCGACCAGCGCGGCGGCGCGGCGGTCGCTGAGGGCCTGCAGCAGCTCCTCGGCCCGCGCAGCCGGACTCGTCGCGTCGTGGAGCACGCGGTCGGCGGCCGGCGCGGGTGGCGGTGCAACGGGTGCCGTGGGCGGTGCAACGGCTGCGGGCGTCGCCCCCACGCCGGTTGCCGTTCGGGGTGCGACGGGGCCTGCCGTCGGGGTTGCGAGAGGGCGTGCGTCAGGCCCCCGCGCCGCCAGCGCCCAGCCTGCTGCGGCCAGCAGCGGCAGCCGCGACGGCGGCCGAGATGACGAGCCGCCGGGGCCAGCGCCGGCGTGGGGGCTGGACGACGCGGGGGTCGCGGCCGGCGTCTGCGCGAAGTCGGTGGGTCAGTGCCGAGGCCTCGTCGGCGCCGACCACGACCTCCACGGGTTCGGGCGCGGACCGCGTCGTAGAAGAGCCGGGCGAGCTCGGCAGCCCCGGGCCGGAGCCCGGGCTCGGGATCGATGGCCGCCGCCACGACGTCGGCGAGGCCGGCTCCGACATGGCTGACGACCGTCTCGTGGTCGAGGCGGATCATGGTGTCGGGCGCGCCGTTGCCGGTCAGGCAGAACCACGCGACGGCACCGAGGGCGTAGACGTCGGCGGCCTCGTCCGGCTCGGACCCGAGCCGCACCTCTGGGGCGACGAACCCCGGCGTGCCGTGCACGGCACCGGGCGTCACGCCCGGCCACGCGCGCGGCCCCGAGGTCGAGCAGCACCGGGCGCCCGTCGGGGGTCACCGTGATGTTGGCGGGCGAGATGTCGGCGTGCAGGCCTCCCGCCGCGTGCAGGTGGGCGACGGCCTCGCACACCGGGGTGAGGACCGTGACGACCTCACCCGGCCGCAGGTGACCGCGGGTGCGCACCATGCCGGCGAGCTGTGCTCCGCGGACGAGGTCGAACACGAGCGCCTCACGGCCGTCGGCGAGCGGCACCACCGACCGCAACGGCACGAGGTGGTCGTGCTGCACGGCGAGCAGGACCTGCTGCTCGGCCATCGCCTGCTGCCGGTCGACCTCGTCGCGGCCGCGGTGGGGCACCTTGATCGCCACGCGCCGCCCGGACGCGTCGGTGCCCGACCACACGACGGCCGACGACCCGGTCCCGATCACGGCCTCGACGCGGTGTCCCGGGACCTCCGGCCGCGCCGGAGACTGCGGGGCCCGCGGTGGCTCTTCGTCGGTCACCCGCTCATGCAAGCAGCCCGGCGGCGACCAGCGCGCCGGTCATCCACAGGCACCAGAACGGCTGGAGCGCGGTCCCGAGCCGCCAGGACGCGGACGCAACGAGGCGGAGCGCGCCACACGGCATACGCAGGCAGGTGCAGCGGCGGAACGGGCTAGGGGGTCTGGCCGGGCGTCACGACCTCGACGACGCGACGGTCGCGGGCACTGATCCGAGCGGCGTCGACGACGGCGAGCACGTGGACCGCGTCCCTCGGGTCGACGGGCATCGTCGCCTGCGGGTCCGACGAGACCAGGGCGGCCGCGACCGCGCGGTAGAAGTTCGCCTGGTCGGCGTCGGTCACGACGGGCCCGCGGCTCGCGCTCGTCGCCGCGGACGATCCAGCCGATGGCGTCGCCCTCGTTCTCGAACTCCGTGAACGCGCTGACGTCGTCGAACTGTCGCCCGATGACGAACGACCCGGCCGAGCCGTTGACGCGGGCGCGCGGCCCGGGGGCGCCGTTGACCGAGCTCGACACGACGTGGCTGACGACGCCCGAGGTGTGCCGGCAGGCGAGGAAGGTGTCGTCCTCGGCGACCGTCGTGCGCGAGTCGACCTCGGCATAGACCGACTCGACCTCGCCGTGCAGCAGCACGGCCTGGTCGACGAGGTGGGTGTGCAGGTCGAGGAGCAGGCCGCCGCCCTCCTCGGCGGGCGCCTGCTCGCGCCAGCGCTGCTTGGGCACGGGGCGCCAACGGTCCCAACGGTATTCGGCACGCCAGATCTCACCGACGAGCTCCTCGTCGCGCACGATCCGCAGGGCGGCCAGCTCGGGGTCGAAGCGTCGGTTGTTGAAGACCGTGAGGGGGACCCCGTGGTGCGCTGCCTGGTCGAGCGACGTCGAGGGCGCGGCTCGCGTCGAGGGCGAGGGGCTTGTCCACGACGAGCGGCAGCCCCGCCTCGATGACCCGCTCGGCCTGCTCGGCGTGCACGCCGCTGGGCGAGGCGAGCACGACGAGGTCGAGCCCGTCGACGCCGAGGAGCGCCTCGAGGTCGGGCACCACCTCTGCACCGGGGAGGTCGGCGCGGACCTCTTCGGGCGCGGGTCGCGTTCGAGGTCGACACGGCGGCCACGGTGAGACCGGCGCGGACGAGGAGCGGGGCGTGGATGCCGCGGCCCGCGGAGCCGTAGCCGACGAGTCCGACGCGCAGCGGGGTGGACGGGGACAGGTCGGTGTCATGGCACTCCGGCATCGTATGCCGCCCGGCGTAGGGTGACCGCATGCGCTTCGTCCACCTCGGCCTCGACCCCGACTTCGTCGACTACGAGCAGGCCTGGCAGGTCCAGCGCGACACCCACGCGAAGGTCGTCGCGGGCGAGGAGCCCGACACCGTCTACCTCCTCGAGCACCGCGCGGTCTACACGGCCGGCAAGCGCACCGAGCCGCAGGAGCGCCCCACCGACGGCACGCCGGTCATCGACGTCGACCGCGGCGGCAAGATCACCTGGCACGGACCGGGCCAGATCACCGGCTACCCGATCGTCCGGCTCCCGGCCCCCATCGACGTCGTCGGCTACGTCCGGCACATCGAGGAGATGATGATCCGGGTCTGCGCCGACTTCGGCGTCGAGGCCGGTCGGGTCGAGGGCGAGAGCGGCACGTGGATCGCGGCGGACGACCGCGGGCCGCGGCGCAAGATCGGCGCCATCGGCATCCGCGTCAGCCGCCAGGTCGCGATGCACGGCTTCGCCCTCAACTGCAACCCCGACCTGTCGTGGGGCGAGGTCATCATCCCGTGCGGCATCGTCGGCGCCGGCGTCACCTCGCTGTCGTTCGAGCTCGGCCGCGACGTGCCCGTCACCGAGGTGATCCCGCACGTCGAGAAGCACCTGACCGACATCCTCCCGACGCTCCAGCCGAACCGGCGCGCCTTGCTGGCCCTCCGACAGCGTGCCCGCAGCCGGGACCCCCTAGGGTGTGGCTCACCAGCCGGCTCGCACGGGGGAGATCGATGGACGTCGCCGTCCGCACCGTCAACCTTCGCAAGACCTACCTCAGCCGAGGTCGCGCCGCGTCGCCGTCAGCGGCCTGTCGATGACGCGTGCCCCTCGGCGGCGTCCACGGCTTCCTCGGCCCCAACGGCTCGGGCAAGACGACGACGATCCGGATGCTGCTCGGGCTCGTGCGGCCCGACTCGGGCACCGCGGAGGTGCTTCGGCGAGGCGGTGCCACGACGCCTGCCGCAGGTCATCGACCGCGTCGGCGCCATCGTCGAGTCGCCGAAGTTCTTCCCCTCCTTCACCGCCCGCCAGAACCTCCGTGCTGCTCGCCGGCGCCATCGGCACGCCCGCGCCGCCGCGTCGACGAGGTGCTCGAGGCCACCCACCTCGGCGACCGCGGCCGCGACCGGTATGCCGGCTACTCCCTCGGCATGAAGCAGCGCCTCGCCATCGCGGCGACGCTGCTGAAGGACCCCGACCTGCTCATCTTCGACGAGCCGACCAACGGGCTCGACCCGGCCGGCATCCGCGAGGTGCGCGACACGATGAGATCCCTTGGGGCGCAAGGCAAGACGGTGCTCGTCAGCTCGCACCTCCTGGCGAGGTCGAGCAGGTCGCCGACACCGTGTCGATCATCGGGCACGGGTCGCTGCTCGCCGAGGGCGCCGTCAGCGACATCCTCGGCGGCTCCGGTCGCACCGCCCAGGTGCGCGTGGGTGTCGCGTCCCCCGACCGAGCGCCGCCAGGTGCTCGAGGGCGACGGCTTCGGCGTCAGCGCGACGGGCGAGCACCTCATCGTCGGCACCGACGGACCCGTCGGCCGTGACCCGCGCTCTCGCCGGCCACGGCCTCTACGTCAGCGAGCTGATGCCGGTGCGCGCGGACCTCGAGTCCGTCTTCCTCGCGCTCACCGCCGACGAGGGGCTCGGGCTCGGCGGCCGACCGGGAAGCCGGTGGCCTCACGACGGGAGGTGCGGCATGAGCCAGCACGCCCTCGTCCGCGACGACTCGCCGACCGCGCCCAGCGATGCGGCCCACGCGGCACGACGTTCGCCGGGCTCGTCGGCGTCGAGCTGCGCCGCCTCTGGTGGCGCCGGCTCGCCCGCATGGTCCTGGTCGCGATCGTGCTCTTCGTGGGCGTCGCCTCCTTCGCGGCCTTCCAGGACACCCGGCCCGCGGCGATCGCCCAGCGCGTCGCCGACTACAACCGGATTGTCGCCGACATGAAGCAGCAGCTCGACGCCATGCCGGCGGCCGAGCGCCAGGCGCAGCTCGACGAGTGCCGCAAGCAGCAGGCGCAGGCCCAGCGGCCCAGGGCGGCGACCGGGTGCCGACTTCGGCTGTGACCAGATGAACCAGCCGCCGTCGCTCTCGCAGTTCGGGCTCGTCAACACCTCCCGCACCGAGATGACCCGCAGCATCACGACGGGAGGGCGTCTACCTCTTCGGCTTCCTCGCCTTCCTCCTCGGGGCGAGCTTCGTGGCGGCCGAGTTCGCCTCGGGCGCCATGGGGACGTGGCTCACGTTCTGCCCACAGCGGCTGCGCGTGGCCGCCTCGAAGCTGGTCGTCGCCGCCCTCGGAGGCCTCGCCGTCGGGGCCGCTGCCGTCGGCCTCGCGGCCTTCGGCGCCTTCGTCGTCACGACGCTCAACCGTCCCGACAGCTCGCTCCACCTCCCGGAGCCAGCCGCGACCCCCGACGACCCCCTGGCGCTGGCGCTGCTGCGGGTGGTCGTCGTCGTCGCCCTGGGCGGGCTCGGCGGGGCGGTGCTGGGGCTGCTTGCGCGCGCCACCGCCGGCGTCATCGGGATCGTCGCGGGGTATGCCGTGCTCGTCGAGGGTTTCGTCGCCCACGGCGTTCCCAGGGCGGGCGCTGCAGCCGTGGCTGGTCCGCATCAACATCGACGCCTTCGTGGGCAAGGGCGCCACCTACTTCGTCGAGGCCTGCGGGCCCGACGGCGTGCCAGGGCGCCGCAGCACACCCTCGGCTACACCCACGGCTGGGTCTACCTGCTCGTGCTCTCGCGTCGTCGGCGTCGCCGCCGCGCTGGCCGTCGTTCCGCCGTCGCGACGTCAGCTGAGCGGTCGCGGGTCCCGACGGCGGGCCCGCGACGCGCCATCCGGGGGCGGCACTGCCGTGTCGACCCCGCCCCACGGCATACGTGCGCGGTCCGGGCGCGTCTGGAGGCGAGGCGTAACCTGTGCGCGAGCAGCAAATCCCGACCAAGGAGCCCGTGTGTCTGTCGTTCCCGACGGCCGTCGTCTGCTGCGCGTCGAGGCGCGCAACGCCGAGACCCCCATCGAGCGCAAGCCGTCCTGGATCCGCACGACCGCCAAGATGGGCCCCGAGTACACCGCCCTGCACTCGATGGTGAAGTCCGAGGGCCTGCACACGGTGTGCCAGGAAGCCGGCTGCCCCAACATCTTCGAGTGCTGGGAGGACAAGGAGGCCACCTTCCTCATCGGGGGTGACGTCTGCACCCGGCGCTGCGACTTCTGCGACATCGCGACGGGCCGCCCGACCACCCTCGACCTCGACGAGCCGCGGCGCGTGGCCGAGTCGGTGCGCCCGGATGGGGCTGCGCTACTCGACCGTGACCGGCGTCGCCCGCGACGACCAGCCCGACGGCGCCGCCGGGCTCTACGCCGAGACGATCCGCCAGATCCACCTGCTCAACCCCAACACCGGCGTCGAGATCCTCCCGCCCGACTTCGGCGCCAAGCCCGAGCTCGTCGGCCAGGTCTTCGACGCCCGGCCCGAGGTCTTCGCGCACAACCTCGAGACGGTGCCGCGCATCTTCAAGCGCATCCGTCCGGCCTTCACCTACGAGAAGTCGCTCGCCGTGCTGACCATGGCGCGCGAGGCGGAGCTCGTCACGAAGTCCAACCTCATCCTCGGCATGGGCGAGACCGACACCGAGATCGAGGAGGCCATCCGCGACCTCCACGACGCCGGCTGCGACATCCTCACGATCACGCAGTACCTCCGCCCCTCGAAGCTGCACCACCCGATCGACCGGTGGGTCAAGCCCGAGGAGTTCGTGCACTGGTCCGAGGTCGCCGAGGAGATGGGCTTCAAGGGCGTCATGGCCGGACCGCTCGTGCGCTCGTCGTACCGCGCGGGCCGCCTCTGGGCCACCGCGATGCGCAAGTGGGGACGCGAGATCCCCGCGCACCTGTCGCACCTCGCCGAGGCCGCCGGGTCCCCCGCCCGCCAGGAGGCGGCGTCGTTGGTGGCCCGCGCCCAGAGCGCCGTATCCTGAGCACCATGGCACGCAACAAGGACGGCGACGCGAGCAGCGCGCCCCAGGAGAAGAAGCAGGGACGGCTGTCCCAGATCCGTGACGTCTACCGGGTCTCCAAGGAGGCTGACCCGGTCATCGGCTGGTTCATGCTGCTGTCGTTCCTCGTCGTCTTCGGGGTGCTGCTCGTCATCGGCTTCCTCGTCAAGCTGCCGTGGATCTTCGGCATCTTCGGCGTGCTCTTCGGCGTCCTCGCCGCGACGATCATCATGAGCCGCCGCGCCGAGCGGGCCGCCTACAGCCAGATCGAGGGGCAGGCCGGCGCCGCCGGGGCCGCCCTCACCTCGATCCGTCGTGGCTGGTACACCGACCGCGAGCCCGTCGCCGCCGACGTCGCCCGTCCCGGCGACATCAACTCGGCCGCCATGGTCTACCGCGCGCTCGGCCGCCCCGGCGTCGTCCTCGTCGGCGAGGGCCCGACGGCCCGCGTCCAGAAGCTGCTCGCCGCCGAGAAGAAGCGCGTCGAGCGCGTCGCCCCCGGCGTCCCCGTCACGACGATGCGCGTCGGCTCCGGCGAGAACGAGGTCCCGCTGCCCAAGCTCGCGAGCAAGGTCCAGCGCCTCAAGCCACAGATCACCAAGGACGAGATGGCCCTCGTCAACAAGCGCCTCAAGGCGCTCGGTGGCCTCCGCGCTCCCCTGCCGCCCGGCGTCGACCCGATGCGCGCCCGCATGGACCGGAAGGCCCTGCGCGGCAAGTGATCCCGACCGCCACGGCGGCACGACCCAGCAGTATGCGGAAGGGCCGGTTCCCGGGGAACCGGCCCTTCCGCATACCCGCGTCGTCTCGGCGCCTGCGTCCTCGCTGGTCAGCGGGTGCGGACGATGACGGTGTTGGGCACCTTGTCGTGCAGGCCCCGGCCGTCGCGGTCCCAGACGACGGCGGGCAGGAAGAGGCAGAGCAGGACGGTGCGCGCCATCGCCTGCAGCGGCAGGACGCGGCCCGCCGACCAGCGAGCGCACCTGCAGGCCCATGATCCGGTGGCCGATCGTGAAGCCGACCGTGCCGACGAGCAGCAGGTGCATGACGCCGAACACGGCGAGCACCACGAAGCCCTGGCCGCCCGAGCCGGCGGCTGCGAGAACGGCAGCGGCACGCCGAAGAGACCACGCGCGATGAACGAGGCGATGCGCCCAGTCGATGAGCACGCCCGACGAAGCGGATGCCGAAGCCGGCCACGGAGCCGGGTCCGCTGCGGCGGCAGGCCGAGGTCGCGGCCGCGGTACTGCCCCGTCGGCGTTCGTGCGCGCTCGGGGGCCCTCGAGCCACGAGCCGAAATCCTTGCGGTCCACCACGGGACCAGCGTAACGAGACCTGGTCCGGGCTCCTTGCCCGGGCCTGTCCATCCGTAACACCCGCGAAACATGAGGGTCATGGCCGAGAAATCGGCGGTCGGTAGGGTCGTCACCGACAGCACGAGGCCGTCCCTCGATCCCTGCCGCTCCGACGAGCCCAGGACCCGGGCGACCTCGCCCCACATCAGGAGGTTGGATGTTCAGCTCAGCTGACGAGGTCCTCACGTTCATCAAGGACGAGGACGTCAAGTTCGTCGACATTCGGTTCTGCGATCTGCCCGGTGTCATGCAGCACTTCAACGTGCCGGCTGAGTCGGTCGACGAGGACTTCTTCACCGTTGGCCAGATGTTCGACGGGTCCTCGATCCGCGGCTTCCAGGCGATCCACGAGTCCGACATGAAGCTCGTGCCCGACCCCGCCACCGCCTTCGTCGACCCGTACCGCGTCGAGAAGACGCTGGTCATGAACTTCTCGATCCTCGACCCCTTCACGGACGAGCGCTACAGCCGCGACCCGCGCAACATCGCGAGCAAGGCCGAGGAGTACCTCAAGTCCACCGGCATCGCCGACACCGCCTACTTCGGCGCCGAGGCCGAGTTCTACGTCTTCGACGACGTGCGCTTCGAGACGAAGCAGAACGCCGGCTACTACTTCATCGACTCCGTCGAGGCCGCGTGGAACACCGGCCGCGAGGAGGAGGGCGGCAACAAGGGCTACAAGACCCGCTACAAGGGCGGCTACTTCCCCGTCTCCCCCGTCGACCACTTCGCCGACTTCCGCGACAAGATCTGCCTCGAGCTCAAGGAGGTCGGTCTCAACGTCGAGCGCAGCCACCACGAGGTCGGCACCGCGGGCCAGATGGAGATCAACTACCGCTTCAACACGCTGCTCCACTCCGGCGACGACCTGATGAAGTTCAAGTACGTCGTCAAGAACTCCGCGTGGAAGCAGGGTCACACCGCGACCTTCATGCCGAAGCCGCTCTTCGGTGACAACGGCTCGGGCATGCACACGCACCAGTCGCTCTGGAAGGACGGCGAGCCCCTCTTCTACGACGAGCGCGGCTACGGCGGTCTGTCCGACCTCGCGCGCTGGTACATCGGCGGCCTGCTCAAGCACGCCCCGTCGCTGCTCGCCTTCACCAACCCGACGGTGAACTCCTACCACCGCCTGGTCCCCGGCTACGAGGCCCCGGTCAACCTCGTCTACTCCGCCCGCAACCGTTCGGCCTGCGTGCGCATCCCGATCACGGGCACGTCGCCCAAGGCCAAGCGCATCGAGTTCCGCGTCCCCGACCCGTCGGCGAACCCGTACCTCTGCTTCGCCGCGCAGCTCATGGCCGGTCTCGACGGCATCAAGAACCGCATCGAGCCGCCGGAGCCGGTCGACAAGGACCTCTACGAGCTGCCGCCCGAGGAGCACGCCGCGATCCAGCAGGTGCCCGGCTCGCTGCCCGAGGTGCTCGACGCCCTCGAGGCCGACCACGACTACCTCCTCGAGGGCGACGTGTTCACGCAGGACCTCATCGAGGCCTGGATCGAGTACAAGCGCAAGAACGAGGTGGACCCGATCCGCTTCCGTCCGCACCCGCACGAGTTCGAGATGTACTTCGACATCTGAGACTCATGTTCCGCTGACCTGCGGCGTCTCGCGTAAAGGGCGTCTGACCTGCGCATTTGTCTTTTGGCATCTGTCATCGTCAGGCGCCCTTTCGCGTTGCCATGTGCCATGGATGTGCCATCAGGCTGCCGTGGCAGCCCGTCATGCGCGAGGCCCATGGCGGCCCGTGAAAGGCCCGGTCCTGTGGCCGCCCATCCTCCCCCGGGACCGCCCCGACTCGGGCCGCGCCCCGTCGTGGCCCTCTCGCGGTCCTGTGGGCCCGCCCTGCCCGATGCCGTGGCGCGTGCCTGCGCCCGTCCCTGCGACCCCGCAAGCGCCCCCCGCCTGCAACCTCGCGGCCCCCGAGCCCGCCACCCTCGGAAGGGTGTGGTACCCCCAAGCGTGAACCGACAGCCCACGACCCCCGGTCAAGCCTTTTCTCGCGGCCGCAGGATTAGGAGAGACGAGCCTTCACGTAGCGGTTGAGGGCTGTGTCCTCGGCGCGGATCGCGGCAGAAGCGGACGTCGGCTGTGGGCCCGCGCGCCCTGCGACTGTGTCGACCAGGGGTGTCTGACCGTGCTTGCGACGGGATCGCTCTCAGCCCACCAGCAGCGCGAGCGCCGAGACGGCCGTGGCGGCCAGTACCGCCTGGTCGAACCGGGTCTGGCTCAGTCGGCGGGCCGTGTGGAGCCCGACCCATGTGCCGACCAGCACGAAGGGCAGAAGCGCCAGTGTCCGCGAGAGCGTCTCGCTGCCGAAGAGCCCGAGTCCGACGCTGAAGGGCACTTTGCAGAGGTTGACGCCGAAGAAGAACAACGCGCTCGTGCCGAGGAACCGCCGCTTGTCGACTCCCTGCGCGACGAGGTAGAGCGTCATGACCGGTCCTGCGGCGTTAGCGGTCATCGTGGCGAAGCCGGCGGCCGCTCCGGTGCCCCCGGCTGCCGCACGTGACGAGCCCACGCGGGAAGCGTCCAGCGACCGCCAGTTCAGCACAAGCTGAAGCGCCGCCAGGACGAGAAGCAGGCCGCCGATGGCGCGACGGAGCGTGCTGTCGTCGGCGCGGGAGAGGAAGAGCGCGCCGAGGAGCAGGCCCGGCAGGACGGCGGGGAGGAGTCGCCGGAGCAGTGCGAGGTCGGCATCGCGGCGGTAGTGCCACACCGCGACGACATCACCGACGATGAGCAGCAGCAGGATCGCCGCCGTCGACTCCCTGGTGGGCAGGACCAGGGCGAAGATGGCCACGGCGATGCTCGCGACGCCGCCGATGGCGGTCTTGGCGAAGCCGATGAGCAGGGCGGCGACGGCCAGGAGCGCCAGAGCGGCAGGGGTCATCGGCTGTTCCTGTGCCGGTGACTGGCCGGGACGCATCTCATCACGGCACTGCGCCTTGGTCGGCTCGTTCCAGGACGTGGCGCGTGCTGGCGGCGGCGCGGGCGAGCGCCTCGCGGACCGGCTGGGCTCGATGCTCGTCGGAAAGGATCTCGACCCCCCATGGCCCGTTCCACCCGGCCGCGCGCAGGGCCGTGATCATGCCGGTCAGGTCGAACACGCCCTCGCCGCAGTAGCGGCGGCGATGCACGGTGTCCTCGAACAGCGTCCCGGTGACTTGCGCGTCGGCGTCGTTGAGCTCCACGCCGACGATGCGGTCCTGCGGGACGTCCGCGAGCTCGGAGGCGGGTGTCTGCGCCCGGGCGACGTGCCACGTGTCGATGATCACGCCACCTGCCTGGTGTCCCGCATCCGCGACGAGCCGCAGACCGTCGTGCAGCGTCTTGACGTTGGACCAGGGGAAGAACTCGAGGCCCAGGCGTGCGCCGACATCGGCGGCCTGGGCCGCCAGTGCCGCAAACCGAGCTGTCCACAGGTCACGGTTCCACGGGCCGTCGTCGCCATCCGGAGTGACCTTGAGGTGTCGTGCGCCGAGCACCTCCGCAGCCTCCAGGAGCTCATGGCGGACTCGATCCGACTCCTCGCGATGGCGGCCGTCGTCCCACCAGTACGGGATGGCCTCGAGCTCCAGGTGGGAGATCCCGTTGTCGGCGAGCAAGGCCCGGATGCCTTGAAGGCCATACGCCGCAACGGCCGCCGGGAGGTCGTCGGAGAGCAGCCCGAAACCGCGGAAGCCGGCCGCTGAGGCGGCTTCCATCCGTTCCCGCAGGCTCAGCGGACTGCGCAGGTCGGACCGGTCCGACGCGGCATCGCCTGCGCTGGTCCAGCAGGTGGCGAGCAGCACGTCAGACTCTTGAGGCGGCGCCGCAGTCGTCATGAGTGCCGGACCTCGTCGACCCGCACCGGACGACGCTCTGCCAAGGACAGGGCCGCGGCTTCGGCGATGTGGGCGACGGCCAGGGCGTCGTCAACCGTGCACGGCGACTCGCGTCGTCCGGCAACCACGTCGGTGAAGGCATGCAGCTCGGCCTCGAAGGCGGCGCCGAGCCGGTCCATGAAGAACGTCGCAGGTGGCCCGGAGGGCCACGCTGAGCCAGGTTCGAGGTTGCGCAGCGGAGTGGTGTCACTCCACCCCGCGGCGACGCTGTCGCCAGTCCCGTGCAGCTCGAGCCGGACGTCATACCCGCGCGGGTTGTAGCGGCTGTTCGAGACAACCGCGGTCGCGCCATCGTCGAAGGTCAGCACCGTGGCCGCTGTTGCCACGTCACCGAGCTCGGCGAAGAAGTCCTCGCCCCGTGCGCTGCCCGTGGCGTAGACCTCGACGACCTCTCTGCCCGTCACCCACCGGACGGTGTCGAAGTCGTGCACGCTGCAGTCCCGGAAGATCCCACCGGAAGCCGCGATGTACTCGCGTGGCGCGGGCGCTGGGTCGAGGGTGGTAGAGCGCACCGTGTGGACCCAGCCGAGCTCCCCCGACTCCACGGCCGCACGGGCGGCGCTGAAGGCCGGGTCGAAGCGGCGCGGGTAGCCGACCTGCACCGGGACCGCGCTCTCCCTCACGTACTGAGCGATGGCTGCGGCTTCGGCGAGGTCAGCCGACAGTGGCTTCTCACAGAAGACCGGCAGCCCGGCGTCGACGCCGGCCCTGATGAGCTGCGTGTGGGCGTTCGTGGCCGCAGCGATGACGAGGGCCTCGATGCCGCTCTCGAGGAGCCTCTCAGGCGAGTCGGCCGGCTCGGCACCCACCCGCTCGGCGACGGCCCGCGTCGCCGCCGGGACAACGTCCGTCACGACGAGGGAGTCGACGGCGGGCAGCCGGCAGAGGGTGGCAGCGTGGAACGAGCCGATCCTGCCGAGTCCGATCAGACCAAGGCGCATGGGTTCTCCTCGAGATGTGCTGGTGGCGCCACGACGGCGCTTCGTGGCCGCGGCTGCGCCTGAGGACGTCGTGGCCCAGGCCGGTCACCTCAGCCTGAGGGCACCTACACCGGCGTTGCGCCGAGCAAAGCCCTCAAAAGTCCCTCACGGCTCGAGCAGGGCGTCTGGCTTCGCCCTCAGTGGACGTTGATCCGCGGGGGAATGTTGTATGCCGTGACGACCTCGACGTTGGCCGCGACGGACGTGGGCGCGCCCGGCATCAGCCGGTGCGCGCGCATCACCTGACGCACGCCGTTGCGCATGTCGGCGTGGAGATCATGGTTGAGGACGGCGGTGAGCACTCCCGAGCGCAGCAGTTCCAGGTTGTCCTCGTCGAGGTCGTGCCCGATGAAGACCCCGGGCGGGCGGCCTGCGTCAGTGAAGGCCCGCGAGATGGCGCGATTGCCACCCCCGACCGAGTAGACCGCGCAGACGCCCGGCTGCTCGGTGACCAGGTCGGCCGCGCGTGCTCCCATCGTTGCGTCGAGGCCGTCGCTGTCGGTGATCCTGTGGATGCGCCGACGGGGCGCGAGGCGCGACAGAGCCGAGGTGAAGGCCTCCGCCCGCTCGCGCTCACCGAAGAAGAACGACCGGCTCAAGGTGAGCAGCACGTCCCCGGGCCGGTCGCCGAGGACCTGCGTCACGAGATAGGCGGCCGTGGCCCCGGCCGCGGCGTTGTCCAGTCCGACGTACGCCACCCTCGCGCTGTCGCGGACGTCGGTGACGAGGGTGACGACAGGGATGCCGCGGACGGCCAGCCGGTCGACGGCAGACGCGACGGCGGGGTCGTCAGGCGCCTTGAGCACCACGCCGTGGCAGACGCGTCCGCGCCGACCCAGTCCGTCGAGCACCTCCACCGCGGCGGCGACATCGGCGTTCTCGCGCAGGTGGAAGCGCGCCCGGACCGCGGCTGGGCGCAGCGCGGGAAGCTCGTCCTCGAGTGCCGACCTCACAGCAGAGCTGAACCGCGACGGGGCCTGGATGACGACGTCGAGCAGCAGCGTGCGAGCGGCGAGGCGCAGCTGGGTCTGCTGGCGGTCAAGGTCGAGCACGGCCTGCTCGACGGCGCGCACCGCCCGGGCGCTCGCCCCCGGACGGCCGTGCAGCACGCGATCGATCGTCGCCTCCGAGAGCCCTGACTGCTCGGCGATGTCCCGCACTCGGTGGGACCTGGCGCGAGATCGGGTCATGCCTGCGAGGCTAGCTCCGAGACGCCGTACATGAGGTCTTTCTGAGGGCTTTGCCCTCGTCGATGACGAGAGTCGCGCGCCATCCTTGAGGCATCCCCAGCACAACCGCAGCGTCGCACCGGCCGCCCGGGTGACCGCCGTTCCGCCCGAGGAGGGCACCATGACCATGACATCGACCGGCTCGCGACCGCACTGGACCCGTCCGGAGGACGCCAGGCTCCCAGACCTGCTCGCCGTGCTCGACCAGCAGACCGACCTGGGTGAGTACCCGCACGCGACCCGCGTCGAGCAGGAGGTGCTCATCTACGACTGGGCCACCCTGCGGCATACAGCTGGTGTGGACACCTCCCGCCGAGACGTGCAGGCCGAGCTGGCGCGAGCCCTGTCCGACGGTCCGGGGATCGTCGTCCTCACAGGTGCTTTCGAGGCCGCCCCGCTCGACCGTGCCACGGCGGCGTTCGAGCGGATGATCGTCACCCAGCGGGCGAGCGGCATCGCGGCCGGTGACCACTTCGCCAAGCCGGGCGCCAACGACCGGATCTGGAATGCCCTCGAGAAGCTGGCCGTCGCCGACCCCGAGGCCTTCGTCGACTACTACGCCAACGACGCCCTCGCGCTCGCAGCGCAGGCCTGGCTCGGGCCCGGTTACCAGGTGACGTCGCAGCTCAACGTCGTTAACCCCGGCGGCGCCGGTCAGACGGTGCACCGCGACTATCACCTCGGCTTCCAGTCCGCCGAGACCTGCGCGGCCTATCCGGCGCACGTACACGAACTCTCGCAGGTGCTCACGCTCCAGGGGGCAGTCGCGCACGTCGACATGCCCGTCGAGTCCGGACCGACGCTCTACCTGCCGCACAGCCAGAAGTACACGCACGGTTATGTTGCCTACCAGCAGCCGGATTTCCAGGACTACTTCCTTGCCCACCACGTGCAGTTGCCGCTTTCGGCCGGCGATGCGGTGTTCTTCAACCCGGCGCTCTTCCACGCCGCCGGCACCAACCACACCACCGACGTGCGCCGGATGGCGAACCTCCTGCAGATCAGCTCGGCCTTCGGTCGAACCATGGAGACCGTCGACCGAGCCAGGGTCGTCCAAGCCGTCTACCCCGCGCTCCTCTCCGCCCGAGCCGCCGGCATGACACTTCGTGCGATCGCCAACGTCATCGCCTCGACCGCGGAGGGTTACGCCTTCCCGACCAACCTCGACCGCGACCAGCCCATCGACGGGATGTCGCCACGTACCCAGGCCGAGATCGTGAACGAGGCCCTGGCCGATGGCTACCAATCCGCTGATCTGACCGAGCGACTGACACGCCACCAAGCGGCGCGAGGCAGTCACTGACCCTTAGTGTTCGTGACCCCTCCTTGCCCGGGCCCTCGACGCACCACAGCTGGGTCGGGGGCCCCTGGCCACGCTTCCACCGCGGGTGGCCGGTGCTCAGACACAGGAGCGTCGCAACGGCCGCTCGGCGGCATGATCGGATGAGTGGATCCGATGACGTGATCGGGAGCGGCACATCCGCAGGTGGCGCACTGGCACTCTGTATCCATGGCCTTCGCCTCGTACTCGCAGCGAAAGCAGGCGCGGTTGACCGCGGCGTGTGACGAGCTCCTCCCGGTGAAAGAGACGTCGGACGATGACGGCTACACGAGCCTGGCCATCGACCTCGACGAGTACTCGGTGACCCTTTCCTGGCGCGGCCCTGTGCCGTCCCGAGTGCAGGAAGCGGCCGAACGCGTCCGACGCTCAGGCATCAAGGTGCACGTCATGAGTGCCCGGTACTCCCTCGTCGAACTGCAGGCGGCGGTCGACGCAGTCATCTCTGATGAGCGGAGGCGCGGCGTCCCAGAAGGATTGCGTTGCATTTCGTTCTCACCGGCCGTCGACGGCAGCGGCGTCGAGATAGTGACGCGATCACTTGGCGACGAGTTGGTGGAAGCCCGGCGACACGCCACCGCCGTTCCGTTGCACATGACCCGTGGGGAACCACCGGTAGCGCCCTCCGGCAGCCTGAAGTGACTGCGCATCCGGAGGACGGTTGAAGGCCAGACTTCCTGCACTTGAGCCCGGGCCTCGCTGCAGCCCGATCCAAATCGGCATGGGAAAAGGTCCTGAGCGCGGCATGATCGGGCGAGCGTAGCCGCCCTCAACGCGGCATGATCGGGCGAGCGTAGCCGCCCTCAACGCGGCATGATCGGGGAGCGTACCGCCCTCACGCGGCATGATCGGGCGAGCGTAGCCGCCCTCAACGCGGCAGATCGGGCGAGCGTAGCCGCCCTCAACGCGGCAGATCCGGGCGAGCGTAGCCGCCCTCAACGCGGCAGATCCGGGCGAGCGTAGCCGCCCTCAACGCGGCATGATCCGGGCGAGCGTAGCCGCCCTCAACGCGGCATGATCCGGGCGAGCGTAGCCGCCCACGTCAGACGGCAGAGCGACGATGATCGGCAGCGTAGCCGCTCGCCATGCGACGCGAGGCAGATGATCGGGCGAGCGTAGCCGCCCTCAACGCGGCATGATCGGGCGAGCGTAGCCGCCCTCAACGCGGCATGATCGGGCGAGCGTAGCCGCCCTCAACGCGGCATGATCGGGCGAGCGTAGCCGCCCTCAACGCGGCATGATCGGGCGAGCGTAGCCGCCCTCAACGCGGCATGATCGGGCGAGCGTAGCCGCCCTCAACGCGGCTACTTGTTTCATTGACGTAGGACCGGTGCCTGCGCAGGCTCTGGTCTAGGTGCCCGGGCTCGTCGCTCGCAAACGCGGCTGCCCACGCCTTAGTCGTGTGGCTCTCACATGGGTTGCGCCGCCCGGGCACCGCCGGGCAGGAGAGGCTCAAGAAGGGATTGCTCTGCTCGAAGTAGCGGTGCCCTCCACGCCCAACCAGTCATCGGTTTCGGGCGAGGGAGGTTCGCATGCAAGAGCAGGTTCCGCGGGTCGTGATCGGCATGGACCCGCACAAACGCAGCGTCACGATCGAGGTCATGACGGCCGACGAGACCGTCGTCGGCGGTGGCCGGTTCGACACGAGCGTCGAGGGCTACGCAGAGATGCTCGAACACGTCGCGGCGTGGCCGGAACGGGTGTGGGCGATCGAGGGTTGTGAGGGGATCGGCCGGCACATCGCGCACCGGCTGATCGCCGACGGGCAGGACGTGGTCGACGTGCCGGCGAAGCTGTCCGCACGAGCGCGGGTGTTCGCGACCGGTCAGGGCCGCAAGACCGACGCGACCGACGCGCACTCCGTCGCCCTCGTCGGTACGAGGATGGCAGGGCTGCGCCCGGTCGTGTCAGACGCGCAGCTCGAGGTGCTGCAGCTGCTGGTCGACCGTCGCCGCTCGATCGGCGACGAGCACACCCGCAAGATCAGCCAGCTGCATCGGATCCTGTTGGAAATGCTGCCTGGTGGCGCGAAGAAGTACCTCTCCGCAGCCCAAGCGCGGGCTCTGCTGGCCACCGTCCGCCCACGCGACGACGTCGGCAAGACCCGCAAGCGGGTGGCGATGGAGCTGGTGGTCGACCTCGAGCGGATCTATGCCCGGAAGAAGGCCGCGGACAAGGAGCTGAAGGAGCTCGTCGCGGCGACCGGCACCTCGCTGCTCGGGTTGCACGGTGTCGGCCCGTCGGGTGCGGCGCGGCTGCTCGTCGAGGTCGGGGACCTGTCCCGTTTCCCGGACCGCAACCACTTTGCCTCCTGGACTGGGACCGCCCCGATCGACGCGTCGTCCGGCGACCACGTCCGTCACCGGCTCTCTCGTGGCGGGAACCGCCAGATCAACCGGGTGCTGCACATCATGGCCACGGTCCAGCTGCGGACCCCGACCGAGGGCCGCGCCTACTTCGACCGGAAAAAGGCCGACGGCAAGAGCTCGATGGAAGCGATGCGCTGCCTCAAACGGCGGCTGTCCGACCTGGTCTTCCGCACCATGCTCGGCGACTACGTCGCCGGCCGGATCACCACAGTGACGGGCCCGGGAGGGCACCGGGGTAACGACTCTGACTCCAGCGTGACCGGCTCACAACCCCACACCGGCTCTTCGGACAAGCCACTTCCCGGACCCGTCACCACCCAGCGTAGAACGCCACCTGCCGACCGCGTCTTGACACAGAAGGGAGCCATGTGCGTGAAACATCCGGGCCGGCCGGTGCCTCATGTTGAGTGCGCGCGCCAGGACGCGCTTCTCGGCGCACTCTGGGGGCATGGGCACAGGGACATGCAGATTCCTCAGTGGCGACCCCCGCGGCGGGGGTGTCTCGGCCGTCGCCGCGAATCGCCGCACCGGCTACGCGACCACGCTGCGTTCTTCGCTATGACTCCCAGGGTCCGTGAGCATCCCGTGAGCATCGAACTGGTCGGCCCTGAAGGCGTGACGCGTCGACGCGGCAGGCGCCTCACGGCGGTGGCCATCGCAGCGGCCGCCGCGGCCGGGCTGACCGCTTGCAGCACGGACGCCGCCGACCAGAGGGTCATCGACCGGCTCTCTAGGCTGGACGTGATGACCCTGCCGCCGGGGGCCACCGAACTGTCTCGGACGAGCTCGAAGGGCGGCGGAAACAACTTCATCCGCAACGCCTCGTCGGTCACCCTGGTGTACGCCACGACGCAGACGCCCGTCGAGGTGGGGAGGAGCTTCCACGCACGCTTCGATTCGACATGGCACTTCAAAGACAATGCGCTCGTCGAGCTCGGCGGTTGGCGAGCAAGTGGTAGCCCGGACCCAGACCCGGCCGCGGACCCAGGCACGGTCGCCGACGTGATAGCAAGGCCCGTCACGTCCGCGGACAAGGCACCGGCCGGCAGCCAGTCCGTCGAGAGGGTGACCGCGTCGGCCACCCGACCGGCCTGAGGCGATGCGGGCGGTCGCGAAACCGGTGCGAGGCTGACGGGTAAGGGCGCCGGGTCCTGCGTCCTGCAACCCCGGCATGTCAGGTGGTGGTGATGCTCTTCCCTGGGAGATCATTCATTCGCTTCTGGGCGGCGTCCTCCCGCGGAATAAGCGGCGGAGCGTGGCTGGCATGAGCGTCTTGACGCCATCCGCTCGGTTGGCCTCCTGTTGGTTTGACCGTCGGGGAACTAGCCACTACGACTCCCACCACACCGTCAGGCTGGGGCGCTATTCGTAGATTTGGGCTGAGATGCTGATGATCGTCGCTGTCCCGTAGTCGCTGTTGTTGAGGTAGGCGCCCTCGACGTAGAGAACCTCACGGCCGTCGAGCCACCGGGCCGGGTCCAGCGGCGTCCGGACGGGGTCCGTGGGCGTGACGCACCGCCGCATGGTGTGAACAGTCTTGCTGGGGCGCTTTTGCGCGTAGTTGGACCAGAAGAGGAAGTGCCCCGAGTCCTCGATCTCCCCGGCCTGCTCCGGGTAGTCGACGAAGATCTCCTCGGAATGGGTTAGGGGGTCGTCCTTCCCGAAGTGCGCCGTCAGACAGACCTTCGACACTCTTGGGAAAGAGGTCCTGAAGTCCACGATGATCGGTATCGAGTCCAAGCCGCCGACGTGGAACGGATAACCGACGGACGACTGTGCCCATGCGTGCCCAGCCGCGCCACCGGCCGGAACAACGCGCTCAGCGGCTGCGAAGGCGCCCGCGGCGCTGCCCATGGCGAACGCTCCAGCCAGAACGCCCGCCGCCCCGCAGGCTCGAAGTCGTGTTGACATCTCGCACCCCTCCTTGGGTCTTCCCTGTCCTTCTCATGTCACTTGTCGCCTACCTTGAGCCGCGGGTGCGGCCGTCTACGGTCGCAGCGCGGTCAGGGCGGCCTGAGCGGCAGACAGCCGTGTCGCGTATGCGGGGTCGTTAGCCCGGTTGGTCAGCTCGTATGGGTCGGCGGCCAGGTCGTAGAGCTCCTTGAATCCTTGGGCGTACACGATGTACTTGTACTGCTGGCTCTTGACCGCCTGCCAAGGGTTGGTCCGGCGCGGACCTTCCATGAAGACCCACGTCCGGGGCAGGGTGGCCTGCGGGTCGGTGAGCAGGGTCTTCAGGCTGAGGCCGCGGGCGCCGGGCATGGTGGTGCCGGCGTAGTCGGCGAAGGTGGGCGCGAGGTCCAACAGGCTGACTTGGTTTGGGATGGTGCCCGCCGCGCGTCCGGGGATGCGCGCGAAGAACGGGATGCTTGCCAGCTCCTCGTAGGGGTAGGCCTTGCTCTCGACGCGGTGGGAGCCGAAGCCGTAACCGTTGTCGCTGGCGAAGATCACCACCGTGTTGTCCAGCAAGCCCTTCTGGCCTAGGTGCGACATGACGGCTCGGACGCTCTCGTCGACCGCTAGCAGGGACCGCGCCTTGTTGGTGCGCTCCTTGAGCCAGCGGTTGACGGTGGTCTGGTCGGCCAAGGGCAGGGACCGGATCTCGGGAGGCTTGTCCGAGACGTCGGCCTCGTTGAAGTTGGGCGGCCTGGGCGCCAACGTGACCGCAGTAGTGGAATAGCGTGCCGGCGGGTTGGCCGGCAGGTGTGGCTGGTTGTAGGCGAGGTAGAGGAAGAACGGCTTACCGGCAGGAGTGGCGTTCACGAAGTTCTTAGCCGCGATGGTGAGGTAGTCAGCGGTGTAGTACCCCTTCGACTCCGCGGCCTTGGCCTCGGAGCCGTCGGCCCGCCAGTAGTCCCACCCGGGCGGAACGTAGCTGGCGGGTCGGCTCCACGGGAAGTCGTTGAGGTACTTCCCGGCCAGGCCCGTGCGGTACCCCGCACCCTTCATGACGGTGGCAATCGTCCGGCTGTCATCGAGGTTCATGCCCTCGGAGTTCGTCCTGACACCGACCTCGCTGGAGTACCGGCCGGTCAGAATCGAGGCGCGACTGGGGCAGCACATCGGGACCTCTACCGCAGCGTGTGAAAAGTTCAGCCACGTTCCATCATTCAGGAACCGCAGCGGGGGGAGCTCATCCTTGCGCATATCGTCGACAAGGACGAACAGCACATTTGGTTGCGTTGCAAGGGCCCGTGCTGCAGGCGGTTGGTTGAGCAGCAGGACGCTCGCGAGCATGCTCAAGATCGCTGCTGTGGCGGATACCCGGCGTGACTGTGCCATGGCGGTCCTTCCTAAGGAATCTTTTCAGGTTTGCCGAGCGATGACCGGGTTTTTCAGCGGCGTCGACGCGTGCACTGGGTAGGCCCGAACATGCCCGGGGGACGTTACAGAGTCCCGGTGGCCGCGTTCAGACGTCCGTTAAGTAACGGCAGGGATGTCCCTGCCGCCTGTCGGGCAGCGGCGACACCGGCCCCGGCCGGGTGAGCGCCCCACCCGCCACCTGGGCGCAAGAGTGCGGCGGGCGAGCCAGGGTGCTTGCGCGGCTGGGTGCTGTTCGGCGTCATGTCGCTCTCCTCTGCGGCCAGAGGTCTGTGTCACGCCACGGTGCCGCAGTCGGCAGCGTGGGTGTGCTGGCGTCCGCTCTTGCGGCTACGACAGGGTTATCGGCCTTCCCCCGCATCCACTGGGTCCACAGCAGCTCTTTGGACGCTGCAGCCCCAGACGAGCATCTCCTCGTCACCGGGCGGCAGGCCGAACCAGTGGCCCATGACGCGGGGTGCTGATTCCTGAGTCGCATGGTCTGAGTCTCCTCCGTGAGAAGGTGCCGCGCGGCGTTTTCTGTAAGCCAGGTGGCCGTGCGCTGTGACAAGGCTGGGTGTTCACCGAGGGGATGCAAGAACTGAGGATGAGCGCAGGCGCTTGGGCCGCGACCAAACCCACCCCGACCTGGGCAACAACCGGCAATCCGGAGGTTGACGTAAGCCGTGACCTCTAGCGGGGCCACGGGTGGTCCTGTTCTCGTGCCGCCACCACCTCAGCACCCCGTCCGTCGTGGTCGCCGATGGCCGCAGGAGCTCTGGCGGGCACCGCGCCGGTCGGCAGCGGCGGGCAGTACAGCTTCACCATCAACGCCGACAACGGCACCCTCCCGTCGGACAGCCAGGCGTTCATCCTGAGCGTCAACGAGTCCCCGACGATCAGCAGCGCCGACCACGCGACCTTCCAGGCCGGGACGGCTGGGAACTTCCCCGTGACCACCACCGCCGGGTTCCCGGTCGCGACGACCGTCACCAAGACCGGCACCCTGCCCGACGGCGTCACGTTCACCCCGAACGGCACAGGTGGCGCCACTCTCGCCGGGACCCCCGCCGCCGGCACCGCGGGCAGCTACCCGATCACGATCACCGCGACCAACGCCGCCAGCACCCCCGCCACGCAGAGCTTCACACTCACCGTCACCGACCCGCCGGTCCTCACCAGCACCGACCACGCCACGTTCGCGGTCGGCAACGCCGGGACCTTCACGGTGACCACCTCCGGCGGCGCCGGCAGCGTCGCCATCACCCAGGCCGGCACCCTGCCCAGCGGAGTGGGCCTCACCGACAACGGCGACGGCACCGCGACGCTGGCCGGCACCCCGGCCGCCGGCACCGGCGGCACCTACCAGGTCGACGCTCACCGCCAGCGACGGCGTCAACCCGGACGACACACAGGCCTTCACCCTGACGGTCAACCAGCCGCCCGCCATCACCAGCGCCGACCACGCCACGTTCACCCGCGGCGTGGCGGACGCGTTCACCGTCACCACCACCCCAGGCGTACCGGCCACGAGCACCATCACCAAGACCGGCGCCCTGCCGGCCGGGGTCACGCTTCACCGACAACGGCGACGGCACCGCCACCCTCGCCGGCACCCCGACCGCCGCCGGGACCTTCCCCGTCACGATCACTGCCAGCAACGGCGTCGCACCCGATGACAGCCAGGCGTTCACGCTGACGGTCCAGCAGTCCCCCGACGTCACCAGCGCCGACCACGCCACCTTCAGCGCTGGTACGGCCGGCGGCTTCACCGTCACGACCAGCCCAGCCGCGGACACCGTCACCGAGAACGGCAGCCTGCCTGCCGGTGTCACCTTCACCGACAACGGTGACGGCACCGCCACCCTGCTCGGGCACCCCGGCGACCGGGACCGGCGGGACCTACCCGCTGACGGTCACCGCCAGCAACGGCGTCGGCTCCACGACCCAGTCGTTCACCCTGACCGTCGAAGAGCTCGCGAGCTTCACCAGCAGCGACCACGCGCACCTTCACCGTCGGCGCCGCGGGCTCCCTCAGCGTCACGACGAGCGCCGGATACCCGACCGCGACCACGCTCAGCAAGACTGGCGCCCTGCCTTCTGGCGTCTCCTTCACCGACAACGGCGACGGCACCGCGACCCTGGCCGGCACCCCCGCGTCCGGCACGAGCGGCAGCTACCCGCTCACGGTCAAGGCCGACAGCGGCGCTGGATCGTCCCAGCAGTCGTTCACCCTCACGGTCGTGCCGGCCAGCGCCTCCCCGGTCATCACAAGCGTCGACCACGCCACCTTCACCAGGGGCAGCGCCGGCAGCTTCACGGTCACGACCATCGCCGGCTACCCGACGGCCACGACGATCACCCACACCGGCCCGCTGCCGGCCGGCGTCACGTTCACCGACAACGGCGACGGCACCGCCACCATCGCCGGCACCCCGACCGCGGCAGGCGCGTTCACCGTCACCATCACGGCCGGCAACGGCTCGAGCACCGACGCCACCCAGTCGTTCACGCTCACCGTCCTGCAGGGCCCCGCCATCACCAGCGCCGACCACACCGCCCTGAGCATCGGCTCCGCGGGCACCTTCACCGTCACCACCAGCCCCGGCTACCCGGCCGCCACGACCCTGTCGAGCACCGGCGCCCTGCCGTCCGGCGTCTCCTTCACCGACAACGGCGACGGCACCGCGACCCTGGCCGGCACCCCGGCCCCCGGGACGGCCGGCACCTACCCGCTGACGATCACCGCGACGAACAGCACCAGCAGCGCCTCGCAGACGTTCACGCTGACCGTCGCAGCGCGCAGCCAGACCATCACCGTGACCTCCACGCCGCCTGCGGACGCCAAGGTCGGCGGCAGCTACCAGCCGGCCGGGACCTCTGACTCCGGGCTGCCGGTCACGGTCACAGTCGACAACACGTCCACGGGCGTCTGCACCCTGACCGGGACGACCGTCACCCTGGACCGGGCCGGGACGTGCACGGTCGACTTCGACCAGCCGGGCAACGGCACGTACACCGCCGCACCCCGCATGCAGCAGTCGTTCGCGGTCACCCAGGTCGCCATGACCGTGCAGCTGGCCACGACCGCCAACCCGGGCGTCTACGGCCAGGCCCTGCACGCCGTCGCCACCGTCGGTGGAGCCGGCACCGGCGCGGTCCAATTCAGCGTCGACGGAACGCCACTCGGGGCGCCGGTAGCCCTCAGCGGCGGACATGCGACCAGCCCGGCCCTCACCGACCCCGCCGGGCACCCGCTCACCCCGGGCGCCCACGCCGTCGCGGCCGCGTTCAGCCCGACCGACACCACCACGTACCTGCCGTCCGCCAACCAGCTCACTCAGGTCGTGGACCAGGCAGCGACCACCACCGCCGTCGCGGTCCGCGCGAAGACGATCAGCGCCGCCGTCGCGCCGGTCGCCCCCGGCGCCGGCAGCCCCACCGGCACGGTCACCTTCAGCGTGAACGGCAAGACCGTCGGGACGGCCCCGCTCACCGGCGGGACGGCAACCCTGCCGTACGCCGTCGGGGCCGGCCAGGCCAACCGGGTCGCCGCAGCCTACCCAGGCAGCAGCACCTTCACCGGCAGCTCCGGCTCGACCGCCCGGACCGACCCGCGGATCGTCGCGACGGCCACGGCAGCGACGGCGAAGACCCGCTACGGCTGGTACCGCTCCCCGGTCACCGTCACGTTCACCTGCACCCCGACCAGCGCAGCCCTGACCGCCGCGTGCCCGGCACCGGTGCGGCTCACCCGAGCCGGCGCGGCCCAGAGCGTCACCCGCACCATCACGGCCGCAGACGGCGGCACCGCGACAGCCGTCGTCTCCGTCAACATCGACCTGGCCCTGCCGTCAGTGCGGCTGAGCGGCCCGGTCAACGGCGCGACCTACCTCGGCGCCGCGCCGCCCGCCCGGTGTGCCGGCAGCGACCCGCTGTCCGGGCTCGCCTCTTGCACCGTAAGCAAGACCGTGAGCGGCCAATACACGACCGTCACGGCGGTCGCGACCGACCGCGCCGGCAACGTCGCGAGGAGCGGCCCCGTCCGGTACCGGACCCTGACCGCCTGGCTGTCCGGCGCGACGTACGCCAACGGCGCGTTCCAGGTCAGGAGCGGCCAGGCCTACACGCTGACCGCGCTCGCCGGGACCCGGCCGGTCTACTACGACGCGGCACGTGCCCCCGGCACACCGATGCGACGCGACAAGGCCATGCTCGCCGCAGGCCCCGGCCGCTGGAACCTGGGAATCAGGATGGGCGGCATGCGCAGCGGCGACTGGAACCTCGGCGTGAAGATCGGAACGACCATGGTCATCGTCCGCGTTCACGTCCGCTGAGCCTCCCGGCCGCCTGTCGCGCCGCCACGCAAGCTCAGGGGGCAGTGCGCCGGCCAGTCCAAGAGCACGTGACCGAGCGGCCTCCGTAGCCAACAACTGCGCCTAACAGCTCCGTGGCCGGCGGCCGGCCCATGCGCGCGTGGCGAATGCACCGACCGGCCCAGGCGGGATGGCGAACGTCCGCATCTGCCGCAGATGGTGCGCGGCGCAGCGCGGCGCGGTGTGGGCCCGGGCCCGCGGCGGGAACGAAGCATCCAGGCTCGCTGCAGCATGGCGGACATCGAGCATTGCCGCCATGCCCGGGGTTGGGGGCTGCTCGGTGTCGGCCGCTGGCGCAGAGCGACTCGAGGCCACAGCGACCGTACTCACCATGCCCAGGGCAACCAGCGCAGCCAGCATCTCGCTCAGCACACGTTTCCCGCAGGAGCCTGCGATCCGCGGCAGATCGATGCGCGCGGTGTCGCTCGCTGCCTACTGCCCGTTGTCGCCCGTGCTTTCGACGGCCTGGCCTTCGGCCTCTTCAGCCTCCTTGGCGGCAGCTTTGACGTCCTTGGCGACGACATCGTCGATGGCAGTCATGACGATCGTGTTGGCCATCTGGAGGGCTCGCCGGAGCTCGACAGCTGCAGGGTCGGACACAAGGGCAACTATGCCGGAATGTCCCGGCTCGATCGCAGCCTGCAGCTCGTCCGCCAACTCATGCCGGTGATGGAGCTGACCCACCTTGCCAGCCGCCGCCCCTGCTGCCCCCAAAACCGCGGCGCTGCCGAGGACCGACGGGGGGAAGATAAGCCCTAGGGCCGCGCCACCAACGACTCCCCAAGTGAGGCCACGCCGGGTCGTGTGGTCGGTTGCCCGCTGGACTTCGACCTTTCCGTCAGCCTCCCGTTTCACCACGATGACGCCCTCGATTTCGACATGTCGGCCGTCTTCGACCTTTTTGAGCGCCCCGTATGCCTCCTGCGCGCTCGTCGTGTTCGCGAAGTCCGCGATCGAGCAGGGTGTACGCGCCGTCGGACACGGCCCCAACGACGGTCACCTGCGGCTCCGCGGAGCTGCCTACAGCCTCTGACATGAGCGTCTCCTCATCAGAACGAGTCCAGCGGCGGCGCCCCCGCCCTTTAGGACACATGGGGGCGCCTGTCCCTTCACGCTAGGGAACACAGACCGGGGTGAGATCACTCTCCGAAGGCGAACGGTGCTGCGCTCGCATGAGCCGGGGCGCCGGATTCGTGCGGCGAGCACCACTGAGCCCCCCAACACCCGGGAGGAAGGGTCCCGTGCATGATCCGCCGGGTCCGTCCCTTCGGCGTCGGCGGCAGGAGCGAAGCCTGGAGCGAAGCCCGGTGGAGCGGCCGTTGCATGCTTCAGGGCCCGGAACATCCGTGGTGCGCTGGGTACCCCGAACCGCACATAATCCGGCACGCGACCAAGATCAGTCCCAACGGCTCGCGTAGGCCGGTCGGCGCCAGCTGCAGCACTGCCCGGCGCAGGCTGATTGGAGGCGAAGGCGGCCGAGGAGGAGCACCCGGCCGACCGACACCAGCTGAGGGCGGTCTCACCTCAGCGGGTGGCGCCGCTCGCTCAGCCGGCCAAGCCGCGCGCCTGCCGCGTGGACCTCGTCGCGCGGATGCCAGGGTCACTCACCGGCCCTGACACGACGACCGGGTCGGGCAAGAGCGGGGAAAAGGCGGCCATGACGTCAATGCCGTCGCGCAGGAGCTTGACGAGGCGCTCCTGGCGGTCGTCGATCCACGCGCGCCCCATGCCGTCGACGGCCAGGACCATGACCTTGGCCGCGCTGGAGGGCCGCACCCCCGCAGGGCTGAAGCCGATGCGGGTTAGCTGGACCCGCGCCCAGCGCTCGGCCGCGGGAGAACTCATGAGAGCGTCCCGGGAAGCCTGCGACAGGTGACCGGGAGAGCGGCCGTCCTGATCGGCCAGCACGCGCTCGGCGTTGAGGATCGCCAGGGCCAAGAGGTTCTGCCGCTCGTGGGCGGCGACCGGCAACGCGGCGCGCGCCGCGGTCAGCAGCAGCGCCGTCGTCGCGCGCGGGTCGTCCGGGTTGAGGCCGACGATCTCGGGTACCATCGTCACCAGTCGTTGGCGGTGCGCGTCGTCGAGCATGTCGTTGACCCAGCGGGCTAGCTCAGCGAGCACCGGATGGGTGCAGGTCGGATGGTCGCTCCACCGCTCGCCGGCCAGGAAGGAGGCCATCTCCATGAAGCACGCGCCCCTGCGGGGGCTGCGGTGGCGGCCGCGTGACAGCACCGGTACTCCGTCGGGAACGAAGGGGCTCGTCGTAACATCATCGCTCCTCGGACTCTTGCTCCATGCCCTGCGCGGCTCACCTCGGTCGAGTCGCACTCACACGGGCAGGATGACCCGCTGGCACCTCGAAGGCATCACCTTCACGGAGTGATGCCTGCGCCCGGGTCGAATCGGCGACTCACAGGTGTGCAGGCGCGGCCGGCCACAGCTGCAGCAGCGCCCACTCCACCACCGGCTTTCACAGGTCGGCCAGCCAGAAGCTGGTCTCGCTGCCGAACGGCTCCGGCCACAGGAGGCCGGACATCCGCTCCTGCCTCTGGTCGCTCGTGTCGATGGCGGACGTCCGCGCGGCGAAGCGCGAGGTGGGCGTGTAACCGTCGGTTCGGGATGGTCACGCTCCAGAGCCGCCACCGTCGGCTTGACCCGGCAGCGCCGTGCCCGCGCGGTCGAGGGCGATGCGGGTCCTGCCAGCGTCGGCGACCCTGCAGCACAGGCCAGCGAGCGGGCATACCACGGAGTGTCCGTCTCCGCCTGCGGAATTGCGCTTTTCTTGCATCTTGCTTGCCGTTCCTTGACCAGAGCCTTGCGGTGAACGGGACAGAGTTCATCCCATGTTCTCGCTGACCTCGGACGCAAGCATCGCCAACCTCGTTGCGGCATGGCCCCTCGTGCTGCTGGCCCTGGCCTTCGTCTCCCTCGTCGCCATGGCCTTCGTCCGTGCGGCCCGCACGGCCACCCCCGAGGCCGACACCGGTTGGGGCGAGGCCGGCCCGGCGCGCATCTGCAGGGCGGCGGGTCACCACTACCTCAGGCGTGAGACCGGGTGGCGTTGTTCGCACTGCGGCGACGAGATCCGCCAGGACGTCGGCGCCCCCCACGAGACGCTGCCGGCGCACCGCACGCGCGAGCTGACCGGCGTCTGAGGGTCCCCGCCGGACACGCACATGGCTCCCGTTACCTTCTGGGGACCCTCAAAGTGAGGGTGCAGGCCAGCGATCTCGGCATGATTCATGGCTCCTGTCGTCGATGATCACAGAAGTGTTGTCACCCGGGATCGCCGGACGTGTGTGACCGCTCATAGGGACATGGCCCAGTTCTGGATGCCTTGCGTAACGTGGCTGCCGGCGCTTCGTCCACGGCTGGTCTGCTTGTTACGAGGGAGGTCCAGTTGTCCAAGACGAGCCCCGCCGCCCAGTACTTGGCCGCGGCCCAGTTCGAGGTCTTCTGCGGCATCGACGTTGCACGCGATTCGCATCACGCCGTTGCCCTGGATCGGCAGGGCGAACGGCTCACCGATCGGCCGCTGCCCAACGCTGAGCCTGACCTGATGCAGCTGTTCGAGGAGCTCCAGGCCCGTGGCCGTGTACTGGTGGTCGTCGACCAGCTCGCCTCGATCGGCGCCCTAGCTGTACTGACCACGGACGTTAGGTACGGCGTGCCGGCTGGACGATGACGAAGACCTCCGAGTGAGGTGTGGAGCAACCACGCACCCACACCGGTCTCACAACGGAGGTCTTCGATGTCCCACGCTAACGCCTGTCTGACCCCTGCCGGTCGGCTCCGCCTGGCCCAGCTCGTCGTCGAGCAGGGCTGGACCCTGCGGCGGGCCGCCGAACGATGGAACTGCTCCGTCACGACCGCGAGGCGGTGGGCCGACCGCTACCGGTCACAGGGCCGGGCCGGCCTCGTGGACCGGTCCTCTCGCCCCGCCTGCTCCCCGCGACGCACCCCGACGCGGGTGGAGCGGCGCGTGGTCGGCCTGCGGGTCTCACGCCGCTGGGGTCCGGCCCGGATCGCCTACCGGCTCGGGCTGGCGGCCTCGACGGTGCACAAGATCCTGCGCCGCTACGGCTGCCCACCGCTGGCGTGGACCGACCCCGCCACCGGGGTCCGGATCAAGTGGTCACGAAAGCAGGCCAACACCTACGTCCACGACGCCCCCGGCGACCTGGTCCACGTCGACATCAAGAAGCTCGGCCGGATCCCGGACGGCGGTGGCTGGCGCGTGCTCGGACGTCAGGCCGGACGGAAGAACTCCGGGCAGCGCGGCACCGGCTACTGGTACATCCACAACGCCGTCGACGACTGCTCCCGCCTCGGCTACAGCGAGCTGCTCCACGACGAGCGCAAGGAGACCGCCGCCGAGTTCTGGAAGCGGGCCAACGCCTACTTCAACGCGGCCGGCGTCACCGTGAAGCGCGTGCTGACCGACAACGGCTCCTGCTACCGATCCCACGCCTTCGCCGCCGCCCTCGGCGACATCACACACAAGCGGACCCGGCCCTACCGACCACAGACCAACGGCAAGGTCGAGCGCTTCAACCGGACCCTGCTCGAGGAGTGGGCCTACGCCCAGCCCTACAGCTGCGAGTCCGAACGCGCCGCGCTCTTTCCCGAGTGGCTCCACACCTACAATCACCACCGCGGTCACACCGCGCTCGGCGGCAAGTCACCAGCCGACCTCGTGCCCAACCTGCGTGGACAGAACACCTAGCCATCGCCGTCGCTCGATCCGCCGGCATCACGGTCGCCTACCTACCGGGCTTGGCGATGAGACGGATCGCCGACCTCTGCCCCGGCGACACGAAGACCGACGCGCGCGACGCCCACGTCATCGCCGACGCCGCCCGCACCCTGCCCCACGCGCTACGGCGGGTCGGCTTCGAGGAGCAGACCACCGTCGAGCTCGCGGTCTTGGCCGGCTACGACGCCGACCTGGCGAACGAGTCGACCCGGCTCACCAATCGGCTGCACGACGCGCTTCTCCACGTCCATCCGGCACTGGAACGCCTGCTGGGCAAGCACTTTCGCCGCCGCGGGGTCCTGCGCCTGCTGGCCGCTACGGGCACACCAGCCTCGATCGCAGCGCTCGACACGGACGAGATCGAGGGACTGGTCGCCCTGGGGCCACCGCGCATCGCCGCCACCCTGGCCGGCCAGATCCTCACCGCGCTGGCCCAGCAGAGCGTGACCATCCCGGCAACCGAGCAGTACGGCCGGGTCATCCGTGGGCTGGCCGCCCAACTGCTGTCCGTCCTCGAGCAGCGCGAGGTGCTGGCCACCGAGCTCGAGGAACTCTTGGCCATCGCACCCGCTGGCCGAGATCATCACCTCGATGCCCGGGCGTCGGCGTCACGCACCGCGGTCGAGCTGCTCCGCACGATCGGGCGACGGCTCCGCCTTCGCCAGCGCCGCTCATTTCGCCTCCTACTCCGGCCTTGCCCCCACCACCCGGCAATCCGGACGCACCATCAAGGGCGAGTACCAGGCCCGCCGCGGGAACCGGACTCTTCGCGGCGCGCTCTACATCTCGGCCTTCGCGAGCCTCAAGCACCCACCCAGCCGCGCGTACTACGACCGCAAGAGAGCCGAAGGCAAGTCCCACACCGCGGCGCTGACCTGTCTGGCTCGGCGGCGCGTCGACGTCATGCACGCCATGATCCGCGACCGCCAGCCCTACCAGCCGGGCCACCCCAGCCAGGCTCTGCAGCCGACTGTGAAGGAGCCAGCGACGGGTTGACGAAACTGATAGGGACACTTCTGTGTCAAGACGCCGTCGGAAGGGGCGTTCTACGCTGGGTGGTGACGGGTCCGGGAAGTGGCTTCTCCGAAGAGCGTTGAGGGCGGCTACGCTCGCCCGATCATGCCGCTCCTCGGGCGACGTCGACCATGCCGCTCTCGGTGCCGGCCGAGCTCCGCCATTCGGTCGTGTCCGGCAACATTCCCGCTCCATCGACCGACGAGGGCTGAAACTTTCGCGCTCGCCGTCCGCCACAGGGGTCCGGTAGATGGCCGGACACCCGCATCGGGCATCGGGTATGACGCCTGCACAAGACGAGAGAAGGGCACCAACCGTGACCGAGGCGGACATCCACTTCTACTTCGACCCCGTGTGTCCGTTCGCCTGGATGACGGGCGCCGTTGGGTACGCCTGGTGCAGTCCCAGCGTGACTACACCGTGGACTGGCGCTTCATCTCCTTGCGCCTCCTCAACTCCGAGGTCGACTACGAGAGCCACTTCCCTCCGGAGTACGAGGCCGGCCACACCTCAGGGCTGCGACTGCTTCGCGTGATCAGCCGGGCACGTGCGGAGCACGGCCGTGCCATCGTCGGTCCGATGTACGAAGCACTGGGACGGCGCATCTTCGACTCCCCGCCCCTTCCGGTCCCCGCAGCCGGCGAGCCGGATGTCCGCGGCACGCCCTCCTTCCTGGCTCCGGTCTTGGCCGAGCTGAGCCTGGCCCAGGACATCGTCGAGGCACTGGACGACGACTCGTTCGACCTGGGCATCAGGGCCGAAACCGATGAGGCCCTGGCTCTCACGGGCAAGGACGTCGGCACCCCGATCCTCCACTTCCAGCCTCCTGCCGGGGTGGCGTTCTTCGGGCCGGTCATCTCCCGGCTGCCGAACGAAGAGGAGGCGATCCGGTTGTGGGACCACGTGGTCGGGCTTGCAGCCTTCCCCGGCTTTGCGGAGCTCAAGCGCAGCCCTCCGCGAAGTCCCGCAGTTGCGCGGCCTCGGCGTCCAGGACGGCGCGGTCGGCAACCAGGAGGACTGGCATGGCGGCAGTCGACGGACGAGGCGGTAGACCGTCATGAACCTCGACCACGCGCTCCGCTTCGCCCGGAGCCATCACCACGCGGTCCTCGCGACCCGGACCAGGGGTGGCGGTATCCAGCAGAGCCCGGTGCTCGTCGGCGTCGACGAGCAGGGGCACCTCATGGTCAGCAGTCGCGAGACGGCCTACAAGACGAGGAACCTCAGGCGTGACCCGTGGGCGCAGATCTGCATCCTTCCCGACGGCTTCTTCGGCGACTGGGTCTATGTGGAGGGAGCCGCTGACGTGGTGTCGCTTCCCGAGGCGATGGAACCGCTGGTGCGCTACTACCGGCAGGTCGCCGGCGAGCACGACGACTGGGAGGGCTACCGGGCCAGCATGGTCCGGGAGCGACGCGTGCTGGTCAGGATCGAGCCGCTGAGGGCGGGGCCGGACCGCCAAGGCTGACCGGATCAGAAGAAGCCACCCCCGGCCGGGCGACTGGACGGTCGGTGGTTGATGGACCTCTGCCGTGTCCAGCGAGGAGGCAGGTCCCCGGCCGAGGCAACGTCCTGGCATGCCGCTGATGGTGTGCATCCTCGCCCACAGCCCTGGCCGGTGCGTCAGTGCATGGTTGGCCGGCGTTGTTGGCCAGTCCGGACGACAACGATTCTCGGCTAAGCCCGTTCGGTCACGTCCATGGGCTGGTGGCCCTGTCGTTCAACCGCTTCCGCCACACCAGCTCCCGCGCGCCGCATCGCTGGCACACGAGCATGTCCTTATCGCCGGCCTTGACCCGATACATGTGACCGAGGGCCCAGCACGGGAAGTTCTGAAGTCTCATCATTCGCCCCTCTCGCTCCCGCCGCGACGGCCGCCTCGGCGTCTTGAGCCCACTTTCGGCGTCGTGGCGCAGGGTGTCTGTTCCCGCGGCGACACAGCGAACCCGCTCGGGTCCTCCCCGGCTCACGCAGACGCGTGCCACCGTAATAGTCGCCGTCGAGTGTGCGAGCGGAGCGGCGTCGATCGCTACATGGACCACACCCGTGACGGCCGACGACTCGCGAACGCGACCGGGCGCCATTCCTTCCAAGAGCGAGGGCCTAGCGGAGCGCCTCCTTGTCGCATCTGCCTGGTCGCCCACAGCTCCCGATGGCCGCAGCGCTGGCAGACGAGCATGTCCTTGTCCCCGGGCTTGTGGAGGTACATGTGACCCATGACCCAGCATGGGAAGTTCCTCAGGCGCATGATCGATCGTCCACCCGCCGGTGGCCGAGCGGTATAGGTTTCGGCCGTCCCAGGCATGTCGGAGTGGCCGTCTGCCTGCGTCCGGTCATGCCGCTGGTGGGTCGTGCCGAGAAGGGGACATCTCCGGGGAGGCGGACAGTGATCCCGCTCGTCGGTGATGAGATCGAGGCATGCGGCCGTGGTGGACGCGCTGAACGGGTTGTGCAGCACTGCCAGTCGCTGTTGAGAGCCGACCGGCGGCGGCTCCGGGCTCAGGACCGCATTCGCCAGTCACGAGCCGTCATGCCGAAGCGCCCGGTGAACCATCGGCTGAACGCGCCCGGGGTCTCGAACCCCAGCAGCTGTGAGATCTCGGTCATCGACTGGGCGCCGCTGCCGAGGTGGCGTTGCGCGAGAGCGGCCCGGGTTTCGTCCACAATGGCGCTGAACGAGGTCCCTTCACGGGCCAGGTGTCGCCGCAGCGTGCGCGGATCGACACGGAGAGCCTGGGCGACCGCCGTCAGCGAGCACCGTCCCGCGGGCAGCAGCAGCTCGACCAGTTCGGTCACACGGGCGGTGGCACTCGGCCCCTTCCGGGTGACGGCCGCCTCGAGGAACTGCTGCGCGTACGGACGTAGCAGCGGGTCGGACAGTCGGTTCGGCGACACGAGGTCACGTGAGCTCAGGACCAGGCCAGTGAACGGCTGCTCGAACCGCAGACCGGGCCCGAACGCGGCGCGGTACTGTCCGAGGTCGGCGGGCGCGGGGAACGCGAAGTAGGCGCCGAGAGGGCGCCACGAGTCCTCGATGCACTCACGAATGACCCCGTTGATGGCGGCGACCCCGAGCACCGTGGCCTGCCCCACCGGCGCCGGTGCGCCCAGCTCGAGCCACAGCCGGATGGTGGCCGCGCCATCACTCTCGTCCAGGCGCATCCGCAGCGCCTCGTTGTAGCTCACCTCGTGCCGAACCAGCACCCGCAGGACCTGGCGCAGGTCCGGCTCCTCGCGTACCGCCACACTGATCGGCCCGAGGGTGGCCAGACGCCGCCGGTCACCCAACAACACGGCAAAGTCGGGCCGCCCCGAGAGAGAGGCCGAAAGATCCAGGAGCCGCACGGCCGCTTCCGCCGCGAGCCAAGCGTCCGGAGCCCGGAGATCACCGAGGTCCAGTCCCACCTGAGCAACCAACGATGGCGCGTCGAGGCCCATGGCCGCGGCCAGCTCGAGGTACCCGTCGAGCGTCGCACCCCGGATCAGTGGCTGCACGGCACGCCTCGCGACCCCGGTGTCCTCACTCGACAAGTATCCGTCCGGTCCCGCAAAGAACCGGCCCACCTCCGCTGCCTACGATCCTTCTGCGTGCAATAGCGTCGCTGGGTTACCCCTGGCCTGGCGGAAGGCCCCCAGCTATCCCGTGAGCTGGGGGCCTTCGCGGCGCGAGCGCTCTCGGCGCGTTCGGGGCCACCCTGCCCGCTTCGTGCCCGTCGGCCTCGTGACGTCTCGGCGTGCGGGCGTGCCCGGCCTGCTCGCACCATCGATGAGAAGGAGGCACCTGTGGCGGAGTCGACCCACCCCGGCGGCCGCTATGCGAGCCCGCTCGAGGGACGCCGTCACTGCTGGACCTGGCCAGCAGCCCAGCACCGGCTGACCACAGCGGTGCCCGGCATCGGACGCCGCCGGCAGCGGCGGCTCCGCCGGCGCTGTGCTCTCCCGTGACGGCGGCCGCGGGACGGCGCCGTCGTGGCAGCTGCCCGATCGCGGCGCCGCGCACGTGGGCCGCTCTGGCGGTTCAACCCATCGGCCCTTCGCGTCCCTCGCCGTCCTCGGGTCGGCTGCTCCTGCCGAGGATGGCTTGGTGGCTAGTGATGGACAATGTTCTTGAACGGTCCTCAGTCTCCCGGACGGTTCTGATCTAGCAAGGGAGACTGTTCTCGTGCCTGCACCGAGGAAGTTCGACGAGGCGACTCGTGAGCGGGCGGTCCGGATGTACCGGGACCGGCTCGAGCAGCACGGGGATCGAAGGTCGGGGCACGTCGTCAGGTCGGCGCGCTGCTCGACATCAACCCGGCCACGATCCGTAACCGGATCGAGGCCGAGGATCGCGCCGCGGGTTCCCGCCCGCCGACATCGACACGTCAGGCGGACCCTGAGGAGGTACGCGCGCTCAAGCGTCGGGTGGCCGAGCTCGAGCGCGCGAACGACATCCTCAAGACCGCCTCGGCGTTTTTCGCACAGGCGGAGCTCGACCGCCGACTCAAGTGATCGTGGCCTACATCGACGGGTACCGGGACCGGTTCGGCGTCGAGCCGATCTGTGCCGTGCTGTCCGAGCACGGCATGAAGATCGCGCCGTCCACGTACTACGCCATCAAGGCCGCGCCGGTGTCCGACGCGGCGTTGGCCGAGGCCTACCTCGTCAACGCCGTGGTGACCCTGTGGCAGGAGAACTGGGGCGTCTACGGGGTCCGGAAGATGTGGCACGCGGCCCGCCGTGCCGGCCTGGAGGTGGGTCGTGACCAGGTCGGCCGGCTGATGCGGATCGCCGGGATCCACGGGGTCGTACGCGGGCGGCACCGCACCGTCACCACGAGGCGGGACGAGGCGGCGGTCCGTCACCCGGACCTGGTCCACCGCGGCTGGGACGCCCCGACCGGGCCCGACCAGCTGTGGGTGGCCGACTTCTCCTACGTGTGGACGTTGGCCGGATTCGTGTACGTCGCGTTCGTCGTCGACGTGTTCTCCCGCCGGATCCTCGGGCTGGCGGGTCACCACGAGCAAGCACACCGCGCTGGTCACCGACGCGCTACGCCAAGCCTTGAACCTCCGGTCTCGGTGCGAATCCCATTGGACACCAACAGGTTTGGTCCATCACTCGGATGCCGGGTCGCAGTCCACGTCGGTGGCGTTCACCGCCGAGTTGATCCTCGCGCAGATCGCCGGCTCGATCGGGACCGTGGGTGACGCTCTCGACAACGCGTTGTGCGAGTCCACGATCGGGCTGTTCAAGACCGAGGCCATCGACATCGGCGGACCCGCGTGGAGCGACCGCAGAGAGGTCGAATGGCAATTCGCTCGCTGGGTCCACTGGTACAACACAGACCCGGCTTCACTCCTCGATCGGGAACCTGCCACCGGTTGAATACGAGGACGCTCACCGGCAGGCTGAGTCCGTGGCCCCTAACCCGGAGGTCGCGTATCAACCAGCCTCCGGGAGACTCAGGACGGTTCAGGAAGACGGCAGGGTCGATACTGGTGTTCGCGGTCATCGCGATGCTCCATTCGAGGGTGCTGTGAGAGGTTCACTCGAAGGATCACGCGGTGACCGCACTTGCATGTGCAGGGGCACGCTTACCGGTGTCGTCGTACACCAACGCTATGGACTCAACTGCCCTTAGCGCCGTGGTGCATCGGGCAGAGATGGGACCGGACCCGGCCGTGGCATTTACCAGGCTGCGGCCGGTGTCCAGCGTGGCGGTTCAGGCTCGCTGTTGGCTGCGTTTGCAGTCATCAGCAGGTGAGCGGAACCGATCCCGAGAGTCCGCTCGGGTTTGACGCGGAGCAGTTGAAGATCTCCGTGCCCGGGGGCTGTTCGATCACGAGGGAAATGCTGGTGACGGTCAGGGTCGGGTTGACGCCAGTCCAGTTCGGGTTGGGGCAGCCGGCTTGGGCACCCGTCACGGTCGCGGGGGCGCTGAGCACTGCCGGCTTGGTGACCAAGGTTAGGTTGCCGTTCTTGATCGCCGAGGAGTCGATGAAGGTCGGCGCTACGGCGGGCCCTACTAGGACCTTGTTCTGACCAGGCGCCGTGTTGCCGCCGTTGTTCTGGCACTGGTAGACGGCGAACCCGGACACAGACACGGTGGCGAGCAGGTCCTGGTTGCCGAGCCCTGCGAGCACGGCTCTGCAGGTCGTCGAGGTCGACGAGCCGCTCGCCGTGATGGTACAGACGGGTTCTCCGCCTCTCTTGAAGTGCGGGCTGGCAGCTTGCGCTGAGGGGGCGGACACAACGAGAAGAAGGAAGAAGCTGACAAGTAAGACTAAGAACTTTTTCACGACTGATGCCTTTCAAGGCGTGCAGAATGGCACAATGTGACGACTGCCCCTGATGTCGTTGTCACGGAGCAGGTTCCGCGGGGTCGAGTCTCCCCGGGCCGCGTTCCATATCAAGAAGCTGTTGAAGTACGTCGCGTCGCGAAGTTCGGCGGACCCGCCAGCGTATCGCGAACGGTCTTGGCCTCAACAGATCAGCTCTGGTGCTGGGAAGTCTTTTAGACACCTCTGTAGTCACTGTCTAGGCACGGACGAAGGCACATATCAGCGACACAGCCGAAACGTCCCCACGAGCATTCTCGATATATCGTCATTAGCGCTGCCGTCGATGGCGCTCATAGTGCGCGGCACATGGGCGTCTGGGAGGCTCGGGCCGGGACGTCCGGATCTGCCCCACTGTGGGCGAAGCCGACCATGCCGTACGGCACTACTCGGTTGACGCACGCGTCTGCTCGAACTCGGCATCTCTGATTGCCCAGCAGCCCAGTCCTCAAGCTCCTCGAGTCGCGTCGCCGCACTCGAGCATTGCGACCACGCGCTGCTCACCGTCCAGGCCATGTGGAGCCGGTTCCTGCGCACTACGACGTGGTGCGGCACGTCGTAGTGCGGCACGTCGTAGTGCGGCACGTCGTCGAGACCGGCGTCATCGGCGAGGTCGTGACCGTCGTCGCCGACCACGGCCAGCGGCTCTACCGGACGGCCCGGCCCGGCTCGCGCAGACCGAGCTCGCCGGCGGGGCCCTGCTCGACCTCGGCGTCTACCTTGTCTCCTTCGCCGACTGGGTGCTCGGGGCGCCGACGTCCGTGTCGGCAGCCGGCACGCTGACCGACCTGGACCTCGACCCCACGACGACCATCACGGTCACAGGGGCCGGGTGAGCCCAGGGCGTTCTATGCCGCCGGCTCGACGATCCGGCTCCCGCCCGCGACAACGGGGTCATCGACGAGCGGACCGGCGGGATCATTGACGACGTGCGCGGCTTCTCCTTCGAGGCGGCCCAGTTCGCCCGCTGCCTCGTCGCCGGCGAGACCGAGTCCCCGCTCCTGCCGCACGCGACGACCTTGCGCGTCATGGAGACCATGGATGACGTACGCCGCCAGGTCGGGCCGTCTGTCCCGGCGAATGACGCAGGGCCGGGGGGCGCCCTGGCCGCCGGATCCCCGGCGGATCTGGGACTCGATCGGTGTCACCCCCCGGGGGCTACTTGTCCAGAGGCCGAGTCATCGGCTGCGCCTATAGTTGAGAGATGCGGCGAGGAACCGTTGACGTGCCGCGACGGGCGGTGAGTCCGGCCCGTACACGGGCTGCTGGACTGGCCGTGGTGGCAGCTGGCTGCATCGTTCTCCTCACCGGATGTGGAGGAGTCCCGTCCCCGCGGCCGGTGGCCGCCTCTGGTACGAGTGCAGGGGCCGCGACCGCTCCAGCAACAAGAGCCCCTACGGCGTGGACGTCGCCGGCAACGGGAGGGCAGATGAGCGCAAGCGGTGGGAATGCGGTTGTCGTGGGGTACGCCGAGCGTGGCCAGGTGGTGGTCCTGCACGTCGGTCAACGCCTGGTCGTCACCCTTGGTGACGGTTGGGCCGCCCCGTCGGCTCACACAGTTGCCCGCGACCCGCAGCCGCCGTTGCAGCCCCTGTCGACCGAGCAAGCCGTGGGGCACCCCGCGGGTCCTGCCACGGCGACTTTCCTCGCCGTCCGTGCCGGCCGTGTGCTGGTGTCCGCGCAGACAAACGGGGTCTGCTCGCACTCGACGCCGCCTTGCGCCAGCGCGCCACAGGTCTTCGAGCTCAGCGTGCACGTCACGCCGGTGCCCGGCACCGGGTCGGGTCCGCTACCCAAGCCTCCACCATCCTGACCTCCACCATCCTGATCTGCGCAGGTCTGCCACTCACGCTCTGGCGCCCGGGTCCGGACCGGGTCCGCGCCCGGGCGCCAGCGCGAGAGGTGGGGCTACGGAATGGTCACCCCGGCTGTATAGACGTCCTGGTCGTTTGCGAATGGCGCGTTCGGTGCCGAGCCGCTGCAGACGGTCGGTGCGACCGCTGGCGTGCCGGTGCCCGGGCAGAGGAACTCGTCGACGGCACGGGTGTCCGACCACGCTGGGTATGCCGTGGTGTCTGTCACTGTGAGGCCGGCGTAGTCGCCGTAGAACAGGCCGGAGAACTGGGTGGGCGGAGGCATCGGTCCCGAGGTCACTCGCTTGTGGGCGAAGCTGACCCTGTTGTGCGACGCCGACACCGTGATGTCCGAGCTGCCGGTCGTGTTGTCGTTGCCGTAGGAGCGGTCGTAGTAGCTGGCCACGAGGGTGCCTGACGCCGTGAAGCCAGCCCATTGCCAGAACTGATCGGTGGTCGTCTGCCTCGGGCCGTCGGTGACCACGGGCAGCTGCCGCGGGTCGATGCTGGATCCTGAGAACGACGAGCCCTTGTCACCGGACACGCTGTAGACGATGTCGTTGTTGCAGCCCCCGTTCTTGACACCCGCGTAGGTGTTGCCGCCGGTGGCCGAGAACCCGGTCGGGGCACACCCCCGTTGCTCGTTCGAGTTGCGGCTGATGTACGAGCCGAAGGTCACGAGGACCCGGTTTGGGTCGGTCGGGTCGGCGGCGCCGACCGGGTAGTTGCTGGCCCTGAAGATGGAGTCCCGGCTCGGACCCTTCTCGGGGACACAGGCCCGACCTGGGTCAGCCCCACCTTGGTAGGTCGCGCAGTCCGGAAGTTCGAAGTAGTCGGCGACCTTGACCGGCGCACTGAAGCTCGTGCCGCCGTTGGTCGACCGGGAGAGGAAGACCTGGTTGCGGTTGTCCTTCCCGGTCACGACGTTGTTGAAGTTGTTGTAGACGACGTAGAGCGTGCCGTCCCTGCCGACGAAGGGCTGAGAGTCCTGATTCTGGTTGCAGTCGCCCTGCGGGGTGGGAAGGCCGTACGTGTTGCCGCACAACCGGCTGTTCTTGCTGACCAGGACGGGCGCCGAGAACGTCTCGCCGTAGTCCCTGGAATACGACTCGTAGATGTAGGCCGTGCCATCGGCGGCGAAGTTGGTCCACGTGACGTAGACGCGGTCGGCATATGTGCTGCCCTTGTTGTTGTCCACGGTGAGGAGCTGCTTGTCGAGCAGCGCGGTGCCGGCACCGGCCGTGTCGTTGATCGTTGCGACGGCACGTCCGGGGAAGTTGAACGAGGCGCCCTGGGTGTGCGTGGAGCGGTAGACGTAGAAGGCGCTGGACTGGTCCGGATTGGGGCTGGTGCCGTCGCCACGGTTGAACTGCTGGCAGGAGAGGTAGACGTTGCCCTTCGTGTCCCAGGCAACCGACGGGTCACCACTGGCCTGCCAGTACTCCCGGGGCTTGCCGACGAAGTCACCGCGGGTGAACCCGTTCGGGGTGGTGGTGTCGGCCCACGTGCGGCCACCGTTGAGGGAGTAAGAGACTCCGCACGTACCGTCGCCCCGCCGGTAGTCGTTGTAGGCGGCCACGACGTGATCGGGGTGGTTCGGGTCGACCGCGATCGACGTCTCGTTCTGCGCCTGTCCGCGGCCCTGCAGATCGGCATCAGTGAGGTTGAGGCAGTTGACGTTGACCTTCACGTTGGAGCCTCGGTTGGCGCGGCAACCGTTCGGGCCGGGTGTCTGCGGCACCGCCAGGGCCGATGCCCGAAGCGGTGCAGCGCTGCGCGCCTGGGGTTGGGCTGCGGTGTCGAGCTCGCTCGCGAGCAAGCCAGAGACGTGCCGCTTCTGGATCTGGTTGAGGTTTTGGAAGCCGAAGGTCTGCGCCGATGACTGCGATGCGCCGAGGGTGAAGAGAGAGGCGGCAGCAAGGGCCCCGGAGGTGATCAGTACCGCAGACTTTTTCAGGGTGGGCATGTACGTACTCCTCGCATGAGAGTGATGCGGAGTCGACACAGGCGCCTCGTCTACGCGTGCTGCTCAATCCTCCATTCCGCCACCTGCCGCGGGCCGGACGTCAGTCCCCTCTGCCGGAGCTGTTCGAAGAAATCGGTGGGGCGTCTGGACTTTTCGACGGTAGACCCAGCTCTGAAAAGACGGCAACCCCCATGCGAGCCGAGGCCCCGCTCCCGACAGGCACCGGGAGGTCAGGCCTCGACGTCCCGGGGTCGTAGGGCCGCACGATCGGCGGGCTGGTGGTCCCGCGTTCGGCAAGAAGCGGGCGCAATGGCATGACGCTCGCCATGCGGCCTAGAACGGCGTTCTGCCCGGTCGGGCGGCGGATTCACAGCAGATCAGGTGGATGGACGCCGTGCTCGCGTAGCTTCCTCATCACCACCTCAGCGTCCCTGTTGCGGTATTCAAGGAACGCTGTCTCCCCTGCCGCTCGGTCAGGTGGCGAATCCGCGCGGTCGTCCCACGCAGAGCCCACGGCCTCAGGACTGACCCGTGCGTGAACCCCCTCTGCCTCGAGCTCATCGGCGATCCTCGTGACCTCCTCCATCGAGCCGCCCCAACCGAAGCCGGTCTCCATCCGAGCCCAACGTCTGCGGTCGGCGAAAACGACCCCGGCCACCGGGATCACTGCGCAGGCGGCGCCGAGTGAGCGTGGCCAACCAAGAGCGGTCACCGATACGAGGCCCAGTGCGGCAGCCACGAGGCACGCGCCCAGAAGCGCCGACCATCCGACGACGTTGAGCCTCGCGGTCCTGAGCCATGAACGGCGACGACGGCGCCGGCACCCGCCCGATGGCTCCAGGTACTCGGCTGAGGCACCGGACTTGACCACGGTTCCGAGCGTGACAGACCCTGCGCTTGGACGGCGAGGCCCTGACCCACCGAAGTGGTCAGGGCCTCGCTGGTTGTCGCAGGCTCAGGCGTCGACGATGACAGGGATGATCAGGGGGCTTCGCCGAGCCTGTCGATGCACCCAGGTGGACATCGCCTGGCGAACGAGCTCCTCCACCTGCTCGATGTCCTCGATGCCCTCCTTCGACGCGGTGGTCAGAGCCTTCTGGATCGCCGGGGTGGCCTTGGCGAACTCGCCGCGCTCGTGCTCGAACCCGTGGACGAGGAAGTCCGGCTCCTCGGCGAGCTTGCCGGTGTCGGGATCGACGATGCAGACGATGGTGATGACTCCCTCCTCAGCGAGGGTTCGGCGCACGTGCAGCGACTCCTCCGTCGCTCCGCCGACAGTCATGGCGTCGACGTAGACGAGCCCGGCCTGGACGGTGCCGGTGATGCTGGCCTGGCCGTCGACCAGGTCGATCACGGCGCCGTCGTGAGCGATGAGGGCACGCTTGGGTTCGACGCCGGTGCGGATGGCGATGTCGGCGTTGGCACGCAGGTGGCGCCACTCCCCGTGGACGGGTAGCACGTTGGAGGGCTGGACGATGTTGTAGCAGTAGGCAAGCTCGCCTGCGCTGGCGTGACCGGACACGTGGACCTTGGCATTGCCCTTGTGCACGACGTTGGCGCCCCAGCGAGTGAGCTCGTTGATCACGCGATAGATGGCGTTCTCGTTGCCGGGGATGAGCGAGCTGGCAAGCAGCACCGTGTCGCCCTCGGCGACGCGGATGGGGTGGTCGCGCCTCGCCATCCGCGACAGCGCGGCGAGCGGCTCCCCCTGTGACCCCGTGCAGATCAAGGCGATCTGGTCCGCGGGCAGCCGCTCCAGCTGCTTGAGGTCGACGACCAGGCCCTTGGGGATGTCGAGGTAGCCGAGGTCAGCGGCGATGCCCATGTTGCGCACCATCGAGCGGCCGACGAAGGCGACCTTCCGCCCGTGGTCGCGGGCCGCGTTGAGCACCTGCTGGATCCGGTGCACGTGGCTGGCGAAGCTCGACACGATGACCCGGCCTGGCGTGGTGCGGAACACCGCCTCGATCGCCGGGGACAGCTCCCCCTCGGACACGGTGAAGCCGGGGACCTCCGCGTTCGTCGAGTCGACGAGGAAGAGGTCGACGCCCTCCTCCCCGAGCCGCGCGAAGGCGCGCAGATCGGTCACCCGGCCGTCGAGCGGGAACTGGTCCATCTTGAAGTCACCGGTGTGCAGCACGAGGCCGGCGGCGGTCCGGATCGCGACGGCGAGCCCGTCGGGGATCGAGTGGTTGACGGCGACGAACTCACAGTCGAAGGGCCCGAACGTGCGTCGGTCGTCCTCGCTCACCTGGACAGTGACGGGGGTGATGCGGTGCTCCTGGAGCTTCGCCTCGAGGAAGGCGAGCGTGAGACGGGAGCCCACGACGGGGATGTCCGGCCGCTCGCGCAGCAGGTAGGGCACGCCGCCGATGTGGTCCTCGTGGCCGTGCGTGAGCACGATGGCGTCGACCTTGTCGAGACGGTCGCGGATCCAGGAGAAGTCCGGCAGGATCACGTCGACGCCCGGCTGGTGCTCCTCGGGGAAGAGGACGCCGCAGTCGACGACGAGCAGCCGGCCGGCGTGCTCGAAGACTGTCATGTTGCGCCCGATCTCACCCAGGCCCCCCAGCGGAACGATCCGCAGCCCGTCGCGCGCCAGTGCGGGCAGGTCCTGGGACCGTCGCGAGCCGCGCCCGCGGCCGCGGGACTGCTGCCGGCGGCCGCCGCCCGCGCTCACAGGCCACGCCCTGGACAGGAGCTGACCGCCGAGCGGTCCGCGTGGGCAGGGGTCTGCGAAGCCGCTGGGCGGCGGGTTGGGGTGATCGACTGCGGGGTCATGATGATCCTTCTCGTCCTGAGCACTCGAACTGAGCGCTCGTGCTGAGCAACGAATGGGTGGCGACGAGACCGCGGTCTCGAATGCTCTCGCCTGCGGGGCTCCGTCGCCGACGGGGCAGGCAGGTCACAGCGAGCATGATCCCATGAGCGTCCCTGCAGCCAGACCCCGGAAGTCCGCGATGCCCCGGATGGGTGGACGTGGCATACGCCAAACGGTGGATCCGGGCACGGTCGGACCGGTTCACGCTGGGAGACGGCCCCGGGCAGGCCGGAGCCGTTCTTGCCCTAGGGGTGTCTCGTGAGAAGACTCGTTTCCACTCTTGCCGCCCTCGCGCTGACCGCGGCTGTGCCGGTGGCCGCCGCCGGGAGCGCCTCGGCCCACCAAGCCGATCACCCACACGTCACCACGGTCTGGGTCACCGGGGACGGTTCCCACGTGTCGCTGAGCCGCTGGCGCGTCGACGAAGGTCCCGTCTCCTTCCGTGTGTCCACCACGAACGCCGGTCCCGGCGGGAGCGAGATCAGCCTCTTCCGCCTCCTCGGGAAGGCCACCGTCAACACGTTCAAGGCGGACCTCGCCGACGAGTTCTCGCAGGACCCGGCGACTGCCGCCAAGGGCACCCGAGAGCTCAACCGGGACATCAGCGCGACCGGGCTGGCCGACGTCCAGAAGGGCTACCCGGCCTCGGTCCGGGTCGACCTGCGTCCCGGTACGTACTACCTGATGGACCTCGGGAGCTTCTTCGGGCCCATGGCGCCGTCTGGACCTCCCAACCCCGCACTGACGAGGTTCGTCGTGCGCGACACCGAGCGGGACAGCTCGGACTGGAAGGACGGCTCGGGATGGTCCACGCCGACCATCTGGCTCACCTCGGCAGACCGCTTCGTCGGCCCGAGCCACCTGCCGGCCAAGGGCAGCGTCACCTTCCGAAACGTTGCTGACACGATCCACATCGCGCAGTTCTCGCCGGTCAAGAAGGGGACGACCGACAAGCAGATCCAGGCGTACTACGACTCCGGGGTGATGACCCCACCGCCGTTCGCGCTGGACGGGCCGAGCTTCGGGCTGGACGTCCTGTCTGCGGGCACCCACGCGACGCTGACCTACGACATGCCGCCGGGCACCTACGTGATGCAGTGCTTCGTGGCCGACGACGTGACCGGTATGCCGCACGCCTTCATGGGGATGCACAAGGTCGTCGTCCTGAAGTGACGTGAGCAGCAGGACCGACCATCAGTCCCGGCCGCCCGGGTGCGTCGCACCCGGACGGCCGCCCCGCGCCTTGGCCGCGGATGCGCCGGTGCGAGACGACGACGGTGGGTACGTGGAGACGGCACCCGACCTGACCAACGCTGCAGTGGAGCGCGAACCGGCGCCGGCAGCGCGTCACCGAGAAGGAGAGACCATGCAGATCGACAAGCAGCAGATCCTGGCGTTCCTGCGCAGCCGCGGCGACCAGCAGCAGGCCGACCAGGCCGAGGGCGAGCTGCCCGACCAGGTGGACACCGACCAGCACGCGGACCTCCTGGGCAAGTTCGGAATCAACCCCCAGGAGCTCCTGAGCGGTGGGCTCGGCGACCTCGGCGGCAAGCTCGGACTCTGACCGCCGGAACCGGCGCCGGCGCGGACCTGCGAGGGCCCGTGCCGGCGCAGGCGTCGGTCCCGCTCGCGCGTCGGGTAGGACTGGACCATGACCGAGAACTTCCCCGACCTCGAACGGTTCGTGCGTGCCCAGGACGCCGCGGGCACGTACGCCTCCGCGCTGGCCGAGCTGCGGGCGGGGTCCAAGCGCGGGCACTGGATGTGGTTCGTGCTCCCGCAGGTCGCCGGCCTCGGCCGCAGCGAGACAGCCCAGCGGTATGCCGTGTCCGGGCTCTCCGAGGCACGCGCGTACCTGCGCCACCCGGTCCTCGGACCCCGGTTGCGCGAGTGCGCCGAGGCACTGGATGCCCTTGACACCGCCGATGCCGTCCAGGTGCTCGGGCCCGTGGACGCGGTCAAGCTGCGCTCGTCGATGACGCTCTTCGAGCGTGCCGCGGACGACGCTGCCGAGGCCGATCCCTTCGCCCGCGTGCTGGAGCACTTCTTCGAGGGGCGGCGCGACGACGCGACCACCGGGATCCTCGGATCGTGACCGGGGACCCCGCCCGCACGGAGCACCCCGCCGACGACGCCGTCGACCGGTCGCACACCACTGGCCGACCCCCCGGCCGCGAGACCGTCCGACCCGAGCGACAGCGGCCCTGACAGCCCCGACCCGCGCCGCTGGAAGGCGCTGTGGGTATGCCTCGTGGCCGGTTTCATGACGCTGCTCGACGTCAGCATCGTCAACGTCGCGCTTCCTTCGATCCAGAAGGGCCTGGACGCCACTCCGAGCGACCTGCAGTGGGTCGTGTCCGGATACGCCTTGGCCTTCGGCCTGACACTCGTGCCCTCGGGTCGCATCGGAGACGTCCTGGGTCGGCGCACCGTCTTCGTGGTCGGTGTCGTCCTCTTCGGCCTCGCGAGCCTGGCCTGCGGTCTGGCGCCCAGCAGCGCGCTGCTCGTCGTGGCCAGGCTCGTCCAGGGCGCCGCAGGCGGCATCCTCAACCCGCAGGTGTCGGGCCTGATCCAGCAGCTCTTCCGCGGCGCCGAACGCGGCCGCGCCTTCGGCCTGCTCGGCGCGACGATCGGGATCTCCACGGCGGTGGGCCCCGTCGTCGGTGGGGTCATCCTCGACCGGCTGGGCGAGGAGAGCGGTTGGCGGTGGATCTTCTTCGTCAACCTCCCGATCGCCGTGGCCGCCGTCGTGCTCGCGATGCAGTGGCTGCCCGACCCGCCGGTCCGTGACCGCAGCCGCCGGATCGACGCCGACCCGGTCGGTGTGGTGCTGCTCGGCGCCGGCGTGCTCGGCATCCTGCTTCCCGTCGTCGAGACGGGTCGCGGTGGCGCGAGCGTGCCATGGTGGGTCGCCGTCGTCGGGCTGGCCTTCCTCGGCGCCTTCCTCGGGTGGGAGCGTTCCTACACCGGGCGAGGGCGGAGCCCCCTCGTGGACCTGGCCCTCTTCCGCGTCCCGGGCTACGCCTCCGGTGCCGCGGTCGGCACCATCTATTTCGCCGGCTTCACCGGCATCTTCTTCGTGCTGACGATCTTCTTCCAGGAGCGGCTCGGCTACACGCCGCTGCTCGCCGGACTGGCGGTGACCCCGTTCGCGGCAGGATCGGCGGTCACCTCCGCGATCGGCGGACGCCTCGTCAGTCGGTTCGAGCGGTCGCTGGTCACCGGCGGGCTCGCCGTCGTGCTCGTCGGCGTCATCGGGGTCGACGTGGTCCTGGCCACCGTCCACGACGCATCGCTCGGGTGGTGGCTGGCCGGCCCCCTGCTCGTCGCCGGCATCGGCAGCGGCCTCGTCATCTCCCCCAACATCACCCTGACCGTCGCGAAGGTCCCCGTCGAGCGTGCCGGCACCGCCGGAGGGCTCCTCCAGACGGGACAGCGCATCGGCACCGCTGCCGGTATCGCGCTCGTCGGCGCGGTCTTCTACTCCGGCGTCGCCTCAGGCGCGGGACTCGACGCGTCCACGGCGCTGCGCGTAGCAGGCGCTCTCGTAGCCGTAGCCCTGCTCGCGAGCGCGCTCGACCTGCGAGGGCGACGCCGTCGCGATGGCCGCGCGGCCGGCGGAACGGACGCCGCAGGTCGCCGCACCCCCGCGCACTGAACGTAGGGCGCTCGCGCTCAGGCCGCGTGGGAGGACGTGGTGGCGTAGGCGTGGTCCACCGCGGTGCGCACCCGCTGGTGGGGCCAGGTGGCGGCGATGGCCGCGATGAGCACGAGACAGACGGCCGCGCAGACCGTGACCCCGACGTGGGCGTTCGTGTGTTGGCCGAGCCAGCCGGCGGCGAGGTACGACAGCCCCGCCGCCGCGACGGACACGCTCCCCGCCAGGCTGAAGATCCGGCCACGGAGTGACGACTCGGTGACGAGGGCGAAGGTCGCCTGCAGTGGCACCATGAACGCCTGGAGCGTGCCGGAGGCGAAGAAGAGGATAGCGACGGCCCACACCGGTGGCTGCAGTGCTGTCACGAGCAGTGGCAGAGGCATCAACAGCGCCAGAGGCACGATTGACCGGTTCTGCTGGTGCACGTCGCGACGTCCGATGGCGACGATGCCGACGATGGCCCCGACGATGGGCGCGGCCATGAGCACCCCGCCCCAGCCGTTGCGACCCGCAATCGGGATGGCGAGCGCCTCCGGCGCAGCGATACCGAGGCTGGCGACGGCACTCAGGGTCACCAGCCGCGCCAGCACCGGGTGACGGGCCAGGTCACCGGCTGCCGTCGAGAGGTCGTGGATGAAGCCGCGCAGACCGCGGCCGCGGATACCGGAGACGGGCCGCAGTGGCACGACGAAGAGGATGACCAGCGCGGCGACGACGAAGCTGAGCAGGTCGAAGAGCAGACCCGTCTCGGGACCGACGAGGGCGACGAGCCCTCCGCCGACGGCCAGGCCGAGCGCCTGGTTGAACTGCTCGGACATCGCCCCCAGACCGACGGCCCGGGCGTAGAGGTGACGGTCCTCGAAGAGATCGGTGAGCAACACGATGTTGGACGCCGTCGACGCACCGCCGACCAGCTCGAGCGCGAACAGGACGAGGAACATGACCCAGAGGGCCGAGCCCGTCAGCGCGAGCCACATGAGTCCGAGCACGCAGGCCGCCCGAACCAGGTGTGACCAGATGAGCACCCACTTGTAGGGGAACCGGTCGACGACAGGGCCCACGAGGCTGCGTCCGAAGAAGGTCGGCACGAGACTGACGGCGAGCGTCGTCGCCGTTGCCAAGGGCGACGACGTCCGCTCGTAGACCAGGGCCGCGATCGTGACGCGGGCGATGTAGTCACCCCACAGCGACAGGGCGCTGGCCAGGAAGATCGGGAGGTAGCGAGGGACCCGGAGGAGGGCACCGTACGTCGGCACGCGGACGCCCTGTCCCTCCGTCGGATTCACGGGACGACGCTACCCCGAGGAGGGGACTCGTAAAAGTTGAAATCTGTGGCGTGGCGTGAGCGCCGCGCCACCCGACGCCACAGCTCTGCCAGGGCCGCTCCCTCGCCGGGCGACCGGCCCATGATCCGACCGATCCCATCGAGGTCGCGCAGGTCGGAGGGGACACTGTCGATGGGTCTCCCCCGCCACAGGACGCCGGCGTTGCGCATGAGCGCCCCGAGCTGCCAGGCCTCCCGGAGCGCCGCGGCGTCCTCGGCCGCGATGAGTCCCTCCGAGCTGACCGCGGCGAGACCTGCCATCGTGCCGGTGACCCGGAGCGCCGGGTGCGCGTCGGCGTGCTCGAGCTGGTGCAGCTGCACGACCCACTCGACGTCGGTGAGCCCGCCACGTCCGAGCTTGAGGTGGGTGCGGGGATCGGCGCCACGCGGCAGGCGCTCGCTCTCCACCCGCGCCTTGAGGGTGCGGATGTCGCGCACCTGGCTCGCCGTGATGCCGCCCTCGGGCCACCGCAGCGGGTCGATGAGCGCCAAGAAGGCCTCGGCCAGCTGCGGCGGGCCGGCGATGGGGGTGGCCCGCAGCAGCGCCTGGAACTCCCACGTGAGGGCCCAGCGCTCGTAGTAGGTGCGGAAGGAGTCGAGGCTGCGCACCAAGGGGCCGGCCTTGCCCTCGGGGCGCAGGTCGGCGTCGAGGCTGAGGCCGGGTTCGGGACCGGATCCGGAGAGGAGCTTGCGCAGCTCCTGGACGACCAGGGTCGCGCGCGCCTGGACATCCGTCTCCGAGGCGCCCTCGTGGGGCTGGTGGACGAACATGACGTCGGCGTCGGAGGCGTAGCCGAGCTCTCGGCCTCCGAGGCTGCCCATGGCGACCACGAGGATGTCACCGCCGATCGGCATGCCCTCGCGCTCCTCGACCGCACGGGTCGCGGCGTCGAGGGCGACCTGGATCGTCGATCCGGTGAGGTCGGTCAGTGCCGCCCCCACCCCGGGCAGGTCGATGACCCCGACGAGGTCACCCATGACGATGCGGAGCAGCTCGTGGCGTCGGATCGCGCGCACCGCCGCCACCGCGTCGGCGGCTGAGTCGCGCCGCCCCGCGGCGGACTGCATCGTGGCCGTGATGGCCTCACGGGTGCGGGGTGCCAGTCCGTTGTCGTCACCCAGGATCGACACGCTCTCGGGTGAACGCACGAGCAGGTCGGCGGCATACCTGCTCCGTGCCAGGCAGTGCGCCAGACGGTCGGCCGCGCGCCCCTCGTCACGGAGCATCTTGAGATACCAGTGAGTCGTACCGAGCTCGTCGGACACGCGGCGGAACGACAGCAGGCCGGCGTCCGGGTCGGCCTCGTCGGCGAACCACCCGAGCATGACGGGGAGCAGCGTGCGCTGGATGGCGGCACGTCGGCTGACACCGGTGGTCAGGGCCTCGATGTGCCGCAGGGCGCCGGCAGGGTCGCGGAAGCCGAGGGCGAGGAGGCGCTGTCGGGCCGCCTCCGGGCTCAGGCGCGCCTCGGTGGGACTCAGCCTGGCGGCCGCCGCGAGCAGCGGACGGTAGAAGAGGCGCTCGTGCAGCCGGCGCACCTCGCGCGCCGCGGCCTGGCGGTCGGCGACCACGGCGCGTTCGGGATGCGTCCGGTGCCCCATGGCGCGGCCGAGGCGACGGAGGTCGGGCTCGGTCACCGGCATGAGGTGCGTGCGACGCAGTCGGTGCAGCTGGATGCGGTGCTCGAGGCAGCGCAGGTGCCGGTAGGCCCGGTCGAGGACGGCGGCGTCCTCCCGACCGACGTAGCCACCCCGCGCGAGTGCGGCCAAGGCCTCGAGCGTCGTCGCGGAGCGGAGACTGGGATCACTGCGCCCGTGCACGAGCTGCAGCAGCTGCACGCTGAACTCGACGTCACGCAGACCGCCCGGTCCGAGCTTGAGCTGGCGTGCCGCCTCGTTGGCCGGCACGTGCTGCTCGACGCGTCGACGCATGGCCTGGACGTCCTCGACGAACTTGTCGCGCCCCGCCGCCTCCCAGACCATCGGCGAGATCTCCGCCTTGTAGCGCAGTCCGACCTCCTTGTCCCCGGCGGAGACCCACGCCTTGAGCAGCGCCTGGAACTCCCAGGTCTTGGCCCAGCGCTCGTAGTACGCCTTGTGGCTGCTGATGGTGCGCACGAGCGGCCCCTGCTTGCCCTCGGGACGCAGCGCCGCGTCCACGGGCCAGAGGCTCCCCTCGGACGTCGGGGACGAGCAGGCGCGCATCGTCGCGGTCGCCAGCGCCGTGCCGACCCGCAGGGCTGTCTCCTCATCCGCGCCGTCGGCCGGCTCTGCGACGAAGATGACGTCGACGTCACTGACGTAGTTGAGCTCGCCCCCACCCGTCTTGCCCATCCCGATGATCGCGAGACGGCACGCCTCGTGACCGTCGCCGTACTCCTCTCGGGCGATGACGAGCGCCGCCTCGAGCGCGGCCTCGGCCAGCTCCGCGAGGGCCTCGCCGACGGCAGGCATCTCGGCGAGGGGGTCGTCGGCAGTGAGGTCCAGCGCGGCGATGCGCAGCAGTCCGCGCCGGTAGGCGATGCGCAGGGCGTCGTGCGCCGTCCGGTCCCCTCGCTCCTCGGTCACGGCACGGACGAGCTCGCTGCGCACCTGGTCTCCCGGGCGGCGCTCCGCCCGGGCGGCGTCGACCCAGTGCTCCGGGCGTCGGACGAGCTCGTCGACGAGCGCGGTCGACGCCCCGAGCACGCCGAGGACCCGCTCCCGCCCGATCCCCGGCGTCGCGAGCTCGGCCGCGAGGGCCGAGATCCCCCAGTCCGGGGCGTCGCCGAGGCGGCCGAGCGCCTCCGCGACGCGCACCAGCCCGAGCAGGCACTGGTCCGGGTCGGCGGTGTCGCCCATGACGGCGGCGAGGTCGTCGAGCTGGCCGCCGGCGACAGCGGCGCGCACGGGCAGCAGCGCCCGGTCGTCGACGAGCCCGACGGCCCGGTCGGGATCGGCGAAGCCGAGCCGGGCCAGGGCCCCTTCGGTGGTGCTGGTGCGTGATGACATCGGCGTCGAATCGCTAGGTGCCGGTGGGTGACTCGGCTGACTGGCCGACCGTCAGAGACGGGGCAGGTAACGGTCGAGCTCGAAGCGGGTGACCTCGTGGCGGTAGTCGAGCCACTCCTGCCGCTTGTTGCGCAGGAAGAAGTCGAAGACGTGCTCGCCGAGGATGTCGGCGACGAGCTCGCTCTCCTCCATCACCTCGAGGGCCCGTCCCAGCGACGACGGCAGGGGTTTGATGCCCATCGCGCGGCGCTCCCCGTCCGTGAGGCTCCACACGTCGTCCTCGGTCTCGGGCGGCAGCTCGTAGCCCTCCTCGATGCCCTTGAGGCCTGCGCCGAGCAGGACCGCGAAGGCGAGGTAGGGGTTGCAGGCGGCGTCGAGGGAACGGACCTCGACGCGGGTCGACTGACCCTTGTTGGGCTTGTGCATCGGCACCCGCACGAGCGCGGAACGGTTGTTGTGGCCCCACGTGAGGTGGGCCGGCGCCTCTCCCCCGCCCCACAGTCGCTTGTAGGAGTTGACCCACTGGTTGGTGACGGCCGCGATCTCGGCCCCGTGGCGCAGCAGGCCGGCGATGAACTGACGACCGACCTTGCTCAGCTGGTAGGGCGCCCCGGCCTCGAAGAACGCGTTGGAGTCGCCCTCGAAGAGGGACAGGTGCGTGTGCATGCCCGACCCCGGGTGCTCGGAGAACGGCTTGGGCATGAAGGTCGCGTAGATGCCCTGGGTCAGGGCGACCTCCTTGACGACCGTCCGGAAGGTCTGGATGTTGTCGGCCGTGCTCAGGGCGTCGGCATAGCGCAGGTCGATCTCGTTCTGGCCCGGGGCACCCTCGTGGTGGCTGAACTCGACCGAGATGCCCATGTTCTCGAGCATCGTGATCGCGGCGCGGCGGAAGTCGTGCCCGGTGCCGTGCGGCACGTGGTCGAAGTAGCCGGCGTCGTCGACCGGGATCGGGCGTCCGTGCGCGTCGCGTCCCTGCTCGAGGAGGAAGAACTCGATCTCGGGGTGGGTGTAGAAGGTGAAGCCGAGGTCGGCGGCCTTGCCGAGCGCCCGCTGGAGCACGTGCCGCGGGTCGGCGAAGCTCGGCGTGCCGTCGGGGAGCTGCAGGTCGCAGAACATCCGCGCCGTACCGGGCGGGTCGCCGCGCCACGGCAGGATCTGGAAGGTCGACGGGTCGGGCTTGGCCAGCATGTCGGCCTCGTAGACGCGGGCGAACCCCTCGATCGCCGAACCGTCGAAGCCGATCCCCTCGGCGAAGGCTCCTTCGAGCTCCGCCGGCGCGACGGCGACGGACTTGAGCGTGCCGAGGACGTCCGTGAACCACAGACGGACGAAGCGGATGTCGCGCTCTTCGATCGTGCGCAGCACGAACTCTTCCTGACGGTTCATGTGTCGATCCTGCCGCATGGCTGTTTCACGGATGTTGCGACACACGATCTTCGGGACGAAGGGCCCGGTCGTATGCCGTGGGGCGGGCACGCGAAGGGCCCCCGGGACGTGTCCCGGGGGCCCCTCCATGGTCATGACCCGCGGTCACGCCCAGTGTGACGACGTCACTTGAACTGGACCTTGACCTGCAGCTCGTTGCCGCCCTCGCGGGTCTTCGCAACGGTCATCGTCGTGCCGGAACCGGCCACCTTGGTGGACGCCCACGGGTTGTCGGCGGTCCAGTAGCGGTTCGGGTCACGGTCGTCGAAGGTCGGGATCGCCGGCTGCGACGGGACCTTGGTGGCGACACCGTTGCGGTGGAAGGTCACCGCGTCGGTCTTCTCCTGGCCGAACGTGGCGTCGAACGGCTGGCGACGGTTGCCCATCATCGTGCGCGTGCCGTTGGCGTTGTTCAGCATGACCGGCGCCGGGCGGGCGTCGACCGGGAGCACCTCGCCGCCACCGGGGTGGTCGATGGTGTTGTTGTCGCCGTACTCACCGTTGGCGAACCAGACGAGCATGCCGTTCTGGTAGGGGAAGCGCTCCACCCAGTCCGGCTTGCTGTTGCCCCAGCCGAAGTTGTACGGGCCGGTCTTGAGCGTCTGGTCGTAGCCGCTGTAGACGCGGTTCTCGGCGAAGTAGAAGTCCTGCACCTGCTTGGACGTGGTGCCGTTGGTGATGGCGAAGCCGCCCTTGGCGATCCACGCACCGGCGCCGGACTCGACGTCATCGACCGTGTCCGGCGACACCGTCGGTGCTGACGGCGATGTCGTCGACGAAGGCCTCGCTCGAGACGCCACCGTCGGTGGCGACGCGGAAGCGGAACTGGACGGTCTGGCCCTTGTAGGCCGAGAGGTCCCACGACTTCTGGGCCCAGCCGAAGACACCGTTGACCGGCGTGCCGACCTGCGTCCACGTGGCGCCGTTGTCGGTCGACACCTCGCCGTAGAGGTAGTCGTAGTCCTTCTCGAGGTTGCCCTGGACCCAGGCGCTGATCGAGGCCGAGGTCTTGGCGCCGGTCAGGTCGACCGGTCGCGACAGGGTCGAGTTGAGGTTGTCGCCGAAACCGCTCCACCACTCTGCCTTGCCGGAGTGCGGGGTGTTGCGCTTCGTGGTGACGGTGCGCTCGGGCAGCGGGACGACGAGCGCCTGGACGGAGCCGCTCTTCGTGGAGAGGTCGGCCTGGCTCAGCTTGACCGTGGTGTCCGTGACCGAACGGGACCGTCCTTGTAGTCGAGCCAGCCGAGCTGGAGCTTCTCCCACGGGCCCATGTAGCCGGGCGTGGTGCCGATGGAGTCGGTGCCGTGGTTCAGCCACGAGCCGCCGCTCATCAGCGTCCAGAAGGCGGTGCTGTTGTCGCCACCCGCGGTGTCGTAGAGGTCGGGCAGGCCGAGGTCGTGGCCGAACTCGTGGGCGAAGACGCCGAGGCCGCCGTTCTCGGGCTCGGTCGTGTAGTCGCCGATCCAGATGCCGGTGTCACCGATCTGGCATGCCGCCGAGCTTGTTGCCGTCCGGGCCGACCTTGCCGGCACCGGTGGAGTTGACGTACCAGCGGTGCGACCAGATCGCGTCGGTGCCCTGTGCGCCGCCACCGGCCTCCTCGCCCTCACCGGCGTGGATCGCCTGGAAGTGGTCGATGTAGCCGTCGGGCTGTTGTAGTCGCCGTCGCCCTGGGAGTCGTAGCGGTCGACCTTGTCGAACTGCTGGAGGTAGGCGCTGATCTGCTCCGTCGTCTTGCCCTGAGCCTTCTGGTCGGCGTACCAGGCCTGCGCAGTGTCGTTGATGTAGGCCCAGTAGCCGTTGGACTGCGGGACGGAGTTGGAGCCGTAACGCGCCTCGTTGTAGGGGACCTTCACCCAGTCGGAGACGTCGCCCTTGGCGAGGAAGCGGCCATTGGACTGCTTGAGGTAGAAGTCCTTGAACGACTCGCCGCTGCCGAACATCATGTCCATGTAGTGCTGGCGGTTGAAGTCCCCCAGCCAGTACGTCGAGTTGTCGTCGGTGCTGTTGCCGTCCCACTTGCGGTCGGGCGCCGCGATCTGGTTGTGCACCGGACCCGGGGCCGTCGCCTGGCCGGCCATCGTCTTGTCACCGAAGTCGGTGAGGATCGTGAAGATGTCCTCCTCACGGTTCGACCGGGTAGTTGACGTACTTGGACTTGGCCGGCTTTGCCGTCCTTGCCCTTTCCCTTGACCTCGATGACGCGGTTGCCATTGATGGTCTTGGTCGTCGCCTCACCCTTGAGGAGCTTGGCGACCGCATCCTTGCGCTCGGCCGCCTGCGCCTCGGCGAGCGGGTTGGGCAGGTTGTCCGGGCTGGGAGGCCTGGGCTGCAGCGGGGTCGCCGCTCACCGGGGCCTTGGCAACGGGCGTTGCCTGAGCCTGCATCGGAGCGGCGAGGCCGGTGACGACGAGCGCCCCCACGGCCAACCCTGATACAGCACTCCATTGACGCTTGTTCAAGATCTGTCCTCCTGGGTCCAGAGCGCCGTAATCGGCACCTCGCGTATCACAGCACACATCACAGACAATGTGGCGCCCAGTCACAGAACATTCGAAAAAACTTGTGCCACAGGGCGGCCGAATGCCGGAAACGTAAAATCTTCGTAAAGGACCTCTTCAAAAGTCTTGGCTTTAGGGTCCTGACCAGATAAGCCTCCAGCCACCACGACAGGGGACGTCCGCGCGCACGAATACGCCACCGGGTGCCCGGATATGCTCCCGAGATGAGCACAGACGCCCCCGAGGAGCAAAGTCCCTATGGTTCCGGCAGCCGGGGCAAGGACGCCCCGGCGGCGACCGCCGCGAACGCTCCGTCACCCCGCAAGGTGCGCATCCCCCACCTGCACGCCATGAAGGCCGAGGGGCGCAAGTGGGCGATGCTCACGGCATACGACATGTATGCCGCCCAGATCTTCGACGAGGCCGGCATCCCCGTCCTGCTCGTCGGCGACTCGGCCGGCAACAACGTCTACGGCTACGAGACGACGGTGCCCGTCACGCTCGACGAGATGATCCCGCTCGTCCGCGCGGTCTCGTCGGCCGCCCGACGAGCCCTCGTCGTGGCCGACATGCCGTTCGGCTCCTACGGCGGCTCGGTGGAGCAGGGCTTCGCGAGCGCCGTGCGCCTCATGAAGGAGGGGCTCGCCCACGGGGTCAAGCTCGAGGGCGGCACGGCCATGGTCCCGCTCGTCGCGGCGCTGACCGGCGCGGGCATCCCCGTCATGGCCCACCTCGGGTTCACCCCGCAGAGCGAGCACCAGCTCGGCGGCTACCGCGTGCAGGGCCGGGGCGACGCCGCCGACGCCCTCGTCGACGAGGCGCGGGCCCTGCAGGACGCCGGGGCGTTCGCCGTGGTGCTCGAGATGGTCCCGGCGCCGGTCGCCGCCCGCGTCACGGAGGTGCTGAGCATCCCGACGATCGGCATCGGCGCCGGCAACGGCACCGACGCCCAGGTGCTCGTGTGGAGCGACTTCGCCGGCCTGCGCAGCGGCAAGGCGCCGCGGTTCGTCAAGAAGTACGCCGATCTGCGCGGCACATTGCTCGATGCCGCGCGGGCGTATGCGGCCGACGTCGAGTCCGGCGCCTTCCCGGACACCGAGCACTCGTTCGAGTCCTGACGCGCCGGCGCCCACCCGGTCGGGACCGGATGGGCGCGGTGCGCAGATGGTGCTGACGCGCTCGCTCAGGCGTCGCCGTCACCCGACGCCGAGCGCCCGCGCTCGTTCCAGTCACGATCCTCGGAGTCCCACTGCTCGGTCTTCTTGTGGGCGGTGTCGAGCGCTGCCCGCGCCTCCGCCTCGGTGGCGTACGGGCCGAGCACCTGCTCGCCCCGGCTGCGGTTGTCATCGGTCTCGACCTGACCCGTGTCGACGTTGTACCAGAAGCTCACGTGCGCACTCCTTCTCTCCTCGGACTCCTGCGGACTTCTCACCCGTCGCGGGCAGGTCCGCGTCATGAACGCGACGCGTGGACGGCACCCGCTGACGACCTAGACTCCACCGTATGCCGTTGCTCCAGCCGCAGGTGTCGCCCCACCCCCTCAGTCCCCGCCGACCCGTCCCTGCCTCCATCGAGCGCCCGCACTACGTCGACGTGCCCCAGCCGCGCGAGGACGGCGACGTGCACCGTCAAGGACGCCGAGACCATCGAGAAGATGCGCGATCGCGTCACGCATCGCGGCGACGGCCATGGTCGAGGCCGTCGAGGGCCATCGCTCCCGGCGTCACCACCGACGAGCTCGACGCCGTCGCCCACGAGTACATGCTCGACCACGGCGCCTACCCGTCACCCCTCGGCTACAAGGGCTTCCCGAAGTCCGTGTGCACGAGCGTCAACGAGGTCATCTGCCACGGCATCCCCGACGCCCGTCCTCTCGAGGACGGCGACATCGTCAACATCGACGTCACGGCATACATCCACGGCGTCCACGGCGACACCGACGCCACCTACCTCGTCGGCGACGTCGACGAGGAGTCGCGCCTGCTCGTCGAGCGCACGCACGAGGCGATGATGCGCGGCATCCGCGCGGCCCGTCCGGGGCGCGAGATCAACGTCATCGGCCGCGTCATCGAGAGCTACGCCAAGCGCTTCGGCTACGGCGTCGTGCGCGACTTCACCGGGCACGGCATCGGGCTCGAGTTCCACTCCGGCCTCATCGTCCCGCACTACGACGCGGCGCCCCACTACGAGACCGTCATCGAGCCCGGCATGACGTTCACCATCGAGCCGATGCTCAACCTCGGCACCCACGAGTGGGAGATGTGGGACGACCGCTGGACCGTCGTCACCCGCGACCGCAAGCGCTCGGCCCAGTTCGAGCACACCATCGTCATCACCGACGACGGCAACGAGATCCTCACCCTCCCCGAGGACGACGCAGCCTGAGCCGACCGCCCGGGCGCGCGACCGGTCGCTCCCCCACGTAGCACCACCTCACGCCCCGACCAGCAGCACCTGACCCTCGACCACGTCCTCGACAAGGAAGCATGGACCATGGCCAAGCACGGCAAGCCCCTCGGCATCGACATCGGCGGCAGCGGCATCAAGGGCGCGCCCGTCGACCTCAAGGCGGGTGACCTCGCCGGCAAACGGTTCAAGATCCTGACGCCCAAGCCGGCCACCCCCGACGCCGTGGCCGAGGTCGTCGACCAGATCGTCGACCACTTCGCCGACGTGACGGGCGACTCCCCCATCGGCGTCACCGTCCCGGCCGTCGTGATCCGCGGCACCGTGCTCTCGGCCGCCAACATCGACCCCTCGTGGATCGACACCGACGCCGAGGCCCTCATCAAGGAGCACACCGGTCGCGCGGTGACCGTGCTCAACGACGCCGACGCGGCCGGCCTCGCCGAGATGTACTACGGCGCCGCCAAGGGCGTGCAGGGCCTGGTCATCCTGACCACCCTGGGGACCGGCATCGGCAGCGCCATCATCCACGACGGTCGCCTCGTGCCGAACTCGGAGCTGGGTCACCTCGAGATCGACGGCTACGACGCCGAGGACCGGGCGGCGTCGTCGGCCAAGGATGCCGAGGGGTTGTCGTGGGACGAGTACGCCGAGCGCCTGCAGACCTACTACGACACCATCGAGAAGCTCTTCTCGCCCGACCTCATCATCGTCGGCGGCGGGATCTCCAAGGACAGCGACGACTTCCTGCCGCAGCTGAAGCTGCGCTGCCCGATCGTCCCGGCCCAGCTGCGCAACCAGGCGGGCATCATCGGCGCCGCCCACCTGGCCGTCGACCTGGCCTGACCTCCCTGCGCAGACAGGCCCGGCACGGACCCGGGCCTGTCGGCGGACCTGCGGTCATCGCCGCTGCGTGCGCCACACGAGTCGGTGGACCCCCAGGTGTCGCGGCAACGTGCGCAGACCCGGGATCCAGGGGATGCAGATGAAGCCGATGCTGAGCAGGACCATCAGCGCCCAGACGCCGATGTCCGCGTTGTCCGACGTGGAGAACGGGGGGACCTGGTACCACAGGGAATACAGCCACAGCCACGGCTGGCCCGGGTAGTTGCCCGTCTCGTTCATGATGCCCCACTGGTCGCCACCGAGGTTCTGGGCGCGCGCCGCGTCCTCGAGGTGCGTCCCGTCGGCCAGCAGGAGCAGTGCCTTGGTGCTGTCGACACCGAAGAAGCTCGTCCGGGACGTGAGCAGACCCTCGAGCGCCCCACTGTCGGCCAGACGCAGCTCGGCAGCCGCGATGACCGGGACGGGACCGTAGTCGCCTGCCGCGACCTTCGCAGGGTCACCGTCAGGCGCCTTCGCGAGTGCGTCCGAGTATGCCGTCGCCCAGGCCTGCTGCTGGTCCGCGGACGCGCTGTCCCAGACACGCAGGGCCGTTGCGGCCGCGGTGTCGCCGACGAGGGTCCGCACCGGGTCGAGGACGAAGTCCTTGGCGGAGTCGGCCGGCTGGGTCACTCCCGGCAGCTTCTGGAGGTTGACCGGACCGAGGCTCTGACCCTCACCTGCAGTGTTGTAGGGCGGGCCGTAGCCAGCGCTCGTCGTGGTGCCCGCCAGCTCACCGGCCGCGGTGGCAACGACATCGGCCGGCGCCTGACGCGCCCACTGCTGCAAAGAGATCGCGGGATCGTCCGGGGACGAGAAGACGAGGGCTGCGACGACGGAGAGCAGGGTGACCACACCCAGTGCGACGACGAACTCCTTGACGAGGTCGTAGCGCCGCGTCGGGAACGCGTGCGAGTCGGGCGTGGGTCCCCACCCACCGGTGCCGCGGCTCATGCCCCCGGCCCCTGGCTCGAGCCGAGGGTCCTCACCGAGTCCGGCTCCCTGCGCGTCACCTCGGGTCCCGGCGCCCCGAACGTGGACCCCGGTTCGGGAGCAGGGCGCGAGGTCGTCGGGTCCGCTGCACCGATCGGCGGTGCCACGCCGCGGCGTCGCACGAGCACGACGTGCACGACGACGATCCCGCCGACGACGAGTGGGAGCAGCGAGACGTGCCACAGCACCATCTGCCCGAGGTTCATGACGTTGAAGTAGGCACCGATTCCGGCGGCGTTGAGTCCGTCCTTGGCCTGGGTCGAGATCCACTGCGAGTCGAAGTTGGTCTGGATCAGGTAGCCCGTGAACGCCGTCCCCAGCGAGCCGAAGAAGGCGAGCGCGCCTGTCGCCCAGGTGAGTCCGCGGTCGCCGCGCCAGGACGCCATGAAGAACTTGCCCCACAGGTGAATGACCATGGTGGCGAAGAACAGCTCGACGCTCCACAGGTGCACGGAGTTGACGAAGTGCCCCACCGTGCTCGAGTGCCACCACGTCACGCCGCCCAGTGTCAGCACGAGGCCCGAGACGATGATGACGACGAGGCTGGCAAGGCACGCGACGCCGAAGACGTAGATCCACGAGGCGACATAGACCGGCTGCCGATCGGGCAGCCACTGCCCCTTGGGCACGAGACCCTCGACCCATCGGGTCAGGGCTGCGGTCCAGGTGTCCCTTCCGCGGCGAGCGCCGGGCTGAGGCACCAGGGAGGGGTCCGGCGTCGAGGATCGGCTCATCGGTCCTCGTCCTCACGCGGTTCGGGGAACGGCAGCAGGAGCGCGAGCACGAAGACGAGGATCATCGCAAGGATGACCACGAGATTGGCGACGGTGATCGTCACCCATCCCCACTGGACGACCGGCCCTGCGGGAACTGGTGTGGACAGGGCGAGCAGCTGGGTGATCATCTCTGGCCTCCGGTAGCACGAAGCTGTGAGTTCTCCTGCCCGGCGCAGATCTACTACACACCGTAAGAGTAGGTCGCCGGTGGACCGTGCGCAGAGTAATCAGATCTTCGAGCGAACGCCTACGTGCGCCGCAGCGTCGACAGCAGCTCGGGGGCCCGCCGGTCGTAGAGACGAGCGCCCGCGGCGACGCCGGTGATGGCGACGCCGACGCCGAGAACGATCCCGACGAGGCAGGCGCCCCAGTCGGCTGCGGCCGACCCCTGCCAGGCCGACCACGCGAGCAGGATCGTCGGTGCGGCGAGCACGACGGTGCCAAGGCCGGCGATCGACTGCGCGGCGATGGTGATCCCCGCCGCGCCCGGAGGCGCGCTGAACGGGCTCTCGCCCGCCTGCGGGACAGGGTAGGGCAACCCGATGCTCATGACGCTCGACACGGCATACCCGGCTCCGAGCAGGGACACCGACAGGCCGAGCACCGCCGGCAGGAGGTCCCAGCGGTCGGCGACCCCGACTCCGACGAGCACGTACATCGGCACGAGGACGGCCGCAAGCACGGTGACGGGCACGAGCCGCCCCCGCCGATCGTCGCGTCCGGACGTGCCACAGACGATGTGCAGCCAGAGGGCATCGGACTCGTAGGCCACCGCGTTGTGCTCGCTCCAGCCCAGGAGGAAGGCGACGAGCGGGCCCATGAGCAGCGGCGCCCACCCGACACCGTTCGTGGAGAACGGGATGAGCAGCGCAAGCGGGACCAGCGGCGTCATGACGATGCTGATCTGGAAGCGCGGGTCGCGACGCCAGTAGGTCAGCACCCGCGCAGCCACGGCGCCGACAGGCGTCCCCGGCAGTCGGGCGAGCAGGCCCAGGTCGTCGCCCATCGACGCGCCCGAGTCGGATCGTGACACGGCCCGGGGGTTCTCGACCTCGCCCCGGAGCACCCGTCGACCACAGCCGGAAGACCGCCACGAGCAGCCCCGCAGCCAGGGTCAGCCGCACGAGCCCGACACCGACGTCGCCGGCAGCCACGTCGCCCGGTGCGGCCCAGGCCCAGCCCAAGGGCGACCATGCGACGACACGCGCCACGGCAGGGATGAGGTCGCGCAGGCCGGCGCCGAGGTTCGCGACGACGGAGACGGCCGGTCCGACGACGACGAGCAGCAGCAGGCCGAGCACGGCGATGGCGTCACGGCCACGACGGCTCGAGATGGCACGCGTCATGATCGCGGACACCCACCGGCTCGTCACGATGGCGGTCAGCAGCCCGATGCCTGTTGCGACGACGGCCACCGCGGTCGATGCCAGGGTGTGCGACCACGCGACCACGACCCCGGCCGACAGCACCGACGAGGCGATCGCAGGCAGGCCGACGAGTGCGGCCGCCACCAGGCCGACCGCCAGCTCCCGGTGGGGGACGGCGAACGTGGCGAACCGACCCGGGTCGAGCGTCGGGTCCGACCCGAACGAGAAGAGCGGCACGACCGCCCAGAGCACGATGCCCGCTGCGCCCGGCGAGCGGGATCACGACGCGTGCGGCGTCGAGGGACCCGCGAAACGACGCGAGGATGACGGCCAGCCCGGACACGAGCACCGCGAAGTAGACGATGCCGATGACGGCGCCGATGGCCTGGGCCCGGCTGCGCCTGAACATGTTGCGCAGCAGGGTCAGCTTCAGTCGGACGAGGTGCGCAACCACGACAGCCCCACCACCTCGGTGCTCCCCCCGACGAGGTCGACGAACCGCTCCTCGAGCGACCGACCGTCGCGGACGACGTCGAGCTCGCCGGCGGCGAGGACGAGCCCGTCGGAGATGACGGCGACGTGGGTGCAGATGCGCTCGACGAGGTCCATGACGTGGCTCGAGAGGACGACGGTGCCGCCGGACTCGACGAAACCGGTGAGGATGCGGCGGATCGTCGCCGCCGAGATCGGGTCGACGGCCTCGAACGGCTCGTCGAGCACCAGCACCCGCGGAGCGTGGACGAGCGCCGAGGCCAGTGTCACCTTCTTGGTCATGCCCGCCGAGTAGTCGACGACCAGCTTGCCCCCGGCCTCGGTGAGGCCGAGCGCAGCCACGAGCTCGCCAGCGCGCTCCGACGCGAGCTCGCGGGACATGCCACGGAGCAGGCCGGCATACGTGATGAGCTGCAGACCGGTGAGCCGGTCGAAGAGCCTGAGCCCGTCGGGGAGCACGCCGAGCAGGCGCTTGGCCGCGAGGGGGTCCGACCACACGTCACGGCCCAGGACGAACGCCTGTCCAGCATCGGGACGCAGCAGGCCCGTGACCATCGAGAGCGTCGTCGTCTTGCCGGCACCGTTGGGCCCGACGAGGCCGAAGAACGACCCACGCGGCACGTCGAGGTCGAGGCCCTTGACGGCGACGAGATCACCGAACCGCTTGCCGAGCCCGCGCATGGCGATGGCGGGTCCTTCGGTCGGACCTCCTTGCGGGGCAGGGAGATCCAGCGATTTCGCTCACGGCACTCCCCCGGTGAACTCAGTGGGTCTTCCAGAACGTCGCGGACTCGGCGTCCCGCAGCGGGACGTACGTGAGGCCCTCGACGCCGGAGAACTGCTCGATGTGGCCGGAGTACATCCGGTGCCCGACGTCGCTGAGCAGGGCGTCGTGGATCGGGATGAACACCTTCGGGGCGATGCGTCCGACGAAGGCGATGGAGTCGCGGCTCGCGGCCCACGGCGCGCTGAGCGGGTGGGCGAGGACGTCGACCTTCCCGGGCTCGCCGTCGTAGGCGTCACCCGGGTGGAAGAGCGACGGCTCGCCGTCGGCCCGAAGGACGACGCCGACGTTCGGGATGCGCGGCATGGCCGCGTGGTTGAAGGCGTGCAGCTCGCCGACCGGGGTCACCGTGACGTCCCCGACGGTGAAGTCCTCACCCTGGCGTGACGGCGATCGCGGCCAGACCCTCCTCGCGCAGCTTGTCGGCCGTCGAGTGGGTCGGTGTGGACCGTCGCGGACGGGTTGGAGCGGATCAGCGCGCCGACCCGCTCCGGATCGAAGTGGTCGGCGTGGTTGTGGGTCACGAGGACCGCGTCGAGTCCGGTGAGGTCCTCGAAGCCCGCCGAGAAGCTGCCCGGGTCGATGAGGATGCGGCGGTCGGCGGTCTCGACGAGGAGGCAGGCATGTCCGAGGTGAGTCACGCGCATGCCAACACCTAACCACGTATGCCGACTCGCGCGTCGTCGCCGCACATCGTCCGGGCCGCGGCGCCGACGCTCAGGCGGGTGGTCGCGACGCCGTGCTCCTGCGGCCGCCGTTCACGGGCGAGCAGCAGGCGCGAGCCGGAGTCGCCGCTGCCGGCAGCGGCCCACGCCCAGGCACCCTTCTCGACATCCGGTGCTGCACTGCGGGCCAGGTCCAGCACTGGCAATGCGCCGCCGGCGGGCTCGCGGACGGGCCGGGACGGTGGGTCGGTTCGCGCACGGGAGGCTCCTTTCGCCGGCGGACGGTCGCGTGGTGAGTCCCTGACCCCTCACCAGTCGCGGGGATGCCGCGCTGGGCGCGCCCTCGCGGGCGCGCGACCGTGGGAACGACGACGCCGCCACGAGAGGTTACGCGGTGGTCTTCACCGGCCGGCTGCGACCCTGTCGACGCAGGCGCGCCCAGACGGGCGACGCGGCCGGGGGCAGACGAAGGGCACCGGTGTCGGTGGGGACGACGGCCGACTCCCGGGCGTCCTCGAGCTCGGCCAGCGCACGCAGGGAGTCGCTGATGAGCGAGCCGTAGACGGGCCACTCATCGGGATCTTCGAGCGGGGTGGTGCGCACCTCCTCCCGCAGCTTCGTGAGGACGTCGAACGCCCTCCGTGACCCCTTCGTCGAAGGCGGCCGTCGCCTCGTCGTCGTGGCGACCGAACTGCGACACCGCCACGGCCAGACCGGCGAGGGCATCGGCATACTCCGTCAGGAATGAGCCGGACGGTGTCGGTTGGTGCCGTCGCTCGTCCGCGGCGTCGACGAGCGTCCGGGCGATGCCGGTGACCTGCCACAACGTCCGGCGCAGGGTCGTGACGGTGTGCTCGTACCCCTCCCAGTCCACGTCGGCGGGGCGGATGTTGTCGCGGAGGTTGAAGCGCATGCTCTCGCGGCCGGTGCGGATGTCCTCGAGCACGTAGGGGGCCTTGTCGGCGATCTCGGTGCCGCGGCGGTACCACCGACCGGCGGCCTCGGCGTCCAAGTCGCCCCTCAGTCCCCGCAGCCATCTCGTCGAGGAGCTCGCGCACCTGCCGTGCCAGCGCCGACACCCGCTGGCGTGGCTTCGTCAGGTGCAGGGGTGCGAACACGATCGCGTTGGTGGCCACCCCGATGACGCCTCCGGCGACCGTCTCGACGATCGTCAGGTAGGTGAACTGCTCGTTCGTCCCCTTGGCGGTGATGAGCGACAGCAGCACCATGGCCGGCACCTGGATGCCGTGGTCTCCGAGCCGCGACCACCGCCCGATGACGAGGGCGACGAGGATGACGCCGAACATCGTCCACCACCAGACGCCGAAGACGGTCGCGACGACCCAGGCGACGCCGAGGCCCAGCACGACGGCGGCGATGCGCTGGGCGCTGGCCGACAGCGAGCGCACCATCGTGCGGTCGACGACGAGCAGGGCCGCCATCGGCGCGTAGAACGGGCACCGGGCTGTCGAGCACCCGCACGGCGAACTGCCAGGCGAGCACCGTCGCGATCGCGGCCTTGACGAGCAGGAGGAGGGCGTCACGTTCGGGACCGGCCTGGCGCAACGCCCGGCGCAGCGCCTGCACGCGCAGCCTCGTGTCGTCTCGCCACTGGCTCATGAGTCCTCGCCCCTGCTGGACGTCCCGTCACCGAGCAGGGCCCGGCGCGTCGTTTCCCACGGCCAACACCCTACAGGCGGGGGCGATCAGCCCGACCTGCGCTCGGACGCCTCGGCGACGGCACGCTTGTCGATGTCGTCCATGGCCCGCGTGTCACGCGGCTCGGCGAAGGGCTCGAGGTCCTCGGGCACGCCCTCCGCGATCGCCCGGCTGCGGTCGAGCTCGGCGTTGACCTCGGCGCCGAGCAGGATCGCGATGTTCGTCAGCCAGAGCCAGACGAGGAACACGACGACGCCGGCCAGTGAGCCGTAGGTCTTGTTGTACGACGAGAAGTAGGCCACGTAGAGCGCGAAGAGGCCCGAGACGACCAGCCAGATCAACGACGGCGATGACGCCGCCGGGGCTCACCCACTTGACGCCGCCCTGCTTCGCGTTGGGGCTGGCCCAGAAGAGGACGGCGAAGAGCACCGACACGAGGACGAGGAGGACGGGCCACTTGAGCACTCCCCAGACGAGGACGGCCGTGTCGCCCGCGCCGATGAGCCCGCCGACCTGCTCCGGCGACCGGACCGCTGACCACGACGATGACGGCGCTGACGATCATGACGACGACGGCGAGCACGGTCACCCCGATCCGGATCGGCACGGTCTTCCAGATCGGCCGCCCCTCCGGGATGTCGTAGATGACGTTCGAGGCCCGCATGAACGCCGAGACGTAGCCCGAGGCCGACCACAGCGCCACGAGCAGTCCGAACACCGCGCCCAGACCGGCGCCGGTCCGGTTCGCCTGGGCCTGCGCGATCAGCGTCCGCACGAACTCCGCGCTGGACCCGGGCGCGATCGCCTGGACCTGGTTGACGACCTGGGCGGTCGCATCGCGTCCCAGCAGGCCGAGGGCGGCGACGAGCACGACGAGCGCCGGGGCGATGGAGAGCAGCCCGTAGTAGGTCAGCGACGCCGCGAGGTCCGTGAGGTTGTCGCGCTTGAACTCGCCACGCGCGCGCTTGAGCACGGCGACGAGCGAGGAGCGTGGGAGGTCTGCCGGGCTCTCGGGCTCCGAGGCTGGGTGGCGCGGCTTCGGTCGTCACCGCTCTCCTGGGTGGCGCGAGCGCGGGTGTGGGAGGGGTTGTCTGCTGGTGCCATGACCCTCGCGTACCCAGTGCACGGGTCCGCCGCACCGGATCGGGCCGGTTCGATCGCATTCGGGTCGCAATGGCAGCATGGGGCGCCGGTCTGGGTACGACCCACCCGGACCTCGGCCCTCGCGAACGGGGTCGACACAGTCACGCACCGGAGGGAGACGACGATGGCCGAAGCACGGCACACCGTCATCGCCGGGCGCTACCGGCTGATGAACCGGATCGGCTCCGGGGGCATGGGGCACGTGTGGCTCGCCTGGGACGAGCGGCTCAACCGCGCCGTGGCCGTCAAGCAGCTGCACTCCCCGGTCGGCCTGCCCGAGGCCGAGGCTCGCGTCGCCCACGATCGCGCCATGCGTGAGGCCCGCATCACGGCCCGCCTGCACCATCCGAACGCCGTCCCGGTCTTCGACGTCGTGGACCACGAGGGTCAACCCTGCCTCGTCATGCAGTACCTCCCGTCACGCAGCCTGCAGGCCGTCCTGACCGAGCGCGGTCCGCTGCCGGCCCGCGAGGTCGCCCGGATCGGCAGCGAGCTGGCAGCGGCCCTCGCGGCTGCACACCGCGCCGACATCGTGCACCGCGACGTCAAGCCGGGCAACGTCCTCGTCGCCGACGACGGCACGGCCCGCATCACCGACTTCGGCATCTCACACGCCCTCGGGGACGCGTCGCTCACCTCGACCGGCATGGTCACCGGCACACCTGCCTACATCGCGCCGGAAGTCGCCCGTGGCACGTCGTCGACTGCCGCTTCGGACGTCTTCTCGCTCGGTGCGACGCTGTACGCCGCCGTCGAGGGTGCTCCTCCGTTCGGCACCGGTGAGAACGCCATGGCCCTGCTGCACCGGGTCGCCTCCGGCTCGATCAACCCCCCGTCGGACGGGCCGCTGACCCAGGTCCTGCTCGCGATGCTGGCCGCCGCCCCCGCGGACCGTCCCGCGATGCAGGAGGTCTCCGACGTGCTGGCAGACGTCGCAGCCGGACGCGCAGCGCGCGGAGCCATGGCTGCCCCCGACGGCGGCCGGGTCCGCACCCGCGTCCTTCCTGCCGCGGTAGCCGGTGCCGCCGCTACCGCCGCGGCAGCCGCAACCGCCGCGGGCACGGGCACGGGCGCAGTCGTCGCCCCGGATACTGCAGCCACCTCGCGCCTGGACCCCACAGCGCGCCCGGCGGCCGCCGCCGTCGCCGACCCGGCTGAGCGTCGTTCGGGCGCCGGCGAGGCCGACGAGGCCGACCGCACGGCATACCCGGGCGCGGGCGCCACGCCACCCCCGCCCCCTCCGGCGGCCCCCGACGAGACCCCCGAGGAGGCCCCGGGGAGACGGCGGAGGATCGTCCTGCTGGTCGGTGCCGTTGCGCTCGTCGGTATCGGCCTCCTCGTCTGGGCGCTGTCGGGCAGTGACACCGGAAGCGGCCCGTCCGCTCCCCCCGTCGTGGCGCAGACGTCGTCGAACGCGACACCGCGAACGAGCACGCCGGCCCCGACGACATCGAGGGCCGACAGCCCCTCCCCCTCGACGAGCAGGCCACCGAGCCCCGCCACGACCCCGCCGACCCCGACCGGCACGCCGACCCAGACTGGCACGCCGACGAGGGCACCCGCCGGGACCTCGGCCACCGACCTCGCGGGTGCGGTGCGTGACTACTACGCGCTGCTGCCGGGCAACACGGACGCCGGGTGGGCACGCCTCACGGACCGCTACCGGGCCACGACCTCCGGCAACCGCGCCACCTACGACCGCTTCTGGACGTCGGTCAAGACCGTCGAAGTGCTGCAGGCCACGGGATCCGCCCCGGGCTCGGTCGTCGCGACCCTGCGCTACGCGTTCACCGACGGCCGCCGCTACGAGGAGAAGACGTCGTACTCGCTCGTCGACGACGGGGGCGTCCTCAAGATCGACCGCTCGTCGGTGCTGAGCAGCCGCCGGCTCTGACGGCGCGACGGGCCGTCCGGTCAGGGCCTCGAGTGCCTGACCCAGTCAGTCGACGTCGTGAGCCGGGCGACGCAGGAGCGCTCCGTGACGAAGGGTTGGAGGTCGACATCGGTGTCGTCCTCCCCCACCGCGGCCATGGTGCCCCGGAGGAGCCCCCGGTGGATACCGCAGACGACGTCCGGATGTGCCCGGGCCATCGAGAGGAACGGACATCCCTGGAGCGTCAGCTCGACGGTCCTGCCACCGGCCGAGGTGCGCAGCTCCGGCTGGTAGCCCCATTCGTCGAGCAGGTCGACGGCCATGCCGACCTTGCCGAGCCAGGCTCCGGGACTGGCGGCCGGAGGTGGGGCGGAGCCGTCGGCGCGGGCCTCGACCCACCGCTCGCCCGCGCGCTCCGGGTCCCCGGGGGAACCGTCGGCGGCTGTCGGCCCACGCACTGGTCAGCAGCTCGGTGAAGGCCTGCAGCGCCTCCGGGCTGGCGAGCCCGGGCCGTTCCACCGCAGCGGCGACGTAGATCTTGCGTGGCCGGCCGACGGATCCTCGCCGCTGGGCTGTCACGACGGCCCCGGCGCGCCACCATCCGCTCGAGGTGGAAGCGTGCCGTCGTCACGTGCAGGCCGAGCGCAGCTGCCGTCTCGCCCGCGCTGAGGCCCCGCCCCGCCGCATCGTCGCGCGAGGTGCCGGGCGGGCGTTCCCGGCCTCCAGCAGCAGCTCCATGATCGCTCGTCGGGTGGGCGACGTCAGGACGTCGCTCTCGATGTTGTGCACGCATCCTCCATTTCGTTGATTTGGAGGATAGCGGCCTCCCTTCGCGCCGGACCGTCGAGGTCCGAAAACCTCCGGCTGAGCACCGCGTTTGCCGCGCCGAAACCGCCTCACACCAGTAGCGTTGGGCCAAGTTCGTGGACCGCGCGGCAGCCCTGCGCCGAGCCTCGACTGCGCTGCAACCGACCGTTTGGACGAATGCCGTCGCCGATTTGGAGGATCCGTGCGCTCCCTACCCCACACCACGTGCCGACCCTGGGAACGCCGGTGAGCGCGCCCCTCCCGTTCCAGCGGTGCACGGCCATCCGGGGGCGTCGACGGCCCGGCCTCGGCGGCGCTGCTCAGGACCGGACGGTTCTTCACCCGGTGGGAGGAGTCCGACGACGGTCGAGCCGTGTTCCGCGAGGGCGGTCGCGCCGGCGACGTCTTCTACCGCGACCGGTGGAGCCACGACAAGGTCGTCCGCTCGACCCACGGCGTCAACTGCACCGGATCCTGCTCGTGGAAGGTCTACGTCAAGGACGGGATCATCACCTGGGAGACGCAGCAGACCGACTACCCCTCGGTCGGCCCCGACCGGCCGGAGTACGAGCCCCGCGGCTGCCCGCGCGGCGCCGCCTTCTCCTGGTACACCTACTCGCCGACGCGCGTGCGCTACCCCTACGTCCGCGGCGTCCTGCTCGAGATGTACCGCGAGGCGAAGGCGCGGCTCGGCGACCCGGTCGCGGCCTGGCACGAGATCACGACCGACCCGGAGAAGCGCCGCCGCTACCAGAGCGCCCGCGGCAAGGGCGGGCTCGTGCGCGCGTCGTGGGGCGAGGCCGTCGAGATCGCCGCCGCCGCGCACGTGCACACGATCAAGGAGTACGGCCCCGACCGCGTCGCCGGCTTCTCGCCGATCCCCGCGATGTCGATGGTGTCGCACTGCGTCGGCACCCGCTTCATCCAGCTCATCGGCGGCGTCATGACGAGCTTCTACGACTGGTACGCCGACCTGCCCGTCGCGAGCCCGCAGGTCTTCGGCGACCAGACCGACGTGCCCGAGTCGGGCGACTGGTGGGACGCGACCTACCTCATGATGTGGGGCTCCAACGTCCCCGTCACCCGCACGCCCGACGCGCACTGGATGGCCGAGGTCCGCTACCGCGGCACCAAGGTCGTCACCGTCAGCCCCGACTACGCCGACAACACGAAGTTCGCCGACGAGTGGATGCCCGCGCAGGCCGGCACCGACGCGGCGCTCGCGATGGCGATGGGCCACGTGCTCCTCAAGGAGTTCTTCGTCGACCGCGAGGTCGCCTTCTTCACCGACTACGTGCGCACCTACAGCGACCTGCCCTTCCTCATCCGCCTCGAGCCCCCGAGGAGGCGTATGCCGCCGCGTCGGGTGACGCGGCGCCGCGCCCCTCGTGCCCGGCAAGTTCCTCACCGCCGCCGACCTCGCCGACGCGGGCGCGCCGTCCCCGACGAGGACGCCTGGAAGACAGTGCTGCTCGACGACGTCGACCGGTGCAGCCGGTCGTGCCGAACGGCTCGATGGGCTTCCGCTACGCCGACTCCGGCAAGGGCCGGTGGAACCTCGACCTCGAGGGCGTCAGCCCCGCGCTCACGCATGGCCGGGCGACGCCGCCGAGGCCGTCGAGGTGCTGCTGCCGGCCTTCGTCGAGCCCGACGGCACCGGGTCGGTGCTGCGCCGCGGCGTGCCCGCCCGCCGCGTCGGCGGCCACCTCGTGACGACCGTCTACGACCTCATGCTCGCGCAGTACGGCGTCGAGCGGCCGGGCTGCCGGGCAGCTGGCCGACCGGCTACGACGACGTGACCGACGCCCTACACGCCCGCGTGGCAGGCCGAGATCACCGGCGTGCCCGGCCGAGCAGTGCATCCGCATCGCCCGCGAGTTCGCCACGAACTCCGAGCAGTCGCAAGGCCGCTCGATGATCATCATGGGCGCCGGCATCTGCCAGTGGTTCCACGGCGACGCGACCTACCGCGCGATCCTCTCGCTCCTCGTCCTCACCGGCTGCATGGGCCGCAACGGCGGCGGCTGGGCGCACTACGTCGGCCAGGAGAAGTGCCGGCCGATCACCGGCTGGATCTCCCTCGCCAACGCGCTCGACTGGGGCCGGCCGCCGCGCACGATGACCGGCACGTCGTACTGGTACATGCACACCGACCAGTGGCGCAACGACGGCTACTCCGCCGACTCGCTCGAACTCCCCTCTCGCCAGAGGGCATCTGGCCGGCAAGCACACGGCCGACACCATCGCGCAGTCCGCCCGGATGGGCTGGATGCCGTTCTACCCGCAGTTCGGCACGAACCCGCTCCAGGTGGCCGAGGACGCGCAGGCCGCCGTCGACGCGGGCACCGCCGCCAGCCCCGCGGCATACGTCGCCGGCGCCCTGCACGACGGCTCGCTGACCTCGGCGATCGAGGACGTCGACGCCCCCGAGAACTGGCCGCGCACGCTCGTGCTCTGGCGCAGCAACCTCATGGGCTCCTCGGCCAAGGGCAACGAGTACTTCCTGCGCAACCTGCTCGGCACGCACCACAACGTCATGGGCAGCGAGAACCCCGTGGCGCCAAGGCCGTCCGAGGTGAAGTGGCACGACGAGGCGCCCGAGGGCAAGCTCGACCTGCTCCTCTCGGCCGACTTCCGCATGACGTCGACGACGCTGCTCTCCGACATCGTGCTGCCCGCGGCGACGTGGTACGAGAAGCACGACCTCAGCTCGACCGACATGCACCCGTTCGTGCACGCCTTCACCCCGGCGATCGACCCGCCGTGGGAGGCCAAGAGCGACTTCGAGCTCTTCCACCTCCTCGCCGAGAAGCTCTCGGACCTCGCGCGCACCCACCTCGGCGTGCGCAAGGACCTCGTCAGCGTGCCGCTCATGCACGACACCCCCGGCGAGACGGCGCAGCCGGGCGGTCGGGCGGTCGACTGGCGCGCGACCGGACAGCCCGGCACGCCGGGCAGGACGATGCCGGTCTTCCAGCTCGTCGAGCGCGACTACACCGCGATCGCCGAGAAGCTCGCCACGGTGGGCCCGCTCGCCGACAGCCTCGGCTTCACCGTCAAGAACGTCACCTACCGGGTCGAGGAGGAGGTGGCCCGCCTCGCCGCCAAGAACGGCGTCATGCTCGGCGGCGCCGGTGACGGCCGGCCGGCGATCGACACCGACGAGAAGCTCGCCGAGGCGATCCTCACCTTCTCGGGCACGACGAACGGCCACCTCGCCGTGCAGGGCTTCCGCACCCTCGAGGAGCGCGTCGGCAAGAAGCTCGTCGACCTCGCCGAGGGCTCCGAGGAGAAGCGGATCACCTTCGCCGACACCCAGGTCGCAGCCGGTCGCCGGTCATCACCTCGCCGGAGTGGTCGGGCTCCGAGACCGGCGGCCGGCGCTACGCGCCCTTCACCGTCAACATCGAGCGGCTCAAGCCCTTCCACACCCTGACCGGTCGGATGCACTTCTACCTCGACCACGACTGGATGCAGGACCTCGGCGAGGCGCTGCCGATCTACCGGCCACCGCTCGACATGCACCGGCTCTTCGGCGAGCCGCGGCTCGGGCCCGACGGCGCGCAAGCAGGTGACGGTCCGCTACCTCACCCCGCACTCGAAGTGGTCGATCCACTCGGAGTACCAGGACAACCTGCTCATGCTCTCGCTCTCGCGCGGCGGCCCGACGGTGTGGATGAGCCCGCAGGACGCCGGCTCCATCGACGTCGCCGACAACGACTGGGTCGAGTGCGTCAACGCCAACGGCGTGCTCGTCGGGCGCGCCATCGTCAGCCACCGTATGCCGGAGGGCGTGGTCTACGTCCACCACGCGCAGGAGCGCACGATCGACGTCCCGAAGTCGGAGGCGACCGGTCGCCGCGGCGGCATCCACAACTCGGTGACGCGGCTGCTCGTCAAGCCGACCCACCTCATCGGCGGCTACGCCCAGCTGTCCTACACGTTCAACTACCTCGGCCCGACGGGCAACCAGCGCGACATGGTCTCGACGGTGCGCAAGCGCTCGCAGGAGGTGACGTACTGATGCGTGTCATGGCCCAGATGGGCATGGTGATGAACCTCGACAAGTGCATCGGGTGCCACACCTGCTCGGTCACGTGCAAGCAGGCGTGGACCAACCGCGCCGGCACCGAGTACGTCTGGTTCAACAACGTCGAGACCCGCCCGGGGCAGGGCTATCCGCGCCGCTACGAGGACCAGGAGACGTGGAAGGGCGGCTGGACGCTGACCCACCGCGGCAACCTCAAGCTCAAGGCCGGCGGCCGGGTGCAGAAGCTGCTCGGCATCTTCGCGAGCCCGGTGCAGCCCAAGCTCGCCGACTACTACGAGCCGTGGACCTACGACTACCAGACCCTCGTCGAGGCACCGCTCGGCGACGACTTCCCCGTCGCCCGGCCGAAGTCGCTCATCACCGGCGAGAACACGAAGATCACGTGGTCGGCCAACTGGGACGACAACCTCGGCGGCGCGAGCGAGATGGGCCACCTCGACCCGATCGTCGCCAAGCTCAACGCCTCGGTGCGCCGCGAGTCGGAGGAGAAGGTCCGCTTCGAGCTCGAGAAGACCTTCATGTTCTACCTCCCGCGCATCTGCGAGCACTGCCTCAACCCGTCGTGCATGGCGTCGTGCCCCTCCGGCGCGATCTACAAGCGCGAGGAGGACGGCATCGTCCTCGTCGACCAGGACCGGTGCCGCGGCTGGCGCCAGTGCATCACCGGCTGCCCGTACAAGAAGATCTACTTCAACCACAAGAGCGGCAAGGCCGAGAAGTGCACCTTCTGCTACCCCCGCGTCGAGGTCGGCCTGCCGACGGTCTGCTCCGAGACGTGCGTCGGGCGGCTGCGCTACCTCGGGCTCTTCCTCTACGACGCCGACCGGGTCACGGCCGCGGCGGCCACCCCGGACGAGGGTGACCTCTACGAGGCGCAGCTGGACCTCCTGCTCGACCCGAGCGACCCCGAGGTGATCGCGGCGGCCCGGCGCGACGGCATACCGGACGACTGGATGGAGGCGGCCCGGCGCTCGCCGGTCTACGCGCTGGCCAAGAAGTACCGCGTCGCCCTCCCCCTGCACCCGGAGTACCGCACCATGCCGATGGTCTGGTACGTCCCGCCGCTCTCGCCGATCGTCGACGTCCTTGCGGCGCAGGGCCACGACGCCGAGGACCGCGGCGTCCTCTTCGGCGCGATCGAGGCGCTGCGCATCCCCGTCGACTACCTCGCCGAGCTCTTCACCGCCGGCCGCACCGACATCATCACCGAGGTGCTGCGCAAGCTCGCGGCGATGCGGGCCTACATGCGCGACGTGTCGCTCGGGCGCGACGGCGACCCGTCGATCCCGGCCGCCGTGGGCCTCGACGAGGAGACGCTCTACGAGATGTACCGCCTCATGGCGATCGCGAAGTACGACGAGCGCTACGTCATCCCCACCGCCCACGTCGAGCGTGCGCACGAGCTCGAGGAGATCGGGTGCTCGCTCGACTTCGACGAGGGTCCGGGCATGTACGAGTCCGGACCGTTCGGCGAGGCGAGCGGGCGGCCGGCGCCCGTCGCGGTCGAGACGTTCAACGCCCTGCGACAGCGACAGACGTCCGAGACCACGACGCCGACCTCGGCCTCGGGCGAGCTGCGCGGCCGGGTCAACCTGCTCAACTGGGACGGCAGGGGCGCCCCTGCCGGGCTCTTCCCCGACGACAGCACGGAGGACGCGTCGTGATCGGGCTGCGCCGACGCAGCGCCGCAGACCACCGACGACCGCGTCGTGCACCTCGTCGCAGGACGCTGCCTCGACTACCCCGCCGCGGAGCTCGTCACTGCACTCCCCGCGATGCGTGAAGCCCTGGCGGAGCACGGTGACTCGCCGGGCGCGCCGGAGCTGGCGGGTCTGGTCGACCACCTCGGCGGGGCCGATCTCGCGAGCCTCCAGCGCACCTATGTCGACACCTTCGACCTCAGTCGCAAGCATGCGCTCTACCTGTCCTACTGGACCGACGGGGACACCCGCCGACGCGGCGAGGTGCTGGGACGGTTCAAGACGGCATACCGCAGCAGTGGAGCCGTCGTCGACACCCACGGGCGAGCTGCCCGACTACCTCCCGATGGTGCTCGAGTTCGCGGCACGGATCGACGCCGAGCCGGTCGCGCCATCCTCCAGGACTACCGGGCGAGCCTCGAGCTGCTGCGAATCGCATTGCAGGAGAAGCAGAGTCCGTATGCCGGCGCCGTCGTCGCCGTGTGCGCGACCCTTCCCGGGCGAGTCGCCGCCCGACCGGGCTGCGGTCATGGAGATGGTCGGGATGACGGGCCCCCACCCGACCGAGGCCGTGGGACTCGAGCCGTACGACCCGAGACTCCTTCCGCTGCAACCGGTCCCGTCGGCCGCCACCTCGGGGGCCCACCCGTGAACACCTTCCTGTGGGGCAGTGCTGCCCTACCTCTGCATCGCGAGCCTCGTCGGCGGCACCATCTGGCGCTACCGCTACGACAAGTTCGGGTGGACGACCCGCTCGTCCCAGCTCTACGAGTCGCGCCTGCTGCGCATCGGCTCGCCGCTCTTCCACTTCGGCATCCTGCTCGTCTTCTTCGGGCACGTCGGGGGCCTCGTCATCCCCGAGTCGTGGACGGACGCGGTCGGCGTCAGCGAGGGGCTCTACCACTTCAACGCGCTGCTCTTCGGCGGCATCGCCGGGGTGTGCACGCTCGTCGGCATCCTCATCCTCGTCTACCGTCGCCGCACCACCGGGCCGGTCTTCATGGCGACGACGAAGAACGACAAGCTGATGTACGTCCTGCTCGTCGCGGCCATCGTGCTCGGCCTCTGGACGACCCTCGTCAGCGTCGGGGCGGGCAGCGAGGCGCACAACTACCGCGAGACCGTGTCGCCGTGGTTCCGGTCGGTCTTCCTGCTGCGACCCGACGTCGCGTCCATGGCCGCCGCGCCGATCCAGTTCCACGTGCACGCCATCGTCGGGATGCTGCTCTTCGCGCTCTGGCCGTTCACACGGCTCGTCCACGCCTTCACGGCGCCGCTGCACTACCTCTTCCGGCCCTACATCGTCTACCGGTCACGCGACCGGCAGACCTCCGGCAACCGGGCCAACCGTCCCGGCTGGAGCGGGGTCGGCACCGCGGACCGCGACCGTCGCCGCTGAGCGACCCACCTCACACAGGAGCCACCATGAGCCAGACCGAGGCCACCCCTCGCGCGGGCGCCGACCGCTGCTCGGTCAGAACCGCAACCTCGCCCTCGCCCTCTTCGCCTTCACCATCACCTTCTGGGCCTGGAACATCATCGGGCCGCTCGGGGTGCGCTACACCGCGCAGATGGGCCTCAGCAGCAGCCAGAAGGCCCTCCTCGTCGCGACGCCGGTGCTCGTCGGCTCCGTCGGGCGCATCCCCGTCGGGGCCCTGACCGACCGGTTCGGCGGCCGAATCATGTTCCCGGTGCTGACGCTGGCGAGCATCCCGTTCGTCCTGCTCGTCGCCGTCGCCGGCAACGCCCGCTCCTTCCCCCTGATGCTCCTCTTCGGCTTCTTCCTCGGGATCGCCGGCACGACGTTCGCCGTCGGGATCCCCTTCGTCAACGCGTGGTTCCAGGCCGACCGCCGCGGTTTCGCGACCGGCGTCTTCGGAGCCGGGATGGGCGGGACGGCCCTGTCGGCGTTCTTCACCCCACGGTTCGTGCAGTGGTTCGGCTACACGGCGACGCACGTCATCCTCGCCGTCGCCCTGGCAGCGACCGCGGCGATCTGCTGGACGTGGATGCGCAACTCGCCGCTGTGGCGCCCGAACACCGACCCGGTCGTGCCCAAGCTCGCGGCGGCCCTGCGCCTGCCCATCACGTGGCAGATGTCGTTCTTGTATGCCGTCGCCTTCGGTGGTTTCGTCGCCTTCTCCACCTACCTCCCGACCTTCCTCAAGGACGTCTACTCCTTCGACCTGACGGCGGCAGGCACGCGCACGGCAGGATTCGCCATCGCTGCCGTGGTGGCGCGCCCGATCGGCGGCACCCTCAGCGATCGCATCGGTCCTCGTGCCGTGCTCGCGATCTCGCTCGCCGGGACGACGGCGCTGGCCCTCGTGCTCGCGTTCCGACCGCCGCTCGAGCTGTCCGCGGGCCTGTCGTTCGTCGCCATCGCCTTCTTCCTGGGCCTCGGCACCGGTGGCGTCTTCGCGTGGGTCGCCAAGGCGGCACCGGCCGAGCGGGTGGGCAGCGTGACCGGGCTCGTCGGCGCCGCGGGCGGCCTCGGCGGCTACTTCCCGCCGCTCGTCCTCGGGGCCACCTACGACAAGCTGCTCCCCCAGTACGGCGTCGGTCTCGTGCTCCTAGCCATCGTCGCCGCCTCGGCGCTCGCCTTCTCCCAGCTCGGCATCAGGGCAACCGACCGAACCGCTCGACCCGCCTGAGCAGGAGGAGCCGGGCACCCGGGGTCGAGGACCACGGGTGCCCGGCGACACGGCATACGACAGGTGGTGGCGCTCCCTAGAGCACCTGCGAGAGGAAGCGCTGGAGCCGCTGCGTCCCAGGTGCCTCGAAGACCTGGTCGGGCTCGCCCGACTCGACGACCTGACCGTGGTCCATGAAGTGCACCTGCTGCGCGACGGAACGGGCGAAGCCCATCTCGTGGGTCACGACGAGCATCGTCATCCCCTCGGCGGCGAGGTCGGCCATCGTGGCCAGCACGCCCTTGACGAGCTCGGGGTCGAGAGCCGAGGTGGCCTCGTCGAAGAGCATCACCTCGGGCTCCATCGCCAGGGCGCGCGCGATCGCGACGCGCTGCTGCTGGCCGCCGGAGAGGTTGCCGGGACGGACGTCGGCCTTGTGGGCCAGCCCGACGCGATCGAGATGATGGAGTGCGAGCTCCGCCGCCTCGTCCTTGGGCAGCCGTTTGAGCCTGGTCAGGCCGAGCGTGACATTGGCGCGAACTGTCTTGTGCGGGAAGAGGTTGAAGTGCTGGAAGACCATGCCCACCCGTTGGCGCAGGGCGTCGGGGTTGTCGAGCAGCACGCTGCGGCCATCGAGGAGCACGTCGCCACGGTCCGGTTCGAGCAGCCGGTTGACGACACGCAGCAGCGTCGACTTGCCGGAGCCCGAGGGGCCGATGACGCACGCCGTCGTCGCGGCGGCGACGTCGAGGTCGACACCTCGGAGGACTCGGTTGGACCCGAAGGCGAGGTGCACGTCGCGCGTCGCGACGGCCACGCCGCGGGCCGGGTTCGCACCTCCGACGCCCTGGTGGTCGGCTGCGGTCTGGGCGGTCATCGGGCCTCCTGGCTCACGGCGAGGACGGGATCGGCGAGGTCGTCGCCGGCTGGGTCGTCGGGTCGGGTGGCGCCGTCGGCGCGCCGTCCGTCCCGGAGGCGACGGTCGATGGCGTTGACGACGTGCGTCAAGGGCACGGTGACGAGCAGGTAGAAGAGGCCCGCGAGGACGAGCGCGGACTGGTTCCCGGTGTTGGCGGCGGCGTCCTGCCCGATCCGGAAGAGGTCGCGCTGGGTGGCGAGCAGCCCGAGGAAGTAGACGAGCGACGACTCCTTGATGAGCGCGATGAACTGGTTGACCAGCGCAGGCAGGACGCGGCGCACGCCCTGCGGGATGACGACGAGCCGCATGCCCGAGGGACGGCTGAAGCCCAGGGCCCGGGCGGCCTCGAGCTGCCCGGTGTCGACGCTCTGGATGCCTGACCGGAAGATCTCGCCGATGTAGGCGCTCGCGATGAGGGAGAGGGCGAGGATGCCGAGCGGGTAGGGGTTGGGTCCCCAGACGTGCATCCCGACCGGGGACAGCCCGACGCCGATGAGCAGGATCGTGACGGCGGCCGGGAGCCCGCGGAAGATGTCCGTGAAGACCCGCGCCGGCCACCGCAGCCACCGCCGGTGCGAGAGGCCGCACACGGCCAGCACCATGCCGAGCACCGTGCCGACCACCGCCGAGGTGAGGGCCAGGACGAGCGTGTTGGGGAGCCCGACGCGCAGCAGCTCTGGCAGCGCCGCGCTCATGGCGTCGAGGTCGAAGAAGGTCTCCCGCAACGTGGTCAGGATGTCCATCCGGCCCTCCTCTCGGTGATGGGGGTGTGGTCTACGACGGTCGCGTCACTGCGCCGCGGCGGAGCCGCTGCCCGGCTTGAAGTCGGCGGGGATCTCCCGGCTCGGGTAGTACTGCTTCTGCAGCTTGGCCCAGGTGCCATCGGCGACGACCTCGTCGATCCCCTTGTCGAGCGCGGCCCGCAGCTTGTCGTTGCCGGGCGCCACGGCATACGCGATGCCGCCGGGGTCGAGCTGCTTGGCCACGGCGAGGACCTTGCCGCCGGAGTCGCCCGCTGTCTTCTCGCCGATCTCGGCGGGCGTGATCCACGCGTCGGCGGTGCCCGTGCGCAGCTGGTTCAGCGCGGCGTTGTAGTCCGGGACGCGGACCGGGTTGAGGTTCTCGCGCGTCGCGTAGTCGTCCTGCACCGTGCCCTGCACCACGACGACGCGCTTGCCGGCGAGCTGGTCGAAGGAGGTGATGACCGAGCCCTTCGGCACGTCGAGACCGAGGAAGCCGAAGTCGTAGCGGTTCGTGAAGTCGACGGTCTTCTTGCGGGCCTCGGTGATGCTGATCGACGAGGAGCCGACGTCGAACTTGCCGGTCTTGACCTGGGCGAGGAGCGAGCTGAACTCGGTCCCGACGAACTCGACCTTGAGTCCGAGCTTGCCGGCGACCGCCGTCAGCAGGTCGTTGTCGAAACCGGTGAACGTGCCGTCCTTGACGTAGACGTTCGGCGGTGCGTCGGTGAGCGTGCCGGCGCGCAGGGTCCCGGGCTGCTGGAGGTTGTAGGGGTTGTCGGCCGGGCTCTCGGTCGCGGACGATCCCCCACCGCACGCGGCGAGGACGAGAGGGACGAGGGCGACGGCAGAGGCCGTGAGGGAGCGCTTGAGCAGGTGCATGGTGTCGTCCTTCTGGATCGGGCTGGTCAGGGCGCGCCGGGTCCGGCCCGCCGGGCGTCGGTGCTGGCGTGGGGGTGGAACGGGGGGCCGCGCGCCGCAGGCCGCGCGACGGTGCGCGGCTACGTCGTGCGCCGGCAGTCGGTGCGCCTCTGGTGGCCCGCGAGGTTCACGATCAGCACGTTATAGGACAAGTAACACGGCGTGATAACCGGGGTGGGACACCAGGGGCGCGCGCCGTCCCGGGGAGCCGCCCCGGGTGGGGCGGCTCTGCCGCCTACGTCGCCTGCGGGGCGGGTCGGTGGCGGATGAGTCGGCGTCGGTGGCCCGCGGGTATGTGCCCCGTGTGACCTCTTCTCCTGCCAGCCTGTCCACCGCCACGGGGAAGCCCGGGTCATGAGCGGCCCCGTGACGCTGGCCGAGGATCGCGCGCCGCACCCGAGCACCGGCGCCCTGGCCGCCGAGGTCGACCCGAGCATCGACCCGACTTCGGCGCTCGCGCTGCTGCGGCGACACACGGCGGCCCTGCCGCTCCCGGGCGGCGGAGCCACGCTGACGCTCTGGGAGTCCCTGGCGTCTGTCGCCGCCGTGAACCTGACCGCAGCCCGCGCCATCGAGCCGCACCTCGATGCCCTGGCCATCCTGGCCGAGGCGCGATCGGCGGGCCACGAGACCCCCGACACGACGGACGGCGCCACGTGGGGAGTCTTCGCTGCGGAGGGACCCGGTGTTCGCCTCGCCGCGACAGACCCCGATGGAGACGGCGTCGTCCGCCTGCACGGCACCAAGCCGTGGTGCTCGCTCGCCGGCTCGCTCTCGCACGCCCTCGTCACCGCCTGGGAGAGTGAGACGACGCGGCGGTTGTATGCCGTCGCGCTGGGTGAGGCGAACGGCGTGACCGTCCATCCCGCTGCGTGGTTCGCGCGCGGCCTGAGCGCCGTGGTGAGCGGACCGGTCACGTTCGACGGAGCCGAGGCGGTTCCCGTCGGGCCGGCAGGCTGGTATCTCGAGCGACCCGGGTTCGCTTGGGGCGCAATGGGCGTCGCGGCGATCTGGTACGGCGGCGCAGTCGGGGTCGCACGTCGGCTCTTGCGGGGTGGGCGCGAGCCGGACCAGATCGCCCTGATGCACCTGGGTGCGGTCGACGCCTCCCTCTGGGGCGCCCGGGCGACGCTCGCCGAGGCGGCGGCTCGCGTGGACGCGGGACGCGCGACCGGTGTCGACGGTGCCACCCTCGCGCTGCGCGCCCGTGACGTCGTGGCCCGCGCCGCCGAGGTCGTCCTCGAGCACGTCGCTCACGCGACCGGGCCGGCGCCCCTCGCCCTGGAGGACGACCACGCGGGACGGGTCGCCGACCTCCAGCTCTATCTCCGGCAGGAGCACGCCGAGCGCGACGAGGCCGCGCTCGGTCGCCACCTGCTCGACGCGGCCCGACTGCCGTGGTGACGGCACGAGGCCGCTCCTTCACCCACGCGGAGACCGGCACGTCGGAGGCCCGCTGGCGTGAGCGTCGCGAGTGGGGACAGGTCATCCCCCTGCCGGCGTTGGCGACGACCGGTGCCAGCCGGGTGGTCGTCGTGGCGGCCCACCCGGATGACGAGACCCTCGCTGCCGGTGGCCTGATGGCCCTCGCGGCCCAAACCGGCCTCGAGGTGGTCGTCGTCCTGCTCACGGACGGCGAGCGGTCGCACCCCGACTCGTCCACCATGAGCGAGCAGGAGCTCGCCCGGCACCGGGTCGAGGAGTCGAGGCAGGCACTGCGGCTGCTCGCGCCGGGCGGCAGGCTCGAGCGACTGGGCCTGCCCGACGGGTCCGTCGCCGACCACGCCGACGCCGTCGTGACGGCGCTCGTCGACGTCATCGGCGAGGACGGGGATCGCACCGTCCTGGCTGCCCCCTGGCGCGACGACGGCCACGCCGACCACGACACCGCCGGTCTCGCGGCGAGCGTGGCTGCGCGCCGCACGGACGCGACGCTGTGGGAGTACCCCGTCTGGCTGTGGCACTGGTGCGACCCCGAGCACGCCCCCTGGGCGGCGTTCCGGGCCCTGCCTCTGCCTGACGACATCCGCCGGGCCAAGGGGAGCGCGATCGTCCTCCATCGCACCCAGGTGGCGCCGCTGACCGACGCGACGGGGGACGAGGTGGTGTTGCACGACGGGATGCTGGAGCACTTTCGTCGTCCGTTCGAGGTCTTCCTCCAGCTCGACCCGGCGGCCGACGACAGCCTGGAGCGGCTGCACGACACCTCCGCCGACCCGTGGCGGGTGCGCACGAGCTGGTACGAGCAGCGGAAGCGGCTCGTCACGCTGGCCGCCCTCCCCCACCAGCGATATGACCGGGCCCTCGAGGTCGGCGGCTCGGTCGGGGCCTTGGCGGCCGAGCTCTGCCAGGCGCTGCGACGAGCTGGTCGTCGTCGACGAGAGCGCCGCCGCGACCTCGGCGGCCCGCGCGTCGCTCGACACCGGCACGAGCGACGTGGATGCGGTGGGCGGCGTCTCCGTGCTGCAGGCCAGCGTCCCCGAGGACTGGCCCGGCGGGCGTTTCGACCTGGTCGTCGTGTCCGAGGTCGGCTACTTCCTGAGCCGGGATCGATTGCGACGACTGGTCGCCCGCGTCGGGGCTTCCCTTTCGGACGACGGCGCGGTCGTGCTCTGCCACTGGCGACATCCCGTGCGCGGGTGGCCCCTTGACGGGCCGCGGGTTCACGAGATCTGGCGCGAGCACTCGGACCTGCCGGTCATCGTCACGCATGTCGAAGCCGACTTCCAGCTGGACGTGTTCTCCCGGACCACGGTCCACGAGGCGGGGTCCTCGTGAGCACGGCAGGGTCGGGGGCGCCATGGAGAGCCTGACCCACCTGCACGTCGTCGTGCCGGCCAACAACGAGGAGGCGCTGCTCCCCCGCACGCTGCGAACCCTGCACGACGCGGTGGACGAGCTGCGCCATGTGCGCCCGGCGATCACGACCCACGTGACCCTCGTCCTCGACGCCTGCACTGACGGGTCCCGTGACGTCGCACGACGGCATCCCGACGTCCGCTCGGTCGAGGTGGCCTACCGCTGCGTGGGCGCCGCACGCGCACACGGGGTTGCGGCGGCCACGGCGGGGGTGCCCGGTTCCGAGCGTGGGCGGCACTGGCTGGCCAACACCGACGCCGACTGTGCCGTCCCGAGAGACTGGCTCGTGCGCCAGGCGATCCTCGCTGACGCCGGGGTCGACCTCGTCACCGGCACGGTCGAACCGGACAGCGACGACTTGGACCCCGCCGTGCTGACGCGCTGGCGAGCACTCCACCAGCTCCGCGACGGTCACCATCACGTCCACGGCGCGAACCTCGGCCTGCGCCTGTCGACCTATGTGTCCAGCGGTGGGTTCCAGGCCTTGCCCCTGCACGAGGACGTCGGCCTCGTCGAGCGGGCGCGCGTCTCCGGAGACACCTGCCTTGCCTCGTCGGCCCTGCACGTCCGCACCTCGGGGCGTACGCGTGGACGCGCACCCGGTGGCTTCGCCCACTTCCTCAGCGAGCTGGAGACGGGTTCGTCACTGGCCGGCTGACCAGGCCGAGGTCCACACTGCGAGCGACCGGGACGCGGGCGCACCCGCCTCGTCACCGAGGGCCCCGGTCGCCCGCCTTCCCGGCGCGCTCGGCAAGGATGGCCAGGCGCCGCAACGACTCCCGGTTGCGGCGCTCGAGCACCACGTCCCGCAGCGCCTTGGGTATCAGGGCGGCCGGCCCCTTGGTGGCGTCCTCCTCCATCGTCACCTCGGTGTCGTCACCGTCGGCGCGGCACGTGAGCCGCACGGCGCCCTCCCCCGACGGCCAGGCGCGCACCGTGAGCTCCAGCAGGATCGGCCGCTCGCAGGCCCGGACCGTCGTGGTGTCGTCGATGAGCAATGGCCACGCGCCGACCGAGTGGTGGATGTGGGTGCCCTCGGCCGGCCAGCCCTCGGTGACGTCGCGGACGCGGGAGGCTCCGACCACCCACTGGCCGTAGCTCCAACCGTTGGCGAGCACCTCGAAGACGGCGTCGGGTGTGGCGTGGATCGTGCGGGTCGTCGTGCTCATCTGCGCCTCCATGGGAGTTGGATCTTGTTGTGCCACAGTGCTGCTCGGGCGGCGTTCGCACCACACGCGCCGTGCACGCCACCGCCGGGGTGAGCCGAGGCCGACGCGAGGTAGAGCGCCTTGACCGGGGTCTCGGGTCGTCCGGACCCCGCGACCGGGCGGAACACCAGCTGCTGGTGCAGGCTGGCGGTGCCGCCGTTGATCGCCCCGCCGACGAGGTTGCTGTCGCGCGCCTCGAGCTCGTGCGGCCCGAGCACGCGACGAGCGGTGATGCGGTCGCGGAATCCCGGAGCGCGGCTCTCGATGCGCTCCTCGACCCGTTCGGCCATGGCCTCGAGGTCGGACTCGTCCCAACGGCCCCGCACCTCGCGCAGGCCGGGGCGTCCGGCGCCGGCATCGCCCCGAACCTGTTGCGGCACATGGGTGTAGGCCCACAGCGCCTCGTGGCCCGGCGGCACCCGCGTCGGGTCGGCGACGCCCATCTGGCCTACGAGCAGGAACGGCTTCTCGGGCACCAGGCCGGCGGCCACCTGGCTGCCGGACAGGGTCATCCCGTCCAGCGAGTCCGCGATGTGCACGGTGCCCGGCGACTGCTCCGGCGCACCGTCCCAGGGAACGGGTCCGTCGAGCGCCCAGTCCACCTTGACGGTCGAGGGGTCCCACTCGAAGCGGCCCATCCGGTGGCGCAGCCGGGTGGGCAGCTGGTCCCACGAGACGAGGCCGCCGTAGAGGGCGGGCGCCGAGACGTCGGCGACGACGGCCCGCCGGACGGCGATCTCCCGGGACGCCGTGCGCACGGCGACCGCGCGACCGTCCTCCACGCGTACGCCCTCGGCCCGCTCTCCCAGAAAGAGCTGGCCTCCACGGGACTGGAACCGGCGGACCATGGCGGCCGAGAACTCGCCTGCCCCACCTCGCGGCACCGGGAAGCCGACGGTCTGGCCGAGGAGGACGAGAAGGAGGCCCATGGCTGCTGAACCCGGCGCCTCGAGGGCGATGTCGGCATGTGCCGCGTTGCCGGCCACGAGCATCCGGGCCGCCTCGCCGCGGAAGAGGCGCTCGGTGAGACTCCGCGCAGGCATGAGCAGCTCGCGCAGCAGCTCCCACCCCCCGGGTCTCATCACCTGCCATCCCAGGCCCGCGCCGCCACGGACGGGAGGGAAGGGACTGAGCAGGCACCGGACGAGGTCGTCGCCCACCCGGTCCCAGGTCTCGCACAGGGCGATCCAGCTGTCGCCATCGCCGGGGGCCTGCTCGTCGAGCGCCGCCGCGGTGGCAGCCCGGTCCCGGTGGAGCACGCCCCAGCGCCCCTCAGGGAACGAGTGGCCGAGCACCGAGGGGGCCTGGACCCACTCCAGGCCGTGGTCCTCGAGCTGCAGGCCACGGATGGTCGGCGATCCCGCGGCCAACGGGTAGAAGGAGCTGAACGTGTCGTGGATGAAGCCGGGCGCGACCGAGCTGTCGCTCCTGACGGCGCCGCCGGGGGTCTCCTGCTCCTCCAGCACCACCACCGACCAGCCGGCGTCCACGAGCAGGTTGGCGGCGACGAGCCCGTTGGGCCCGCTGCCGATGACCACGGCGTCTGTCGTCGTCACGATGTCCTCTCCTCCGGTGGTCGTGCCGTACCCGCTGGGTCGTGGGGCCAATCCCGCGTTTGCGACAGGGACCGAGGGGGCACGTCGTCAGCATGGACCCGACGGCTGCCCCTCCTCAATCCGGCGTCCCCGTCGTCCTCGTGACGGGTGCGTCGAGCGGCGTGGGCCTTGCCGTGGCCACGGAGCTGGCCCGACGCGGTCGGGGCCTCGCTCTGCTGGCTCGCGGGGAAGGGCCCCTCCAACGGGCCGCCGAGCAGTGCCGCACCCTCGGCGCCGCGTCGGTCACGGTGCTGCCGGTCGACGTCCGCGACGACGGCGCCGTGGCGCGGGCCGTGGGAGAGGTCGTCCGCACCGAGGGGCGCCTCGACGGTGTCGTCCACGGTGCAGGGGTGGTGGCCTACGGCCGCCTCGACGAGCTGGCCGCGCCGCTCTTCGACGCAGTGGTCGAGACGAACCTGATCGGCTCGGCCAACGTGCTGCGACACGTGCTCCCCCACCTGCGCCGCCAGGGCTGCGGTTCGGTGGTGCTCGTGGGCTCGATGATCGGCCACATCGCCGTCCCGACCATGAGTGCGTACACCGTGAGCAAATGGGGGGTCCGGGCACTGGCTCGGCAGGCGCTGATCGAGAACCGCGACATCCCCGACCTGCACATCTCCTACGTCTCGCTGCCGGGGATCGACACGCCCATCTACCGCCAGGCCGCGTATGCCGGGGGTCCCGCCGGCCGCCCACCACCGGTCGTGTGGTCGGCCGAGAAGGCGGGACGGCTCGTCGCCCACGTCCTCGAGCACCCCCGCCCGGTCACCCACGGAGGCGCCTTCGACGGCGTGACGCGTCTCGGTTTCGCCCTGCTGCCCCGCGTCTTCGACGCCTGGGTCGGGCCACTCTTCGGCCGGTTCGCTGCGGACCGGTCCGACACCCTGCCACCGCACGAGGGCAACGTGCTGCACAGCGTCCCGGAGGGCAACCGCCTCGAGGGTGGTCACGGCTCGGGCCTGCGGGCGGCCGTGGGCGAGCTGGGCAGGCTGGGCCGGCTGGGCCGTCGCCGGTAGAGGGACGTGGACCCGTCGGTCAGGAGGTGGTCGCCCCGGACGCGTCATGACGACGCAGGGTCGTCCCCGTCCTCGGCACGGGCCAGCTCGTGCGGGATGGCCTCGACGACATGGCGGGCGAGGAAGCCCGGCTGCTCTCGCGCCAGACGCTCGCCGGCCTTGCCGTGCAGCCACAGTCCCCACATCGCGGCCTGCTCGGGCGACGCGCCACGACCCACCAGGCCGGCGACGGCGCCGGCCTTGACGTCCCCCGAGCCGGCCGTGGCCAGGGCCGTGGGTCCGGCGTCGGAGCACCAGGCCTCGCCGCCAGGAGACACGACGTAGGAGGTCCCAGCGCCGCTGAGCACGACGGCGCCGGTCTGGTCCGCGAGCTCACGGGCCGCCCCGAGCAGGTCCTGCTCGACGTCCTCCTCGGGCCGCTCGAGCATCGCGGCGAGCTCCGTGGCGTTCGGGGTGAGCACCACCCGCCCGGTCAGGTGGCGGACCCCGTCGAGATGACCGGTGAGGTAGGCGGTCCCGAGGGCATCGATGACGAGATCCACGTCCACGCGCGGGATGATCTGCGAGAGAAGGAGGTTGGCGGACTCGGGGTCACCGAGCCCGGGGCCGAGCAGCACGACGTCAGCCGATTCCGCGAGCTCGACCACGCGGTCGGCCCCATCCGCAGCCAGCTCGCCGTTGTCCAGGACCGGGAGCCCCTCGACGAAGGCCTCGGGAAGGGCCGCGGCGACCGCCGCCGCCGTGTCGCGTGCTGTCGCGACCTGCACCTTGCCGGCCCCGAGGCGCAGGGCGGTCTCGGCGGCGAGCAGGACGGCGCCGGGAGTCTGACGGGCTCCCCCGACGACGAGCACCGTCCCGCGTGCGGACTTGTCGCCGTCCGTAGAGGGCAGGGCCTTGGTCCGCAGCAGCTCCCGGTCGATGGTGACCGGTGTCTCAGCTGTCATTTCAGGTCGTCCTTCGCTCGTCGACAGGTGTGCCCGCCGGCGGGCCATGTCGTGGTTCGTCTCCCCGCACGTCGACGGGAGCGTCGCGGCCGCCCGGGTCGAGGGTCGTCTCCGGTGTCGGCTCATGCGTCTCCTCGACCTCCGAAGCCTCGAGGTGTCGGACGTCCGCGAAGGTCACGAGCTCGAGCGACCCGCCGCCATCGCGGCGATACCGGGTCAGGGAGCAGTTCCCCAGCGGCTCGTTCCGGTCGACGTCGAGCAGGGCCTGCTCGTCCAGCCCCTCGAGCACGAGGCGGAAGCTCATGATCACGGCCTGGTGGGTGAAGATCCAGACGCGCTGGTCCGCGTACAGCTGGCCGAGGTCACGGACGACATGACGCACGCGCAGCGCGACGTCCGTCCAGCTCTCGCCACCCGGCGGGCGGTAGTAGAACTTGCCCAGCCGCGCACGACGTTCCGCCTCCTCCGGGAGGGTCTCCCGGATGCCCACACCCGTCAGTCCGTCGAGGATCCCGAGGTCGCGCTCGCGCAGCCGCTCGTCGAGCACCGGGTCCAGCTGTGCCGCCGCCGCGACGACGTGCGCGGTCGTGGCGGCTCGCGCGTACGGGGAGGTGAGCACGACGTCCGGGGGCCGCTCCTCGCTGCGCGCGAGGTGGCGGGCGAGCACCCTCGCCTGCTGCTCGCCACGCTCGGACAGGGGCGTGTCCGGGTCGCGCGTGTCCAGGTCCAACCGTCCGGCGCCGCGCCTGCGCGCATCGGCGTCCGCGACGTTGCCGACGCTCTCGCCGTGCCGCACGAGCACGAGCTCCTCGACCTGCATCCTCGCCGCGCCTCCTGACCTGTCGGTCCGTTCGAGCGACACTCGGCCTCCTTCGCTGGTCTGGCATGCCGACAGGGCGTCGGCGTCTGGCTAAGGGGTACCCAGCGGGGCCCGCCCCCAAGCCGCGGCTCGTTGAGGACCGCCGGTGATGGGTACGAAGATCACGAGGCAGTCGTGCGTGCGACGCCGGTCGCCTCTCCCACTCATTGCGCACACTCGAAGGAGCTCACATGTCCACGGACGCCATCGTCCTGCTCAAGGAGGACCATCAGGAGGTCCGCAAGCAGTTCCGCGCCTTCCGGAAGTCGGGACAGACCGCGGTGCAGAAGCAAGGGATCGTCGACACGATCCTGGAGCTGCTCACCGTGCACACCTACATCGAGAACGAGGTCATGTACCCGCGGGTGCGCGAGCTGCTCCCCGACCTCGAGGACGACGTGCTCGAGTCGTACGAGGAGCACCACGTCGCGGACGTGCTGTGTGTCGAGCTCGCGACCATGGACGCCACGGACGAGCGGTTCGACGCCAAGACCACCGTGCTCATCGAGAACGTCGAGCACCACATGGAGGAGGAGGAGCAGGACTGGTTCCCGAAGGTGCGCGAGGGCCTCGGCCGCAAGCAGCTTCAGGAGCTCGGTGAGGAGCTGCTGGAGGCCAGGAAGCGGGCTCCACGTCGGCCCGAGCAGCCGAGCGCCATGAAGAAGGCGATCGAGGCGGTGGTCTCCTGATGAGCGGCCAGATCCCAGCCGTCCCCATCCAGACGGAGCCCGAGAGCCCCTGCGACTGCGAGAACTGCCCGGACGGGTGCACGTGCGACTCGTGCAGCTGCGACGACTGCACGTGCGCGAACTGCAGCCACTCAGCCTGAGCCGGTCATGACGAGTCCCCGGGTGACACGAGTTCACCCGGGGACTCGACAGACCCTGCTCCTGCCGGCACCCACCTCCTTCACGTCGCGTGCGCCGCTCGAGCGCAGAGCGGGGGTGAGCGCTGCCGGCCGGGTAACCTCCGCGGCCTCACGCTGGGACGGCGCCCACGGCATACGACATCGCGAGGACGAGCCACGACGGGACGCCCCGTGTCCCCTTCTGGCGGGACTGCGCGCGGTGGCGACCAGCCCGCCGCGATGATGGCCTCGAACTCCGCGGCGAGCAGCTCCTCGTCGGCGCACACGAGCGCCATGAACTCCTCGTCGACCTCCGCACCGCGGAGGCGGCCGTCACCCGCGAGCGGCGTGATCACGGCGGCACCGCTCTCAGCTCGTGATGGCTTGTCGCTCGTCCTGGTGCGCGATGGCGATCTTTCGGGGCTTGGCCCTCTCGGCGACCGGGATCGACAGCGAGAGCACGCCGGAGTCGTAGCTGGCCTGGATGCGGTCCGTGTCGAGACTGTCGCCCAGGACGAGCTGCCGGCTGAACACGCCCCGCGGCCGCTCGGCGGCGATGAGGTCGGCGTCGCTGGCGCGGGTCGGTCGCTCGGCCCTGACGGTGACGACGTTCCGTTCGACATCGAGGTCGATCGAGGACGGGTCGACACCCGGTAGGTCGAGCTCGACACGGAAGGTGTCTCCGTCACGCCAGGCATCCATCGGCATGGCCGACGGGCGGGCAAGGGTTCCGGCCGTCCCGAGGGCCAGCTGGGCCATCCTGTCCAGGTCACGGAAGGAGTCACGGAAGGGGTCGGTGCGCATCAGCATCGTCTTCACCTCCATCGATCTCGGTGATGCTCCATGGTGGCCATGACCGCCCGGTGCGATCTATGGCATGCGCTATAGATTTCTTTTAGCACCGATGCCATGATCGACGCAAGAGGCCACGACCCGGTTGTGCAGGAGGAGGCGAGTGCTCGTGCCGAGCGGTACGACTCCCGACGCCGACCGCGGGGTCTACGGCATCACCGTGGCCGCGGAGCTCGTCGGGCTGGAGGCGCAGAGCCTGCGGCTCTACGAGGCACGAGGGCTGCTCACACCGGACCGCACGGGCGGCGGCACACGACGCTACAGCGCCAACGACCTGTTGCGACTGCGCCGGATCGCCGACCTCATGGCCACCGGCGTCAACCTCACCGGCATCCGGATGCTGCTCGACCTGCAGGACGAGAACCGCCGCCTGCGCCGGGAGATCGACGCCCGGCGGCATCGCGGTTCCCCCAGCTGACCGCGACGGCTCCCCCCGGGTCCTGCTCAGGCTCGTTCGGTGCTCTTGCCGGTCAGGTGATGTCAAGGTTTCGGTCGTCGCCGGTGATGGCCATGATGCGTCGAACCGCGATCGGCACGTCGTGCAGCTTGAGTCGTCGACCCTCGCTGCAGAGAGTCCGGTGCAACGTGGTGAGGGCGCTCAGTCCGGCAGCGTCGCAGAAGCTCACGGCGGAGAGGTCGATGACCAGGCGTTCTCGGGAGTCCAGGCGCAACAGCTCGACCCATCGGGCCAGGTCGTCGACGGTCGTGATGTCGAGCTCGCCACAGAGGCGCACGCGGGCAGCGTCACCGTCCGATTCGGCCGTGTCGAGCCACAGATGGGCGAGCGCATCCCGCTCCAGGACGGAGGGTGGGTAGGGCCAGCTGGGGAACAAGGGACACGCTGCCTTCGTGGGGCAACCCCTGAGTGGTCGCCCCTGCGATGTGATTCGCCGGGAACGACAGTGCCTTGGATGACAGCGTGCGAGGAACTCTCGGTGCTGCCACCATACGCGCGATCCGCTCTGGCGTACGCCCTTGGGCGAACTGTCCGGAAAACGTGCACCAGCCTCGCCCCAGCCACCCCTCCGGGCGACGGGGCCCACGGCGACGTGGACAGGCACGCCGTGGCGTGCCGGATGCTCGCATTGGCCCCGGACTCGTGCCCACGCTGAACTAGGCTCCGAGAATGAGTCGGGCGACTGCTCCTCGCAGGTTGACCGCACGGTTTTGGCGGGGGCGGCGGTCCGCTGCCCTGGCCGGGATCGTGTTCGGCGTCCTGCTGCTGGCAGCGCTGACGATGGTGCGGCTGGCTCTGTCGGACACGACCATCGCGTCACTCCAGTCCGACTCCTCGAAACGCGCGCTCATCGGGTTGAGCCTCAACCTCGTCCCGTTCGCGGGCATCGCGTTCCTCTGGTTCATCGGCGTGGTGCGCGACCAGCTGGGCGATGTCGAGGACCGCCTCTTCTCGACTGTGTTCCTCGGCAGCGGACTGCTCTTCCTCGCAATGCTTTTCGTCGGCTCGGTGACCACGAGCACGGTGATGACGCTCGTGGCCGCACAGAACCCGAGCGCCGAGCTGTTCGACTACGGCCGAGTGACCACCCAGGGGCTCATCTCCGTCTACGCGCTGCGGATGGCCGCGGTCTTCACGCTCTCGGTGAGCACCGTCGGATTGCGGACCGGGGCGCTGCCCCGCTGGGTGGTCTACAGCGGCTATGTCGTCGCGTTGGGGCTGATGGTGGCGGCCGGCGAGCACAAGTGGGTGCAGCTCATCTTCCCCGCCTGGGTGCTCATGGTGAGCGTCGTGATCCTGGTGACCAGCCCACCCGACCGCGGCACGGTCACCTAGCCACCCCGCGCGCGTCACACGGCGGGTCGGCCGTGACGCCGACGATCCCCAGCTGGGTGTCCATGAGGCGAAGCGTGCGCTGCATCTCTGTCGGTCGCAGCGTCCCGATGCCCGTGCCGTGCGGGTGGTTGAAGAACACCACGAGCAGCATGAGCACCGAGATGACCACCGTCACGCTGCCCATCAGCACCCCCTGCGTCAGCGCCCGTTCGCCGCTGTCGGCGAAGAAGAGCATGAAGCCGAAGAGAGCGAGGCTGAGCAGCCCGAGCGCGATCCACAGCGGCACGGGGACGATCCCCTCTGCGGAGTGCAGGCGGGCGTCGCGCGCGGCCTGCCGCTGGGTGGTCTCGTCCATCCACCGGTCGTATGCCGACTGCTCGGTCGCCGTCGTCGGGTGCACTGACTTGATGGTGAGGAACATGCGGGCACCCCACGGGTTGACCGTGTCCCCGAGGGTGCCTGCGTCCACTGCGTCCCACTCGGCCCCCGCGACGGACCGCGCGTAGCAGACGAGCTCACCCGTGAGCCGACCCGAGACGTCGGAGGGCAGGAACTGGGCAGTCTGGGTCATCTGGGCCACGATCGTGGCCTCGGTGGCCGCTCCCGCCCGCGAGTTGTCGTACGACTGGAAGGCCAGGAAGATGATGAAGCCGAGCAGCAGCGAGAAGCCGGTCGCCAGAACGCCGAAGACCCCTGCAGCGCGGTCGCCGTCACTGAAGTAGCCGCCCACCGGCGCTGTCCTGCGCACCAGCAGCATGGCGGTCACCGTCGCCGCCGTGAGGGCGACGACGACGAGCAGCCCCCAGAGGAGGTTCACCGGCGACCCGGCGCGGTCGTGAGAGCCATGGGTGAAGTCTGTGGGCTGCCGTGCCTCTCCGTCAGCCCTTCGGCGCGAAACGCTGCACATCACGGCAGGGGCCGCCAGAGTCAACTGTTCGAATCGTGGCTGCGCTCGGCATCCCCGACCAGAAGCTGCGTCCGGCCGGTCGACGGTGGTGCGTCAGGAGCCGTCGGGAGCACTGCCGTGTCTGGCCAGCTGCAGCCACGTCTCGACGACGGTGTCGGGGTTGAGCGACATCGACTCGATGCCCTGGTCGAGCAGCCACTCGGCGAGGTCCGGGTGGTCGGACGGACCCTGCCCGCAGATCCCGACATACTTCCCCCGGTCGCGACAGGCCTTGATGGCCATGGCGAGCATCTTCTTGACCGCCGGGTCGCGCTCGTCGAAGGAGCCGGCGACGAGCGCGCTGTCACGGTCGAGGCCGAGGGTCAGCTGGGTCATGTCGTTGGAGCCGATGGAGAAGCCGTCGAAGTGGTCGAGGAACTCGTCGGCGTTGACGGCGTTGCTCGGGATCTCGCACATCATGACGACCTGCAGGTCGTTGTCGCCGCGGACCAGCCCATGAGCGGCGAGCAGGTCGATGACGCCCTCCCCCTCGGCGACGGTGCGCACGAACGGGATCATGATCTTGACGTTGGTCAGGCCCATCTCGTCGCGGACGAACTTCAAGGCCTCGCACTCCATCGCGAAGCACTCGGCGAAGTCGGCCGAGAGATATCGCGCGGCGCCGCGGTAGCCGATCATGGGGTTCTCCTCGTGCGGCTCGTAGCGCTCGCCGCCGAGCAGGCCGGCGTACTCGTTCGACTTGAAGTCCGACATCCGCACGATGACGGGCTCGGGTGCGAAGGCTGCTGCGATCGTCGCGACGCCCTCGGCGACGCGCTGGACGAAGAACTCGCGCGGGCCGGCATACGCGGCGATGTGCGCCTCGATCTCGGCCTTGAGTGCGGGCTCCTGGTCGTCCAGCTCGAGCAACGCCCTGGGGTGGATGCCGATCTGTCGGTTGATGATGAACTCGAGCCGCGCGAGACCGACGCCGCGGTTGGGCAGCCGGGAGAACTCGAACGCCTGCTCCGGCGTGCCGACGTTCATCATCAGCTTGACCGGCAGCTCGGGCATGTCGTCGAGCTCGGTCTCCGTGACGGTGAACTCGCGCAGCCCCTCGTAGACGAAACCGGTGTCACCCTCGGCGCACGAGACGGTGACGTCCTGTCCGTCGGTGAGAGTCCTTGTGGCAGAGCCGCTTCCGACCACGGCTGGGATCCCGAGCTCGCGGGCGATGATCGCGGCGTGGCAGGTGCGTCCTCCTCGGTTGGTGACGATCGCGCTCGCCCGCTTCATGATCGGCTCCCAGTCCGGGTCGGTCATGTCGGCGACGAGGACCTCGCCCGCCTGGAAGTCGTGCATGGCGTCGATGGAGGCGAGCACGCGGACGGCTCCGGCGCCGATCTTCTGCCCGATCGCGCGACCCTCGACGATCACCGGGCCGCGCTCGTCCATGCGGAACCGTCGCAGCGTCGAGCCGGTCTGGCGCGACTGGACCGTCTCCGGGCGGGCCTGGAGGATGTAGAGCCCGCCGTCGACGCCGTCCTTGCCCCACTCGATGTCCATCGGGCGGCCGTAGTGCTCCTCGATCCGCAGCGCGTGCCGGGCCAGCTCGGTGACGTCCTCGTCGGTGATGGACAGCAGCGGCCGCTGCTCCTCCGGCACCGGCACGAACTCGATGGTGCGCCCAACACTGGCGTCGCCGGTGTAGACCATCTTCGTCGCCTTGCCTCCCACGCCGCGCTTGAGGATGGCCGGGCGCCCCTCGCGCAGCGCCGGCTTGTAGACGTAGAACTCATCGGGGTTGACCGCGCCCTGCACGACCGCCTCGCCGAGCCCGTAGCTGCTCGTGATGAAGACGGCATCGCGGAAGCCGGACTCGGTGTCCATCGTGAACATGACGCCGGACGAGCCGACGTCGGAGCGGACCATCCTCTGGATGCCGGCCGACAGGGCGACGACGGAGTGGTCGAAGTCGCTGTGCACGCGGTAGGCGATGGCGCGGTCGTTGTAGAGCGAGGCGAAGACGAGCTTGATCGCGTGCAGGACGTTCTCGATGCCGCGGACGTTGAGGAAGGTCTCCTGCTGCCCGGCGAACGACGCGTCGGGCAGGTCCTCGGCCGTTGCGCTCGAGCGCACCGCGAAGCTGACCTCGTCGCCGCTGTCGCGGACGAGCTGGTCGTATGCCGTCCGGATGTCGTCCTCGAGGTCGGCCGGGAAGGGCTGTTGCTCGACGGACTCCCGGATCTCGGCACCGGCAGCCGCGAGGGCCCGGGTGTCCTCGACGTCGAGCTCGGCGAGGGTGGCGTTGATCCGGTCGGCCAGGCCCTGGTGGGAGAGGAAGCGCCGGTAGGCGTCAGCGGTGGTCGCGAACCCGTCGGGCACCGAGACGCCCGCCGCGGACAGGTGCTGGACCATCTCGCCGAGCGAGGCGTTCTTGCCGCCGACGGTCTCGACGTCCGTCAGTCCCAGCTCGGCGAACCTCGCCACGTTCTTCGTCACAACAGGTCCTTTCATTCTCGGTCGATGTGTGCTCGGCCGTCCGGGCTGCCCGGATCGGTCGGGTCGGTCAGCCGACGTCGGTGAGGCGTCGGGTCTGCATGATCACGGCGGCGATCTCCTCGACGGACATCGCGGAGGAGTTGACCACGGGCACGCCGTGGGTCCGGTACATCGCCTCGGCCCGTCGCAGCTCGTAGGAGCACTGCGCCAGACTGGCGTACCGGGATCCCGGCCGCCGCTCGCCCCGGACCTGGCTGAGCCGCGCTGCCGTCGACAAGAGGCCGAAGCACTTCGCGGCATACGGACGGACCGGCCGCGGCAGCTCGCTCGTGTCGAAGTCCTCCTCGACGAGCGGGTAGTTCGCCACCCTGATCCCGTGCTGCAGAGCGAGGTAGATCGAGGTGGGCGTCTTGCCGCACCGCGACGGTGCGATGAGGATCAGCTGCGCCTGCTCGAGGTTGCGCATGCTCTGGCCGTCGTCGTGCTCCATGGCGTACTCGACGGCGCGCATGCGCGCCTCGTAGCGGCCGAGGTCGCCGACCCCGTGCAAGGAGCCGACGTGGCGGGCCGCGTTGACGTGCAGCACGTGCTCCACCGTGGCCAGGTGCGAGCCGAAGAGGTCGATGAACGCGCAGCTCGTCCCTTGCAGCTCGGCGCGGATCTCCTCGTCGGAGACGGTGGAGAAGACGAGCGGTGTCACCGCGTCGGTCATGGCAGCATCGAGCTCGGCGACGACCTCACGAGCCCGCGCCACGCTCGTGATGAACGGGATCTTGCGCCGGGTGAAGCTGACCGTCGGGAACTGCTGGAGCATCATGTTGCCCAGCGTCTCCGCGGAGATGCCGGTCCCACCGGCCAGGAAGAAGGTCGGTGTCGGCGGGGTCGAGCCCAGTGGTGTCGTCGGTGAAGCCACGAGAGGAACTGTGGCACACCGTGCCGCACGGCTCGTGCCGCGCAAGCCACCGATGTGACCCACCACTCAGTGGACATCCAGCGGGCGAGACCGAGAAGGTCCTCACCGCACTCGCGACACGGGCGCAGAGCCGGCGCGCCTTGGCCTGGTTGGCGGCAGGAGCAGCCTTCGAGCCTCGGCACGGCGGTGGCGCGATCTTTCGCCTCAGGAGTCGGCCTCGATGGCGAAGGTGTTGCCGTCGGGATCCTCGAACCAGGCGATGTGACCGCCGCCGGCTCGAGGTGAGATGCCCTTCGCGTCGTGTTCGTACTCGTCGTAACGGACAATCGGAACGCCGGCTGCGGCTAGCTCCTCAACCACCCGAGCAACGTCATCGACGTACCACGTGGCCATTGTCGCGGGCGACTTTCCCGCTGTGGCCGACTGGTAGACGTTGAGCACGGAGCCGCCACCGCAGGCGTACACGCGGCTGCCGTCGGGGATTGCCGCGCTGGGGCCGGATCTCAGTGCCTGCAGGCCCAGTCGGTGTTCGTAGAAGGCGATTGCGCGTTCGATGTCGGCTACCGCGATGGACGCTTGCACGGGGAAATCGCTCAGCGGCACGATCACGCCTCCCGCCAGATAGGGGTCGACACCAACGATTCTTACGCATGGCGATACTGCCGGTAAGCGTTCGCCTGATTCTCTGTGATTGACGCGCCCCGTCTTTCCACGGCGCGCCAGGGACGGCGGATCGTCGGCGCGCGCCTGATGCCCCGTCCACGCGCCCGACGCGGCGCCATGACGCGCGCGTGTCGCGGGCACGTCGCGCCGCGACGGCAGGGCGCGGGCGGGCACATCACAGGGCGACTTCCGCCGCGCCGGCGGATACTGGAACTCGTCACGCGAGCAACGTGGCGTAACGGGGCCCGGGAGGTGTCACGACGTCTTCTGTCCGAGCGGGCTGCCTGGCCGTGCTGCTCCTGACAGCCGGATGCTCGGGCCATGCCCCAGAGGGTGCTTCTACTGCGCAAGCCTCGACGAGTACCGCTGAACGGGCAGACGCCGGTGCTCGCCATGTCTCACTAGCGTGCTCCGACTCGCTCGGTGTGCAGCCCGGGGAGCTCGTTGGCGAAAGCCCGTTCGACGGGTTGCCGCCGCTGTCCGCGCATGACGAGCCGCCGTTGGCGCGAGACGTGGGACTGCGCATGCCGGTCGGGATGGATTGGTACTTCCGGAAGAGCCCCTTGTCGATGCGCCCTGGGGTCGCCGACTTCACCCTGAGCGTCTCGGGCCCCTGGTCCGCATTGGCCTGGGTTCCGGCGCAGGCATGGACGACGGCAGAGGTCGACCTGAGCCGCTGGACGGCCTCCTCACTGACGCTGCACAGCTGCCCGAACCGCGCCGCTCAGTTCCTGGGCGGCATCCTGGCCAGGGACCTACACACCTGCCTGCAGATCACGATGCACCAGGCGGGGCACCCGGACCGCACCATTCGCCGATACCTGGACGGAGCGCGGTGCCGCGACGCGGGAGGGGCTCCTGACCCGAGTCGCCTGACAGCGGACCCGTTCAAGCGACCCCTCACCGGCCGGCAGGCAATGCGGTCTGGCGCGCTCGATGTGCAGTCCCCTCGATGACACCCCCGACAGACCGGGCGTCGCAATGGCACACGCCCCCCAGGTCTGCTCCTGCCCCGTGGGGGCGCCACCTCGGGTGCCCGCTCTAGTCGCTCTCGGGCCAGGTGGGGCCGCGGTCGGTCCAGGTGACACCCTTGTTGCGGCACAGACAGAACGGGTGGCCGACGGGGTCGGTGTAGACGCGCCAGCCGTAGCCATCTGGGCCGGTGGAGTCCTGCTGCAGGGTCGCACCGAGGGCCAGGACGCGACGGTGTTCGGCGTCGATGTCGTCAACTTCGAAGTCGAGATGGAACTGCTTGGGGTGCTCGCTGTCGGGCCACTGCGGAGCGCGGTACTCATCGACCCGGATGAAGGCCAACTCGAACTCGCCGAACTGGATACCGGCCCAGTCGCCGTGGCTGCCCTCGTTGACCGGGCGACCCGTCACCTCGGCGTAGAAGGCGGCCAGCTCCATCGTGTCCGGGCAGTCGATGATGAAATCCGTCAATCGCAGCATCCGGCGATCGTGCCACGCCGGCACTCACCTGTGCGCTCGTGCCGTGAGGACGTTTGGCCCGCAGACGTGGCCCGCTAACTGGAGGTGGGTGCCGCCGACGACGTGGACGGTGCCGCCGCTTCGGTCGATCACCCATTTCCAGCGCGCCGATCAGCCGAGCTAGCGCGTCGGGGGGCCTAGCTGCTGGTGGTCGCCGAAGGTGGCGAGCAAGCCGGACCACTGGTCGCTGGTCAGTCGACGACGCCAGCGGTAGGTGCGCGGTGCCGCTGTCACAAACGCGGCGTGCCGGCCGGACGCAGCACGCGCGCGGCCGTGTCGGCACCCGTCGACAGGTCGACCCAATGCCAGGCGTGCCCGGAGGTGATCAGGTCGAACCGTCGCCCTCCGTCCTCCCACCGCTCGAGCTCGCTCACCTCCACGTCCACGCCGTGGCCGACGGCGACGGCTGCCATCCGCGGGTCGGGGTCGACACCCAGAACCGAGACCCTTCGGCGGCGCAGTTCGACGGCCACCTTGCCCGTGCCGCAGCCCACGTCCAGTGCCGTGCCGACATGCTCGGCCAGCAAGTCATCGAACGGTGCGTGCGGGTAGCCCGGCCGAAAGGCGTCGTACGCGAAAGCGATCGCCCCGAAGGACGACGACCGCCGACGATCGCCGTGCAGTGCTCCAGAACCACCACTCGCAGTGTGGGACATCGGCGGCGCGTGCACGTCGGCCAGGCGGTGGGCGACCGAATGTGCGAGATCGCCGCTTCCCGCGCACAAGCCGATGTCACGATGTGCTCCCGCGGTGCTCGACGGAGGTCAGTCGTGGCAGAGCGGATTGTGTGTTCCCCCTCCCGGTGATATCGAAGGAGAAGCCATGTCCACTGCTGGACCGAAGACCGCCACCTTCGAGACCACGTTGACCGCGAGCGGCAACAACACGGGCATCGTCGTCCCGGACTTGATCATCGAGCAACTGGGTGCTGGCAAACGGCCCGCGGTCGTTGTAGACGTCAACGGATACGCGTACCGCAGCACCGTGGCGGTCATGGGAGGGCTGTACCTCATCGGCCTGAGCGCGGCCGTGCGCGCGGCCACCGGGCTGGCTGGCGGGGACCCGATCCGGGTGACGCTCACGGTCGCAAGCTCACCGCGCGCCGTGGAGATGCCTGCCGACTTCGCAGCCGCTCTCGACTCCCAACCGGGAGCCCGCCAGTTCTTCGACACCCTGCCCAACAGCCTGCAGCGCCACCACGTGGACAACGTCAACACGGCCAAGTCCCCCGGCACCCGGCAACGGCGCATCGACAAGGCGATCGGTCTCTTCCTCGAGGGCAAACGCCGGTAGAGAGCTCCTCAGGCCCGGAGTCTCGGTTGGCGGATGAGGCCAAGCGCGTCGCAAGCGCCCGTTTCCTGCGAGGGGCGCCAGCACGGCGATTCGCCAACCTTCCCTGCTGGCGGGTGGGGTCATGTCCGCCGGAGGTGCTTTGCCTACGTGTGCGCGCTCGGTGCTTGAGCGGACGGCGCCCCAGGCATGTACCGCCACGCGTGCGTCTCCCGCCGAGCAGATGACGCTTCGGCTGCCTGTGTCATCGAGCGCACAGACCGCCTCGTGCCGATCGGTCATCGTGGAAGCGGACGAACAGAGGTGGCCACGCACTCGCGAGGAGGCACCCATGAGAACCACGATCGACGAGCGCAGGCATCACCCCGCCCGTGGGAGTGCGGTCGCTGCCGCGAGCCTAGCGCTGGGGCTCGGCGTCACCGGCTGCGCCGCCGACCTCCACCAGGTAGCCACGGCCACGGCGACGACCGCGACCACGACCTCCGCGCGCGGGGCCAGCACGGTGACAGCTGCGGCCGCCCCGACCGCGACGACGGGCCTCGAACGCGACATCGTCCTGGCGGGCCGGCACTTCCGGGCCCGGTGCGACGGCAGCGGTCCCGCGGTCATCGCGGTGGCCGACTACGGGCGGTCCATGGACGATACAGGCCCCTACCTGCATGACCTGGCCCCGCATGCTCAAGTGTGTCTGTACGACCGGCTCGGCGTCGGACGCAGCGACTCTGCGCGGCATTCGCAAAGCTTCGTTTCCCTGGCCGATGACCTCGAAGGCGTCATCTCTGGGCTGGGGCTCACCCGCCCCGTCGTCGTGCTCGGTGACGAGCTCGGCGCGCCCATCGCGCTCACCTGGACGAGCCGGCACGCGAAGGACGCACGGGCGATCGTACTCATCAAGCCGGCCCCTCCTGGCTTCATGGGCCCCCACGGGGCGCTGGCCCGTCTGCTGCCTCCCAAGGACCCAGGCGACGTCGAGCTGAGCAACCTCTGGAGCGACCTCGACCACTTCAACGACCCGGCGCGAAACCGCGAGAGCCTTGATCCCCGGTCATGGGATGCCTACCTCCGACTTCGGCCGACGTCTACGGCGCTCTACGACCTCGTCGGGCCACCGGCGGCGACGTGGCCGGCTTCGGCCGACGCGAAGAAGATCAACGCGGCTTGGCAGCAGGGGCAGAGCGGGGTGCTCCGGCTGTCCTCATCGTCCGAGCTGGTCACCGTCGCCAACGAGGCGGACTGGCCTGCGGCCATCAAGAGGACTCTCTGAGCGGGCGTTCCAGAGTTGAAGCCTCCCTCGCAGGTCAAGCAGCGTCGGGCTCAGCATCAGCCCTCATGCAGCGGGCCAGCCTGGTCTCAGACATACGGCCACGGCACACCCGATAGCCAGCTCAGGCCCCTGCAGCCCGGAGAACGCAACGGCACAGTCGTCACCTTCCGGACCGACAGCACAGGCCCCTCAGAGTTCACCGACCAGGACCGAGCGGGGTTGCCTCTCCTCGGGATCCGGTATCTCTGAGCGGTCAAGGTGGGTGAACATCGACCTGATCGCCAGCGCGATCAACGCCTAACCGAACCGCCCATGGATCACCGTCGTACACCACCGATCCGGACTTGACCTTGTGCCGGCCAATCGGGCCTCCGCGCCTGTCACCGGCTCGGCTCAACCCGGCACGTCGGAGCAGTTTGCGAGCTACCCACCACGCCCCGCCATTGCACACCGCGCAGCTGCCGGGTTCGATGGTGGGTATGGACGTCCGGATCGTCCGCGGCCCCGGTTTGGCCGCCGCTTCGGCGTGCCTCGTGGCTTTCTCCCTCAGCGGCCTGGCGGCCTGCGACGCCGGTCGCGCGGCGAGCGGCCCAACCAGCAGCAGTCGGCCAACGGTCGGACCGTTCCAGACACAGGTACGTGTGTTGCAGATGAACCTGTGCAACAGCGGGCGCGCTGCGTGCTACACCGGCGGCCGTGCCGTGAGCACGGCGGTGTCACTTGTCCATCAGCATCGGCCGGACATGATCAGCCTCAACGAGGTTTGCCGCGATGACGTTGGCGTCCTGAAGCAGGCGATGTCGGTCGCCTTACCTGCTGCCACCATCGCCTCGACGTTCGCGTCAGCGAAGGATCGCCCCAGCCAGGCCCCGGTTCGGTGTCAGAACGGCCAGGAGTTCGGCGACGCCGTTCTGGTGGCGGCCTCGTCCCCCGACAGTTGGCGTGCGCAGTTTCAGCGGTGTCTACCCGGTGCAGGACTCCGGCGACCCGGAGGAACGCGTCTGGGCGTGCATCGTTCTGGCCCAACGGTTCTCTGGCTGCACCACGCACACGGCCAGCGCCAGTACGACCGTCGCGCTCGAGCAGTGCCGATACCTCCTCAGCTCAGTGTTGCCGGGGATCAGCCGCCCCTACGGCGGCGCACCGATCATCCTGGGCGCGGACCTCAACCTCGCGGCTCGTGGGTCGCCCAGCCCACAGGCTTGCCTCCCCAGCGGCTACCGGCGCACCGACGACGAAGCTCTTCAAGACGTCGTGGTGAGTCCGGGCGGCGCGGTGCGATCGCACTCCGTCATCGACATGCAGGGCACCACTGATCACCCCGGCCTGCTGGTCGACCTTGCCCTTTCGCGTCGCTGACGGCAGCTGTCGCACCCACTCCCCGCATGGTTCCAATGGTGCAAGCACGTGGAGCAAATATCGCGCGTGCCAACCTAGAGCGGACGCGCCGCGAGTAGATTGCCGAGGTGCTCCGGCAGCCCGTTCGCCTATTGACCGCACGGTTGTCGCTACGGCAGCCGGCGCAGGCTGATGCTGTAGCGATCCTCGGGATTCTGTCGAATCCGTCAGTTGTCCAGCACAACCCGTCGGATTTGGTGACAGAGCTCGAGGACGTCGAGGCACTGGTGAGCCGCTGGTTGGGACATTGGGACCGGCACGGGTTTGGAAACTGTTGCGTCTTCGAAGAGAAGACGGGTCGACTGGTTGGCAACTGCGGTGTCCGGTGGGCGACGATCCACGGGGACCGTGTCCTCAACCTGATGTACCGCTTTCATCCATCGACCTGGGGACGTGGCTACGCCACGGAAGCCGCGGCCGCTCTCTTGCACTGGGCGCAGCAGGCGCCTTCTTCCGAGCTCGTCGTCGCCCGCATCCGCCCCACGAACCTGGCCAGTCAGAGGGTTGCCATGAAGATCGGCCTGCGACGACATCCCGCCTTCGACGACCTGGGCGAGGACGGCGTCGACTGGGCGTTCACCGACCGCTCGACAGCGCGCGAGTGAGCACCACCGGCAACGTGCTTTCTTCCCGTCCTCGGTCGGCGGTGGCGGGACCGGCGGACTCACCTTCTGGGCCGCCGTACTGGCTGAGGGTCTGGGCGCTGCGCGGGCTGCCCTAGGCCTTGGACGAGGCAGCGCCTCCGTCCGTGGAGGCAGCACTTCACGATGACGGCCGAGGCGGCGTCGTCCGCGCGCAGTGGCCTGTGCAGCCTCAAAACGAATTGTCCTCCTTTCCGCTTTGGCTATTCATCGTGCTGCGTGACGTTGATGATTGCCCCGTTCGGGTCGCGCACGAAGAACCGTCGTAGGCCCCAGGCCTCGTCGGTGATGGGGTACGTGATCTCAGCACCCGCAGCAACGGCTCTGGCGTACACCTGGTCCACATCGTCTACCTCAATGGAGACAACGGGATGCTGGTGTGCCTTGACATCCAGGGCCATCACGCTGAGCTGGACTTCGCGCTTATCGGTGCCGAAGAAGAGGATCCAGTCCAGACCTCCCCCGCCGTCGAGACCAATGACGTCGTTGTAGAAGGCGCGACTCGACTCGAAGTCGTTGGACAAGATGTTGGGTTTGATGCGCTTGACCACCATGAGTCGAAGGTAGGACGCAACCGCTCGCGCTGTCTGTACTGGAGTGCCGGCCCCGCCGGGGTGCTCCGGCCGGTGACGTGGTCGCCGCGCCGTCGGGTCCCGTAGGCCGGCCGGACACGCATACCGCGCGGACCTGGGTGTACCCGACTCCGAGGACCGAGCGTCTAGGCTGGATGCATGGAGGCGACTCCCCGGGCGGCGGCTGACGCGGCCGGTGGGCGTGCTCGGGAGCTCGCCCAACGGCGCGCGGAGCTCGTCGCGGGCGTGGGTTCAACGCCCGCCGACGTGCTTGCCGCCATGCAGTCGGCGGAGCGGTCGGAATGGCGTGCCCGCGTCGCGCGTACGCGCTCAGCGGTCGCCCACGACCGCGCGGCGGCGCACGACCGAACCGCCGCAGCCCTCGAGAAGCAAGCCTCCGGCTCAGGAGAGCCGAAGAAGAGCATGCTGCTCAACGATGCTGAAGTTCACCGGCGGGGCGCCCGTGCGGATCGGGCCGCCGCCGAGGCGGACCGGAGCCCGCCGGTGGGCGAGCCCCGGCCGGATGCCACCTGAGCCCTGGGCGCGTCTCGTGTCAGTCGCGGGCCTCGGCGTCCAGGACGAGCAGGACGCCGGTCGGCTCGTCGCGTGATATCAGCGGGGCAACCGTCACCGCCAGGCTGCTCACCATGGCCGAAGCCCTGGCCGTTCAGGCCACCGCGCTCATCGACCTGCGGAGACAGGTGGTGAACCTGCAAGCGGCGATGCGCAGCAGGGAGCTCATCGGGCAGGCGTGCGGTGTCCTGATGAGCCGGTACCGGCTGACGGAGGAGCAGGTGATGGACGCCCTCCGGCTCGTGTCGCAGCACCGCAACGTCAAACTGCGGGAACTGTCTGCCGAGGTGACCGAGTCCGGCACCCTCGTCGAGCTGGATTGAGCCCTCAGGCGAACCTGGAGCGCGGGCGCGACGCCTGAACCCGTCCCCGCACCGGCTCCCGCACTCCCTTCAGACCCACTACGTCGTCGACCTCGCCGTCGTCCAGACGGCCGGAGTACCCGGCGAGGGTGGCGATCACCTCCGACAGCAAGGTGATCTCCTCCAGCAGCGTGGCGTCGACCAGCTCGCCCACAGGGCGAGCAGGTGGATCCCCGGTCTCCCCGGGTCCCAGTGACGCCGACGTGTCGCGGCGTGCTCCTGGCGTGACGGTGCCCTCGGGCTCTTCCATGTCTGCGACCCACTGCACGTCTATGATCGGTGTCGCCCGTTGGTCACAGGTCGCCGGTGAGAGCAGACTACGCCCGCGGCCCGCACCAGCGGGGCTTGTCGTCCCAGGCCTCGAGGCGGACGGCCGCCATCGGAGTGTGGTGGTGGGGCAGGGCCCTTCGGCAGAGGTCGCTTGTCATCGCAGCTCCCCCCATGGGTATGGAATGCGTATGACGTGGGTCAGCGCCACGACCTGGACCGAGACGGTACTGCTGGGTCTTGCATTCATGCTGTCGGCGATCATCGGCCTCGAGCGCCACCGGCGGTTCAAGAGCGCAGGTCTGCGCACGCATACGCTCGTCGGCGTCGGCTCGGCGGTCTTCACACTGGTGTCCGCCTACGGGTTCGCGGACGTCACTGGCGGGGCAGCCGTCGACCCGTCGCGGATCGCGGCGCAGATCGTGTCGGGCGTCGGCTTTCTCGGAGCCGGAGTCATCTTCGTGCGCCGAGGAAGCGTGTCCGGACTCACGACCGCGGCCTCGGTCTGGTTGACGGCGGCGGTCGGGATGGCCTGTGGCGCAGGCATGCCGGTGCTCGCCGTCATGGCCACCGGCTGCCACCTGCTCACGGTGACGGTCCTGGCGAAGCTGGGCCGGCGGATGCAGGCAGTCCCGGTAAGCACCAAGCTCGTCATGCGTTACACCGCAGGCCAAGGGGCCCTGCCGGTCGCGCTGGGGTTGGCTGCCGAGCACGGCGTCAACGCGACCGTTCTCGACGCCAAGACCTCGAGGCAGGATGGTGCCGAGACGACGGTGCGCGCGACTGTTCAGCTCGAGGCGAGCCCCCAGCTCGTCAGCGACCTCGTCGAGGAGATCACGGAGCTGGCGAGCGTGCAGTCCCTGCGCGTCCTGAGCGACGAGGGACGCCCCGAGTAGGGCTCCCCGCCGCGCCGTTCGCCCTTCAGCGCTCCTCGTACGTGGACGCGTGGGTGACGGCTCCCGTCCTCGGCTCGAGTCTGCTCTTGGACGAGCTGCCGCACGTGCAGGACGAGTCTCCGTCGAGAAGCGCTTCTCATGAACGCGTTTCTTCAGACGGCTCTTGGGTATCTCGGACCTGAACCGGTGCATCCCTCGCACCGCTGCGCGAAAGAGAGCGATCATGCGATCCACGTTCTTCGGCTTGGCAGCAGCCGCGGCAGCGACGCTTCTCGCCGGGTGTGCCGGCGTCGGCAATGGATCGAGCGGCGCCGACGCAGGCGGCAACACGGCGGGAGCACCGAGCGGCAGCCTGAAGATCATGGGCTTCGGTGGCGAGGACGAGGTGGGCCAAGCCAGGATCGCTGCCTTCAAGGCGGCATACCCCGGCGTGCAGGTGACCAACAACAAGGGCGACTTCGACGCCCAGCAGTTCCTCACCGCGCTGGCGAGCGGCAACCCACCGGACCTTGTCTACATGGACCGCAACCTCATCGGCACGTACGCCCAGAAGGGCGCCATCGTGCCCCTCGGGGACTGCATCTCGAGCCAGAAGGTCGATACGGCTCAGTACCGCGAGGCGGCCTTGAAGTCGGTGACGCTCTCGGGCAAGGTCTACGGCATCCCCGAGTTCTACGTCGTCACGACCAACCTGGTCGATGCGAAGTCTCTCCAAGAGGCAGGCGTCCAGGTCGGCGACATCCAGACCAAGGACTGGTCCGCCCTCAAGGCCACCAGCGCCAAGCTGTTCAAGCAGAACGGCAGCAAGATCGCGCGGATCGGCTTCGACCCCAAGCTTCCCGAGTACTTCCCGCTGTGGGCGACAGCCAACGGCGCGACCATCATCAAGGACGACGGTGCCCCGAACCTCAACGACCCCAAGGCGGTCGAGGCTCTGACCTATGCCGTCGGCCTCATCAACGACCAGGGCGGCTGGACGAACTTCAAGTCCTTCCGCGACTCCTTCGACATCTTCGGCGAGAAGAACCCGCTGTCCGCCGGCAGCGTGGCCGCCTTCCCGATGGAGAACTGGTACGTCAACGTGCTGCGCGACTTCATCAGCAAGGGCCTCAAGCTCGACAGCACCCAGTTCACCGACCACGACGGCAAGCCCCTGAGCATGGTGGGTGGCAGCGCGTGGGCCATTCCCAAGGGCTCGAAGAACCCCTCCGCCGCCTGCGCCTGGGCCAAGACGATGACCACCAAGGAGACCTGGCTCAAGGCAGCCGATGCGCGCGAGGCCAAGGTCAAGAAGGACAACAGCTTCTTCACCGGCCTGTTCACCGCCAACAAGGCTGCCGACGAGGAGATCCGCACGAAGTACGTCACCAACGTGCCGGACCCGGGTTCAAGCGGGCGATCGACAACTACTACGCCACCCTCGACAGCGCGGTGGCGCTCAACCCGTCCCCGGCCGGTGCGGAGATCGACGCTGCGTGGCGGAGCGCCGTCACGCGCGCTCTCGGCGGGCAGCCCGTCCAGCAGGCCCTGGACCAGGCCCAGAAGGAGTCGGAGGCAGCTTTCGCCAAGGCCACCGGCCGTGGCTAGCCGAGGTCTGCTGCAGCGGCGTGAGGCCCGGTCGGCCTACCTCTTCATCGCGCCGTGGGTCTTCGGATTCCTCGTCTTCACGGCAGGTCCCATGGTGGTGAGCCTGTGGCTCTCCTTCACCGACTACTCCCTGGTGAACCCCGGTCACTCGGTGGGGGCCGCCAACTACCAGCAGCTGATCGACGACCCGCGCGTGGCGAAGTCGCTGGCCAACACCTTCGTGTATGCCGCGCTCTTCGTCCCGCTCGGCACGGTCGTCGCGCTCGGGCTGGCGATGCTGCTGCAGAAGGTCGGCCGCGCCTCGGGCTTCTTCCGGACCGTGTTCTACCTGCCGGTCATGACCCCGGCAGTGGCTGCCGGCGCGATGTTCCTGCTGCTGCTCAACGGGCAGCGCGGTCTCGTCAACCAGGTCCTCGGCTGGTTCGGCGTCACGGGACCCAACTGGACCAGCGACCCGGCCTGGCTCAAGCCCTCGCTGGCCATGGTGAGCCTGTGGACGGTCGGCGGCAGCATCATCATCTACCTGGCCGCTCTCAACAACGTCCCGCGACAGCTGCACGAGGCCGCCCTGCTCGACGGCGCCGGTCCAGTCGCGACGCTTCGTCAGCGTGACCCTGCCGATGATCTCCGGGGCCCTCTTCTTCACGATCATCACGCACACCATCGCGGCCATGCAGATGTTCGACCAGGCGTACACGATGTTCTACGGGCCACAGCAGAAGTCGACGGCCTCCGACGAGTCGCTCGTCTACATGGTCTACCTGTTCCAGAACGCGTTCGAGTTCTTCAAGATGGGCTTTGCCTCGGCCATGGCCTGGCTGCTCTTCGTCATCATCCTGGTCATCACCGTCATCCAGGTTCGGGTGGGCAACCGGTTCGTCTACTACGAAGGTGGGTCGACGCGATGACCACCGATCTGCGGTCGGTCCCACCGACCCCCGAGTCATCGACCGTCGCCCAGCGCCGAAACGGTTGCGGAGCAGCCAATCTCGCCAGCCGGGTCGCCGCCGTCGCGTCGGTGGTGCCCTCGTTCTGCGCTGGCTGCTGCTGCTCATCTTCAGCATCGCGTTCGTCTACCCCCTGGTCTGGCTCGTCAGCGCGTCCCTCAAGCCCAAGTCGCAGGTGTTCGACAACCGGCTCGTCCCCGAGACCGTGCAGTGGTCGAACTTCCTCGCGGTGTGGGACGCCGGTCCCGTGCTGCGCTGGCTGCTCAACTCGGGGGTCGTCTCTGTGATGGCTGCCCTGACCGTCACGTTCTCCAGCGCCTTCGTGGCCTTCGGCTTCGCCTACTTCCGGTTCCGCCTGCGCGGGCCGCTGTTCGGTCTGGTGCTCGCCACGATGATGCTGCCGGGCGCGGTGACGATGATTCCCGTCTACCTCATCTGGCACCAGCTCGGGCTCATCGACACCCAGGTGCCCCTGTGGGCCAACAACTTGTTCGGCTCCGCCTTCTACATCTTCCTGATGCGCCAGTTCTTCCTCGGCATCCCACGCGAGCTCTTCGAGGCGGCTCGCATCGACGGCTGCAGCCACTTCGGGCTCTTCCGCCGGATCGCCCTGCCGCTGTGCCGACCGGCGCTCATCATCGTCTTCATCTTCGAGCTGCAGGCGAGCTGGTCGGACCTGCTCAAGCCGTTGATCTACCTGCAGACGGAGGACTACTTCACGATGCCTCGCGGCCTCAAGCAGATCGTGGACGGCTTCGCCCTGTCCGGCGAGTACCACTGGGAGATCGCGATGGCTGCGACCCTCGTCGCGACGCTGCCGATGATCGTGGTCTTCGCGTTCGGACAGCGCTACTTCATGGAGGGGCTGGCGACCACCGCCAAGCAGGGCTGAGCGGCGGCATGCCGCACGGACAGCGGTGGTCGGTCACGCTTCGGCGTCGTCGTGGGGGCCCGGGTCGGCGTCCATGAGGAGGTGAGCGAGGGCCGGGAGCGTCACGCCGGCACGCGCGGCCGCCTGCTCGAGCTCGCGTCGGGCCTGCTGAGGCGTGCTCCCGCGAGTGGCGACCAGCAGTCCCACGGCGAGGTCCACGACGGCCAGGTCCTCGAGGCGATCCACGGCTCGCGCGGCTCGGATCCTGCTGTCGAACGAGAGATCGGCATTCGTCACCGCCCCGGGGGCCCAAGCGCCGAAGAGGGCGGCCAGCTCCTCGTGACGGCCGTCGAACGTGTCGGCCCGGGCCCCGTACAGGTTGACGCTGCCCACCAGCCGGTCTCCGTCCAGCAGGGGCAGAGAGAGCGTGCTCGCCACACCCACGGTGCCACTGGCTTGGGCGAACAGCTGCCACTGGCCCTCGCGCAGGAGGTCCTCATGGACGACCTCCACCACTTCACCGGAGTCGACCGCCTGCTCGCACGGTCCGCCGTCGAGATACTGCACGGCATCGAGGCCGGCGGGGGCCTCGGCGCTGGTGAGATAGGTGAACGTGATGTCCTGCTCGAGGACACTGATGCTGAAGCCGACAAGCCCCTGCACGCGCCGTCGCAGCGCCGACGCCGCCTCTGCCAGCTCGGGTCCGAGTTGCGTGTCGCCGGTCTCCGCCAGGCGCCGAAGCGCTTCCCTGGTCTCTGGAATGGGTTCCACGCAGTCGCCAGTACCCTTTTCCCGCCGGATTGCTCGCAGGTGTGCCGGACCTCGTGGCCTACAGCCTCACCTGGCAGGACGTGCCATCACGATGACCTACGAGGGGACCAAAGCCGGACGCCCACCGGGAATCCGCAGCCGGACTCGTCTCGAAACGTCAGAGCTGCTTGCGGACCCCGCCTTCGTGCGGGACGGACGCCAGGCCGTCAGCGGCCGAGGCGGTCATGGTGTCGGCGCCCATGGCGCGGCGTCCGGTGGGCAGCACGGGCGCGTGCCGCACGTCCTCGAGCTCGAAGGAGAGCGCGGCATACGCGGCCACGAGACCCAGCACGAGTCCGACCCAGCCGGCAGTAGAGAGCCAGCCCTGCGAGCCGGTGAGCTCGCCGATCCCCGTCACCGCGAAGCGGATCGCGCTGAGTCCCATCACGGCCAGCGCGGCGAGCTTGCTGGTTGCCGCCACGGTGGGCACGCACATGGCCACCGCCGAGCACAGCAGCAGCACGCCGAGCGCCGACGACGTGGCGCCGGGTGGTGACAGCAGGAGCGCGAAGCCCATCCCGGCCCACGTGCCGGCCAGGATGCCCATGCCGGTCCCCGCCGTGGGATCGCGGGCGAGGAAGCCCAGGACGCAGGCGACGAGCTGGAGCGGCACGGTCAGTCCGAGGATGCCCGTGGCGACCACCCGTCCCTGGGACGGCTCGAGCACGTGTAGTTGGAGCATGGCCGTGGCCACCGTGGCGACCATGAGGGCGAGGAAGCCGAGCGGCAGGGGGTTTCCGACGGGACGCACCACGACGCGCAGCTCTGGTTGCGCACCCGACGTGGGCTCTCCCGGCGGCTGGTGGAGCACGCCGGTGGTCATACGACCAGCGCCTGGGTCGAGGACTCCTTGATCTTCGAGTTCGCCCACGTGGCTTGACGTTTCGTCTCTGACTGGCACTTCGTGGCAAGGGAGAGCAGGTCGTCGTGGACGATGGCCTGGGCGGCTTGGCCGATCATCTCCCAGTCCGTCAGGACGCTCGAGGCGCGCAGGTAGACCTCTCGCAGGTCACGCACCATGACGAGCTCCATCTCGGATGACCGAGCGCTGCGCTCCGACATCCACCGGCGCGCCTGATCGACGACGGAAGGGGAACCGTCGGGTGAAGGATCGAGCTCCTGGCCGAAGCTGCCTGCTATGGCGGCGATCTCCCGGACGTGTCGGGCGCTCCACTCGGCGAGGTCGCGGCCGACGTAGTAGACCTCGTGGTCCGCCCGGTGCTCGTCCGCGACGCGCAGGAGCGTCCGGCACAGCTCGTTCTCGTCGTGGTGCAGGTCCCTCAGGACGGTGCCGATCCTCATCGCGACGCTCCTTCCGTGGACTCGACGGACACGCGTGCGGATGCGGTGGTGTCCGGCGCGGGAGCCGGTGTGCCGTCACCGTCGGCGACCTTGCGGATCGCGCACGCGGCGGTCTTGAAGATCGGCTGCTTCGACGCTGGGTCCCAGACCGTGGGGGTCAGCTCGTTCGCCGCCCGTCCGTGCTCACCGGGACGCCAACCGGTGTCGGTGTCCCAGTAGCCGTAGTGGAACGGAAGGAAGGCGACGCCCCGGCGGATCCCGCTCACTCGCACCCGCGCTCGCACCTCTCCCCTGCGGGTGCGTACCTCGGCGAGGTCGCCCTCCTGCAGACCGTGCGTACGTGCGTCATGGGCCGACACCTCGACCCAGACCTCGGGGGCGGCTGCCTGCAGCTCGGGGGCCCGTGCAGTCCGGGTACGCGTGTGGAAGTGGTAGACGGTCCGACCGGTGATCAGCTGCAGCGGGTGGTCCTCGTCCGGTAGCTCGTGGGCCGGCCGGTAGTCGGCAGCCTTGATCACGGCCCGACCGAACGGGTTGAGCGCGCGGTACTCCCCCTCCTCGACGGGCGCCCCGGTCTCGAGGTCGCGACCGTAGGTCTCGCAGTCTTCCGGCGAGGCCCAGAACACGCCGCCCTCGTAGAGTCGTTCGGTGCCGTCTGGCGCCTCGTCGGTGCACGGCCACTGGACTCCGCTGGGCCCGCGCAGCTTCTCGTAGCTGAGAGCGCTGTAGTCGCAGGGTCGCCCGCGGCTGCACTCGCGCCAGGCGTCGAAGGCCTCTTCGGGCGTCGCCCACTTGACGAGAGGCTCTCCGTCCTTGTCCTGCAGACCCATCCGCCGCGAGAAGTCCACGAAGATGTCGAGGTCGGGGCGCGCCTCCCCCGGTGGGTCGACGGCCTTCTCGGACAGGTGCACGGTGCGGTCGACGTTGGTCAGGGTGCCGGTCTTCTCGTTCGACGCCGCGGCGGGGAGCACGACGTCGGCCAGCTGCGCGGTCTCGGTGAGGAAGATGTCCTGTACGACGAGGAAGAGGCGTTCCTGCGACAGGATCGAGCGCATCCGCGCCAGCTCCGGCATCGACACTGCGGGGTTGGTGCCGGAGACCCAGAGGAGGCGGATCGACCCGTCCTCGACGTAGCGCATGATCTGCATCGCGTGGGTGGGCGGTGTCGCGTGGGGGATCTTCTTCGGGTCGAGGTTCCAGACCTTGGCCAGGTCCTCGACGTGCGCCTGGTTGCTCCAGTTGCGAAATCCCGCCATGTCGCCGTCGGCCCCGCACTCGCGGGTGTTCTCGGCCGTCGGCTGCCCGTTCATCTGCAGGATGCCGCAGCCGGGCCGGCCGATCATGCCGAGCAGGAGGTGCACGTTGTTGACCTGCACGGCGGCGGCCGTTGCCTGGTGGGACTGGTAGAAGCCCTGGAGCACCGTCGACAGCAGCGCCTCCGACTCACCCATGAGGCGGGCAGCGAGCCGCAGGTCGTCAGCCGGCACGTCGCAGATCGTGCTGACGAGCTCGGGGGTGTAGCGCGCGACGAGCTTCTCCAGGTCGTCGTAGCCCACGGTGTGCGCCTGGACCCACGCCTGGTCGACGTGGCCGTTGGCGATGATCTCGTGCAGCAGCCCGTTCATCAGCGCGACGTTGGTGCCCGGGCGTGGGGCCAGGTGGACGGTGGCCCGTGCGGCCACGGGCGTCCGCCGCGGGTCGACGCAGATGATGGCGGGCGGGTCGTCTCCGTCGAGCCGGTCGAGCATCCGCATCCACAGGACGGTCTGGGTCTCGGCGACGTTGTGGCCGAAGAGGGCGATGACGTCGGCGTGGTCCACGTCCGTGTAGGAGCCGGGTTGGCCGTCGCTGCCGAAGGACTCCTTGAGCGCCTCGGCCGCAGTGGCGGTGCAGAGCCGGGTGTTGCCGTCGACGTGGTTGGTCCGGATGCCGCCGTGCGCCACGAGCGCGAGGGTGTAGTACTCCTCGAGGAAGAGCTGCCCGGTCGTGTAGAAGCCGATGGCACTGGGCCCCTGCTCCTCGAGGAGATGCTGCGTGCGGTTGACCACGGCGTCCATGGCCTCGTCCCAGGAGCACTCGACGAGCTCGCCGTCCCGCCGTACCAGCGGACGGGTCAGCCGGTCCGGCGAGTGGGTCGCCTGCCAGCCGAAGAGGTCCTTGGGGCCCAACCGCCCGTGGTTGACGCGGTCGTCGGCCCGGCCACGAACCCCGACGATGCGCCCGTCATGAACGGCGACGTCGAAGGCGTCGCCGTTGGAGTGCAAGGTGGACGCCGTCTGCACCCACCCGTCCACGTCTGCTTCGGTGATCCCGGCGGCGAGGTGCTGGTCCACCCGTTGGGGCCACGTCCCGCCCCTCGCGTACGGCGTGCGGTCCCCCCAGACCCGGGCTATGCGGTCATCGGTCGACACAGCAGTCTCCTCGTCACGTCGAGCCGTCGGCGAAGCGGCGTCAGGAGCCAACCGGCGGGCCGACTCGTCGAGCCTCCCTTACCCCGAGGCAGGTGCTCGTCCCGGATCGGCTCCCAACGGCTTGGTCGAGGGGTCGAGGGGCACCGCGCCTCAGTGATCCCGCGACTGGCATGAGGATGCTGTCGCCTCTTCGGCCGGTGCGTCGCCCTCCGCGGCCTGACGACGGGCCTGCTCTCCGGATCGCCTTCGCCCGGCTCAGGATGTGCAACCGCAGAGCGTCCCACGTCACAGTGCTCCGAGCCGCGGGGAATCGGCACTGAGGTTTGCTGACGTCGACGTGATGAACGAGCCGGTCGATCATCGCGGCGGCCACGACGTCATCGCCGAACACATCTCCCTACCGGCCGAGGGGCTTGTTGCTGGTGACTGGTGAGCGGTGGCGGCGACGATCCCCGGCCCCCTCAGCTCAACGCCGGTGAGGTGGCCCCGGGCGCTGGGGTGCACGGATGCCCCGCTGTAGGCGCAGCTCGTCACGGAGTCCCGGCGGCATGGGCAGCCTGAGTCTGACGAGCTCTGCGGCATACCTCTCCATGGCGTCGAGCAGCACGCCACGAGCGGCCAACAGCAGTGCCGGATCAACTCTTCCCGCCCGCAAGACGTCCACGTTTGCACGAGCGGCACGGACGAGCGCCATCAGTGCCCCCAGGGGCGGTCCAGGTGGGGCTGGAACCGGCGGATCGGCTGGCACCGGGGACTCCGATCTGTCGCCGCAGGACGCGCCGACCCTCCTTCCGAACCCTACGCCGGCCGTGACGCCTCATCGGCCTGGCGGGCCCGGCGGATCTGTGGCTACGCGGGACCGAGGCGACGGTTGGCGCGGTGACCCGTGGAGGCCGTAACGCGCCAGGATGTCAGGCACGACACCCGCTGCTGCTGCCGACCTGGCGGCAGCTCGCAGCGAGCCATCCTCACTTGGTGCCTGGTTATGCGGATGTCGCAACGGATCGCAAGGGCGATAGGTGCCTCGTGGATACGTCTTCCGAATGCGGTGATCGGGTGGATCGTCACGATAAACATGCATCGACAATTGGCGATTTCCCGCGCTAAGTTTTTTGTCGACTCAGGAACGCGCCCCTTGCGGTGCACCGACGCACTGTAACCGGCCCTCAGGCTCACAGGAGTTCGCGATGCGTCGAGCGTTCAAGTTCACCTCACTGGGGGTTGCCGCCGTGATGACGGTGTTCACCTGGGGCGTGGCCGCCGGGACTGGTGTCGCTGCGAGCGCCGCCGGGGCGCCGGGGCCTCAGCCGCTGGTGCGGGTGGGGAGAGTGAACGTGCGGGCATTGCCGGGCGTGGACCGCGCAATGGCCCTGCCGGGACGGGCCTCCAAGGAGAAGCCGGAGTCGGCCGCGGCAGGAGCTAGCCCCATCCCGGTGCCGAACCCGCCCAACTCGCCGGTAACCTTGGCCCACCCCGGTGCCACCGGCTTCAACGGCATCAACGCGGTCACGTCGGGGCGCAAGAACGGCTTCGACGTGGAGCCCCCCGACCTTGGCCTGTGCGCCTCCCACGGCGTGGTGATGGAACAGGTCAACCTCGCGGTCCGCATTTACACGGACACCGGCGCAGCTTTGACCCGTCCCGTATCACTCAACGACTTCTTCGCCCAACCGCCGGATTTTGATCCGGCTACGAAGAAGTTCGGCCCGTTCCTGTCAGACCCCCGCTGCTACTACGACCCCCAGGTGGGGCGCTGGTTCTCCACCGCACTCGAGATCGACGTCAACCCGTCGACTGGCGCGTTCGGGCAGCGGTCCTCCCTCTTGATCGCGGTCAGTTCCACCAGCGACGCGGCCGGTGACTACGCAATCTTCGCGGTGGACACGACCGATAACGGGCGCGGTGACACCCAGCGACTTCCACACTGCCCGTGCTTCGGGGACCAACCGCGAATCGGCGCGGACGCGAACGGCTTCTATGTCAGTACAGACATCTACCCGATCAAGGGTCTCTTCAACAGCAACGGAGGCGCGCTGTACGCCCTGTCCAAGACCGGGCTGGCGGCGGCCGCCGCGGGCGATGTCCCGTTGCCGACCTTGGTCAACATTCACGTCGGAGCGTCCACGATCCAAGGCTTCCCAGCGAACGCGCTGCAACCAGCCCAGACGCCTCCGCAGGGTGTCTACGCGCCCAACACTGAGTACTTCCTCAGCACCCCGGACTTCAACGGCTTCGCCACCTCGGGCGGCAGGGGCGCCGAAGCGGTGGTCGTCTGGGCACTGAGGGGAACACAGACCCTGAACGGGGCGCACCCGGACGTACATCTCAGCCATGACCTGGTGCCCAGTGAACCCTACGCGCCACCCGTCGCTGCGAGGCAGAAGCCGGGTCCCCGTCCACTCGGCACCAGCCGGGACAAGCCGCTGCCCAAGGTCAGCGTCAACGACGACCGGATGCAGCAGGTTATCTACACGGGCGGGATGCTCACGTCCTCTTTGAACACCGGCGCCGGACCGGCAGGCACGGCGACCAAGAGCGCAGTCGCGTGGTTCATGGTGCGTCCGACGGACGGTGCCGCCGGCGTGACCGCGACCATGGAACGGCAAGGCTACGTCGCCGTCGCCGGTGCCAGCCTGGCCTACCCGGCCATCGGATTGGACGCAACCGGCAACGGGGCCATGGTGTTCAGTCTCATCGGACAGGACTTCTGGCCCAGCGCCGCCTACGCAGCCTTCGACCGTACCGGACCCCACGACCCGATCCACGTCAACGGCCTCGGCGTGGCACCAGAGGACGGCTTCACGTGTTACCCGCCGTACAGCCACGGCACGTGCCGGTGGGGCGACTACTCCGCCGCGGTCGCAGAAGACGGCGCCATCATCATGGGCACCGAGTACATCCCCGGACCTCGTGATGTCAGCGCGAACTGGGGCACCTTCCTCACCCGGTACTCAGCCCACTGACTCATCAAGAACCCGAGCGCATGGGTGAGCTCTTGCTCCGAGTTCGGCGTTTTCCCGAGAAGCCGCCAAGCGCGCACAGCGCTTCGACGGGGTTGTGTGGGTCATGCCGCACAGCGCCCTCTCGGCCCATGGTCCGGATTCGGTCCGTCTCCCTGTTGCAGCCCTGACGGATCGTCCTTGGGCGCTCACAGCAACCCAGTGCGCCCAAGCGTCGCACCAGTCGTCCACGAGATCCGTCGCCGCCTCCGCGTCGCATCCTGAAGGAGTGACCCAGGCGGTCTGGTCAGCGCCCCGAGCGCGCCGGACTCGGAACGGCCCCGGCCCCGGCCCCGGCCCCGGCCCCGGCCAGAAGCGTGGCGTCTTCTTCTGGGCGTGCAGTCTGTACGCGCTGGCGCGGCTGGATCCGGAGCGGTGGCTGGACGGCATGCCCGAGAACCATGCGTCGACGGGGAACCTCCTTCAGGGGGCCAGCGAACAACTGGCTTGCCGCACGTCAGCAGCCTCGCGATCGTAGAGGGGTAGCGTCGCTTCGCCTTTCTGCCACATCACTCGCCACGCGGCCTCGGCGGCCGCAGGGGTCATCATGCCCATCGCGAAATGGGTTTGGTCCTTGATGTGCCGGTCCCACGGAGCGATCGCGACTCGCGCCTTTTCCAAGGCGCCGTCCACCGTTCGCATCGAGGCGGCGCAGACGCGAAGGGCGTCGGCTGCTGGTCCAGTCGCTGAATCGTCGACGGCGCAGGTCGTCGAGGAGGCAGCCCGGGCGGCGTCTCTGTTGCGGAACACAGCCACGTTGTCGGCCGCTTGGTACGTCGTGTACGGCCACTGCGCCTTCGCCGTTGCGAGGCTGATCCGGCCAGCCTGCAGATCGTTCATGATCTCCAGATGTCTGCGCCACTGGGCCAGTGACCGGTCGGCCGCAGAGAACGCGGCCGACTGGAGCCGCCATCGCGTCCGACAGGACGACACCGCCGCGGCAAGCTGCGGCGGGATACTGCCAACCTTCGTAGCAGCGGCGTGTGCGGGTCCGGAGGTGGTGGACGGCTGCGGCGGCGGTGTCACGGTGAGGGGGGCGTTCATGGCCTGCGCCAGCCCGGGGATGGTCCACGGCGCCGCAGCGTTCGTCGCCGGTCCCGCATGCCTGCTCGGCGCCGATGGCGAAACGCTCCCGGAGAGCGCGATGCCCATGTACACGGCACCCGCGACGATCAAGACCGCTACGACCACGCCTACCTTGAGAAACGTTCGTGCGTGGCGTTCATGTGCGAGCATCTCGTGCTTCGGCGGCGGTTGTGGCGACCGGTGCACCCTCATGATGACCCCCTGAAACCTCTTCGGTTCAAACGGAGTGGTGCCACACGGGCACGCGACCTCCCGGATCAAACGATAGGTCGCGGATGGCGCCTTCGGGAGCACAGCAGGCATTTTTCCGTCAGGGAGCCACACCGGCGCAGCCCAAGCGCAAGCCGCAGGATCGGCCCGGCAGGAAGGCGGCACAACGGTCACACCCCCACGCGCGGAGGTCCCGCTCCCGACGGTTACCCGGCGCCCTGGCGGCCACCCTCTGGGACCTGCACCAATCCGCCGCTTTGATGCATCCCGTGCATGCGCGCCGGGTTGCCGCCGAGCGCGAAGGGCGCGCCCAGTCACCCCGCCGCTCGGATCGTCGCATCACGGGACCTGCAGCCTCGCCGCGCCCACGTCCTGGGGAACGGGGACGCCCATGACCGGTCGCGGACACGTCCCGCATAATCAGCCGGCTTGCAGTGCGCGCTTCACTGGTTCTACGAGTTCGACCGGCGACTTGCAGCCCTTCGAGCACCGGACGGCGGGGTCCTCACCGACATACTGGACGGCCCATTCGGTCCCGGACATGATCGGTTCGGCAGTCGCGGTCACCTCACCATCGCAGCCTTCGGTCGGGCACGGGATCGTGATCTCTTCCATGTCTGGACCTTAAGGCCTGGGCAGGGCCGGTGCCCGGACGCGGAGACCGGCCTGCAGCGGCCACCTACCGCGAGATCGCAATCACCGAGAGGGTGAGTGCTAGGCCCTCGAGGGCGAGGCTCTCGTCCGTGTTCTCCGCTCAAGTCCGCCGTCGCGGACCGGCGCATCGTGTCCAACCCGTGCACCGGCACCAAGCTGCCCAAGGTCCCCAAGCCCAAGGTCCAACCCACGACCGAAGACCAGCTCGTCGCCATCGTGCAGCACATGCCTCACCGGCATCACGCGCTCGTGATTCTTGCCGCCGGAACCGGCACTACGCCAGGGCGAGGTCTTCGGCCTCACCGTTGAACCGCCTCGACCTCGAGCGCCGCACCGTCCTCGTCAACCGGCAGCTCATCAACGTCAACGGCCGCGAGCCGTTCTTCGGACCACCCAAACTCCCAAGCCGGCGTGCGCGTCGTCCCCCTGCCGGCTGTCGTCGTTGATCCACTCCCGGAGCCCCTGCGCGCCTACCCCTCGACCACACTGGTCTTCACCAACAGCGTGGGCACTCCCCTGCGCCATTCCGCCTCCTGGACCGAGTGGAACCGCGCCCTGCAGCCGCCGACGGAGTCCTCCGAAGTTTGCGGACTGTTTGCGGACTACCGGGGAGTGACGAGACACATCACCGCAGTTCAAGGGCCTGAAAGTGGATGAGTCGGCCGATACGCCGGGTTCTGTTCCGCGCCCCCGTTACCAGTGACGCGGCGACGGCCATCCATCTGGGCCGGCCATTGCTGACCGGCTCGAGCGTCCTACCCGCGCACTCGACCGGGCCGGTCTCCTCGGCGCCCGAGGGCGTCGTGCATACGCTGTCTGGACTTGCTCCGGGTGGGGTTTACCGAGCCGCTCCAGTCACCTGGAGCGCTGGTGGTCTCTTACACCACCGTTTCACCCTTACCGGCTGCCGAAGCCGCCGGCGGTCTGTTCTCTGTGGCACTGTCCCGCGGGTCACCCCGGGTGGCTGTTGGCCACCACCCTGCCCTGTGGAGCCCGGACGTTCCTCGGCAGGGCCGAGGCCCTGACGCGACCGTCTGGCCGACTCATCCGCGCACCAGCATAAGGGCGTATGCCGTGTGCTGCGTCCGCGCTCCCGGCACACCCGCAGTGGCGCGGACTCACACAGTCCGACGGAAGGCGAGCACGGCGACGTCGTCCTGACGGTCCGGGTCGGAGACTGACTCGGTGAGCTTGAGCAGCACGTCGTCGAGGTCGGTCAGGTCGTCGACGGCCGTGAACAGCGCGTCCGCGGCCTCCTGCAGTCGTCCCAGCCCCACGTCGATGCTCTCGCCACGTCGTTCCACGAGCCCATCCGTGTAGAGGAGGAGCACGTCACCGGGACCGAAAGGGCAGTGTGCCGAGGGTCGAGGCACTTCACCCAGGCCGTGGATGGGCGACCCGTCCTCGGTCACGAACCGCGACCGCCCGTCCCGGAAGAGCAGGGGCGGAGGGTGCCCGGCGACGACGAGGGCGAGATCGTCCTTGGACGGGTCGAAGAGGATGTAGACGGCCGAGGCCATCTGGGTCGGAGGTTCCACGACCATGAGGCGGTCCATGGCACGGGCCAGCGCTCCTGGCTCCGGGTCCTGGGTCGAGAGCACTCGGGCGGCTGAGCGCATCAGCGAACCGGAGACGGCGGCATCCGCACCCCGGCCCATGACGTCGCCGAGGACGGCGAGGACCCTGCCGTCGTCCAGCGCGCTGACGTCGTAGTAGTCCCCGCCCACGTCGGTGCGTCCCGCCTGCCGGTACACGGTGCCGAGCTGCCATCCGGCCAGCTCGGGAAGGTCCAGCGGCAACAGGGTGGACTGGAGGACCGACGCCACACGCCGGGTCTGCGAGTAGAGGTCGGCGTTGTCGATGGCGAGGGCCGCCCGTCGGGCGAGATCCTCGGCGAAGGCAACGTCCTCGGCGCCGTAGCGTCGCCCCGACTCGGCCGCGACGAAGGTGAGCACTCCGAGCACCCGGTCACTGGCGATGAGGGGCACCGACATGGCGCTCTGCAGCCCGAGCTCACGGGCCACCCGCAGGTGCTCCTCGTCCTGCGCGGCTGCGACGAGCATCTCGTCGGTGACCACTTCGACGAGCAGGCTCTCCCCGGTCCGGGCGACGATGTCCGCACCTCCAGGGCGATCGGGGTCGGGCGGCCATCGGGTCTCGAGCTCCTTGGCGAGCTGCACCTTGTCCGGGTCGACGTGGGCCACTGCGAGCGTGCGCAGGACACCGTCGTCGACCATCGACACCGAGCACCAGTCTGCGTGGGTCGGCACGGCGAGAGACGCGACCTTGCCCAGCGTCTGTCGGTAGTCGAGCGAGGTCGCGAGCGCCTGGGAGGCGTCAGCCAGGAACTCGAGCCGCGCGGCGCGCGCAGCGCTCTGCGCCTCGGCCTGCAGGCGCAGCATCGTCTGGGCACACATGTCACTGAGGACACCCAGCACCCACAGCTCCTCGGGGTCCACGCGCCCGACCCGTCCGTCGAAGCGGAAGCCCACGGCTCCGACCGTCGACCCGTCGGTCCTCGAGATGAGCGGCAGCGTCGCGGACGAGCCCTCGGTGCCGTCGCTGAGCCCCGGGTAGCGCTCGACCATGTCGGCACGACTGGTGACCGTGACGACCTGGCTGGTCAGGACGGCGTCGGTGAGCGGCGACCGCTCGGCAAGCTCGAGGGTGGCCCACCGCCGCGCTTGGGACGGCGTCAGGCCGTGGGCAGCTATGGTCCGCAGCCGGTCCGAGCCCTCGCGGACCGCGAGCACGGCGCGGGATGCGCCCATCACCGTCGCGGCCTGCTCGGTGATCGTCTCGGTCAGCTGCTCCAGCGTCGTGGCCGCCGCCACCTCGGCTGCGATCCGCGCCAGCGCGGCGAGCCGGGGAGAGACGGCCGCACGGCTCGCCCCTGGGCTCTGCCACGGCACGTTCATGGGGTCATCCTGACAGCCACCGGGCTCTATCGCCCACGGATGGCGCAGAAGTGGGAGCATGCAGGTGTGACAGGAGCGTCGGTCGCCGCAGGCAGAGAGCTCGGGCGTGTCGAGTTCGGCCCGGATGACCTGCGCCGGGTGCGCGAGGTGGTGCGCAGCATCGCCGTGGAGCGCATCCCGGACCGCGCCGATCACGCCGTGCTCGCCGTCCATGAGGTCGCGGTGAACAGCATCGTCCATGGTGGTGGCCACGGGGTCCTGCGGATCGACGAGACGTCAGACTCGCTCGTCTTCACGGTCGAGGACGACGACGGCACGGGCTCGGTGCCGCAGCTGCGCACACCCGATGACACGGCAACGAGCGGTCGCGGGCTCTGGATCGCCGAGGAACTCAGCGACAGGCTCACCATCGAGGCCCGCCCCATGCGTACGCGCGTCCAGGTGCACCTGCGCCTGGCGTCCTGACTGTCGGGCTGGGAGATCAGCCGGGATCCAAGGGCTGCGCGCTCCCGCTCGTCGCGCTGCCGTTCGTGGCGCTGCCGTTCGTGGCGCTGCCGTTCGTGCGCTGCCGCGTCGCTCGGCGGCCGTGACGACCTCCATCACCGAGTCGAGGTGCATCAGCCGGACCAGCCGCAGCGTCACGTCCCCACAGACCAGCTGCAGCCGGGCGTCGCCCGCGTCCGCGCGATGGTAGAGGGCGATGATCGCCCCGAGACCCGACGAGTCGATGAACGTGACCTCGCGCAGGTCCACGACGACCCTGCCCTCCGCCACGACCGGGAGCCGCTCGAACGCCTTGCGCACGTCCCCCACGGAGTACGTGTCGATCTCGCCCACGAGTCGTGCCGTCGTCACCGGGCCGGCGACCGAGACCGAGACGCTCACGTGACCTCCCCTGGACGGACGAGTGGTTTCCTCATCTCACCGTAGGACGTCCGCGCCACCCAGGAGGCACTTCCGCGCCGCCGGCCCGACACATCACGTCTGCCGTATGCCGTGTGCGACGCCCGGGTTGGTGTTGGCCGTGGTCGCGACGTAGACGGTGTTGGACGACCTGCCCCCGGTGAGCGGGTTCGCGAAGGTCACCTCGTGGGCGGCGGCGGCCGCGAAGACGCTCGTGAGGAGCGCGGTGAAAGCGGCCTCCGGCGGGTCGTCCGACCACAGCGCGAAGACGCCGCCGGGGTGCAACCGGGCCGCGAGGCGCTCGAGCCCCTCGACGGGTGTAGAGGTCGGCGTGGCTTGGGTGCAGCACGTGGTGCGGGGTGTGGTCGATGTCGAGCAGCACGGCGTGCACGAGGGCGGGCGCACCGCCGAAGCCCGCACCCTCGCGGGCCAATGCGAAGAAGTCGCCCTCGAGCAGGGTGGTGCGGGGGTCGAGGGTCAAGGACGCGGTGTCCGGCAGCAGCTGCCTCTGGTGCCAGGAGATGACCGGAGCGAGCGCCTCGACCACCGTCACGGTGCGCACCCGCTCGTCCTCGAGGGCGGCCAGCGCGGTGTAACCGAGGCCGAGCCCGCCGACGACGACGTCGAGGTGCTCATCCTCGACGGCTGCCAGCCCCAGGCGGGCCAGCTCGATCTCGGCCACGGTGAAGAGGCTCGACATGAGGAACTCCTCGCCGAGCTTGACCTCGTAGACGTCGACGAGGAGGGAGGGCTCGAGCCGGCGCCGCAGGCTGATCTCACCCCACGGCGTCTGCTGCCAGTCGATCTCCTCGAAGCGCCGGCTCACGGGCTCAGCCGAAGATCGGCGTGAACGAGCCGGCGGGCACGTCGCGCTCGACCGAGGCGAGGCGCCACTTGTCGGCGAAGACCGCGACGTCCAGCCCGTCCTCGCGCGTCAGCACCTCGGCGCCGGAACGGCTGTTGACGATCGGGATCGCGTCCGCGGCCACGGCTCGGGCGACGGAGTAGCCCAGCGGCTCGAGCCTGATGGCCGATCCGAACTCGTGCTCCATCCGGTGCTTGGCCACGTCGAACTGCATCGGGCCGACCGCCGCCAGGACCGGCGCCTGCGCCCCGCGCCGGTCCGAGGTCAGCACCTGCACGACGCCCTCCTCGCCGAGCTGCTCGATGCCCCGCCGGAACTGCTTCTGCTTGCCGGTGACGGCCGCCCGGGCGACGGCGAAGTGCTCGGGGGCGAAGAGCGGGATGCGCGGGAAGGCGACCTTCTCGTCGGCGAAGAGCGTGTCACCGACGCGCAGGGCGTTGGCGTTGACGAGGCCGATGACGTCGCCGGGGAAGGCCTCGTCGAGCGTCGAGCGGTCGCGGCCGAAGACGCTCTGCGCGTACTTCGTGGCGAAGGGCCTCCCGGTGTCGGCGTGCGTCACGACCATGCCGCGGGTGAAGCGGCCGGAGCAGACCCGGACGAAAGCGAGGCGGTCACGGTGGGCGCGGTCCATGCCGGCCTGGATCTTGAAGACGAACCCCGAGAAGGGCGCCGACACGTCGCGGGGCGTGCCGGACCGGTCGGGTCGCGCGCCCGGCGCGGGAGCGAGCGTCACGAGCGTGTCGAGCAGCTGGCGTACGCCGAAGTTGAGCACGGCCGAGCCGAAGAGGACCGGCGACGCCGCGCCCGAGAGGAAGAGCTCGTGGTCGTAGTCGTGACCCGACGACCTCAGCAGGTCGTACTCCTCGACCGCGTCGGTCCACGTGCGAGCCGAGCGGACCGCTCGGCCTCGGCGCCGCTCATGCGGGTCGTGATGGCCTCGGTGGCGCCGCCGGGCGTCCGGGTGAACTGGACGAACTCGCCGGTCGCGCAGTCGAGCACGCCGCGGAAGTCACCCGCCACGCCGACCGGCCAGGTCAGCGGCATCGGGTGCAGGTCGATCCGCGTCGTCAGCTCGTCCATGATCGCGAGCGCGTCGAGGCCCGGGCGGTCCCACTTGTTGACGACGGTGATGACGGGCACGCCGCGGGCGCGGCACACCTCGAAGAGCTTGAACGTCTGGGGCTCGATGCCCTTGGCCGCGTCGACGAGCATGACGGCGGCATCGACAGCGGCGAGCACCCGGTAGGTGTCCTCGGAGAAGTCCGCGTGGCCGGGGGTGTCGAGCAGGTTGACGACGGTGCCGTCGTAGGCGAACTGGAGCACGGCGGAGGTGATCGAGATGCCTCGGTCCTTCTCCATCTCCATCCAGTCCGAGACGACGCCGCGGCGGTTGCCCTTGCCGTGGACGGCGCCGGCCTCGCCGATGGCTCGCGCGTGCAGGGCGAGCGCCTCGGTCAGGGTCGACTTGCCGGCGTCGGGGTGCGAGATGACGGCGAAGGTGCGGCGGCGAGCCGCCTCCTCGGCGACCGCTCGGTCGTCGTGGTTCGCGCCGCCGGGGTCGCGGCGGTCCGCGATCTCGCGGTCGGGCAGTGCGATGGCGTCCATGGTCCTCCAGTGATCGCCCCCGAGTCTGTCATCGCTCGCCCCGAACCCCGAATCGGCGGCGCGGACGCCCGGGTCCGAGCGTGAGCCGAGTCACATCGAGTCGCCCACGTCAACGATCACGGCGTCCCGTTCGTCGTGCATGGGAGACGACGACCGCAACAGACCCCTCAGGAACATGACGCAACAGCTGACCGACCCCGACCTGCACCGACACCCGCATCACCGCCGCCCGCATCACAGCAGCCCCCGCTGGCGCCCAGCCGCACACCCCGTCCAAGTCAAGCTGCTCGACCTCTCCCTGACCCAGCTGGTCGGCGGGTCGATGGCTGCCGCGACCGCGGCGGCGCTGGGCTCGCGCCTGGGCGTCGTCGGCACCATCGCCGGCGCGGCGGTGCTGAGCGTCGTCTCGGCCATCGCCGCCAACCTCTACACGACCTCCATGGCCCGCGCCAAGGACGCCGTCGTGCTCGTGCGCTCGCGCCGGGGGGCCGACGGCCTCCAGGTGGAGGTCGTGCGCGAGCGCTGGTGGCGCCGTCCCGACCGCACGACCACACGCCGGGTCCTCGCGACGACCGCGGCGGTCTTCGCCGTCGGCGGCGGCCTTCCTCACCGGCCTGCAGCTCGCCACCGGCGCCCAGGTGACCGGGACGCAACCTCGGTGGCCGCACCTCGGCCGGGGCCGTCGTCGACGCACCCGCGCTTCCCGCGCCGAACAGGCGCAGCGGGACGGCCGCGCCACGACCTCGACCGGCTCGACGCCGAGCCCGTCGGCAACGACGCCTGTCACGGGGCCGACCACGGGAGCCGGCGCCACGACCGCTCCTGCGTCGCCGCCAGGCCGCCACGCCGACCACCACGGGGCCGTCGAGCCCCGCATCTCCCGCAACACCGAGCGGCCCGGGCACGGCGACCGCACCCACCGGCGGGGCCACGCCGTCAGCCCCACCCCGACCGCTCCCTGATCTGCCCGCGCGCGGGACGGGCACCTTCTCACTCCCGGTGGTGACGGCATACGCCAAGACGGCCCAGACGCGAGCGTTCGGGCTCAGACGACGGTCAGCGCGATCGTGCCCGTCGACACCTCGGCGACGTCGACGCGAACGGTGACCCGGTCGCCCGCCGTCGCCCTGCCGGACGCCTTCGCCACCACGGCCAGCTCGATGAGCTGGACGACGACGCCCTTCTCGTTCTCGTCGACGACCACCGCTTCGAGCTCGTCGCCGAGGTGGGGATGCAGCTCGGCGGCCTCGACGGCATCGGTGCACGCCCGCTCGACGCCGTTGGTGCGGCGGTCGGACGTCGACATGATCTCGGGCAGTGTCGGCAGCGCCTCGCGCACCCACTCGGGCACCTGCCGTCCCGCGGAGAGCGCCTCGCACACGACGAGCCCGAAGCGGTCGACGAGCCGCCGCAGCGGTGCGGTCACGTGCGCATACGGGTTGGCGACCGCGGCGTGCAGCGGCTGCTCCGGCACCGTCCCGTCGAACGGCGTGTAGCCGGCCCCCCGGAAGAGCGAGGTCGCCTCGTGGATGAGGGCCAGGTGGCGGGGCTCGGCGCGGTCGAGCGTCCGGAGGAACTCGCCGTAGGCCAGGCCCTCGGGCCACGTCACACCGGCCGCAGCCGCCTGGCGACGGAAGCGCGCCAGGTCACGGGGGTCCGGCGGCGGCATCGTGCGCAGGATGCCGACCTTGCCCTTGAGCATGAGGTCCGCCGCGCCCATCCCGGTCAGCAGGGAGATCTGGGCGTTCCAGTCCTCGGCGGAGAGCAGCGGGCGGAACGAGATCCGGAAGTCGCCGTTCTCGTCCTCCTCGACCTCCTGCTCGGGCATCGGCAGCGTCGCGCCGCCGCGCCGGCGCTCGAGCAGGACGCGCTTCTCCCCCACCTCCTTGAGCAGCATCAGGCACTCCTCGGCGGTGCCGGCGTCGACCTCCTTCTGCACCTGCTCGTAGTCGTAGCGCCGGACGCTGCGCACCATGGCCCGGTGGACCTCGACCGCGGTGCCCTCGCCGTCGGCGGCGAGCGTGATGTCCCAGACGAAGGCCGGACGCACCTGGTCGGGCAGCAGGCTGGCGGCGCCCTCGCTCAGCTCGGACGGGTGCAGCTGGATCCGCTTGTCGGGGCAGTAGACCGTCTGGCCACGGCGGCGGGCCTCGGCGTCGACGGCACCTCCCGCGCGGACGAAGGCCGGCACGTCGGCGATGGCGTAGCGCACCCGGTACCCCTCACCGATGGCGCTCGATCGACATGGCCTGGTCGAGGTCCATCGAGGTCGGCGGGTCGATGGTGATGAACGGGATGTCCGTCTCGTCCCGCTCCGGCAGGCTGGCGGCCGCGGCGGCCGAGCTCGCCTCGGCGACGACGGCGGGCGGGAACTGGTCCGGCACCTCGAACTCGCGGCGCACCGCCTCGAAGCGGGCGGTCAGCTGCTGTGCCACGTCGCCGGGCTGCGTCGCCGGGCGGAAGACGATGTGTCGCTGGGCCATGGCGCCACCCTACGCATCGCGTGGCCGAAGAGGCGGCCGCCGCGACACGCGGACGGATGAGACATCACTGGGCGGTTTGCCTAGGCTGACCCCCGTGCTCATCCTGCTCCCGCCGTCCGAGGGGAAGACGACCCCCCGGCGGGGACGGTCGCTCGACCTCGGCACCCTCTCCTTCCCGGAGCTGACGCCCCTGCGCGAGTCGGTCGTCCAGACCGTGGCCCGGGTGAGCGGCGAGCCGGATGCCGCGGCTGTCCTCGACGGTCAACCCCAACCTCGTCGCCGACATCGAGGGCAACACGCGCCTGCAGACCGCACCGACGGCCACGGCGTCCCACGTCTACAGCGGGGTGCTCTACCAGGCCCTCGACGTCGACTCGCTCGACGCGGCCTCGAAGCGCCGCGCCAACCGCTGGGTCGTCGTCGTGTCGGCCCTCTTCGGTGCGCTGCGTCTCGGCGACCGCGTGCCGGCCTACCGCGTCAACATCTGCAGCACCCTCCCGGGCGTGGGCTACCTCTCGCACGAGTGGCGCAAGGAGCTGCCCGCGGCGCTGGACGCGGTCGTGAAGCCGCGAGAGCTCGTCGTCGACTGCCGGTCGAGCACGTATGCAGCGGTGTGGCGTCCCCAGGGCGAGCGCGCTGAGCGCTGGGTGCACGTCACGGTCCCCGGCGCCTCGCACATGGCCAAGCACACGCGGGGCCTCGTGACACGAGAGCTCGTCCAGGCCGAGGCGCCGCGGACACCCAAGGCGCTCGCCGAGAGGTTGTCGGAGCGCTTCGAGGTCGAGCTGACCGCCCCGCCACGGGCAGGACGACCGTGGCAGCTGGCCGCGACGCCGAGGCCGTGACGTGAACCTCGACCTCGCCAACCTCGTCGAGCGCGTCGCGCCGATCCTCGTCTTCCTCGTCGCCATCACCCTGGTGGCCGAGATCTGCGACCTGTCGGGCCTCTTCGACGTCCTGGCCCACCGCGCTGCCCGCACCGCGAGGGGCCGGGTCGTCGTGCTGTGGCTGCTCGTCGTCGCCCTCGCGGTCGTGTGCACCGTGCTCCTCAGCCTCGACACGACCGCCGTCCTGCTGACTCCCGTGGCCATCGCGGTCGCCCGTCAGGTCGGCGCTCCACCGCTGCCGTTCGCGATGACGACGCTGTGGCTGGCCAACACGGCGTCCCTGCTGCTCCCGGTCTCGAACCTGACGAATCTCCTGGCGCTGCACCCGTTCGCGGCGCTCGGCGTCGGCACGCTCGGCTACATCAAGCTGATGGCGCGCCCGCCGTCGTCGCGATCCTCGTCACCGTCGCGGTCCTCTGGCAGCTGCATCGCCGCGACCTTCGCGGCACCTACGACACTCCCCCGGCGGCCGAGCCGCACGACCTCGTGCTCGTGCAGATCGCGGCCGGGGTGTGCGCCCTGCTCGCCCCTGCTTCGTCCTCGGGGTGCAGCCCGCGCTGGCGTCCCTGCCGGCCGCCGGCATCCTCGTCGCGGCGACCTACTGGCGCGCCCCCGAGCTGCTGCGCCGGATCCGGATGCCTTGGCTCACCGTCATCGGCATCTGTGTCCTCTTCCTCGTCATCGACGCCGCGCTGCGTGCCGGTCTCGAGACCTGGCTCCGCACCGTCGTCGGGCACGGCACCGGCGTGGCCGCCCTCTTCCGCGTCAGCGGCCTCGGCGTGCTCACCTCCAACGGCATCAACAACCTTCCGGCCTACCTCGCGCTCGAGCCGACCGTGGCCGACTCCGCCAACCGGCTCGCGGCTCTGCTCATCGGCGTCAACGCGGGACCCATCATCACGATGTGGGGCTCGGTGGCGACGCTGCTGTGGGCCTCGCGATGCCGCTCGGCGGGCCTGACCGTCGACGCGGGCCGCATCGCGCGGACGGGCGCCCTCTGCGCGGTGACGGTCGTGGCTGCCGCGACCCTGATGCTCGCCCTCTGACGTCCGACGTCTCGGTCGGGAACTGAGCACTCGACCGTCGAGTGCCATCGCACTGGTGCCCATCGGCGCCTCACCCGTCGAACCCTCGACCTCGAGTCCAGCCCACACTCGAGTGCCCATGCGGCGCCTCACCCGTCGGGAACTGAGCACTCGACCATCGAGTGCCACCTGCCCACGCGTCCCCGCCATCGAGTGCCCATTTGGCGGCGCCTCACCCGTCGGGAACTGGGCACTCGACCGTCGAGTGCCCGCGTCTGGCGGGAGGGGTATGCGTACGGCTCGGTCAGGTCAGGGCGCGACGCAGGTCGTCGACGAGGTCGCGGACGTCCTCGAGACCGACGGAGACCCGCAGCACGCCGTCGGTGATGCCGACCGCCGCCCGCGCCTCGGGAGCGAGACGGCGGTGCGTCGTCGTCGCCGGGTGCGTGATGAGCGACTTCGAGTCGCCGAGGTTGTTGGAGATGTCGATGACCTGCAGCGCGTTCATCAGCGCGAACGCCTCGTCCTTGCCGCCGTCGAGCTCGAAGGTGACGACGGTGCCTGCGGCGCGCATCTGACGCTTGGCGAGCTCGTGCTGCGGGTGTGACTCGAGGAAGGGGTGCACGACGCGCGTGACCTTCGGGTGCGACTCGAGGAAGCGCGCCACCTCGAGGGCGCTGTCGGCCATCCGCTCGACGCGCAGCGACAGCGTCTCGAGCCCCTTGAGGAGCACCCACGCGTTGAAGGGCGACATCGACGGCCCGGTGTGGCGCATGAGGTTCTGCACCGGCCCGTCGATGAACTCCTTCGGTCCGAGCACGGCGCCGCCGAGGGTGCGGCCCTGGCCGTCGATGTGCTTCGTCGCGGAGTAGACGACGATGTCGGCACCGAAGTCGAGCGGCTTGGAGAAGACCGGCGTGCCGAAGACGTTGTCGACGACGACCTTCGCACCGGCGGCGTGGGCCAGCTCCGTCACCGCCGCGATGTCGACGAGCTCCTGCATCGGGTTGCTCGGCGTCTCGAAGAAGACGGCGGTCGTCGGCTCGGACAACGCCTCGCGCCACTGGTCGAGGTCCGCCCCGTCGACGAAGACGGTCTCGACCCCCCAGCGGGGAAGGATCTCGTCGAGGATGACGAAGCACGAGCCGAAGAGGGCCCGCGAGGACACGACCCGGTCCCCCTGTCCGAGCAGCGCCGCCAGCGCCACGAAGACGGCGGACATGCCGGACCCGGTGGCGAAGCACGCTTCGGCGCCCTCGATCTGGCGCAGCCGCTCCTCGAACATGGTGACCGTGGGGTTGCCGTAGCGGGAGTAGACGAACCGGTCGACATCACCCTTGAACGCCGCCTCGGCGTCCTCCGCACTGTCGTAGACGAAGCCTGACGTCAGGTAGAGCGCCTCGGAGGTCTCCTCGAAACCGCTGCGGGACAGACCTGCTCGCACCGCCAGCGTGTCCGGGCGCCAGTCCTGCGTCGCGCCGCTCATCCCTGCACCCACGGCAGACCCGCGACCTTCCATCCCGACACCGACCGGTGGCGCTCGTCGTCGTGGGGTCCCTCGAACCCCTCGAGGACGTTGTGCGACTGCGCCCACCCGTCGCGGGTCGCCGCCTCGGCCGCGGCCACCGAGCGCACCCCGGAGCGGCACAGGAAGTAGACGAGGGCGTCCTTGGCGACGCCGGCCGCCTCGAGGTCGGCGGTGAAGCTCTCGTTCACGACGCCGTGCGGGTAGGTCTGCCACTCGATGAGCACGACCTGCTTGCCGACGGCACTGAGGTCGGGCAGTCCGACGTAGGACCACTCCGCCCTCGTGCGCACGTCGACGAGCACCGCACCGGGCTCGTCGCGCAGGACCGTCCAGGCCTGCTCGGGGGTCACGTCACCGGCATAGCTCATGCAGCGAATATCGCACAGCGTCCGTCAGGCGAGATGGTCGGTCCGATTGGTGAAAGCCACCGACGCCGAGCCGTCCTCCCAGACCTCCACGGCGGTGAGGCTGCCCGGGGCCGTGGCGAGGGCCCAGAAGCGCTCGACCGGGGTGGCCAGCACGTCACTGAGCACCGAGAGCACCCCGCGCCGGCTCGTCACCGCGACGACGGTGCCGCCCCGCGAGAGGAGCGAGTGGTATGCCGTCTGCACCGTCACGTCGGCCCCCTCGCCCGGTGCCTGGCCGGACCAGTCCGCGGACGTCGCGGCCTCCGCGCCCAACGCACCGGCGAGGTCCTTCACGACCCGGGCGGCCACCGCGTCATCGGCGCCGACGACACTCGCGGAGTCGACGAGACGTCGCACGGCGGCGACGATGCGTGGCGTGGCGTGGCTGTCGAGCGGAGCCTGCACGAGGAGCAGTCGCAGGGGACGCACACTCCCCCTCGTCGCGGTCACCCCCGAATCGGCGTCTGTGACAGTCAAATCCGAATCGACCTGCGAACCCGAGCCGTCGGCGTTCTCGTCGGTCAGGATCCGGTGGACGCTCAACGCCGTCCATGGCGTCGTTGCTCAGCGCGTCGGCGTCCTTGTTCTTCTCGCGCGGGATCCACTCGAAGTCGACGCTGCCGCCGGCGTCGGAGATCTCCGCGCACAGGTCGCGGGCCTCGAGGGCCAGGCGGCGCATGTCCTCGTGCTTGATCTTCCAGCGGCCCGACATCTGCTCGACGACGAGCTTGGAGTCCATCTTGACGCGCACCGAGGCGCCGGGGTCGAGGTCGAGCACGGCGCGCAGCCCGGCGAGCAGGCCGGAGTACTCCGCCACGTTGTTGCTGGCCTTGCCGAGGGGCTCGGCGAGCTCGACGAGGACGCGACCGGTCGAGGGGTCACGGACGAGGGCGCCGTAACCGGCGACGCCCGGGTTGCCCCGGGACCCACCGTCGGCCTCGACGACGAGCCGGCGGCCCGACCCGCGGGACGCCGCCTTCACCAACCGCTCACAGACCGGACTCGCCCGTACGGATCATGATGCGGCGGCACTCCTCACACCGGACGACCTCGTCCTGCGGGCGCCGTGCGGATGCGGTTGAGGTCGACGTTGCCGAGCTCGAGCCGGCACCCGCCGCACCGGCGGTGGCGCAGCTCGGCGGCGGCCAGGCCGCCGCTGCTGGCACGGATCTTCTCGTACAGCGCGATGAGCTCCTCGCCGACGCCGGCGACGATGTCGGCTCGTCCGGAGGCGACCTGCTCCGCCTCGGCGTCGAGCTTCGTGACGGCGGCGTCGCGCTCCGCCTCGAGGTCTGCGACACGCGCGACCAGCTCGGCCCGTCGCGCCTCGAGCTCGGTGACCCGCGCGGTCAGCGCCTCGGACCGCTCCATGACCTCGAGCTCGACCTCCTCGAGCTCGGCCTGGCGCCGCGCGAGCGACGCCAGCTCGTGCTGGAGGGCCTGGAGGTCCTTGGCGCTGCCCTGCCCGGCGTCGAGCCGTGCCTGGTTGCGGGCGGCCCGGTCGCGGACGAGCTGGACGTCCTGGTCCGACTTCGTCAGCTCCCGCTGGACGTCACCGGCCGCCGTGCGGGCGTTGACGATGTCCGTCTCGAGCGCGCCGAGCTCGCGCCGGGCCGCCTCGACGGCAGGCGTCTGGGGCAGGGTGGCCTTGGCGTGCGTGATCTGGTCCAGACGCGAGTCGATGGCCTGCAGGTCGAGCAGGCGCCACTGGCGGGACGGGTCGGCTTTCAGGACACACCTCCGGTATCGGGAGCCGCCCGGTCGGCCCGCGCGGCGTTCGCACCGACGACGAACGTCCACGGCTCGGTGCGGATGGTTGAGACTCTGGTCTCGACCCTAGTGGCTCCGGGGACGTGGTCCAGCGCCGACAGCAGCTGCTCACGGGCACTCGCCAGCCAGAGTGACTCGGTGGCCCAGTGGCCCGCGTCGACGAGGAACGGCCGGCCGCCGCGCGCCTCCTCCCGAGCCTCGAGGACCGGGTGGTGACGGAGGTCGGCGGTGACGAAGACGTCAGCGCCGCTGGCCCGCACGTCGTCGAAGCGATCGTCGCCCGACCCGCCCATGACCGCGACCGTGCGCACCTCGGCACCCGGGTCCCCACTGACCCGTATGCCGCCGGCTGTCGCCGGCAGCGCCGTGGCCACGGCTTCGGCGAAGTCCGCCAGGCTGGCGGGCGCGGCGAGCACCCCGACCCTCCCGGCATTCGACCCGTCCTGCGAGAGCGGGCGCTGGTCGGTCAGGCCGAGGGCGTCCGCGAGCACCGTCGAGACGCCGGGGTCGGCGACGTCGGCGTTCGTGTGCCCGACCCACAGCGCGACGCCGCCCCGCACGAGGGCCGTGACCGACGCACCCTTGGCCGACCTGGTAGCGACCGAGTGGACCCCGCGCAGCAGCAGCGGGTGGTGCGTGACGAGCAGGTCCGCTCCCCACGTGCAGGCCTCGTCGATGACGGCCAGGGTCGGGTCGAGGGCGAAGAGGATGCGGCGCACCGGCTGGTCGAGGTCGCCCGTCACGAGGCCGACCCGGTCCCACTCCGCCGCGCTCTGGAGGGGATAGAGCGACTCGAGCGCCGCAACGGCGTCACGGAGGCTGAGGTCGGGAGCAGGATCGTCCACGTGGGCCCGGCCGGGCTCGAACCGACGACACCCGCGGTGTAAACGCGGTGCTCTACCAACTGAGCTACAGGCCCTGACGTGCCGGCGGTGTCACCGGCAGGCGGCGGTCAGCCTACGGCATCACGCTGGCTCGCGCGGAGCGCCGCGAGTGCCTCGCGGTAGGCCCTGAAGTCGCGGCCCTGACCGATGCCGCGCACCTCGGTCCACACGATGCGGCCCGAACGGTCGATGAGGAACGTCCCGCGGAGCGCGAATCCGTCCTCGGCGTCGAGGACGCCGTAGCGCCGCGCCACCTCGCCGTGCGGCCAGAAGTCCGACAGGAGCGGGAAGAAGTGGCCCTCGGCGTCGGCCCACGCGCGCAGCGTGTACATCGAGTCGCACGAGATCGTGAAGACCTGGATGTCGCCGTCCTGGAAGTCCTCGAGCCCGTCGCGGATCTCGCGCAGCTCGCCCCGGCAGATGCCCGGAGAACGCGGCGGGGTAGAAGACGATGACGGCGTTCCTGAGGCCACGCACCGCGGACAGGCTGACGTCGACGCCGTACTGGTCCACGAGGGTGAAGTCGGGGGCCAGGTCGCCGACCCCCAGCGGGGTGGACACCTGGACCGGCGACTCGGTCGGGTGCACGTTCGTCATGGCGGCAAGTGTCGCACCACGACCTCGGTGTTCGCGCCACCCTCGACAGCGGCCCGGGCGAACGCCCGCAAAGGACCGCAAAACGGGTGGCGTGGCGCCGGACTCGTCGGACTCGTCGGACGCGCCGGTCAGCGGCGCGGCCCCTTGGGCGGCATGAGGCGGGTCCCTGCCCACTCGGCGGCGACGTTGACCTGCCCACCGGTGGTGAGGCCCGCTGTCGAGGCGGCCTCCTCGACGACACTGGCATCGACGTGCCCGGGGCGTCCGGACTTGGGCGTCAGCAGCACGATGAAGCCCTGGTCGAAGAGCTTCGTCAGCCCGTCGACCATGAGGTCGACGAGGTCGTCGTCCCCGTCGCGGTACCAGAGCAGCACCCCGTCCGCCCCGTCGTTGAAGTCCTCGTCCTCGAGCTCGGTCCCGATGACGTCCTCGAGCCCGAACCGCAGGTCGTTGTCGACGTCGTCGTCATAGCCGAACTCCTGGATGACCTGCCCCTTGGCAAATCCGAGCTTGCTGAAGGACGCCGCTCCCGCGGTCTCGCTCACTGTCACCGGTCCTCTCGATCATGGCCGTCCGTGTCGTGGCGTAGGTGCCACGACATCAGTGCACCGGGTCCGACGCTATCGCGCAAGGCGGGTCCCGTCGGGGACAACGCCCACGCCGCGCCCGACGCGCCGAGGGGAGCGGACGGCATACCACCGCTCCCCAGCAGACGGACCCGGTTGTGACGGTCCCCACGGTTGGGTAGAGGATGGGAGGGCGCAGCGCCGTGGCCGACCGGCCGCGAGCGCCGCCTCGCGACGAGAAAGGACCCACGACGTGGCATCCGAGGCCGGACCGATCCTCAACGGCATCCCCAGTCAGCTCCCGGACATCGACCCGGACGAGACGCAGGAGTGGATCGACTCCCTCGACGCCGTCCTCGACGAGAAGGGCCGGACGCGGGCGCGCTACATCATGCTCAAGCTCATCGAGCGCGCGCGCCAGCAGCAGGTCGGCGTCCCGTCCCTGACGGCGACCGACTACATCAACACGATCCCGCCCGAGCGCGAGCCGTGGTTCCCCGGCGACGAGGACGTCGAGCGCGAGATGCGCCGCTACATCCGCTGGAACGCCGCGATCATGGTCCACCGCGCCCAGCGTCCCGGCATCGGCGTCGGCGGCCACATCTCGACGTACGCGTCGGCCGCGACGCTCTACGAGGTGGGCATGAACCACTTCTTCCGCGGCAAGGACCACCCGGGCGGCGGCGACCAGGTCTACTTCCAGGGCCACGCCTCCCCCGGCATGTATGCCCGCAGCTTCCTCGAGGGCCACCTGACCGAGGCGCAGCTCGACGGCTTCCGCCAGGAGAAGAGCCACCTCGTCGACGGCGAGCTCAAGGCCGTCCCGTCCTACCCGCACCCGCGGCTGCTCCCGAACTACTGGGAGTTCCCGACGGTGTCGATGGGCATCGGCCCGATGAACGCGATCTACCAGGCGCAGTTCAACAAGTACCTCCACAACCGCGGCATCAAGGACACGAGCCAGCAGGACGTCTGGGCGTTCCTCGGCGACGGCGAGATGGACGAGCCCGAGTCGCGCGGCCTGCTCCAGCTCGCGGCCAACGAGGAGCTCGACAACCTCAACTTCGTCATCAACTGCAACCTGCAGCGGCTCGACGGCCCGGTGCGCGGCAACGGCAAGATCATCCAGGAGCTCGAGGCGTTCTTCCGCGGCGCCGGCTGGAACGTCATCAAGGTCGTCTGGGGCCGCGGGTGGGACCCGCTGCTCGCCGCCGACCGCGACGGTGCGCTCGTGCACGTCATGAACCAGACGAGCGACGGCGACTACCAGACCTTCCGCGCCAACGACGGCAAGTACGTCCGCGACCACTTCTTCGGGCGCGACCCGCGCACGGCCAAGATGGTCGAGGACTGGACCGACGACCAGGTCTGGTGGGACCTCAAGCGCGGTGGCCACGACTACCGCAAGGTCTACGCGGCCTACAAGGCGGCGCGCGAGCACACCGGCCAGCCGACCGTCATCCTCGCCAAGACCATCAAGGGCTACGGCCTCGGCTCGCACTTCGCCGGCCGCAACGCCACGCACCAGATGAAGAAGATGACGCTGGACGACCTCAAGGCCTTCCGCGACAGCCTGCGCATCCCGATCACCGACGAGCAGCTCGAGGCCGACCCCTACCAGCCGCCGTACTACCACCCGGGGGCCGACAGCGAGGTCATCAAGTACTCCGTCGACCGCCGCCAGAAGCTCGGCGGCACGCTGCCGAGCCGCCGCGTCGACTTCGAGCCGGTCAAGCTGCCCGGCGACGAGGCCTACGCCCAGGTCAAGAAGGGCTCGGGCAAGCAGGAGGTCGCCACGACGATGGCGTTCGTCCGCCTGCTCAAGGACCTGCTGCGCGACAAGGAGTTCGGCCCGCGCATCGTGCCGATCATCCCCGACGAGGCGCGCACGTTCGGCATGGACGCGTTCTTCCCGACGATCAAGATCTACAACCCCAACGGGCAGAACTACACGCCGGTCGACGCCGAGCTGATGCTCGCCTACCGCGAGAACGTCAGCGGCCAGATCCTGCACCTCGGCATCAACGAGGCCGGCTCGCTCGCGGCGTTCACGGCGGCCGGCACGTCGTACGCGACGCACGGCAAGCCGATGATCCCGATCTACGTCTTCTACTCGATGTTCGGCTTCCAGCGCACCGGCGACTCGATCTGGGCGGCCGCCGACCAGATGACGCGCGGCTTCCTCATCGGCGCCACCGCCGGTCGCACGACGCTGACCGGTGAGGGCCTGCAGCACGCCGACGGGCACAGCCCGCTGCTCGCCTCGACGAACCCTGCGGTCGTGCACTACGACCCGGCGTACGGCTACGAGATCGCGCACATCATGCAGGACGGCCTCAAGCGGATGTACGGCGAGGGCAAGACGCCCGAGGAGTCGAACGTCATCTACTACCTCACCGTCTACAACGAGCCGATCCAGCAGCCGAAGGAGCCCGACGACGTCGACGTCGAGGGCATCCTGCGCGGCATGCACCGCATCTCCGCGGCCGAACACCGAGGGCTGGACGCACGAGGCGCCGCGCGCGCAGATCCTCGGCTCCGGCGTCGGGGTGCCGTGGGCGCTCGAGGCCCAGCAGCTGCTCGCCGACGACTGGGGCGTGGCCGCCGACGTGTGGTCGGTGACCTCGTGGAACGAGCTGCGTCGGGACGGCCTGGCCGCCGACGAGCAGGAGTTCCTCTCCCCCGACGGCCCGCCGATCAAGCCGTGGGTCACGCAGTGCCTCGAGGGCACCGAGGGCCCGGTCGTCGCGGTGTCGCGACTACATGCGGGCGGTCCAGGACCAGATCCGCGAGTGGGTCCCGGGCACCTACGCCACGCTCGGCGCCGACGGCTTCGGCTTCTCCGACACCCGCCCCGCGGCGCGCCGCTTCTTCCACATCGACGGCCCGTCGGTCGCCGTGCGGACGCTGCAGCTGCTCGCCAAGGAGGGCAAGGTCGACGCCGACGTCCCGCGCCGGGCGGCCGAGAAGTACCAGCTCGACGACGTCACGGCCGGCACGTCCGGCAACGCGGGCGGCGAGAGCTGACGCTCCCCAGCCGACGTATGCCGTGTGGCCCGGTCCCTGCCCAGGGGCCGGGCCGCGCCGCCGGTCCCGCCCGGACCAGCGGCGCGGCCGCCGAGCACACGGCATACGCGATTGGATAGGTATGCGTCGGCTGTGCATATACTTACATCCATGTCCAAGGTCCTGACCTCGCTCCCTGTCGGTGAACGTGTCGGCATCGCCTTCTCCGGCGGCCTCGACACCTCTGTTGCTGTTGCCTGGATGCGCGAGAAGGGCGCGGTGCCGTGCACCTACACGGCCGACCTCGGGCAGTACGACGAGCCCGACATCGACTCCGTCCCCGGGCCGCGCCGGCCAGTACGGCGCCGAGATCAGCCGCCTCGTCGACTGCAAGACCGCGCTCGTCGAGGAGGGCCTGTCCGCCATCGCGTGCGGCGCCTTCCACATCCGCAGCGGCGGCAAGACCTACTTCAACACCACGCCGCTCGGCCGCGTCGTCACCGGCACGCTGCTCGTGCGCGCCATGCAGGACGACGGCGTCTCGATCTGGGGCGACGGCTCGACCTTCAAGGGCAACGACATCGAGCGGTTCTACCGCTACGGCCTCATGGCCAACCCGCACCTGCGCATCTACAAGCCGTGGCTCGACGCCGACTTCGTCACCGAGCTCGGCGGCCGGCACGAGATGTCGGAGTGGCTGACCGCCCGCGACCTGCCCTACCGCGCGTCCGCCGAGAAGGCCTACTCCACCGACGCGAACATCTGGGGCGCCACGCACGAGGCCAAGACGCTCGAGTTCCTCGACGAGTCGATGGAGGTCGTCGAGCCGATCATGGGCGTCAAGTTCTGGGACCCCTCGGTCGCGATCGAGACCGAGGACGTCACGGTGCGCTGGGAGCGCGGTCGCCCCGTCGCCATCAACGGCCAGGAGTATGCCGACGCCGTCGCCCTCGTCGACGCGGCCAACACCATCGGTGGCCGCCACGGCCTCGGCATGAGCGACCAGATCGAGAACCGCATCATCGAGGCCAAGTCGCGCGGCATCTACGAGGCCCCGGCCATGGCGCTGCTCCACATCACCTACGAGCGCCTCCTCAACGCGATCCACAACGAGGACACGATCGCCAACTACCACGCCGAGGGCCGCAAGCTGGGCCGCCTTCTCTACGAAGGCCGCTGGCTCGACCCGCAGTCGCTCATGGTGCGTGAGTCGCTCCAGCGCTGGATCGCCTCGGCCGTCACCGGCGAGGTCACGATCCGCCTGCGGCGCGGCGACGACTGGTCGATCGTCAACACCGCCGGGCCGGCCTTCAGCTACCACCCCGAGAAGCTCTCGATGGAGCGCACCGAGGACGCCGCGTTCGGCCCCGTCGACCGCATCGGGCAGCTGACGATGCGCAACCTCGACATCGCCGACTCGCGCGCCAAGCTCGAGCTGTATGCCGCCCAGGGCCTCCTCGGCACCGACGCCCACGAGCTCGTGGGCGAGCTCACGCCCGGTGGCGCGGCGGCGATCTCGGCCAACCCCGCCGCGCTCGGCGTCGACGAGCAGGACGACGCGCTCGACCGCGCCGCCATGGAGTTCGGCACCGACTGACCCGTTTCCCGCCGGGCGTCCCGGCCGGGCGCTCGCGGCGTTAGCGTGGATGCATGGCCATGGAGGTCCGCGACGTCGCGTACTCCTACGGCGACCGGGTGGCGCTCGACGGGGTCAGCTTCGAGATCACCCCTGGCGTCCTCACGGGGCTGCTCGGACCGAACGGGGCCGGCAAGACCACGCTGATGCGGATCATGCTCGGCGTGCTGACCCCGGACCGTGGCGAGGTGCGCCTGCGCGGGATCGCGGTCGACAGCGAGGCCAGGCAGCACTGGGGCTACATGCCGCAGGAGCGGGGCCTGTACCCGGGCATGCAGGTCGGCGACCAGGTCGTCTACTTCGGCCGGCTGCACGCGCTGTCCCGCGCGGAGGCGATCGCGCGAGCCCGTCACCTGCTCGCCGAGCTCGGCATGGCGGAGCGCTGGGACCAGCGCACGGACAAGCTCTCGGGGGGTCTGCAGCAGCGGCTCCAGCTCGCCACCGCCCTCGTCCACGAGCCCGAGGTGATCGTGCTCGACGAGCCGTTCGCGGGACTGGACCCGGTGGCGGTGGCCGAGCTGTCCCAGAGCCTGCGCGAGCGAGCCCGGTCCGGCTGCACCGTCCTCTTCTCCAGCCACCAGCTGGACCTGGTGCAGAACCTGTGCGAGGACATCCTCATGGTCAACGAGGGGCGCATCGTCCTGCGTGGGCCGCTCGTGAGCCTCCGGGCCGCCTCGACCGGCGTGCAGCTCCGACTCAACGTCCATGCACCCGACCGGCAGTGGCTGGCCCGGTTCCCCGGTGCCACCGTCGTCAGCGAGGAGGCCGACGAGGTGCGGATCGCGATCCCCCGGGGCACCGACCCGCTCGACGTGCTCGACGGCGCCCGAGCCGCAGGACGCGTGGACGACTTCGGGCTCGACCTGCCCTCGCTCTCACAGCTCTTCCTGGAGTCGGTGGGTCCGGCCGGCGCGCCGGACGCGCCGGAGGCGGCGGCCGCGTTCGAGGGGAGGTCGAGATGACCTGGTGGCACGGGATGGCACTCGTCCTCGGCCGGGGCCTGAGGGAGCAGCTGCGCTCGAAGACCTTCAAGATCGTGACGGCCCTGATGCTGCTGCTGTCCATCGGCGCCGTGCTCGTGCCCAAGCTCGTCACCGCCGGACCGACGACCTACACGCTGGCCACGGTCGGTCCAGCGCCGGCCGAGCTCACCGCGTCGCTGGACGCGGCGGCTCGGGCCACCGGTAGCCGGACGACCTACGTCGTTCGGACCGACGACGCAGGGGTCAGGTCCGCGGTCCAGCACGGCGAGGCGACGGTGGGCCTCGCCGGGGACCAGATGTACGTCGCCGAGCGAACGGCCGGCGCGTTCCCCAGCGTCGTCGCGCAGTCGCTCGTCCGGATCGAGTCGCGCCGCCTGCTGACCAGCTTCGGCCTGACCCCGGGACAGGTGTCCCAGCTCGACTCCGTGCATCCCCCGGAACAGGTGTTCGTCGCGCCCGTGGAGGACACGGGCCGCGCCGGCGTGGGCTTCGCCGTCGGCCTCGTGCTCTACCTGGCTCTGCTCTTCAGCGGTCAGATCATCTCGATGACGGTGGCGACGGAGAAGGCGAGCCGCATCTCGGAGGTCCTGCTCGCCGTCCTTCGCCCCAGCCAGATCCTCGTCGGCACCGTCCTTGCCGTCGCGACCGTCGCGACGATCCAGCTGCTCGTCCTGTCCGTGCCGCTGCTCGTCGGCGCGACGGCGACCGGTTCGTCCTGGCTGCCCGCGATGGCCGCTCCCGACCTGGCCCTCGCGATCACGTGGTTCGTCCTCGGCTTCATGCTCTTCGCCTTCCTCTACGCCGCGGGAGGAGCGCTCGTGGACAAGGTGACGGAGGCAGGGACCGCGGTCCTGCCGGTGACCGCGCTCATCATCGCGGGCTACCTGCTCGGCGTCACCGTCGTCATGGGCGACCCGAACTCGACCTTGAGCGTCGCCGTGTCGCTGTTCCCCCTCACCGCACCGCTGACGATGCCGATCCGCTGGGCCGCCGGCGAGGTGCCCGTCTACCAGCTGCTGCTGGCCCTCGGTCTCACGGCCCTGACCGGGCTCGGGTGTGTGTGGCTCGCCTCGACGGTCTACCGCCGGGCCCTGGTCATCACCGGGCACCGCGTCCGCCTGCGCGAGCTGTTCCGACGCGGTGGGAGGTCCGGACACAGGGCGCCCCGATAGGGTCCACCGATGCGCGAGATGACCGACCGAGGCCTCGTCGGCCGGCAGTATGCGAGTGTCGACCGCCTCGAGACCCGCCGGAACGTCTGGGGGCCCGGGCCCGAGGGTGTGTCGCCCGTCGACGTCCTCCGGACCCTCGTCGTGTCCACCCGGCCCCGGCAGCTGATCGAGATCGGTTGCGGCACGGGTCAGTTCGCTCGTTCCGTCCTCGACGACGCGCCGGACGTCGGCTACGTCGCGACCGACCTCTCCCCCGCCATGGTCGAGGCCACGCGCGCGCTCGGCGTCACCGCCGAGGTGGCACCCGCCGACGACCTGCCCTTCGCCGACAGCTCGTTCGACGGCGCCGTCGCCGCCTGGATGCTCTACCACGTGCCGGACCTCGACGGCGCGCTGCGTGAGGTGCGCCGGGTCCTCCGCGCCGGCGGCACGCTGCACGTCGCGACCAACGGGAGGGAGCACCTCGCCGACCTGCTCCGCGACGCGGGCGGGGACCCGCTCGTCACCCAGTTCACGTCGGAGAACGCGGCCGAGATCCTCGGCAGGCACTTCGAGCACGTCGACCAGCGCGACATCGAGACGCGGGCGACCTTCGCCGACCACGACGCGGCCTGCGCCTACCTCGCGACGTTCTCCCCCGCCCTCGCCGGGTCCCTCCCCCACTTCGACGGACCGAGGGCGTATGCCGGCCACACCGCGGTCCTCACGGCCCGCTGACCTCGCCGCGCGACCCGGGTAGGTGCACGCACCGTTGGGCGTTTTGTGAACGGCATACAAAATCGCGACGCGGACCGTCCTAGGCTGGCACCGTGAGCGGACCGCGGCAGCACCCGAGCGAGGCCACCTCGCGCGCCGTGGAGCGCAGCTCCGGTGAGCTCTCGACGCTCGCGTCGCAGCGCATGGAGGAGCACCTGAGGTGGTACCGCGAGCTCTCCGCCGAGGAGCGCTCGCAGGTCGGACTCGTCGCGCAGGCCGGCATCTCGCAGTTCATCGCGTGGTTCCACCAGGAGGAGAGCCACCCGCCGTCCGCCATCTCGATCTTCGCCAACGCCCCCCAGGAGCTGACCCGGTCGGTGAGCCTGCGCCAGACCCTCGACCTCGTGCGCACCGTCGTCGACGTCGTCGAGTCGCGCGTCGAGAGCCTCGCGGGTCCCGGCGACGAGCAGCTGCTGCGTGAGTCCGTGCTGCGCTTCTCGCGCGAGATCGCCTTCGCCGCCGCCGAGGTGTATGCCGGCGCGGCCGAGGCCCGCGGCGCGTGGGACGCCCGCCTCGAGGCTCTCGTCGTGGATGCCGTGCTGCGCGGCGAGGCGGACGACTCGATGCAGTCGCGGGCGAGTGCCCTCGGCTGGGGCGACGTCGCCGACGTGACCTTCGTCGTGGGCAGCACGCCTGCGGTTTCCGGTGGCGCGGTCCCGGCCGTGGACGACCTTCGCCGGTCCGTCCGCCAGCACGGCGTCGAAGCGCTGGCCATCGTGCAGCGGTCGCGCCTCATCGCGATCCTCGGCGGCACGCGTGAGGCGGCGCGGGTCGTCGAGTCCGTCGCCGACTGCTTCGGGCCCGGCCCGATCGTGCTCGGGCCCACGGTGCCGCATCTCTTCGCCGCTGGCCGCTCGGCCCGAGCGGCACTGAGCGGGCTCGCGGCCGCTGCCGCCTGGCCCGACGCGCCGCGCGTGTTCGAGTCCGACGTCGTGCTGCCCGAGCGGGCACTCGCCGGCGACCCGCCCGCGCGGCGCATCCTCGTCGACCGCATCCACCGGCCGCTGGCCCGCGCGAGTCATGCCCCGCTGCTGCAGACGGCCACGGCCTACCTCGAGACCGGCGGCTCGCTCGAGGCCAGCGCGCGGGCGCTCTTCGTGCACCCCAACACGGTGCGCTACCGGCTGGGACGCATCTCCGACGTGACGGGCTACGACCTCACGTCACCGCGCGAGGCCTGGACCGTGCGCATCGCCCTGGCCCTGGGTCGCCTTGCCGCGACCCCTGCCCCCGCGACGGCAAGCCCTCCGGCAGCCGCGGGCTCCGACGCGACCAGCGCGGCCGGCGAGACGCCGCGCGGTTACCGACCGAGCCGCCGCCTCGGCCCAGCGCGACCGCCTCGCTGCTTTTGGAGGAAACCTCCAAAGTATCCTCCACGACTTCGTGACATTCGGTGACGAGGTCCTGACCGGTAACCGGGAAGGGTGGAGCACGTGCTAGCGATCGTGTGCCCCGGACAGGGCTCCCAGACCCCCGGCTTCCTCACCCCGTGGCTCGAGCTCGACGGGGTGCGTGACCAGCTGACCGCCCTGGGCCGGGCGGCCGGTCACGACCTCGTCGCGCACGGCACCGAGTCCGATGCCGACACGATCAAGGACACCGCCGTCGCCCAGCCGCTCATCGTCGCGGCCGGACTCGTCACCGCCTCGGCCCTCTTCCCGACCCGTGGCGACCTCGCCGGCACCGGCGCCGTCCTCGCCGGGCACTCGGTCGGCGAGCTCACGGCCACCGCCCTCGCCGGGGTCGTCACGGACGAGCAGGCCATCTCCCTCGTCGCCACCCGTGGCCGCGCCATGGCGGAGGCCAGCGCGGTCACCCCGACAGGAATGGCAGCCGTGCTCGGCGGCGACCCGGACGAGGTCCTGGCTGCGCTCGAGACCCACGGCCTCACGCCCGCCAACGTCAACGGCGCCGGACAGGTCGTCGCCGCCGGCACCCTCGAGCAGGTCGAGGCCCTCCGCGCCACCCCTCCGGCCAAGGCGCGGGTCATCCCGCTCCAGGTCGCCGGCGCCTTCCACACCCGCCACATGTCCCCCGCCGTCGAGGCCCTCGCCGCGGCCGCCCGCGAGATCACGCCCGCCGCCCCGGCACTCCGGCTGCTCTCCAACGCCGACGGCGCCACGGTGGCCGACGGCCCCGACGCCCTCGACCGGCTCGTCCGACAGGTCAGCAACCCGGTGCGCTGGGACCGCTGCATGGAGACGATGCTCGCGCTCGGCGTCACCGGCCTGGTCGAGCTCGCTCCCGCGGGCACCCTCGTCGGCCTCGCCAAGCGGGCGATGCCCGGCGTCGAGACCCTCGCCGTCAAGACCCCCGACGACCTCGAGGCGGCCCGGACCCTCGTCGGAGCCCACACAGGCTCGTGACGGATCCTTGACTAGCGCACCACCCCGACAAGGGGCAGGCTCATGGAGAGGTCCCCGTGCGACGGCGACCCCGTCCCCGGACCACTCCAGCGCCGATCCACGACCCACCTGAACCCTCACCCTCGAGAAGGCCTCACGTGACATCCCCCAGCGCTACCGCGCCGACGCCCAAGGGCACCGGCACCCTCGTCGACAACGGCGCGCCGCGCCACTCGCGGATCATGGGCGTCGGCGCCTACCGCCCGGCCCGCGTCGTCATGAACTCCGAGATCGTCGACAAGATCGACTCGAGCGACGAGTGGATCCGCGAGCGGTCCGGCATCATCAGCCGCCACTTCGCCGCCGACGACGAGAGCGTCATCGACATGGCCGAGGCGGCCTCCCGCCAGGCCCTCGAGCAGGCGGGCGTCGCACCGGAGCAGATCGGCTTCGTCCTCGTCGCCACGGTGACGCACCCGTACCAGACGCCTGCTGCGGCGCCCGAGCTCGCGTCCCGTCTCGGCTCGACCGCTCCCGCCCTCGACATCTCGGCGGCGTGCGCCGGCTACTGCTACGGCGTGGCCTTGGCGAGCGACATGATCAAGGGCGGCTCGGCCGACTACGTCCTCGTCGTCGGCGTCGAGAAGCTCAGCGACTTCACCGACCCCTACGACCGCGGCAGCGCCTTCATCTTCGGAGACGGGGCGGGCGCCTGCGTCATCGGCCCGAGCGACACCCCCGGCATCGGTCCGACGGTGTGGGGCTCCGACGGCACGCAGCGCGACGCCATCAGCCAGAAGCAGGCCTGGACCGACGTGCGCGAGTCCTGGCAGTCCGCGCAGGCCGACAAGAACGTCTGGCCGGCGATCGGCATGGCCGGCCAGACGGTCTTCCGCTGGGCCGTCTGGGGCATGGCCCCGGTGGCGCAGCAGGCCATCGACAAGGCCGGCATCAAGGCCGACGACCTCGACGCCTTCATCCCGCACCAGGCGAACATCCGCATCATCGACGCGATGGTCAAGCAGCTCAAGCTGCCCGCCGACATCCCCGTCGCCCGCGACATCGTGACGACGGCCAACACCTCGGCGGCCTCGATCCCCCTCGCGACGACGAGGATGCTCGCCGAGAAGGAGATCCCCAGCGGCGGCCTCGCACTCCAGATCGGCTTCGGCGCCGGCCTGGTGTATGCCGCGCAGGTCGTCGTGCTGCCCTGAGCACTCCCAGCACGGGCAGTCCCAGCACTCCCGCGGGTCCCGACGGGTCATTCGGGCCACGGAACGACAACCACCCAGCACCACACATCACCCACACATCACCAAGGAGTAGACAGATGGCTCAGTCCGAGCAGGAGATCCTCGAGGGTCTTGCCGAGATCGTCAACGAGGAGACCGGTCTCGACACCGCGTCCGTCGAGATGGACAAGTCCTTCACCGAGGACCTCGACATCGACTCCCTCTCGATGATGACGATCGTCGTCAACGCCGAGGAGAAGTTCGGCGTGCGCATCCCGGACAGCGAGGTCAAGAACCTCAAGACCGTCCGCGACGCCGTCACCTTCATCGGCGGCGCCCAGTCCTGACGCGTCCGGTCGGCGCCCGGCCCCACCGGGCCACAGGGCGCCGACCGAACCGGACCACCCCACCCCCTCCACCCCTCGCACCAAACCACCCCACTCGACTCAGAGGAGCACGTCACCATGACGACCAATCGCGACCGACGCGTCGTGGTCACCGGTCTCGGAGCCACGACGCCCCTGGGCGGAACTGCCCCTGAGACGTGGGAGGCCCTGCTCGCCGGCCAGTCCGGCGCCCGCCCGATGGACTTCGACTGGGTCGCCAAGCACGAGCTGCCCGTCACCTTCGCCGCCACGATCGCCACGAAGCCCAGCGAGGTCCTCACCAAGGTGGAGACCCGCCGCCTCGACCCGTCGAGCCAGTACGCCCTCATCGCCGCACGCGAGGCGTGGGCCGACGCCGGCTCGCCGGAGATCGAGCCCGAGCGCCTCGGCGCCGCCATCGGCTCCGGCATCGGTGGCGTGTGGACCCTGCTCGACCAGTGGGACGTGCTGAAGGAGAAGGGGCCGCGGCGCGTCTACCCGCTCGCGGTGCCGATGCTCATGCCCAACGGGCCTGCCGCCGCCGTCTCACTCGACCTCGGGGCCCGCGCCGGCGCCCACACGACGGTCAGCGCCTGCGCCTCCGGCGCCGAGAGCATGGGCTACGCCATCGACATGATCCGCACCGGCCGCGCCGACGTCGTCGTCGCCGGCGGCACGGAGGCGGCGGTCCACCCGCTGCCCATCGCCGGCTTCGCTGCGATGCAGGCGCTGTCGACCCGCAACGACGAGCCCGAGAAGGCGTCCCGGCCGTATGACACGGGCCGTGACGGCTTCGTGCTCGGTGAGGGCGCCGCCGTCATCGTCCTCGAGTCGGAGGAGCACGCCCGCGCCCGTGGCGCGCGCATCTACGCCGAGCTCGCGAGCGTCGGGATGTCGGCCGACGCGCACCACATCACGGCCCCCGAGCCCAACGGGTCGGGCGCGTCCCGCGCCATGCTGTATGCCGTCGAGCGCGCCGACCTGTCACCCACCGACATCATCCACATCAACGCGCACGCGACCTCGACCCCTGTCGGCGACGTCGCGGAGTACAACGCGATCAAGCGCGCCTTCGGCGACCACACCGACAACCTGTCGGTCACGGCGACGAAGTCGATGACCGGCCACCTGCTCGGCGCCGCTGGAGCGCTCGAGGCGGTCATCACCATCCAGTCGATCTTCAACCGGCTCGTGCCGGCGACGATCAACCTCGACGACCAGGACCCCGAGATCGCGCTCAACGTCGTCCGCGGGGAGCACCAGAAGCTGCCCGACGGCGACATCGCGGCTCTCAACAACTCGTTCGGCTTCGGCGGCCACAACGTCGCCCTTGCGATCCGCAGCATCTGAGAGATCACGCCAGAACCACGCCAGCACAAGACAAGGCCCCTCGACCGTCATCGGTCGAGGGGTCTTGTGCACGTTGCGGTCCGCGGCCGCAGACGCCGTTCACCCCTTGACGCAGAGCAGCGTGTTCAGCCGGGCCACGACCTCCACCAGCGGGCTCGGGCCGGACGCCTGAGCCGCCATCACCGACTCCAGATCCTTGTAGGCCGAGGGGATCTCGTCGATGACCCCGGCGTCCTTGCGGCACTCCACGCCCGCCGTCTGGGCCTGGAGGTCCTCGACGGTGAACTGCCGCTTGGCCGCGTTGCGCGACATCCGGCGCCCGGCGCCGTGGCTCGCGGAGTTGAACGACGCATCGTTGCCGAGCCCGCGCACGACGTACGAGCCGGTGCCCATCGAGCCCGGGATGAGCCCGAGGTCGCCGAGCGCGGCCCGGATCGCGCCCTTGCGGGTCACGACGACGTCGACCCCGTCGTACGTCTCCTCCGAGACGTAGTTGTGGTGGCACCGCACCGGCTCGTCGAAGGCGACGTGCGGGAAGTGCGTGCGCACGACCTCGCGGATCGTCGTCATCATGACCTCACGGTTGAGCAGCGCGTACTCCTGCGCCCAGTACAGGTCGTGGACGTACGCGGCCATCTCGGCCGTGCCGGCCAGGAACACGGCCAGGTCACGGTCGGGCAGCCCGAGGTTGTGCTCGAGCGTCTTCGCCGTGGCGATGTGCCGCTCCGCCAGCTCCTTGCCGATGTTGCGCGACCCGGAGTGGAGCATGAGCCACAGGTGGCCGTCGTCACCCTCGCACAGTTCTGCGAAGTGGTTGCCCGATCCGAGCGAACCGCACTGTGCGGCAGCGCGGCCCGCCCGGTCGGCGATCTTCGGTGCACGCAGGTCGCCGAACCGGCCCATCAGCCCTTCGAAGCTCGCGGCGAGCCTGGTGTCGCGCGCGAGCACCGGCGCCGTGCCGTCGTTGGCGTTCCAGCCGACGGGCAGCACGGCCTCGATCGCCGCACGCAGCGGCCCGAGGTCGTCCGGCAGGTCCGCTGCGGTGAGGTTCGTACGGACCCCGGACATGCCGCAGCCGATGTCGACGCCGACGGCGGCCGGCGACACGGCATCGCGCATGGCGATGACGGAACCGACCGTCGCTCCCTTGCCGAGGTGGACGTCGGGCATGACACGCAGGCCGTGGACCCATGGCAGACGGCTGATGTTGCGCAGCTGGTCGAGCGCCGCGGGCTCGACCTCGGCGGGGTCGGCCCACATCAGGGTGGACGCCTGCGCGCCGGGAAGCGCGACAGGGAAGGTGGTCATGGTGGTCATCCTCTCGTGAGCCGGGCCGGGTGCCCGGAGGTCGTGACGGTGCGGTGGGCGAGGTCGTATGCCGGGAGGCGCGCCTCGCTGGGAGGCGGCCACCCGGCATACGTCCTCGGTGTCTCAGGCGCTGCGCGCCGTGTCGTGGGTGGACGGGCGCACGTTGCCCGGGAGCTCGGTCGTCGGGCGTCCCCTGGCGAGCAGCTGCCCGCCCCAGACGCCCCACTCGAGGCGTCGCTGCGCCACGGCGAGGCACACCTCGGCGAGCGGGCACCCACGGCACACGGCCCGCGCCTGCTCGGCATCGACCTCGGTGGCCGGCCAGAAGAGCTCCGGGTCGTGGGTGGCGCAACTCGGCTCCGAACCGGCGACCTCGAAAGGGTGCTCGGACGCGGCACGGAAGACCCACGCGTCGAAGGCGTGCGCCGCCCGCGACACGGGTCGGAGCCCGACCTGTCCGAGGGACTGGGCGTGAAAGGTCTTGTGGTTCCTGGTCATCCGGCGGGCTCCTTCCCGGCGCTCCGTGCAGGTCTTCTTGGGTGTGGTGGATCGGGCGAGGTGCAGCCGCACCGGGGTGGGGGCGTACAGGTCCCACCCCGGTTCGCTTCAGGCGGGCGGCATGAGAAGAGCCGCCGACCGGTCATCCCGGTGGGCGGCTCGATGGACGGAGCCAGTCAGGCTCGTCGCGTCAGCGAGGACGCAGGGCGGGATGCCACTGGTGAGGCTGGGGGCGCCGGAACTGGCCCTCCACCGGGAACGGGTAGGCCACCGCGGCGAGGCACCGGCTGCGCTTCGCTTGCACGGGGAGTCCCGTCGCCATGACTGGCCTTTCGTCTACACGTGGGAGATGGGTGGGCACCGAGGTCGGCGCGCGTCCACCCGATGATGGCAGGAGGGAACGACTGTCGCCCAGTGATTTTCGCGGGCGGTCCCGGCCGGCCGGCCGGCGGCCGCGCGACGCGAGGAGGGCCCGGGCGCACGAACCGCCCGGGCCCTCGTCACGTCCCGCACGCCACGCTGGAGGGCGCGGCGGACGAGCGCTGGGGCGGTCAGCCGACCTTGTGCAGCCAGCGCACCGAAGCACCGTCACCGGCGTATCGGAACACCTCGAGCTCCTCGTCCCACGGGACACCGAGCAGCAGGTCGATCTCGTCCTGGAGCGCGTCGGCGTCGCCGCGCGTGCGCACGATGGCCTCACGGAGGCGGTCCTCGTGCACGACGGCGTCACCGGAAGCGGACGTCATGGTGTGGTGGATGCCGAGGCGGGGCGTGTAGGACCAGCGTGCCCCGTCGCAGCCCGGGGAGGGGTCCTCGGTCACCTCGTAGCGCAGCCCGTCCCAGCCGCGCAGGGCACTGGCCAGCTCGGCGCCCGTGCCGGGGGCGCCGGCCCAGGTCAGCTCGGTGCGCATCATCCTGGGCGCGGCAGGCTGGGGGATCCAGTCGAGGGTCACCCGCTGGTCGAGGACGGCCTCGATCGCCCACGTGATGTGCGGGCACAGCGCGGCCGGGGCTCCGTGTACGAACAGAACCCCGCCTGTCTGGGTGCGCGACATCGCGACAGCCATCCGAACCTCCTGAAGTTGCAGGGACGTCTTCCCCAACGGCTGCGACTTCGTGGTGCGGCGAACTGTCTCGGTGATGCGGATAGAGCGTGCTCGGCAACGAGCACTTGCCCATTGTGCACCATGGGGCACAAGGGCACCAGCAATCTCAGTTGCCGATATGTCCTCTTTCGTCCCACCCTTCCGGTCGTGACACGTCAGGCGCTCGCAGCGACCCCAGGAAAGAGGTAGACCTCGCCGTCACGGGTCTCGACTCGATGGGTCCGAACCGGCTTGGTGGCCGGCAGGCACATCGGTTTGCCGTCGCGAAGGCAGAAACGCGTCGCGTGCAGCGGGCACTCGACCTCGCCCGCCTCGATCCAGCCTTCCGCTAGCGAGGCGTCCTCGTGGGAGCACGTGTCGTCGAGCGCGTAGTACGTGCCGTCGTCGTCGCGGAAGAGCGAGATCGGCTCCGGCGTCTCGGTGACCGCCGTGTCGAGCACGAGCGCCTCGCCGGGCTCCACGTCGTCGACCGCTGCCACGCGGATGCCGTCACTCATTTCCTGTTCCTCACGTGCGGGGGCCTGGGACAGGGCGAGCCTAGAGTGTCGCGTGGCGGCTGCCGGAACCGCCTCCCGACCGTCGGCAGCGGCTCGCTAGACTCCGATCGACCTCGACGGCCCACACGGGTCGCGACGGTCCCGGGGCAGTAGCTCAGCCGGTCAGAGCAGCGGACTCATAATCCGTCGGTCCAGGGTTCAAGCCCCTGCTGCCCCACCACACGTTTGTATGACTTCGGCCGACCTGAGCAGCGGTACAAAGCGGTGCTGGCGGTGATCGGCGACGGCCGTCATCTCCGAGGTCGCCGCCGCGTGGGGCGTCTCGAGGCAGACACTGCCCGCCTGCGTGCCCGGTAACGGGACGTGAGGTCGCTCGCAGCGGCAGCGTTCGAGGAAGGCGGCCCCGCACGCCGCATGGTGGCCGAGCAGCCGAGGTCGTCGAGGTGATTCCAGATGAGTGCTTTCCTCGCGACGGTCTTGCCTCGGCGGAGACGTGCCGCCGTGTGGACGAGCGCGCCCGCTGAGACAGGGGAGGCTCAGCGGGCGCGACAGAGAGGGTGCCACAGCTGAGGGATACCCGTCCACATGAGGTGGGTTGGTGCCGCAGCCGGCAGCCTGCGGGGTCGTGCTGAACGTGGCGGCGGCCTCCCAAGGTGGGAGTGGAGGCCGCCGCCAGCGTCGCCTTCTGGCGATGCGCTGCGCGTGCCCTGCGGGGAGGTTGAGGACACGACAGCCATCAAGTCCACGTGGGGCGTGGACCTGCTACATCCAACCGAACGACAGCGCCCTGTGTAAGCGGTTTCAGATATCTCGGCTGACAACGTGCCCACCCTCCCTCAGGAGCACGCTGGGAAGCTCCGCCAGGGGCCTACATGCTCAGGCGAAAGCGAGGTTCCACCGTCTTGAGGGACGCGTGCCCGGTAGCCGTCATCCGCCGCGTCTGCGGAGCCCACCTGGCGCGGGCGTTGGTGGGCTCGGCACCGACAGGCAGACACCCGCGGGAACAAATCCGGTCAAGGCTCGGGCGTAGCTTGTACGTCGCCTGAGGATGGATCGCGTTCCTGCGCCATGGGATTCGGAGTGCGAGACAATGATGGTGGCGTCGATCCAGTGCCGAGGCACCCCTCCTGCAAAGGTCGACACCCGGATCGTCGTCGGCTGCGCCCGGGATCGCCCCTGAGTCCCAGGCGCGTGGGGCGCTGCCGTCCCCTCCCGTGTCCGGACGGCAGCGCCCTTGCCCTTGACCTTCTCCAGCGCACGAAGCCGAACGAACTGAACTAGCCAGTCGCCCACGTCGCAACACACCAGTACGGAAGGCGAAGCGTCTGCGCAACGACGCGCAGGCACAGCCTGGCCATGAGGGGCGAGGGAGAAGGACGCCATCTGCGAGGCCTCCGGGTGCGTGAAGCCTCTACGCACCCGAACGTCTGGGCTCAGTTACCGAGCCCGGTCGGGGTGAAGCGGTTGCCGCTATGTCAGTCCCGGCAGGTGTCTCATGGCCGTCTGTGCCTTCGACGAATCCATGCCACGCTCAGAGGCGCGGCAACGGCGATCATGCTTGTCAGGCAGCCCAGCGGAAGGGGCAGGCAGCAACCGGTACACGACACCCTGGTGCCGTTCGCGGTCGTAGTGGAGTACCCCGGGAAGGGTGCGAGTCGAAACCGGCCTTGCCGAGGGGGTGCCATGTGGGCCTTTCGATCATCGAGTCGGTGGGGCTGGTTGGACGGTCCCGTAGTTCGGTCGCCGTCGACGCGGAGAGTGTCGCCTTTGACGTGCCCCCCTCATGCCCACCGGGTCGCGGTGCCAACCCGCCCTGTGCACACTTTCCGTGTGCGGCCCATGGTGTGGCCGTTGAAACCCACCTCGAAGGTGCCGACCCCGCGGGGGCACCAGCCACGACCGGTCGGGCGAGAAGGGCGACAGGACGGGACCTGGGCACGCCGTTCGGAGCGGTGGCCCTCCACCGGCAAGGTGGGGGTCAGCCTCCTGGGGAGGTTCACCGAAGCCGCCCTCGATGCCTGCCTGCATGCAGCCTCAGGGTCGGGCAGCGAGAACCGCGACCCTGCCCTCGTCGACGAGCCAGTCACGGATCCGGTCGACGGTCCAGCCCGGCGCCTCGAGCTGGGGCACGTGCCCGACGTCCTCCCCGACCTCGAAGCGCCACGCCGGGTTCCGTTTCACCACCGCTCGCGCCGCGGCGATGGGGACGAGCCGGTCCTTCGCCCCGTGCAGGAGGAGCACGGGGACGGTGATCCGCCCCATCAGCGCGTAGAGCCAGCGCCGGCGGGCGAGGACGAGGATCAGGGAGCGCCCCGCCACGATGAGCTCGGCGTCGACGTCCGGGTAGCCCTGACGTTCCCGGGCGAGCTCGAGATGCTGCTGCACGACGTGCGCCGGCACCCTCCTCGTGTCGACGCAGCAGAGCCGCAGCAGGGCCATGGCCTGTCCCTCGGCGGAGAGCAGCGAGCGCCGGCGGGCCAGGAAGCCGCGCGCGACGGCGGGGACGGCATACGCCCCGAACATGACGGTGACGAGAGGGTCGGGGCGAGCCGTCGGACCCACGGGCAAAGCGGGGTCCACGAGCACCAGCCCGCTGACGACGTCGGGGCGGGCGTCGGCGAGGAGCATCGCGAGCAGGCCACCCATCGAGTTCCCGACCAGGATGACCGGGTGGCCGACGACCTCGTCGACGAAGCGTGCGAGCAGGTCGCGGTTGGCGTCGATGTGCTGCGATCGCCCCAACGGCTGCGTGCGACCGAAGCCGACCAGGTCGATTGCCAGGACCCGGCACGTCTCGGCGAGCGTCGGCGCGACCGCGGCCCAGTTGAGGACGGAACCGCCGAGACCGTGCACGAGCAGCAGCAGCGGCCCGTCCTCCGGTCCGCCGTAGTCGACGTAGTGCACGGGGCCGTCGAGGTCTGCCCACCTCGCCGTCGGCGGCGGGCTGGGAGGCTCGGGGAGGAGGTCATGCTGCCACGCGGCCACGTTCTCATTCTGGCCGGACCGCGCGGCGGCGGCTGGAGGACGCTCGCATGTGATGGACGCGACGTGGCAGCTGCGCTTGCGGTCAGGACGCGCGGCGCCGCCGGCGCACCGGGCGGTACTCGGTAACGAGTGACACGCCCGGCTGGTCGTTCATCGTCCGCCGGGCCCCCACTCCGGCGGTCGCCATCGCGATCCCGGCCAGCAGGTACGAGACTTGGCCGCGCCGGCCAGGGCGGGTCCCGCCGACTCCCCCGGCAGAACCCGCCCCGGTCATCCCCCGGTCATGCCCCCCTCATGCCCCCGTCATGCCCGGTCCTCCCCCGACCGGTCCTGCTCCGACCTGTCCCCCGAGGTTCGGTCGGTCTTGCTCCCCCGCACTGAACACAGTGCCCCGCGGACTGCAAGATAGGCGTCCCGAAATGCCGGAGTTTACGCAAGATTGTCGCAACGTGCCTCGCCCGGTTTTGCCGGAACGACCCGGGCCGCAAACCCGCCCACCTATGGTGGAGCAACCGGCCCGTCGGACGGGCGTGTCGGTTCGGGCTCCGGTGTTGGGGACATTCGCCGGGAGACGTCGACGGTGAGACCAGGAGTGGCTCGAGGGGGCTGAGTTGACGGTGACAGACGCCGGTGAGCGCACCGCGCCACGCGTCCTGAGCATCCGGGTGAAGGGCCGTTTCGTGCCCTTCGCGACCATCCTGGTGCTGTTCGCGCTCCTGCCCTTCCTCGGCGGCGCCACCCCGGCGGCACCGGTCGCGTCCGTCGTGCTGGCCGCCGGCTCCTCCACCGCGGTGCAGGAGGCCGTCGATGCCGTGGACCGGGCGCGTGCCGAGCTCTCGACGCTCGACGTCACTGCGGTCACCGACGTCACCGACGCCGCCACCGGGGTCCCCACCGGCTCTGCGTTCTCGGCCGGAATCGGGGGCGGCCTCTTCATGTTCCCGTCGATCAGCCTCGCACCGGCGACGGCCGAGGCCATCGCGGCCCCGATCATCGGCCGGCCGCTCTTCATCCACCCGGTGCCCGGCGGCGAGACCTCGCCCTTCGGACCGCGCATCCACCCGCTGCTCGGCCGTCCGATGTTCCACACCGGCATCGACCTCGCCGCGGCGTGCGGCACCCCGATCCACGCGGCGGCCGACGGCACCGTCGTCTACGCCCGCGTCTCCGCCTCGTGGGGCGGACGCACGATCATCCAGCACAGCCCGACGCTGAAGACGGCCTACGGCCACCAGTCGAAGTTCCTCGTCACGGAGGGCCAGGTCGTCAAGCAGGGCCAGGTCATCGGTCTCAGCGGCACGACCGGCTGGTCGACCGGATGCCACCTGCACTTCGACGTCATCGTCAACGACCGCTACGTCGACCCCGCCCCGTACCTCGGCTTCCCGCCGTCTGACACAGCGTCCGTGCCGTATGCCGCCGTCCCGCACCTCGTGTTCGACCCGACCAGTCGCCTCGTCGACGCCGTCGCGGACGGCGACGTCCCGATCACCGATGCCAGCGTGATCCCCTCGGTGCCCGACGAGCACGGGCGGCCGTCCGCCGTCCACGACACCGACCACCACGGGACCGACGACGCCCGGCGGTACGCCGACGACCGAGCCTCCGTCGACGACGACGAGTGCACCCAGTTCGACCACGTCCACGCCCACCCCCACGAGCACCACGCCGTCCCCGACCACCACGACGGTCCCGCCGACCACGACCGTCCCACCGACGACGACCGTCCCACCGACGACGACCGCCCACCGACGACGACGTCGCCGCCGAGCACGACGACGACTCCGTCGACCGCCACGACGACCACAACCACCACCACGACCACAACCACGACGACGGACTCACCGACCACCACCACGACCACCACCACGACGACGGACTCACCGACCACCACCCCGTCAACCGATCCGTCCAGCCCATCCACGCCCATCCAGCCCTGCCAATCCATCGAGCAGCTCGTCGACAGACATCGGTACGATTTCCGTGCCCGACGAGCTAGCCGGCGCACGCGACCCAGACGGCGGCGACCTCCACACCCGCGCCTGAGATGTCGGTTTCCTGACGTTCCCGTCGGTTACGGCGCCCGCCCGCGGGCTCCTCACGATTCGGGCACGCTCGGCGCGGAGTGTGCTTGCTGACCGCCGGAGCCGATAGGTTTCCCGGATGGACGACGTGAAACCCAGCGCCGCGGCGCCGAGCGACCGCACCCCGGACACGCCTCGTGACCCCATGGTCGTCATCGACGGCGTGAACAAGCACTTCGGCGACCTGCACGTGCTGCGCGACATCAACCTCACGGTCGGCAAGGGCGAGGTGGTCGTCGTCCTCGGACCGTCCGGCTCGGGCAAGTCGACGCTGTGCCGCGCCATCAACCGGCTCGAGACCATCGAGTCCGGCACCATCTCGATCGACGGCAAGGCGCTGCCCGAGGAGGGCAAGCCGCTCGCCCAGCTGCGCGCCGACGTGGGGATGGTCTTCCAGTCCTTCAACCTCTTCGCGCACAAGACGATTCGCGACAACGTGACGCTCGGACCGATCAAGGTGCGCAAGAAGTCGAAGTCCGACGCCGACCAGCAGGCGACCGACGCTGCTCAAGCGCGTCGGCGTCGAGGCGCAGGCCGACAAGTACCCCGCGCAGCTCTCCGGCGGCCAGCAGCAGCGCGTCGCCATCGCCCGGTCCCTCGCCATGGGACCCAAGGTCATGCTCTTCGACGAGCCGACCTCGGCGCTCGACCCGGAGATGGTCAACGAGGTCCTCGACGTCATGGTGGGCCTGGCCAAGGAGGGCATGACGATGATCGTCGTGACCCACGAGATGGGCTTCGCCCGCAAGGCGGCCGACCGCGTCGTCTTCATGGCCGACGGCCAGATCGTCGAGGTCGGCACGCCCCAGGAGTTCTTCACCCACCCCAAGAGCGACCGCGCCAAGGACTTCCTCGGCAAGATCCTCACCCACTGAACCATCTGCAGCAGCCAGACCTAACGACAGGGAGCGGCAGCGCACCGCGTGCCGCGAGCAACCACTCAGGGAGGAACCCACATGAAGGCACGACGACTCGGAGCCGTTGCGGCGGCTGCGACGTTGGCGCTCACGCTCGCCGCGTGCGGCTCCGGCAACAGCGGGAGCGGCACCGGCGGCGCCGAGGGCATCAAGATCGGCATCAAGTTCGACCAGCCCGGCCTCGGCCTCAAGAAGGGCAGCGACTACACCGGCATGGACATCGACGTCGCCAAGTACGTCGCCAAGGAGCTCGGCACCCCCGAGGACAAGATCACGTGGGTGCAGGCTCCGAGCGCGCAGCGCGAGGACCTCATCTCGACGGGTCAGGTCAAGTTCATCGTCGCGACGTACTCCATCACCGACAAGCGCAAGGAGAAGGTCTCCTTCGCGGGTCCCTACTTCGTCGCCGGCCAGGACCTGCTCGTCCGCGCCGACGACACCTCGATCACCGGGCCGGACAGCCTCAACGGCAAGAAGCTCTGCTCGGTCAAGGGCTCGACGTCCGCGCAGAAGGTCAAGGACAAGTTCGCGCAGACCGTCCAGCTGCAGGAGTTCGGCACCTACTCCGAGTGCCTCCCGGCCCTGGCCACCGGTGGCGTCGACGCCCTGACGACCGACGACGCGATCCTGGCCGGCTTCGCCGCGCAGCCCGAGAACAAGGGCAAGTTCAAGCTCGTCGGCAAGCCCTTCTCGACCGAGAACTACGGCATCGGCCTCAAGAAGGGCGACACGGCCCTCTGCCAGAAGATCACCGACGCGATCAAGAAGATGCAGAGCGACGGCTCGCTCGACAAGGCCATCGCCAACAACCTCGGGCCGGCCAACTACAAGCCGGGCCCCGGCAACCCGCCCACCCCGGCCGCCTGTTCCTGACCAAACCCAGCCGGATCGCCGGGTCGTGCGGTCGCCCAGAGTGACCGCACGACCCGGTAACGGTGTCAATCACCTGCGGAAAGGAGCGTAGTGCTCGACCTCTTCGAGAAGTACGCGATCTTCGGCGCGTTCTGGATGACCATCAAGCTCACCGTCTTCTCCGCGATCGGGGCGTTGGTGATCGGCACGGTCCTCGCCGTGATGCGTGTGTCGCCCATCGCGATCCTGCGCCGGCTCGGCACCTTCTACGTCAACACGGTGCGCAACACGCCGTTGACCCTCATCCTCGTCTTCTGCTCACTGGGTGTGCTCTACATCCTGCAGATCAACCTGGCCGACCCGAAGTCCTCGACGTCGATCGTCGACAACAACATCCGCTGGGCGATCGTCGGGCTCGCCGTCTACCACGCCGCCTTCGTCTGCGAGGCGCTGCGCAGCGGCGTCAACACCGTGCCGGTCGGGCAGGCCGAGGCGGCCCGCTCGATCGGGCTGACGTTCACCCAGAGCCTGCGCGAGGTGATCCTCCCCCAGGCCTTCCGAGGGTCCATCGCGCCGCTCGGCTCGGTGCTGATCGCCCTGACGAAGAACACCACGGTCGCGTCCGTCATCGGCGTCGCCGAGGCCTCGCTGCTGATGAGCGAGATCATCGAGAACGAGACGGCCAGCCTCGGCGTCTTCCTCGTCTTCGCGATGGGCTTCGTCATCCTGACGCTGCCGGTCGGGCATGCTGTTCACGTCCCTGTCCCGGCGCCTGGCGGTGAAGCGATGAGTGCCCAGAACGTCCTCTTCGACGCCCCCGGGCCACGGGCCCGGCGTCGCCACGCGATCCTCACCGTCATCGGTTTCGTCCTCGCTGCGGGCGGGAGTCGCGCTCGTCCTGTGGAAGTTCGCCGCGCAGGGCCAGCTCGAGCCCTCGATGTGGACCTCGCTCTTCACGGCCGACGTCTGGACCGCCGTACCTCATCCCGGGACTCATCAACACGCTCAAGGCCTCCGCGATCTCCATCGTGCTCGCGATCGCCTTCGGGCTCGTCGTTCGGCCTGGGTCGCCTCTCGCACGTGCGGGCCGTGCGCTGGGTATGCGGTGTCGTCGTCGAGTTCTTCCGCTCGGTCCCGGTGCTGCTGATGATGTACTTCGCCTACCGCTACTACTCCAACAACGGCGTCTTCACCAACGACGTCAACTCCGCTCGCCGCCGTCGTGACTGGCTCTGACGCTCTACAACGGCTCGGTCATCGCGGAGCTGGTGCGCTCCGGGGTCTTCGGACTGCCCAAGGGACAGGCTGAGGCGGGCCTCTCGATCGGCCTGACCGCAGGGCCAGACGCTTCGCTCCATCCAGCTGCCGCAGGCCCTGACGGCGATGCTGCCGGCCCTCGTGGGGCAGCTCGTCGTGATCCTCAAGGACAGCGCGCTCGGCACCGCCGTGCTCTACCCGGAGCTGCTCCAGGCGGCCAAGGACATCGGCACGGCCTACAGCAACACGATCGCGGCCTACATCCTCGTCGCGATCATCTTCATCCTGCTGAACTACGGCCTCACCGTCGTCGCCGGCCGGGTCGAGCGCCGCCTCAACCGCCGCGGCCGTGGTCCGCGCAAGGGCCGCCCCGCTACCGGCGTCATCGGGCGCCGGCACGGTGGACACCGCCCTCGACGCATCGGGCGCGCCGGCGTTGCCGACGCGGCGCGAGCAGCCGCTGACACCGTCACCGCCTCGAGAGCGATGCATCCGCGGAGGTACGACGAAGGGCCCTGACACCACTGGTGTCGGGGCCTTCGTCGTTCGGCTCCCCCGATTGGACTCGAACCAATAACCTGCCGGTTAACAGCCGGCTGCTCTGCCAATTGAGCTACAGGGGAATGCTGCTGGGCAACCATAGCAAAGGGACTGGGCCGACACTAAATCGGGGTTGCGAGCTCTCCGTCAGCCGCTCCCCGGGTCGGCGCTGACGCGCCGACGGACGCTCTCACCGACCCACCTCGGAGCGCAGTCGGGCCATCCGTTGCGCCGCCTCGCGAGCCACCGCGGGTCGCTGAGGTCGAGCCCCCTTGCCCGGGATGGTCTGCTCGAGCAGATCGCCGCTGGCGAGGTCCTGACGGATCACGACGCGCACCGTGCGGCGCCCTGCGGTGCGGAACTCGTCGGCGAGCACGACGCTCGCCTGGAGACGCTCGCGCAGGGCCTGCTGGATCAGCGAGGGCTCGGTCAGTCGCCACCGTGCCGGCGCGCCGCGGTCGACCCACGTCACCGTGAGCTGGGACGACTCCCCCTGCCACGTGCCGGACTCCGCCTCGTGCCACGGTCGGTTCCAGACGAGGGCACCGCCGGCGTCGACGAGAGCCAGGTGGTGCGTCGTCGCGACGACGTGCGCGCCGCTCCGCTCGTCGCGCGCCCAGGCGAGCACCCGCTCGCCCGCCTCGAGCGGGCACGGCCGCTCGGACGTCGCGTCGGGCAGCGGCGGTCGGCGCCGCCGCTCGAAGAGTGCCATCAGCCCATCCCCGCCTTGATCGCCGCGAGCTCGCGCTGGAGCGTCTGCAGCTGCATGCCGAGCTCGCGCGTGCGCTCGGGCGACGGCGTCTCCGCGTGGTCGAGACGGCGCATCTCGCTCATCGCGTCGGCGATCCGGCGCGTCAGGGCGATGGTGCGCACCCGGTCGAAGAGCTCGTCGACGTAGCGGGCGGTCGGCAGGCCGGTGTTGGGGTCCATCCGCGTGGGCAGCGTGTCCGACGGCGAGCTCGCTGACGAGGCCGGCGACGGGCGCGGGCGCGGCCTCGGTGACGGCTGACGTCCACGCCCGGGCGTTGGCCTGGTCGCCGGTGTGCGTGGGCGATGCGGATGCCGTCGAAGACCGCACGGTGTGCCGGGGCCGAGAAGGCGTCGGGCGTCAGCAGGTCGATGGCGCCGGGCTTGAAGCACCGTCGGGAACTGGAGCAGCACCTGGAGCAGCTGCCGCTCGGCGTGCACGACGGGGTCGCGGCGGTCGGGCACCGGCATGACCCCGGCGGTCTCCGCCGCGGTCGGCTCGCCGTCGTCGCGACCGCCACGGCCGTCACGACCGCCGCGGGCGTCGCCGCCGTTGCGGTCGGCGCGGGCGTCCTCGTCGACCTTGATCTTGCCCGGCCCGGGACACCTCGGTCGCGACCTGCTCGACGTCGAGCCCGAGCATGCCGGAGACCTCGCGGGTGTACTCCGGCCGCAGCGACTGGTCGCGGATCGAGGCGACGATGGGCGCGACGGCGCGCGACCGCCTGGATGCGCCCCTCGGCGGTCGCGACGTCGAAGCGCTTGATCGTCGTGCGCACCGCGAACTCGAACATCGGCACGGCGTCCTCGATGAGCGCCTGCACGGCGGGGTCGCCCCCGGCCTGGCGCAGCTCGCACGGGTCCTTGCCCGACTTCTCGACGGCGACGAACGACTGCGAGGTCCACTTCTCGTCGTCGGCGAAGGCCCGCATCGCGGCCTTCTGCCCGGCGGCGTCGCCGTCGAAGGTGAAGATCACCTTGGCCGGCGCGAGGCCGGCCTCGTCGCGCATGAGCCGGCGCAGCGTCTTGATGTGGTCGGCGCCGAAGGCCGTGCCGCACGTGGCGACGGCGGTCTCGACGCCGGCGAGGTGGCAGGCCATGACGTCGGTGTAGCCCTCGACGACGACGGCCTGACGGCCCTGCGGAGATCTTCTTCTTCGCGAGGTCGAGGCCGTAGAGCACGGTCGACTTCTTGTAGATCGGCGTCTCGGAGGTGTTGAGGTACTTCGCCTCGATGCGGTCGTCGTCGAAGATGCGGCGCGCGCCGAAGCCGACGGTGTCGCCGGTGATGTCGCGGATCGGCCAGACGAGGCGGCCCGCGGAAGCGGTCGTAGAGCCCGCGCGAGCCACGGCCCGGCGATGCCGCCGGTGACGAGCTCGTCGTCGGTGAAGCCCTTGGCGCGCAGGTGTCGCACGAGGTCCTCACCGCCGCGCGGGGCGAAGCCGATGCCGAACTGCTTGACGTGCTCGCTGTTGAAGTCGCGGGCGCGGAGGAAGTCCGCGCGCCGGGCCGGGCCGCCTGGCTGCCGAGGAGCAGCTCGGTGTAGTACTCCTCGGCGACGCGGTGGGCCTCGACGAGGCGGCTGCGCCGCCCGAGCCCCTCCTCGCGCGGTCGCGCCGCCGTCCTCGTAGCGCAGCTCCATGCCGAGCTTCTGCGGCGAGCCGCTCGACGGCCTCGGAGAAGCTGAGGTGGTCGACCTTCTGGATGAAGGAGATGACGTCGCCGCCCTCGCCGCAGCCGAAGCAGTGCCAGGCGCCGACGGCCGGGCGGATGTTGAAGGACGGCGTCTTCTCGTCGTGGAAGGGACACAGGCCCTTGAGCGACCCCGGACCGGCGGAGCGCAGCGTCACGTGCTCGCGCACGACGTCCTCGATGGACGACCGCGCCTTGACCGCCGCGATGTCCTCGCTGTTGATCAGCCCCGCCATCTGCCTCCTGTCGCTGCCCGTGATTCTAGGTGCTCGCCCACGGCTGGGCCTCGTCACCGGCACCACTGGCTGTGGAGGGCGAGGGCCCGCACGTCGGTCAGCGAGGCCACCTGGTCGACGACGACCCGGAGTCGCTCCGCCGTCGTCGAGCGGCCGCGGCGTGGTCGGCGCGGAAGGCCGCGTCGAGGCGCTCCTCGGGGCGGGCGGCATACGCCTCGACGACGGCGCGCACGACGTCGCGCTGCCCCGCCATGACCGTGAGCCGCTCGTCGGTGGTCATGACGAAGTGGTTGGCCATCGCCTTGAGCACTGAGCACTCGGCGCGGGTGTCGTCCGGCACGACGAGGTCGGCCTCGAAGCGGCACAGCTGCCCCGGCCCGTGCCGCTCGCGCGTGGCCTGCTCGACGACGAGGACGAAGTGCCCGATGAGCCGGCTCGTCATGTCCTTGAGGCGGGCGAGGTCGCCCCGTGAGCCGTCGTATGCCGTGGGCACCGCTCCGGAGGCGAGGACGCGTTCCAGCGCGGCCCCCAGCGCGTCGGCCCCGAGGTCGGGGGCGTAGGTGCGACCCGCGACGTCGATGACGTCGGCCATGTCGCGGGAGTGGAGCACGCGCGGGTCGATCCAGCCCGAGGCGATGGCGTCCTCGACGTCGTGGACGGAGTAGGCGACGTCGTCGGACCAGTCCATGACCTCGGCCTCGAGGCACCGGCGTCGCGGTTCGGCGCCCTCGCGGATCCAGTCGAAGACGGGCAGGTCGGAGGGGTAGACGCCGAACTTCCGCGTCCCGTACGGCCCGTCGCCGCGCTCCCACGGGTACTTCGTCGTCGCGTCGAGACTCGCCCGCGTCAGGTTGAGTCCGGCGGACGTGCCGTCGGGGTGCGCACGCTTGGCCTCGAGCCGGGTGAGCAGGCGCAGGGTCTGCGCGTTGCCCTCGAATCCGCCGATGCCGGAGGCGATCTCGTCGAGGACGGTCTCGCCGTTGTGCCCGAAGGGTGGGTGGCCGAGGTCGTGGGCGAGGCACGCGGTGTCGACGACGTCCGCGTTGCAGCCGAGGGCCGCACCGAACTCGCGCCCGATCTGCGCGACCTCGAGCGAGTGCGTCAGGCGGTTGCGGACGAAGTCGTCGTGGCCCGGCGCGAGGACCTGGGTCTTGGCGGCGAGGCGGCGCAGGGAGGACGAGTGGACGACCCGCGCCCGGTCGCGGGCGAAGTCGTCACGGTCGGCGCGCTTCTGGGCGGGGTCCTCCGCGACCCAGCGCTCCCGGTCCCGCACCTCGTAGCCCACATCGGAACTCTAAGCGGCAACACGCAGGCGACCGGGGCACGGCACACGGCAAACAACTCGGAGGCGAGGGCCGGCCGGTCGGGCGCATACTGGCGATGAGGCCGCTCAGGCCTCCGAGCTCAGGAGCGCATCATGGGCGACAAGTCGCCCAGGTCCCACATGACCACCAAGTCCAAATCGATCAAGGAGAAGCGGGCCGACAAGCACGCGAAGGCCGACCAGAAGGACCACACCGAGATCATCGCCGCCCAAGGGCAAGCGCTGACCCCGATCGAGCGCCGCGGGTCGGGGTCGGCTCAGCCGAGCTCGGCCTGCATCCGTCGCACCCAGGCCGGCTCGGTGCCGTAGCGCTGCGTCCTGATGAGGCGCAGGTTGGCGCAGTCCTCGACGAGCTCGGCCATGCGCTTGTCGCGGGTCGCCTCCTGCTTGGCCGTCAGCACCCAGTTCGTCGCGACCTTGCGGTAGGACGGCGTGGCCCCGTCCCAGAAGGCGGAGGCGCGCTCGTCGGCGCGCAGCATCGCCTCGTAGCGGTCGGGCCACGTGCGCTCGCGGTTCTCGTAGGCGTAGACGCCCGAGCGGTCCTCACGCCGCCTCGCGAACGCGGCCAGCCCGGCAGGACGCATCCGCCCCGCCGCCGTCAGCTCCGCGACGGCGTTGATGTTGACCGTGCTCCAGTTGCTGCCCGGCTTGCGCGGCGTCCACCGCTGGCGCACGGCGTCCTCGTCGATGCGCTGGGCCATCGAGTCGATCCAGCCGAAGCAGAGCGCCTCGCGCACGGCCTCGGCCCACTGGAGGCCGCGGTCTCGACGTGCTTCTTGTGCAGGCCCATCCACAGCTCGGTGGCGCTCTCGTGGTTGGCCTCGAGCCAGGCGCGGAAGTCCTCGGCGTCGTCGAAGAAGATCGCCGGCCGCTCCGGCGGATCCACCCTCGTCGCATGACCCGATCCTGCCATCGACCTCCGACGCTGGGAGGATCGACGACGTGACCGATCGCATCGCCCTCGCCGCCCGCAACAACGCCCTCTGGTGCGACGCCGTGGCCCGCTCGCTCGGGGTCTCGTGCACCACCGACGACGTGGCCTGGACCGCGTCGACGCGGACACCCGCCCTACTACCCCGACGCCGTGACCCTCTCGCCCGAGGCCGGGGAGTACGACGTGCTGGCCCGCGTGGACGACTCGGACGGCTGCTCGGTCAAGGACTCGTGGGCCCGTCTGGACCTGTCGATGGAGGACTTCGCCCGGCTCGTCGTGGGCGAGTGGGTGTGGCTCGACCCCTCGGTGCCGACGCCGGGGACGGGCAGGCGCCTGGCAGCGGCTCACGACAGCCTGACGAGATGGCCGACTGGGTGCGCGCGTGGGCGAGCGACCCCGACGCGGAGGCCATCCTGCGCCCGTCACTGCTCGAGGAGCCCGGCGTCCACGTCCTCGGCGCCAGGGCGTCCGACGACCCTGCGTCCCCGGTCGTCGCGGGCGCCATCGTCAACGTCACGGGCGAGGTCGCCGGCCTCGGCAACCTCTTCGCCCGCGACGGGGACGTGGAGAGGGCCTGGGCTGCAGGCGCAGCGGCCGCACGCGAGGTCGCCGGCGGCATACCCCTGGTGGGGTGGGAGGCCGGTGCGAGCGTCGACGCAGCGGTCGCGGCCGGGTGCGAGCGGCTCGGCCCGCTCAGCGTCTGGCTGAAGTGAGGGTCAGCCGCCGCTGACCGACAGCTCGGCCTCGGCGATGGTCCGGCGGTGCTCCTCGGACAGCTCGCGCGACTCGAGCCAGCGGTCGGGCAGCGCCACGGTGCGCGACGACCCCGCCCGCCCGCGCTGTCCCTCCGCAGCCTCGCCGGGCCACGGCTCGTCCGGGTCGAGAGAGGCGAGCAGCGCGTCCAGCGCCGCCATCGAGTCGACGAGGGCGAGCGAGTTGCGGATGGTCGACCCGGCGGGGAATCCCTTGAGGTACCAGGCGATGTGCTTGCGGATGTCGCGGCAGGCGCGCTCCTCCTCGCCGTAGAAGTCGCAGAGGTATGCCGTGTGCGTCCGGAGCGTGTCGGCGACCTCCCCGAGCGTCGGGCGTCACCCGCGCCGAGGTGCCGGCGAAGGCTGCCGCGAGGTCGGTGAAGAGCCACGGGCGGCCGAGGCAGCCGCGGCCGACGACGACGCCGTCGCAGCCGGTCTCGCGGACCATGCGCAGGGCGTCCTCGGCGGACCAGATGTCGCCGTTGCCGAGGACCGGGACGGAAGTCACGGTCTCCTTGAGCATCCGGATGGCGCTCCAGTCGGCGGTGCCGGAGTAGGCCTGCGCCGCGGTCCGGCCGTGCAGCGCGACCGCGGCGACACCCTCCGCCTCGGCGGTCAGACCGGCGTCGAGGAAGGTGAGGTGGTCGTCGTCGATGCCCTTGCGCATCTTGACGGTGACCGGGATGTCGCGCCTGGCGCCCTCCTCGACGACGGCGCCGACGATGGCCTTGAAGAGGTCCTTCTTCCACGGCAGGGCCGAGCCGCCGCCCTTGCGCGTGACCTTGGGCACGGGGCAGCCGAAGTTGAGGTCGATGTGGTCGGCGCGGTCCTCGGTGACGAGCATCCGGGCCGCGGCCCGCGCCGTGGCCGGGTCGACGCTGTAGAGCTGGATGGAGCGGGGGTTCTCGTCGGGGTCGTGCTCGATGAGGCGCATCGACTCGGGCGTGCGCTCGACGAGCGCGCGCGACGTGATCATCTCGCTGACGTAGAGGCTCGTCGCCCCGCTGGCGCCGCCGATCGCGGTGCCCTCGTTGCCGTACTCGCGGCACAGGCGCCGGAAGGCGCGGTTCGTGATGCCGGCCATCGGGGCGAGGACGACCGGCGACTCGATGACGTGGCGGCCGATGCGCAGCGGGGGCAGCACGGCTCCGGTCTCCTGGGCGGGAGGGCTCATCACGTCGGTCACGGACCCGATTGTCCCCGATCAGGCGCGCGGCGCCGAATCGACGACCCGCCTAGTGAAGCGCAGGACGGCCTGGGCGAAGGCGTCCGGCTGGTCGAGGTTGGCGAAGTGGCTCGCCCGTCGCACGATCTCGACCCGGGCGCTGGGGCAGGCGCGCAGGTAGGCCCGCGCCCCGACGCGGAACTGGTCGAACTGCCCGTTGAGCAGCAGCACGGGACAGCGCACCGCGTGCAGCATCGACGGCCGGCAGTGCGTCATGACCTCGCGCCAGGCGGCCGGGGTCTGGTCGAAGTAGTAGCCGCCGGCGATGACCGGGTCGATGCGCTCGGCCGGGTAGAGCCGGTGCAGGACACGGTCGTTGATCCGGGTCATGCGCTCGGGGCCGAGCCGGTCGGTCAGCGCCGCCACCCCGCGGTAGAGCGCGGCCCCGGGTCCGGTGGGGGTGGCGCTCGCCCCGGCGAGGACGAGCCCGGCCAGGGCACCCGGGTGGGCTGCGGCATACGCCATCGCGGCGTAGCCGCCCAGGGAGTGGCCGACGAGCACGACCGGCGTGCCGGCGGGGACGGCGCGGACGGCGTCGTCGATGACCTCGACGCATCGGGCGAGGGTGAACTCCTCCACGGCGCGCCGGCCGTGGCCGGGAAGGTCGACGAGGGTGAGGTCGACGTGGTCGCGCAGGAGCGGCACCTGCGGCGCCCACTGGGCGCTCGACAGGCGCGACCCGTGCACGAGGACCAGGTGAGCACGCACACGGCGAGGATGCCACGATGGCCCGGTGACCCACCTCATCACCGCCGCGGAGCTCGCCCACGAGATCGAGGACGTCGTCGTGCTCGACGTCCGCTGGGCGCTCACGACGGCGAACACCCCCGCTGGTCGGGCCGACTACGACGCCGGCCACGTGCCCGGCGCGTTCTTCGTCGACCTCGACACCGAGCTCGCCGCCCCGCCCGGCGACGGGCGGGCGCCACCCGCTGCCCGGACGTCGCCGTCGTCGAGGCCCTGCTGCGACGCGCCGGGATCACCGAGCGACAGCCGCGTCGTCGTCTACGACGCCCGGGAGTCGTATGCCGCCGCGCGGGCCTGGTGGGTGCTGCGCTGGGCCGGCGTCCCCGACGTGCGGGTGCTCGACGGCGGGTATGCCGCGTGGGTCGCGGCAGGGCTGCCGGTCTCCACCGAGGAGCCCGCCGACCGGCACGGCGACATGCGGGTGAGCCCCGGCGCGCTGCCCACCCTCGACGCGGCCGGTGCCGCGGCGCTGGCCAGGACGGTCTGCTCCTCGACGCACGGGCGCCCGAGCGCTACGCCGGCGAGACCGAGCCGATCGACCCGGTGGCCGGGCACGTGCCGGGCGCGGTCAACAGCCCGACCTCGGACTGGATCACGGCAGACGGCACGTTCCGCCGCGACCTCGCCGAGCACTGGGCGAAGGTCACGGCCGGGCATGACGGCGCGGCGGGTGCGGTCGGCGTCTACTGCGGGTCCGGCGTCACCGCGGCCCACGAGCTGCTGGCGCTCGCCGAGCTCGGCATCGACGCCGTGCTCTACCCGGGCTCCTGGAGCGAGTGGATCCGCGACCCGTCACGCCCCGTCGCCACCGGCCCCGACCCCGGCTGACCACCCCGCGCTGACAACCCCTGCTTCGGAGAGTCGGGCAACCCCGATCGGCGTTCGGCTCAGCAGCCGACGAGGCGCTGGGCGAGGTAGCCCTCGACCTGGTCGAGGGCTACGCGCTCCTGGGCCATCGTGTCGCGCTCACGGATCGTCACGGCGTGGTCCTCGAGGGTGTCGAAGTCGACCGTGATGCAGAACGGCGTGCCGATCTCGTCGTTGCGGCGGTAGCGCTTGCCGATCGCCCCGGCGTCGTCGAAGTCGATGTTCCAGTGGCGGCGCAGCTGCGTGGCGAGGTCGCGGGCCTTCGGCGAGAGGTCGGCGTTGCGCGAGAGCGGGAGCACTGCGGCCTTGACCGGGGCGAGACGCGGGTCGAGCCGGAGCACGACGCGCTTGTCGACGCCGCCCTTGGTGTTGGGCGCCTCGTCCTCGGCGTACGCGTCGACGAGGAAGGTCATGAGCGAGCGCGACAGGCCGGCTGCCGGCTCGATGACGTACGGCGTGTACTTCTCGCCGGTCGTCTGGTCGAAGAACTGCAGGTCGGTGCCGGAGTGCTTCGAGTGCGTCGACAGGTCGAAGTCCGTGCGGTTGGCGATGCCCTCGAGCTCGCCCCACTCCGACCCGGCGAACCGGAAGCGGTACTCGATGTCGACGGTGCGCGTCGAGTAGTGCGACAGCTTCTCGGGCGCGTGCTCGTAGTGGCGCAGGTTGTCGGGGTTGATGCCGAGGTCGGTGTACCAGCGGGTGCGCTCGTCGATCCAGTACTGGTGCCACTCGGCGTCATCGCCGGGCTTGACGAAGAACTCCATCTCCATCTGCTCGAACTCGCGCGTGCGGAAGATGAAGTTGCCGGGCGTGATCTCGTTGCGGAAGCTCTTGCCGGTCTGGGCGATGCCGAACGGCGGCTTCTTGCGCGAGGCCTGCATGACGTTGTTGAAGTTGACGAAGATGCCCTGGGCCGTCTCGGGGCGCAGGTAGTGCAGACCCGACTCGTCCTCGATGACGCCGAGGTAGGTCTTGAGCATCATCTGGAAGTCGCGCGGCTCGGTCCACCGGCCCTTGGTGCCGCAGTCGGGGCACACGATGTCGGTCATCGGGACCGAGTCGGGGTCGGCGATGCCCTTCTTCTCCGCGAGCGCCTCCTGCAGGTGGTCCTGGCGGCGGCGCTTGTGGCAGTTGAGGCACTCGACGAGCGGGTCGGTGAAGGTGCCGACGTGGCCCGAGGCGACCCACGTCTCGCGCGGGAGGATGATCGAGGAGTCGAGGCCGACGACGTCGTCGCGGCTCGTGACCATGGCCTTCCACCACTGCCGGCGGATGTTCTCCTTGAGCTCGACCCCGAGGGGGCCGTAGTCCCAGGCCGACCGCGTGCCTCCGTAGATCTCGCCGCTCGGGAAGACGAAGCCCCTGCGCTTGCAGAGGCTGACGACGGTGTCCACGGTGGATGTCTGCTTGGCCATGCCGCACAGGTTATCGGGCCGCCGCCAGTGGTTTGGCACGCGTCCGGGGTATGCCGTCGCGTCCCCTAGGCTCGTGGCGTGGCCCTGAGCTTCCGTTCCCGTCTCGAGCACGCGTCCGTCCCCTGGGTGGAGCGGCTCAACACCGTCCCCCGCCCCGTCGCGCTCGGCGTGCTCATCGCCCTGCTGGCCGTCGGCGTCTTCGCACCGCGGCCGTGGGGCGGCATCGCCTTCCTCGTCGTGTCGGCCTTCGTCGGCTGGCTGCTCTTCCTGACGTGGCAGCGACTCACCCTGCCCGAGCGTCTCATGCGGATCGCCGTGCTCGTGCTCGCGGTCGCCGTCGCCGTGGTTCGGATCGTCCCCGCGGGCTGACCCTCGTCCGGCGACGAGAACGGTTTTGACAATCATTCTCACTTTGGGTGAGGATGAGCCCATGCCCTCCGCTCCCCCGACCCTGCGCAGGCTCCTGCCTGCCCTCGCTGCCGCGACGGCGATCGTCGTTGCGGTCACGGCCTGCGGGTCCGGCGCGAACGGCGGCACCTCGAGCTCCGGAGGACGCTGGTGGTCACTTCGTTCTACCCGGTCCAGTTCGCCACGCAGCAGATCACCGGCGGCGCTGTCCCGGTCTCGGTCCTCACCAAGCCAGGCGCCGAACCGCACGACCTCGAGCTCTCGCCGCAGGACATCGGCGGCATGACCAAAGCGCGTCTTGTCGTCTACGCCGACGGGTTCCAGCCGGCGGTCGACGAGGCCGTGGGGCTCGTCGACCCGGCCAAGGTCCTCGACGTCGCCGATGCGGCCCACCTGACGCTCACCCTCGACGAGGAGTCCGGGCACGCGGGCGAGACCGACGCGCAGCACGAGGACCACGGGCACTCGGGCAGCGATCCCCACTTCTGGCTCGACCCCTCGCGGTATGCCGCCGTGGCCGAGGCCATCAGTGCGCGCCTGGCGAAGGACGACCCCCGGCACGCGGCGACCTACGCGAAGAACACCGCGGCCTTCGTCGAGAAGCTGTCCGAGCTCGACGACGAGATGCGGCTCGGGCTCGAACGGTGCCGGACCAAGCAGCTCGTCACCAGCCACGCGGCCTTCGGCTACCTCGCCGCCCGCTACGGGTTCTCGCAGCACGGCATCACCGGCATCTCTCCCGAGGCCGAGCCGAGCGCATCCGCCCTCAAGGCCGTCGCCGACCTCGTGTCCTCCAACGGCGTGACGACGATCTACCAGGAGACCCTCGTGGAGCCGCACTTCGCCCAGACGGTGGCCGGGTCGACGGGAGCGAAGGTCGCGACGCTCGACCCCATCGAGGGCATCACCTCCGCGTCGGTCGGCCGGGACTACTTCGAGGTCATGCGCAGCAACCTCGTGGCGCTGCGCGACGGGCAGGGCTGCTCATGAGGACCGCGCGGCTGGTGCCCCTCGAGCCGGACGACGCGGACGCCGTCGTGACCCTCCGCGGCGCGGCGTTCGGCTACGGCGACCGGGCCGTCCTGACCGGCGTCGACCTCACGATCCGCAGCGGCGAGATCGTGGCGATCGTGGGGCCCAACGGGTCGGGCAAGTCCACCCTGATGAAGGGCGTGCTCGGTCTCAACGAGCGGGTGGCGGGCACCGTCACCCTCTTCGGGGAGGACAGCAGCGAGTTCCACGACCGGGCCCGTCTCGGCTACGTGCCCCAGCGGCATACGCTCTCGACCTCCGTCAGGGCCACGGCCGAGGAGATCGTGTCCACCGGGCGGCTGTCACGCATCGGCTGGCTCGGACGGTTGCGCGCGACCGACCGGCAGATCGTCGCCCGCTCGCTCGAGGTCGTCGGCCTCGCCGACCGGGCCGCCACCGAGGTCAGCACCCTCTCGGGCGGCCAGCAGCGCCGCGTGCTCATCGCCCGCGCCCTCGCCGGGCAGCCGGACGTGCTCATCATGGACGAGCCCACCGCCGGCGTCGACGCCGCCAACCAGCACGTCCTGGCCGACGTCCTCGCGCGGCTCGTCGAGCGCGACGTCACGATGGTGATCGTCACGCACGAGCTCGGCGCCCTCGAACGGCTGCTCACGCGCATCGTCGTCATCGACGCGGGACGGATCCGCTTCGACGGGACGCCGCGGGAGTACGCCCACGCGCGCGAGCGCGTCCACCACGACCACGACAGCCACCACCACGACATCGAGCTCGACGGGCACCGCCCGTCCCTGGGCCCCGGCCCCCTCGACGCCACCCACCCGGACGGAGGCCGACCGTGATCGACCTGCTCACCGTCGACTTCATGCAGCGGGCCCTCATCGCCGCACTGCTCGTCGGCACCGTCGCCCCGATGGTCGGGATCTTCCTCGTCCAGCGACGGCTCTCCCTCATCGGGGACGGGATGGGGCACGTGGCCCTGGCCGGTGTCGCCATCGGTCTCGTCACGGGCGCGGCGCCGGTGCTCACCGCCCTCGTCGCTGCCGTCGTCGCCGCCGTCGTCATCGAGCTGCTCCGCACCCGAGGGCGCACGAACGGTGACGTCGCCCTCGCGGTCATCTTCTACGGCGGCATCGCGGGTGGCGTCGTCATCATCAGCAAGTCGCCCGACGGCACGCCCGCCAACCTGATGAAGTACCTCTTCGGCTCCATCCTCACGACGCAGCGCAGCGATCTCTACGTCTTCGCCGGCCTCGCCGTGCTCATCGCCGTGACGACCTGGGCCCTGCGCCCGCGGCTCTTCGCCGTCGCCAACGACGAGGAGTACGCCCGCGCCGTCGGCATCCCGGTGCTGCCGCTCAACATCGTGCTCGCCGTCCTCACCGCGACCACCGTCGTGGTCGCGATGCGTGTCGTCGGGCTGCTCCTCATCAGCGCCCTCATGATCGTGCCCAACGCCGCGAGCCAGCTCTTCGCCCGGTCGTTCAGCAGCGGGCTGCGGTGGGCCATCGCCTTCGGTCTCGTCTCGTCCGTCGGCGGGGTGGCGCTCTCCTATCCCCTGGACACCCCCTCGGGCGGCACCATCGTGCTGCTCGCCGTCGGACTCTTCGTCGTGACGGCCGTCGTCACGAGCGTGGTCGCCCGAACGGGCAGCCGGCGTCACGAGGTCGCCGAGACCCATGCGCACGAGCACGGGGCGGAGTGCGGTCACCCGGCCGTGACCCACGGGGACCATGTCGACTACGTCCACGACGGGCACCTGCACGCCGCCCACGAGGGGCACTACGACGAGCACGGCGTGCACCACGACCACCCGGCACCAGGGGATGCGACGGTGCAACCCGCGGGCACGGGGCCCGACCCGACGACAGGAACGAGATCATGACGACCGGCAGCGAATCCCCTGCGACCTCACGGAAGCCCACGCGGCAGCAGGTCGCGGTCGCCGAGCTGCTCGAGAGGTCGGACGACTTCACGTCAGCACAGACCGTGCACGCCCGGCTCCGAGAGGCCGGGGCAGGCGTCGGCCTCGCCACCGTCTACCGGACGCTGCAGTCGATGGTCGAGGCCGGCACGGTCGACGTGCTGCGCACCGATGACGGGGAGGCCGTCTACCGGGCCTGCTCGACGCACCACCACCACCACCTCGTGTGCCGGGCGTGCGGGCGCACCGTCGAGGTGGAGGGCCCGGCCGTCGAGAAGTGGGCCGACAAGGTCGCGGCCGACCACGGCTTCACCGGGGTGACGCACACGTTGGAGATCTTCGGCACCTGCGCCGACTGCAGCCCGACGGACATGTGAGCACTCGACCCATCTCTCCAGTCGAGTGCCCACTTCCCCACGTCGGGAAATGAGCACTCGACCCATCTCTCCAGTCGAGTGCCCACTTCCCCACGTCGGGAAATGAGCACTCGACTCGGCCCTCCGGTCGAGTGCCCACTTCCGCGCACCGCCTACGTGGTGGGGGTGTCGACGGCTCCGCCGTACCGGCGGTCGCGCGCGACGTACTCCTCGATGGCCGCCCACAGGTCGCGACGGTCGTAGTCGGGCCAGAGCTGGTTCTGGAAGACCATCTCGGCGTAGGCCGACTGCCAGAGCAGGAAGTTGCTCGTGCGCTGCTCACCCGAGCTGCGGACGAAGAGGTCGACGTCGGGCATCGTCGGCTCGTCGAGGTAGCGCTTGATCGTCTTCTCGTCGACCGACCCCGGACGGAGGCGACCGGCCTTGACGTCGTGGGCGATCCGCTGCACCGCGTCGGCGATCTCGGCGCGACCGCCGTAGTTGACGCAGAAGTAGAGGGTCAGACCGGTGTTGTGCTGCGTCAGCTCCTGCGCGATCTCCAGCTCCTTGATGACCGAACGCCACAGTCGCGGCGCCCGGCCGACCCAGCGCATCCGGACCCCCCACTCGTGGAGCTGGTCCCGCCGGCGGCGGATCACGTCGCGGTTGAAGCCCATGAGGAAGCGGACCTCCTCGGGCGACCGTCGCCAGTTCTCGGTCGAGAAGGCGTATGCCGACAGGTGCGTCACGCCGACATCGATCGCCCCGGCCACGACGTCGAGCAACGACGCCTCCCCCGCCTCGTGGCCCTTGGTCCGCGGCAGGCCTCGCGCGTTGGCCCAGCGACCGTTGCCGTCCATGACGATCGCGACGTGCTTCGGCAGCAGGTCGGCCGGAATGGTCGGCGGCGTCGCACCGGACGGATGCGGGAATGGCTTGGCGTACATGGGTCTCCGGTCGGTCGGGATCGGGTTCGCTTGCGGCTCAGGCTGTTCAGTGCGACTCAGGCACGCTCGACGAGGCGCAGCGACCGGAGCCCGCGCTCGATGTGCCACTGGAGGAAGGCGGAAACGAGGCCGTTGCCCTGACGTCGGTGCCGGTCGTCGCTCGCATCGGCGACACCCCAGTCACCGGTCAGCAGTGACGCGAGCAGCTCGAAGGTCTCGGGGGCGGGCGCGCTCGAGCCGGGCGGACGGCATACGGAACACACGGCGCCGCCGGCCTGCACGTTGAACGCCCGGTGGGGGCCCGGCGCGCCGCACCTCGCGCAGTCGACGAAGCTCGGCGCCCAGCCGGCGACGGCGAGCGATCGCAGGAGGTACGCGTCGAGCACGAGCCCGGGGTCGTGGGCGCGCTCGGCGAGCGACCGCAGCGCGCCGGCGAGCAGGAGGTACTGCTGGGTCTGCGGCTCGTGCTCCTCGGTGAGCTGGAGCGCCGTCTCGAGCATCGAGGTGGCGCACGTGTAGGCCGTGTAGTCGCGGGCGATCGCGTCACCGTAGGGCGCGAGCGTCTCCACCTGGGTCACGGTGTCGAGGTTGCGGCCCTCGTAGCACTGGACGTCGATGACCATGCCGGGCTCTAGCCGCGAGCCGAAGCGCGACTTCGTGCGGCGCACCCCCTTGGCCACGGCACGCACCCGACCCCGCGTGCGGGTCAGCATCGTGATGATGCGGTCGGCCTCGCCCAGCTTGTGGGTGCGCAAGACGATCGCCTCGTCACGGTAGAGGGGCATGGGCCCATTGTCCCCCGCGCCGTGCCCCGGACGGCACCGCACGCGCCGTCTGCTGCACGAGCGACCCGAAACCTGTCCGACGTTCGAACACCCGTTCGACCCTTGGGCTATCGTGGGGGCATGGACCTCTCTCTCCAGGGTTCGCTCCTCGACCTCACCGACGCGATGACCCTGCGCGACGTCGGCACCGGGCTGACCCGCCACCACCTGGCCCACGGCGCGTGGGTCGACGTCCGACCCGGCTGGCTTGCTGCCGGCGACGAGCTCTTCACCGCGCTGCTGCGCCACGTGCCGTGGCACGCCGAGCGGCGCCAGATGTACGACTCCGTCGTCGACGTCCCCCGCCTGACGAAGTTCTACGGCGCCGACGAGACCCTCCCGCACCCGATGCTCGTGGAGGCGCGCGAGGCGCTGAGCCGCCACTACGCGCCCGAGCTCGGTGAGCCGTTCGTCACCGCGGGCCTGTGTCTCTACCGCGACGGCCGCGACAGCGTGGCCTGGCACGGCGACCGCATCGGACGTTCTCGTGACAGTGACACGATGATCGCGATCCTCTCGCTCGGGTCGGCCCGGACGCTGACGCTCCGCCCGCGAGACGGCGGCCCCATCCCCGGCTCGACGACAAAGAGCTTGCGCTATCCCCTGGGCCATGGTGACCTCGTCGTCATGGGCGGGTCGTGCCAGCGGACGTGGGACCATGCGGTCCCCAAGACGTCCGAGCCGATGGGTCCGCGCATCTCCGTGCAGTTCCGTGTAGCCGGCGTCCGCTGACAGGAGGACCTCGTATGCCGTCCAGCCGCTCAGGTGGCACCCTTCCCTTCCTCGACCACCTCGCTGCCGACTCGGCCCGCTTCCGCGCGGCGCTGGCGACGGCACCCGCAGCGGTGCGCGTGCCCACGTGTCCCGACTGGGACGCCGACGACCTGCTCTGGCACCTCGGCGAGGTGCAGTGGTTCTGGGGTGAGATCGCCGAGCGCCGTCTCACCGACCCGGCCGACCTCGACGCGATGAACGCGACGCGCGAGGAGCGGCCGAACGACCGGGCGGGACTGCTCGCCTTCTTCGACCGCTCGAGCGAGCGGCTGCACCGGGTGCTGGACGACCTGTCGCCCGAGACCCCGCTGTGGATGTGGGCCGACGACAAGACCGCCGGCTACATCCGGCGACGACAGGCCCACGAGGCCATGATCCACCGGCTCGACGCCGAGCTCACCGTCGGTGACCGGACGCCACTCGACTGCCGCCTCGCTGCCGACGGCATCGACGAGGCGCTGCGGGTCATGCGGGGCCACGAGCCGGACGCGGACCTCACGCACGTGCCCGTCTCGGCTCCCGTGACCATCGCCACCGTCGACGCCATGCACGCCTGGACCGTGACCCCCGTCCGCGTCACCGGAAGCTGGAACGGCGAGGACGTCGACGTGCTGCGCTTCCTCGTCGGCGACGGACCCGACGCCGCCGCGACCGCCGAGATCAGTGGTGCGGCTGCCGACATCGACTGCTGGCTCTGGAACCGCCCGGCCGAGGGCGAGATCATCCGCCACGGTGACGCGGCGGCGCTGGCGTCGGTGGACGCCGTGCTCTCCGACTCCATCGACTGACACGTGCGACGGTGCTGGGTGCATCCCCATGACGATGCACCCAGCGCCGTTCCCGTCCTTCGTCGTCGTCAGCCTTTGGGGACCTCGATGACGTGACCGTCGGGGGCGATCAAGTGGCCCTGCTGACGCTTGCGGTACTCCGTCTCGTTGCGGAACTCGCGGAACCGCTCGTCGGTGAGCGGGTACCTCCAGAAGATCGCCATGGCGGTGATCGAGACGATGGCGGGCGTGAAGCCGATGGTGAAGCGGATCGCACCGATCGCGGAGTCCGCTGCACCGAGGTGCATGTCGCCGGCGACCCCCGCGGACACGTCCAACCACACGTCGACCCCGGTGCGACCGTTCCTCGAGCTCATCCCCTCACCGAAGGCGACACGACAGGGTTCGGTCCCGAGGCTCACGTACGCAGGCGCCGGCGAGGGGCGCCCGGCGCGCGGGGAACCCTGACCCCCGCCGCGGCCCGCCACGCGAACGAAGGCTGGACCGTTCCGGCAAGGGCGACGACGAGGGGAACGAAAGCGAAGAGGTAGCGCGATCGCCCTTGGAAGACCATGGTGAAGGCGCCGATGCCGAGCACGCTCAGCGCGAGGAACAGGATCTCTCGCCGATAGGGCACCCTGAGGAGGCCGAGACCGGCGACGACCAGCACGGCGAGCCACAGTCCCTGAGTCAGTTCGGCGCGCACCTGGTACCCAGCGCCGTTGAATCCGTTGAGGTCGTGGATGACACCGGTGAAGCCCGTGGCCGGCGCCAGTCGGCCCGGGAGCGAGTCGCCGCCTTCCCCCCAAGCCGAGAACATCCCGTCACCCCAGTTCCAGGCCAGCTTGTCGGCATAGAACGCGGCGGTCCCGGCCACGCCGCGCTCCCTCCACCGCTCCGCGAGGTAGCCACGGGCATAGTCGTCCATCTGTTCAGGGGTGCGGCCGTCGACAGCGTCGACCATGGCGCGTACATACGCGCCGTAGCTGACTGTTCCGGACCCCGAGACCGTCTTGGCCGAGCCGTTTGCGACCCACCACAAGAGTGTCGGCGAGCCGTTCGGCCGCAGGTTCTGGTGGTCGACCCCCGCAAGTTCCGGCGAGGCGGCCTGCAGGCCGACGGCAAGGCCAACGAACATCACGAGACCTACAGCGCACCCCCCAAGACCCGAGAGGGTCCTTCGCGGTGAAGGCGCACCGTCGAGCACCGCGACGACCGCGGTGATGACGGCGGCGACCAGGACGACCACCGGCGTGGTCTTGACGGCATATGCCACGGCGAGGACGACGATCGCGAGCGACCACTGGATGACCCGCACCCCACGCCGCCCCGGCGTCAGCGCCCGGGAAGCCAGGGCCGCGCCGCCGACGACAAACGGCATGGCCAGCACGTCGGTATACGGAACGCTCAGCCACGGACTGAGTCCCACCAGGACGACGACGACGAGCTGGGCGACGAGCGCGGAACCGGGACCTACCACGCGCCCGACGAGGACGTGCACGGCATACAGAGTGACAGCCAGACCGGCGCCGGTCAGCGCGATCAGCACCGCGTCGGGGCTGAGGCCGAGCGGCTGTGCGACGTCGGCACCCAGACGATCGATCGCGAGCAGGGGCAGGTTGTTCGGGAAGAGCGAAAGGTAGGCCAGGTCATGCTGGCTGAGTGGCCGCCCGGCATGCAGGGAGCGGGCCATGGACATGATGGCGCCGGCGTCCCACCCGTAGTTGTACCGGGTCTGCATCGCGACGAAGGTTGCTGCAGCTGATCCAGCAATCGCCACGACGCCGGGCACCCAACGTCTCTTCAGGGTGGGATGCACGTGACATCGGGCAGCCAGGGTGATCCCGACGACGACGGTCGGCACGACCACCTGCCAGCGGTAGTCGACGCTGACGCGCCGCGGGTCGACGAGGCACACGAGGGCGACCGCGACGAGAGAGACCCCAGCCAGCCGAAGCAGCGCTCGACCGACCCGGGACTCCATGGTGCCCGACGCTACCCCACGGCCGTGCGCGCCCGAGGGGGCGCCTGGTCAGGCGACCGGGGCATCCCTCTCGGCCCGGTTGACCGCCGAGACGATGGCCTTGATGGACGCGGTGACGATGGACGGGTCGACGCCGACGCCCCAGAGGACACGGTCGCCGACGGCGCACTCGACGTATGCCGCAGCGCGGGCGTCGCCACCTGCGGACAGGGCGTGCTCGGCGTAGTCGAGGACGCGCATGTCCGGGGTGCCCTCGACCGTCGCGAGGGCGTCGACGAAGGCCGCGATCGGGCCGTTGCCGCGTCCCGGTGATCGGTCGGGACTCGCCGCCGTCGCGCACGTCGCCTCGATCGTGCTGGCTCCGTCGACGGTCGAGTCGGTGACGACGTTGACCAGCTCGAAGCGACCCCATGCGCGGGCCGGGTCCGGGAGGTACTCGTCCTGGAACCGCGACCACAGCTCGGCCGGGGCGACCTCGCCGCCGTCCTGGTCGACACCGCGCTGGACGACACCGGAGAACTCGATCTGCAGCCGGCGCGGCAGGTCCATCTGGTGCTCGGTCTTCATGATGTAGGCGACGCCGCCCTTGCCGGACTGGCTGTTGACTCGGACGACGGCCTCGTAGGACCGGCCGATGTCGTGCGGGTCGATGGGCAGGTAGGGCACGCCCCAGACGAGGTCGTCGATGCTCGTGCCCTTCTCCTTGGCCTCGGCCGCCATCGCCTCGAAGCCCTTCTTGATGGCGTCCTGGTGCGAGCCGGAGAAGGCCGTGAAGACGAGGTCGCCGCCGTAGGGGTGTCGCTCGCCGACTGGCAGCTGGTTGCAGTACTCGACGGTGCGGCGCACCTCGTCGATGTCGCTGAAGTCGATCTGCGGGTCGATGCCCTGGCTGAAGAGGTTCATGCCGAGGGTGACGAGGCAGACGTTGCCGGTGCGCTCGCCGTTGCCGAAGAGGCAGCCCTCGATGCGGTCCGCGCCGGCGAGGTAGCCGAGCTCGGCCGCGGCGACGCCGGTGCCGCGGTCGTTGTGCGGGTGCAGGCTCACGACGATGGACTCGCGGCGGTCGAGGTGGCGGATCATCCACTCGATCGAGTCGGCGTAGACGTTGGGCGTCGCCATCTCGACGGTCGCCGGCAGGTTGACGATGATCTTGTGGTCCGGCGTCGGGTCGATGACGTCGATGACGGCGTTGCAGATCCGCATCGCGAAGTCGAGCTCGGTGCCGGTGTAGGACTCGGGCGAGTACTCGTAGTAGATCGTCGTGTCGGGGATCGGTCTCCTCGAGCTTCTTGCACAGGCGCGCCGCCTGGACGGCGATGTCGATGATGCCGTCCTGGTCGAGCCCGAAGACGACCTTGCGCTGCAGTGCCGACGTCGAGTTGTAGAAGTGGACGATGGCCTGCTTGCTGCCGCGGATCGCGTCGTAGGTGCGCTCGATGAGGTGGTCGCGGCACTGCGTCAGCACCTGGATCGTCACGTCGTCGGGGATGTGGCCACCCTCGATGAGCTCGCGACAGAAGTCGAAGTCGGTCTGGCTCGCCGACGGGAAGCCGACCTCGATCTCCTTGTAGCCCATCTTGACGAGCAGCTGGAACATGCGCAGCTTGCGCTCGGAGTTCATCGGGTCGATGAGGGCCTGGTTGCCGTCGCGCAGGTCGACGGCGCACCAGCGCGGGGCGCTGCTCGATGCGCTTCGTCGGCCACGTGCGGTCCGGGCAGCTCGAAGGGGATCTGCTCGTGGAAGGGGACGTACTTCTGGAACGGCATTCCCGACGTCTGCTGGGGGTGGATCATCGCTGCACTCTCTTCGTCTGCGTTTCGCTCGGTGTCCGGCCGGACACGGGAAACTCCGCGACGAGGAGGGCCGGGGTCAGGCCTCGTCGCGGCAGAGAAGGAGGAGGCTCACCGCACGCACGCCTTCACCGTATGCCGGTGGCTCGCTGTGCGTCCACCCCTCGGAACCGCTGCCCGCATCCTGAGACCCGCGTCCCGAGACCCGCGCCCCCGGCGGAGCCGTCGACAGCGAAGATCGCTGTTTCCGTCGGCAGACAGGTGTGGACCTTCGGGGGAGGTGGGCACGAGCACCACTGACTGCACCGGCGCCCGTGCCCGGGTCGACCCGGGCACGGGATCGTCGGGGCAGGACACCCGTCGGGTCAGACGGTTTCAGGCGAGTCCGGCGTCTCTGACGCCGACGGCTCCTCGCGGACGTCGGCGATCTGCTCCTCGGGTCGCGGGGGCACCGTCTGGTCCTCCTCGAGGACCTCGAGCTCGTGGTCGTGCGCAGCAGTCTCCGACATGTCCGCCTCCTTGCCCGGAGTCTAGGACGGTGGGGACCTGTCCGGGCCGGACATCGCCGCGGGGCTGGGGGTGTCGGGAAGTGGGCACTCGACTTGGCTCTGGGTCCCAGCCTTGGTCGAGTGCTCAGTTCGTCGGGAAGTGGGCACTCGACTTGGCTCTGGCCCAGCCTTGGTCGAGTGCTCAGTTTCCGTCGTCGGGAAGTGGGCACTCGACTTGGCTCTGGGTCCCAGCCTTGGTCGAGTGCTCAGTTTCCGTCGTCGGAAAGTGGGCACTCGACTTGGCTCTGGGTCCCAGCCTTGGTCGAGTGCTCAGTTTCCGTCGTCGGGAAGTGGGCACTCGACTTGGGTCTGGGCCCCGAGCCTCGGTCGAGTGCTCAGTTTCCGTCGTCGGGAAGTGGGCACTGGACTGGGGTCTGCGCTCCGTGGTGTCCGGGTCGCTGGGTGAGGGCCCTCAGAAGCCGAGGCGCTGGAGCTGCTTGGGGTCGCGCTGCCAGTCCTTGGCCACCTTGACGTGCAGGTCGAGGTAGACCTTCTGGCCGAGGAGCGCCTCGATCCCCTTGCGGGCGTTGGTGCCGACCTCGCGCAGCCGGGAGCCCCCGCGTCCGATGACGATCGCCTTCTGGCTCGGGCCGCTCGACGAAGACGTTGACGCGCACGTCGAGCAGCGGCTTGTCCTCGGGTCGCCCCTCGCGCGGCACCATCTCCTCGACGACGACGGCCAGCGAGTGCGGCAGCTCGTCGCGCACGCCCTCGAGGGCGGCCTCGCGCACGAGCTCGGCGATCATCACCATCTCGGGCTCGTCGGTGAGCACGCCGTCGGGGTAGAGCTGCGGCGAGCGCGGCAGGAAGGAGGCGAGGACGTCGCGCACCTCCTCGACCTGGCTGCCCGACACGGCCGAGCACGGGATGATCGCGTCCCACTCCCCCAGCTGGTCGATGGCGATGAGGTGCTCGGCGAGCCGCTCGCGGTCGACGGCGTCGGCCTTGGTGGCGATGGCGACGACGGGTCGGCGCCGCACCGAGCGCAGCTCCGTGAGCTCGTTGGCGATGAAGGTGTCGCCGGGCCCGATGCGCTGGTCGGCGGGCAGGCAGAAGCCGATGACGTCGACCTCGAGCAGCGTCTCGCGGACGAGGTCGTTGAGCCGCTGCCCGAGCAGCGTCCGCGGCTTGTGCAGCCCCGGGGTGTCGACGAGGATCACCTGCGCCGTGCGGCGTCGTGGCGACGCCGCGGATCGTGTGCCGCGTCGTCTGCGGCTTCGAGCTCGTGATCGCGACCTTCTGTCCGACGAGCGCGTTGGTCAGCGTCGACTTGCCGGCGTTGGGCCGGCCCACGAGACAGGCGAACCCGGCGCGGTAGTCGTCCGAGCGACCTCCGGGCGCCATGCCGTCGCCCATGCCGTCGCCGCGTGTCGGGTCAGCGTCCTGAGTGCCCATGGGCGTCCTCCGTCTCGGTGTGTGCGGCGTCGTCCTCCGGCACCGGCGCGCGGTGCACGATGACCGACGCGACCCGGTGGCGGCGTCCGGCCATGCGCTCGGCCGTCAGCTCCAGCCCAGCGACCGTACCGGACGAGCCGACGATCGGGACGCGCCCGATGACCTTCGTCAGGAGGCCGCCGACGGTGTCGACGTCCTCCTCGTCGATGGTGACGTCGAAGAGCTCGGCGAGGTCGTCGATGTCCATCGAGGCGGGCACCCGCAGGGTGCCGTCCTCGAGCTGCTCGACGCCGGGCGCCTCGCGGTCGTGCTCGTCGGCGATCTCGCCGACGATCTCCTCGATGATGTCCTCGATCGTGATCGAGGCCGGCCGTGCCGCCGTACTCGTCGACGACGATCGCGAAGTGGTTCTGGTCGCGCTGCATCTCGCGCAGCAGGTCGTCGACCGGCTTGCTCTCGGGCACGAAGTGCATGGGCCGCATCACCTCGGTGGCGGGGTGCTCGACCGTCCTCGGGGGCGGCGTTGAGCCGCCGGGCGACGTCCTTGAAGTAGAGCAGCCCGCGCACGTCGTCGCTGTCCTCGCCGACGACGGGGATCCGCGAGAAGCCGGAGCGGAGGAAGAGCGACATCGCGCTGCGCAGCGTCTTGTCGGCGTCGAGCACGACCATGTCGGTGCGCGGCACCATGACCGCGCGGGCGACGGTGTCGCCGAGCTCGAAGACCGAGTGGATCATCTCGCGCTCGTCGGCCTCGATGACGTCGGAGTCGCCCGGCCATGTCGACGAGGTCGCGCAGCTCGGACTCGGTCTGGAAGGGCCCGTCGGTGTAGCCCTTGCCCGGCGTGACGGCGTTGCCGAGCACGACGAGCAGCTTGGCGAGCGGGCCGAGCACGCGGCGCAGCCCGACGGCGAAGGGCGCGCTCCACAGGGCGACGGTGTCGTAGTTCTGCCGTCCCAGCGTGCGCGGGGAGACGCCGACGACGACGAACGACACGACGGCCATGATCGCGATGCTGATGAGGGCGCGGCTCCACGTCGACTCGACCTGCCCCGCGACGGCCAGGGTGACGAGCACCGCCGCGGTGGCCTCGGCGACGACGCGCAGGAACGCGATGACCGACAGGTAGGCCGGCGAGTCGCCGACCACGGTCATGAGCGACTTGGCGCCCGAGCGGCCCTCGTCGAAGAGCTCCTGCGCCCGCACGCGTGACATGCGGAAGATCGCCGCCTCGGCCGCCGAGAGCAGGAACGCGACGACGATGCTGATGAGCGCCGGGAGCGCGAACTGCGGGAACATCTCGGTCTCTCGTCCGCGCTCAGGCGCTCGGGCGGTTGCGCGTGGCGAGGAAGGTCAGCAGCAGCTGGCGTTGCAGCTCGAACATCTCGCGTTCCTCGTCCGGCTCGGCGTGGTCGTAGCCGAGCAGGTGCAGGATGCCGTGCGTCGTGAGCAGCAGCATCTCCTCGATCGGCGCGTGACCCGCCTCGAGGGCCTGCTTCGTCGCGACCGACGGGCAGAGCACGATGTCGCCGAGGGTGCCCTCCTCGGGCTCCTGGCCCTCCCGGCCGGGCCGCAGCTCGTCCATCGGGAAGCTCATGACGTCGGTCGGCCCGGGCAGGTCCATCCACTGCACGTGGAGCACCTCCATGGCGTCCTCGTCGACGAGCTTGATGCAGAGGTCCGCCTGCGGGTGCACGCGCATCTGCTCCATGACGTAGGAGGCGCAGGCGAGCAGCTCGAGCTCGTCGACGTCGGCGTCGGTCTCGTTGAGGACGTCGATGCTCACGCGAGGTCCTCCTGCGTGTCGGGCGTCGCGTCGACCGAGGGCGTATGCCGTCCGGCCGGGCGGGTCGGACCGGTGGCCCTGCCCGCCGCGTCCTTGCCGTGCGCGACGGGCGCGCTTCTGGCCACGTGCGTCGTCGCGTTCGTAGGCGTCGACGATGGCGCTGACCAGCCGGTGCCGGACGACGTCGTGCGACGTCAGCTCGGCGAAGTGGATGTCCTCGACGTCGCCGAGGATGTCACGCACGATCTTGCAGACCCGGAGCGGGTGCCACCGGGCAGGTCGACCTGGGTGATGTCGCCGGTGACGACCATCTTCGAGCCGAAGCCGAGGCGGGTGAGGAACATCTTCATCTGCTCGCTCGAGGTGTTCTGCGCCTCGTCGAGGATGATGAACGCGTCGTTGAGCGAGCGTCCACGCATGTAGGCCAGCGGCGCGACCTCGATGGTGCCCGACGCCATGAGCTTGGGGATCGTCTCGGGCGAGACCATGTCGTGCAGGGCGTCGTAGAGGGGCCGCAGGTACGGGTCGATCTTGTCGTTGAGCGTGCCGGGCAGGAAGCCGAGGCGCTCGCCGGCCTCGACGGCCGGGCGCGTCAGGATGATCCGGTTGACCTGCTTGGCCTGCAGCGCCGCCACGGCCTTGGCCATCGCGAGGTAGGTCTTGCCGGTGCCGGCCGGACCGATGCCGAAGACGATCGTGTGCTGGTCGATGGCGTCGACGTAGCGCTTCTGGTTGAGCGTCTTGGGCCGGATCGTGCGGCCGCGGCTGCTGACGATGTTCATCGTCAGCACGTCGGCGGGACGCTCGAGGGTCTGGCTGCGCAGCATCGAGATCGAGCGCTCGACGGCGTCGCGGTTGAGCGGCTGCCCGGTCTCGACGATGACGAGCAGCTCGTCGAGCAGCGAGTCGATGATCTCGAGCTCGCCGGCCGGGCCGGCGAAGGTCATCTCGTTGCCGCGCACGTGCGTGTCGACGAGGGGGAACTGGCGCTCCATCGTGCGCAGCAGCTCGTCGCGCGGGCCGAGCAGGGCCACCATCTCGATCGGCGGCGGGATCTGCCGCGTCAGCACGGGGGCGTCGCCGCCGCTTGCCACCGGCGGCGTGCTGGGTGCCGTCAGGACTGTCGGTGCTCGGATGGTCGAGGTTGCGCGTCATTCATCGTGGTGACGAGTCTACGTGGCGCGGCCCGAGCTCCTCACCACGAATTCGCGCGAGGTCCCGGCTCTGCTGGCACGCGGGACGGCTCGTGGACGTACATCATGTGGCCGGCCTCGTAGTAGGCGTGCTCGATGTTGGCGAGCCGGTCGGCGGGCAGCTGCAGGTGGGCGACGACGTCCTCGGCCGCGAAGTGCGGCGTCGCGCCGTCGTAGTAGCCGTAGGCGATGTGCACCTTGCAGGTGCGGGTTCTGGCGCATCGCCCGCTCGAGCTTGCGGCGACACGTCGACCGGCCGGCCCTCGAAGTCCTTGAACGACCACGGGTGCACGAGGCGCGAGATCTGCTCGTAGTGCAGGTCGCTGCCGTACCCGAGCTCGTCGCGGACGTAGTGGTTCCAGGCCGCGGCGTAGGGCCCGGCGATGGCGTCGTGCGACGGGTCGGCGTCCATGTTCTCGGCGATGGCGGCCGCGGCCGGACCGGTGAACCGGGCGTCGAGGCGCCCCACCGACGAGGCGCTGGTCGCGCAGCAGCTCGGTGAAGTAGCGCCAGTGCTCGATGCGCAGGTCGGCGCGGTCGACGTAGTCCTCGGTCAGGCCGGAGAGCCGGGCCAGCGTCGCCACGCGCCTCGGCACGCTCCGCGCCGCGTCAGCCGGGCGCCCCGGGAGAGCACCCACGGGTAGTCGCGGGCGGCATACGCCTCGCGCCTCGTCGAGGACGGACCGCAGCGACCGCGGCGGCCGTGCTTGCCGTGGTAGTGGGCCACGGCGGCATACGTCGGCAGGTAGAGCGCGTGGGCGCGGTCGTTGCGCTGGTTCTCGAAGTCGACCGAGCTGAGGTCGAGCACGCTGCTGATGAGGACGAGCCCGTTGAGGTACATGCCGTAGCGGGACTGCAGGTGCTCGGCGAGCGCCGCCCCGCGCAGGGTGCCGTAGGACTCGCCCGCGACGAACTTCGGCGACATCCAGCGGCCGTTGCGCGAGGTCCAGAGCCGGATCAGCTCGGCGACGGACTCGATGTCCTTCTGGTAGCCGTGGTAGTCCCCCGGCTTGCCGCCCTCGACGGCGCGCGAGTAGCCGGTCGACATGGGGTCGATGAAGACGAGGTCGCTGACGGCGAGGAGCGACTCGGGGTTGTCGACGAGGTCGTACGGCGGCGGCTGCAGGGCGCCGACGTCGCCGCTGACGACGCGGCGCGGGCCGAGCAGGCCCGAGGTGCAGCCAGACGCTGGAGCTGCCGGGACCGCCGTTGAAGGCGAAGGTGACCGGCCGCGTGCGCGCGTCGGCGTCGTCGAGGACGTAGCTCGTCAGCGACAGCTCGGCGCGCGCCTTGTGCCCGCCGAAGGTGCCGTCCTTGTGCTCCTCCTCGCGCAGCACGACGCGGCCGGTCGTCGCGGTGTAGCGCAGCGTGCGGCGGCCGACCTTGAGGGTGTGGTGGGTGGTGACGAGGTCGTCGACAGGATCGACCGGCTTCGTCTCGCCCGTCGCCCTCCTTGACGTCTGCCGACCCCGTCGTGGCCGGCGTCTCGTCGCCGGTGTGGGGCTCCGTCGCTCACACCATCCGCCGCTCGGTGAAGGTCGTGCCCGCGAGGAGGTGCACGTGCGCGTGGAAGACCGTCTGTCCGGCGTCGCCACCGGTGTTGACGATCATTCGGTGCGCGTCGGCCACGCCCTCCTGCTCGGCCACGCGGGCGGCGAGACGGAAGACGTCGGCGAGGTCGTCACCCGACACGGCCGCCAGCGCACCGACAGTCGGCTCGTGGCGTCGCGGCACGACGAGGACGTGGATCGGCGCAGCAGGGTTGATGTCGCGGAAGGCGATCGACCGATCGCTCTCGGCGACACGGTCGGACGGGATCTCCCCGGCGACGATCTTGCAGAAGAGGCAGTCACTCGGGGTCTGCGAGGTCATGAGTGCACCCTAGGCACGTCGTGGACGGTCCGCACGATTGCCACGTCGACGTGTCAACCGTGAAGGCGCCGCGTGCGTCATTTGTCCGTGAGAACGTTGGGTATGCCGTCCGGCCAGCTCAGTGACCCCGGGGCGTCCGGGGCCGCTGACCGTGTGCCGACCGCCCCGACCGCCCCACCGACGCGCCCCGAACGCCCCGAACACGGGCGCCGAGCTGCCGAGCGACCCCGACGTGGCCATCGCCGAGCTCTACCGGGCCCACTGGCACCGGCTCGTGCGCCTCGCCTGGCTCCTGCTGCGCGACCAGCTCGCCGCCGAGGACGTCGTGCAGGACGCCTTCGTCGCCACCCATCGCAGCTGGGCCTCGATCCGGGACGGCGGCCGGGTCGTCGGCTACCTCCAGACGTCCGTCGTCAACGGCTGCCGATCCGTGCAGCGCCACGCCGTCGTCGTCGACCGCCAGAACCTCCGAGAGGCGGCCGCAGCCGACGCCCCGGGACGGGGCAGCCACGGGAGCGCGGAGACGCACGTCCTGCGCTCGGCAGAGCGCCACGCCGTGATGGACGCCCTGCGGGCCCTCCCGTCGCGCCAGCGCGAGGTGCTGGTGCTGCGCTACTACTCCGACCTCTCCGAGGCCCAGATCGCCCACGCTCTCGAGATCTCCCCGGGCGCCGTCAAGACCCACGCCCACCGTGGCCTGACGGCCCTGCGCCGCACCATCGACCCCCTGGAGCTGTCATGAACACCGACCCGTCGCGACCGGGCGAGACGCCCCCCGACCTCCCCTTCGTCGACGGCGCAGGGCTGCGCCTCGTCGAGGACCGGCTGCGCCGCTCGCTCGAGGACGAGGCGAACACCATCACGCCCACCGACCGGCTCGGCGCCATCCTCGACGAGGGGCACGCCGGCACGGGCTTTGCAGCGGCGGGCGCGTCGCGTTCGTCAGGTTCCCGGCAGCCGCCACCACCGCTGGATCCTGCCGGCTGCCGCGGCCGCGACCGCGGTCCTGGTGACCGGCACGGTGTGGGCGGTCAACCGTCCTCCGGCACAGACGCCGCCGGCCGCCGCGACGCCGACCGCCGTGGGGACGCCGACCCCCGGCGCGTCGTCCGCGACGCCGTCGACCGGACTGTCGAGCGGACCGTCGAGCGGACCGTCGAGCGGACCGTCGAGCGGACCGTCGAGCGTCCCGACGCAGACCGCAGCACGGCCGTCCACCCCTGCCCCCACTGCCACGACGGGCGCCCAGCCTCCGGTGACGACGACCGTGAGCGTGCCCGTCTACTACCTCGGTCCGGTCGCGGCGGGGAGCGCCAAGACCCGGCTCTTCCGGGAGTTCGTCACCGCCGGGCTGCCGTCGCCCTCGGTCCCGTCGGGCAACGCGGTGGCCGCGTTGCGTCTGGCCATGGGGCCGGCACCGGCTGGCAGCCCCTACCACTCCGCCTGGACCGGCGTCACCGCCGAGTCGGTGACGGCCGGGAACGCCGCCATCACGGTGCGCCTCTCCTCGGGCACGCGGGACGTCACTCCGCTCGCCGCGGAGCAGCTCGTGTGGACCGTGCAGGCCGCGCTCGGCTCCTCGCTGCCCGTCCACTTCGAGCTCGCCGACGGCAGCGCCGACGTCGCGCCCGGTCACGCGGCCTCGACGTCCTACACCCGGCCCAGCGACCCGATCGCGGTGCTCGGCCAGGTCGCCCCGATCTGGGTCGACGAGCCGGCGCGTGGCTCGGTCGTCAGGGCCGGCGCCCCCCTCACCGTCTCGGGTGTCGCCAGCACCTACGAGGCGAACGTCCAGTGGCAGCTCCTGCGCGGCGGGAAGGTCGTCGACAGTGGCTTCACCACCGCCTCCCAGGGGGCCCCCGCCCGGGGTTCGTACACGTTCCCGACGAAGCAGTCGCTGACGGCAGGCGCCTACGTGCTGCGCGTCTTCGAGGCCAGCGCCAACGACGGCTCCACGGTTGCGGAACAGCTCGTCCCCTTCACGGCGCGCTGACCAGCGGGGCGTAGGCCGTCAGGTCCAGCGGGTGCGCGCGCTGAGGACCGCGAGGGCCGCGGGACCGGCTGACGACGCCCGCAGGATCGTCGAGCCCGAGACGCACGGCATGGGCTCCCGCGGCGGTGAGCGCCTCGATCTCGCGGTCGGTGATGCCGCCCTCGGGCCCGACCACGACGAGCACGTCGCCCGACTCCGGCAGGTCCACCGTCGCCAGCGGCTCGGTGGCGTCCTCGTGGAGCACGAGCGTGCAGCGCCGACTCCGCCACCCGCGCCACGAGCGGAGCCAGCCCGACCACGGGGGACGTCGACGGCATACGCGCCCGGCGGGACTGCTTGGTCGCCCGGGCCACGACGGCGACCCACTTGGCGAGGGACTTGGCCGCGCGGTCGCCGCGCCAGACGACGACGGAGCGCTCCGCCTGCCACGGGACGACCTCGTCGACGCCGAGCTCGGTCGCCGCCTCGATCGCCTGCTCGTCGCGGTCGCCCTTCGCGAGGGCCTGGACGAGGACGAGCCGCGGCCGGGGCTCGGGCTCGTCGCTGACGTCGAGCACCTGGCCGCGCACCCATGCCCGGTCGACGTCCGTGGCCTCCAGCAGGACGCGGCGGCCCGCTCCGTCGGCGACGAAGTAGCGCTCGCCCGGACGCAGTCGCACGACGGCCGCGGCGTGACGCCCCTCGTCGCCGTCGAGGAGCAGCGACGACCCGACGACGGCCTCGGCGACCGCGGACGGCTCGCCGAGGAAGAGCTGGTGGGTCACCGGGCGCTCACGTGCGGGTCACTTCTCCTTGAAGGCGTCACGCAGCTTGCCGAACAGGCCCTTGTTGGCAGGCGTCAGCCGTCCCTGGGGGCTCTCCTCGCCGCGGAGGGCCGCGAACTGGCGCAGCAGCTCCTCCTGCTCCTCGGTCAGACGGGTCGGGGTCTGCACGGTCGCGTGGACGAGCAGGTCGCCTCGACCTCCGTGACGCAGGTGGGTCACACCGAGTCCGCGCAGGGTGAGCACGTCACCGCTCTGCGTGCCGGCCTTGATCTCGAGGTCCTGCATGCCGTCGAAGGTCGACAGCTTGAAGCTCGTGCCGAGCGCGGCCGCGGCCATGGGCAGCTCGACGCTGCAGTGCAGGTCGTCGCCGCGGCGGGTGTAGGTGTCGTGGTTGACGACGCGGATCTCGACGTAGAGGTCGGCGTTGGGTCCGTTGCCCGGCCCGACCTCCCCCTCACCGGTGAGCTGGATGCGCGTGCCGGTGTCGACACCGGCCGGCACCTTGAGCTTGAGCGAGCGGCGGGTGCGCACGCGGCCGTCACCCGAGCAGTCGTGGCACGGGTCGGTCAGGGTCGAGCCGAAGCCCTGGCAGTTGACGCACGGGCGGGAGGTCATGACCTGGCCGAGGAAGCTGCGCTGGATCTGCTGGACCTCGCCGGCGCCCTTGCAGATCGGACAGGTCTGGCGTCCGGTGCCGGGCTCGGCGCCGTCTCCGTCACAGCGGGTGCAGCCCACCGCGGTGTCGAGGGTCAGCTCCTCCTCGGAGCCGAAGACCGCCTTGGAGAGGTCGATGTCGAGACGCACCAGGGCGTCCTGTCCGCGCTGGACGCGCGAGCGCGGGCCGCGCGTGCCGGCCTGGGCGCCCGCGCCGAAGAAGGCGTCCATGACGTCGCTGAACGAGAAGCCCTGTCCGGCACCGAAGCCGGCGCCGCCGCCCGTGGCGAACGGGTCGGCGCCCATGTCGAAGGACTGGCGCTTCTGCGGGTCGGAGAGCACGTCGTAGGCCTGCGAGACGCGCTTGAACTCCTCCTCGGCCTCTGCACCGGGGTTCACGTCCGGGTGCAGCTTGCGGGCGAGTCGACGGTAGGCCTTCTTGATCTCCTCCTGGCTCGCGTCGCGCGAGACACCGAGGACGGCGTAGTAGTCGTTCAAGCTGGGATTCCTTTTGGTACGTGGTGCTTTCGGTTCCGGCGCGGCGCTGCGCCGGCGGACTGGCCGAGGTGGTGCTGGTCAGGTGGCCTGGTTCTCGTCGAGGATCTCGGACACGTAGCGGGCGACGGCCCGGACCGATGCCATCGTCGTGGGGTAGTCCATGCGGGTCGGGCCGAGGACCCCGAGGCTCGCCACGCGTTCGGAGCCGGAGCCGTAGCCCATCGACACGAGCGACGTGGACTGCAGGCCCGTCACGGGGTTCTCGGAGCCGATGCGCACCGACACCAGCTCGGGGTCGTCGCCGAGCTGGCCGAGCAGGCGCAGCAGGGTGACGTGCTCCTCGAGGGCCTCGAGGATCGGTCCGATGCTGCGAGGGAAGTCCGCGCCGGCCCGGGCGAGGTTCGCCTGCCCGGCCAGGACGACGCGCTCCTCGCGCTCCTCGACGAGGGCGTCCCCGAGAGCCGAGACGACGGCCTCGACGGCGGCGCGGTCGGCATCGTCGGCGTCGCCCACGAGGCGTCGCAGCCGGGTCGCGGCGACGGTGAACGGCACGCCGGCCGCGACCTCGTTGATGCGTGACCGGATCGAGGCGACCAGCGCCTCACCGGTCGCGTCCGACAGGACGCGTCCGGTGTCGACGACGCGCTGCTCGACACGGCCGGTGTTGACGATGAGGACGATCATCAGGTGCGACGAGCCCATCGGGACGAGCTCGATGTGGCGCACCGTCGACCGGGTCAGCGAGGGGTACTGGACGACCGCGACCTGGCGGGTCAGGCTCGCGAGCAGACGCACGGTGCGGTCGACGACGTCGTCGAGGTCGACAGCGCCCTGGAGGAACTGGCCGATGGCGCGGCGCTCCCCCTGCCCCAGGGGCTTGACGGCGCTGAGCCGGTCGACGAACACGCGGTAGCCGGCGTCGGTGGGCACCCGCCCGGCCGACGTGTGCGGCGCGTGGATGAGGCCCTCCTCCTCGAGCAGGGCCATGTCGTTGCGCACCGTCGCGGCGCTCACCCCGAGGTGGTGGCGCTCGACGAGCGCCTTGCTCCCGACCGGCTCGGAGGTCTGGACGTAGTCCTGCACGATCGCGCGCAGCACCATCAGCCTACGGTCCTCGCTCATCGTCCCTCCTTCACGGGTCTGGCACGGGTCTGGCATCGGCCCTCTGGCACTCTCGATCGACGAGTGCCAAGTCTACGTCGTGGCCCGCCGATCTCCGACTCCACCCAACCGTAGGCGCCGCCCGGCTGCGTCGGCAACCTCCCCGCCACCGGTGGCATTCGGCGCCTCGGCCGGCGCCCGCGTGGCGTGCGCGCGGCGGCACACCCCGCGGCATACCCTCGATTGTCGTGTCCCCCAACGATCGCTACGGATCAGACGTGCTGAGCGGTGACTGGCGTGCCCCGAGGCGCGGCCGGTCCACCCCGATCCCCGCCGAGGCCGACCTCGTCGTCGAGGACGTCGAGACGGGCTGGGTCGGCGCCGTGGTCCGCGTCGAGAAGGCGGGCGGCATGCACGTCGTGCACCTCGAGGACCGTCGCGGACGCACCAAGGCGTTCCCGCTCGGCCCCGGGTTCCTCGTCGACGGGGCCCCGGTGACGCTCACTCCACCGCAGGCTGCTGCGGCGACCGCCCTCGCCGACGCGCGGCGCGCCGCCTCGCGAACCGCGAGCGGCTCCGTGGCGGTCGAGGGCGCCCGCGCCCGGGTGGCGAGCGGCTCGCGCATCTACGTCGAGGGGCGGCACGACGCCGAGCTCGTCGAGAAGGTATGGGGCGACGACCTGCGCGTCGAGGGCGTCGTCGTCGAGCTCATGGACGGCGTGGACGACCTCGCCGGCATCATCGCCGAGTTCGAGCCGGGCCCCGGGCGCCGGCTCGGTGTCCTCGTCGACCACCTCGTGCCGGGCACGAAGGAGGCGCGCATCGTCGAGCAGGCGCGGGCGCTGCCCGGCCTCGCCCGGCACGTCAAGATCCTCGGCCACCCCTACGTCGACGTGTGGCAGTCCGTGCGCCCCGAGCGCCTCGGCTGGCAGCAGTGGCCGGTCATCCCGCGGGGCACCTCGTGGAAGCACGGCATCTGCGCCGAGCTCGGGTGGGCGCACGCGAGCCAGGCCGACATCGCACGCGCGTGGAAGCGCATCCTCGGGACGGTGCGCTCCTACGCGGACCTCGAGCCGACCCTCCTCGCGAGCGTCGAGGAGCTCATCGACTTCGTGACCGAGCCGGTCGACTGAGGGAGGGGCAGCGACGGCCTCTGCCCACGGCCCGTCGCTGCCTCCCCCGAGCTACTGGATGAGGTAACCCTGGACGTCGGCGACCACCTGAGTGCTCTTGTCGACGTAGATGTCGACGTAGCCGTCGCTGCTCGGTGTGACGACGGCGGTGTTGGCGATCGTCTGGCCAGCGACGTAGTTGACGTTGGACGTGGTGGGGCGAACGCTCCCGGAGGGATAGGCCGTGAGAAAGCCGGCTTGTTGCGGCCCGGTGACCGCGATGGTGAGCGACCACCGAACGGACCCCGGCCAACGGGACGCCACCTCGCCCAGCCACCTTGAGGCGCACGACGCTCGCCGCGTCGACCGGGCCGCTGGAGACGACGCCGGCGCCGGAGCGCGTGTCGAGCAGCCGGGCCGGTGCCAAGCCGCGGTAGTCCGCACCGGACGGGTACCACCCGACGACATCCACGACGACGTCGGTGGCGGCAGACGTCCGGATGCTCACGCGGCCGTTGCTGCCGACCTTGGCGAAGACAAGGCCCGAGATCGACCTTCCCGTGGAGAAGTTGAGCGATGACGAGGTGGGGCGCGGCCGAGGCCGCGGGCCAGACTGCGAGGTTGCCGTCCTTGGTCGGTCGCGCGGCCGTCACGTTGAGCAGCACGGAGTCGACACCCGACGGCGGGACCACGGAGGTTCCGGTGACCGCGAGGTCGATGCGGCCGCCCGGCGCGAGGCGGCCCGTCGGCGCTCCCAGCCCGTACCGCGTGTCCAGGATGCGCGTTTCGGAGTGGTCGTCGAGAGGTTTCCGAACGCCGGATACCAGCCCACGATGTCCACGAGGGCGTCGGTTGTCTGGCTCACCTCGAGGCGGATGCGCCCGTCGCTCCCGACTCCGACGACAGCCTGGTTGGCAACCACGTCCCCCGCGTCGAAGTTGAGGGTCGAGGAGGCGGCCGGCGAGCTGCCCGACGGGTAGGTCAGGAGCCAGCCTGCCGCCCTGGGTCGAACCGCCGTCACGTTGACGACGACGGCACCCACGGCAGTCCGTGGCAGCCCCGCCTTGCCGTTCACGAGGATGCTGGTGACGCTTCCGCTCGCAAGCGGGCCACTTGCCCCGAGCGCGGTCCGCGTGTCGACGATCCGCGTCGGCGTCACCGGCCGGTACCGTCGGGTAGGTGGCAGGAGCGACTGACGGCAGGTCCCAGGTCACGCAGGTGGATGAAACCGTCCGGCCACAGCCCTCCGGACCGGGTGACCGTGCGCCACCTGAAGTCGCCGCCCCAGTTGTCCTCCGAGATGACGATCTGGTCGGCCGAGACGACCTTCTCGACGTAGGCGACGTGCCCGGTGCCGGAGAAGGACTGTCCCCACCAAGCCACCGAGCCGACCGCCGGCGCGTCGTTGGTCGGGCTCGCGAACGCCGACCCCCAGTTGTAGGCGTTGCCCGACAGCGGGCCGGTCGCTTGTTCAGCAAGCCGTTCGTGACGAGGCGGTAGGCGACGTAGTTGGTGCAGTTGTGACCGGTCGACTGGCTCCAGTAGCTCGTGCTGCTGTGGTCCTTGTAGCCGGCGTTCGAGTAGCCGGCGCTTGGCGCAGGCGTCGTAGCCCGTGCACAGCACGTTCCACTCGTAGGACCGCGCCGGACCGGCGAGACCGACCGTGGAGACCAGCACCGCCAGGGCGGTGAGCCAGCAGCGGCGAGGGGTCGGCGGACGCGCGGTCTGCGCGCGACGGCCGTGCCGTCGGCCGCGAGCGAGATGGCCAAGGGCATGTCGGTCTCCAGGAGTTGCGGGCGGGGTGCACCCGCAATCTAGGACATACCTGCCGTTACGCTCCCCGAGTTCGCAAATCACACCCGACAGCGACGAACTCGGTGCCTCATTCGCACCACCCACCGGCGGTGTGGACACGTCACCTCATCGCAGCGGCGGCGGGGCTGCGGCGGCGGCGACGTCGGCGCCCGGGGACGGCGACGCGGGCGATGACCTGCTGCTTGAGCGCCGTGAACGGCGGCCGGACCCAGACGGTCGTGTCGGGACGCGTCGGCATCGACAGCACCGACTTGGTGTGCGAGAAGAGCTCGACGGACCGCTCGCCGTGGTAGGCGCCCATGCCGCTGGCACCCACGCCGCCGAAGGGCAGTCCCGGCACGGCGAGGTGGGCGAGGGCGATGTTGACCCCGAGCGCACCTGAGGAGGTGTCGCGCACGAAGCGCTCGCCGCACCTCGTCCGACGTGGTGAAGACGTAGAGCGCGAGCGGCTTGTCGCGCCGGTTGACCACGTCGATGGCGGCCGTCCAGGTCGTCCACCTCGACGAGCGGGAGAACCGGGCCGAAGATCTCCTCCCGCATGACGAGCTCGCGTGGGTCGTCCGGGTCGACGACCTCGACGACGGTGGGCGCGAGGTAGCGGGACGACCTCGTCCGACCGACCACCGATGACCACCCGCGCCGGGTCGACGAGCGCGGTGAGGCGGTCGAAGTGCCGACGACTGACGATGCGACCGTAGTCCGGCGACTCCAGCGGGTCATCGCCGAAGGCTTCCCGGATCGCTTGCGCCAGAAGGGGTTTCAGGGCCCGAGGGTGGAGCGGCTCGCGATGACGTAGTCGGGCGCCACGCATGTCTGACCGGCGTTCGTGAACTTGCCCCACACGAGCCGTCGTGCGGTCACCTCGAGGTCCGCGTCGTCCGCGACGTAGGCCGGCGACTTGCCTCCCAGCTCGAGGGTCACCGGCGTCAGGTGGCGCGCCGCAGCCTCGAGCACGATCCTGCCGACGGCCCCGTTGCCGGTGTAGAAGATGTGGTCGAACCGCTCGGCGAGCAGTGCCGTCGTCTCCGGGACCCCGCCCTCGACGACGTGCACCGCGGAGGCGTCGAGGTGCTGCGGGAGCAGGCGCGCGAGGACCGCAGACGTCGCCGGGGCGACCTCGCTCGGCTTGATGACGACGGCGTTCCCGGCGGCGAGCGCGCCGACGAGCGGGGCGAGGCAGAGCTGGACCGGGTAGTTCCACGGCGCGATGACCAGGACGACGCCGAGCGGCTCGCGCACGAGCGTGGCCCGGCCGGGGGCGAGCGAGAGCGGCACCCCCACCCGGCGCGGCGAGGTCCACGCCCGCAGGTGTCGCAGGGTGTGGTCGATCTCGCGGACGACGAAGCCGGTCTCGGTGATCCACGACTCGGTGGCGCTCTTGCCGAGGTCGTCGTGCAGGGCCTCGGCGATCTCGTCCTCGTGGTCGACGAGGAGCGAGCGGAGGGCGCGGAGCTGGGCGACGCGCCACTCGCGCGGCTTGGTCACCCCCCGGTCGAAGGTGCGGCGGGCGGCGGCGACGACCTCGCACGGCGGTCGCACCCGCGCCTGACGCCGTCGCCCCGCTCGTCTCGTCACCTGCGGTCGTCGTCGACACGGTCTCGCTCATCGGGGCCTCCTCCTCGGGGGCTCCTCACGAGGCGAGGAGCCGGTGCACCACGGTGTCGGCGAGCAGTCGGCCACGCCGGGTCAGGACGAGACGGGAGTCCCGCAGGGCGGCGGTGCCGTCGAGCAGACCGTCGGCGATGAGGCCGGCCACGGCGGTGCGTCCCGATCCTCGCAGATCGCGCGACGGGCAGCCCCTCGACGAGCCGTGTGCCGAGCAGCACACGCTCGTCGTAGCGCTGGTCGGCGGTCAGGGTCTCGCGCGCCTGGGCGGGCGACTCCCCCGCCCCGAGCCGAGCCGCATACGCAGCTGGGGTGCTTGACGTTCCACCAGCGCACGCCGCCGACGTGGCTGTGGGCGCCCGGGCCGACGCCCCACCAGTTCGTCCCGGCCCAGTACGCGACGTTGTGGCGGCAGCGGTGCTGCTCCGAGCGCGCCCAGTTGCTCACCTCGTACCACCCGAACCCGGCCGCCGTCAGCAGCTCGTCCGCGAGCTCGTACTTGTCGGCCTCGTCGTCGTCCTCGGGTGCGGGCACGACGCCGCGCCGCACCTGCGCGGCGAGCTTCGTGCCCTCCTCGACGACGAGGGCGTAGGCCGAGACGTGGTCGGGCTCGAGCGCGATGGCCGCCTCGAGGCTGCGCCGCCAGTCCTCGAGGGACTCCCCCGGCGTGCCGTAGATGAGGTCGACGCTGACCTGCATGCCGGCCGCCCGGGTGGCCGCGACGGCGCGCGCGACGTTGTCGGGGTCGTGCGTGCGTTCGAGGGTGCGGAGCACGTGGGGCACGGCCGACTGCATGCCCACCGAGACGCGGGTGAAGCCGCCGTCCGCGAGCTCACGCAGCGACTCGGGCGTCACGGAGTCCGGGTTGGCCTCGGTCGTCACCTCGGCGTCGGGCGCCAGCCCGAACCGCTCGCGTATGCCGTCCAGCACCGCCACGAGGTCGCCTGACCTCAGCATGGTGGGCGTGCCACCGCCGACGAAGACCGTTGACACGGATGGCGCTTCGCTGCCCAGGACCGAGCGGGCGATGTCCAGCTCGCGCAGGGCGGCGTCGGCGTACGTGTCGATGCCGATGCTGGCACCGGGACCGCCGAGCTCGGTCAGGGTGTAGGTGTTGAAGTCGCAGTAGCCGCAGCGCACCGTGCAGAACGGGACATGGACGTAGACGCCGAGATCGGTCGAGGCCAGGTCGGAGAGCGCCGCGGGGGGCAGCTCACCCGTGCTGGGAGCGGGGTCGCCGTCGGGGAGGGCGGAGGGCGGCATACCTCCATTGTCCCAGCCCGGAAGGGGTGACTCGTCCACGTCGTACGCTGCCCTCATGGCGGATGCGCAGCCGTCGCGCCGCAGGACCGTGCGGTTCCTCGTGGGCACGGCCCTGCTGTGCCTTGCCGTTGTCGCGTCCGTGGTCGTGCTGACCCACCAGCAGCGCCGGGTCGGACCCACGCCGGCGCCCACCGTCGCCGCGACGTGCACGCTCTCCGCCGACCCCACCCGCGACCTACCCGACGTTCACGACCGCACCGCCCGCGTCCGTGGCGGCCGGGTCGGACTGGAGCGCGGTCCTGCACACGACGTGCGGGGACGTGACGCTGCGGCTCGACGGGCAGCGCGCGCCGAGAAGCGTCGCCTCCTTCGTCACGCTGGCCCGGGCCGGCTACTGGACCGACAGCGTCTGCCACCGGCTCACCACGCCACCGGCACCCACGGCCTTCCTCCAGTGCGGCGACCCGAGCGGGCGCAGCACGGCCGAACCGGGCTACGACCTGCCGCTGGAGAACGTCCCGGCTGACCACACCTACCGCGTCGGCGACGTCGGGATGGCCCGCGGCGACGGCTTCCTCGGCACCGCCGGCGAGTTCTTCGTCGTCCACCACGACTTCACGGTGCGCCCGGGGCGCACCCGTCTACTCCCTCATCGGGCACGTCGGCTCCGGGCTGGAGGTCGTGCAGCACATCGTCAGCGGCGGCGGTGAGGACTTCAGGTCGGACGGCCCACCGTTCCTGTCCATCAGCGTGCGCACCGTCGCCGTGCGCCGCCTCTGAGCTCGAGCCGCGGCGGTGCGGGCCCGGAAGCACGTCGGGTCAGCCCGAGTGCGTCGTGACGCCGTAGCGGGCCCTCGACGCGAGGGCCCAGCGCGCTGCCGGGCACCGAGACGAGCGCGATGACGACCATGAAGGCCGCCAGGACGAACCAGCCGGTCTCGCCGAGGCCGACGCAGAGGTAGGTGACGACCGGGGGTGCGACGACGGCGAGCACGCTGAACCCGAGTCCGGCGAAGCCCTGGTACTGGCCCTGCCGCTCGTGCGGGGCGAGTCCCATCTGCAGGCCCCACTGGCCACCCGACCCGATCATCTCGCCGACGACGTGGACGAGGGACCCGATGACGAGGGTGGCGACGGCGAACCACCTGGTGCCCCGGTCGGCCAGCGCGACGACGGCGAAGCCGGCCGCGATCCACCACGCCCCGCGCACGAGGGCCCGGGCGCCGGCCTCGACGGAGTCGGCGCGACGGGACAGCCGCACCTGGAAGAGGGCGACGGCGGCCGTGTTGACGATGAGCAGGATCGCCACCATGACGGTGGGGGCGGCCGTGTGGGCGGAGACGTAGAGCGCCAGGCCCAGCTCCATGACGAAGAAGTGGAGGGAGAACAGCCCGGTGATGACGGTGATGACGACGAAGGGCCAGTCCCGGACGACGGCGAGCCTCGGCTCGCCGGCCACGCGTGCGTGCGGTGCGATGTCGGGCAGCCGGGTCGAGTTCCACGCGGCGAACCCGGTGAAGACGGCGTTGAGGACGAAGACGGTGACATAGGCCCATCGCTCGTCGATGATGAGGGCCGCGCCGCCGAAGACCGAGCCCAACCCGAGAGCGGTGTTGGTGACGGCCCGCAGGTAGGCCTTGAAGAGCACCCCGCGCCCACCGGTGGCGAGCTGGGCGATGACGCCCTGGTTGACGGCGCCCGCGCCACGCTCGAAGAACGCGAGCACGCCGAGCAGGAGGGCGAGCGCCCAGGGGGTCGTGGCGAGGACCGGGGGCGCGCTGAAGACGGCCGCCCCGACCATGAAGGCCGTGAGCACCCGGCGTGGGCCCCGGGTGTCGCCGAGGTGACCGGCGGGCACCTGCACGACGATGCCGACGACCGCCGAGACCGACATCGCGAGGGCGACCTCGGTGGCGCTGAAGCCGACCTGGCGGGTGAAGTAGAGCGCGCTCGTCGTGAGGACGGCGCCGGCGCCGAACCGGTTGGCGAACGAGCCCAGGGCGAGGATGCGCAGGTCGCGGTCCACCGGGACACCCCGACGGGTCAGGGGCGGCGGCCGGCGGCGCCTGCGGTGGGGTCGTGCTCGACGTCACGGGCATCCTCTTCCTCGTCAGCGACTCTCTCGACGTCAAGATATCTGACGGTAGGCCTACCGTGCCAAGCCGTTTCTCCGGTCGCCTACGCTGCAGGGGTGTACCTCCCGAACTGGATCGAGCTCGACGGCGTCGTCAACATGCGTGACCTCGGCGGCATGGTGACAGCCGACGGCGACACGGTCCGGCCCCGCCGGCTGCTGCGCTCCGACAACCTCCAGGACCTCACCCCGGAGGCCGTCGACACGCTCGTGACCCGCTACGGCGTCACCGACATCGTCGACCTGCGCACCCACGTCGAGCTGGCCAAGGAGGGCGACGGCCCGCTCCGTGCCGTCGCCGGCATCACGCACCACCACCACACCCTCTACCGCGAGGACACCGACGAGTCGGGCATCCCGGCCGCCGAGCGGGCCCTGCCGTGGGAGACGGACGAGCGGCGCGAGCTCACGGCCGCGAGGCGCGACCCCGACCAGGACCGCGCGCACGACCGGTTCTGGTCGGAGCACTACCTCAGCTACCTCGCCAGCCGCCCCGACTCCGTCGTCGCCGCCCTCGACGCCATCGCCTCGAGCGAGGGGGCCGCGGTCGTGCACTGCGCCGCCGGCAAGGACCGCACGGGCACGGTCGTGGGCCTCGCGCTCAAGGTCGTCGACGTGCCCGACGAGCTCGTCATCGCCGACTTCGCGGCATCGGCGCAGCGGGTGGCCGCCATCATGGACCGCCTGCGCGCGCGCCCGGCCTACGCCGCGCAACCTCGAGGACAAGACGGTGGCGCAGCAGTCACCGACGACCGACACGATGCGCCTGCTCCTCGGCGCGCTCGACGAGCGACACGGCGGCGTCCACGGCTGGCTCCGCGCCCAGGGCTGGACCGCCGCGGACACCGACCGGATGCGGCACAAGCTCCTCGGGCCCTGAGCCACCGCGCCGACCCGCCGAACGCGCGGCGCAGCCGGCGTGGCCGGCCGCCGGCCGCCGGCGGGGACGCTACTTCTTCTTGCCCTGGTCGGAGTCGCTCGAGAGCGCGGCGACGAAGGCCTCCTGCGGCACCTCGACCCGACCGACCATCTTCATGCGCTTCTTGCCCTCCTTCTGCTTCTCGAGGAGCTTGCGCTTGCGGCTGATGTCGCCGCCGTAGCACTTGGCGAGCACGTCCTTGCGGATGGCGCGGATGTTCTCGCGCGCGATGATGCGCGAGCCGATGGCGGCCTGGATCGGGACCTCGAACTGCTGGCGCGGGATGAGGTCCTTGAGCTTGCTCGCCATCATGACGCCGTAGGCGTAGGCCTTGTCCTTGTGGACGATCGCGGAGAACGCGTCGACCGTCTCGCCCTGGAGGAGGATCTCGACCTTGACGAGGTCGGCCACCTGCTCCCCGTCGGGCTCGTAGTCGAGCGAGGCGTAGCCGCGGGTGCGCGACTTCAGCTGGTCGAAGAAGTCGAAGACGATCTCGGCGAGCGGCAGCGTGTAGCGCATCTCGACCCGGTCCTCGGAGAGGTAGTCCATGCCGCGGAGGTTGCCGCGCTTCTGCTGGCAGAGCTCCATGATCGCCCCGACGAACTCCGACGGCGCGAGGATCGTGGCGCGCACGATGGGCTCGCTCACCTCGCGGATCTTGCCGTCGGGGTACTCGCTCGGGTTGGTGACGTGCACGGCCTTGCCGTCGTCCATCGTCACGTCGTAGACGACGTTGGGCTGGGTCGAGATGAGGTCGAGGCCGAACTCGCGCTCGAGGCGCTCGCGGACGATCTCGAGGTGGAGCAGGCCGAGGAAGCCGACGCGGAAGCCGAAGCCGAGGGCGGCCGACGTCTCGGGCTCGTAGACGAGCGCGGCGTCGTTGAGCTTGAGCTTGTCGAGGGCCTCGCGCAGGTCGGGGTAGTCGGACCCGTCGATGGGATAGAGGCCGGAGAAGACCATCGGCTTGGGGTCGCGGTAGCCGCCGAGGTCCTTGGTCGCGGGCTTGCTCGCGTTGGTCACCGTGTCGCCGACGCGCGACTGGCGCACGTCCTTGACGCCGGTGATGAGGTAGCCGACCTCGCCGACGCCGAGCCCCTTCGAGGGCACGGGCTCGGGGCTGATGACGCCGATCTCGAGCAGCTCGTGGGTCGCCCGGGTCGACATCATGACGATCTTCTCGCGCGGGCTGAGGTTGCCGTCGACGACGCGGACGTACGTGACGACGCCGCGGTAGGTGTCGTAGACCGAGTCGAAGATCATCGCGCGAGCCGGCGCGTCGGGATCGCCGACCGGGGCGGGCAGCGTGCGGACGATGGTGTCGAGCAGCGGCTCGACGCCGGCGCCGGTCTTGCCGGACACCTGCAGGCAGTCCTCCGGCTCGCACGCCGATGAGCTTGGCCAGCTCCTCGGCGTACTTCTCCGGCTGGGCGGCCGGCAGGTCGATCTTGTTGAGCACCGGGATGATGCGTGAGGTCGTTCTCCATCGCGAGGTAGAGGTTCGCGAGGGTCTGCGCCTCGATGCCCTGGGCCGCGTCGACGAGGAGCACGGCACCCTCGCACGCGGCGAGCGAGCGGGACACCTCGTAGGTGAAGTCGACGTGGCCGGGGGTGTCGATCATGTTGAGGGCATACGTCGTGCCCTCGAGCTCCCACGGCATGCGCACGGCCTGGCTCTTGATCGTGATGCCGCGCTCGCGCTCGATGTCCATGCGGTCGAGGTACTGCGCGCGCATGGCGCGCGAGTCGACGACGCCGGTCAGCTGCAGCATGCGGTCGGCCAGCGTCGACTTGCCGTGGTCGATGTGCGCGATGATGCAGAAGTTGCGGATCAGGTCCGGCGGCGTTGCGTTGGGTGCCAACGCGGAGCGGGCCATGGGCGACACGTGGGACGAACCTCGCAGAGTCAGGGTGACGGGGATGGTGCTGGTCGGCGGCCGGGCGGCGCTCGCGTCGCTCGAGTCGCTCGAGTCGTTCGAGTCGCCGGGGACCGCCGCCGCAACCACCACAGTCTCCCATGCTTTGGGGGGCCGGCGCTCACGCCTCCCCGGCCTGCCCCCGCATCGGGACGCCCTGGTGACGCACAATGGCGGCCATGCGCGCCCAACCGATGCAGGTCCTGCCCGTGGCCCCCGGCTCGCACCTGCCGCTGCGCCGCTACGTGCGGCACCCTCGCGAGATCGTGATGCTCGTCGTCGCCGTCGTCACGTCGGTGCTGCTCCTCGTCGCGGCCTTCTCCGAGGTGTCGCTCGCCATCGACGAGCAGCGCACGCCGGACGTCTACGCCCTCGCGCTGATCTTCGCCCCGCTGCTCGTCTGGTTCGCGCGCGGACAGCTGTGGGCCCAGCAGCGGCTCTCCGGGATCAAGCTGACCCCGGAGCAGTTCCCCGAGGCCTATGCGATGCTCGTCGACGCGGCCGCCCGGTCCGGCCTGTCCTACGTCCCCGACGCGTACGTCGTGCTCGGCAACGGCGTGCTCAACGCGGCCGCCTCGGGCCACGGCTTCCGCCGGTTCGTCGTTCATCAACAGCGACCTGCTCGAGGTCGGCGGCGCGGCGAGGGAGCCCGACGCGTTGCGCTTCGTCATCGCCCACGAGGTCGGGCACTCGCCGCCGGGCACGTCAGCTACTGGCGCATCCTCGGCACGTTCGCCTCGCAGTGGATCCCCCTCGTCGGCTCGACCCTGAGCCGGGCGCAGGAGTACACCGCCGACAACTACGGCCACGCGCTGGCGCCGCAGGGTGCCCGCTCCGCCATGGCGACGCTCGCCGGAGGCAAGTACCTCGGCCGCTCGGTCGACGTGGACGCGATGGCCGACCGTGCCGTCACCGAGCCGGGCTTCTTCGTCTGGGTCACCAACGCCGTCGCCAGCCACCCGGTGCTGCTGTGGCGCATCCACGCGCTGCGCGACCGGCGCCGTCCCGGCCGCCTGCTCTGGCGCCCCAAGGAGCCGTGGCTCTGGGGCCGGCCGGCCGCGCCGGGGGCCTACGCCCTGCCCGCCATGGTCGGTTTCGCTCCGACGCCCCTCCCGGAAGATGCCCCCGCGATCCAGCGGGGCCCCGGGCTCACTCGTGCAGGAGGGCTCCGGTGGTGCCCTGTCGAGCACACCGCGCCGTTCGACGAGGATGACGAGCGGTGGGAGCCTCGATCGTCGAGTGACCGCGTCGCGAACCCGCGGGCGCCGCGTCCTCCGGTCAGGCGTTCGTCGTCTCGGCGCTGACAGCAGCCCGGCTGACCTGGCGGTCGGAGCCCTGCGCGACGACACGCGACGACGCTCGAGCACCGCCGACAGCACCGCGACCCCGACCCCGAGCACGGCCAGGCCGGCACCGACGAGGCTCGGCGCGCCGTAGCCCCACCCGGCGGCCAGCACGATCGAGCCGAGCCAGGCACCGAGCGCGTTCGCGGTGTTGAGCGTCGAGTGGTTGAGGGCGGCGGCGAGCGACTGCCCCTCGTGGGCGACGTCCATCAGGCGCGTCTGGAGCAGCGGCACGACGATCGAGGGCAGCAGGCCCAGGACGAAGACCATGACGACGGCGAGCCAGAGCGTGTGCGCCGCCCAGCCGAAGAGGGCCAGGAGCACGGCGATGAGCGCCGAGGGCGCCGATGATGCCCTTGAGCACCCCGACGCGGTTGGCGATCCGCCCGCTCAGCACCATGCCCGCGACCATGCCGATGCCGTATGCCGCGAGCACCCACGGGATGTAGCGCTCGTCCAGCCCGGCGAGCTCGGTCATGGTCGGCGTGATGAAGGAGTACATCGCGAACATGCCGCCGAAGCCGACGACGCCGACGAGCAGGGCGAGCCAGACCTGGACGCGGCGCAGCGCCTGCATCTCGGCGCGCATGGACTCCTCGCCGCTCGGCGGCTGGTGCGGCAGGAAGAGCGCGATGGCCACGACGGTCAGGGCCGCGACGGCGCCGACGAGGACGTAGGGCAGGTGCCAGGAGAACCGCTGGCCGAGCAGCGTCGCGACCGGCACCCCGACGACGTTCGCGACCCCGAGGCCGCCGAGGATGGCCGCCACCGCGGCCGTGCGTCGGTGGTGCGACACGAGGGAGGCAGCCACGACCGAGCCGATGCCGAAGAAGGCACCGTGCGGGAGGCCGGCGAGGAACCGCGCGGCCATGACGGTGGGGTAGCTGTCGGCCGCGAGGATGGCGAGGTGCGCGACGGCGAAGAAGGCCATCAGGCCCATGAGCAGGCCCTTGCGCGGGACCTTGGCCGCGGCGACGGCGATGAGCGGGGCCCCGACGACGACGCCGAGCGCGTAGGCCGAGACGTAGTGGCCGGCCGTCGCGATGTCGACACCGGTGCCCTCGGCGATCTGCGGCAGCAGGCCCATCGTCACGAACTCCGTGGTGCCGATGGCGAAGCCTCCCACGGCGAGCGCGAGGATGGCGAGGGTCGTGCGACGTCTGGCGGGGCTCACAGGGGTTCTCCGGGTTCGGTCGTTCGATCGGCGGCCAGGGTGGTGGCACCGGCGTGGTGGCAGGGTGGCGTGGTGCGGATCGCCGTCGACCCGGTCTCGGACTCCAACGGTAACGGCGGCGCGGCTACGGTGATTCCCATGTCCAGCACCTTCGAGCGTCTCCTCGGCCGACTGCGTGGCATCGTGCGCGGCGCCTCCTCCCCCGACCCGCGCCCGCACCGCACCAGCGCACCGCCGCCGCAGCCGCCGCCGGCGACCGGTCGGCCACCCGGGCGCGGCCTACCCCGGCGACGCGACGCGGCTGCCCGACACGACGTACGCGCCGCGGCCGGACGGCCGGCCGGACCCCGGCGAGATCGTCTGGACGTGGGTGCCCTACGAGGAGGACCACAGCCAGGGCAAGGACCGCCCCGTGCTCGTCATCGGACGCGACGGCGACTGGCTCGTGGCCCTGCCCCTGACGAGCAAGGACCACGACCGGGACGAGCAGCAGGAGCGCCGCTCGGGCCGCGAGTGGGTCGACATCGGCTCCGGCGCCTGGGACGGGCGCGGCCGTCCCAGCGAGGTGCGGGTCAACCGGCTCGTCCGGGTCGACCCCGACGGGGTGCGCCGCGAGGGTGCCGTGCTCCCCCGCGACCGCTACGACGAGGTCGTCGCTGCGGCACGCGCCCTGCACGCGGGCTGAGCCGTCCCCGACATCCTCCGGACGCAGATCGGGCCCGTCACCACGAGGTGACGGGCCCGCTCACGCGAGAGGGTGGTGCGTCAGAGCGACGCGACCTTCTTCGCCATGGCCGACTTCTTGTTGGCGGCCTGGTTCTGGTGGATGACACCCTTGCTGACAGCCTTGTCGAGCTTCTTCGAGGCGGTCTTGAGGGCGTCGGCAGCGGCGTCCTTGTCGCCGGAGGCGGTGGCCTCACGGACCTTGCGGACCCACGTGCGGAGCTCGCTCTTGACGGCCTTGTTGCGCTCGGTGCGCGTCGCGTTCGTCTTGATGCGCTTGAGCTGCGACTTGATGTTTGCCACGTTGATGGTTTCTTTCGTTCGGTCGGATGGTTGCCGTTAGAGGGCGGCAAAGCTGCTCGGGACCGGGCGTGGGGACACCCTGCGTGAGCGGCTCTGGGTCGCTGCATGCATGCGCGCACGACCTGAGCGCGCACGCAAGGGTCAAAGTTACCAGCGGCCGGTGCGCACGACCAAACCGGGAGTATGCCGTCCCGCGCGGTCCGTCGAGGCCGCTCGGTGGACAGGTGCGTTCAGCGGGCGGCGCGGGCGCGGGCGATGGTCAGGATGGCCCGCTCCACGGCATACACGGGGTCGCGTCCGCCGCCCTTGACCTCGAAGTCGGCCGCGGCGACGGCCTGCACCGCGACGGCGAGGCCGTCGGCGCTCCAGTGGCCGACGGCCCGGCGGGCCTTGTCGACCTGCCACGGAGCCATGCCGAGGCTCTTGGCCAGCTGGGCCGAGCTGCCCCGCCCGGCGGCGCCGACCTTGATGAGCTGGCGCAGCTGGGAGGCGATGACGGCCACGATCGGCACGGGGTCGACGCCGGTGGCGATGGCGTGACGGAGCAGGCGCAGGGCCTCACCGGACTGGCCCGCCACGGTCGCGTCGGCGACCCGGAAGCCCGTGGCCTCGACCTTGCCGCCGTGGTAGGTGTCGACGACGGCGTCGTCGATCGTGCCCTCGGTGTCGGAGACGAGCTGCGAGCAGGCCGCGGCGAGCTCTCGCACGTCCTTGCCGACGGCCTCGACGAGGGCGCGCACGCCCTCGCTCGTGATCTTGCGCCGGGCCGCCGCGAACTCCTTCATGACGAAGTCGGTCTTGTCGCGGTCGGTCTTGATGGCCGGGCACTCGATGACCCGGGCGCCCGCCTTCTTCATCGTGTCGAGGACCTTCTTGCCCTTCATGCCGCCGCCGTGGGCGACGACGAGGCCGAGCGTCGGGGTCGGGCGCGGCGAGGAGCGAGAGCAGGTCGAGCTGGAGCTCGTCGGGCGACTCGTGCAGGTCGCGCACGACGATGGTCTTGGCGCCGCCGAAGAGGGAGGGGCTCGCATGCATCTGCAGGGCCCCGGACTCGTAGGTCGCGGGGTCGATGCGGATGACCTCGACGTCGGCCTCGCTTGCCCGGCGCGAGCACGCCGGCGACGGCGCGCTCGACGAGGACGCCCTCCGGGCCGGTCACGAGCACGAAGGGCGGAACGGCCGGGTCGGTCATGGCGTCAACTCTGCCATGCGGGCCCGACAGCCGGCCCGCCCCGTCCCCCGTGGAAGTGAAGGTCATGTTCGCCCTCGTCCTCGCCATCGTGCTCACCGCCGTCGGCTTCGTCCTGCTCCGGCTCAAGGACCACCCCAGGAAGCTGAGCCGCTACGCCGCGATCCCGTTCGCGCTCGCCTTCTTCCTCGTCGTGAGCGCCTCGTACTACCGCCTCGACGCGGGCGAGGCAGCGGTGACCAAGACCTTCGGCACGGTGGGTGACGAGGCGATCAGCGCCACCGGCATCCACCTCAAGGCGCCGTGGCAGGACCTCATCCGCTTCGACATCCGCAACCAGACCATCGCGCTCGACGAGGGCGGGGGCCGCATCTCGACCGTCACGAGCGACAACGCGACGGTCGCCTACGACGTGACCATCCGCTACTCGCTCAACCCGGGCAAGCTCTCCGAGATCGTGCGGCAGTACCCCGACCAGGAGTCGTTCATCTCCCGTGCGGTCCTCCCCGGCGTCTCGTCGGTGACCCGCGACGCGCCGACGACCTTCACGGCCGCCGCGGTCCGCCAGTCACGGGCGCAGCTCGCGCTGCGGATCACCGAGGGCCTCGAGAAGCGTCTCGGCGAGGTCGGCGTCACCGTGGAGCAGGTCGACCCGAGGGCCATCACGCTCGACCAGAGCGTGCAGGCCAACTACGACAAGGTGCAGAGCTCGCTCGCCAACGCCGAGGCGGCCAAGGCCGACCTGCAGACGGCTCTCGCCAAGGCCGAGATCACCAAGACCGAGGCCCAGGCCACGTCCGACGCCGACCAGATCATCCGCTGCGGGGCGACCTCGACACAGGTCAACGAGGTCATCAACGGCAAGGACGTCAAGGCCGTGAAGGTCGTGCCGGTGCCGTCCGAGAAGTGCCAGAACCGGCTCAACGAGCAGGTCCTCATGAGCAAGTACATCGACATGCTCAAGGAGCACGGGGACTCGCTCATCGTCGTGCCGCAGGGGACCTCGAACCTGCTGCAGCTGCCCACGCCGCCGGTGGCCACCCCGAAGACCCCGTGACGCCCGTCGCAGCGCGATGGCGTATGCCGTGCGGCCCGTCAGTCGAAGAGGGCGCCTGAGGCGATGGTCAGGCCGAGCTGCTCGACCCGCGCCGCGATGGTCTCCTCGGGCAGCTCGAAGTGGTCGACGAGCTCGTCGAGCTGCATGCCGGCGTCGGCGGCGTCGCGCAGCTCCTCGTCCTGCTCGTCGGTCCAGGCGTGGCCCGAGGTGACGGCGCTGCGGGACGAGACCGGGGCCGGCGGCGCCACGGCGACCGGCCTCGGGTGCTCGGTGCCGTCGGCGTCGGCCCGGGCACCCGGTGAGCGAGCGCAGCGCGGGCTCCTCGACGGCGACCGGCGGCGGAGCCATCGCGTCGAGGCGCGCGAGCGCGGCGAGCACCATCTTCTTGTCGGTCGTCGGGTAGAAGGGCGGCAGCGAGCGCTGGAGGAAGCCGGCATACCTCGCCGTCATCATCCGGGAGTCGAGGAAGGCCACGACGCCGCGGTCGTCGGCCCGGCGCACGAGGCGACCGGCCCCCTGCGCGAGCCGGAGCGCGGCGTGGGTGGCCGACACGGCCATGAAGCCGTTGCCACCCATCCGCGCGATGGCCTGCGACCGCGCCGACGCGAGCGGGTCGTCGGGCCGCGGGAACGGGATGCGGTCGATGATGACGAGCTGGCACGACGAGCCGGGCACGTCGACGCCCTGCCACAGGGTGAGGGTGCCGAAGAGGCAGGTGCGCGGGTCGCGGGCGAACTGGCGCACGAGCGTCGTGATCTGGTCCTCGCCCTGGCACAGGACCGGGATGTCGTCGCCGAAGCGGGCACGCATGACCTCGGCGGCGGTCTGCGCGGCACGCATCGAGGAGAAGAGCCCGAGCGTGCGGCCGCCGGCGGCACGGACGAGCTGCTCGATCTCGTCGAGGGTGTCGTCGCCGGCGCCGTCGCGGCCCGGGCGGCGGCAGGTGCGCGGCGACGTAGGCGATGGCCTGCTTCGGGTAGTCGAACGGACTGCCGACGTCGAGGCCCTGCCACTTCGGGGCCCCCTCGCCGCGCAGCCCGATGGTGCCGGCGACGGCGTCGAAGGTGCCGCCGAGCTCGAGGGTCGCGGAGGTGAGGACGACGGTGCGCTCCTCGAAGACCTTGTCGCGCACGAGCATCGCCACGCTCATCGGCGCGACGCGCAGCACGGGGCCCCGGCGCGGGTCGCGGTTCAGCCACACGACGTCGAGCTCGCGCTCCTCGAGGATGCGCTCGGCGTTCTCGTGGATCTCGTCGACGGCCGCGCGCGCGACCTGGCGAGCGCCGTCGGCCTCCTGGCCGGGCGGCGGCTTGAGGTCGCTCTGGACGGTGCGGGCCGTGTCGCGGACCCGGGCGAGGGCGAGGCCGACGGAGTCGGGGATGCCGAGCATCCGCCCCTCCTCGAGCGGCTCGAGCGCTTGGGCGAGCATCTCCCCCGCCTCGTCGAGGGCGGCGGTGTTCTCGGACATCCGGCCGGCCTTCTTGGCGGCCGTCATGACCATGGTGCCGGTCAGCTCGTCGGTGATCGTGGCCGTGACGCGGTCGACGAGCTCGTGGGCCTCGTCGACGACGAGCACGTCGTGCTCGGGCAGCATCTGACGGCCCTCGAAGGAGTCGATGGCCATGAAGGAGTGGTTGGTGACGATGACGTCGACGTCCTTGGCGGCCTCGCGCGCCCGCTCGACGAAGCACTCGGCCGACGAGCGGGCACTTGCCGCCCATGCACTCGTGGGCCGAGACCGACACCTGCCGCCAGGCCCGCTCGGAGACGCCGGGGACGAGCTCGTCGCGGTCGCCGGAGTCGGTGGTGGACGCCCACTCGCGCAGTCGGACGACCTCCTGGCCGAGTCGGCCGACCGAGGCGTCGACCTGACCCACCGAGAGCAGGCCGTCCTCGTCGTCGGGGAAGCCGCCCTCGAGCTTGTTGAGGCACACGTAGTTGCGACGGCCCTTGACGAGGGCGTACGTGGGACGGCGCCCGAGGACCGGAGCGAGGGCGTCGGCGACGCGCGGCATGTCGCGGTCGACGATCTGTGCCTGCAGGGCGAGCGTCGCGGTCGCGACGACGGCAGGCTTGCCCGCCTCGAAGGCGTGGGCGACCGCCGGCACGAGGTAGGCGAGCGACTTGCCGGTGCCGGTGCCGGCCTGGACGAGCAGGTGCTCCCCGTCGTCGATCGCGTGCGCGACGGCCTTGGCCATCTCGACCTGGCCCGGCCGCTCCGCGCCACCGACTCCCGACACCGCGGCGTGGAGGAGGTCGTCGAGCGCGGGTCGCTGGGGCATTGGGTCAGCGTATGCCGACGCACGGGGGCTCCGCCCCCGTGGACCCCCGACCTGTGGACCGGCGCGCCGTCGCACCCGGACACCGTGGGACCGAACTCACGGCGGGGGCTCGCCGATTCCGGTGCGCGGTACCGGCCCCGGGAGTTGGATCGAGGCATGAGCGCACCCCTGCCCACCGACCTCGAGATCGCGAACGCGGCGACCCTGCGCCCGCTTCCCGACGTCGCCGCCGACCTCGGCGTCCGCGACGACCACCTCGAGCCGTACGGCCGCGGCGTCGCCAAGATCGACCTCGCGGTCCTCGACGAGCCCGCGCCGACGCATACGGCCAAGTACGTCGTCGTCACGGCGGTCACGCCGACGCCCCTCGGCGAGGGCAAGACGACGACCTCGGTCGGGCTCGCGCAGGCGCTGCACCGCCTCGGCAAGCGGGCGGTCGTCGCGCTGCGTCAGCCGTCGATGGGGCCGACGTTCGGGATCAAGGGCGGCGCGGCCGGCGGCGGCTACAGCCAGGTCGTGCCGATGGAGCGGCTCAACCTGCACCTCACCGGCGACTTCCACGCCGTCACGTCCGCCCACAACCTGCTCGCCGCGATGATCGACAACCACCTGCACCACGGCAACGAGCTCGGCATCGACGTCCGCAACATCACCTGGCGCCGGGTCCTCGACGTCAACGACCGGGCCCTGCGCAACGTCGTCGTCGGGCTCGGCGCGCGACAGGACGGGCTGGCCCGCGAGACCGGCTTCGACATCACCGCCGCGAGCGAGGTCATGGTGCTGCTCACCCTCGCCACCTCGCTGCGACGACCTCCGCGAGCGGCTCGGGCGGATCGTCGTCGGCTACACCGACGAGGGCAAGAGCGTCACCGCGGAGGACCTGCACGCCGCCGGCGCGATGGCGGCCATCCTCGAGGACGCCCTCAAGCCCAACCTGCTCCAGACCCTCGAGGGCGGCCCGGCCATCATCCACTGCGGACCGTTCGGCAACATCGCCACCGGCACGTCGTCCGTGACCGCCGACCTCATCGCGCATGCGCGGCAGCGACTACGCCATCACCGAGGCGGGCTTCGGCGCCGACATGGGCGCCGAGCGCTTCTTCGACGTCAAGTGCCGGGTCAGCGGGCTCAAGCCGGACGTCGCGGTCCTCGTCGCCACCGTCCGCGCGCTCAAGACCCACTCGGGGCGGTATGCCGTCCGAGCCGGCAAGCCTCTTCCCGCGGGCATGCTCAAGGAGAGCCCCAAGGACGTCGAGGCCGGCCTGCCCAACCTGCGCAAGCACATCGAGATCGTCCGGCGGTTCGGCGTGCAGCCCGTCGTCGCGATCAACGCCTTCCCCGACGACCACGACTCCGAGCACGCCGTCATCCGGCGCTTCTGCAACAGCCTCGGGGTCCGTTCGGCCGTGACCCGCCACGTCGCCGAGGGCGGGGCCGGGGCGCTGGAGCTGGCCCAGGTCGTCGTCGAGGCCGCGCACGAGCCGACCGACCTTCGAGTTCCTCTATCCCCTCGACCTGCCGCTCGAGCAGAAGATCGAGGCGATCGCCACGCAGGTCTACGGCGCCGACGGCATCGATGTCAGTCCCGGCGGCGGCGCGGGCCCTCAAGGACTACGAGCGGCTGGGCTACGGCGGCCTGCCCGTCGTCATCGCCAAGACGCACCTGTCGATCTCGTCGGACCCGACCCTGCGCGGCGCCCCGCGCGGGTGGCGGATGCCGGTGCGCGAGGTGCGCGCGGCGGTCGGCGCCGGCTACGTCTACGCGATCTGCGGTGACATGCGCACGATGCCGGGGCTGCCGACCTCCCCCAACGCCGAGCGCATCGACATCACCGAGGACGGGTCGGTCACGGGCCTCTCCTGAGCAGTCGCGGTCGCGTGCCGACTCGCCCGGTACGAGCGCAGGTCGCCGCAGGTCCGCCAGGGAGTCAGCCCAGAGGACCCCCGTCGACGCGGCGGGCCATCGCGACGTCGTCGCGGTAGTCGGTCGCGCTGAGGCGCAGACCGCCCGGCACGCGGCCGACCTCGGTCCAGCCGGCCCGTGCATAGAACTCGCCGAGGCCGAGCCCTCCGCGGTAGTCGAGGCGCAGCAGCTCCACCCACGGCAGCTCGCGCCGCGCGATGCCGACCATGCCGCCGAGCAGGATGCGTCCGAGGTTGCGTCCCTGCGACGGCCGGGTCGACCATCAGCCGCTTCAGCCCGGCCACGTGGGCGTACGGGAACCCGCGCGAGTGCTCCCAGAGGCCGAGTCCCCGGAGCTCGCCGCCGGGGTCCCGGAGCACGCAGAGCAGCGAGCGCCGTCGCGCGACGTCCTCGAGGTGACGGTCGAGGGCCGCCGCCACGTCGCGGCGCGCCGCCCCGGGCAGGAAGCCGACCGAGCCACCGGCGTCGTTGACGCGCACCCAGAGGTCGACGACGTCGTCCCGCAGCGCGGCGTCGACCGCTCCTGCGGGCACGGACTCGACGCGCGGCGCCTCGAAGTACGGCATCGGCTCGCCGTCCGGGCTCGTCCTTCGATCCGGCGCATGCCCACCTGCACGAGTCCCGCCGACGTCGGCGGTGCGCAGCGACGCCGTGTTGACCGTGTCGACCATCGCCGTCACGAGCGCGTCCGGACGGTGCTCGACGCCCCAGGCGACGAGCGCGCGCGAGATCTCCCGGCCGAGACCCGGCCCCGAGCCGGTCGTGGGCGAGCCGGTAGTAGAGGTTGAGATGACTCCGCGGTCCGAGTCCTTGTGCCGCAAGCCCGCCCACCCGATGACGTCACCGGACGCGCGGTCGACGACGGCGGCATACCCGAGCCCGTCACGCTCCCAGTCGGCGAGGTCGGCGGCGAGGCGCTCGCGGCACCGCTCGGGGCTCGGCATGCTCGCGGGCGAGTGGGCGTACGTCCGGGGGTCGCTGTGGAGGCGGAGGTAGTCCTCGAGGTCGTCGGCGCGCGGGCGGCGCAGCACCAGACGCGTCGGTCGTGATCCACGGGGCTTGCGCGTCGTGGGTCGGGTCCGGCGCCAGGGGTCACTGCCATGTCGCCCATCCTCTCCGACCGCCCCGACAGTCCCCTCCCGACCTGCCGAAGGGCCCCCCGAGGGGCCCTTCGGCGACGTGCGGTCGCGGTCAGCTGGCGACGACGGCGTATGCCGCGAGGTCGGGCTCCATGGTCGGCGTGACCTTGGCGCGCAGCCGGGTCCCCTCGGCCACGTGCTCGCTCTCGAGGATCTCGCCCTCCTCGTGCAGGCGCGAGATGAGGTCGCCGCGGTCGTACGGCACGAGCACCTCGACCTCGATGTCGGGCTTCGGCAGCTCGTCGTCGATGAGGGCGCGCAGCTCGGCGAGCCCGGCGCCGGTGCGGGCCGAGACCGTGACGCAGTGCCGCTCGTGGCGCCGGAGCCGGTCGAGCACCTCCGGGTCGGCGATGTCGGCCTTGTTGACGACGATGATCTCCTTGATCTGGTCGCCGCCGACCTCCGCGAGCACCTCGCGGACCGCCGAGATCTGCCCCTCGGGGTCGGGGTGCGAGCCGTCCACGACGTGCAGGAGCAGGTCGGAGTCGCCGACCTCCTCGAGCGTCGAGCGGAACGCCTCGACGAGCTGGTGCGGCAGGCTGCGGACGAAGCCGACGGTGTCGGCGAGCGTGTAGACGCGGCCGTCCTCGGTCTCGGTCCGACGCACGGTCGGGTCGAGGGTCGCGAAGAGCTGGTTCTCGACGAGCACGCCGGCGCCGGTGAGCCGGTTGAGCAGCGAGCTCTTGCCGGCGTTGGTGTAGCCGGCGATGGCGACGGACGGGACGCCGCCTGCCCGGCGCGAGTGGCGACGCGTGTCGCGGCTCGTCTTCATGCCCTTGATGTCGCGGCGGAGCTTGGCGATCTTCGTGTTGATCCGGCGGCGGTCGAGCTCGATCTTCGTCTCACCGGGTCCGCGCGATCCGATGCCCTCACCGCCGGCGACGCGGCCACCGGCCTGACGGGACATCGACTCACCCCAGCCACGCAGGCGCGGCAGGAGGTACTGCAGCTGGGCCAGCTCGACCTGCGCGCGGCCCTCGCGGCTCTTGGCGTGCTGGGCGAAGATGTCGAGGATCAGCGCGGTGCGGTCGATGACCTTGACCTTGACGACGTCCTCGAGCGCGCGGCGCTGGCTCGGGGCGAGCTCGCCGTCGCAGATGACGGTGTCGGCCCCCTCCTCGACGACGATGTCGCGCAGCTCGAGCGCCTTGCCCTTGCCGAGCCACGTCGCGGGGTCGGGCTTCTGGCGGCGCTGCACGACACCCTCGAGCACGGTCGACCCGGCCGTCTCGGCGAGGGCCGCGAGCTCGCGGATGGAGTTCTCGGCGTCGTCGGCGGTGCCCTCGGTCCAGACGCCGGCCAGCACGACACGCTCGAGGCGCAGCTGGCGGTACTCGACCTCGGTGATGTCCTCGAGCTCGGTCGACAGCCCCTGGACGCGTCGGAGCGCGGCGCGCTCCTCACGGTCGAGCTGGTCGCCGTCGTAGAGGGGGTATGCCGTGTCGGCGGTCTCGTAGGGCGTCCTCGGCCAGCGCGTCGGCGCGGGTGGCGAAGAGGTCACGCTCACGCTCCGCAGCGCGGGCTCGGTCGTCGGTGTGCTGGGTGTGGTTGCTCGTCATGTTCTCCCTATGGTTCCACTGGTCCAACGCCACGAGCCACTCGTTTGTGCCCAAGGCATGCATACCCACCGGCCGAGGTGGCTCACCGCGCGCGGGTACGGCCGGGGCCGGGCCGATAGCGTGGCCCCTGATGAGCGAGCCGACCGACCACTACTTCACCGCCGAGCCGGCCACGCCGGAGGAGCGACGCACCATCGAGGTCACCCTCGACGGACGCCGGCTCACGCTGAGCACGGCCCGTGGCGTCTACTCCCCCGACCGCCTCGACCCGGGCACCGCCGTGCTGCTCGCCGGCGCACCCGACCCGAGCCCGACCGGCGACCTGCTCGACCTCGGCTGCGGTTGGGGGCCGATCGCGATCACCCTGGCGCTGCGCTCCCCCGCAGCACGCGTCTGGGGCGTCGACGTCAACCGCCGCTCGCTCGACCTCGCCCGGACGAACGCCGCGGCGGCGGGCGTCGACAACGCGACCTTCTGCGAGCCGGACGAGGTCCCGGCCGACCTGCGGTTCGCGACGATCTGGTCCAACCCGCCGATCCACGTGGGCAAGGCGGCCCTGCACGCCCTCCTCGAGCGCTGGCTCCCGCGCCTGGCCGACGACGGTGTCGCCCACCTCGTCGTCCAGAAGCACCTGGGCTCCGACTCGCTGCAGAAGTGGGTCAACGCGCAGGACTGGGGCCTGACGTGCACGCGCCTGTCGTCCGCCAAGGCGTTCCGCATCCTCGAGGTGCGGCGCGCCTGAGCGCGCCTCTGCCGGCTCCGGTCGAGGTGTGCCGCCGCGCCCGGTCGCGGGAGATCACCTCGACCCGTCGTGGGCTGCCCTCGGTCGAGGTGTGCCGCCGCGCCCGGCCGCGGGAGATCACCTCGACCCGCGGGACGCGCCACGACCGGGCTCAGAGCGGGAAGTCCCCGTCGGCGACGAGCACCGCGGGGCCGGCGAGCTCGACCCGCTGGCCAGCCAGCGGCGTGACGGTCAGGCGCCCGCCCGGCACGTCGACGGTCCACGGGCTCAGGTCCTCGACGCCGGACCAGAAGCGCGTCGCGAGGGCAGCCGCCGCAGCACCGGTGCCGCACGACCGGGTCTCGCCGACGCCCCGCTCGTGGACCCGCATCGCGATGTGACCGGGACCGACGGCCCGGACGAACTCGACGTTGGACCCGTCGGCCGGCTCCGGGTGCAGCTGGGGCGCCTCGCCGAGGTCGAGGTTCTCGAGGGTGATGCCCTCGGGGAGCATGACGACGGCGTGCGGGTTGCCGAGGTCGAGCGACAGCGCCGGCACGGGTTTGCCGTGGCGCGGGCGCACCATGACGTCGAAGCCGTCGCGTCGGGCACCCTCCTCGTCGACGAGCCGCCACGGACCGAGGTCGACGGCATACCCCTCGTCGACGACCCGGACCGTCTTCACGCCGGCGCGGGTCGCGATGGTGAGCGTCGAGCCGAAGGCCAGCCCCTCGCGCCGCAGGTAGGCGGCGAAGACGCGGGTCCCGTTGCCGCACATCTCGGCGAGGGAGCCGTCTGCGTTGCGGTAGTCCATGAACCACTCGGCGTCGCGTGACTGGGCCCGCACCGTCTCGTCGGTGGAGAGCCCGGTGCGCACGACCCGGATCACGCCGTCCGCGCCGATCCCGGCATGCCGGTCGGCGATGCGCTGCACCTGGGCGGGGGTGAGCTCGAGAGTGCCCTCGAGGTCAGGGACGAGGACGAAGTCGTTCTCGGTGCCGTGGCCCTTGGTGAAACGCGTCATGTCAGGCATTCTCCGCCATGCCGTGACGCACCTGCGCATCCGCCTCGCGAACCGCCGTCAGGGCCTGGTCGAGCAGGTCGGACGAGGCCGCGTCGAGCCAGACGATGCGCGGATCGGGGCGGAACCACGACTCCTGTCGACGGGCGTAGCGGCGTGTCGCCTGAGCGGTGTCGCGCCGTGCCGCGGTCTCGTCGAGATCGCCGTCGACGACGGCGATGGCCTGGCTGTAGCCGATGGCCCGACTGGCGGTGACGCCGTGACGCAGGCCGACTCCGAGCAGGGTCTCGGTCTCGGTCCGCAAGCCGTCCTCCCACATGCGCTCGACGCGTCGGTCGATCCGCTCGACGAGCACGTCGCGGTCGACTCTCAGCCCGAGAACGACTGCAGGAGAGACGAACTCGCGTTTGGGCATCGTCGCACTGAAGGGCTTGCCGGTCAGCTCGATGACCTCCAGCGCCCGGATGACACGCCGCACGTTGCCCGGCAGGATCGAGGCGGCGGACCGCGGGTCCAGACCGCGCAGCCGCGCGTGCAGGGCGTCGCCGCCGACGACCTCGGACTCCGCCTCGAGGCGGGTGCGCACCTCGGCGTCGGTCGGGGGGATCTCGAGCCGGTCGAGGGCCGCCCGCACGTAGAGGCCCGACCCGCCGACGAGCAGCGGGCGGTGGCCGCGGCCTCGGATGGCGGCGATGTCGGCCCGCGCGGCAACCTGGTAGCCCGCGACGCTGGCCTCCTCGGTCACGTCGAGGACGTCGAGCTGGTGGTGCCGCACGCCCCGGCGCTCGGCGAGGGACAGCTTGGCCGTGCCGATGTCCATGCCGCGGTAGAGCTGCATGGCGTCGGCGTTGACGACCTCTCCCCCGAGTCGCTCGGCGAGGTCGAGGGCCAGGTCCGACTTGCCCGTGGCGGTCGGACCCACGACCGCCACGATCGGCTCGGCGTCGGACTCCCGGTCAGGCGCCACGGTCCACCGGACCGCAGGAGGTCTTGCTCTTCACGACGACGGCGCGCACTCAGCCGATGAGCTCGTCGGTGTGCTCGCCGGCGTGTTCGGCGCTGGCGTCCTCGTCGTGGCCGAACGGGTCGCGGTCGACGCCGGGGTGCCACGAGTTGCCGGGCTTGCCCCAGCCGTTGCGCTTGACGGCCTTGCGGGCCTTCTTGGACTGCCGGTCGTCGAGCCGATCGACGTAGAGCGTGCCGTTGAGGTGGTCGTACTCGTGCTGCATGCAGCGCGCGAACCAGCCCGTCGCGTCGAACTCGACCCGGTTCCCGTCGACGTCGAAGCCGATGACGTGCGCGCGGTCGGCGCGCTTGAGCGGGAAGGCCTCCCCCGGCACGGACAGGCAGCCCTCGGTCTCCTCGTCGGGGTTGGGGCGCTCCTGCGGGATCCTCGACGTGGTGAGCGTCGGGTTGATGACGTGCCCCTGCTCGGGCACCCCGTCCTCGTTGGCCATCTTCCAGATGAAGACGCGCAGTCCGACACCGATCTGTGGCGCCGCGAGGCCCACGCCGTTGGCTGCGACGTTGGTCTCGTACATGTCCTCGACGAGGGTGCGGAGCTCGTCGTCGAAGTCCGTGACGAGGGCTGCAGCCCGATGGAGGACGGGCTCGCCGGTGATGACGATGGGGCGCACGCTCATGCGCCAAGTCAAGCACGAGGCGTCGCCGCCGACCCGAATCGGCTCAGACGACAGAGCAGCCCGGTGCCGTCTGCGCGGCGAGCAGGCTTGCCGATCGACGGCATCCCGAGGCTGACGGCGGGCTTGCCGGTGCCCTGCGGAACGTCCTGGAGCGCGGCCCAGGCGTCGCCGCCGCGAGTGCGCCGGACGGCATACGTCCCACCCTCGAGGCCCGAGTCGGCGACGAGATGGTGCGGCGCGCCGTAGGTGACCTGCACGGTGACCATGTCACCCGGTCGGGGCACCTCGCCACCCTCGGGCACGGCGAAGTGGACGAGGCGGTTGTCGCGGGCCCTGCCCGACAGGCGCTTGGTCTCGGCGTCCTTGCGCCCCTCCGACGGGGTGACGAGCACCTCGACCTCGCGACCCTCGACGGCCCGGTTGCCGGCCCAGCTCACCTCCTCCTGGAGGGCGATGAGCCGTTCGAAGCGCTCCTGGACGACCTGCTTGGGCACCTGGTGCTCCATGGTCGCCGCGGGCGTGCCGGGGCGGATGGAGTACTGGAAGGTGAAGGCGCTGGAGAAGCGGGACTCGCGCACGACGTCGAGCGTGCCCTGGAAGTCCTCCTCGGTCTCGCCGGGGAAGCCGACGATGATGTCGGTCGTGATGGCGGCGTCCGGGATGTGCCGGCGGACGGTGTCGATGATGCCGAGGAACTTCGCGCTGCGGTAGGAGCGGCGCATGTCCTTGAGCACCTTGTCCGAGCCCGACTGGAGCGGCATGTGCAGGCTCGGCATGACGTTCGGCGTCTCGGCCATGGCGAGGATGACGTCCTCGGTGAAGGCCGCCGGGTGCGGGCTGGTGAAGCGCACCCGCTCGAGTCCCTCGATCTCGCCGCACGCCCGGAGCAGCTTGCCGAAGGCCAGCCGGTCGCCGAACTCGACGCCGTAGGTGTTGACGTTCTGGCCCAGCAGCGTCACCTCGACGACGCCCTGCGCCACGAGCGCCTCGATCTCGGCGAGGATCTCGCCGGGGCGGCGGTCCTGCTCCTTGCCGCGCAGGCTCGGCACGATGCAGAACGTGCACGTGTTGTTGCAGCCGACCGAGATGGACACCCAGGCGCTGTAGGCGGAGTCGCGTCGCGTCGGCAGCGTGGAGGGGAAGACCTCGAGGCTCTCGAGGATCTCCACCTCCGCGCGCTTGTTGTGGGCGGCCCGGTCGAGCAGCGCCGGCAGGGAGCCGATGTTGTGGGTGCCGAAGACGACGTCGACCCACGGCGCGCGCTGGACGATGGCGCCGCGGTCCTTCTGGGCCATGCAGCCCCCGACGGCGATCTGCATGCCGGGGTTCTGCTGCTTCGCCGGCCGCAGCTGGCCGAGGTTGCCGTACAGCTTGTTGTCGGCGTTCTCGCGCACCGCGCACGTGTTGAAGACGACGACGTCGGCGACCTCGGGACGCTCCCCCGCCGGGAGGCTGGCGAGGTCGACGTAGCCGGCCGTCTCGAGCAGGCCGGCGAGCCGCTCGCTGTCGTGGACGTTCATCTGGCAGCCGTGCGTGCGCACGTCGTAGGTCCGGGGCGAGCCGCCCGGCGCGATCGGGTGCGGTCGCGGCGGGCGCGGGGGCGAAGTTCTGCGTTGTCATGGCACCGACAAGGGTACGTCGTGCGGCGGCCGACCGGGCGGCTCGCGCTCCCCGGCTCGGGGAATAGCGGACGGGGCGCCCCGTTGACATCACTGCTTGACAGTTCAACAACTTTGCAGCATCATAGTTGTTGAAGATTCAACACTCTACTCCGAAGGACACACATCATGGGCCTGTTCAACCGCACCAAGAACGAGACCGTCACCGAGACCCCCTCGGTCGCCGTCGAGAACATCTCCGGCGACTACACGCTCGACCCGAGCCACACGCGCATCGGCTTCTCCGCCCGCCACGCGATGGTGACGAAGGTCCGGGGCAACTTCGACCAGTTCGAGGGCACCGCCCACGTCGACACCGCCAACCCGGCCAACTCGTCGGTCACCGTCACCATCGAGGCCGCGAGCGTCACCACCGGCAACGAGCAGCGCGACGGTCACCTCAAGACCCCTGACTTCTTCGACATCGCCAACTACCCGCAGATCACCTTCGTCTCGACCGACGTCGAGCGCGACGGCGCCGAGTGGGCCATCACCGGCGACCTCACCATCAACGGCGTCACCAAGTCGGTCACGATCCCCTTCGAGGAGACCGGCTCGGCCAAGGACCCGTTCGGCAACACCCGGGTCGGCTTCGAGGGTGAGGTCACCATCGACCGCACCGACTGGAACCTCTCCTTCAACGCGGCCCTCGAGACCGGCGGCGTCCTCGTGAGCGAGAAGGTCAAGCTCGAGTTCGACATCTCGGCGATCGCCAACGTGCCTGCCGAGGTCTGAGCAGCACCGCACGACAGCACGACACCATCACCGCGAGGGGGTGAGGACCGATTCGGTCCTCGCCCCCTCGCGGTGTCCGGGCGCCGACCATCCACGGGCCGCAGTCGTCAGTCGCGTCGGTGCTCGGGCAGGCCGTCGACGGCGTCGCGGATGATGGGCCAGGCGACCTCACCCGAGTAGCCCTTGCGAGCGAGCAGCCCGGCCAGACGGCGGGTCTGGACCTCGGGGGTCAGGCCACGCATGCGAGCGCAGCTTCTTGGCGACGAGCTGTTCGGCCCGCACGCGTTCGTCACCGGCACCGACCTGACCGAGCGCCTCGTCGGCGATCTCCTGGTCGATGCCCTGCTTGCGCAGCTCGTGGGCGAGAGCGCGCCGCGCCAGCCCCTTGTCCGACTGCTTCGAGCGGACCAGCATCTGGGCGTACGCCTCGTCGTCGACGAGTCCGACCTCGGTCATGCGGTCGAGCACCTTGGCCGCGACCTCGTCGTCGCACCCGCGCTGGCGCAGCTTCCGCTCGAGCTGGGAGCGGCTGCGCGGAGCCATGCTCAGCTGTCGCAGGACGATGGCACGAGCGACCGACTCGGCGTCGGCGTCGGGGACGAGCGTCTCGGCGTCCTCCGGCGGAGGCGCCCAGTCGGGCCGCTCCCCCGCCTCGTCCGAGCCCCATCCGGACCTCGGCCGCCCACCCCGACGACCTGGCTGAGGCGACGGAGCTGGCCGACCCTGCTGACCCGGACCGTCGGGACGTGCTGCGCCGCTCTCGCGCGTCGAGACGGCCCGGGACGGGCCGTCGGCCCGCACCCCGGCAACACCCTCGGCCTCAGCCAGGGCGGCCGCGGCGCGGGCCAGACGGTCCTGCGCGGTCTCCGGTTCGGAGGGACCCACGATCAGAAGTCGACAGGCACGTCCGAGACCTCGGCGGGCTGGTCGACGCGCGGCCCGACGCCGAGCTTCTCCTTGACCTTCTTCTCGATCTCGTCGGCGAGGTCGGGGTTGTCCTTGAGGAAGTTGCGGGCGTTCTCCTTGCCCTGACCGAGCTGGTCGCCCTCGTAGGTGTACCAGGCGCCGGCCTTGCGGACGAAGCCGTGCTCGACACCCATGTCGATGAGGCCGCCCTCACGCGAGATGCCGTGGCCGTAGAGGATGTCGAACTCGGCCTGCTTGAACGGCGGGGAGACCTTGTTCTTGACGACCTTGACGCGGGTGCGGTTGCCGACCGGCTCGGTGCCGTCCTTGAGGGTCTCGATGCGACGCACGTCCAGGCGCACCGAGGCGTAGAACTTCAGCGCCTTGCCACCGGTCGTCGTCTCGGGCGAGCCGAACATGACGCCGATCTTCTCGCGGAGCTGGTTGATGAAGATCGCGGTGGTGCCGGTGTTGTTGAGGGCACCGGTCAGCTTGCGCAGCGCCTGGCTCATGAGTCGCGCCTGCAGACCGACGTGGCTGTCACCCATCTCGCCCTCGATCTCGGCACGGGGCACGAGCGCCGCGACCGAGTCGATGACGATGATGTCGATGGCGCCGGAGCGGATCAGCATGTCGGCGATCTCGAGCGCCTGCTCACCGGTGTCGGGCTGCGACACGAGCAGCGCGTCGGTGTCGACGCCGAGCTTCTTGGCGTAGTCGGGGTCGAGCGCGTGCTCCGCGTCGATGAAGGCCGCGATGCCGCCCGCCTTCTGCGCGTTGGCGACCGCGTGGAGGGCGACCGTCGTCTTGCCGGAGGACTCCGGACCGTAGATCTCGACGACGCGGCCGCGCGGCAGTCCGCCGATGCCGAGAGCGACGTCGAGCGCGATCGACCCGGTCGGGATGACCTCGATCGGCGGACGGATGTCGTCGCCGAGGCGCATCACCGCGCCCTTGCCGTAGCTCTTCTCGATCTGGCCCATCACCGAGGAGAGGGCCTTGTCCTTGTCCTTTGCCTGCACCGATGCCATGTCGGTCACCTATCTGCCGTCTGCGCTGCGGTCGTCTACCTTCGACCCGGGCGACGGCTCGTCCGTGAGATTCGCTGTCGGGTCAGACGCTAGGTGCCGGCGCCGACATCAGGTGGACCACGAGACGGCCTGTGGACGATGCGGGTGGTGGCGCAGGACCTGTGGAGAACATTACCGAACAGGTGTTCGAAGTCATCGCGACACGCCGCGAAGACGCTCCTCGGCGACCCGTCAGCGGCGCTCCTGACCGGCCTGGCCGCCCTGACCGCCCTGCGCCCCGCGGGCGACCCGGGTGTCCCGGCCGAGTCGACGCTCGGGCGGCACGTCCATGTCGGTGCACAGCGCCTCCCAGACGGCGCGCGGCGCCTCGCCGTCGGCGAGGGCCTGCACGACGGTGCGGTTGCCGAGCGCGCCCAGCACGTGGTCGCGGGCGAGCGACCCGGCATACGCCGCGCCGAACTCGTCGTCCATCAAGGTCCAGAAGTGGCTGATCCGCACCACAGCAGTCTGCCACCCGCGCGGCCGGAGCCGTTCCGCGCCGAAACCGTCCTCGGACCGTTACCGCAACCCGCCGCGAATGTCCGGCTCGGACGGTATCGTCCTGCCGTCCCGCGCGACGCCGCGGGCCCATCGACACGTCAGGGGAGCAGCACCATGACCGAGCCCACCCATGGGACGAACCAGCCCGACCAGCCCTACTCCTACCCGACGGCCGGCCCCACGGCCGGCTCGTCGGCAGGTACGGCGGCAGGTACGGCGGCCGGGACCGCCCCCGGCGGGGTCGCCCTCGCCGACGACCCGCAGCCGAAGGTCGCCGGTGGCCGCAAGCGGACCGGTCTGCTCATCGGCGGCGTCGCGACGGCGCTCGTCCTCGGCGGCGCCGGCGCGTTCGCCTTCCAGAGCCTGAGCGGAGGGGGCTCCCAGCCCGCCGACGTGCTGCCCGGCGACGCGTACGCCTACCTCCGCCTCGACATCGACCCCTCGGCCGGCCAGAAGATCGCCGCGGTGCGCTTCCTCGGCAAGCTCCCGCAGGTCAAGGACACCCTCGGCAGCGACGACCCTCGCAAGAAGCTCTGGGAGATGGCCTCCAAGAACTCCAGCAACGACTGCGTCGCGAAGTTCGGCTACGACAAGGACATCGCGCCCTGGCTCGGCGACCGCGTCGGTGCAGCCATCCGACCCGGGGGCACCGAGAAGGCCCCGAACGTCGCCGTCGCGATCCAGGTCAAGGACGAGGCGGCCGCCAAGGACACGCTGACCAAGCTGTTCGCGTGCGACAAGAGCGGCGACACGGACCTGCGCATGAAGGACGGCTACGCCATCGTCACGCCGTCCGGCGTGGGAGACGCCACCCTGGCCGCGGTCGACAAGGGCTCGCTGGCCCAGAACGCCACCTTCACGCAGGACATGGGCGCGCTCGGCGAGCAGGGCATCATGTCGGCCTGGTTCGACATGGGCAAGGGCCTCGGGGAGATCCAGAAGCTGGGCGGGACGGCCGGCCTCGACGCCGTCTCCACGGCCGGCGCCAAGGGCCGGTTCGCTGCTGCGCTGCGCTTCGACGCCGACTACGTCGAGATGGCCGGCATCGTGCGCGGCGCCGACGGGACCACGTCGGTCAAGGGCGACGGTGCCGAGATCGCGTCCCTCCCGGCCAACACGCTGGCGGCCCTCAACGTCTCGGGCGCCGACCAGATGCTCGACGGCGCGTGGCCCGCAGCTGAAGAAGCAGATCGAGAGCCTCGCTTCCGCCGACGGCGCGTCCGACCCGATCGGCCAGATCGAGCAGCAGCTCGACGTCAAGCTGCCCGGACGACCTCAAGGTCCTGCTCGGCCGGTCGTTCACCGTCGCGATGCCCGACCAGGACCTCAAGTCGGACGTCCCCACCATCGGCGCCAAGGTCGTCTCGAGCGACGCCAAGCGCGCCGACGAGCTCGTCGGCCGCCTCATGGACGCCGCCGGCGCGGGCAGCGACATGCTGACGCACAAGGTCGAGGGCGACAAGGTCTTCGTGGCCACGACGCCCGACTACGCCGACGACCTCAAGTCCGGCGGCAAGCTCGGGCGACAGCGACGCCTTCAAGCTGGCCGTCGGCGACGTCAGCAGCTCCAGCGTCACGCTCTTCGTCGACCTCGACAAGGTCGACAAGCTCGACCCAGGGACAGGTGGACGGCGAGGCCAAGACGTTCCTCGAGTCCCTGCGCGCCGTCGGCGTCAACTCCTCGACCACGGGCAACGGTGAGGGCACCTTCACGCTGCGCGTCGTGGGCAACTGACCTCGACCTGCACGCACGAAGGGCCCCGCTCCGGCGGGGCCCTTCGTCGTGCAGCGATCGGTCAGCCGGCCGCTGCGAAACCCGTGATCCCGAAGCCCTCCGACATGGGCACGCGAATCTGGTTGCCGGCGTAGGCGATTCCGCCGATCCACCGGCGAACGCACCGACCACCAGGCGGCGTCGAGGTCGCTGACCTCGGTCGTCGGCTCGGCGGCGACGAGCGCGGCCGCGGCGCCCACCCCGACGTGGCTCTCCATCATCGAGCCGACGATGGTGCGCAGGCCGGCGTCGTGGGCGCGGCGCAGCATGTCGCGGCCGACCGTGAGCGAGCCGCACTTGGCGAGCTTGACGTTGACGAGGTCGGCCGCGCCGAGCCGGATGATCCGCTCGAGGTCGAAGGGCCCGTAGCAGGACTCGTCGGCCATGACCGGCAGGCCGACGCGCTCGCGCACCCAGGCGAGACCCTCGACGTCGTCGGCCACGACCGGCTGCTCGACGAACTCGACCCCGAGGTCGGCGACCTCGAGCGCCCGGATGACCTGGACGGCCTCCTCGCGGGTCCAGCCCTGGTTGGCGTCGAGCCGGATGGCGACGTCGGGCCCGACGGCATCGCGGACCGCCGCGACGCGCTGCACGTCGGTGGCTCGCGTCGGTGCCCACCTTCATCTTCAGGGTGCGGAAGCCGTCCGCCACCCGCGCGCGGGCCGTGTCGGCGAGGGCGTCGGCGGCACCTGCCGACAGGGTGACGTCGGTGGTCAGCACGTCGCGTATGCCGTCCGGCCGGGCCGAGAGGACCGCGGCGACCGAGGTGCCCTCCGCCTGGGCGACGAGGTCGTGCAGGGCCGCGTCGACCGCGGCCTTGGCACCGAAGTTGCGGGCCACGGCGCGCTGGACGACCGCGGCCGCGGCCGCGAGGTCGTCCCGGTCGTCGAGCGCGGTGGCCGGTGACGACCGGGGCGAGCATCGCCTCGATGCAGGCCGTCGCGCTCGCCGAGCGACTCCCCCGTCACCTGCCACACCTGCGGCGCCTCGCCCCAGCCGGTGCGGCCGTCGCTGTCGGTGATGGTGACGACCACGGTGTCGGTCGTCTCGGTGCGGCGCAGCGCGGTGACGAACGGCGTGTGCAGCGGCACGGACGAGGTCGTCGTCGTCACCCGCTCGATGGTCGTCATGGCTGCTCCTCCTCCGCCGGGTGCTCGGCCCGCCAGACGTCCCGGGCGATGCCGGCGACGAAGGCGGCGGCCTCGGTCTCGTCGAGGTCGACGGTCGTGCAGACGGCGAGGACGAACGGCTCCTCGCCAGGCGGGACGCACCAGCGCCACGTCGTGCGAGACCCCGGGGATCCAGCCGGACTTGCTCGCCGTCGGCGTGCCCGGCGGCAGCCCGGCGGGCACCTGGTCGACGTGCACCTGGCGGGCCAGCATCTCCTCGACGGGGGCCAGCACGTGCGTCGCCGCCGAGGGCCGGCTCGCGGCGCCCGACGGCGGCCATGACGAGCCCGAGGTCGGCGGCGGTCACGGTGTTCGTGATGCCCGCCGTGCGGGCGGCCGCGTCCTCGATGCCGCGTCCGACGACCGTCGCCGGCGAGCAGCCGACGATGCGGAGCACCTCCGCGACCTCGTCGAGGCCGACGACGTCGATCGAGCAGGTTGGTCGCGATGTTGCTCGAGTGGGTGATGGCCTGCTCGGCGAGCTCGCGCGAGCGTGCGGGTGTCGCCGACGCGCTGCCCACGTCCGCGGGTCCTGGTCGTCCGACTCGTCGAGGTCGAACGGCGACCCGTCGTGCACCGACGCGAACGTGCCCGAGACCCTGACCGGCGTGTCGAGGTCGAGCTCGCCGCGCACGACGCGGCGGAAGGCGGCGATGACGAGAGGGAGCTTCATGGTGGACGCGGCGTAGTGGGGCGCGAGCGCGTCGTGCTCGTAGCGGGGCCGACCGTCGAGGTCGCCGAGCCACACCGACACGACGGCTGGCTCCGACGCCGGCGAGGCGTGCCCGGTCGCGACGAGGGTCGAGACGTGAGTCGAGGTCCGAGAAGGGGCTGAGCACCCCAGCACGGTAGACGATCAGGCGGCGGAGGCGGACACCACGTCGTCCGACGCGACGGGCAGCGAGACGGTCGGAGCGAGACCCTCGCTCTCGGCCATCCGGCTGGACACGTCGATGAGCACCTGCGAGAGCGGCAGGGCGAGCGCGCCACAGATCGAGGCGAGCAGCTCCGAGGAGGCTTCCTTCTCGCCGCGCTCGACCTCGCTGAGATAGCCGAGGGAGACCGAGGCCGTCGCGGAGACCTCACGGAGGGTGCGGCCCTGGGCGCGGCGGCGCTCGCGCAGGACGTCACCGAGCTCGCGTCGCAACAGTGTCGTCATGCCGTCCTCCTTCAGGTCGCTGGTGTGGCGGTGTCGGGTGCGGGGTCACCGCCGGGGTGACCCGACAGCCCTACCGTACCCCGAGGGTCCCACGGCGGCGCAGGTGTTTGGCGCGTGGCGCCGGTCTCCTGCACCGCGAGCCGGAGCACCGCGTCGACGGTCGCCGACCGGATCTCGGCCCTGGTCCCTTTCAACTCGAGCGCGCGCGTCACTGTTCCCGACGGGCCCGGCCACGGCCACGTGCACGGTGCCCGCGGGCTTGCCCTCCGACGGCCCCGGACCGGCCACACCGGTCGTCGCCAGGCCCCACGTCGCCCCCAGCCGGCGGCGTACGCCCTCGGCCATCGCGACGGCGACGGCGGGGTCGACCGTGCCGACCCGCGCGACGAGGTCGGCGGGCACGTCCAGGAGCAGCGTCTTGACCTCGGCGGCATACGCCACGACTCCACCGAGCAGCACCGCGGAGGCCCCGGCGGTGTCGGCCACGGTGGCGGCGACGAGCCCAGCCGTCAGCGACTCGGCGCACGCCAGCGTCTGACCGGCCTCGGTCAGTGCGGCCACGAGGTGCGCGCCGGGCGTTCCGTAACCGTCGCCCACGTCAGTCCCGCTGAGCCGTCCGCTCGGGCGGCGCCTCGGGCTGCGCCCGCGCCCCGCGCTGGGCGGCCCGGGCGGCCCGGGCGGCCCGGCGCGTCCTCGTGCGCTCGCTGGTCTCGCGCAGCCGGGCGGCCTTGAAGACGTAGTCGATCCCGCTGAGGACCGTCATGACCAGGGCCGCCCCGAGCACGACGTACGCGACGAGGAGCCACGCGTCGCCGAAGGGCAGGACCCAGAGCGGGAACGTCAGGGCGCCGAGCGACAGGGTCTGGAGCATCGTCTTGAGCTTGCCGCCGCGGCCGGCCGGCATGACGCCGTGGCGGATCACGACGAAGCGCAGGACCGTGATGCCGATCTCGCGCACGAGGATGACGACGGTCACCCACCACCACACGACACCGAGCAGCGAGAGACCGATGAACGCCGTGCCGGTCAGGGCCTTGTCGGCGATCGGGTCGGCGACCTTGCCGAAGTTGGTGATCTCGCCGCGCCGCCGCGCGATCTTGCCGTCGACGCCGTCGGTCACGGCGGCGAGCGCGAAGACCACCCAGGCCCAGAAGCGCCACCACGGCGCGTGGCCGCCGTCCTGGAAGAGCAGCACGGCGTAGACGGGCACGAGCAGGAAGCGCAGCACCGTCAGGGCGTTGGGCAGGTTCCAGTCGGTGGGCCGGGGCGCGGGCCCCTCCCCCCGGTGGAAGGTCTGCGGCGTCATCGCGGCTCCGCGACGAGGTCGATCCCCTCGGTGCCGACGACGACGGCCGGCACGAGGTCGCCGACCTGGGGTGCCGGGGCACCCTCCGGGACGCGCACGATGGTGACGCCGTCGACGTCGGGACCCTGGAAGTCGGCCCGGCCGATGACGGAGCCGTCCTCGTCGTCGATCTCCTCGACGAGGACGAGGACGCGCTCACCGATGCGCTCCTCGGCCCGCTGGGCGTTGAGCTCCTCGACGAGGCGGGTGAAGCGGTCGAGCCGCTCGGCGACGACCTCGGGTGCCAGCTTGCCGGCATACCCCTCCGCCTCGGTGCCGTCCTCGTCGGAGTAGCCGAAGACGCCGACGACGTCGAGGCGCGCCTCGGTGAGGAAGGCCTCGAGCTCGGCGAGGTCCGCCTCGGTCTCGCCGGGGAAGCCGACGATGACGTTGCAGCGGATGCCGGCCTCGGGGGCGTCGGCGCGCACGCGCGCCAGCAGGTCGAGGAAGGCCTCGCGCGAGCCGAAGCGCCGCATCGAGCGCAGGAGCGGCTCGGACGCGTGCTGGAAGGAGATGTCGTAGTAGGGCACGACGCCGGGGACGTCGGCCATGGCGCGCAGCAGCCCGGGGCGGATCTCGGCGGGCTGGAGGTAGGAGACGCGGACGCGCTCGATGCCCTCGATGGCCGTCAGCTCGGGGAGCAGCTTCTCGAGCAGGGCCAGGTCGCCGAGGTCCTTGCCGTAGCTCGTCGAGTTCTCCGAGACGAGGAAGAGCTCCTTGACGCCCTGCTGGGCGAGCCAGCGCGCCTCGGCGACGATGTCGGCCGGGCGGCGGGAGAGGAAGGCGCCCCGGAACATCGGGATGGCGCAGAACGAGCAGCGGCGGTCGCAGCCGGAGGCGATCTTGAGCGGTGCCCACGGGCGCCCGTCGAGGCGGGCTCGGATGACCCGGGGACCCGAGGCGGGGGTGGGCACGTCCGCGTCGGCGAGGTCCTCACGCACGTCGCCGTGACCGGGCAGCGCGACGGAGGCCGCGCCCTGCTGGCGCTCGACCGGCGTCAGCGGCAGGAGCGTGCGGCGGTCGCCCGGGGTGTGGCTCTCGACGTGGCCGCCGGCCAGGATCGTCTGCAGGTGGCCACTCATGTCGCGGTAGGAGTCGAAGCCGAGCACGGCGTCGGCCTCGGGCAGCTGGTCGGCGAGCTCCTTGCCGTAGCGCTCGGCGAGGCAGCCGACCGCGACGACCTTCTGCGTGCGGCCGCCGTCGCCCTTGAGGTCGGAGGCCTCGAGCAGGGCGTCGATGGAGTCCTTCTTCGCCTGCTCGACGAAGCCGCACGTGTTGACGACGGCGACGTCGGCCTCGGACGCGTCGTCGACGAGACGCCATCCTCCCGCGAGCAGCCGTCCGGCCAGCTCCTCGGAGTCGACCTCGTTGCGCGTGCACCCGAGGGTGACGAGTGCGACGCTCTTGTCGGCGCTCGGGTGGGGAGGGGTCATGCGTCCACTCTAGATGCCGAGGTGTTCAATGGCCGACATGCTCGGAACCGCCCCGCACGACCCCGACGAACTCCTCACGCGGGCACGCGAGCTGCTCGCCGAGCACCCGCTCGTCGACGGGCACAACGACCTGCCGTGGGAGGCGCGCGAGCAGACCCGCTACGACTTCGACGCCCTCGACATCGGTCGCCGGCTCACGACGACGCAGACCGACCTGCCGCGGCTGGCCGAGGGCGGGGTCGGCGCGCAGTTCTGGTCGGTCTTCGTGCCGAGCACGCTGCAGGGCGACTCGGCCGTCGACGGCGACGCTGGAGCAGGTCGACGCCGTCCACCGGATGATCGGGACGTATGCCGACCGGCTGGCCCTCGCCGGGACCGCCGACGAGGTGGAGCAGGCCACCGCTACGGGCCGCGTCGCGTCGCTGCTCGGCGCCGAGGGCGGACACTCGATCGGCTGCTCGCTGGGCACCCTGCGGCTGCTCCACGTGCTCGGCGTGCGGTACCTGACGCTGACGCACAACGACAACACGCCGTGGGCCGACTCGGCGACGGACGTGCCCGTCGTCGGCGGGCTCAGCCCGTTCGGTCGCGAGGTCGTGCGCGAGATGAACCGCCTCGGGATGATGGTCGACCTCAGCCACGTCGCGGCCACGACGATGCGGTCCGCGCTCGAGACGACCGAGGCCCCGGTGATCTTCAGCCACTCCAGCGCCCTGGCGCTGTGTGACACCCCGCGCAACGTGCCCGACGACGTCCTCGCCGCCCTGCCCGGCAACGGCGGCGTGTGCATGGTGACCTTCGTGCCCGAGTTCGTCTCGCCGGCGACCGCGGCGTGGCGTGTCGAGGCGGCCGCGGCGGCCGCCGAGGTCGGTGTCGAGGCGCGCGACTGGGAGGCGTTCGGGCGGTTCACCGCGACGTGGCAGCGCCAGCACCCGAAGCCCGACGCGACGATCGAGCAGGTCGTCGCCCACCTCGAGCACGTGCGCGAGGTCGCCGGCATCGACCACATCGGCATCGGCGGCGACTACGACGGGACCGACACCTTCCCCGTCGGGCTCGAGGACGTCAGCGGCTACCCCCGGCTCGTCGCCGCGCTGCTCGAGCGGTCGTGGTCCGAGGCCGAGGTCGCGCAGCTCGTCCGCGGCAACACGCTGCGCGTCATGCGCGACGTCGAGGCCGTGGCCCGCGACCTCCGGGCGACCCGCTCCCCCAGCCTCAAGACGTTCGCCGAGCTCGACGGCACGGCCTGAGCGCGACCCGGGCACACGGCATACGGCCTGGGTGAGCGGCGCGGCCTACTGGCGGAAGCGGGCGATCGTCAGGCCGACGAGGCGCGCGACGACGAGCGCGACGTAGAGCATGCCGGCGATCTGCTGGAGGAGCACGAAGGCGCGCGCGTGCGGCTCGACGGCGATGATGTCGGACAGGCCGGTCGAGGTCATCGTCGTGATCGAGAGGTAGAGCAGCTCGAACCACGTGCGCGTGCCGGGCGCGCCCTCGCCGTAGATGGTGAACGAGTGGGGCCAGAGGATCTGGACAGCGACGTAGAGGTAGGCGAAGCCCCACGCCACGACGGTGAAGGTCGCCCCGGTCGCATAGAGCTCGTCGCGCGTCACCCAGTTGTCGGCGAACATGTACCGCAGCAGGCCGTAGCCCGTGTAGAAGTAGAAGAGCGCGTGCAGCAGGGCGCTCCAGAAGGCGATCGTGGTGTTGTCGGTCCACACGGCCTCGGCGACCGTGAGGAGGACGACCGGTCCCCCGAGGAGGACCGCCACCCACGTCAGGGCCGGCGTCGCCCGGACGGCGCGCACCGCGAGGAAGAGCACGAGCAGGCCGATGAGGCCGAAGATCGCGCGCCCGGTCTCGCGGACGTCACCCGCACGCGTCTCGATGAAGGGGTAGGCGACGAGCGCCGCCAGCTGGGCGAAGAGCAGGAGCGCGCACGGAAGCTCGTTGACCTTGCGACGCAGGCGGTCGAGCCGCGACGGCGGCCCGGCGCGACGGGGCGATGACGGCCAGAGCTCCAGCGACGCACTCACCACTCGGACTCTAGTGGCGAGCCGTCAAGAACGCGTCAAGAGGCGTCAGCGGCGGGTCAATCGCTGCGGACCCGGGTCACGCCGGGCAGTAGGAACGAGACATGGTCACCAACATCCTCCTGGGCCTCGTGGCGTTCGCTCTGCTCGTCTACCTCGTCCACGTCCTCCTCCACGCGGATCGCTTCTGATGAGCGACACCGTCAGCGGGCTGCTCACGATCGCCGTCCTCGTGGCGGCCCTCGCGATCGTCCACGTGCCGCTCGGCAACTGGATGGCGAGGGTCTTCACCGATGAGAAGCACTGGCGGGGTGAGCGCCTCGTCTACCGTCTCGTGCGGGTGGATCCCACGTCCGAACAGCGCTGGACCACGTACGCCGTCGCCGTCGTCGCGTTCTCCGTCGTCGGGATCGTGCTGCTCTTCCTCGTCCTCGTGCTCCAGGGCGTGCTGCCTCTCGCTCGCAGCGCCGCGATGAACGTGGACACGGCGGTCAACACGGCCGTCTCGTTCGTGACGAACACCAACTGGCAGTCGTATGCCGGTGAGGCCGGGACGTCGCCGTTCGTGCAGACCGTGGGCCTGACCGTCCAGAACTTCGTCTCACCGGCCGTCGGCCTGGCCGTGGCCGTCGCCCTCGTGCGGGGCCTCGTGCGCTCGAGCGGCGCGGCCCTCGGCAACTTCTGGGTCGACCTCGTGCGCGGTCTGTTCCGGGTCATCGTGCCGATCGCCCTGGTCGGCGCGGTCGTGCTGCTGCTCGGTGGCGTCATCCAGAACCTCACCGAGCCGACGACCGTCACGACGCTGTCGGGCGGGCACCAGGTGATCCAGGGCGGGCTCGTCGCCTCGCAGGAGGCGATCAAGGAGCTCGGCACGAACGGGGGTGGGTACTTCAACGCGAACTCGTCGCACCCCTTCGAGAACCCGAACGCCTTCACCAACCTCGTCGAGATCTTCCTGCTGCTCGTCATCCCGTTCTCGCTGCCGCGCACCTACGGCGTCATGGTCGGCGACCGCCGTCAGGGCTGGACCGTCCTCGGCTTCATGGCGACGCTGTGGGTCCTCATGCTCACCGTGGTCACGTGGTCGGAGGTGCACGCGGCGTCCGGCCCGCTGGGCGGGATGGAGGGCAAGGAGCTCCGCTTCGGCGTGTGGCCGTCGGCGCTCTTCGCGACGAGCACGACAGCCACGTCGACCGGCGCGGTCAACTCGATGCACGAGAGCTTCTCGGCGCTCGGGGGCGGTGGCGCGCTGTTCAACATGATGCTCGGCGAGCTGTCGCCCGGTGGCGTCGGCACGGGCCTCTACAGCGCGCTCCTCGTCGCGATCCTCACGGTGTTCATCGCCGGTCTCATGGTCGGGCGCACGCCCGAGCTGCGTCGGCAAGCAGATCGGGCGCCGCGAGATCACCCTGACCGCCCTCGCCGTCCTCGTCATGCCGACGCTCGTCCTCGCCTTCACCGGGATCGGGATGGTGGCGCCTCTCGTGTCGTCGCAGATGCTCGCCACGGGTCCGCACGGCCTCACCGAGGTCATGTACGCCTACACGTCCGCGGCGAACAACAACGGCAGCGCCTTCGCCGGGTTCTCCGCCGACACTCCCTACACGAACCTCACCCTGGCGCTGTGCATGTTCCTGGGCCGGTTCGCCCCCATCGTCCTCGTGCTCGCACTCGCCGGTTCCCTTGTGGCACAACGTCGCCGACCGGTCACCGCCGGCACGCTCCCCACCCACACCCCCACCTTCATCGGCTTGTTCGTCGGGGTGGCCGTCATCGTCGGCGGTCTCACCTTCTTCCCGGCGCTGGCCCTCGGTCCCCTCGCGGAGGCACTCTCATGACCCCCTCGTCGACGACGACGTCGTCACGCACCACGCCCGGCAGCGAACCGGCGGCCCGGCCCGGGCGCGCGGGCGGCGAGGCCCTCATCCGGCCCGGTCGCACGAGCACGACGTACGCGCAGCTCGCGCGGCAGCTCGTCACGACCTTCCCCCAGGCCGTCGCCAAGCTCGACCCGCGCCACGTGTGGCGCAGCCCGGTCATGTTCGTCGTGTGGGTCGGCTCGGTGGTCACGACCGTGCAGGCAGTCGTCGACCCCTCGTGGTTCGCCTGGGCTGTCGCCGTCTGGCTCTGGGCCACCGTCCTCTTCGCCAACATGGCCGAGGCCGTCGCCGAGGGCCGTGGCAAGGCCCAGGCGGCCACGCTGCGCGCCACGCGGAAGACCACCACGGCCGAGCGTCGACTCCCCGACGGCTCCCTCGAGACCGTCGCGGCCTCGGACCTCGCGATCGGCGACCTCGTCGTCGTCCGTCCCGAACGAGGTCATCCCCGGCGACGGCGACGTCGTCGAGGGCATGGCCACCGTCGACGAGTCGGCCATCACCGGCGAGTCCGCTCCGGTGATCCGCGAGTCCGGCGGTGACCGGAGCGCCGTCACCGGGGGCACGACCGTGCTGTCCGACGGGATCACCGTGCGCATCACGACCAAGCCCGGCGAGACCTTCATCGACCGGATGATCGCGCTCGTCGAAGGCGCCTCGCGTCAGAAGACCCCGAACGAGATCGCGCTGACGATCCTGCTCACCGTCCTGACGATCATCTTCCTGCTCGCCGTCATGGCGATGCAGCCGATGGCGATCTACTCGGGACAGGCGCAGTCACCGGTCGTGCTCGTCGCCCTGCTCGTCTGCCTGATCCCGACGACCATCGGCGCGCTGCTGTCGGCGATCGGCATCGCCGGCATGGACCGCCTCGTGCAGCACAACGTGCTCGCCATGTCCGGCCGCGCCGTCGAGGCCGCCGGCGACGTGTCGACGCTGCTGCTCGACAAGACCGGCACCATCACGTTCGGCAACCGTCGGGCGACCGAGCTGCTGGCCGCCCCGGGCCTCGGCAACGACGGGGTCACCCGGGCGGCATACGTCTCATCGCTCGCGGACGAGACCCCCGAGGGGCGCTCCATCGTCGAGCTGGCGGCGTCGGCGCTCGACGCGCCCTCGCGTGAGGCGCTCGACCGGCTGCCCCGGGCCGGAGCGACCTTCGTCGAGTTCAGTGCCGCGACCCGGATGTCGGGCGCCGACCTGCCCGACGGCACGGCCTACCGCAAGGGTGCAGCCGACTCGGTCGCGCGCTGGGTGACCGGCCTCGGCGGCGAGATGCCGAGCGGTGTGCTCACCGAGGTCGACGGCATCGCGACCTCCGGTGGCACCCCGCTCGCCGTCGCGGTGCGGGAGACGGGCCGACCGCCTCGCGTGCTCGGCGTCATCCACCTCAAGGACGTCGTCAAGCCCGGCATGAAGGAGCGCTTCGCGCAGCTGCGCTCCATGGGCATCAAGACCGTGATGGTCACGGGCGACAACCCGCTGACCGCCAGGTCGATCGCGGCCGAGGCCGGGGTCGACGACTTCCTCGCGGAGGCGACGCCCGGAGGACAAGATGGCCCTCATCAAGCGGGAGCAGCACGGCGGCCGGCTCATCGCCATGACCGGCGACGGCACGAACGACGCGCCGGCGCTGGCGCAGAGCGACGTGGGCGTCGCGATGAACACCGGCACGTCGGCGGCCAAGGAGGCGGCCAACATGGTCGACCTCGACTCCGACCCGACGAAGCTCATCGACATCGTCTCCATCGGCAAGCAGCTGCTCATCACCCGCGGAGCCCTGACGACCTTCTCGATCGCCAACGACATCGCGAAGTACTTCGCGATCATCCCGGCGATGTTCGTCGTCCTCTTCCCCGGCCTCGACGCGCTGAACATCATGGGCCTCGCCTCGCCGAAGTCGGCGATCGTCTCGGCCGTCATCTTCAACGCGCTCATCATCATCGCGCTGATTCCGTTGTCGCTTGAAGGGCGTTCGCTATCGCGCAGTCGGCAGCACGGCACTCCTTCGGCGCAACATCCTCATCTACGGCCTGGGCGGCATCATGGCCCCGTTCATCGGGATCAAGCTGATCGACCTCGTCGTGAGCCACCTTCCCGGAATGATGTGATCCCCGTGACCAACCCTGAACGCCTTCCTCAAGCAGTCCTGGGCCGGCCTGCGCGCCATGCTCGTCTTCACCGTCCTGTTCGGCCTGCTCTACCCCGCCGTCGTCTGGGGCGTCGGGCAGGTTGTCGCCCGTGACCAGTCCGCCGGATCGCTCGTCACCGTCGACGGCACGGTCGTCGGGTCGATCCCTCATCGGGCAGCAGTGGACGGGCGACCAGTGGTTCTGGGGCCGCCCGTCTGCCAGCAGCTACTCCGGCGACACGAGCGGGGGCTCGAACCTCTCGGGCTCCGCGCTCGGCGCCGAGGTCGCCAAGCGGGCCGCGGCCGCCGGGCTCGACCCCGCCACGTCGCCCGCCGACGCACTGACGGCCTCCGCCAGCGGCCTCGACCCGCACATCTCCCCGGCGTATGCCGCCGCCCAGGTTCGCGCGCGTCGCCGCGGCCCGCGGACTCGACGTCGCCCGCGTGCGGACGCCTCGTGGCGGCGCACACCCAGGGCCGGATCGGCGGGTTCCTCGGCGAGCCACGCGTCAACGTCCTCGAGCTCAACCTCGCCCTGGCGCGCCTGACGGCATCCGGCAACGGGTGACCTGAGAGGATCGCGACATGGGTCGAGGCTCGCTGCGGATCTACCTCGGTGCGGCGCCGGGCGTCGGCAAGACCGTCGCGATGCTCGACGAGGCCCACCGCCGCCTCGAGCGGGGCACCGACGTCGTCGTGGGCTACGTCGAGACCCACGGACGGCCCACACCGCTGCGCTGCTCGACGGCCTCGAGGTGCTCCCCCGGCGCCAGGTGGTCTACCGCGGCACCGCCTTGACCGAGCTCGACGTCGCCGCGGTCCTCGCCCGCCGTCCCCAGGTCGTGCTCGTCGACGAGCTCGCCCACACCAACGTGCCCGAGCCCGGGACGTCCCCGCGGGCGAGGGGGCGGGCGGCGGAGCGACACGAGAAGCGCTGGCAGGACGTCGAGGAGATCCTCGAGGCCGGCATCGACGTCATCTCGACGGTCAACATCCAGCACCTCGAGTCGCTCAACGACGTCGTCGAGTCGATCACCGGCATCCGGCAGCAGGAGACGGTGCCCGACGAGGTCGTGCGCCGGGCCGACCAGGTGCAGCTCGTCGACATGTCGCCCGAGGCCCTGCGCCGTCGGATGGCGCACGGCAACATCTACGGCCCCGACCAGGTCGACGCCGCCCTGGCCAACTACTTCCGGGTCGGCAACCTCTCGGCCCTGCGCGAGATCGCGCTGCTGTGGCTCGCCGACCGCGTCGACGAGGCCCTCGAGCGCTACCGGGCCGACCAGGGCATCAGCGACCAGTGGCCGGCCCGCGAGCGGGTCGTCGTCGCGCTGACCGGTGGCGCCGGCAGCGAGACGCTGCTCCGGCGCGGCGCCCGCATCGCGACCCGGGCAGCCGGCGGCGACCTCATCGCCTGCCACGTCCAGTCGGCCGAGGGGCTGGCCTCGACCGACCCGGCCGCGCTGGCGCGCCTGCGCAGGCTGGCGGGCGACCTCGGCGCCGAGTTCCAGAACGTCTCGGGCCCCGACGTGGCCGAGGCGATCCTCGACCACGCCCGCGGGGTCAACGCCACGCAGATCGTCGTCGGGGTCAGCCGCCGCAGCCGCTGGCAGCAGATCCTGCGCCCGAGCATCGCCTCGGAGGTCGCCGACGGCTCCGGCGACATCGACGTCCACCTCGTCCCGCACGAGGGCTCGAAGGTCGGCCGGCGCGGCGCGCGAGCCGCCGGCCTGCCCAGCGCGTCGTGTCCTCGGCGGCCTGCTGCTGGCCGTCGTCGCCCTCGTCGCCCTGACCGCCGTGCTCGTCGCCGACGCGCGGGGGCCACACCCTGTCGCTGGACCTGCTGCTCTACCTCGCCCTCACCGTGGTCTGTGCCCTCGTCGGCGGCATCTGGCCTGCGCTCTTCTGCGCCGTCGTCGGCTCGCTCGTCGTCAACTGGTTCTTCACCGAGCCCCGCGGGCACCCTGACCATCAGCGACGCACCGAACGCGCTGGCGCTCGCGGTCTTCGTCCTCGTCGCGATGGCGGTCTCCTCGGTCGTCAACGTCGCCGCCCGACGCACCGAGCAGGCGATCTCGGCCGAGCGCGAGTCGTCGGCCCTCGCGGCGATGAGCCGTGACCTCCTGGCCGAGCCCCGCCCCCTGCCTGCCCTGCTCGAACGCGCCCGCGACGACCTCGGGATGCGGTCCGCCGTTCTCACCGAGTGCGGCGAGGACCGGCCGTCGAGGGTCGTCGCCTCGACGGACCCGCTCCTGCCGGCGGGCAGCACCGCTGCCGGCGGAGACGACGTGGGCGCTCGACGTCACGGTCGACGACGGCGTGCACCTGCTGCTCGACGGGCCACCCGTCGCCGCGGAGGACCAGCGCGTCGTCGGTGCCTACGCCGCGCACGCCGCCATCCTGCACGGACGCGAGCAGCTCGTCCGGGCCGCCCGCGAGGCCGCCGGGCTGGCCCGCGACAACGCCGCCCGCACGACCCTCCTCGCGGCCGTCTCGCACGACCTGCGCACCCCCCTCGCCAGCATCAAGGCCGGCGTGTCGACCCTGCGTCAGTCCGGCCTCGAGCTGCCACCCGAGGACGAGGCCGAGCTGCTCGAGTCCGATCGAGGAGAGCGCCGACCGCCTCGACGCCCTCATCGGCAACCTCCTCGACCTCTCCCGGCTCGAGACCGGCGCCGTGCGGGCCCACCACCACTCGATCGACCTGCTCGACGCCGTCGTGTCGACGGTGCGCACGACGTCCGACCCGCAGCGCGTCGAGGTCGACCTCGAGCCGGACCTGCCCCTCGTCGCACGCCGACCTCGGCCTGCTCGACCGGGTGCTCGCCAACGTCGTCGAGAACGCCCTGAGGCACAGCGGCGACGCCGAGGTCCGCATCACGGCCGGGCGCATCGGCGACACCGTGCAGCTGCGCGTCATCGACCGGGGCCCGGGCGTCGCCGACGCCGACAAGGAGCGCATCTTCGCCGCCTTCCAGCGCGCCGGCGACGCTCCGCAGGGCGACGGACTCGGCCTCGGGCTCGCCGTGGCCCGCGGGCTCATGACCGTCATGGGGGGCATCGCTCGTGGCCGAGGACACCCCGGGCGGTGGCCTCACCATGCTCATCGAGCTGCCGCTCTCGCCCGCCCCCCAGGCCGCCCAGCAGGAGGACGCGTGACCCGAGTGCTCGTCGTCGACGACGACCCGCGGCTGCAGCGCACGCTGTCGATCGCGCTGCGGGCCCACGGCAACGAGGTCGTGACCGCCGCGGACGGCCGTACCGCGGTGCAGTCGGTGGCCGAGGACGCGCCCGACGTCGTCATCCTCGACCTCGGGCTGCCCGACCTCGACGGCACCGAGGTGCTGCGCCGCATCCGCGCCGCGTCGGTCGTGCCCGTCATCGTGCTGTCGGCCCGGCACGAGTCCGACGACAAGATCGAGGCCCTCGACCTCGGTGCCGACGACTACGTGACGAAGCCCTTCGGCGTCGAGGAGCTGCTGGCCCGGGTGCGGGCGGCCGTGCGGCGCGGCGGCGACCTCGGTCGGCATCTCGCGCCGGTCGTCACCGACCACTTCACCCTCGACTTCGCCGAGCGGCGCGCGACGGTCGACGGTGAGGACGTCCGGCTCACGCCGACCGAGTGGCGCCTGCTCGAGGCGCTGTGCCGCGAGCCCGGGCACCTCGTCCAGCAGCAGGACCTGCTCCGCGCCGTCTGGGGGCCGTCCTACGGCCGGGAGTCGAACTACCTGCGCGTCTACGCCAACCAGCTGCGCCGCAAGCTCGAGCCCGACCCGGCCAGCCCGCGCCACCTCCTCACCGAGCCCGGCCTCGGCTACCGCTTCGACCCCTGAACCGTCGAAAGGCCACAAACCGGTGTGCCGCGCGAAGCGCGACCCTCGCGGTTCGTGGCCTTTCGACGTTGGAGGCAGCCTGGATCAGTAGCGCTCGCGGCCGCCCCGGTCGGTGAGGTTCCAGGCGTCCTCGGACTCCTCGTCGTCCTCGTCGACCGTGCGCGTCATGTCGCCCGGGGTCCACCGGGCCGTGGGCACGGCCGTCGTCTCGTCCTCGCGCGAGGCGCTGCTCGCCGCGCTGCGCGACGATCGCGGCCGTCCGCTGCGGCGCGGCCTCCGGCTCGCGCATCGTCGGCATAGTGCGCCGAGACCTCCGGCGGCTCCACGTCGACGGGCGGGGCGGCATACGGCTCGGCGGGCTCGATGATGTCATCGAGGTCGTCGACGTCGACGGGCTCGTTGGGGTGCGGCACGTCGTCGCCGCGCAGCAGCGCGAGCGTCTGCTCGAGGTCGTCCGGGCGCACGAGCACGTCGCGGGCCTTGGAGCCCTCGCTCGGGCCGACGACCCCGCGCGACTCGAGCAGGTCCATGAGGCGGCCGGCCTTGGCGAAGCCGACGCGCAGCTTGCGCTGGAGCATCGACGTCGAGCCGAACTGCGTCGTGACGACGAGCTCGGTGGCCTGGAGCAGCACGTCGAGGTCGTCGCCGATGTCGTCGTCGATCTGCTTCTTCGGGCGCCGCGACGGTGACGTTCTCGACGTAGTTGGGCTTGAGCTGGGTCGTGACGAACTTGACGACCTCGTGGATCTCCGACTCGTTGACCCACGCGCCCTGCACGCGCATCGGCTTGCTCGCGCCCATCGGCAGGAAGAGCGCGTCACCCTGGCCGATGAGCTTCTCGGCGCCGGGCTGGTCGAGCACGACGCGGCTGTCGGCGAGCGAGCTCGGGTGGCGAACGCCATGCGCGAGGGCACGTTGGCCTTGATGAGGCCGGTGACGACGTCGACCGACGGGCGCTGCGTCGCGAGGACGAGGTGGATGCCGGCGGCGCGGGCGAGCTGGGTGATGCGCACGACCGACTCCTCGACGTCGCGCGGGGCGACCATCATGAGGTCGGCGAGCTCGTCGACGACGACGAGGAGGTAGGGGTAGGTCGTGATCTGCCGCTCGGAGCCCGGCAGCGGCTTGACCTTGCCGGCGCGCACCGCCTTGTTGAAGTCGTCGACGTGCTTGAAGCCGAACGCCGCGAGGTCGTCGTAGCGCTGGTCCATCTCCTTGACGACCCAGGCGAGCGCCTCGGCGGCCTTCTTGGGGTTGGTGATGATCGGCGTGATGAGGTGCGGGATGCCTTCGTAGGCCGTCAGCTCGACGCGCTTGGGGTCGACGAGGATCATCCGGACCTCCTCGGGCGTCGACGCGCATGAGGATCGAGGTGATCATCGAGTTGACGAAGCTCGACTTGCCCGAGCCGGTGGCGCCGGCGACGAGCAGGTGCGGCATCTTCGCGAGGTTGGCGATGACGTAGGCGCCCTCGACGTCCTTGCCGACGCCCATGACCATCGGGTGCTCGTTGCTGCGGGCCGTGTGGCTGCGCAGCACGTCGCCGAGCGACGACGTTCTCGCGGTCGAGGTTCGGGATCTCGATGCCGATGGCGGACTTGCCCGGGATGGGGCTGAGGATGCGCACGTCGGCCGAGGCGACGGCATACGCGATGTTCTTCGACAGGGCGGTGACGCGCTCGACCTTGGTGCCCGAGCCGAGCTCGACCTCGTAGCGCGTGACCGTCGGGCCGCGCGTGAAGCCCGTGACGGCGGCGTCGATGTCGAACTGGTCGAAGACGTTGGTCAGCGCCTCGACGACGCGGTCGTTGGTCTCGCTGCGCGTCTTGTGCGGCGGGCCGGGCGTCAGCATCGCGGGGTCGGGCAGGCGGTAGGTGATGTCGCCGCCGAGGCTCAGCTGCTCGACCCGCGCCGGCAGCTCCGACATGGGCGGCGGGATGAGCTCGGCCTTGGGGCCGATCTTGCTCGTGTCGGGGGCGCCGAGGGTCTTCGGGTCCGTCGCGTCGATGACCTTCTCGCGGCCCTTCTCGCCGCTCTTCTCGCCGCCGGGGCGCGGCGCCAGCAGGCCGGGCGGGGTCGCGCGCTTCTCGCCGGGGCGCGGCCGGCGCGGCCGCCTCGTCCTCGAGCGCCTTCTGGGCGGCCTGGCGGAAGGCCTCGTCGCCGTCGCGGTCGGACAGGTCCACGGGCTTGCGGCGGGCCCGCTTGACGGCTGCCGCCGGGGCGTCGTCGGCGTCGTCGGGCTGGTCGTCCGCGTGGCCCCGGTCGATGACGAGGGCCCGGAGCTGACGCATCCGGGTCGGGATCATGTTGACCGGGGTGGCCGTGACGACGAGCAGGCCGAAGAGGCCGAGCAGGATGAGCAGGACGACCGCACCGTAGGTGGAGACGGCCGCGGCGAGCGGGCTCGACGCGAGGAAGCCGAGGATGCCGCCGGCGGCGCGCATGCCGTCGGCGCCGTCGGGCGGGTTGGGGATGCCGTCGGCGAGGTGCGACAGGCCGCACGCGGCGAAGGTCAGCGCGATGGTGCCGACGACGATGCGGTTGGTGGCGGCGTCGTCCTGCGGCGCGCGGAGCATGCGCAGGCCGAGGGCGATCAGGACGAGCGGGACGGCGTACGCGACGCGCCCGAAGGTGCCGGCGAAGACGGCGTGCACGACCTGGCCGAAGGTGCCGGAGACGCCCCACCACTCGCGGGCGGCGACGACGACGGCCAGGGCGATGAGGGCGAAGCCGATGCCGTCGCGGCGGTGCTCCGGCTCGAGGTCCGCGGCGCTGTGGCCGACGCGGCGCACCGCTCCCCCGGCCAGGTGCGAGACGCCCATCCACGTGTTGCGCATCGCGCCGAGCGGGAAGGGCAGGCCTCCGCCCCGGGCCTTGGACGCGGCCTTGGCGGCCGGCTTGCGGGCCGCGGGCTTGCGCTGCGCGGGCCGGGCCGACCGGGCTGCGGGCGGGCGCGACGTGGCGCCGCCCGAGGACCCCTTGGCGCGTGTGGCCGCGGTGGTGCTCGAGCGTTGGCTGCTGGACGGACGTGACGCCATGGTGGCACCGTACGTCAACGCCGCTGCTGAACTCACGCGTCACACGCGCAACACCGGTGGTCGGTCTGCGACGTTCGGCCGCAGCCTCCGTATGCCGGGTGCGTGCCCTCACGTGGACCGCCGTCCCGCCGCGTCCGGGTTCTCGTCTCAGATCGCGACATCCCGGTACCGACCGGTGGACAGCCGGCTGACGCGGCCCCTATCGTCCTTGCCAGGTCATGAGTGCCAGTGACAAGCCCCGGCTCGCTGGCCAGCAACCCTCCTCCGCGGTGGGGTGCTCCGGGTGACGACCAGGCCACCCTCGGTCCGATTCGTGAGTCGAGGTCGGCAAGCGCGGACCCGCATCGGGTGGGTCCCATGACCCAGGAGCACTGGCATGTCGGTCCTTTCCTCGACCCGTCCCTCGTCCCACCCCACCTCCCACGCTCCGCCTCTCACCCCGCGGCCTCGCCCTGTGGCGGCACGCCCGCACCGGTCGTGCGCACCCGTGCCCTGCACGTCGTGCCCGAGGCGCGCACGCTGCCCACCGTCGTCGGCGCGGGGCTGCGCGTGCCCACGCTCCACGGCGACACGGCATACGCCAACCTCGACCACGCCGCGTCGACGCCCGCGCTCGAGACGGTCAAGGCGGCCGTCGACCGCGCGCTCGAGACGTACTCCTCCGTGCACCGCGGCGCGGGCTTCGCCTCCCGGCTGACGAGCGCGTGGTACGAGCAGGCCCGCGAGGAGGTCGCGGCCTTCGTCGGCGCGCGCGAGGGCGACTCGGTCGTCTTCACCCGCTCGACGACCGACTCGTGGGCGCTGCTCAGCAAGGCGCTGCCGAGCCGCACGACGGTCTTCGTCTTCGGCACCGAGCACCACTCGACGCTGCTGCCGTGGGGCCGCTTCCGCACGGTGCGCCTCCCCGTCCCCCAGACGGTCGAGGACGCGCACCTCCTGCTCGAGGAGGCGCTGACGGACCACCCGTCGCGCCACCGCCTCGTCGTCGTCGCCGCCGCGTCCAACGTCACCGGTGAGGTGTGGCCCGTCGAGCGTTTCGCTGCGCTCGCCCACGGGCACGGCGCCCGGATCGCCGTCGACGCGGCCCAGCTGTCGGCGCACCGCACCATCGACCTCGCCGCGTGGGACGCCGACTACGTCGCGTTCTCGGGCCACAAGACGTATGCCCCCTACGGCGCGGGCGTGCTCGCCGGGCGCTCCGACTGGCTCGACGCCGGCCACCCCTACCTGCTCGGCGGCGGCGCGACCCGGTCGGTGACCGAGGACGGCACGACGTGGGCCACCGGCCCGGCGCGTCACGAGGGCGGCAGCCCCAACGTCATCGGTGCGATCGCCCTCGCCGCGGCGTGCTCGACGATCGCCCGCCACCGCGAGGCCATCGAGGAGCACGAGTCCCGCCTGCTCGATCGGCTGCGCACCGGCCTCGACGAGGTGGCCGGCGTCGAGGTCCTCTCGATCTTCGGCGACGACAGCGACCGCGTCGGCGTCGTCGCCTTCACCGTCGAGGGCTGGGACTCCTCGCTCGTCTCGCAGGTCCTCTCCGTCGAGCACGGCATCGGCGTGCGCGACGGCAAGTTCTGCGCCCACCTGCTCGTCGACGAGCTCCTCGAGGACCCGTGGGGCGAGCGCTCGGCCACGGCCGTCCGCGCGAGCATCGGCCTCGGCAGCACCCTCGAGGGCGTCGAACGCCTCGTCGCCGCCGTCGCGCGGCTGGTCGAGCACGGCACCGACGCGGCGTGGACCCGCACGGGGAGCGGCTGGACGCTGGAGGGCGCCGACCCGCGCGACGTCGAGGTCGCCCGTCCCTGGTGATCCTCCGGCGTGGGCCGCTGCCCGGTGTCGCGCGCGTCAGCGTGCCGGCAGGTGGTAGCTCGCCCACACGGCCGCGTGGTCGGCCCGGTTGAGCGCCACCTGACCGGCCGCCACGACCGTCAGGCGCCGGCTCAACAGATGGTCGAGCTGCACGAACGGCGGCAGCCGGTTGCCCGCGAAGGGCCAGGTGCGCACCCAGCCCTGACCGTCGGTGCGCTGCGCGTCGTCGAGTCCCTCCGCGAGGGCGCGGAAACCGGGGTGACCGAAGCCCGCGTTGAAGTCGCCCGCCATGACGACCGGCTGGTCGCCGTCGAGCTGCTCCTTCCACGACTGGAGAGCACGCAGCCCCGCGCGCCACTGGCCGGTGTCGCCCGGGAGCGGCGCCGTGGGGTGCGCGACCTTGAGGCGCACGGTGCCTTCCGGCGCCGTGACGTCGACCTCGGGCTGCACGCTCTGCGTGGCCTCGACCGCCACGTCGGTGCCGGGGTTGCGCACCGAGAGCGGGTAGCGCGACAGGATCATCGTCCCGGTGAACGTGCTGGCGCGCGCGACCCCCTCGCGATGCGTGAAGTAGTCGCTCGCGCCCTCGGCGTCGAGCCGTCGCATGATCGCGGGCGTCGCCTCCGTCACGACGAGGACGTCGACGGCGTGGAATCGCACGGCGTCCATGAGCTGTCCGGCGTTGGCGGAACCGATCCACGTGTTCGCCGACATGACCGTGAGGTCGCGGCCGGCCTTCGGGGAGGACGTCGCCCGGAAGGCCGGCGCCGCGACCGTCGCAGCGACGGCGAGCGCGGCGACGACCGGGAGCAGCATCCGCCACCGGCGCAGCACCAGGGTCGCGACGGCGAGCAGTCCCAGGCCGACGACGACGAACGGCCCCGCCGTCTGGAGCACGACGACGAGGTATGCCGTCGAGTCGTACCAGCGCAACGCCCCGACCGCGACGAGCACGAGCAGCAGGACCCCGATGGCGACGTCGAGCCAGAGCCGACGACCCCGGCGGGCCGGGGAACTCGTGCCGGCCGCCGCGCGAGGCGGCCCGGAGTGTCGTGATGCGGGCCGCGGTCCGCGCGGTGCGCGTCGGCGCGTGCGGTCCCCCCGTCGACCTGCTGCACCGTCACCTCAGGCCTGCAGCACGACCGGGATGATCATCGGGCGGCGGCGGATCTTGCCACCGACCCACGAGCCGACCGCGCGGCGGATGACCTGCTGGAGCTGCTGGTCGTCACGGACACCCTTGGCGACGGCCTCCTCGATGGCCCGCTCGACCTTGGGGATGACCTGCTGGAAGATCTCCTCGTCCTCGACGAACCCGCGGGCCGTGATCTCCGGTCCGCTCGCGATCTTGCCGGTGGCCGCGTCGAGCACGACGACACAGGTGATGAAGCCCTCGTCGCGCAGGATCCGGCGGTCCTTGAGCAGGGCCTCGTCGGCGCCGCCCACGCTGCTGCCGTCGACGTAGACGTAGCCGCACTCGACGACGCCGACCACCGACGCCTGCCCGTCGACGAGGTCGACGACGACGCCGTCCTCGGCGAGCACGACGTTGTCCTCCGGGACGCCGGAGGCGATCGCGAGCTGGGCGTTGGCATACATGTGCCGCCACTCGCCGTGGACCGGGCAGGACGTTGCCCGGCTTGACGATGTTGTAGCAGTAGAGCAGCTCGCCGGCGCTGGCGTGGCCGGAGACGTGCACCTTGGCGTTGCCCTTGTGCACGACGTTGGCGCCGAGGCGCATCAGGCCGTTGATGATGCGGTAGACGGCGTTCTCGTTGCCGGGGATGAGGCTGCTCGCCAGCAGCACGGTGTCGCCGGGGCCGACGTCGATGCGGTGCTCGCGGTTGGCCATCCGCGACAGGGCCGCCATCGGCTCGCCCTGGGAGCCGGTGCAGATGAGGACGAGCTCGTCGTCGCGCAGGCTGTCGATCTTCTTGATGTCGATGAGGATGCCGTCGGGCACCCGGAGGTAGCCGAGTTCGGCGGCGATGCCCATGTTGCGCACCATCGAGCGTCCGACCATGGCGACCTTGCGGCCGGCCTTCTCGGCCGCGTCGAGCACCTGCTGGACGCGGTGCACGTGGCTGCTGAAGCAGGCGACGATGATCCGGCGCTCGGCGTGGCGGAAGACCTTGTCGATGGCGGGCGCGATCTCGAGCTCGGGCGTCGTGAAGCCGGGGACGTCGGCGTTCGTCGAGTCGGTGAGGAAGAGGTCGACGCCCTCCTCCCCGAGCCGGGCGAAGGCGCGCAGGTCGGTCAGGCGGCCGTCGAGCGGGAGCTGGTCCATCTTGAAGTCGCCGGTGTGCAGCAGCGTGCCGGCCTCGGTGCGCACGAAGACGGCGAGCGCGTCGGGGATCGAGTGGTTGACGGCGACGAACTCGAGGTCGAAGACGCCGAGCTTCTCGCGCTGGCCCTCCTTGACCGCCATGGAGTACGGCCGGATGCGGTGCTCCTTGAGCTTGGCCTCGACGAGGGCGAGGGTCAGCGTGGAGCCGATGATCGGGATGTCGCCCTTGAGCTTGAGCAGGTAGGGCACCGCGCCGATGTGGTCCTCGTGGCCGTGCGTGAGGACGATCGCCACGATGTCGTCGAGCCGGTCGGCGATGTAGCTGAAGTCCGGGAGGATGAGGTCGACACCGGGGTGGTGGTCCTCGGGGAAGAGCACGCCGCAGTCGATGACGAGGAGCTTGCCCTTCGTCTCGAGCACGGCCATGTTGCGTCCGACCTCGCCGAGCCCGCCGAGCGCGACGACCCGCAGGCCGTTGTCGGGGAGGGCGGGGGGCGTGGTCAGCTCGGGGTGGGGGTGGCTCACAGGTGTCCTGTCATTCGGTGGTGCTGCCGGGCCGTCGGGGGCTCCGGTCGGAGGTCATGGGGCGGTCATCCGACCGCCGGTGGGCGCCGAGACCGCGGCGAGCGCCTCGCGCACGAGCGCGGTCTGCGCCTCGTCGGCCGGCACGAGCGGCAGCCGCACGGCCGGCGAGTCGATGAGTCCCTGGGCGGTCAGGCCGGCCTTGGCCATGATCGCGCCCTGGGTGACGTTCATGACGGCGTTGACGAGCGGGACGAGGCGGCGGTGCACGGCGCGGGCGTCGTCCCAGCGTCCCTCGACGACGGCGTCGGCCATCTCGCGGTAGGCGCCGGGCGCGACCTGGGAGGTGACGCCGACGAAGCCGACGGCGCCGTTGACGAAGTGCGCCGAGGTTCATCGCGTCGTCGCCGGAGTACCAGTCGAGGCCGGTCTCCTGCATCATCTCGCCGGCGAACCAGAGGTCGCCGCGGGCGTCCTTGACCGCGGTGATGCGGTCGTGCTCGGCGATGCGCAGATAGGTCTCGCGGGCGATGGCGATGCCCGAGCGGCCCGGGATGTCGTAGACCATGACGGGCAGGTCGCTGGCGTCGGCGAGCGCCGTGAAGTGGGCGACGAGCCCAGCCTGCGGGGGCTTGCTGTAGTAGGGCGTGACGGCGAGGACCGCGTCCGCACCGGCCTTCTGGGCCAGGCGCACCGACTCGACGCTCTTGGCGGTGTCGTTGCTGCCGGCGCCGGCGATGACGACGCAGCGGTCGCCGACGGCCCCGATGACGGCGCGGAGCAGCTCGTCCTTCTCGTCCGCCGAGGTCGTGGGCGACTCGCCGGTCGTGCCCGAGACGACGAGGCCGTCGTGCCCTGAGTCGACGAGGTGCGTCGCGACCCGCTGGGCGGCGTCGAGGTCGATCGAGCCGTCGGGCCGCATGGGCGTGACGATCGCCGAGAGGACACGTCCGAGGGCGGGTGCGTCAGCCATGCGCCCAAGGTTAGCGCCCGCACCCTCGCGCTCGGCGCCGCGCCCACGTCGGGCGTGCCAGTCGGCCTGCCGCGGGCACGCAGGAGGCGAGGCACTACTCGCTCGGGGGTCCGAGTAGTGCCTCGCCACCCCGTACATCGCGGGCGGTCGACGGGCGTTACAGCCCGAGCCGAGGTTTTTCCGACAGCGTGCGTATGCCGTGTCAGCGGCGCCGCTCGTAGGTGACCCAGGCGAAGCCGGGGTGCTCGTCGCGCGCCGTCTCGGTCCAGTCGGCGGGGTCGATCTGCGGGAAGGTGACGGAGCCGTCCGGGGACTGGTCGACCTCGGTCACGAGGAGGCGGGCGGCATACGCCATCGCCTGGCGGTAGACCTCTCCCCCGCCGACGACGAAGACCTGCTCGGCGTCGGCGACGAGGGCGAGCGCGTCGGGGAGGGAGTGCGCGACCTCGACGCCGGGCGCGGCCCAGTCGTGCTGGCGGGTCACGACGATGCTGCGCCGACCGGGCAGCGCGCCCATCGAGTCGAAGGTCCGCCGGCCCATGACCATCGGGTGGCCCATCGTCGTGCGCTTGAAGAACTTGAGGTCCTCCGAGAGGTGCCACGGCATGGTCAGGCCGTCGCCGATGACCCCGTTGCGCCCGACGGCGGCGATCATCGTCACGTTCGGCCAGGCAGTCGTCATGGCGCCAAGGCTCCCAGACGGGCGCGGCTCAGACGGCGATGGGTGCCTTGATGCCCGGCTCGGCGACGTAGTCGAGCAGCTCGAAGTCGTCGAGGTCGAAGTCGTCGATGTTCGTCTTGCCGGGCGTGATGCGCATCGTCGGCAGCGGGTGCGGCGTGCGGGTCAGCTGCAGCCGGGCCTGGTCGAGGTGGTTGAGGTAGAGGTGCGCGTCTCCGAGCGTGTGCACGAACTCGCCGGGCTCGAGGTCGGTCAGCTGCGCGACCATCTGGGTCAGCAGCGCGTAGCTCGCGATGTTGAAGGGCACGCCGAGGAAGATGTCGGCGCTGCGCTGGTAGAGCTGGCACGAGAGGCGCCGGCGGCCGTCGGGCCCGGGCGGCGAGACGTAGAACTGGAACATCGTGTGGCACGGCGGCAGGGCCATGTCGTCGACGTCGGCGACGTTCCACGCCGAGACGATGAGGCGGCGGCTGTCGGGGTTGGTGCGGATCTGCTCGATGACCTTGGCGATCTGGTCGACGCGGCGGCCGTCGGGCGTGGGCCACGAGCGCCACTGGTAGCCGTAGATGGGGCCGAGGTCGCCGGTGGCGGGGTCGGCCCACTCGTCCCAGATCGAGATGCCGCGCTCCTGGAGCCAGCGCACGTTGGTGTCGCCGCGGAGGAACCACAGCAGCTCGCCGATGATCGAGCGCAGGTGCAGCTTCTTCGTCGTCATCGCCGGGAAGCCGTCGGCGAGGTCGAAGCGCATCTGGTGGCCGAAGACGCTGAGGGTGCCCGTGCCGGTCCGGTCGGACTTCTCCTGGCCGTGGGTCAGGACGTGGTCGAGGAGGTCGAGATACTGCCGCACGCTGGCAGCCTAGCCCGCGCCACCGGCATCCCCGCCGCGCGCCGCCTATGCCGCCGTCTGCCGCTCCGCGTGTGCATCCGATGGGGTCCTGACCCCGCCGGATGCACACAGCACCGGCCCGGAGGACGACCTGTGGAGGACGCCGACCCGACAGGGCTCCTCGCCGCGACCATGGCCGGATGCGCGCCGACCGGTTCATCGAGCAGTCACCGCGGCTGCGCGCCCGGGTGCTCGGACAGGCCGGTCTCGTCACCCGGACCCAGGCGCTGACCGCAGGGATCGGCGTCGAAGCCCTTCGCTGGGCGGTGGCCTCGGGACGATGGGCAGCGGTTCATCCCGGCGTCTACCTCACCACTCCCGGCCGAGACGACTGGGAGGTCCGTGCCGTGGGTGCGCTCCTGTCGGTCGGCGGACAGGTCGCGCTGTCCGGCGCCAGTGCCCGTTTCGCCTGGGGCTTGGAGCGCCACGAGCCCCATGTCCTGCACCTCATCGTCCCCGCCGACCGGCGTGCGCCCGTCCGCGAGGGCATCCGGGTCACCCGCACCCGGCACTTCGAGGAACGGGTTCACGCGTCGGCATGGCCGCACCGGACGACGGTCGAGCACAGCGTCCTCGAGGTGCAGGCGCGCGATCCGGTGGACCGGGTGCTCGCCCAGCGTTGCGCGCGCGTGCCAGCAGCAGCTGACCACCGAGGCCAGACTCAGCGCAGCACTGGCGTCCCGTCCGGGCCAGCCGCACGGCGCCCTCCTGCGCGAGTGCTTGGGCGACATCGGCTCCGGTGCCGAGTCAGCGGCGGAGATCCGCTACATCCGCGACGTCGAGCGGGCGCACGGCCTGCCGACTGCGACGCGGCAGGCCGTCCTCGGCCAGGACCGCCGCTGCGACAACCTGTTCGAGGCGCAACAGCTCGTCCTGGAGGTCGACGGACGCCTGGGGCACGAAGGCTGGGCGGGCCGGGTCCGAGACGGCGTCCGGGACCGGGCCGCCGCTCGCGAGGGACGACTCACCGCGCGGGTCTTCTGGACCGACGTGGCCGTGACGCCGTGCGAACTGGCCGACGAGGTCGGCGTCCTGCTGCAGGTACGGGATTGGACCGGATCGGCGCGGCCCTGCCGTCGACGAGGCTGCACAGTCGGCCTCGGGGCGGCGGCCTGAACCGGCCGCGTGCATCCGGCGGGGTCCTGACCCCACCAGGTGCACACAGCGGGAGCGTGGCCGGCGGTCAGGCGTCGTAGTCGAGGCTGACCGCGTCGGTGACCGGGTGGCTCTGGCAGGCGAGCACGATGCCGGCCGCGACCTCCTCGGGCTCGAGCGCGTAGTTGCGGTCCATCCGCACCTCACCCGAGACGAGTCGCGCGCGGCAGGTGCCGCACACGCCGTTGGTGCACGAGAACGGGCGCGTCGGGCCGGGCCCGCAGGGTCGCGTCGAGGATCGTCTCCTCGCGGCTCGGCATCGGGATGACCGTCGTGCGCCCGTCGAGGTTGACGGTGACGGTGGCCTCGGGCGGCGCGCCGGCGTCGACGACGACCTTGCGCTTCGGGGCTCGGTGCCGTCGTCGACGTGGAAGATCTCGTGGTGGATGTGGCGCGGGTCGACGCCGCGCCCCGTCAGCAGCGCCTCCGCGCCGGTGACCATGCCGAACGGCCCGCAGAGGTACCACTCGTCGACGGACCCGACCGGCAGGAGCGAGCCGAAGATCGCCGTGAGGCGCTCGGTGTCGAGCCGGCCGTGGAAGAGCTCGACGTCCTGGGCCTCGCGGGACAGCACGTTGATCAGGTGGAAGCGGCCCGGGAAGCGGTTCTTGAGGTCCTCGAGCTCCTCGAGGAACATGATCGAGCTCGTGCGCCGGTTGCCGAAGAGCAGCGTCGCGCGCGAACCGGGCTCCTCCTCGAGGGCGCTCGTCAGCAGCGAGAGCACCGGCGTGATGCCGGAGCCCGCCGCGATGGCGACGTGATGGCGTATGCCGTCCGGCCGGGTCGCGCACGTGAAGGAGCCCTGTGGGGTCATGACCTCGACGACGTCACCGGGCGAGACGGCGTCGTTGAGCCAGTTCGACATCCGGCCCTCGGGCACTCGCGCCGCGGCGACCCGGAGTCGACGCCCGGCGGGGTCGGCGCGACGTGACTGGCAGATCGAGTAGGACTGGCGCACGTCCTCGCCGTTGATCGTCGCGCGGAGCGTCAGGTGCTGCCCGGGCTCGAAGGCGAACTCCTCGACGAGGTCCTCGGGCACGGCGAAGGTCACGGCCACGGCGTCCTCCGTCAGCCGCTCGACCGAGGAGACGGTGAGCGGATGGAAGCGCGCCCGGTGGCGCGCGGCCGAGGTCGTCGGCGTCGGTCGATGAGAGCTCGGCCGCGGCCGGGGTGGTGACGTCGGTCATTCAGATGGCCTTGAACTCGTCGAAGGGGTCGAGGCACGCGTTGCACCGGCGCAGGGCCTTGCAGGCGGTCGAGCCGAAGTGGGCGATCTCGGAGGTGTCGGTGGACCCGCAGCGTGGGCAGGCGACGACATGACGGCTGAGGGTCACGGCGACCGGGCCGTGCGACTCCCCCGTCGGCGCCGGCCCGGGCGGAGCGATCCCGAAGCGCTGCAGGGCCGCTCGGCCCTCGTCGCTCATCCAGTCGGTCGTCCACGCCGGCGACAGCTGGGTGCGCACGTCGGCGGCATACCCCTGGCGGGCGGACTCGAAGACGATGCGGGACGCGATGGCCTCCATGGCGGGGCACCCGCTGTAGGTGGGGGTGATCGTCACGGCGACGGTGTGCGCCTGCTCGTCGACCTCGATCGGCGCGGAGGATGCCGAGGTCGGCGATGCTGATGACCGGCACCTCGGGGTCCGGGATGCGCGAGATCGCCTGTGCGACAGCGGACTCCACTGCCACGGCACTCACCACGTCGCGCCGGGATGGGAGCGTGCGATGTGCTGCATCTCGGCGAGGAGGTAGCCCATCGGCCGCGAGTGGATGCCGGCACGGCCGCCCCGCGAGCGCCACCGTGAACCGTCGGGCAGGGTCAGCGTCGCCTGCTCGACGACGCGCGCGACCCGGTCGACGACAGCGCCGTGCAGGGTCGAGGGCAGCACGCCGGCGCCGAGACGTGCGGCGAGCACCGACGCCTCGTCGTCGTCGAAGAGCTCGGCGAGGTAGGGCAGCACGCGTTCGAGGGCGGCCTGCATGCGGCGGTGGGACTCCTCGGTCCCGTCACCGAGGCGCACGACCCAGAGCGACGCGTGGTCGAGGTGGTAGCGCACCTCCTTGAGCGCCTTGCCGGCGACGCCCGCGACGACGTCGTCGGCCGAGCCGGTCAGCGCCGTGTGAAGCTCGACCTGGTAGGCCGAGAACCACAGCAGCCGGGCCATCTCGTCGGCGAAGTCGCCCGCGCTCCTGCTCGACGAGGTGGACGTTGTGCCACTCGCGCTCGTCGCGCTGCATGGCGTAGTCGTCCTCGCCGCGACCGGTGCCGTCGATCGAGCCGATGTAGGGGTAGAGCCCGCGCGCCTGTCCCAGGAGGTCGAGCGCGATGTTGCCGAGCGCCATGTCCTCCTCGATCTGCGGGGCGTTCGTCATCCACTCGCCGAGACGCTGGGCGTAGACCATGGCGTCGTCGGCGAGGCCGAGGAGGTAGGCGGCATACGGCTTGGCGCCGGGAGCGGCGCCGGTGTTCTCGGCGGCACCGGGCAGCGGCTGAACCCTGCGGGGATGGCTCATAGGTACTCGACATCCTCGGGCACGTCGTAGAACGTCGGGTGACGGTAGATCTTGTCGCCGGCCGGGTCGAAGAACGAGTCCTTCTCGGACGGGCTGCTCGCCGTGACGTCGTCGGCCCTGACGACCCAGATCGAGACGCCCTCCTGGCGGCGGGTGTAGACGTCGCGGGCGTTGCGCAGGGCGAGCTCGGCGTCCGGCGCGTGGAGGGAGCCCACGTGCACGTGCGACAGCCCACGCTTCCCGCGGACGAAGACCTCCCACAGCGGCCAGCTCCGCTCGGCCGGTGCCACGGGGGGCGCCGGCGCCGTCGGGCTCGTGGCCGTGGTGTCGACTCCGCTCACGCGGCACTCTCCTCGTGCTTGGTGGCGTGCTTGGCGGCGTACGCGTTGGCGGCCTCGCGGACCCAGGCGCCCTCGTCGTGGGCCCGGCGGCGGTGCTCGATGCGCTCGGCGTTGCACGGGCCGTCGCCGCGCAGGACCTGCCAGAACTCGTCCCAGTCGATCTCGCCGAAGTCCCAGTGGCCGCGCTCCTCGTTCCAGCGCAGGTCGGGGTCGGGCAGGACGATTCCGAGCTTCTCGGCCTGCGGGACCATCATGTCGACGAACTTCTGGCGCAGGTCGTCGTTGCTGAAGCGCTTGATGCCCCACGCCATCGACTGCTCGGTGTGACCGCCCTTGGTGGCGGCCTCGCCGGTGTCGGGCGGGCCGAACATCGCGAGCGCGGGCCACCACCACCGGTCGGCGGCGTCCTGGGCCATCGCCTGCTGGGCCTCGGTGCCGCGCATGAGGTTCCAGAGGATCTCGAAGCCCTGCCGCTGGTGGAAGGACTCCTCCTTGCAGACGCGGATCATGGCGCGGGCGTAGGGCCCGTAGGAGCACCGGCACAGCGGCACCTGGTTCATGATCGCCGCGCCGTCGACGAGCCAGCCGATGGCGCCGCAGTCGGCCCACGTCAGCGTCGGGTAGTTGAAGATCGAGGAGTACTTCTGCTTGCCGTCGTGGAGCCGGTCGAGCAGCTCCTGCCGGTCGATGCCGAGGGTCTCGGCGGCCGAGTAGAGGTAGAGCCCGTGGCCGGCCTCGTCCTGCACCTTGGCGATGAGGATCGCCTTGCGGCGCAGCGACGGGGCGCGGGTGATCCAGTTGCCCTCGGGCTGCATGCCGATGATCTCGGAGTGCGCGTGCTGGGCGATCTGCCGGATCAGCGTCTCGCGGTACGTGTCGGGCATCGCGTCGCGCGGCTCGATGCGCTGGTCGGCCGCGATGAGGGCGTCGAAGTCGTCCCCGACCGTGTCTCGCCGGTCGTCGTGCGCCGCCGACGCGTCGTAGGCGTCGGTCTCGGCCGCGTTCAGCGGTTCGTTCGGGTCGATGACGTCGTTGCCATACATGAGTCCAGTATGCGAGATGGGGCCGGGGGCGTCCAAAGCCGGGGTGGCCTCGGGTGGGGAAGGGCGTCCTCGCCGCCTGAGAGGATGCCGGGGTGGCACACGACGAGCAGACGCCCCACCCGCACGACCACCGCGACACGACCACGGACACGCGCACGAGCCCGGCCCGGTGGCCGACGCCAGCGTCCGCATCGCCCGGGTCAGCGACGCCCCCGCCGTGGGCCTCGTCCAGGCCGTCGTCTTCCGGGAGGCGTATGCCGCCGTGCTCGCTCCCGAGGTCGCTCGCCACGTTCGAGCCACGGGCGTTCGCGAACGCCTGGCGCGCGACGCTCGAGGGCGACCAGTCCGGCGACGGCGTGCTGCTCGTGGCGTGTGCCGGCGAGCAGGTCGTCGGGTTCGCCGCGGTCGGCGCCTCCGACGACGCCGACGCGGACGCCGGCACGGCCGAGCTGCTCGTGCTCGGCGTGCACCCCGACGCCCGCCGCCAGGGGCACGGCTCACGCCTGCTGCACGCGGTCGTCGACACGGCCCGCGGCCGCGGCGCGGTCCGAGCTCGCCGCCTGGGTGCTCGCCGACGACGACGCCACCCGAGGCTTCCTCACCGCCGCCGGCATGGTGGCCGACGGTGCGCGCCGTGAGCGCGTCGTGTCGCAGGACGGCGGCACGGCCGGCGAGATCCGCCTGTCGGCCGGCCGTCGTCGACACCGAGGACGGCGAGGCAGACGGAGCGCAGGCACGAGCCTCGGCGCCAGACCCCGGCCGAGCCGACCCGGGGGTGCGGCGCGCGGTCGTGCGCCAGGGCCTGTCCGTGGGCGTCGCCACCGGCGCCTACGGCGTCAGCTTCGGTGCGCTCGCCGTCACGGCCGGGCTCGACACGTGGCAGGCGATGGCCCTCTCCCTGCTGATGTTCACCGGCGGCTCGCAGTTCGCCTTCGTCGGCATCATCGCGAACGGCCTGCACGCGGCCCCGGCCGCGATCGCCGCGTCCTCGATGCTCGGGATCCGCAACGGCCTCTACGCCCTCGAGCTGACCCACCTGCTCGGCGTGCGCGGGCCCCGTCGGGTCGCGGCCGCCCACCTGACCATCGACGAGTCCACCGCCGTCGCCGTGGCGCAGGACGACGAGCGCACGTCCCGTCTGGGCTTCTGGCTCACCGGCTGCACGGTCTTCGTGCTGTGGAACCTCACCACGCTCGCCGGTGCCCTCATCGGCAACCTCATCGGGGACCCGCGCACCTACGGTCTCGACGCCGCGGCGTGCGCTGCGTTCACCGCCCTGCTCTGGCCGCGCCTGCGCCACCGGGACGCGGTGGCGATCGCGGTCGTCGGCGCCGTCGTGGCGGTCCTGCTGTCGCCGACGATGCCACCCGGCATACCCGTCGTCGCGGCGGCCGCCGCCTCGCTGCTCGCCTGGCGCACGCCGCGGCGGGAGCAGGCATGAACCTCTGGACCGCACTGCTGCTCGCAGCCGCAATCGCCTTCGGGCTCAAGCTCGCCGGTCACCTCGTGCCGGCGCACCTGCTCGACGCGCCGCGTGTGCGACGCATCACGGCAGCCCTGCCCATCGCGCTGCTGGCCGCCCTCGTCGCGACTCAGGCGTTCACCGGTCCGGGCGGCGTGCTCGTCCTCGACGCTCGCGCGGCCGCCGTGGCCGTCGCCGTCGTGGCGCTGCTGCTGCGCGCGCCGTTCATCGTCGTCGTGGCCCTCGGGGCTGCGACGGCGGCGCTCCTGCGCGCCCTGGGCTGGGCCTGAGCCGTGGCCGACGCCGACGATGTGCGCCGGCTGGCCCTCGCACTGCCCGGCGCCGAGGAGATCGACAGCGCGGGCTTCGACTTCCGGGTCGGCAACAAGGGTTTCGTCTGGTCCTACCCCGAGCGCGTCCCGGGTCGGCGGCGCGTCATCCGGACCGACATCGCGGTGCTCTTCGTGGGTGACGAGGCCGAGAAGCAGGCCCTCGTGCTCGGGGAGCCCGACCTCTTCTTCACGACGCCCTCCTACGACGGCCTGCCGCTGGTCATGGTGTGGCTCGAGCGCGTGGACGTCGACCGGCTCGACGAGCTCGTGACCGACGCCTGGCGGATGCGCGCCCCGGCCGAGCTGCTCGACGACTGAACGCTCCGACCCTGCACCGAGGTGCGGCTCAGGCGTGGGCCTCGCACACCGGCTGGAGCGGCCGCCCCGGCAGGTCCTCGCGGTTGTGCATCCGGCTCGTGGGCGTCCCGCAGACGTGGCAGGCGGCACGGTGGACGGCGTCGTCGCTGAAGCCCACGGTCATCCGCTCGTCGAAGACGTAGAGGTGCCCCTCCCAGAGGCCCCGGTCGCCCCGCTGCTCGCCGTAGCGCACGATGCCGCCGTCGAGCTGGTAGACCTCCTCGAAGCCGCGCGAGCGCATGAGGCTCGTCAGCACCTCGCACCGGATGCCGCCCGTGCAGTAGGTGACGACCGGACGGCCCTTGAGCTCGTCCCAGCGACCGGCGTCGAGCTCGCGGACGAAGTCGCTCGTGCGCCGGATGTCCGGCACGACCGCGCCGCGGAAGCGCCCGACCTGTGCCTCGACGGCGTTGCGGCCGTCGAAGAGCACGACGTCGTCACCGCGCTCGGCGACGAGGGCGTCGAGCTCCTCGGGGCGCAGCCGGGTGCCGCCACCGACGACGCCGTGCGCGTCCACGACGACCTCGTCGGGCACCCCGAACGACACGAGCTCCTCACGGACCTTGACGACCAGCCGCGGGAAGTCCAGGCTGCGCCCGTCGCCGTCCAGCCCGGTCCCGTCACTCCACTTCACGTCGATGTCGTGGAACGGCGCGTACTCCCGCGTCTTGCGGACGTAGGTCTTGAGGACGGTCACGTCCCCGCCGACCGTCGCGTTGATCCCGTGTGGGGACAACAGGATCCGGCCGCGCAGGCCCAGACCCTCGCAGAGGTCGCGCTGCCACAGGCGCAGGGCATCGGGGTCGGCGAGCGGACGGAACGCGTAGAAGAGGACGACCTTCGGGATGGCCACGGCAGACTCGACCGGAACTCGACTGGTGCTCGAGCCGGCTCAGGCCAGGCCGAGGTAGTGCTCGAGCCCGACGGTCAGTCCGGGGTGGTCGCCGACGGCGCGCACCGCGGCGATGACGCCCGGCATGAAGCTGACCCGGTCGAACGAGTCGTGTCGCAGCGTCAGCATCTCCCCCGCGTTGCCGAGCAGCACCTCCTGGTGGGCCGTGAGCCCACGCAACCTGCACGGAGTGCACGGGTATGCCGTCCACCCGGGCGCCGCGGGCCCCGTCGGGGTCGTGCGTCGTCGCGTCCGGCGGAGGTGTGCACCCGGCCGCGGACCGTGCCTGCCCGATCATCGCTGCGGTGCGCGCGGCGGTGCCGGACGGGGCGTCCACCTTGTCCGGGTGGTGCAGCTCGATGACCTCCACCGACTCGAAGAAGGGAGCAGCCTTGGCAGCGAACGACATCATGAGCAGCGCCCCGATGGCGAAGTTCGGCGCGATGAGGACTCCGACGCCGGCGCCGGTCGCAGCGGGAGGCGCGTCGGCGAGCTGGGCGCGTAGGGTCTCGAGCCGCGCGTCGTCCCACCCGGTGGTGCCGACGACGACGTGAACGCCCCGCTCGACGCAGTGGGCGACGTTGGCCGGGGAGGCGCCGGGGACTGTCAGCTCGACGGCGACCTCGGCCCCACCGAGGTCGCCGAGGTCGTCGCCGGAACCGTAGGCGCCGACGAGGGACAGTCCGCGAGCGCCCTCGACGGCTCGCACCGCCTCCGACCCCATCCGGCCGCTCGCTCCGATGACGGCGACCTTGGTGTCGCGGGACGGCTGGGGTGTCGTGTCGCTCACCCGGCCAGCCTAACGAGCCGACTCGGCCGCCGGAAGCGGGGCACACGGCATACGGACTCGTGCGTCACATCCGCCTCGGGGAGCCGGCCGCGCGACGCACACGGGTGACCGGCGCAACGACGTGCTCGCCCGCTGAGCTCCGGATCCCTGCGGCTGTACGCCGGCAACGGAGCGGGGGCGCTGGCCCTCGGCGTGGAGGTCGTCGGTCGCGGCGGGAACATCTTCAACGCCGTCGTGGGCGTCGCAGACTTCAACGGGGACCAGCGTGCTGACCTCGTCGCACAGCGCACGAGCGATGGCAACCTCTACCTGTACGCCGGGACCGGACGCCGGAGCGCGGGGCCGCACGGCGTGGTCCCAGCCGACCTTCAGCACGTTGGGCCATGATGCTCCGGTGCCTGAAGAGCCTCCTGTCGTCGGTCGCCGGGCGCTGATCGGCGGAGGCCTGGCCTCCGCGGTCGGCCTCGGCCTCGCTGCCTGCTCGACGAACGATTCCCCGGTCGACGGGCCGACGCCCTCCTCGACCGCGACCCCGGGGAGCCCGACAGGCTCCGCTCCGTCGTCGGCCTCCGCGCCCCGGACGTCGGCAGCGACCACCTCCGCGGCGCAGGCGCAGTCGGTTCCTGCGGTGCTGCGCACGCCGGGCGACGATGTCCGACAGGGCAGCTCGTCGGTCCCCGCGGTGGCCCTGACCTTCCACGGTGCGGGCGACCCGGCGCTGACGCACCGCGCGCTCCAGATCCTCGGCGACCACGGTGCCCACGTGACGGTCTTCGCCGTGGGCACGTGGCTCTCGGACCACCCCGAGCTCGGTCGCGCCATCGTCGCTGCAGGCCATGACCTCGGCAACCACACGTGGTCGCACCAGACACTCCCCCGGCTGTCGTCGGCCGCGGCCACGGCCGAGATCGAGAAGGGCGCGAAGGCCGTCGCCGCGATCGACGGGTCCTCCCCGTACCTGTTCCGCCCCTCGGGGACGCCCACCTCGACACCGACCATCAGGGCGGCCGCCCGTGCCAGCGGCTACGCGCGCTGCATCTCCTACGACGTCGACCCGGCGGACTACCAGGACCCGGGCTCCGCAGCCGTGGCGGCGCGAACGCTCGACGCCGTGCGCGCCGGGTCCATCGTCAGCCTGCACCTCGGGCACGCCGGAACCATCGAGGCCCTGCCGACCGTCCTCGCCGGTCTTGCCGCGCGGGGGCTCCACGCCGTCACGATGACTAGGTTGGTCGCATGATCAGGGCACGAGCGGGCCGCACCCGCGTTCTCGTGGTGGGCGCTGCCGTCCTGCTCTCCGTCGCGGTCAGCGGGTGCACGAGCCCGCAGACGGGCACGGAGGCCCAGACCTCGGTCATCCGGACGTCACGTCCCATCACGCCGTCCACCACCACCGCGACGAGTGACGCCCAGCAGCAGTCCGCCACGACGACGCAGGCGGTCGAGGGGCCCTATGCGCACACCGGCGCCAACGCGCTCACCGGCGCGGCGCTGCACGCCAAGCGACTGGTCTACGTGCCGAACCAGGTGGCGGGCACGCTCGAGGTGATCGACCCCGACACGCGGCACGTCCTCAAGCACGTCCGGGTCCCGAGCTCGCCCGAGCACGTCGTGCCCACGTGGGACATGACCCGCCTGTGGGTCAACTCTGACAAGGGCGATGCCCTCACTCCCATCGACCCGGCCACCGGGGAGGTCGGCCGGCCCGTCGCCGTCCGCGATCCGTACAACCTCTACTTCACCCCGGACGGCAAGTACGCCCTCGTCATGGCCTCGCGGTTCCGGGCCATCGACGTCCGCGACGCGCACACGATGAAGCTCGTGCGGTCGCTGTCCGTGCCGACCTGCGCGGGCGTCAACCACGCCGACTTCACCGCCGACCTGAACACGTTCGTCGCCAGCTGCGAGTTCAGCGGCCGTCTCGTCGTCGTCGACGCCGCGGCCACCCGCGTGGAGAAGGTCATCGACCTCAACCAGGTGAAGACGCCGGGCGCGACGCCCCCGAACAGCAGCATGGGCGGTCCGCGGAACGAGCTCGCCAAGGGCGCCACGGCGATGCCGCAGGACGTGCGGCTGACGCCGGACGGCCGATGGTTCATGGTGGCCGACATGCTGCGCAACGGCGTGTGGTTCATCAACTCGGCGACCTTCACCTACGACCACTTCGTACAGACCGGCATGGGCGCCCACGGCATCTACCCCTCCCGGGACGCGCGCCGCCTGTTCGTCTCCAACCGCGACGAGGGATCGATCACCGTCTTCGACGCCGCGACCGACCGACCCGACGACGACGTGGAAGCTGCCGGGCCACGCCACTCCCGACATGGGCGGGGTCACCGCCGACGGCTCGCAGCTGTGGCTGAGCGGGCGCTACAGCGCGGAGGTCTACGTCATCGACACGCGCGACGGTCACCTCATCGCGCGGATCCCCGACCGACGCGGGCCCCCACGGGCTGCTCGTCTGGCCCCAGCCCGGCCGTTTCTCGCTCGGCCACACGGGGAACACCCGATGACGACGGCCGCGTCCGCACGGCAGGTGGGGCGGCGCCCCCAGCGGTGAGCACCTCACCCCGAGCGACCTGCTCACGGCGTGGACGCCCGACCCCGAGGGTCTTGACGCCGTGCCCGGCATCGCGGTGGTGCCCTACGTCTTCATGCGACACGACGGGGCCGGCTCACGACCGGCGGCGGGGCGCCCCGTGCTCTACCCGTCATCGTGGCGTCAGCGGCCTCGACCCGCTCCTCGGCCAGAAACTGGGCGGCGGGGCTCTGCTTGCCGTGGCCGAGTCGGTCGGACTCCCGATCATCGCTGCGGTCTTCCTCGATTGGGTGCGAAGCGACGAGCGCGACGCTCGCGCCTCCGACCTCCTCGAGGACGAGACCTCCCGGGCAGCGACAACCCAGCCACGCCCCGAGACCTGCTCGTCCAGCGCCCCTGCCCTCGGCGCATGCGAGCGGCCCGCCACCCCGGTGGGGTGACGGGCCGTCCATGCGATCCGAACGAGTCGGTCAGACCTCGGCAGGAGCCTCGGTCGAGTCGGCGTCGGCGGTGCCGGCGCCGCCCTCACCCTCGGGGAGGACCGCCGCGAGGCTGAGCTTGCCGCGGGGGTCGATCTCCTTGAGCTCGACCTGGATCTTCTGGCCGATCTTGACGACGTCGTCGACGTTGTCGATCCGCTTGCCGCCGACGAGCTTGCGCACCTCGGAGATGTGCAGCAGGCCGTCCTTGCCGGGCAGCAGCGAGACGAACGCACCGAAGGTCGTCGTCTTGACGACGGTGCCGAGGAAGCGCTCCCCGACCTCGGGCATCGTCGGGTTCGCGATGGCGTTGACCGCCGCGCGAGCCGCCTCGGCCGAGGGGCCGTCGACCGCACCGATGAACACCGTGCCGTCGTCCTCGATCGAGATGTCGGCGCCCGTGTCGTCCTGGATCTGGTTGATCATCTTGCCCTTCGGGCCGATGACCTCACCGATCTTGTCGACGGGGACCTTCACCGTGATGATGCGCGGGGCGTACGGGCTCATCTCGTCGGGCACGTCGATGGCCTCGGCCATGACGTCGAGGATGTGCAGCCGCGCGTCACGGGCCTGGGTCAGCGCGCCGGCGAGGACCGACGCGGGGATGCCGTCGAGCTTCGTGTCGAGCTGGATGGCCGTGACGAACTCCTTGGTGCCGGCGACCTTGAAGTCCATGTCGCCGAAGGCGTCCTCGGCACCGAGGATGTCGGTGAGCGCGGCGTACTGCGTCTCACCGTCGACCGTGTCGGACACGAGGCCCATCGCGATGCCGGCGACCGGGGCGCGCAGCGGCACACCGGCGTTGAGCAGCGACAGGGTCGAGGCGCAGACCGAGCCCATCGACGTCGAGCCGTTGGAGCTGAGCGCCTCGGACACCTGACGGATCGCGTACGGGAACTCCTCGCGCGTCGGCAGGACCGGCATGAGCGCCCGCTCGGCGAGCGCGCCGTGACCGATCTCGCGGCGCTTCGGCGAACCGACGCGGCCGGTCTCACCGGTGCTGTAGGGCGGGAAGTTGTAGTTGTGCATGTAGCGCTTGCGCGTCACCGGGCGACAGGGTGTCGAGCTGCTGCTCCATCTTGAGCATGTTGAGCGTCGTGACACCCATGATCTGGGTCTCGCCACGCTCGAAGATCGCCGAGCCGTGCACGCGCGGCAGCACCTCGACCTCGGCGCCGAGGGCGCGGATGTCGGCGAGGCCACGGCCGTCGATGCGGACCTTGTCGCGCAGGATGCGCTGGCGGATGAGCTTCTTCTGCACGGAGCGGAAGGCGGCGGAGATCTCCTTCTCACGCCCCTCGAACTGCTCGGCGAGCTGCGCCTTGACGGCGGCCTTGATCTCGTCGAGGCGCTCCTCGCGCTCCTGCTTGCCGGCGATCGTCAGCGCAGCGGTCGTGTCGGCCGGCCGCGGCGGCCTCGACGGCGGCATACACGTCGTCCTCGTAGTCGAGGAAGATCGGGAAGTCCTGCACCGGCTTGGCGGCCTCGGCGGCGAGCTGGGCCTGGGCCTCGCAGAGCTGCTTGATGAACTTCTTCGAGGCCTCGAGGCCCTCGGCCACGACCTCCTCGGTCGGCGCCTGCTTGCCCTCGTTCTTGACGAGGTCCCACGTCGACTCGGTCGACTCGGCCTCGACCATCATGATCGCGACGTCGTCACCGACGACGCGACCGGCGACGACCATGTCGAACACCGAGCGCTCGGCGTCGGAGAAGTTCGGGAACGCGACCCACTGGCCGTCGATGAGCGCCACGCGCACGCCGCCGACGGGGCCGGAGAACGGCAGACCGGAGATCTGGGTCGAGGCGCTACGCGGCGTTGATGGCGAGCACGTCGTACTGGTGGTCGGGGTTCAGCGAGAACACCGAGATGACGACCTGGACCTCGTTGCGCAGACCCTTCTTGAAGGTCGGGCGCAGCGGCCGGTCGATGAGGCGGCAGGTGAGCATGGCCTCGGTCGAGGGGCGACCCTCGCGGCGGAAGAAGCTTCCGGGGATCTTGCCGATGGCGTACATGCGCTCTTCGACGTCGACCGTCAGCGGGAAGAAGTCGAACTGGTCCTTCGGCTGCTTGCCGGCGGACGTGGTGGACAACAGCATCGTGTCGTCGTCGAGGTACGCCGCGACGGCGCCGCCGGCCTGCTTGGCCAGGCGTCCGGTCTCGAAGCGGACGGTGCGGGTGCCGAACGAGCCGTTGTCGATGACGGCTTCGGCGAAGGTGATGTCTGGACCCTCCATGTGGGCCCTCGCTTTCTTTTTCTCATGTGCCGCGCACATCGTCGTTGTGTGCGTGGTTCCTTCTTCGGGCCGGCTGGCCCTGGTGCGGCACCGACGGACGTCGGGCGCCTGCACCTACGACGAAAGGCGGTCTCCGCAGGACGCGGTGACCGCCTTTCGTCACGAACTCATCGACGCAGGCCGAGCCGCTTGATCAGCGAACGGTAGCGCTCGATGTCGGTCGCCTCGAGGTAGCGCAGCATGCGCTTGCGGCGGCCGACCAGCAGGAGGAGACCACGACGGCTGTGGTGGTCGTGCTTGTGGGCCCGAGAGTGCTCGGTCAGGTCCTTGATGCGCTGCGTCAGCATCGCGATCTGGACCTCGGGAGAGCCGGTGTCGCCCTCGACCGTGGCGTACTCGGTCATGATCTGCTTCTTCACGTCAGCGTCCAAAGGCATGGATGAACCGACTCCTTCTCATTCTCGTTGCGCGGTGCTCCAGGGCATGTCCACCTGGGCGCTATCGATCCGCGGCCGGTCAACGGCGTCTCCAAGCGTAACAGCGGCCATCGCGGTGCCCTAATCGGCCCATCCGGGATGCGTGACCGTTTTGTGACTATTGCGACGTTGGGAGACGGCCGCGGTGTGGGTATGTCTTGTGTTGCTCGGGGAACCCATCTTGAAGGAGCTAAGCGACACCATGATCGTTCTCGGACTCATCTTGCTGATCATCGGACTTCTGGTGAAGTCCCTCAGCATCCTTGTGACCATCGGCGCCATCATCCTGGTGGTTGGCATCGTGCTCTTCGTGCTCGGCGCGACGGGTCGCGCCATCGGCGGACGGAAGCACTGGTACTGATCGGTCGCAGCAACCGTCAAGCCCAGGACGCCCCCGCGGATTCCGCGGGGGCGTCCTGCTGTGTCGGCTGGGGAGCCGATGCTCAGAGATTGATCATGTGCCCGGCGATGCCCTCGATGGCTTCCTTCACGGCCTCGCTCAGCGTCGGGTGGGCGAAGACGTTGCGAGCCACCTCGTCCGCGGTCAGGTCCCACTGCTGGGCGAGCGTCAACGCCGGCAGCAGCTCGGTCACCTCCGGCCCGATCAAGTGGGCGCCGAGCAGCTCGTTGTGCTCCGCGTCGGCGACGATCTTGACGAAGCCCACGCCCTCGGCCATGCCGCGTGCCTTGCCGTTGGCCGAGAAGGGGAAGCTGGCCGTCTTCACGTCGTGACCCCTCTCCTTGGCCTGCGCCTCGGTGTAGCCGAACGAGGCGATCTGCGGCTGGCAGAAGGTCGCCCGCGGGATCATGTCGAAGTTGAGCTCCATCGTCTCGACGTCCGCGATGGTCTCGGCGGCCACGACGCCCATGGCCTCGGCGGTGTGCGCCAGCATCAGCTTGGCCGTGACGTCACCGATGGCGAAGACGGTGGGCACGCTCGTGCGCCCGCGACCGTCGACGGCGATGGCGCCGCGCTCGGTCATCTGCAGGCCCAGGGACTCGAGGCCGTAGCCCTCGGTGCGCGGGGCGAAGCCGAAGGCGGCGAGGAACTTGTCGGCCGTAGAGGACGGTCTCGTCTCCCCCGGCGGCCGGGGCCACCGTGACGCGCACGCCGGAGCCGGTGTCCTCGACGTTCTTGACGGCGGTGGACAGCAGGACCTTGACGCCGAGCTTCTTGTACTGGCGCAGCAGCTCCTTGGACACGTCGGGGTCCTCGGTCGGCACCATGCGGTCGAGGAACTCGACGATGGTGACGTCGACGCCGAAGTTCTTCATGACGTAGGCGAACTCGACGCCGATGGCGCCCGAGCCGCCGATGACGATCGAGGACGGCAGGTCGGCGTCGAGGATCTGCTCCTCGTAGGTGACGACGTTGTCACTGACCTGCATGCCGGGCAGCATCCGCACCTGGGCGCCCGTGGCGATGATGAGGTCATCGAAGGTGACCGAGCGGGACGAGCCGTCGTTCAGGGCGACGTCCATCGACGTCGCCGAGGTGAGGGTGCCCCAGCCGTCGATCTCCTCGATCTTGTTCTTCTTCATGAGGTAGTGGACGCCCTTGGCGCTCGCGTCGGCCACGGACCGGCTTCGCGCATGCGTCGGGCCGTAGGACATCGTCGCGTCGCCCTCGATGCCGAACGTCTTCTTCTCGTGCGTGATGATGTGGGCGATCTCCGCGTTCCGCAGGAGCGCCTTGCTGGGGATGCAGCCGACGTTGAGGCAGACGCCGCCCCAGTACTGCTTCTCCACGACGGCGACCTTCTTGCCGAGCTGCGACGCGCGGATCGCCGCGACGTAGCCACCAGGACCGGCACCGAGGACAACGACATCGAAATCAGCCATGTCGACACCCTATCCGTGCGCCCGAGACGTCCGGGACGCGCCCGTCCGCACATCACGATCTGGACAGACCTTGGCAACTCGCTGTGTCGAAGTCCACCTGAGAGGCCCGGGCGGGAGTAAGTTTCCGCGACGCACGGCCGAACTCTTCCGGCCCGACCAACGGAGGTCACTCGCGTGAGCACCACTCCGCACCGCCACCAGGCGCCGCCGGCGAACAAGGGCCTGCTGGCCCTTGCCGGCGTGCTCCTCGCCATCCCCATCGTCGCCCTGATGCTCGTCGGGACCTACGCGAAGGACGAGCCGCGCGTCGCTCGGCTTCCCGTTCTTCATCTGGTACCAGTTCCTCTGGGTGGTCCTCTGCTCGGCCCTGACCTACTCCGCCTACCGCATCGTCCTCAAGGCACGTCCGCACGTGCCGATGGACGCCGAGGGTGACTCCTTCGACCGCGACGACGACTCCCGAGAGGACCGCACCCGATGACCGCCATCGCACCGGCCGCCGACACCGGCGGCGTCAACGGCGTCGCCCTCGCCGTCCTCATCTTCTTCTTCGTCGTCGTCGCGGGCGCCGGCTTCTGGGCCGCCCGCTGGCGTCGCCCGGAGAGCATGGAGAGCCTCGAGGAGTGGGGCCTCGGTGGCCGCTCCTTCGGCACGTGGGTCACGTGGTTCCTGCTCGGCGGCGACCTCTACACGGCCTACACGTTCGTCGCGGTGCCCGCGGCGATGTTCGCCTTCGGCTCCGTCAACGGGTTCTTCGCGGTCCCCTACACGATCATCCTCTACCCGATCATCTTCATCTTCATGTCTCGGCTCTGGTCGGTGTCGCACCGCCACGGCTACGTGACGCCGGCCGACTTCGTGCAGGGCCGCTCCGGCTCGCGCGGGCTCTCCCTCGCCGTCGCCGTGACCGGCTTCCTCGCGACGATGCCCTACATCGCCCTGCAGCTCGTCGGCATCCAGGCCGTCCTCGAGGTGGTCGGCATCGGCGGTGGCGGCAACTGGGTCGCGAAGGACCTGCCGCTCTTCATCGCGTTCCTCGTGCTCGCGCTCTACACCTACACCTCGGGCCTGCGCGCCCCGGCGCTCATCGCCTTCGTCAAGGACATCCTCATCTACCTCGTCATCATCGTCGCGGTCATCTACCTGCCCTCGAAGGTCGGCGGGTGGAACCACGTCTTCGACGCGGCCAAGGACAAGATGGCCACGCCGAACCCCGCGACGGGCAAGCCGACCGGCGTCTTCATCCCGGCCTCGACGCAGTACTGGGCCTACGCCACGCTCGCGCTCGGTTCGGCCATGGCGCTGTTCATGTACCCGCACTCGATCACGGCGACGCTCTCGGCCAAGAGCCGCAACACGATTCGCAAGAACGCCTCGATCCTGCCGGCCTACTCCTTCCTGCTCGGCCTGCTGGCCCTGCTCGGCTGGGTGGCCATCGCGGCAGGCACGAAGCCGATCGGCCTCGACGGCAAGCCCAACGCCCAGCTCGTCGTGCCGCAGCTCTTCGAGGACTTCTTCCCCTCATGGTTCGCGGGTGTGGCGTTCGCGGCGATCGCGATCGGGGCGCTCGTGCCGGCGGCGATCATGTCGATCGCGGCGGCCAACACGTTCACGCGCAACATCTACAAGGCGTGGATCCGACCGGACGCCTCGGTCCAGCAGGAGGCCAAGGTCAGCAAGATCACCTCGCTCGTCGTCAAGGCGTTCGCGCTGATCTTCGTGCTGACGCTCGACAAGAGCAACGCGATCAACTTCCAGCTCCTCGGCGGCATCTGGATCCTCCAGACGTTCCCGTCGGTCGTGTTCTACCTCTACACGCGGTGGTTCCACCGCTGGGCCCTCATCGCGGGCTGGGCGGTCGGCATGGTCTACGGCACGGTGGCGGCCTACAACGTCATCAACCAGGCGACCGGGGCCCACTTCGGCGGGTCGGTGGCGAGCATGCCGGTGATCGGTCAGATGGGCTACATCGCCGTCACCGCGTTCGGGTTCAACCTCGTCGTGGCTGCCGTGGGCACGCTCGTGCTCCGTTACGCCGTCAAGGCGCCGGAGGGCAAGGACGAGACGATCCCCGCCGACTACTTCGCTGACGCCGGTGACCCCCGCGTCGAGAAGCTCGACGTCGGTCCGCACGAGCTGACGCCGTCCGCCTGACGGGTCGGAGCACGTATGCCGTAGGGCCGGGTCCGCACGGACCCGGCCCTACGGCGTCCCCGGCCCCCGACCGGGGGTGACGAAGAGGTCTCGGGCGGGGTGCGGGTCACGAGGAGCGGGGGCGTTCGGGCGGCAGGGCGGCGATGGCCTGGTCGACGTCGAGCCCGGTCACCTGGAGCAGGTCCACCACCGTCGACCGGATCTGGGCGAGGACGGTCTCGGTCGCGAGGCTCGGGGTCCGCGGCACCTCCCCCGTCGCCGTCGCGACGAGCAGCAGAGCCGGCCGGCCGATCTCGGGCGAGGCGTTCTCCGACAGGGCCCGCCCGATGACATCCGTGGCGGCTGCGAGCTCGAGCAGGAGCGCCTCGTAGCCGGGCGGCAGGGACTCACCGCGTCCGACCGCGACGGTGACGCGACGCACGAGCACCCGGGTGCTGCGCATCGCCCGGTCGAGGGGCTCCACGAGGTCGACCATCTTGCGCACGCCGGGCCCGTGGTGCCGCTTGAACGGCGACGACGTGATGACCGACAGGCCCTCGTCCGCCGCCGAGCTCAGCTCGCGCAGCAGCGACTCGGTTCCGCGGGCCGAGGCGAGCACCTCCGCAGCCCCCTCGACGTCCCCGTCGTGGGCGCTCGCGGCGGCGCGGCGGAGCAGCTCCCCGATCTTGCGCACCGCCTCGGCGGCCGCGACGCGGGGCCGCCGCAGTGGCGCCTGGGGCACGACGGTCGCCGCGACGAGGGCGACGCCGCCGCCGATGAGCGCGTCGGTCCAGCGACCGAAGGCCTGGCCGGGACTGGCGACCAGCGCAGCGATGACGATGCCCTGCACCGCTGACTGCGTGACGATGACCGGGCTGCCGTCGAGGAGGGTCGCGATCGCCATCGAGACGAGGACGACGGCGGAGATCTGCCACGGGCCGCTGCCGGCGACGTGCACGAACACGTCCGCGGTGAAGACGCCGACGGCCACGCCGATGGCGACCTCGAAGACCCTGCGCAGCCGCTGCCCGTAGGACATGCCCAGGCAGACGACGGCCACGATCGGGGCGAAGAAGGGCGACGGGTGGTGGAACACGTCGGTCGCGACCCACCAGCCGACACCCGCCGCCACCGCGCACTGGACGAGGAGGAAGATCCGTGACCGCAGCCGGCCGAGCCGCGTGCGGACGCTGAGTCGGCTTCGGTCCCAGGCGCGGTCGAGGGCCTCGACGACCGGGGCGTCGCTCCTCAGGTAGTCGTCCACGCAGGCGCCTCTCGGTCAGGTTCCGCCCGGGCGTGGGCGGGAGTCGGGCAGGGTCGTGCAGGGTCGGGCGGGCTAGAGGCCCAGGGCAAGGATGGCATCGAAGATCGCTCGCACGGCAGGGGCCGCGACCTTCGAGCCGGAGCCGCCCTGCCCGATGACGACCACGACGGCATACTTCGGCTTCGTCGTCGGCCCGTAGCCCGCGAACCACGCGGTTGCCTGCTTGCCGAACACCTCACCGGTGCCCGTCTTGCCGGCGAGCGGGTAGCGGTCCTGCGGGAAACCCTTGAAGGCCGTGCCGGCCGAGCCGCCGGGGCGCGTCACGTCGCCGAGGGCGGAGCGGACGTAGGCCAGCACGTCGGGTCGCAGGGGCACGGTGGCGACCCGCTTCGGCGGGATCGCCGTCGTCGCGCCTGCGCCTGTTCGGTAGGCCGCCGCCACCTGCGGCTGCCACAGCGTGCCGCCGTTGGCGATGGCGGCGTAGACGCCGGCCATCTGCAGGATCGTCACCGCCGTGTCGCCCTGCCCGATGGAGAAGTTCACGGCGTCACCGGCGCGGTACTGGTAGCCCGCCGCGCAGTTCTCGGACGCGAGACGGGTGAGGTATTCGGCCCGTGCCCTGTCGGTGCGCGCGACCTCGGGATAGCCGGTGCTCGCCCGCTTGCACGTCTCTGCCTTCGTCGCGAGCCAGTACTGCTCCTTCCACGCGCGGTCGGGGACGCGGCCGGCCGCCTCGCCGGGCAGGTCGACGCCGGTGCGCCGGCCGAGTCCGAAGGCCTTCGCCATGGCGACGAAGGGGTCCGCGGCCGTCACGGGCGCAGCGAGACCGCCCTGCGCCAGCCACGCGGCATACGCGAGGCGGTAGAAGACGGTGTCGCACGAGACGACGAGGGCCTTGTGGAGGTCGATGGGGCCGTAGCCGCGCGACTCGTAGTTGTTGAAGACGCGGCCGCCGACCGAGACGTTCGGCGAGCAGTCGTAGGTCCCCGTGAGCTCCGCGCCGGCGTTGACGGCGGCCGGCACGGAGATCACCTTGAACGTCGAGGCGGGCGGGAAGGTCTCGGCGGTCAGCCGGGACCGGAGCGGGGTGCTGGCCCGCTCGTCGGTCAGACGCGCGAGGTCAGGGGCGCTGATGCCGCCGGCGAAGACGGACGGGTCGTAGGACGGGTAGCTTGCGGCGGCCACGACGGCGCCGTTGGTGACGTCGAGGACGACCGCGGCGGCGGTGTCCGCGCGCAGCTTGTCGGCGCGGGCCGCGGCGACGGCCCGGACGAGGGCGGCCTCCGTGCGGGCCTGCAGCCGGGCGTCGAGGTGGGTGACGACGTCACGCCCGGGCACGGCAGGGGTCGAGCTGACCGTGCCCGTGACGATCCCGCGCGGGTCGATGGCGACGACCGTGCCGCCGTTCGTGCCGCGCAGCACCGTGTCGTACTCCTCCTCGAGACCCGACCTGCCGACGGCGTCCTCCGCGTCGATGCGTCCCCGGCCACGCGTCACGTCGTCGGCGCCGGCCCGGGCGACCCAGCCGAGCAGGTGCGCCGCGAGGGCACCGCCGGGTCGTGGGTAGGCGCGAGCCGGCTCGGCGATGACGCCGACGCCGGGGAACTTCTCCGGCTGCTCGAGCAGGGTCAGGGCCCGACGGGCGTCGACGCCGCTCGCCACCGGGATGGGCACGTAGGGCGAGCCGTTGAAGCAGGCGGGCGCGGCCGGTGCGCCCTCGGTCCCGCACAGCATCGTCTTGCCCCAGAGCCGGTCGAACGGCAGGCCGAGCGCGGCGGCAACCCGGGTCACGAGGTCCCGGCCGCCGTCGCGGGAGTCGACGAGCGCCGAGCGCTGCACCGTGACGACGGTGTCGAACGTGTTGTCGACGAAGGGCGACCCGAGGCGGTCGAGGATGCGACCCCGCAGCGCATGCTCGGTCACCGTCCGGGTGTTGACGGTGGCGGCGGCCCGGGCGAGGTCAGGTCCCTGGACGAGCTGGAGCTGACCGAGCCGGCCGAGCAGCAGCCCGAAGAGCGTGACGAGCAGGACGAGGACCACGCCGGCGACCCCCACTCGAGGGCGCCGGGGACGCGCCCTCATCCCAGCCTCCGGCGCACCAGGGCCCGGTCGAGCGCCAGCAGGGCCGGCAGCAGCAGGCCACCCACGGCCACCGTCGCCACGAGCCGCCACAGGTCGTCGGCGGGCGCGACGCCGCCCTCGGCCAGCACGGCGGACCCCAGACGTCCGACGAGCACGACCGCGGCCGCTGCGAGCAGCGCGGCCGGGGCGCGCAGCCGGGAGCGTGACGACGTGCGGCGGAAGGAGCCGGCGACGAGTCCGGCGACCATCATGACCAGGGCCGTGAGCCCGAGCGGGCTCCCGACCGGTGGGCACGAGCTCGACGACCCAGCCGGCGAGGAGTCCCACGAGGGCGCCGTGGACGGGGCCCCGGAGCACCGCCGTCGCCACGACCCCGATGAGCACGAGGTCCGGCACCCAGCGCGGCGGCACGCCGAGACGCGGCAGCACCGTCGCGACGACGAGGGCCGCGACGAGGACGTATGCCGTCCGCAGCACTCCCAGCAGCGTCGGCCTCATCGTGGGGTGCCCGTGTCGGCGGGCGCGGCAGTCGTGGCACGGGTCGCCGTCCTGGGCGTGGTCCGCGCGGACGGCAGGAGGACGGCGACGACGTCGATCGCGTCAGGGTCGACGGCGGGCCGCACCGTCGCGCTGCGCGTCAGCTGCCCCCGGTCGGGGTCGACGGCCGTCACGGTACCGACGACGATGCCGGCGGCATACGGGGTCTCGTCGATGCTGCCGAGGGTGCGCACGACGTCACCGACGACGGGTGTCGACGGGACGACCCGCGACAGCCGGAGCGAGCCGCGGGGACGCGACTCCGAGTCCCCCGGGGCGGACGCCGACACGGTGCCGAACGTGCCGGCGGGTCCGACCCGCACGGCCACCACCGAGCCGGCGCTGCCCAGCACCTGGACGTCGCTCGTCCACGGCGACACCGCCACGACACGGCCGACGAGACCGTCGGCAGCGACGACCGTCGAGTCCGCGCGGATGCCGTCGCGCGACCCGACGTCGATGGTCACGCTGCGCCCCCCGAGCGGGCTGAGGTCGGTGGCGACGACACGGGCGGGTACGAGAGTGCGCCCCTTCGTGACGCCGGCGCCGAGCAGCTCGTCGAGTCGGCCCAGCTCGTCGAGGCGGTGCCGCTGCTCCGCGGTGACGGCGCGCAGCCTGGTGTTCTCACCCTCGACCGCGGCGAGCTCGTCGCGCGGTGCTCCCGCCAGGGCGCGCTGGACGGGACCGAGCACGAAGCCCCCCGCCCTGCGCACACCGTCTGCGACCCCCGAACCGGCGAGGTCCGCGAGGAGGAGCGCGAGGGTCAGCGAGGCGAGGACGACGAGGAGACGGCGGCGGAGGGTGGGGTGCATACGGCTAGAGGCGGTGGTCGCCGACGAGGACGCGCTCGAGGCTGTCGAAGTCGTCGACGCAGCGACCGGCTCCTCGGGCCACGGCGCGCAGCGGGTCGTCGGCGACCTGGACGGGCACGCCGAGCTCGTGGCGCATCCGTGCGTCGAGGCCGCGCAGGAGCGCTCCGCCTCCCGTCAGGGTGATGCCGCGGTCGAGGATGTCGCCGGCCAGCTCAGGTGGGCAGACGTCGAGCGTGGCCCGGACGAGCTCGATGATCTGGAGCACCGGTGTCTCGATGGCCCGGCGCACCTCGGCCGAGCCCACCTGCACCGTCTTGGGCAGTCCGGTCACGAGGTCGCGTCCGCGCAGTCGGGTCGTCAGCTCCTCGCGCAGCGGGAACACCGAGCCGACCGCGACCTTGATGTCCTCGGCGCTGCGCTCTCCGAGCAGGAGGGAGTACTCGCTCTTGACGTGGCTGACGAGGGCCTCGTCGATCTCGTCGCCCGCGGTGCGCAGCGAGCTCGACGTGACGATGCCCCCGAGGCTGATGACCGCGACGTCGGTCGTGCCGCCGCCGATGTCGACCACCATGCTCGCGGCCGTCTCGTAGACCGGCAGGCCCGCCCCGATGGCGGCGGCCATCGGCTCCTCGATCATGTAGACACGACGCGCCCCGCACCGGGTGGCGGCGTCCTCCAGGGCGCGCCGCTCGACCCCGGTGACCTCGCTCGGGACGCAGAGCACCATGCGCGGGCGGACGAGCCGCGACGTGCGCACCTGGTCGATGAACCACCGCAGCATCCGCTCGGTCTCGTCGGCGTCGGAGACGACGCCGTCGCGCAACGGGCGAACGGCACGGATGGTCCCCGGCGCCCGGCCCAGCATCTCCTTGGCGCGGCTCCCCGCGGCGACCAGCCGGCCGCTGCCGACCTCGACGGCCACGACCGATGGCTCCTCGACGACGACCCCGCGCCCACGGACGTGGATCAGGGTGTTCGCGGTGCCGAGGTCGATCGCGAGGTCACGCCCCAGCGGGCGCAGCCACGATCGGGAGGTCATGTCCAGATTGTGCCCTGATCAGCACGTCAGATCGGGGAACCAGATGCCGATCTCGCGTGTGGCGGAATCGTGGGAGTCGGAGCCGTGCACGATGTTCTGCTGCACCTTGGTGCCCCAGTCGCGCCCGAGGTCGCCACGGATGGTGCCCGGAGCCGCGTCGGTCGGGTTGGTGGCGCCGGCGAGGCTGCGGAAGCCCTTGACGCAGTCCTGGCCCTCGACGACGACGGCAGCGACGGGACCCGAGCTCATGAACTCGACGAGGGGCTCGTAGAACGGCTTGCCCTCGTGCTCGGCGTAGTGGGCCGCGAGCTGCTCGCGAGTGGGCGTCAGCACGGAGAGGGCCACGAGCTGGTAGCCCTTGCCCTCGATGCGCCGCAGCACCTCACCGGTGAGGCCGCGCTGGAATCCGTCGGGCTTGACGAGGACGAGGGAGCGTTCGATGGTCACCCGTCCACCCTATCGGCCGCGTCTCCCTCGCCCGCCGCCGCTGCGCGCCGCGCCATCTCGGCGTCGACCTGGGCGCCCTTGACGAGGCAGGTGACCCACAGGGCGAGGAAGAAGAGTCCGACGACGAGCATCATCGGCACCACGAGCGCGCTGAGCAGGGTGAGCGCCTGCACCACCCAGCCCAGCGTCACGCCCCAGGGACGACGCATGAGTCCCGCAGCCACGATGCACAGGGCGCCGAGCCCGAGGCCCACGACGAGGTATGCCGTGCTCGACCCGTTGCCACCCTCGGTCGCCGCGATCGCCCGGGCCACGAGCGCGCCGAGCACGATGCAGATGGACTGGCCGCCGAGCACCGTCGCGAGCATGCGGAAGGTGAACTTGCCGGTCCGGCCGTGGAAGATGATCGAACGCATGGAAGGGGTCGCCTCGGCTGTGTGGTGGGTTGCAGTGGGGCTCAGTAGTTCTGCGCGGTGTCCCAGGTGCGGATGACGGCCCGGGCCTCCGAGCCGCTGGCGCCGGTCGCCTCGGCGTAGAGGCTCATCGCGTCCTCGCGCCGCCCGGCCAGGATGAGCTCGCTGATCCGAACGCGGGCCTCCTCGGTGAGCCGGCCGTCGGTGTACGACGCGGCGGCGTCGCGCACGCCCGGGCCGCGACCCGGGACGAACCAGGCGTCGACGGCGCGTCTGGCGTCGGCGAGCGGGGCCCCGGTGGCCTCACGGTAGATCTTGATCGCGTTGAGCTTGTGCCCGGCACTGATCTCGCGGCTCACCCTGGCACGAACGGTGTCGGTGAGCCCGACGAGCTCCCGGTCGGGATCCTTGCGGCCCATGACCCGACCCCAGACGACGACCGCCATGCCGATCAGGATGAGGAGGAGGACGAGCTTCACCAAGGGGTGCATGGGTGCCAGCCTAGGTCGGGGAGAGGGGCGGTCGGGTTCACACGTCGGTGTGGCCGAGCAACATGCGCACCTCGCCGGCCGTGATGACCGACCCGGTGGCGATGACACCGCCACCCATGCCATCGGCCTCGGCGAGCGTCACGGCCTGCTCGAGGGCGTCGGGCAGGTCCCGGACGACGGTCACCCGGGACTCGCCGAAGACCTCGACGGCCAGCTTGCCGAGGTCCTCGGGTCGCATGGCGCGCGGAGACGAGGAACGGGTGACGACGACGTGGTCGAGGGCGGGCTCGAGCACCTCGAGCATGCCGGCCGCGTCCTTGTCGGCGACGATGCCGACGAGGCCGACCAGGCGGGTGAACGCGAAGGCCTCCTCGAGCGCCGTGACGAGGGAGCGGGCGCCGTGCGGGTTGTGGGCCGCGTCGACGAGAACGGTCGGTGAGCGTCGGACGATCTCGAGGCGTCCGGGCGAGGTCATCGCCGCGACCGCCGCTGTCAGCACCTCGGGCTCGATGCGCTGCTCACCGCCGCCGATGAAGGACTCGACGGCCGCCACGGCGGTGGCGAGGTTGCTCGCCTGGTGCGCGCCGTGGAGCGGGAGGAAGAGGTCGGCATACTCCCCCGCGAGGCCGCGGATCGAGACCTGCTGGCCGCCGATGGCGACCTCGCGCGCGAGGACGCCGAAGTCGTTGCCCTCGAAGACGATCCGTGATCCACCAACCTCCTCGACGCGGTCCATGAGCACGCGGGCGACGTCCTCGTCCTGGACGCCCGACACGGTGACGGAGTCGGCCTTGATGATGCCGCTCTTCTCCTCCGCGATGGAGACGACGTCGTCGCCGAGCAGCTGGGTGTGGTCGAGGTCGACGGGGGTCACGACGGCGACCTGGGCATCGAGGACGTTGGTCGCGTCCCACGAGCCGCCGAGGCCGACCTCGATGATCGCGACGTCGACCGGTGCGTCCGCGAAGGCGGCGTAGGCGAGCGCGACCAGCACCTCGAAGAAGTTCATCCGGCGTCCGCCGGACTCGAGGGACCGGGCGTCGACGAGCTCGATCAGCGGTGCGACCTCGTCGTAGGCGGCAATGAACTTCTCACGCGGGATCGGCTTGCCCGACAACGTGATCCGCTCACGGATGTCGTGCAGGTGCGGCGAGGTGAAGCGCCCCGTGGAGAGCCCGCTCTCGCGCAGGATCGCGTCGATCATCCGGCTCGTCGACGTCTTGCCGTTGGTGCCGGTGAGGTGGATCGAGGGGTAGGTCCGCTGCGGGTCGCCGGCGAGCTCCATGACCGCGCGGATGCGGTCCAGCGACGGGCCGATGTCGTTCTCGGGGGCGCGGGCCAGGATCTCCTCCTCGATCTCGCGCATCCGCTTCATCTCCTCGAGGTTGCGGGCCGCCTCGAGGGCTGCGGCATCCGGGCGGCCGGTCATGACGGCTCGCCGGCGTTCAGCTCGCGGACCATCCACACACTCTCCGGAAGCCCGGAACCCGGCGTCTCGCGGTGGGTCTCGGTGAACCCGTGCCTGACGTAGAAACGCGCCGCCTGCTGGTTGCCCTCGAGGTAGGACAACGTGATGCGCGGGTGCTCGCTCTCGAGCGCCCGCGCGACGACGGCGCCCAGCAGCCGAGACCCGATCCCCCGCCCGTGGTGGCCGGGCAGGACGTAGAGCTTCCACAGCACGAAGGCTTCGTCCTGCGGGCCGAACGTCGCCACGCCGACGACGTCGTCCCCCTCGACGGCCACGAGGGTGCGCCCCTTGCGGATCGAGTCGGTGACGACGTCGCTCGTCCACCACTTCGCGAGGCCCATCGCGACGTACTCCGGACCCGCGATGGGTTCGTAGGTCGCGAGCCACGTGCGGTGGCCGACGGACAGGATGCCCGTCAGGTCGTCGCCCACGGCACCGCGGATGACGACTCCGTCCCCGGCAGCGTCGGTCGGGATCCCCGGGTCGGTCGGTGCGGGCTCGGTCCCCAAGGCGCCGCCCTGGGGATCGGGGGTCGTGCTCACGTCGGCGTCCTCCAGCTCGTGCTCGCGGTTCCGGGCGATCATCGTTTGACCACCAGGATCGTCGCCTCGTGGTTGTCCCCGACGACGACGTCGGTCGGCGTGCCCGGCAGCTTGCCGGCCAGCGCGTGGTCACGCCCGGCGGCGGCGAACTGCGTCGCCAGCGTCTCGCCGACGATGAGGTCGCGGTGGGTGACCGTGGCCTCGAACACCTCGGCGCCGCCGAGGACCGTCAGGCTGATGCGGTCGCTGACATGCAGCCCGGTGTCGCGACGGGCCTGCTGGACGGCGCGGACGAGGTCGCGGGCCAGGCCCTCGGAGGCCAGCGCGGGCGTCACGGCCGTGTCGAGGACGACGAAGCCGCCCGAGGGCAGCATCGCCGTGGCGCCGGCCTCGGCGGCGTCGCCGGCGACGACCGTCTCGAGGGCGTACTCCCCCTCGACGAGCGCGAGACCACCGGCAGTGACGGTGCCGTCGGCGTCGACGCTCCAGTCGCCCGACTTGCTGCCCTTGATGGCGCGCTGGACGTCCTTGCCCAGCCGAGGCCCGGCCGCGCGCGCGTTGACGGTGAGGCGCTGGCTGACACCGAAGTCGGCCTCGCTCGCCGTGGCGACGTCGACGAGGGTCAACGCCTTGACGTTGAGCTCGTCCTGGATGATCCCGCGGAACGGCTCGAGCCTCGCCGGCTCGGGAGCCACGACCGTCAGCTCGGCGAGCGGCAGGCGCGCCCGCAGGCCCCGGGCCTTGCGCAGGCTGGACGCCGTCGAGCAGATCTCGCGGGCTCGGTCCATCGCGACGACGAGCTCGTGGTCGGCGGGCAGGTCGTCGACCGTCGGGTAGTCGGCGAGGTGGACCGACCGCTCCCCCGTCAGCCCGCGCCAGATCTCCTCGGTGACGAGAGGCAGCAGCGGGGCGATGGCGCGCGTGACGGTCTCGAGGGCCGTCCACAGCGTGTCGAACGCCGCGAGCGACTCGTCGGTCTCGCCGCCCCAGAAACGGTCGCGCGAACGGCGGATGTACCAGTTCGTCAGCACGTCGAGGAAGCCGCGCATCGTGTCGCACGCGGCGGCGATCTCGTAGGCGTCGAGCTGCTCGGTCATGTCGCCGACGAACTCGCGCAGCTTGGCGAGCAGGTAGCGGTCGAGGACGTCGGTCGAGGCGGTCGAGCGCTTCGCCTCGTAGCCCTCACCGCCGCGGGCGGTGTTGGCGTAGAGCGAGAAGAACGACCACGCGTTCCACAGCGGGATCATCACCTGGCGCACGCCGTCGCGGATGCCCTGCTCGGTGACGACGAGGTTGCCGCCGCGCAGGATCGGGCTGCTCATGAGGAACCAGCGCATGGCGTCGGCGCCGTCGCGGTCGAAGACCTCGCTCACGTCGGGGTAGTTGCGCAGCGACTTGCTCATCTTCTGGCCGTCGGAGCCGAGCACGATCCCGTGGCTGACGCACGTCTTGAAGGCAGGCCGGTCGAAGAGTGCGGTGGCGAGGATGTGCATCGTGTAGAACCAGCCGCGCGTCTGGCCGATGTACTCGACGATGAAGTCGCCCGGGAAGTGGTGCTCGAACCAGTCGGCGTTCTCGAACGGGTAGTGGACCTGCGCGAAGCTCATCGATCCGGAGTCGAACCACACGTCGAGGACGTCCTCGACGCGGCGCATCGTGGACTTCCCCGACGGGTCGTCCGGGTTGGGCCGCGTCAGACCGTCGATGAACGGGCGGTGCAGGTCGGTGACCTCGACACCGAAGTCGCGCTCGAGCTCCTCGAACGAGCCGTAGACGTCGACGCGCGGGAACTCTGGGTTGTCGGACTTCCAGACGGGGATCGGGCTGCCCCAGAAGCGGTTTCGCGAGATCGACCAGTCGCGCGCGTTGGCGAGCCACTTGCCGAACTGGCCGTCCTTGATGTGCGAAGGAGTCCACTCGATCTGCTGGTTGAGCTCGAGCATCCGCTCCTTGATCTTCGTCACCTCGACGAACCACGACGACACCGCCATGTAGATGAGGGGCTCGCGGCAGCGCCAGCAGTGCGGGTAGCTGTGGTCGTAGGTCTCACGGCGCAGCAGCACCGTGCCCGCCGTCACCGAGCCGGTCTCGCCCTCACCGCGGGTGGCGGCCTTGAGGTGGTCGATGATGTGGGCGTTCGCGTCGAAGACGTGCATGCCCTCGTAGTCGGTGACGGGCCAGAGGAACCGGCCGTCGGCCCCGACCGGCACGACGGGTTCGATGCCCGCCGCGTCGGTGACGATCTTGTCCTCCTCACCGAAGGCACCGGCCGTGTGGACGAGCCCGGTGCCGTCCTCGGTGGTGACGAAGTCGGCCGGGAAGACGAAGTGCGCGCGCTCGTGCCCCTGGTAGTAGGAGAACGGCGGCGTGAAGGCGCGGCCGAGCAGGTCGGCGCCCTTGAGCCGCTCGACGACCCGGTCGTCGAGGGTGGCCCGGTCCACGTCGGGGCCGAAGAGGTCCTTGGCGTATGCCGCGAGGCGGGCTTCGCCGATGACGTAGCGCTCCGTCGTGCCGGTGACGTCGGACTCGACGACGACGTAGTCGATGTCAGGGCCGACCATGATGCCGAGGTTGGCCGGCAGGGTCCACGGCGTCGTCGTCCAGACGAGCGCGAGCTCGCCGGTCTCGAGCCGCAGGCCGATGGTGACGGCCGGGTCCTGCCGCATCTTGTAGACGTCGTCGTCCATCCGCAGCTCGTGGTTGGACAGCGGCGTCTGGTCGTTCCAGCAGTAGGGCAGCACGCGGAAGCCCTCGTAGACGAGGCCCTTGTCGTGGAGCTGCTTGAACGCCCAGATGACCGACTCCATGTAGTCGGGCTCGAGCGTCTTGTAGTCGTGGTCGAAGTCGACCCAGCGGGCCTGGCGCGTCACGTAGTCGCGCCACTCGCCGGTGTACTTCAGCACCGAGCTGCGGCAGGCGTCGTTGAACCTGTCGATGCCGAGCTCGACGATGTCCTGCTTGGTCTTGAGTCCGAGCTGGCGCTGCGCCTCGAGCTCGGCGGGCAAACCGTGGGTGTCCCAGCCGAAGCGGCGCTCGACGCGCTTGCCGCGCATCGTCTGGTAGCGCGGGACGATGTCCTTGACATAGCCGGTGAGCAGGTGGCCGTAGTGCGGCAGGCCGTTGGCGAACGGCGGCCCGTCGTAGAAGACGAACTCGTTGTCGCCGTCGGTCCCGGCCTCGCGGCCCTCGACCGACGCGATGAACGTGCCGTCCTCGTCCCAGTACCTCAGGACGCGCTGCTCGATCTCGGGGAAGCGCGGGTTGGACGGGACGCCGAGCCGGTCGCTGGCTGGTCGGCGTCGTCGTTCGTGGTGACCCGGGGGTAGGTCATGCTCGTGGTCTCCTGCGTTCGCGTCTGTTGGTCGCTCGTCTGGTCACTCGTCCGTGCCACGAGGACGACGTCTCCTGCCGGAGGCTGCCGCGGTACCACCCCGCTTGCCGCACCCCCCACCCCTCTCGGGCAGACGGCATACGGCCGCTCTTGTCGAAGGCTGTGACGGGCCCACCCGTCCGGGTCTAGTGGGAGCTTGCGCCCTGTTCTTCCGGAGGCTCGCCGCTGATGACGGCTCGAACGCCTGTGCGCGCCAGTCTAGCCTGATCGACCGGGTATGCCGGCCTGCGGAGACCCCGCCCGAGGTCCCGGGGCGCGTTTGGCAGGATGACGTCATGACCGAAGTGGACACGACAGGTGCGTGGCTGAGCCGCGAGGACCTCGACAACGCCCGGGACCGGCTGCCGATCCTCTACGTGCACGCGATCCCGGTCCGGGTCGACGACCGCGGCGTCGTCACCCATGTCGGGCTGCTGCTGCGGGCCGACAGCGACGGCGGCATCGGTCAGGAGGTCGTCGGCGGCCGCGTGCTCTACCACGAGCGCATCCGCGACGCCCTCGTGCGCCACGTCGAGAGCGACCTCGGCCCGATGGCGCTCCCCCGGATCCCGCTGTCGCCGCAGCCGTTCACGGTCGCCGAGTTCTTCCCGACGCCTGGCGTCACGCCCTTCCACGACCCGCGCCAGCACGCCGTCTCGCTGGCCTTCGTCGTCGCGGTCACGGGCGACTGCCGACCGCAGCAGGACGCCCTCGACCTGTCCTGGGTGACCCCCGAGGAGGCGGCGTCGATCGCGGTCCGGGGCGAGATGTCCGGCTCCCACGGCGTCCTCGTGCGCCAGGCTCTGGCGCACGTCGGCTTCCCGGTCTGACCCCCATTCGCGCGAAACCCGCGCGGGCGCACCCCGCCCGGCCACGAGCGCAGGAACTCCTGCGCCCGTGTCAGTGCTGGTGCTCGAGGAGCTCCTGACGGCCCGAACCCAGGACGGTGAGCGGCAGCAGGGTCTTGCCGGTCGGGCCGATCTCGATCTCCGTGCCCATCTGCGGGCAGACGCCGCAGTCGAAGCACGGGGTCCAGCGGCAGTCGTCGACCTCGGTCTCGTCGAGGGCGTCCTGCCAGTCCTCCCAGAGCCAGTCCTTGTCGAGGCCGGAGTCGAGGTGGTCCCAGGGCAGCACCTCGGACTCGCCGCGCTCGCGCGTGGTGTACCAGGCGAGGTCGACCGGGACGTCGGCGAACGCCTCGTCGGCGCACCGCATCCACCGCTCGTAGGAGAAGTGCTCGCTCCAGCCGTCGAAACGACCACCGTCGCGCCACACGGCCTCGATGACCTTGCCGACGCGGCGGTCGCCGCGCGACAGCAGGCCCTCGACGATGCCGGGCTGGCCGTCGTGGTAGCGGAACCCGATGGACGAGCCGTAGCGCTTGTCGGCGCGGATGGCGTCACGGAGCTTGGCCAGGCGCGCGTCGGTCTCCTCGACGCCGAGCTGCGAGGCCCACTGGAACGGCGTGTGGGGCTTGGGCACGAAGCCGCCGATCGAGACGGTGCAGCGGATGTCACGGCGACCGGAGACCTGGCGTCCCGTCTCGATGACCCGCTTGGCGAGCTCGGCGATCTGGAGCACGTCCTCGTCGGTCTCGGTGGGCAGCCCGCACATGAAGTAGAGCTTGACCTGGCGCCAGCCGGCACCGTAGGCCGCGGCCACGGTCGAGATGAGGTCCTCCTCGGACACCATCTTGTTGATCACCTTGCGGATGCGCTCGGACCCGCCCTCGGGCGCGAACGTCAGCCCGGACCGGCGCCCGTTGCGGGTCAGCTCGTTGGCGAGGTCGATGTTGAAGGCGTCGACGCGGGTCGACGGGAGCGACAGTCCGGTCTGCGTGCCCTCGTAACGGTCGGCGAGGCCCTTCGTGAGGTCGGCGATCTCGGAGTGGTCGGCGGACGACAGCGACAGCAGGCCGACCTCCTCGAAACCCGTTGCAGCGAGACCGCGCTCGACCATCTCGCCGATGCCGGTGATCGACCGCTCGCGCACCGGTCGGGTGATCATGCCCGCCTGGCAGAAGCGGCAGCCGCGCGTGCAGCCGCGGAAGATCTCGACCGACATGCGCTCGTGCACGGACTCGGCGAGCGGCACGAGCGGCTGCTTCGGGTAGGGCCACGCGTCGAGGTCCATGACCGTGTGCTTCGACACGCGCCACGGCACCCCGGGCGCCGCGGTGCTCGGCGCGACGCGCTGGATGCGTCCGTCGGACAGGTAGCTGACGTCGTAGAACGCCGGGACGTAGACGCCGCCGGTGCGCGCCAGGCGCAGCAGGACCTCCCGGCGACCGCCGGGACGACCCTCGGCCTTCCACTCCCCGACGATGTCGGTGACCGCCAGCACGGCCTGCTCGCCGTCACCGACGATGGCGGCGTCGATGAAACGAGGCGATCGGCTCGGGGTTGAAGGCTGCGTGACCGCCGGCGATGACGATCGGGTCGTCGACGTCGCGGTCCACCGAGTGCAGCGGGATGCCGGCGAGGTCGAGCGCCGTGAGCATGTTGGTGTAGCCGAGCTCGGTCGAGAAGCTGAGGCCGAAGAGGTCGAAGTCGCGCACCGACCGGTGCCCGTCGACCGTGAACTGCGGCAGGCCCGCCTCGCGCAGCTGCGCCTCCATGTCGGGCCACACGGCATACGTGCGCTCGGCGAGGGCGTCGGGACGCTCGTTGAGGACCTCGTAGAGGATCATGACGCCCTGGTTGGGCACGCCCACCTCGTATGCGTCGGGGTACATCAGTGCCCAACGCGTCGTCAGCTCGGTGCCGTCGGGACCGTGGCCACCGACGTTCCAGTCCTTGACCGTGGAGTTGAGCTCGCCGCCGACGTACTGGATGGGCTTGTTGACCCGCTCCAGCAGGGGCTCGAGGGCGTTGAACAGTGACTCTCCGGGCATTGGACCATGGTACGTGCGCACCGCCGGACGCCGAAAACGTGGGCGAACGGGGCACCTGGCCGAAGCACGGGACGCCTCCGGCCTGCCCGCCCTACCCTGAGGCGGAGGAGGCAAGGGTGACCACGGTGCCGACGGCGATCCACGTGGAGGTGCTGCCCGCACGGCTGGGCGACTGCCTTCTCGTCGAGTGCCCGCGCCCCGCGGGTCCGACGTGGCGGATGCTCGTCGACGGGGGGCCGCCCGACACCTGGCCGCTCCTCGAGGCGCGGCTGCGTCGCCTCGACCCCGCCGACCGCCACATCGACGTCGCGGTGATCACCCACGTCGACAACGACCACATCGGCGGCATGCTCGCGTTCCTCTCGAGCGACCTCGCCGCCGACGTCGGGGACTTCTGGTTCAACGGGCGCACCCACCTGCCCAGCGCGCCGGGCGTCGCGCGGAGCATCGACCAGGGCGAGGACGTCGTCGCCGCGCTCCTCGGCCAGGCGCCGGCACCAGCCGGTGCGCCGACCGCCGGCGGCCCTCCGGGGCACGCGGCCGACAAGACCCGGCCCTGGAACGAGGCCTTCGGCCGGGGGCCCATCGACACGGGCCCTACGGGCGGTCACATCGAGGTCGCCGTGCCCGACGGGCCCACGATCACCGTCCTCTCACCCACGAACGAGCGCCTGGTGCGCCTCGCGGACTCGTGGTCCGCCGCCCTCCGGGAAGCCCTGCACGGCCCCGCTCGCGAGGTGGGGGTCGACGTGCTCGCACCGCTCGACGACCTGCAGCACATCGCGGACGCAGCGCACGGTCCAGGACGCCTCCGTGCCCAACGGCAGCAGCATCGCCCTGCTCGTCGAGCACCACGGCGCGAGCGTCCTGCTCGGGGCCGACGCGTACGGCACCGTCCTCGCGTCCGCTCTGCACGGCCTGGCGCGGGCCCGCGGCGCCCAGACCATGGCCGTCGACGCGCTCAAGCTGCCCCACCACGGGAGCCAGGCCAACGTCGTCGCGGCCCTGCTCCAGGCGGCGCCGGCCAGCCACTACCTCGTCTCCACCAACGGCGACGTCTTCCACCACCCCGACGACGCCGCGATGGCCCGCGTCGTGCTCGACGCGCCGACCGGGCCCTCCCTGTGGTTCAACTACCGCACCCCGCGCACCGAGCGGTGGGCCGACCCGCGCCTCATCGCGCAGCACGGCCACCACGTCGCCTTCCCCGACCCGGCGCACGCCGACGCCGGGATCGTCCTCGACCTCCCGGCGCGGCGCTGAGGCCGGCGCCGTCAGGCGCCGTCGTACATCGCGTCGATCTCGGCGCGGTGCTTCTCGGTCACCGCCTTGCGGCGCAGCTTCATGCTCGGCGTGAGGTCGCCCGCCTCGACCGTGAGGTCCTGGTCGAGGATGGTGAACTTCTTGATCGTCTCCCAGCGGTTGAGGCCCTCGTTGAGCTGGTCGACGTAGCGCTGGACGAGCGCGCGCGCCTGCGGTGAGGCCACGACCTCGGCGTACGGCTTGCCGACCAGCCCCACCGTCGGGGCCCACCCGGCCACTGCGTCGGGGTCGAGCGTCACGAGCGCCGTCGCGTAGTTGTGGCCGGCGCCGTGCACGAGGAACTGGCTGACGAACGGGCACAGGCCCTTGAAACGCGCCTCGATCTCGGCCGGCGCGACGTACTTGCCGCCCGAGGTCTTGAAGAGGTCCTTCTTGCGGTCGGTGACGTAGAGGAAGCCGCGCTCGTCGATGCGGCCGATGTCGCCGGTGTGGAACCAGCCGTCCTCGGTCAGCACCTCAGCGGTCGCCTCGGCGTTGTTGTGGTAGCCGCGCATGACGCCGGGACCCTTGACGAGGATCTCGCCGTCCTCCTCCGCGATGCGCACCTCGGTGCCCGGCAGCGGCCAGCCGACCGATCCGTACTGGTACGCACCGTGGTCGGGGGCGTTGACGGTCGTGCCGGACGACGTCTCGGTCAGGCCGTAGCCCTCCTGGACGAGCAGACCGACCGAGCCGAACCAGCGGGCGACGTCGGCGTTGAGCGGGGCGGACCCGCTGATCATGAAACGGACCCGCCCGCCGAAGCGCTCCTGCACCTTGTGCAGCACGAGCCTCGTCGCAAGGTCGTGCCTGCGGCGCAGGCCCGACGAGGGCTCCTCGCCGCGGGCCCGCACGTCGCGCATCTCGCCGCCGACCGCGAGCGCCCAGTCGATGAGCCTCTTCTTGATGCCCTTCTCCCCAGCGAACATCAGCGCGATGCGCCCGTGCGCCTTCTCGAAGATGCGCGGCGGACCGGCCATGAAGGTCGGCTTGATGACCGCCATGTTCTCGACGATCCGGTCGACGCGGCCGTCGACGGCCGTCGGGAAGCCGATCTGCAGGCCCGTGGCGACGAGCATCTTGCCGAAGACGTGCGAGAGCGGCAGCCAGAGGAACTGGAGGTCGTCCTTGGTGAACGTGCCGATCGCGTCGATGACGGCGCCCTCGTAGACGACGCTGTCGTGCACGAGCCGCACGCCCTTGGGGCGGCCCGTCGTGCCGGACGTGTAGATGACGACGGCGAGGGACTCGGGGTCCAGCTGGTCGATGCGCGAGTCCACGAGGTCGGGGGTGGCGGCGAGCCACTCCCGCCCACGCTCGGCGAGCTGGTCGGTCGTGATGACCCAGCCGTCGTCGCTGCCCGGCCCGGTCAGCGCGATGACCTGCCGCACGCCGGGGATCTCCGAGCGCACGGCCTGGAGCTTGGCGACCTGCTCCTCGTTCTCGGCGAAGACGATGCCACTGCCCGAGTCGTCGAGGATGTAGGCGACGTCCTCGGCGATCGTCGTCGGGTAGACGGTCGTCGTCGCGCCTCCGGCGCAGATGACGGCGAGGTCGGCCAGGATCCACTCGACCCGGGTCGTCGAGGCGATGGCGACGCGGTCCTCCAGCTGCACCCCGAGGCTGATGAGCCCCGCGGCCCACTGCTCGACGATCTCGTGGGTCTGCCGCCACGTCAGGGTGGTGAGCTCGCTCGAGCCGTCCGCGAAGTGGAGGTAGGCGGCAGCGTCGGGCGTCGCCCGGACCCGGCTGCGGAAGAGCGCGCCCACGCTGGGTGCGCGCCCCTCGAGGATGCTCTGGTCGACGTGCCGGTCGGCGAGTGCCTGGAGGGGCATCTGGACTCCTTTGTCACTGGGGCCGGCCCGTCATCGGCGTCTGCGGGGGCCGCCATGCCGGGATGATGTCAACAATCGGCTCCCCAGTCACGCACTCGGGGGCTTCCTCATCGAAACGTGACCCGAACCGGGTCAGCCCCGGAACCCGCCCCTGACCCGGCCGGCAGCACGCCGCGGGAACGGCCCGCGGCGCTGGGACACCGCGGCGACGTTCCCGACGAGGCCGATGGCGACCCACGAGGCGATGAGCGAGGACCCTCCGCTCGACACGAACGGCAGCGGGAGGCCGGTGACGGGCATGAGCCCGAGGTTCATCCCGATGTTCTCGAACGCCTGCACGCCCATCCACACGGCGACGCCGATCGCGACGAGACGGCCGAACGCGTCCGCCCGGCGTGCCACGACGACGCAGCGCGCGACGATGAAGGCGATGAGCACGACGATCCCGGCGGCGCCGAGGAACCCGAGCTCCTCCCCCGCGACGGAGAAGACGAAGTCGGTCTCCTGGAACGGGATGAACCCGCCCTGCGTCTGGCGCCCCTCGAAGAGGCCCTGGCCGCCGAGGCCCCCGGAACCGATGGCGATGCGCACCTGGCGGGTCTGGTAGCCGATGCCCTGCGGATCGAGCGACGGGTCGAGGAAGGCCCGCAGCCGGTTGCGCTGGTAGCCCGAGAGGACCGGGGTGAGGAAGGCCGCGGCCACGGCCCCGGCTCCCGCGACGAGCACCGTCGCCGTCCACAGCCCCGGCGCCCCCGCGGCGGCGATGATGACGACCGCCATGGCCACGAGCACCAGGGCCGAGCCGAGGTCGGGCTGGGCCAGGACGAGCACGACGGGTATGCCGGCCACGACCCACGCGAGCACGACGTCGCGGTGCGGCTGGCGAAGCCCACGCTCGGCCACGCTCCGCCAGGAGCATGGCGAGACCGACGGCGAGAGCCACCTTCATGAGCTCCGACGGCTGCAGGCTCATGCCCCCCGGCAGGCGGATCCAGGAGCGGGACCCGTTGACCGTCGACCCGAGCGGCGAGACGACGGCGGCGAGGCCGAGGACGGCGAGCACGTAGACGACCGGGGCCACCGCGCGCACCGTCCGCACATCGAGGCGGGTCACGGCAGCCGCACACGCCAGGCCGACGCCGAGCGCCACGAGCTGCTTGAGCGCCGCCGTGCCGCCGGACGACGCCCGGGTGGCCGACCAGATGAGCACGACGCCGACGACGGAGAGCCCGAGCGCCCCGATGAGCAGGCCGAGGTCGAGCTGCATCCACGACGCTCCCGCGCCTCGCCGACCCCTCGGGCGCACGGGGCCGTCCCATGACGCGGGCGGGCCGCCGGACCGGGCCCGCTAGGACGGGACGATCGCCGACAGGATCTCGCGACACCGCGCCACGTCCTGCGCCATCTGCTCCACCAGCGCGTCGATCGTCTCGAACTTCAGGGTCGGCCGCAGGTGCGAGACGAACTCGACCGCGACGCGCTCACCGTAGAGGTCGAGGTCGGTGCGGTCGAGGACGTAGGCCTCGACCCGGCGCTGGTGGCCGTCGAACGTCGGGTTGGTCCCGACCGACACGGCGGCGGGCAGGGCGCGGTCCGGGGCACCCTCGGGGAGGTCGAGACGGACGAGCCACCCGGCATACACCCCGTCGGCGGGCACGAGGCCCTCGTGGTCCTGGGAGAGGTTCGCCGTCGGGTAGCCGAGCTCGCGGCCGCGGTGGTCCCCGTGCACGACCGCGCCGGTGACGCGGTGCGGGCGGCCGAGGATCTGGGCTGCGTGGTCGGTGTTGCCGGCGAGCAGCTCGGCCCGCAGCTGCGTCGAGCTCCAGCGAGCGCCATCGCTGGCCCCCTCGCCGATGTCCTCGAGGGCGATGACCTCGAAGCCGTGCGCGGCCCCCAGCTCACGCAGGGTGCCGACGTCGCCGGAGTTGCGCACGCCGAACCGGGTGTCCTTGCCGACGACGACCGCGCACGCCCCCAGGGCCTCGACGAAGGTGCCGCGGACGAACTCCTCGGGCGTCTGCTGGGCGAAGTCACGGGTGAACTCGAGGACGAGCACTGCCGCGAGGCCCACCGAGTCGAGGGCGTCGAGGCGCTGCTCCAGCGACATGACCGCCGCGGGCGCCCGGTCGGGGTAGAGGACCGCGATCGGGTGTGGTTCGAAGGTCACGGCGACGGGAAGTGCGTCCCGCTGGGCGGCCTCACGCACGACGCGCGTCAGCACCTCGCGGTGCCCGCGGTGCACCCCGTCGAAGTTTCCGAGGGTGACGACGGTGGGCCCGAGGTCGGCCGGGATGTCGTCGAGTCCGTACCAGCGCTGCACGGCGACCACTGTAGTGGGCGTGCCGGAGCGGACGTCCGAAGGCTCGGGCACCAGGCTCAGACCCCGGCCCCGGACGCGGCGAAGACCACCTTGGCGCGCGCCGTCGATCGCGTCTCGTCGAGCACCGCGACGAGGCGTCCCTCGGGGTCGATCGCAGCAACCGCGTCGGCGCCGGCCACGGCGCTGGGAATGCGCTGTCCGTAGCCGAGCGCGGTGGCCTCCTCCGTCGAGACCTCGTGCACGGGCAGCTGCGCCCGAGCCGCCTCGGCGATGGGGATCAGGGGTATGCCGTCCGGGCCGTCCGCCTCGGACCTGGCCATGAGGTCGTCGAGCGACGCGGCGTCCCCGATCCCGAACCGGCCCACACGCGTGCGCCGGAGCTCGGTCAGGTGTCCCCCGACGCCCAGGGCGGCGCCGAGGTCCCGGGCGAGGGCGCGGACGTAGGTGCCCGACGACACGTCGAGCTCGACGACGACGTCGACGACGTCGATGGCGGGACCGACCTCGAGCGTCGCCGTGCCCGGACGCACCGAGAGCACGTCGAACCGGCTCACCGTCACCGGACGCGCCGGGAGGTCGACCGTGTCGCCCTGGCGCACGCGCGTGTAGCTGCGCACGCCCTTGACCTTGATCGCGCTGACGGCGCTCGGCACCTGCTCGATGTCACCGGTCAGGGCTGCGACGGCGGCCGGCAGCGCGGCCTCGAGCGCCGGCACGTCGTCGACGCCGAGCGCCTCGGTGGTCTCCCCCTCGGCGTCGTCGGTGAGGGTCGCCATGCCGAGGCGGATCGTCGCGGCATACGACTTGTCGCAGCCGACGAGGAAGGTGAGCAGCTTGGTGCCCCGCTCGACGCCGAGCACCAGCACGCCGGTCGCCATCGGGTCGAGGGTGCCGGCGTGGCCGACGCGGCGCGTCCCGCACAGGCGGCGCGCGCGGGCCACGACGTCATGGCTCGTCCAGCCGGCCGGCTTGTCGACGACGAGCAGGCCGCTCGAGCGGTCGGTCATCGCGCGTCGACGTCCGCGTCCACCTCGGCATCGTCGCTGCCCTCGGAACGGTCGACCGGCTTGCGGTACGGGTCGGCCTCGCCGGCAGGCTTGGCGTTCGCGGCGGCGCGGGCCAGCTCCTCGTCACGGGCGCGCGTCTGCGCCACGAGGTCCTCGAGGTGGGCCGCCCCCTCGGGGAGCGCGTCGGCGATGAACTCGATCGACGGCGTGAGACGGATGCCGATGCCCTTGCCGACCGCCGAGCGGATGCGGCCCTTGTTGGCCTCGAGCACGTCGGCGGTGGCCTGGCGGTCCTCGTTGCTGCCGAAGACGGTGTAGAAGACCGACGCCTGCTGGAGGTCGCCCGTGACGCGGGCGTCGGTGATGGTGACGAACCCGAGGCGTTCGTCCTTGAGCCGGAACTCGAGGTACTCGGCGACGATGACCTTGATCCGGTCGGCGATCTTGCGGGCGCGGGCGGGGTCAGCCATGACTACCTCTGCTTTCGTGTGTCGTGCGGTCGGACCGGTCCGAGCGGGGCCGACGTGGTGACCACCCTAGTAGCGGGGCGGGCGCACACGGCATACCCGGCCCGGGAGTCCGCAGGTCGGGTGGGGACCCGCGGACGGCGACGGCGCCGACCCCCGTGGGGGCCGGCGCCGTCGATCCAGCCTCGCTCAGGAGCGCGGCTTCTCGCGCATCTCGAACGTCTCGATGACGTCGTCGATCTCGATGTTGTTGAAGTTGCCGAGGTTGATACCGCACTCGAAGCCCTCGCGGACCTCGGTGACGTCGTCCTTGAAGCGACGCAGACCGGTGATCTCGATGCCCTCGCCGATGACGGTGCCGTCGCGGATGATCCGCGCACGGGTCCCGCGCTTGATCTCGCCGGAGCGCACGAGCGAACCCGCGACGTTGCCGAACTTGCTCGACTTGAAGACCTCGCGGACCTCGGCCGTGCCCAGCTGGACCTCTTCGTACTCCGGCTTGAGCATGCCCTTGAGCGCTGCCTCGACGTCGTCGATCGCCTGGTAGATGACCGAGTAGAAGCGCATGTCGACGCCCTCCCGGTCGGCCAGCTCGGCGACACGCTCCGCGGGGCGGACGTTGAAGCCGATGATGATCGCGTTGTCGACCGTCGCGAGGTTGACGTCGTTCTGCGTGATCGCACCGACACCGCGGTGGATGATCCGCAGGTCGACCTCGTCGCCCACGTCGATCTTGAGGAGCGCGTCCTCGAGCGCCTCGACCGAACCCGACACGTCACCCTTGAGGATGAGGTTGAGGGTGTCGACCTTGCCCGCCGCGAGGGCCTCGTTGAGGTCCTCGAGCGAGATGCGCTTGCGACGCTTGGCCAGGCTCGCCGCACGTGATGCGGCCTCGCGACGCTCGGCGATCTGGCGGGCCGTACGGTCGTCCGGCGCCACGAGGAACGTGTCACCGGCGCCGGGGACCGACGTCAGGCCGAGGACCATGACGGGACGCGACGGGCCGGCCTGCTCGACGTTGTTGCCGTGCTCGTCGAGCATGGCGCGAACGCGGCCGTGACCGCTGCCGGCCACGATCGAGTCGCCGACGTTGAGGGTTCCCGACTGGACGAGGACGGTCGCAACCGGACCGCGACCCTTGTCGAGGTGCGCCTCGATGGCGACACCGCGGGCGTCCTTGTCCGGGTTGGCCCGCAGGTCGAGCGCCGCGTCGGCCGTGAGCAGGACGGCCTCGAGGAGCCCGTCGATGTTCGTGCCGTTCCTGGCCGAGACGTCGACGAACATCGTGTCGCCGCCGTACTCCTCGGCGATGAGGTTGTACTCGGTCAGCTGCTGGCGGATCTTCGCCGGGTTGGCGTCCGGCTTGTCCACCTTGTTGACGGCCACGACGATCGGCACGTTGGCCGCCTGGGCGTGGTTGAGCGCCTCGATGGTCTGCGGCATGACGCCGTCGTCCGCGGCGACGACGAGGATCGCGATGTCCGTCACCGACGCACCTCGTGCACGCATGGCCGTGAAGGCCTCGTGACCCGGGGTGTCGATGAAGGTGATGGCGCGCTTCTCGCCCTCGTGCGTCGTGGCGACCTGGTAGGCACCGATGTGCTGGGTGATGCCACCGGCCTCGCCCTCGGCGACCTCCTCGGAGCGGATCGCGTCGAGGAGCTTCGTCTTGCCGTGGTCGACGTGGCCCATGACGGTCACGACCGGCGGACGCGCCTCGAGGTCCTCGTCCTCCTCGGCCTCGAGCTCGGCGTCGAGGTCGATGTTGAACGAGCCGAGCAGCTCGCGCTCCTCGTCCTCGGGCGACACGACCTCGATCTCGTAGCCGAGCTCGGCGCCGAGCACCTTGAAGGTCTCCTCGTCGAGGGACTGCGTGGCCGTGGCCATCTCACCGAGGTGGAAGAGCACGGTGACGAGGGATGCCGGGTTGGCGTTGATCTTGTCGGCGAAGTCGGTCAGCGAGGCACCACGACGGACGCGGATGGTCGTCTTGCCGTCACCACGGGGGACGCTGACGCCACCCAGGCTCGGGGCCTGCATCTGCTCGAACTCCTGGCGCTTCGCGCGCTTGGACTTGCGGCCTCGCACGGGGCGACCGCCACCGCGGCCGAAGGCACCCGCCGTCGAGCCGCGACCGGCGCCACCACCGCGGGGGCCGCCGAAGCCACCACGACCGGGGCCGCCGGGGGCGCCACCGGGGCCACCACCGAAGCCGCCGCGACCACCGGCACCACCGGGGCCACCACGGCCGGGACCACCGGCCGGGCGCTGGCCCGGTCGGGCGACGGTGCTGCGCTCCGGCATCATGCCGGGGCTCGGACGCGGACCACCGGGACGCGGAGCGCCACCGGGGGCACCGGGACGACCGCCGGCGGCCGCACCGGGACGCGGGGCGCCACCGGGAGCACCCGGACGCTGCCCGCCAGGGCCACCCTGGCCGCCCGGACGCTGCTGCGGCCGGGGCATGCCCTGGCTGGGACTGAACGGGTTGTTGCCCGGACGCGGACCGGCGTCGCCACCGGGACGCGGCGGACGGGACTGGCCCATGCCCTGGCTCGGGGCGAACGGGTTGTTGCCGGGACGCGGCTGACCCGGGCGGGGAGCCGGACGCGGGGAGGCCGGGACGCCGGAGGTCTGCTTGCCCTCGTCACGGCTGGACTGCACCCGGGCAGGAGCCGACGCCGCAGGGGCGGCGGGAGCCGGAGCGGCCGGAGCCGGGGCCTTCGGACCCGGGGCTGCGGGTGCGGGAGCTGCCTTGGCGGGCGCCGGAGCGGCCTGGCGAGCGGCAGGTGCTGCAGGAGCAGCCGGCGCAGGGGCCGACGGCGCAGCGGCTGCGGGAGCGGCCGGCGCGGGGACCGACGGCGCCGGAGCAGCCTTCTGGGGCGCGCTGGGAACCGCGCCGGTGGGGGCGGCCTTCGGGGCCGCCGGCTTCTTGTCGCCGCCGGAGGAGCCTTCCCGAGGGAAGGTCTCGATGATCTTGCGGACGACGGGGGGTTCGATGGTCGACGATGCCGACCGGACGAACTCTCCCTGGCTCTTCAAGTGCGCGAGCAGTGTCTTGCTCTCGACTCCGAGCTCTTTGGCGAGCTCGTAGACCCGGACCTTAGCCACATCTCTCCTGTTCCTGGTCCGGCCTGAACAGGAAGTGGCCGAACCGTGGGTTATTGCTGGGGCTTGCTCATCGCTGAGTACTCATCGGGTGCTCATAGCGTTTCAACCCGCCTTGTGGTTCGTTGACTGATCTCTGACTGATCTGGTGCAACCCCGTCTGGAGGCTGCACCGGTGCCTGCTACTCGTGCTGGAGCCCGAGGTGTCGTGCCACCGCGCTCACGTCGACCGCCACCTGCAGGCGCAGGGCACGTCCGAACGCCTTGCGGCGCACTGCCAGCTCGAAACAGCCGGGGGTCGGGTGCAACCATGCACCGCGTCCCGGCATCCGGTGTCGAAGGTCGGGGCAGAGCGTGACCGGGGGGATGCCCCGGCCGTCTCCGTCCGTCGCCGCGACCACTCGCAGCAGGGCCGACCAGCTATCCGTTCCGCGACATCCCACACAGGTGCGGGACGGCTCAGCACGGAGTCCAGTCCGGTCGGCCACAGACAAGTCTACCGCGTCCGGGCGGCCACCTGCTCCACAGGGTGCCGCCCGACCTGCGCTCAGCGGTCCTCGGAGGCCGCTTCGGCGCCGCCACGGCGGGCAGACCCGGCGGCCGCCTCGGTGTCGGGACGGATGTCGATCCGCCACCCGGTCAGCTTGGCGGCGAGGCGGGCGTTCTGCCCCTCCTTGCCGATCGCGAGGCTCAGCTGGTAGTCGGGCACGACGACGCGGGCCGTGCGGGCCGCCGCGTCGACGATCTCGACCGACTGCACCCGGGCCGGCGACAGCGCGGCCGCGACGAACGTGGCCGGGTCGTCGGCGTAGTCGACGATGTCGATCTTCTCGCCGCGCAGCTCGGTCATGACCGCCCGTACGCGAGCGCCCATCGGGCCGATGCACGCGCCCTTGGCATTGACCCCGGCGACCTTGCTGTGCACCGCGATCTTGGTGCGGTGGCCGGCCTCGCGGGCGAGGGCCGCGATCTCGACCGTGCCGTCGGCGATCTCGGGCACCTCGAACTTGAAGAGCGTGCGCACCAGGTTGGGGTGGGTGCGGCTGAGGCCCACCTGGGGGCCCTTCGGCCCGCGCTTGACGCTGACGACGAAGCAGCGCAGCCGCTCGCCGTGGACGTAGCGCTCGCCCGGCACCTGCTCGGCGAGGGGCAGGATGCCCTCGACCGTGCCGAAGTCGACGAGGACGTTCCGGGGGTCCTGGCTCTGCTGGATGATGCCCGAGATGACATCCCCCTCGCGGCCCTTGAAGTCGCCGAGGATCGCCTCGTCCTCGAGGTCGCGCAGCCGCTGGACGATGACCTGGCGCGCCGTCGAGGCGGCGATGCGGCCGAAGCCCACGGGGGTGTCGTCGAACTCGGGGCCCGGCTCGCCGCGCTGGGGGCGCTCGCCCTCCTCGGTCACGGGGAGCAGGTCGCCCTCCTCACGGGCCCACACGATGACGTGACCGGTCTTGCGGTCGAGCTCGACGCGGGCGATGCGCTGGCTGCCGTCGGTGCGGTGGTAGGCCACGAGCAGCGCCTGCTCGATGGCCGGGATGAGCACGTCGAGGCTGATGTCGCGTTCTCGTTCGAGGGCGCGCAGGGCTGCGAGGTCGATGTCCATCAGTGGTCCCCTTCCAGGGCGGACGTCTCGTCCGGGTCGTCGAGGTCGGCAAGGCTGTCGTCGGGGAGGTCGTCCGGGAGCGTCGTCGGGGTGTCGGCGTCGGTCGGCACCGGCGGCTTCGGGCCGGGTGAACTCGACCTGCACGGTGCCGCGCTGCACGGTGTCGAGGTCGAGGGTCACGGTTCGTGCGGCGGTCTTCTTCGTGGCCGGGACCTCGAGGGTGATGGCGTCGGAGCCCACCTCGGTGAGCCGTCCGGTGTCGGTGCCGCCCTGGTGGACGACCTCGACGAGGCGACCCACCTGGCGGCGGAGCTGGTCGCGGGAGGCGAGCGGTCGGCCCACCCCCGGCGAGGAGACCTCGAGGACGTAGGGCGCCGCGCCCATGACGTCACTGGCATCGAGCTCGTCGCTCACGGCCCGCGTCGCGTCGGCGACCGCGTCGAGCGACAGCGGCGGGACGGCGCTCGACGTGTCGGCGACGTCGAGGCTGCTGATGTCGGAGTCGACGAGCACGCGCACGAGGCGCCGCTTGCCCGCGGGAGAGACGGAGACGTCCTCGACGACGAGCCCGAGGGGCGTGAGCACCGGCTCGAGCGTCGCTCTGATCTCCTGGGCCGTGCTCATCAGTCGACGCCTCCTGCTCTTCTCGAATGTCCGGAGCCGACACCCGAGGGGGACGAGCAACCGCGTGCCCACCACTCTATCGGCGCCGGCGGGTGGTCGCCGACCGCTGCCTGCGTGCGAAGATCTCGGCATGGACGGCGACACCCGTGGGCTCGGGTCACGGGTGATGGACGGTCTGGGCCGTCCGCCGCGTCGTCTCTTCGCGCTCGGGCTGGGCGCCGCCGCCGTCGCCGTGCTCGTCGACCGTGGCCTGCGCACTCGACGTCCCGCCACCTCCGCCGCCCGTGCCGACGCGACGGCCAGCCCCCGACGAGGCCCTGCTCCTCCGGGCCGTGGCCGCCCTCGACCGCGTCGTCGAGGCCGAGACCGTCGGTCCTCGCCGGCGGCGAGGAGGGCGCCCTCGTCCAGCGACTGCGCACGGTCAGCCAGGACCAGCTGCGCGTGCTCCGCGGTCGGCTGACGAATGCCGGCGTCCCGACCACCGTCATCGACGCCGCGGTCGCGACGGGGCCGGCGCCGTCGACCCACGCGTCGACGGGGACGCCCGCACCGACGGGCTCCGCGGCCACCTCGTCGCCGGACGTGCCCGTGCGCACGCTGCAGGCACTCGCCGCCGTGCTCGACTCGCTCGGACCCGGCGACTGGGCCGCCCTGGCCGCCGCCGCCGCGAGCACCCGCGAGCTGCTGGCCGCGCGCCTGGTCCCAGCGCCTGGCCGCGGCGGTGCTGTTGGGTCGCGACGTCGCGACGGCCGTCGCCCAGCAGCGCCAGGCCGGCGATCGTCGCGCGCACCCAGCCGCTCGTCTATGCCTTCGAGGTGGTCGCCGCCCAGAGCGCCGGTGACCAGCGCCGGGCCGCCGAGCGAACGCTCGCCGCGCTGGTGCGGCTCGAGGTCGCGGTCTCGGGTTCGAGCTCGACGACGCCTGCCGGGTGGGCCCTGCCCTACCCGGTGACCACCCCGGACGCCGCCCGGCGGCTCGCGACCCAGACGCTCTCGGCGGCGGTGGACGCCGGGACCGAGCTCGCGGGCCCCGGTCCCGATGCAGCCGCCCTCGAGGACGTCGCGCGCTGGAGCGCCCACCTCCAGGCACTCGCCGTGGACTGGCACGTGCCCCTGACCGCCTTCCCTGGAGCGAGACGATGAGCTACGACCCGATGTACGACCTCATCCCCGCGCACTTCGCGCATGCTGTCAGCGGCTACGAGCCCGACGGCTACGAGTCGGGCGACGACTGGATCGACGCCCTGCCGGGCCTCATCCGCGACCTGCTCGCGGAGTGGGAGCTCGAGCCCATCGGCCGCAGCTCGAGCGGCGTGTGCGCCGTCGCCATCCCGGTCCGGCTGCTCGGCACCGGCCGCGACCTCGTCGGGGTGAGCGGTGAGGGCGTCCTCAAGATCACCTGGCCGCACCCGGAGGCCGCCACGGAGCACCTGGCGCTGCAGACGTGGAACGGTCACGGGGCGGTGCGCCTCGTGCGGGCCGACCCCGCGCGGTTCGCCCTGCTGCTCGAGCGGCTGCACACCCGCGACCTGAGCCGCGTCGACATCGACGACGCGTGCGTCGTCATCGGCGACCTGCTCGCCCGGCTCGAACGACCGGCCCACCCCCGCGTTCCCAGCCTCGCGGCATACGCCCTCCGGCAGGCGGAGGAGCTGCGGGCGGCTCCAGCGGTCCTGCCGCGGCGCTACCTCGACCAGGCGGCCGTCGCTCGCCGGCGAGCTCGCCGAGCGGGCGTCGACCGAGGACCGGCTGCTGCACACCGACCTGCACTACACGAACGTGCTCGCCGCCTACCGCTCCCCCTGGCTCGCCATCGACCCCAAGCCGATGAGCGGCGACCCTGCCTTCGAGGTCGCTCCGGCCCTGTGGAACCGCGCCGACGAGCTCGGCACCGGCTCCGAGGTGCGGTGGTCGCTGCGACGGCGGCTCGAGATCATCTGCGAGCGCGCCGGGCTCGACGAGGGCCGGGCCCGGGCGTGGACGATCGTCCGCGAGGCCGACAACGCGCTCGAGGCCGCCGAGGGGCTCTCCGACGGGCCGCGCCGACGACGCGTGGGCGCACGACCGGATCAGCCTCGCCGTGACGATCATCAAGGCGATGAACGACTGACCTGCCGGGGCGTCGCCCCCCCTCGGCGACACACCGGATCAAATCGTTTCGACCACGGGTGCTTGAACCCTTAACCTTGTCGGGCTCCCCCACCTCGTTGTCGAAAGGCACTCGCATGCCTCGCCTTGCCATGCCCACCTCGCGCGACCGTCGCGCGGCCCCGCCGACGCCGGCTCGCGAGATCGCGCGCATCGCCGTGCCGGTGAGCATGGAGTTCGTCCTGATGCTCGTGCTGAACTTCGTCAACCAGATCGTCGTCGGCAGCCTCGGTGCCACGGCGATCGCCGCGGTCGGCTTCTCCAACAGCCTGACCTTCATCCTCGCGGTGACCCTGGGGTGCCTCGGCACCTCGGTGAGCATCCTCGTGGCCCGTGCTCACGGCGCCGGACGGCGCGGCGACCTCGACCACACCGTCACCGCAGCGCTGCTCGTCGCCGTTGGTCTCGGGATCGTCGTCTCGGTCGTGCCCTGGCTCTTCGCCGACCACCTCATGTCGCTGGTCGGCGCCTCTCCCTCGGTCGCGGCCGCGGGGACCGACTACCTCCGCCTCACCGTGCTCGCGACGCTGCCGGTCATGCTCAGCGCGATCCTGTCGGGCGTGCTCCGCTCCGCCGGTCGGCCCACCAGCCCGATGATCGCGACGATGGTGACCGTCGTCGCGAACTCGGCGATCGCCTACTCCCTCGTCGTCGGGCTGGGGCCCCTGCCGTCGCTCGGCGTCGCCGGGGCCGGCTGGGCGACCCTCGTCACCGCGGTCGCCAAGGCGCTCATCCTGCTCGGGATGGCCTACGGCCGACGGGGCGTCGTCGGCTGGAGCCTGCCCGACAGCGTGCGGCAGTGGCGGGCCGTCATCGTGCCGCTCTTCGTGCTGGCCCTCCCCCTCGGCGTCACCGAGCTGTTCTGGACCGTCGGGACGTTCCTCTACAACGTCGTCTTCCAGAAGCTCGGCGACGAGGCCCTCGCGGCGGCCCAGATCGTCACCACCCTCGAGGGGGTCTTCATCGTCGGCAGCATCGGTCTGATGAGCGCGACGACGACTCTCGTCGGTCGCTCGGTCGGTCGCGGCGACGTCGACGACGCGATGGCCTGGGTGCGGCGGCTCACGCGTGCCGGGATCGGGACGGCCGCCGTCTTCGGGGTGCTCTTCGCCGCCTCGGTCCTCCTCCTCGACGTGCTCTTCGGGGAGGCCGGTCGCGACGTGCGGACCATGGCAGGCGTCGGCATCCTCATCAACGCCGCCTTCCAGGTGGTCAAGGTGCGCAACATGATCGTCGGCGCCGGCGTCCTGCCCAGCGCGAACGACGTCCGCGGCGTCATCATGGGCGACGTGGTCGGCGCCTTCTCGGTCGGGCTGCCGCTCGCCGTGCTCCTCGGGCTGCACACCCCGCTCGGATACGTCGGCATCTTCGTCGCCCGCATCCTGGAGGAGCTGGCCAAGCTGGCGATCTTCTCCTGGCGGGCCAAGCGCGTGCGCTGGAACCGGCTCGTCGGCATCGCTGCCTGAGCGCAGCCACTGGGAGTGCGCGAGAGTGGAGGCATGTCCAACCGTCTGCGATCCGCCACGAGCCCGTACCTGCTGCAGCACCGCGACAACCCGGTCCACTGGCAGGAGTGGGGCGAGGAGGCCTTCGCCGAGGCTCGTCGCCGCAACGTGCCGGTGCTGCTGTCGGTCGGTTACGCGGCGTGCCACTGGTGCCATGTCATGGCGCACGAGTCGTTCGAGGACGAGACCGTCGCCGCGGTGCTCAACGACCGTTTCGTCTCGGTCAAGGTCGACCGCGAGGAGCGTCCCGACATCGACGCCGCCTACATGTCGGCCGTGACCGCGACGACCGGTCACGGCGGTTGGCCGATGACCGTCTTCCTCACCCCTGACGGCGAGCCGTTCTTCTGCGGCACGTACTTCCCCCGCGACCACTTCCTGCGCGTGCTGGCCGCGCTCGACGAGGCCTGGCGCACCCGCGAGGACGAGGTCCGCGCGTCGGGCACGCATGTCGCCACGAGCCTCGCCGAGGCACTCCGGGCGCCGACGCCGTATGCCGTAGAGCCCCGCGCTCTGGACAGTGCCGTCGACCTCTTGGCTCGCCAGTTCGACCGCGTCGCAGGCGGGTTCGGAGGTGCGCCGAAGTTCCCGCCGTCGATGGTGCTCGAGTTCCTGCTGCGTCACCATGCGCGCACCGGTGACGCCTCCGCGCTCGACATGGCCTCCCGGACTCTCGAGGCGATGGCCCGCAGCGGCATGTACGACCAGCTCGCCGGCGGCTTCGCCCGCTACGCCGTCGACGCCGGCTGGGTCGTGCCGCACTTCGAGAAGATGCTGTACGACAACGCCCTCCTCCTTCGCACCTACACGTCGTGGTGGAAGGCCACTCGCGACCCGCTCGCCCAACGCATCGTCCGCGAGACGGCTGACTTCCTCCTGCGCGACCTCGGGACGGAGGGCGGCGGTTTCGCGTCGTCGCTCGATGCCGACGCCGACGGCGTCGAGGGACTGACGTATGCGTGGACGCGCGGGCAGCTGCGAGAGGTCCTCGGCGACGACGAGGGCACGGCGGCGGCTGAGCTGCTCGGCGTCACGGAGGCCGGGACCTTCGAGCACGGCGCCTCGACGCTGCAGCTGCCCGTCGAGCCCTCCGACCGCGTGTGGTTCGACGACGTCCGCCGGCGGCTCCTCGTCGCTCGTGCGGGGCGGCCGCAGCCGGGCCGGGACGACAAGGTCGTCACGTCGTGGAACGGTCTCGCCATCGCCGCGCTGGCCGGCGCCGGCGCGACGTTCGACCGGGCGGACTGGGTCGCCGCGGCCGAGCGGTGTGCCGGCTACGTCATCGACGTGCACCTCGTCGACGGCGAGCTGCGACGCGCGTCGCGCCTCGGGAAGGTCGGCACGGCTCGGGCCGTCGCCGACGACCACGGCAACCTCGCCGAGGGGCTGCTCGTGCTGCACCAGACCACCGGCGAGCGGCGCTGGCTCGACGCGGCCCGCGACCTCCTGGGCGCTGCCCGCGACTTCGCGGCCGACGACGGCGGGTTCCACGACACTGCCCACCACGCCGAGCCGCTCTACCTGCGTCCGCGCAACGCCGCCGACAACGCGGAGCCAGCCGGGCAGTCTGCTCTCGCAGCAGCCCTCGTCACCCTCGGCGCGGTGACGGGCGACGCAGGAGCACTGGTCGCCGGCGCGGGTGCCACAGCCGCGGGCCTCGGCCTGGCCGTCCGCGAGCCGCGCTTCGGCGGTTGGTCGCTCGCCGTCGCCGAAGCGCTCGTCGCCGGTCCGCTCCAGGTCGCCGTCGTCGGGTCGGGTCCGGCCGCCGAGGCGCTCGCGCAGGCGGCGCGGCGCTCCCCGAGCCCCGGGCTCGTCGTCGTCCGCGGCGAGCCAGACGCACCGGGGATCCCGCTGCTCGCCGGACGCCCGCTCGTGGACGGCGCTCCCGCGGCATACGTCTGCCGGGGGATGGTCTGCGAGCTGCCGACGACCGACGTGTCCGCCCTGGTCGAGCAGCTGCGGTGACGGGGCGTCGACCCCCTCGCTGGACCCGCGAACCACCCAATAAACGGATCTGACGGGTCAAACCCACGCATTCTGCAAGAATCAACCGCATGATGGGCTCAGCACGCACCGCAGTCGTCGTCGAGGACGACGACGACATCCGTGAACTCATCACCGCACAGCCTGACCATGCAGGGTTTCGCGGTGTCGACGGCGTCGTCGGGCCAGGCCGGCCTCGATCTCGTCGTCGCGACCGCTCCCGACCTCGTCACGCTCGACCTCGGCCTGCCGGACCTCGACGGGATCGAGGTGTGCCGCCGGGTGCGCGACGTGAGCCAGGCCTACGTCGTCATGATCAGCGCGCGCACCGACGAGATCGACCGCCTCATGGGGCTGGAGATCGGCGCCGACGACTACCTCACCAAGCCGTTCAGCCCGCGGGAGCTGCAGGCTCGGGTCAACGCGATGTTCCGGCGTCCGCGAACCCCGGGCCCCAGCGGCGCCACCACGGCCACCCACGCGTCGAGCGCTCCTGGTGCTGTCGCCACCCAGGGCTCGTCGCACGGCTCGGCCGGATCGGTCGCCACGGCAGAGGCACCCCCTGCCGAGGAGGCGCACGGGCTCGTGCGCCACGGCCGCATCGCGGTCGACCCGGACGGTCGCGTCGTCACGGTCGACGGCCGGGAGGCTGACCTGACCCGCACCGAGTTCGACCTCCTCACGACCCTGCTCGGCGCGCCGCGCCGGGTGTGGTCCCGTGCCGTGCTGCTCGACAGCCTCTGGGGTCCGGGGTGGTCCGAGGAGCACCTCGTCGAGGTGCACGTCGGCAACCTCCGTCGCAAGCTGAGCCGGCTCGGGCCGGAGGGCATGCGCGCCCCGATCCGTACCGTTCGAGGCGTGGGCTACCGGATGGAGGAGCCGGACGCGTTCTGACCTCGCGCCCTCCTGCGCGCAGACCCTTCAGACCGAGGCCGCCGCGACGGTGCGCTCGAGGTGGGACCGGAGCGCGTGACGCGCACCCGCCGCGAGACCCAGCATCGACGCGCCTCGCTCACGCGCCAGGTCCGGCTCGCCGCGACGCACCGCGTCGATGACCCAGCGCACGGCCGACTCGAGCCGGACGAGACCGACGGTGGCCGACGAGACGCGCAGGCTGAGCAGGACGTCCATGGCCGCGACCTCGTCGCAGCACTCGAGGGCGGCGGCGGCGCGCGCGAGTCGGGCGTCGAGCATCCGCAGGTAGGTCTGCGCGATGGATCGGGCGAGGTCGTCGCTCTCGAGCTCGAAGGCCAGCCGCCTCAGCGCAGCGGGGTCGAGCTCGTCGACCGTGAGCCCGGGGAAGACCGGACCCACGACCGGCTCAGCAGCCACGGCAGGCGCCGACGACGCACCGGGCCTGCGGGCTGACACGCGTTCCGGGATCGACGTGCAGCGGACTGGATCGGGGCGGACCAGCCTCCCACCAGGTGGCCCGCCCCGTTCCGGCTTCCTCCCCCCACCTGAGTCCTCGAGTTGGCCCGCCGACCGGGCAGGGCACCGCGACCGCGCACCGTCACTGCAGGGTCAGTGCTGGTGCTGGTGGTCATGGCGTTCCTCTCCCCGGTCGGCGGGCACTCGCCCGAAGGTCTCTGTGTCAGCAGCCGGTCCCCCGACCGGCCCTGCTGGTGAGGACGACTCTGCCGCGCCAACTGCAAGGGCCGAAGGCCGTACCGCGCTGGGCTTCCGCAAGAAAGCCGCAAGGCCGGCCCGGTTCGGGATGACCCGTGACTTCTGTCCTTGCGCCGCGTGCGCTCGGTCAGAGCGCTGTCGCGAGGTAGTCGGGCGCACTCGTGGCGAAGGCCTCGCTCGTGCGGCTCCGAACCGACGAAGAGCGCCGTCGCCCAGATGTCCGCCCAGAGCAGGGTCGGTCCGGTCACGGTCACCGATCCCGGGCGGCCGACGAGCTCACGCGACTGCGGGGTCGTAGAGGTGTGCGCCCCGGGCAGCCGTCCCCGACGTCGCCACGGCCCCGCGCGCCAGGGTCAGGGTGCTGGCGACCCGCTGCCGGTCGAGCGGGTCCTCGACGCCGACGCGCCACACGATCGCCTCCGCACCCGCTGTCGGCATGGCCGGGTGCGCCCCGATGAGGATGTCGCCACCGGCGTTGATGCAGAAGGAGATCCGCTCCAACGCCAGCAACGGCACCGAGGCGCGGTCGACCGCCCACCCCTTGACGAGGCCGGTCGGGTCGAAGGCGAGGTCGCCGTCCCCGGTCGGCAGGAGGGTCGTGAACGCCCCCCGGGTGAGGACCTCGGCCTCCTGTCCGATGCGCAGCGCCTCCTCGACGAGAGGGCTGCACTGCGACACCCGGACCTCCTCGCGCCGCAACCGCATGAGGTCCGAGTCGGGCCGGTACGTCGAGAAGATCGAGTCCATCTCGCGAAGGTCCGGAAGGCGTCGGCCACGGCCTCCTGCGCCTCGGGCCGGTCGACGTCCTCGCCGCGCAGGTGGATGGAGATCGGCATCCCCATGATCTGCTCGACCCAGGCGCGCCGGGCCGGCGCGGGTGCCGTCTCGGGCTGGTCGTCCGGGGTGGCAGGTCGGTTCACGGTTCGCTCCTCGATCGCCGGTCTCCCGAAGGCCTCACAGGTGGGCCTGGTCGATGGCGGACTGCAGGGACTGGGTGTAGCCGTCCCACGTGTACGTGGCCCCGGACACGACGTCGATCTGCGCCGACTGTGCGCTGACGGCCTCCTGGTTGTAGACCGGAACCGCCGCCGAGTTGATCATCTGGTCGCGGCGGTCGTTCCACGGGATCTGCAGCACGTCGGCAGCGGTGATCTTGCCGTCCTTGACCGTGATCTGGACCTGGACGTTGCCGTAGCGGGTCATGACGGCGTCACCGGCATAGGTGGTGGCCGCCGACGACGTGGTGGACGAACCTGCCGGACCGGACGACGACCCGGACGATCCCGACGATCCGCCCGAGGTGGTCCCCGTGTCGGTCGTGGCGGCCGGGTTCGGCTGTTGGCCCGAGGAGTCGGTTGCGGAGGCTCGCGACGATCCCGACGTGGAACCCGTGCTGTCGGAGGTCTTGCCGGTCGCTGTCACCGTCCGGGTCTCGGCCGCCACGACGGCGGACGAGCTGCGGGACGTGCTGTAGCTGAAGAGGAGGACGAGCACGGTCAGGGTGCTCATGGCCCAGATGACGATGCGTCGCATGGTGTGGCTCGATTCGGTCGGTGCGAAGGGCGGTGCGGGCGTCCGCGCCGCTCGCGCAGCTGCGCAGGGTCAGTAGGAGAAACGTTCGGATGGACGGCGTCGGGCGGCACACCCGCCTCGTGGGCTGCGGCGATGACGGTGTCCATCCAGGCAGGGTTGCCGCAGACGTAGACGTCGCGCTCGGCGATGTCGGGGACGATCCGCGTCAGCGCCTCGACGTCGGTGAGGTGCCGCGACTCGACGGGCAGCCAGCTGACGCGCTCCCGGTCTCGGTGGCCGACGACGGCGACGACGCGGCCGCCCTTGGCTCGGACGAGGTCCGACAGCTCGTCGGCGAGGACGATGTCGGACTGGCTGCCGACGCGGTAGATGACGACGACGCCATCGGGTGACGCGGGCAGCTCCTCGAGAATGGCGCGGAGCGGCGTGATGCCGATGCCGGCGCCGATGAGCACCGCCTTGTCGCTGGTGCGGACCCCTGCGTGGAGGCGGCCGTAGGGCCCCTCGACGAGGACCTTGGTGCCGGGACGGAGCGTCGCGAGGCGCGCGCTCGAGGCGCCCGCTGCCTCAGCGGTGATCCGGAGCGAGCGCCCGTCGGGCGCGGCCGAGAGGGAGTAGGGGTTGCCGCGTGTCCATCCCGGACCGTCGAGGAAGCGCCACTGGAAGAACTGGCCGGCGCGGACCGGCAGGCGGTCGAGGCGGCGCCCCGTCATGACGACCGACGTCACGGTCGGCGACTCGGCCACGACCTCCGAGACGACCAGACGGTGACGGCGTGAGCGGATGAGCGGCAGACCGACCCGGTAGACGAGGACCGCGACGAGAGCGAAGGCATACAGGCCCCACCAGAAGACGGTCGCGGCGACGTTCGCCTTGAAGTCCTGCCCGGTCCAGAGCTGGTGCGGCAGCGCGAGACCGGCGCCGAGGTAGGCGTAGAGGTGCAGCAGGTGCCACGACTCGTAGCGCAGCTTCGAACGCGCCTTCTTCACCGAGGTGACGACCACCATGACGAGCGCGACCGTCCCCGCGAGGGCGAGGAGCATGCCCGGAGAGTGCAGCACCTGGTCGACGAAGGTGGCGATGACGCCCAGGTCGGTGCCGGCGCTGTAGCCGATGGTCGTGAGAACGATGTGGACGACCATGAGGTTGAACGAGGTGAACCCGACGAGCCGGTGCACCCGCGCGAGCTCGTCCTGCCCCCAGGCCTGCTCGACGAACGGGATGCGGGCCATCAGCAGGACCTGCAGCAGCATGAGCACCGAGGCGACCAGACCCGTGAGGCGCCCGACGTTCGTGACTCCCTCGCCGAGCGAGCCGAAGGCGGTCAGGCCACCGCCCGCGACCCAGAGGGCGACGACGAAGAGCGTGGCGCTCCAGGCGAAGACGGCGGACGCGTCCCTCCACCAGCGGGGCGTCGGGGCGACGGCATGTTGCTGCGACGAGGCCGGCACCGAGAGGTCACGACTCTCGGGGAGGGCGAGTGAGGTCATAACACTCAGATTGGGACGTCACGCTGTGTGTGGGCTGTGACCCGGTTCGTACTGTCGTATGAGCCTGGCAGGCTCGCGAGCAGGGTCACACGCGGACCTCGACGGCTGCCGCGGAGCGCCCCCGCCCCCGCTGGGCGGGGACGGGAGCGCGAAGGGCAGCACCATCTGCTGACCCGGGACGGGCCGCGGACGAGCGGCAGTGGAGGACTAGCGCGAGCCGGGCTCGTCGCGGGCGCTCGTGTCCGCGCCGAGCGGGACGTCGGAGGCTCCGGCCTCGATCTCCTCGTCGGTCAGCATGCGGACGCCCTCGTCGCTGCCCGTCGCGGTCCCGGCAGCGCCTGCCGCCGACGCCGTGTCGACCGGTGTGACCCGCTCGGTCCCGACGGGCTCGATGGTCGGCTCGCTGGTCGACCCGCTCGGGCTGCTCGACCCCGACTTCGAGGCCACCACGGCTGCTGCGGCAGCCGCTGCAGCACCCACACCGGCGGCGACCGCCTTGCCCGACGGTCCCGCCTTGCCCGAATCACCCCGGGATGCCGCTGCGTCCTCGACCCCGGGAGTGCCGACGCGAGCGCCGGGCTCGACCGAACCGCGCCAGGCACCGGTGGCGTACTCCTCGGACTCGATGAACTGCTTGAAGCGCTCGAGGTCGTTCCCGGCCTGGTTCTCGACGATGCCGACCTTGTCGCCCACCTTCTCGACCAGGCCCTCCGGCTCGTACTCGAGGAAGAGCGTCACGGACGTCTGTCCGCCGCCCAGGTCCTCGAAGGTCACGGCTCCCGCGTTGGTCGCACCCTCGGTGGCGGCCCAGGCGACCTTCTGGTCCGGGATCTGCTCGAGGACACGGGCCTGCCACTCGCGGCGCACGCCCGCGATCTCGGCCACCCACTCGAGGCGCTCGTCGCTGAGCTGCGTGACGCTCTTGACGCCGCCCATGAACTGGGGGAAGTCCTCGAACTGCGTCCACTGGTTGTAGGCCCGGCTGACAGGAACGTTCACCAGAATGGTCTTTGTGACTCGCGTCGTCATGTCATCTCCTTCGTGGTCGACAGGGGGCGGCACCGGTGGCTGTCGCCCCGCCTGTGGCGTCCCCGTGCCCACCGGCCGGCCGTCTCAACCGGACGCCGACCGACTTTCGGGACGTGCCCGCACCAGGGACGGTCCCGGCGTGGACCCGCCGACCGTTGCTCGGCAGTCGGGTCAGGGCCACCAGCCGAGGAGGCTGCCGCCGATCTTGAGGATGAACGCACTGACGATCGCGACGAAGACCGCGCGCACGAAGCCGCTCCCCTTCGCCACGGCGGTCCGGGCGCCCGCGTAGCCGCCGAGGAGGTTGGCCGACGCGATGACGAGCCCGACCTTGACGAGGACGAGACCCATGGGCAGGAAGACCGTGAGGGCGCCGAGGTTCGTCGCGAAGTTCGCGATCTTCGCCTTGGCGCTCGCCTCGAGGAAGTTGTAGCCGAGCAGGCCGACGAGGGCGAAGACGAGGAAGCTGCCCGTGCCGGGGCCGAGGGCGCCGTCGTAGCCCCCGATGACGAAGCCGGTCAGCATCGCGAGCACGGTGTGCCGAGCGCCGTGGAACCGCCGGATGGACTCCTTGCCGAGGTCCGGCTTGAAGAGCGTGTAGCCCCCGACGAGCACGAGCAGCACGAGGATGATCGGGTTGAACGCCGACTTCGGGATGTGCAGCCCGATGAGGGCTCCCCCGATCGAACCGACGTAGGCGACGGCCGCCATCGGCAGGGCCGTGCGCAGGTCGGGGCGCACGCGTCGGTAGAAGGTGACCGAGCTCGTGGCAGTGCCGAAGATCGAGCCGAACTTGTTCGTCGCGAGCAGCTGCGCCGGCGCCGCCCCCGGCAGCCCGACCAGCAGGGCCGGCAGCTGCACCAGGCCTCCCCCGCCGACGACGGCGTCGATCCAGCCGGCGACGAATGCTGCTGCCGCGAGGAAGGCGAGGGTCGTCAGGGTCGGGTCGCTCACGCCCCGGCGCCGTACGGGTCGGAATCGTCGGTGTCGTCGGCGTCGCCGGTGCCGGTGCCGCCGGTGCCGTCGGTGCCGTCGTTCCAGCGGGCGACGATGTCCACGACGTCGAGCAGCTGGTGGGCGACGGCATCGGGGGCGGCGTCGACCGGCATGCGCTGGCCCGCCGGGATGTCGGAGTGCGGCACGAGGACGGCGCGCATCCCGACCTGGTGTGGCCCGTGGACGTCCTCGAAGAGGCGGTCGCCGACGTAGACGCTGTGCTCGGGCGCCACGCCCACGGCGTCGCAGGCCAGGCGGAAGGCGTCCGGGTGCGGCTTGACGACGTGGATCTCGGACGAGTAGACGTCGGCGTCGAGCAGGTCGAGGACCCCGTCGCGCGCGAACACCTCGCGGTGGTAGGCGCGGCTCCAGATCGTGTTGGACAGCACGCCGACACGGATGTCCATGCGCTGCAAGGTCTCCCAGAGCGGACGCACCTGCGGGTCGGTGTGGGTGTGGGGCTCCCAGAAGCGTTGGTATGCCGCGAGCGCCAGGTGGTGCCGGTCGTGCTCAGGGTCGACGCCCGCCTCGGCCAGGATGGCGGCGAGCGAGGCGCTCTGGTGGCTCTCGCGGCCCCGGCGCCACGCCCGGTCCTCCGCCTCGTGGATGCGCAGGGCGAGCGAGTCGGCCTCTGCCAGCTCGTCCAGGGGCATGTTCGGGTCATCGACGGCCAACCCGTGCACCGTGCGCGCGAAGACGCGCCACTGCTGCGGCACGTCCACCTCGTGCCACGGGGTCAGCGTGCCGCCCCAGTCGAAGATCACCGCCTGGACGGGTCGACCCGGTGCGCTCACGAGCGCTCGACCTCGGCGGTGACCTCGGCGGTGAGCGCCGCGACGGCGTCGTCGACGGCGACCTCTCGGCGCTCGCCCGTCCGGCGGTCCTTGATCTCGACCTTGCCGTCGGCGAGGCCGCGACCGATGACGAGGATCGTCGGGACGCCGATGAGCTCGGAGTCCTTGAACTTCACGCCGGGGCTGACGCCCTTGCGGTCGTCGACGATGACGGTGAGGCCCTGCACCTCGAGCTCGCGGGCGATCTCCTCGGCCTTGACGAAGAGCGCCTCGTCCTTGCCGGCGGCGACGATGTGGACGTCGGCGGGCGCGAGCTCGCGCGGCCAGATGATGCCGGACTCGTCGTGGTTGCCCTCGACGACGCAGGCGACGGCGCGCGAGACGCCGACGCCGTAGGAGCCCATGACGACGGTGACGAGCTTGCCGTTCTGGTCGAGCACCTTGAGGTCGAGCGCCTCGGCGTACTTCGTGCCGAGCTGGAAGACGTGGCCCATCTCGATGCCGCGGGCGGTCGACAGGGTGTGGTCGCAGTTCGGGCAGCGGGTCGCCGTCGCGCACCTCGGCGGCCTCGATGGTGCCGTCGGCGGTGAAGTCGCGCCCCGCGACGAGGTCGATGACGTGCTGGCCCGCGACGTTCGCGCCGGTGACCCAGCGGGTGCCCTCGGCGACGCGCGGGTCGAGCAGGTAGCGGATGCCGCTCGTGCCCTCGAGCCCGAGCGCGCCGGGCCCGATGTAGCCCTTGACGAGCGCCGGGTTGGCGGCGAAGTCGGCCTCGGTGAAGGCGTCCACCTCGGCCGGCTCGACCTGGGCGCCGAGACGCTTCTCGTCGACCTCGCGGTCGCCGGGCACGCCGATGGCGAGCGGCTCGCGCGTGCCGTCGGGGTTGCACCAGGGTCACGACGACGTTCTTGAGCGTGTCGCCGGCGGCCCACGGACGGTCCTCGCGCGGGAAGCGCTCGTTGAGGTGGGCGACGAGCGTCTCGATGGTCGGGGTGTCGGGGGTGTCCTCGGCGTGCGCGGCCGGCACGCCGTCCCAGCCGACGGGGTCGGGCGCGGGCACGCGCACGGCCTCGACGTTCGCGGCATACCCGCAGCTCGTGCAGTGGACGTAGGTGTCCTCGCCGACCTCGGCCGTGGCGAGGAACTCCTCGCTCTTGCTGCCGCCCATGGCGCCGGCCATGGCCTCGACGATGACGTAGTGGAAGCCGAGGCGGTCGAAGATGCGGATGTAGGCCTCGCGGTGCAGCTGGTAGCTCTTGTCGAGCCCGGCAGCGTCGATGTCGAAGGAGTAGCTGTCCTTCATGACGAACTCGCGGCCGCGCAGCACGCCGGCACGCGGACGCGCCTCGTCGCGGTACTTCGTCTGGATCTGGTAGATCGAGAGCGGCAGGTCCTTGTAGGAGCTGTAGAGGTCCTTGACCGTGAGGGTGAACATCTCCTCGTGGGTCGGGCCGAGCAGGTGGTCGGCGCCCTTGCGGTCCTGGAGCCGGAAGATGTTGTCGCCGTACTCGGTCCAGCGGCCGCTCGCCTCGAAGGGCTCCTTGGGCAGCAGCGCGGGGAAGAGCAGCTCCTGGGCGCCGATGGCGTCCATCTCCTCGCGGACGATCCTCTCGACGTTGCGCAGCACGCGCAGGCCGAGCGGCAGCCACGTGTAGACGCCGGGGCTGACGCGGCGGACGTAGCCGGCGCGGACGAGCAGGCGGTGGCTCGGGACCTCTGCGTCCGCCGGGTCCTCGCGAAGGGTTCGCAGGAACAGGGACGACATGTGCAGGGCCACCGGGACTCCTCAGGGGTGCTGGGTCGGGCACGGCCGGATCGGCGCGCGGGTGCTCGGAACCTTGGCAGGATATCGGCCGCCCGGGTGCAGGCCGCTGTCGGCGCCGGCCTGTCCGCTCCTGTCCGGACCGGACAGGAAGCGGTCACGGACTTGACCGACGTGCCGGACGACGGGTTCAGTGACCCTGCCGGACGCCGAGGCGGACCTCGTCCGGAGATCGTGACGTCCTTGTGACACACACGACGCGGTGTTCGGCCACCTGAGCACGAACCGTGCGGAACAATCGGGACGGGCGCGTGCGCCTCACGAACACCACAAAGGAGTGTTGACGACCAGATGAGCAACCCCTCCATCCCGGCTCCTGGATCATCGAGTGCCGACACGACCGGCGCCGCGGCGCATCCCGCCGGCCCGCCCGGCAGCGTCATCCTCGAGATGCGCGACATCACCAAGGAGTTCCCCGGCGTCAAGGCGCTCTCGAACGTCTCGATGGCGGTCCGCCGCGGCGAGGTCCACGCGATCTGCGGGGAGAACGGCGCCGGCAAGTCCACCCTGATGAAGGTCCTCTCCGGGGTCCACCCCGCACGGCACCTACGACGGCGAGATCCACTTCGAGGGCCGAGCTCGTCGAGTTCCACAACATCCGCGACAGCGAGCACGCCGGCATCGTCATCATCCACCAGGAGCTCGCGCTCATCCCGGAGATGTCGATCACCGAGAACATCTTCCTCGGCAACGAGACGGCCAAGGGCGGCGTCATCGACTGGCTCGCCGCCCAGCGCCAAGGCGCGCGAGCTGCTCGCCCGCGTCGGCCTCGAGGAGGACCCCGACACCCAGATCAAGCGACATCGGCGTCGGCAAGCAGCAGCTCGTCGAGATCGCCAAGGCGCTCGTCCAAGGACGTCAAGCTGCTCATCCTCGACGAGCCGACCGCCGCCCTCAACGAGGGCGACTCGCAGCACCTGCTCGACCTCATCGCGGGTCTGCGCTCCAAGGGCGTCACCTGCATCATGATCAGCCACAAGCTCAACGAGATCGAGCAGATCGCCGACTCCATCACCATCATCCGCGACGGCAAGTCCATCGAGACGCTGCGACGTCAAGGAGGACGGCGTCGACGAGGACCGCATCATCCGCGGCATGGTCGGCCGCGACCTCGAGTCAGCCGCTTCCCCGACCACACGCCCGAGATCGGCGAGGTCTTCTTCGAGGTGCAAGAACTGGACGGTCCGCCACCCGAGCGTCGCCGGACCGCCTCGTGGCCAAGCACAGCGACTTCTTCGTGCGCCGCGGCGAGATCGTCGGCTTCGCCGGCCTCATGGGCGCCGGGCGCACCGAGCTCATGCGACGAGCCTCTTCGGCCGCTCCTACGGCACCTACGTCGAGGGCACGATCGTCAAGGACGGCAAGGAGATCGAGCTCAAGTCCGTCTCCGACGCCATCGACGCACGGCCTCGCCTACGTCACCGAGGACCGCAAGACGCTCGGTCTCAACCTCCTCGACGACATCAAGCGCTCGACGGTCGCGGCCAAGCTGTCCAACGCATCACCCGCGGCTTCGTCGTCGACGAGCGCGAGGAGTACAACTACGCCGAGGACTACCGCAAGTGCCTGCGCGATCAAGGCCCCCACCGTCGACGAGGGCGTCGCCAAGCTCTCCGGCGGCAACCAGCAGAAGGTCGTGCTGGCGAAGTGGATGTTCACCGACCCCGACCTGCTCATCCTCGACGAGCCGACGCGCGGCATCGACGTCGGGCGCCAAGTACGAGATCTACGGCATCATCCAGCGCTCGCCGCCGAGGGCAAGGGCGTCATCCTCATCTCCTCCGAGCTGCCCGAGCTGATCGGCCTGTCCGACCGCATCTACACGATCGTTCGAGGGCGCCGATCACCGGCGACATCGCCCGCGCGGAGACGCCAGACCCGCGATGCGCCTCATGACGAGCACCCATGACCTCCACGAAGAAGAGCCGACGCATGAGCAGACGCCGCGCCATGAGCCGCACTCAAAGCACCTCGACAGAAGGACTGCTTCGGAGGCAGCGACCTCCAACGCCCGCCAGTTCGGCATGATCTTCGCCCTCGTGGCGACCGATCCTGTTCTTCCAGATCTGGACCGACGGGCTCACGCTCACGCCGGACAACCTCATCAACGTCGTCAGCCAGTACTCCTACATCCTGATCCTCGCCATCGGCATGGTGATGGTCATCATCGCCGGCCACATCGACCTCTCGGTCGGCTCGGTCGCGGCGTTCGCCGGCATCTGCGTCGCCAAGGCGATGCGTGATGGGACCTCCGCTGGTGGCTGGCGCATCCTGCTCGGCCTCGGCGGTCGGCGCGCTCGTCGGTGCGTGGCAGGGCTTCTGGGTCGCCTACGTCGGGGTCCCCGCCTTCATCGTGACGCTGGCCGGCATGCTGCTCTTCCGCGGCGCCAACCAGTTCGTCGGCAACGTCCGACTCGGTGCCGGTGCCCGAGGCGCTTCGCAGGTCATCGGCGCCGGCTACCTCCCCGAGGTCGGGCCCGAACACCGGCTACAACAACCTGACCGTGCTCCTCGGCCTGGCTGCTCGCCGTCGGCATGGTCGTCGGCGAGTCCGCAGCCGCCGGCGTCCGCGTCAAGATGGGCGCCGAGGTCGAGGCCGCTGTGGGTCATGCGCGTCCGGCTCGGCCTCATCTGCGCCGCGATCATCGGTCGCGACGCTGCTCTTCGCCTGCGGCCGCGTCGGGCACGTCGCTTCCCGATCTCCGGGCATCATCCTCGGCGGTGCTCGTCCTCGCTCTACGGCTTCATCACCAACAGCACCGTCATCGGCCGGCACATCTACGCCGTCGGTGGCAACCGCCACGCGGCCGAGCTGTCCGGCGTGAAGAGCAAGAAGGTCAACTTCCTCGTCATGATGAACATGTCGATCCTGGCGGCCCTCGCCGGCATGATCTTCGTGGCCCGCTCGACCGCCTCCGGCCCGCAGGACGGTGTCGGCTGGGAGCTCGACGCCATCGCGGCCGTCTTCATCGGTGGCGCCGCCGTCACCGGCGGTGTCGGCACCGTCAGTCGGCTCCATCGTCGGAGGCCTCGTCATGGCCGTGCTCAACAACGGCCTGCAGCTCAAGGGCATCGGCGCCGACGCGACCCAGATGATCAAGGGCCTCGTGCTCCTCGTCGCCGTCGCCTTCGACGTCTACAACAAGTCGCCAGGGCCGCGTCTCGATCATCGGCATGCTGACGCGCAACTTCCGACGCGGCGGGAGCGACGACGACTCGTCCGCCCCGCCGCCGCCGTCCGCGGCCACCGAGACGACCCCGGTCGCCGAGACCATCCGCCAGTCCAGCTGAGCCGCCGGCTCGGCCACGCCACCAAGACCCGGTCCGGGCGCCGCCCGAGACCGAGAAGGATCCGCGCTCCGCCCGGACGCGATGAGAGGAAAGAGAGCACATGCGTACCTTCACCAAGGTGCTGGGCGTCACGGCTGTGGCCGCCCTTGTTCTGACCGGTTGCGGTCGGAGCAGCGACGCCGGCACGACGCCGGGCGCATCCGACGGCGGATCCGCCGCGGCGGGCTTCCCCGCCAACGCCGTCATCGGCGTCGCCCTGCCGCAGAAGACGTCGGAGAACTGGGTGCTCGCCGGCAGCTGTTCAAGGACGGCCTGACGGACGGCCGGCTTCAAGGGCGACGTGCAGTACGCCAGCGCGTCGAGCCGGTCGCCGAGCAGCAGAACCAGATCTCGGCCATGGTCACCAAGGGCGCCAAGGTCATCGTCGTCGGCGCCATCGACGGCTCGCAGCTGGGCACCCAGCTCAAGGCCGCCAAGGACGCCGGCGCCACGGTCATCGCCTACGACCGCCTCGTGAAGAACACGCCGGCCGTCGACTACTACGTCGCCTACGACAACTTCAAGGTCGGCGAGCTGCAGGGCCAGGCCCTGCTCGACGGCATGGCCAAGAAGAAGGCCGAACGGCCCGTACAACATCGAGCTCTTCTCCGGCTCGCCGGACGACGCGAACGCCGAGGTCTTCTTCGACGGCGCCATGAAGGTGCTCAAGCCGAAGATCGACGACGGCACCCTGATCGTCGTCTCCGGCCAGAAGGACTTCAACCAGATCGTCACCCAGGGCTGGAAGGCCGAGAACGCGCAGAAGCGCATGGACACGCTGCTCGCCGCGCACCTACACGAGCGCAGACGCTCGACGGCGTCCTGTCGCCCAACGACACCCTGGCCCGCGCGATCATCACGTCGGTCAAGGCTGCCGGCAAGCCGGTCCCGGTCGTCACCGGTCAGGACTCCGAGGTCGAGTCGGTCAAGTCGATCATGGCGGGCGAGCAGTACTCCACGATCAACAAGGACACGCGCAACCTGGTCAAGGAGACCATCGCCATGGTCACCGCCCTGCAGAAGGGCGCAGACGCCGACCGTCAACGACACCAAGTCCTACAACAACGGTGTCAAGGTCGTCCCGGCCAACCTGCTCGCCGCCGGTCATCGTGACCAAGGAGAACGCGGCCGAGGCCTACGCGAACGACCCGACGCTGGCCCCGCTCACCAAGTGAGCTGACGACCGGCACGCGTCACCGCACTCGGTGAAGGCCCGCCCCGTCCGGGGCGGGCCTTCGTCGTCCCCGCGTCGGTGTCGCCGGACGGACAGCCGCCGCCTCGACGCGCAGGAGGCGTAGCGTCGCGCCATGGCGGACGTCTACCTCCACGGCCACCACGCGAGCGTCCTCGCGTCGCACGGCGCGCGAACGGCGGCGGACTCGGCCGCCTACCTGCTCCCCCACCTGCGCGAGGGGCTGACGCGTGCTCGACGTGGGCTGCGGGCCCGGCACGATCACGCTCGACCTCGCCGAGGCGGTCGGGCCGTCGGGCGAGGTCACCGGCGTCGAGCACGTCGAGGGCCCGCTCGAGCACGCACGCCGCAACGCCGCCGCCCGCGGTGACGAGCGCACGCAGTTCGAGCTCGCCGACGTCATGGGAGCTTCCGTATGCCGACGCGTCCTTCGACGTCGTCCACGCCCACCAGGTGCTCCAGCACCTCACCGACCCTGTCGGCGCCCTGCGCGAGATGGCGCGGGTGGCGCGTCCCGGTGGTCTGGTCGCGGTGCGCGACGTCGACTACGCCTCGATGGTGTGGCACCCGGCGTCCGAGGGGATGACCCGCTGGCTCGAGGTCTACCGACGCCTCGCTCGCCTCAACCATGCCGAGCCCGACGCAGGGCGCCACCTCGTCGCCTGGGCGCACGCCGCGGGGCTGACCCGACTCACGCCGTCCGCGTCGCTGTGGACCTACGCGACGCCGGAGCAGTGCGCGTGGTGGGGCGGCACCTGGGCCCGCCGCGCGCTCGAGTCGACCTTCGCGACGCAGGCGCTCGAGCGCGGGCTCGTGACGCCCGACGAGCTGGCGGCCATCAGCGCCGCCTGGCAGGCGTGGTCGACGCACCCCGACGCGTGGTTCGCGATGACCCACGCCGAGGTGATCGCCCACGTCTGAAGTGGCTGGGGTCGGTGGGGTCGGGTGGCGTCGAATGGCGTCGGGTGGCGTCGGGTGGGAACCGGTTCGGCGAGCGGCGCCCCGGGTTTGCCAGAGTGGCCCCATGCCACGCACCTGTTGCACCTTCACCCTCGTCAACGACCCCGCCGAGGCGCAGGCGCGGTTCGCGACTCTCGTGGCGCGCGAGCCGGAGGCGCTCAGCGTCGTCGCGAGCGTGACGCGAGGCCATCGTCACCGACCCGAGCCGCTCCGTCGAGCCGCGCTGGTGGGCGGGTGCGGACGCGTCGGGTGAGATCGTCGCCGCGTTCATGCACACGCCGCCCCACCCGCTGCACATCGCGCTGGCCACCCCTGATGAGGCGCGCGACCTCGCCGCGCTGCTCGCCGATGGGGGCGACGCGCTCCCCGGTGTGGGCGGGCAACGAACAGCGGCCGAGGCCTTCGCGGACGAGTGGGCCGCGCGCACGGGCGCGACGTCGACGGTCGCCATGGAGGTGGGCCGCTTCGACCTGCCGACGCAGACCACGTCTGCCTTTCGAGGTCCGCGGCGCCTTCCGGGTCGCCACCGCCGCGGACGCACCGCTCCTGGATCGGTGGCACCAGCAGTTCGTGGACGCCATCGAGGGCGGCGGCCGCGCAGCCTCATCCCTGACGCAGCACCTCGCCGACGGTCGGGTCGGACTCTGGGAAGACGACGGACGGCCGGTGTCGATGGCATACGCCTCCCCCGCCAACGGCGGTGTCACGCGCATCTCCGGGGTATGGACCCCGCCGGAGCTGCGCGGGCACGGCTACGCGAGCGGGGTCGTCGCGGCGCTCAGCACCGCGCGCCTCGAGCGCGGGCGAGGCGTGCATGCTCTACACCGACCTGGCCAACCCGACGTCCAACGCCATCTACCAGGCGATGGGCTACCGCCGCGTCGGTGACAGCATCAGCATCCGGTTCGACGGCTGACGTCTCAGCGCAGGACGCCGCCGGCGCGCAGCGCCGTGCGGATCATCGGCCACTGCAGCGGCAACCGCGCCACGGTCGCCGCGAGATAGCCCTGCCTCTTCGGGTCCTCCGGGTCGCGGTCGAACCGGCGCTTTGCCTGACCCGTCATCGTGACGTTCGCCGGGAAGACGGCGACGAGCAGGGCAGCCGAGGCCAGACCTGCGACGCGGCGGGTGCGTGGAAGGGAAAGCCCTACGGCACAAGCGATCTCGAGTGCGCCCGACGCATACACCAACGCCCTGCGCGACGGCAGCCGGGTCGGCACCATCGCCTCGAACGGCTCAGGCTTGACGAAGTGCATCGTCCCCGACGCGAGGAAGAGACCGGCCAGGGCGATGGCGTCCTTGCCGAGCGGTGCGTTGGTCAGGGTCTTCATGACCACACCCTAGGGGCGTCGGGCGCTAGAGCAGGACCGTGGTGAAGGCCCCGACCTCGTGGAAGCCGCAGCGGGCGTAGGTGGCGCGAGCGGCAGCGTTGAAGTCGTTGACGTAGAGCGAGACCTCGTCGGCCATGCTCGACAGCACCTGCTCGACGACGCTTGCCATCGCCGGCACCGAGAGTCCCCGTCCCCGCAGGCGTGGGTGCAGCCACACCCCCTGCACCTGGGCGCAGCCGAGAGCGAGGGAGCCGACGTCCGCCTTGAAGACGACCTCGCCGTCCTCGACCCTGACGAACGTGTGGCCCGCCCGGATGAGCGCGGCGATGCTCGCCCGGTAGCTGCGGTCCGAGCCGAAGTACGGCGGGTAGCCGATCTCCTCGGTGAACATGCTGGCGGCGGCCGGCAGCACGAGGTCGACCTCGTCGAGGCGTGCCGGGCGTACGTCGGGATCGAGCCGGAGGCCGAGGCTCGACGGCATCTCGCGAGTCGTCAGCAACGGCTGGTGCGCGCGGACGGCGCGGACGGGGCCCCACGTCGGGCCGAGGCGGTCCCACAGGCCGACGACCTGCCCGCTGGGGCCGAAGATCGAGGCGCACTGGCGGCGCATCCGGATGATCCGCGCCGCAACGGCGGCCACGCCGTCCTGGTCCAGCTCGACCGGCACGACGTTGGCGCTGACCCACGCGAGACCACGCAGCTCGCCGTCGCTCCAGTGACCCAGGAGTGAGCCGGGAGAGCTGCGGAGCGAACCCTCGACGATGCGCGCCGCCACGAAGGCATTGGCCACGCGGTCACGCGCGCACACCTCGAGGGCGGCGTCGTGGTCGGCCCCGGACAGGGGTCGCACGGGAAGGCGTTGGCGGAGCACCTCCCCAGACTGCCTGCCCACGGCCCGGGTGTCACCCCGGCGCGCCCCACGAACGCGTCACAGCCCGCCCGCCGACCGCCCCCACCCTGATCGAACGAGCAGGTTCGTCGTGCGGCGAACTGCTCTGTCGATCGAGTCAGGGGGCCGGGTGCAGGACCGGCCGGTCGAGGTCGGTGTTGTCGAGCACCCACGTGGCGCGGGCACGCGGGTCGGTCGCGGCGAGGTAGAGGCGCTGGCCCTCGACGTAGCGACGGTTGGACTCCGCCTCCGGGTCGGGATCATGGCCGTCGCCGAACCGGGCATTCCCTCGCGGGACGGAGACGGCGAACGGCACCTCGACCCACAGGGCTGCGTCCCACACGTCGGTCAGCTCGGGCCGCTGGAGGAAGATCCCGTCGACGAGCAGCACGGTGTCCGCCACGACGGCGACCGGGTCCGGGCGCACCGGCCTGTCGGCGTCCACGTCGTTGACGGCAGGCGTCACGGACTCGCCTCGTCGGAACGGATCGACGACGGCCCGACGGAACGCGGCGTAGTCGTAGGAGTCCTCGTAGAAGGTCTCGGGTCCACGGCCCCGCGCGACGCGCTGAGCCTTCGGCCGGTGGAACCCGTCGATCGAGACGCGCAGCACGTGGCGCGAGCCGTCCACCGCGCCGATCACCTCGGCGAGCTGGTCGGCCAGCACGGTCTTGCCGGCGCCGTCGAAGCCGTCGATGGCAACGGTGACCCGCTCACCCGGCCGGAGCGCGACGATGTGGTCCGCGAGGTCGCGCAGGACGGCATACCGGACCGACGTGCCAAGCCCTCGCGAGCTCGGGCGCGGCACCTCCCCGGCTCCACTCGTCGAGGTGACGGGCGTCCGCACGTCAGCTGACGGTGACGTTGGGGGACCCGGCCGACTCGTCGTCGATCGGCTCCCCCATCTCCTCGGCGAGGCGCATGGCCTCCTCGATGAGCGTCTCGACGATCTGCGCCTCGGGCACGGTCTTGATGACCTCGCCCTTGACGAAGATCTGGCCCTTGCCGTTGCCCGAGGCGACGCCGAGGTCGGCCTCGCGGGCCTCGCCCGGACCGTTGACGACGCAGCCCATGACGGCCACGCGCAGCGGCACGGTCATCCCCTCGAGGCCGGCGGTGACCTGGTCGGCGAGCGTGTAGACGTCGACCTGGGCACGCCCGCACGACGGGCACGAGACGATCTCGAGCTTGCGCGGTCGCAGGTTGAGGCTCTGCAGGATCTGGATGCCGACCTTGACCTCCTCGACCGGCGGCGCCGACAGGGAGACGCGGATGGTGTCGCCGATGCCGCGCGAGAGCAGCGCGCCGAAGGCGGTCGCCGACTTGATGGTGCCCTGGAAGGCGGGGCCGGCCTCGGTCACACCGAGGTGCAGCGGCCAGTCGCCGCGCTCGGCGAGCAGCTCGTAGGCGCGCACCATGACGACGGGGTCGTTGTGCTTGACCGAGATCTTGAAGTCGTGGAAGTCGTGCTCCTCGAAGAGGCTCGCCTCCCAGACGGCCGACTCGACGAGCGCCTCGGGGGTCGCCTTGCCGTACTTCTCCATGATCCGCTTGTCGAGGCTGCCGGCGTTGACGCCGATGCGGATGGAGACGCCGGCGTCCTTGGCCTCGCGCGCGATCTGCTTGACCTGGTCGTCGAACTGCCGGATGTTGCCGGGGTTGACGCGCACGGCCGCACAGCCGGCCTCGATCGCGGCGTAGACGTACTTCGGCTGGAAGTGGATGTCGGCGATGACCGGGATCTGGCTCTTCTGCGCGATCGCGGGCAGGGCTTCGGCGTCGTCCTGGCTCGGGCACGCGACCCGCACGATGTCGCAACCCGACGCCGTCAGCTCGGCGATCTGCTGGAGCGTCGCGTTGATGTCGGTCGTCGGCGTCGTCGTCATCGACTGCACCGACACGGGGAAGTCGCTCCCGACCCCGACCTTGCCGACCTGGATCTGGCGGGTCCGGCGCCGCGGGGCGAGGACCGGCGGGGGCAGGGGCGGCATACCGAGGGAGACGCTCATCCCGCCATTATGACCGCCCTCGGGGGCTCTGCCCCGAGCGCCACCCGAACGACCTCGCGCTCAGCCGAAGAGCTTGATCGGCTTGACGATGTCGGCGTAGATGAGCAGCACCGACATCGTGATGAGGACGAGGCTCATGCCGTAGGCGATCGGCAGACCCTTGGCGACGTCGACGAAGCCGGGGTCGGGGCGGTGACGCAGGCGCGCCCAGCCCTTCTTGATCGACTCCCAGATCGCCCCCGCCACGTGCCCGCCGTCGAGCGGGAGCAGCGGCACGAGGTTGAAGACGAAGAGGGCGAGGTTGAGCGAGGCGATGAGCAGGATCAGCTGGGCGAGCTTGACCCAGTTGCCGCCCTCGTCGGCCGGGATGTCGAGCGCGGCGACCTCGCCGCCGATGCGCCCGACGCCGACGACGGAGATGGGGCCGTTGGGGTCGCGCGCCTCGGACCCGAAGGCGGCCTGCACGACGCCGGCCATCTTCTGCGGGATCTTGACGATGATCGATGCCGTGTCGACGAGGCGGTCCCAGACGAACTTGGGCGCCTGGGCGATCGGCGTCCGGACGAGCTCCTGGCCGGGCGTGAGGCCGGCGAAGCCCATCGACGCGAGGACGAGCTTGCCGTCCTTGGCGATCGGGTTGCCCTGGTCGTCGTAGGTGGCGCGCGCGATGACGGCGGGCGTGATCGCGATCCGCACCTGCTGGTCGCCGCGCTGGACGACCCACGCCATCGTCTTGCCCTTGCTGTCGCGGATCGCGGCGGTGACCTGGTCCCACGAGGTCACGGCCCGGCCGTCGACGGAGACGATGCGGTCGCGTTCCTGCAGTCCCGCCGCCTTGGCCGGCGCGACGGGGTCCCCCGGCTTGCACTGCGGCTGCGGCACCTGGAGGGTGGGCGCCGCCGTCGGCACGCAGGCCGAGAGGAGCCCGACCTTGGGGGCGACCTGCGGCAGGCCGTAGATCGTGATGACGCCGGTCAGGAGCACCGCCGCGATCACGAGGTTCATGATCGGGCCGCCGAGCATGACGACGACCTTCTTCGCGGGGTGCAGCTTGTAGAAGACGCGGTCCTCGTCGCCCGGCTGGACCTCCTCCATGGAGTCGGCGCGGGCCTGGTCGACCATCTGGCTGAACCGGCCGGTCGAGAGGGTGCGCAGCTCGCCGGGCTTGTCACCGGGGCGGGGCGGGAGCATCCCGATCATCCGGACGTAGCCACCGAGCGGGATCGCCTTGATGCCGTACTCGGTCTCGCCGCGGCGTCGCGACCAGACCGTCGGGCCGAAACCGACCATGTACTGGGTCACCTTGACCCCGAACCTCTTCGCCGGCACGAGGTGGCCGATCTCGTGGAGGGCGATGCTGAGCGCCACGCCGACGACGACGACCAGGACCCCTAGGAAGAACAGCACCTCATCATTGTCACATCCCGTCCCTGTGAAGCCGGTTCGATGTATCTATGCGGCCCCTGTGCCGCGCGCGGCCTCACGGCTGGTTCGAGGTATTTCCGAGGCCCTCAGGTCTCGGAAAACCTCGAACCGCTAGGGGGTGCGCGCGGCCGCAGCCTGGCGGGCCCAGGTGTCGGCGGCGAGGACGTCGTCGAGCGTCAGGTCACGGACGTGCGAGGCCGGCTCGGCGGCATACGCGTCCACGACCCCGGCCACGGTGTCGACGATGTCGACGAAGCCGATGCGGCCCTCGTGGAAGGCATCGACCGCGACCTCGTTGGCGGCGTTGTAGACGGCTGGCCACGTGCCACCGGCCTCCCCCACCCGACGGGCCAGCGCGACCGCTGGGAAGGCCTCGTCGTCGAGCGGCTCGAAGTCCCACGACTGCGCCCTGGTCCAGTCGACCGGCACGTCCGCGTCGGCGATCCGCTCGGGCCAGCTCATCCCCAGCGCGATCGGCACGAGCATCCGCGGCGGGCCGGCCTGGGCGATCGTCGAGCCGTCGACGAACTCGACCATCGAGTGGATCATCTGCTGCGGGTGCACGACGACGTCGATGCGCCCGAAGGGGATGTCGAAGAGGAGGTGCGCCTCGATGACCTCGAGCCCCTTGTTGACGAGGGTGGCCGAGTTCGTCGTGATGACGCGGCCCATCGCGAAGTTCGGGTGCGCGAGCGCTTGCTCGGGCGTCACGTCGGCCAGCTCGGCGCGCGAACGACCGCGGAACGGACCGCCGCTCGCGGTGACGACGAGGCGGCGCACCTCGTCCGCGCGGCCGCCGCGGAGGCACTGGGCGATCGCCGAGTGCTCGCTGTCGACGGGCACGATCTGGCCGGGCGCCGCGATCGCCTTGACGAGCGGACCGCCGATGATGAGCGACTCCTTGTTGGCGAGCGCCAGGGTCGTCCCGGTGCGCAGCGCCGCGAGGGTCGGCTCGAGCCCGATGGCGCCGGTGATGCCGTTGACGACGACGTCCGCCTCGCGCCCTGCGAGGGTCGTGCTCGCGCCCGGGCCGACGAGCAGCTCGGGGTCGTATGCCGTCACGCCCGCTGCGTCGGCCGCGCCCGCAATAGCTCGCGCCACGTCCTGCTCGGTGCCGTTCGCGACGGCGACGACGGGGACCCGCAGCGCCACGGCCTGCTCGGCGACGAGCTGGACGTTGGCGCCGGCCGACAGACCGACGACCTCGAAGCGGTCGCGGTTGCGGTGCACGAGATCGAGGGCCTGCGTGCCGATCGAACCGGTCGAGCCGAGCAGGACGATGCGGCGAGGGCGCGTCGGGGTGTCAGTCACCCCGACATTCTCGCGCAGGTGCGTCTCAGGCGGTCACTCCCCTCGCCCGGAGCAGCTCGTCGCGCTGGAAGGCGTAGGCGACGGCCCAGGTCATCCGCAGGCGGTACATCCGGATGTCGTCACCCCAGGTCCAGGGGCTGCTGCCGTAGTGCGCAGTCCAGTGCGCCTCCACGGCGTCGCGCTGCGGACCCGGCTCCATGAGCTCGGCGTAGCCGTGGGCGAAGAGGGCGAGCTCCTCGCCGTCGATGTGGGCCACGCTGACCGCGGGCCTCGCCTCGAGGTGCCTGGCCTTGGCCGACGTCCCGGACGTGCTGAAGGTCCAGGTGCCGTGGAGGAAGTGACCGTCGAGGGCGCTGATGCGCGGCTCCCCCGACGCCGTGACGGTCGCCACCGACAGCACCTTCATGCCGGTGAGCAGCGCGACGAGCTGCTCGGCACTGAGCGTGCGGTCGTCGCCGATGATGCTGCGCAGGTGACCCGTCGCCCGGGCGTGAGAGGCGTCGAGCAGAACCTGGAGGGCGGCTGTCTCGTCCGGTGTCTCGCGCATCCTGCGACGGTAGCGCCGATGACCGACGCCCGACGGAGAAGTCGCCGGGCACCCGCTCGGTGGAGACCGGAGGCCGCCCGGGGCACCGGAGCCCTCGGAGAATCCGCGACGTCTCCTTCTCCGGCATGATGAGGGCGTGAGGTCGCTCGGCTCGCGTCAGGTCCTGCTCGGCGTGCTCGCCGTGGCCGTCGTCGCGCTCGCGTGGGTCGTCGTCCGCGCCACGCAGGGCCCGTCCACCCCGGCCGGACAGCGCGCGGCGGCCAGCGCCAGCTACATCGCCCGGCCCTCTGGGGACCGACCACGACTCCGGACTCGCGTGGGTCGCCGAGTCGGCACTCCCCCCGCGGGCCCTGGACACGTTGGCGCTGATCCGCGCCGGCGGACCGTTCCCCTACCCGCACAGCGACAACCAGGTCTTCGACAACCGGGAACGCCTGCTACCACGGCACGCACGCGGCTACTACCGCGAGTTCACCGTCGTGACACCGGGATCGGAGGACCGCGGCGCCCGCCGCATCATCACGGGCAGCAGCGGCGAGAAGTACTGGACCGACGACCACTACGCGTCGTTCAGCCGGATCAAGGAGGGCACGTGACGACGTTCCTCAGCAGGCACAGCGAGCCCGACGACCACATCGCGCAGCTGCGGTGGCTGGGTCACGACGTGCGCATCGTCTCCGGAGGCAACGACAAGGCGGGGGTGCTCGACGCCTTCGCGACGGACCTCGAGCTGCCCGACTGGTTCGGGCGCAACTGGGATGCCCTCGTGGACGCCCTGCGCGACCTCGACGCCCAGCGAGGGGTGCCGATCGAGCTCGTCTGGGACCACGCGGCCGCCCTGCGCGAGCGCGACCGCGGCGCCTTCGACACGGTCGTCGAGATCCTTGAGCAGGTGGCCGACGAGCGCGACGACCTCAACATCACCGTCGTGACCCGGTAGGCCGCCGAGTGTGCGGTCAGACCTCAGGAGACGAAGACGCGGTCGTCGGTGAGCCGCTCGGCGATCTCCTGGCCCGCGGTGTGGAAGCGGCCGTGCTCGAAGTCCCCTCAGCGCGGTCGACCGGCAGCTTCTGGATGTAGTCGAGCAGCACGAACGGGGCCTGTCCCGTCGCCTTGGTGACGCGGTCGAGGGCCGCAACGCACCCCCGCACCGGGCCGGTTCGCTGAATGTCCCGACGTCAGAGGGCGATTCCGACGTACTTCGTCTCGAGGTACTCGTCGATGCCCTCGAACCCGCCCTCGCGCCCGACACCGGACGCCTTGACGCCGCCGAAGGGAGCCGCCGGGTTGGAGACGATGCCCTGGTTGACGCCGACCATGCCGTACTCGAGGGACTCGCTCATCGTGATCGCCCGCGAGAGGTCCTTGGTGAAGAGGTAGGCGACGAGGCCGTACTCGGTGTCGTTGGCGAGGCGGATCGCTTCGGCGTCGGTGCGGAACGTCGTGACGGGCGCGACGGGACCGAAGATCTCCTCCCGGGCCATGTCGGCGTCGGTCGGGACGTCGGCGAGCACGGTCGGGCTGTAGAACCAGCCGTCGCCCTCGGGGGCGGACCCGCCGACGAGGACCTTGGCACCCTTGGCGACGGCGTCGTCGACCAGCGCCGAGACCTTGTCGCGGGCCTTCTCGTCGACGAGCGGGCCGACGTCGACGCCGTCCTTGGTGCCCTTGCCGAGGGTGAGCGCGCCCATCCGTCGGGCCAGCCCGGCGCTGAACTCGTCGGCGAGCGACTCGTGGACGTAGAAGCGGTTCGCGGCCGTGCACGCTTCGCCCATGTTGCGCATCTTGGCGAGCATCGCGCCCTCGACGGCCTGGTCGACGTCGGCGTCCTCGAAGACGAGGAACGGTGCGTTGCCGCCGAGCTCCATCGAGACCCGCAGGATGCCCTGCGAGGCCTGCTCCATGAGCGAGCGTCCGACCGGGGTCGAGCCGGTGAAGGTCAGCTTGCGCAGACGCGGGTCGCGGATGAGCGGCTCCATGACGTCTCCGGTGGTGCCGTGCGTCGTCATGACGACATTGAGGACGCCGTCGGGCAGCCCACACTCGCGGAGCAGCTCGGCGAGGGCGAGCATCGTCAGCGGCGTCTGGCTGGCCGGCTTGACGACCATGGTGCAACCGGCGGCGATGGCGGGCCCGATCTTGCGCGTGCCCATCGCGAGCGGAAAGTTCCAGGGGGTGATCATCAGCGTCGGGCCGACGGGCTGCTTCATCGTCATGAGCCGGGTCGCGCCGTTGGGAGCGGTCGACCAGCGCCCCGAGATGCGCACGGCCTCCTCGGAGAACCACCGGAAGAACTCGGCGCCGTAGGCGACCTCGCCGCGGCTCTCGGCGAGCGTCTTGCCCATCTCGAGGGTCATGAGCATCGCGAACTCGTCGGCACGCTCGGTGATCTTCTCGTATGCCGCCCGCAGCAGCTCGCCGCGGTCGCGCGGCGCCGTGCGGGCCCAGTCGCTCTGCGCCGCCACGGCGGCGTCGAGTGCCGCCCGGCCGTCCGCGACGGAGGCCGCGGCAACGTGCGTGAGCACTCGTCCGGTGGACGGGTCGTCGACGGCGATGGTCTCGCCGTCGCTGCCGTCGCGCCACTGCCCGCCGATGAGCAGGCCCTTCGGGACCGCGTCGATCACTGACTTCTGCGTCACCGCTGTCATGCCTGAACCCTATTCCTCTCCTGGTGGTCGTCGTCGGCGCCCCGTGACCGGCGCCGGATCAGCGCTCGTCCATGCCCCACGGGGAGCCGTAGCCCTCGGGCTTGTCCGCGGCCAGGAGGTCGAGGAAGGGCACGGCGTCGAAGGCCTCGGGGCCCAGCACGCCGGCACCCTTCCACGTGCCCCGGGCGAGCAGCTCCAGCGCGACGACGGGGTTGACCGCCGTCTGCCACACCACGCACTGGGCGCCGTAGGCCGCCATCGTCTCGGCGTTGTCGACGACGTGGTAGAGGTAGGTGCGACGCGGCCGGCCGTCCTTGCCCGTGCCGGTGACGAAGAGGCCCGCGCACGTCTTGCCGGTCATCCGCGGCCCGATGGTCGCCGGGTCAGGCAGCGCGGCGGCCACGACGTCGCGCGGTGAGACCTGCACGCCTTTGACGGTGATCGGCTCGGTCCGGTCGAGGCCCAGCGTGTTCAGCACCTTGAGGATGGTGATGAACTCGTCCCCGAGGCCGTACTTGAAGGTGACCCGCCTGGCGTCGACCCAGCGCGGCATGAGGAGCACCTCCTCGTGCTCGACGTTGACGCACTCGACCGGTCCGATGCCCTCCGGGAAGTCGAAGACCTCCGGCTCACTGAAGGGCGCGGTCGTGAACCAGCCACGGTCCTTCTCCCACACGACCGGCGGGTTGAGGCACTCCTCGATCGTCGTCCACATCGAGAAGCTGGGCGCGAAGATCTCGTTGCCATCGTCGTCGTGCACCACGAGGTTCGCGCCGTCCCGCGTGCCCAGCTCGTCGATCTCGTCGAAGAGGTGGTCGGCGGCATACCGGGCGAACACGTCGGACAGCCCGGGCTCGACGCCGATGCCGACGAGCGCCAGACGGCCGTCGGCCTCCCACTCCCCCGCCATCGCGAACTGCTCGTCGCCGAGCTTGACCCCGGTGACGCATACGGCCGCTCGGGGTGACGCCTCGACAGGCTCATCGCCATGTCGAGGTAGTCGGCCCCGGCAGCCTTGGCGCCGTGGAAGATCGGCATGTCGAACTTCGGGTCGACGGCATTGAAGACGTGGGTGGCAGCATGGTGCCGGGCCAGTCGCGTCACGGCCTCGGCCGATGAGGCATCCACCTGGGCCGCCACGAAGCGGGTGTCTGTCGGATGCCGGACCGCCACTGCGGCGACGGTGCGCTCGGCCCGCGCCACGTCGTAGTCGGCGACGACCCAGGAGTCGAAGAAGGCACGCTCGGCCGCGATGCGCGCGGCGGCGTCACCGACTCCACCGGAGCCGACCATCAGGACCCGCACGGTTCACGCCACCTTCCGGTAGCGGCTGCTGGCCAGCACCTGCCCGGCGATGACCAGACGAGGGCGCCGAGGAACATGACGGTCCCGATCACGTTGATCTGCACCGGAGTCCCACGTTGCGCCGCGCCCCACACGTACATCGGGAACGTGACCGACTCCGGGCTCGCGTTGAAGTTGGTGATGATGTAGTCGTCGAAGGACAACGAGAAGGCCAGCAGAGCACCCGCCGCGATTCCCGGGAGCCCGAGCGGGAAGGTCACCTTGAGGAATGCCTGCAGCTCGTTGGCGTAGAGGTCTGCGGCGGCCTGCTCGAGGCGCGGGTCGAGCGAGGCGACTCGGGCCTTGACCGTGACGATGACGAATGACAGGCAGAACATGATGTGCGCGATGAGGATCGTCGTGCGGCCGGTCGGGACGCCCATGGCGATGAACAGGGTGAGCAGGCTCGAGCCCATGACCACCTCGGGGGTGGCCATCGGCAGAAAGATGAGCAGGTTCGTCCCCGAACGGCCCCGGAAGCGGTACCGCCCCAGCGCGAAGGCCACCATGGTGCCGAGAACCGCAGCCGTGAGCGAAGCGATCACGCCGATCTGCAGGCTGAGGCCGACCGACTGGCACATGCCCGGGACGCCACAGACGTTGGTCCACGCGTCGAAGGAGAACTCGTTCCACTGGTAGTTGTAGCGGCCCAACGGCTTGTTGAAGGAGAAGATGATGACGACGAGGTTCGGGAGCAGGATGTAGGCCATCACCAGGATCCCGATGATGATGACCAGATTGCGTCGCAGCCACGCCATGTCAGACCAGCTCCTCGGTACCGGCCCGGCGGACGTACGTGACCACGAAAGCCACGATGATCAGCAGCAGGATGAAGCTGAGCGCGGCCGCCGTCGGGTAGTCGAGGACCCGTAGGAACTGGGCGTCGATGACCTGCCCGATCATCACCGTCCGGGTGCTGCCGAGCAGGACCGAGTTGATGTAGTCGCCCGTCGCAGGGATGAACGTCAGCAGCGTGCCGGCCACGACGCCGGGCAGCGACAGAGGCCAGATGACACGTCGGAACGCCTGGAACGGCGAGGCGTAGAGGTCGCCCGCAGCCTCGACGAGTCGGTGGTCGAGGCGCTCGAGGTTGGCGTAGAGCGGCAGCACCATGAACGGCAGGAAGTTGTAGGTCAGGCCGCAGATCACTGCGAAGGGCGAGAAGAGCAGCTGATCGTTGTTGATCAGACCGACCGTGCGCAGCACGTCCTTGAAGCCGGTGAGCAGGAGGTCGGTGTGGGTCCGCAGCGCCACCTGTGCGAGGAGGCCGCTGTCGCCGAGGATCGTCTGCCAGGCCAGCGTCCTGATGAGGAACGAGGTGAAGAACGGAGCGATGACGAGCACCAGGAGGATGTTCTTGTACCTGCCCGAGCGGTGCGCGATGAACCACGCGAGCGGATAGCCCAGGGCCAGCGTCGCGAGAGTGGCGACCCCCGCGTAGATGAGCGAGCGCAACATCTGCGGCCAGTAGGTGGACAGGGCGTCGGCATACGTCGCGAAGTTCCACGTCATCGTGTAGCCGTTGTCCACGTCGCCCGTCTGCAGCGACTGCGAGCCGAGCGAGATCATCGGCAGGACGAAGAAGACGACGAGCCAGAGCATGCCCGGGCGAGGAGCAGGTAGGGCACCGTGGCCCGGCGGCGGGCTCGCCGGGGCGCCGCTACCGGTGCCCCGGTGATGGTGGAGACGGCCATCTCACTCGTCCTCGACGTGCTCGGCCCCGGCGTCCGCGTCCTGGGACGCGTCGAGGGCGAAGCTGTTCTCGGGCACCCACCCGAGGGTGACGTTGGAGCCGAGGACAGCGCGCGGCATACCGTCGTTCTGCTGCACGACAGTCAGTTCGCGACCCCACGGCATCGCGACGAGGTACTGCGTCGCCACGCCCAGGAAGGAGACGTCGGTCACCGCACCCTTGAGCGTGTTGAGGCCTGTCGCGTCGGAGGAGTCGGCGAGGATGCGGAACTTCTCCGGGCCGGATGCCCAGCCACAGCTCCGCACCGCTGCCCGGCAGCGACGAGGCGGGCAGCGTCATCGGTATGCCGTGCACGTCGAGGGAGGCGACTTCACCGGTGACCCTGCTCACCGTGGCCCGGAGGAGGTTCGACTGCCCGAGGAAGTTCGCCGCGAAGGTCGACTGCGGCTTCTCGTAGAGCGTCCCGGGGTCGCCGACCTGCTGGAGTCGCCCCGCATTCATCACTGCGATGGTGTCGGCCATGGTCATGGCCTCCTCCTGGTCGTGGGTGACGTGCACGAACGTCAGGCCGACCTCCTGCTGGATGCGCTTGAGCTCGATCTGCATCTGGCGACGCAGCTTGAGGTCGAGCGCGCCGAGGGGCTCGTCGAGCAGCAGGACGTCGGGGCGGTTGACCACGGCCCGCGCCAGGGCGACGCGTTGCTGCATGCCACCCGAGAGCTGGGTCGGCTTCTTCCGCGCCACCTGCGCGAGCTCGACCAGCTCCAGCGCCTCCATCGCCTTGGCCTTCCAGTCCCGATCGCCCCGGCGCTTGAGGCCGAACGCCACGTTCTCGAGGATGTCGAGGTGCGGGAAGAGGGCGTAGTTCTGGAAGACCGTGTTGACGTTGCGCTGGTAGGGCTTGGTGGAGGTGATGTCCCGCCCGCCGATGGAGATGGCCCCCACCGTCGGCTGCTCGAGACCGGCGACCATGCGCAGCGTGGTCGTCTTTCCGCAGCCCGAGGGCCCGAGGAGGGCGAAGAACGAGCCCTGCGGGATGGTCAGGTCGATGTTGTCGACCGCGGTGAACGTGTCGTAGGTCCTCGTGACACCTGCGAGCGACAGGTCACCGCTCGTGCGCTCGGCCATCAGCCGGTTACCAGCGTCTGGAACTTCTTGTTGTACTTGGTCTCCTCGGCGGTGGTGAGGCCGCGGAAGACCTGCGCCCGCGACATCGTCTCGGCCGACGGGAAGATCAGTTGGTTCGAGGACACGGTCGGGTCCAGCTGGTCGAGCACCTCCTTGGTGCCCTCGACCACGGAGATGTAGTTGACGTAGTCGACGACCTGGGCCATCACCTTCGGGTCGTAGTAGTAGTTGATGAGGCGCTCGGCGTTCTTCTTGTGCTTGGCCAGCGCCGGGATGACGAAGTTGTCGGACCACAGGGTGCAACCGGTCTGCGGCAGGGTGTAGCCCGAGGCTTGGGTTGTCGGCCCGCAGCTGCACGACGTCCCCGGTCCACGCGAAGCAGGCGGCGGTGTCGCCCGACGCGAGCGGCTTGGTGTAGTCGTTGCCGGTGAAGCCCTTGATCTGGCCGGCGTCCTTGGCCTTCTGGAGCTCGGCCATGGCGGCATCGAAGTCAGCGTCGGTGAAGCTGTCGATCTTCTTGCCCATCGCCATCAGCACGAGGCCGACCGTGTCGCGCATCTCGGTGAGCAGCGTGACCTTGCCCTTGAGGCTCGGGTCGGTGAGCAGCTGGTCGACGGACTCGACCTTCTTCCCGCCGGTGGCCTTGGGGTTGAAGGCGATACCGGCGAAGCCGCTCTGCCAGGGCAGGGAGAAGACCCGGCCCGGGTCGAACGACACTGCTTCAGGGCGTCCTCGAGATTCGCGTGGTTCGGGATGTTGGCGAGGTCGAGCTTCTGGACGTAGCCGTTGCGGATGAGCCGAGCCACCATCCAGTCGGTGCTGCACCACACGTCGCGCCCGGTATCGCTTGCCGGCATCGAGCAGCGGGCGCACCTTGGCGTAGAACTCGTCGTTGTCGTTGTAGTCCTCGGTGTAGTTGACCTTGATGCCGGTCTCCTTGGTGAAGGCATCGAGGGTCGGCCGGGCCTTGGTCTTGTCGTTGACGTCGATGTACGCCGGCCAGTTGGACCAGTTGATGACCTTCTCGGTGTCTGACATGTCCTGCGCGGCTGCGGCAGTCTTGGCGGCCGCCGTGCCGGTGCCGCCCGCGCCGGTCGTGGGGTTCTTGCCGGCTGAACCGCAGGCGGCGAGGAAGGCTGCGGCGCCGACACCCGCGGCGCCCATCATCGCGGAGCGGCGCGACGACGAGGCCGCGCATGCAGCGCGGCACGCAGGTGCGGGTCGCCGGTGTCGAAGCTCTTGTCGTTCATGTCATTGACTCCAGGGGTTTCAGTGGGTCGGTGTGGTGGAGGGATCGACGCTCACCCGGTGGTGCTGGGCGTGGTGCCCGTGTCGCCTGCCCGGAGCGATGCCGCCGTCCTCGCGGGCGCCGGGTCTCACGATTCGATGTTGGCCATGACGTGCTTGATGCGGGTGTAGTCCTCGAGGCCGTACATGGACAGGTCCTTGCCGTAGCCGCTGTGCTTGAATCCCCCGTGCGGCATCTCTGCAACGATCGGGATGTGCGTGTTGATCCAGACGCAGCCGAAGTCGAGCTTCTTGCTCATGCGCATCGCCCTGCCGAAGTCCCTGGTCCAGACGCTCGAGGCGAGGCCGTACTGCACCCCGTTGGCCCAGGCGAGCGCCTCGGCCTCGTCGGTGAACTGCTGCACCGTGATGACCGGGCCGAAGATCTCGTTCTGGATGTGCTCGTCGTCCTGGCGGAGCCCGGCCAGCACGGTCGGCTCGAAGAAGAACCCGTCGCCGAGCGTGTTGACGCGTGAGCCGCCGGCGGCCACGCGCGCGTGCTCGGGCAGCCGGTCCACGAAGCCCGAGACGTGCGCCATCTGGTTGGCGTTGTTGACCGGGCCGAGGCTCGCGTCCTCGTCGTCCGGCATACCGACCTTGACCGAGCTGCGGGCGTAGTCGGCGAGCGCGGCGACGAAGTCGTCGTGGACCCGGGGACCCGCGAGCACGCGCGTGGCGGCCGTGCAGTCCTGGCCGGCGTTGAAGTAGCCGGCTCCGGCGATGCCCTCGACGGCGGCCTCGATGTCGGCGTCGTCGAAGACGATGACCGGCGCCTTGCCGCCGAGCTCGAGGTGCACGCGCTTGACGTCGCGCGACGCGCTCTCGGCCACCTGCATGCCGGCGCGGACGGAGCCGGTGATCGCCACGAGCGCCGGCGTCGGGTGCTCGACGAGCATGCGGCCGGTCTCGCGGTCGCCGGTGATGACGTTGAAGGTGCCCTCGGGCAGGAACTCCGAGGCGAGCTCGGCGAGGAGCAGCGTCGTCTCGGGCGTCGTGTCGGACGGCTTGAGGACGATGGTGTTGCCCGCGGCGAGGGCCGGGGCGATCTTCCACATCGCCATCATCATCGGGTAGTTCCACGGCGTCACCTGGCCGACGACACCGATCGGCTCGCGGCGCACGAACGAGGTGTGCCCCTTCATGTACTCCCCTGCGGACTTGCCCTCGAGCACCCGCGCGGCGCCGGCGAAGAAGCGCAGCTGGTCGAGCATCGGAGGGATCTCCTCGCTCCGCGTCAGCGCGTGCGGCTTGCCGGTGTTCTCACCCTCGAGGCGGACGAAGTCCTCGGCCCGGGCCTCGATGGCGTCCGCGAACTTCAGCAGCGCCGCCTGGCGCTCCGCCGGGGGTCGTGTCACCCCACGTCTCGAACGCCGAGGACGCGGCGGCATACGCCCGGTCGACGTCGGCCTGGCCGCTGACGGGAGCCGTGGCCACGACCCGGGCGGTCGAGGGATCGACGATGTCGAGGATCGCGTCGCCCTCGGGGTCGAGGTACTGCCCACTGACGAAGTTGCGGAGCTGGCGCGGCTGCGGAGTCATGCGGGAATGCTAAACGCATACCTTCGCAATCGTGAAGGGTTGTCGGCAAAATTCTTCGGAATCAGTTGTCTGAGGACTTGCCAACAGTGTGTTCCACAGGTCAGTATCGGCGCATGACGACCATCCGCGGCATAGCCAATGCGGCCGGGTCCGGGGGCGCCGGAGCCAAGAAGCCCTCGGTCAACCTCGACGACGTGAGCAAGACCATCATCGAGCTCCTGCAGCATGACGGGCGCAAGTCGTACGCGTCCATCGCCCAGGAGGTCGGCCTCTCCGAGGCGGCTGTGCGCCAACGCGTGCAGCGCCTGCTCGACGCCGACGTCATGCAGATCGTCGCGGTGACGGACCCGCTGCAGGTCGGGTTCCAGCGCCAGGCGATGGTCGGGCTGCGGGTGTCGGGAGACATGACGGCGGTGGCCGACGCGCTGACCAAGATGGACGAGGTCTCCTACGTCGTGACCACGGCCGGCAGCTTCGACGTGCTCGCCGAGGTCGTCTGCGAGAACGACTCCCACCTGCTCGAGCTGCTCACGGGCCGCATCCGCCCGCTCCCGGGCGTCACGGCCACCGAGACGTTCGTCTACCTGAAACTCAACAAACAGCTCTACAACTGGGGTACACGATGAGCATCAACCCGAACGAGGTCTGGGAACCGACCTCGGACCACCGCACGCCGGCCGGCACCCTCCACTCCGAGGCAGCGCGCGACCACCTCTGGATGCACTTCACGCGCCACTCGGTGTTCGAGGACCGGACCGAGGGCGGCCTGGGCCACACGGTCCCGATCATCACCAAGGGCCAGGGCTGGAAGATCTGGGACGACCGCGGAAACGAGTACATCGACGGTCTGGCAGGTCTCTTCGTCGTCCAGGTCGGCCACGGGCGCGAGGAGCTCGCCGACGCGGCGGCCAAGCAGGCCAAGGAGCTCGCCTTCTTCCCGCTCTGGAGCTACGCCCACCCGAAGGCCATCGAGCTGGCCGAGCGCCTTGCAGCCCATGCGCCCGGCGACCTCAACCGCGTCTTCTTCACGACCGGCGGCGGCGAGGCCGTCGAGACCGCCTGGAAGCTGGCCAAGCAGTACTTCAAGCTGACCGGCAAGCCGACGAAGCACAAGGTCATCTCCCGCAACGTCGCCTACCACGGCACCCCCCAGGGCGCCCTGTCGATCACCGGCATCCCGGCGGCCAAGGAGATGTTCGAGCCGCTCGTGCCCGGCGCGCACAAGGTGCCGAACACGAACATGTACCGCGCCCCCGAGCACCTCCAGGGCGACGAGAAGGCCTTCGGTCGCTGGGCCGCGGACCGCATCGCCGAGGCCATCGAGTTCGAGGGCCCTGACACCGTCGCGGCCGTCTTCCTCGAGCCGGTGCAGAACTCCGGTGGCTGCTTCCCGCCTCCTGCCGGCTACTTCGAGCGCGTCCGCGAGATCTGCGACGAGTACGACGTGCTGCTCGTGTCCGACGAGGTCATCTGCAGCTTCGGCCGCATCGGCTCGATGTTCGCCTGCGACGACTTCGGCTACGTGCCCGACATCATCACGTGCGCCAAGGGCATGACGAGCGGCTACTCCCCCATCGGCGCGATGATCGCGAGCGACCGGCTCTTCGAGCCGTTCAAGTCAGGCACGACGTACTTCCCGCACGGCTACACCTTCGGCGGCCACCCGGTGTCGGCGGCGGTCGCCATGGCCAACCTCGACATCTTCGAGCGCGAGGGCCTCAACCAGCACGTCAAGGACAACGCCCCACTCTTCAAGGCGACGCTCGACAAGCTGCTCGACCTGCCGCTCGTCGGCGACGTCCGCGGCGCCGGGTTCTTCTACGGCATCGAGCTCGTCAAGGACAAGGCGACCCGCGAGACCTTCAACGACGCCGAGTCCGAGCGCCTGCTGCGCGGCTTCCTCTCCAAGGCGCTCTTCGACGCCGGCCTCTACTGCCGTGCCGACGACCGCGGGGACCCCGTCATCCAGCTCGCGCCGCCGCTCATCATGGGCCCGGAGCAGTTCGACGACATCGAGTCCCGACTGCGGTCGGTGCTGACCGAGGCCGAGAACCACCTCTGACCTGACGCACGGTCTGGTGGCGCCCCTGGTCCACAGGTCCAGGGGCGTCACCGTCCCATCCACGCAGGCCGGGCAGGTCGACACCAGATCAGGGCTGGCATCCCGCACTCGAGTAGGCCCGGTGGTCCACGACGCACGTCTGCACGAACGCCTCGAAGTCCGGCTGCGCCCACGTCTGCCAGAAGTCAGCGTGCATCGACCGACCGTCGCTCGTGCCCATCGCAGCGTCCGACGACAGCGCCACGTCAGTACCCTTGCCCACGTACGGGAACTGGATGGTCTCGCGCAGCTCGGTCACGCCGATCGGGAACCCCGCAGGGCACACCCTGCCCACGCGGTACGCGTAGTGGGCATTGTCCCTCGTGTCACCGTACTGGCTCGTCGGGTGGCTCGGCAGGACGCCATCCCAGCACGACGGGAAGTCGATGTGCGCCGTCAGCGTCAGCCCCGGCTTGGCCGGCAGACCCGAGCAGTCGGGGATGCTCTGCACCGGCGTCGATCGCCGGCCCGACTTCTGCCCGCACGTCCAGTTGTATGCCGTCCCGATCAGCCGCGTGTCCGCCGGGATCGCCCGAGCCGGGCCGAACTGGTCACCGGACGCCGCTCGGTAGTATGCCGTGAACTGCTGCGCTGGTACCAGCTGCCCGGCCTTCGGCCCGGAGACGTACCGCAGCGTCGGTGTCCAGTAGCCCGCCGAGTCGGCCGAGTTCGACAGCCCCAGCACCTTCCGGCAGTTGTTCGCCCGGCCCACCAGGTCCGTGTAGTTCGCCGCGTTCGGGTTCGGCAGGGAGAACCACGCAATGTTCCCGAACAGCTGGTGCTCGTGCGCCGAACCCCTGCCGTTGTGATTCACGATCGGGTCGTACGACGCGACCGACACCGTCGGCTGCCCGGACACGTCGCACCCCACCTTCCCCATCGCCGACGCCGGGCCGGGAGGCAGCAGCATCGCCACCACCACACCCGGCGCCGACAGGAGCGCCACGAGCATCTTCCGTCGTCTGTGCATGTCCCCACCCTCTCGCTCTCGCCGGACCGGAGCGGTCACGGCGCCACTTCTCGTCCCCGTCGCGATCAGCCGTCCCTGTTCGGCCCGATTCATACCCCTCAGTGTGTCGAAGATCACGCCCGCCGTCTGCCACTCGTCCAGCACACGCGGCTTCCGCGGCCGGCTCTGTCGGACGATGCGCCGAGCCGGGACCGCTCCTACGACGCACTGAGCTCCGGAACGCTAGGGCGAGGTGTTCGTTGGGGTAGGTGTGATGAGTGCGACGCCGACGCACCGCCGACGCCAAGGAGAAGACATGGGATTCCTCGACAAGCTGCTGGGCCGCGAGCCGCTCTCACAACAGCAGCGCCCCCAGCAGCCAGCACCGCCCACCGGCCAGCCCTATGCCGTCCCGCCGCCTCGAGGAGGCGCCTCCACCGAGGACGAGCGCGCCATCGCCCGCTACAAGTACCTGCTGCGCACCGCCGACCCCGAGGACATCGAGAAGGTCCACGCCGAGGCGTTCGCGAAGCTCTCCCCCGAGCAGCGCCAGATGGTGCTCCAGCGCCTCACGGACGACCTCCCCGAGAGCGAGCGGCCGCGCAGCGACCAGCCGGCCGACCTCGCTCGCAGCGCCACCCGCGCCGAGATGTCCCGGCCGGGCTACCTCCAGGGCGCCTTCGGTGGCGGCCGGGGTGGGCGGGATGGGCGGCATGGGGATGGGCGGCATGATCGCCGGCTCGATGCTCGGGACGATCGCAGGTGTCGTCGTGGGCTCGGCCCTGGCGGACATGATGCTCGGTGGCTACGACTCCTCGCCCGAGGCCCAGGAGGCCGGCGACGCCAACGGCGACTCCGGCGGAACGCCGGTGGCAGACGCCGGTGGAGACGCCGGTGGAGACGCCGGTGGAGACGCCGGTGGAGACGCCGGCGGCGACGCCGGAGGGCTCCGACTTCGGCGACGTCGGCGGAGGCTCCGACTTCGGTGGTGGCGACTTCGGCGGAGGCGACTTCGGCGGAGGCGACTTCGGCGGAGGTGGCGACTTCGGCGGCTTCTGACGAATCCGCAGCCCGGATCGAGCGCGCCTGACGCTGTTCAGGACCACCCGATGCCGCATGGCCACGGACCGGGCGCCGCGCGTCGGCGTCAGACGCCGACGAGCCAGTGGAAGAGCGCCGCGATGCCGAGGATGACCGGGACCGACGCGAACGTGCTGACGAAGATGACGTCGCGGGCGAGGTTGACCTCGCGGCGGTAGCGGACGGCATACGTGAAGATGTTCTGCGCCGTGGGGAGGGCGGCCGTCACGACGACGGCGAAGAGCGCCTGACCACGAAGTCCGAGCGCGAGGCCCACCACGAGCGCGATCGTGGGCATGAGCAGGGTCTTGAGGACGACGATCGTCCACACGTGCTCGGCGGACCGGCCGGTTGCCGGCCGCGGCCCGCGCCGCAGCGAGATGCCGAACGCGACGAGCATCGAGGGCACGGCCATCGCCCCGAGCAGGTCGATGGGCGCCGCGACGACGCGCGGCAGGTGGATGTCGAAGACCGCGATGAGCAGGCCGGCGACCGCGCCCAGGGTGATCGGGTTGCTGAACATCCGGCGCACGCTGCGACCGAGAGTGGGACGCTCGCCGCGCGCGTCGCTGTCGAAGAGCGCCATGTAGACGGGCGTGATGATGAGCAGCTGCATGAGGAGCGTCGGCGCGACCCACGCGACGTCCCCCAGGACGTAGAGCGCGATGGGGATGCCGAGGTTGCCCGCGTTGACGTATGCCGCCGAGAGGCTTCCGATGAGTCGTGACCCGAGCGTGCCTCCCGCCCAACGGAACCGGGCCATGAGCAGGTAGATGCCGACGACCAGGGCGAAGCTGATGAGCGACGTCACGAGGTTCGCCGACAGCACCGCGTCGAGCGACGTGCGCTGCATGACGGTGAGCAGCAGCGCCGGCGAGGCGACGTGGAAGGCGAGCCGCGAGAGGTTGACCTGCGCCGACTCGTCGAGCACGCGACGGTCGGCGAGCAGCCACCCGACCGCGACGATGATCGCGATCGTCGCGAAGCCCTCCAGCACGCCGACCATGACGCCGATCCTTGCAGCGCCGGCGCACGCGCCGGGTCGCGGGTCCGCTCCTCGACATTCTGGGCGAGGCAGGATGGGGCGCATGGAGATCGAGACGCTGGACGAGCTGGACGACCACCTCGACTCCGACGGGCCGCTGCGCGGCCTGCGCCTGCAGGACCTCGACCTCACCTCCTACGGCGACCGTCTCGCGGCCCATGGCGACCTCACCGGTCTCGTCGTCCTCGGCGGCACCGTGCCCGTTCCCGTCGCCGAGCTGCTCCTCGTGCGCGGCGCGATCCTCTTCCCCGGCGTCGCCGACGCTCCGGTCGACCCGTGGCGCGGCCTCTACTTCCCGTCCGACCTCTACGCCGGCCTCGAGCGCGGGTATGCCGCCACCCCGGACGCCCGGGCGTACGCGTGGTTCGTCGACGCCCGGCTGCGCACCGACGCGTACTGCACCCTCGTGCGCGCCATCCACGACGACTCGGTGACCGACGAGCTCGACGAGTTCGTGCAGGGTCGATCGGTGGTCGGGATCATGGGCGGGCATGCGCTGCAACGGGACTCGCCGGCCTACGCTGCCGCCGCCGGCCTCGGGCACGCTCTCGCGGAGGAGGGGCACCTCGTCGCGACGGGTGGCGGCCCCGGGGCGATGGAGGCGGCCAACCTCGGCGCCCTGTGCCGCAGCGCGGCGGCCGTCGAGGAGGCCGTCGGCCGCATCGTCGGCGTGCCGGGCTTCCGGCCCGACGTCACGCCGTGGGCTGCGACCGCGCTGGCGGCACGGGACGCCGTCGTCGGCGACGAGCCCCAGGTGCCCTCGGAGACGCTCGGTCCGTCGGCCCGCTCGCTCGGCATCCCGACGTGGTTCTACGGCCACGAGCCGCCCAACGTCTTCTGCGACGTCATCGCCAAGTACTTCTCCAACGCGATCCGCGAGGAGGGCCTGCTCGCCCGGTCGAACGCCGGGATCGTCGTGCTCGACGGCGCCGCCGGGACGGTGCAGGAGGTCTTCCAGGCCGCGACGCCCCTCTACTACGCCCCGGACGACGCACCGCTGCCGCCGCTCGTGCTCGTCGGCCGTGCCCACTGGACCGAGCGCGTGCCCGTCTGGACGGCGCTGCAGGCCCTCGCCGCGGGCCGCCCCATGTCGGAGGCGATCCACCTCGTCGACTCGATCGACGAGGTCCTCCCCCTCCTGGCGCCCCTGCCCGCGTGACCCGAAGGCCGACCTCTTGACCGAGCGCCGCGTTCGGCGTGGAGAGGCCTCTAGGAGGCACGGGCCGCGCAGCACCGGCGCGAGGGTGTCGAGCACCGAGGCGTCCTCGATCGTGGCCGGCACCGACGGGCTCTTGCCGTCGGCCATCTCGCGCATCGTCTTGCGCAGGATCTTGCCCGAGCGCGTCTTGGGCAGCCCGGCCACGATGTCGACCTGGTGCAGGGCCGCGACCGCGCCGACCTCCGCGCGGACCCGGGCGACGAGCTCGCGCCTGATCCGGTCGCCGTCCGCCTCGCCGTCGATGCCCGACTTGAGCACGACGAGCGCGCGCGGCACCTGGCCCTTGAGGTCGTCGTGGACGCCGATGACGGCGCACTCGGCCACGGCCTCGTGACCGGCCAGCGCAGCCTCGAGCGACCCGGTGGAGAGCCGGTGACCGGCGACGTTGAGCACGTCGTCGGTGCGGCCCATGACGTAGAGGTAGCCGTCCTCGTCGAGGTAGCCGCCGTCGCCGGTCAGGTAGTAGCCGGGGTAGGCCGAGAGGTAGGAGCTGACGTAGCGGTCGTCGTCGCCCCAGAGGGTCGGCAGCGTGCCGGGCGGCATCGGCAGCTTGATGCAGATCGCCCCCTCGACCCCCGGCTCGACCGGCTCACCCGTGCCGTCGAGGACCTGCACGTCATAGCCCGGGACCGCGACGGTCGGTGACCCCGGCTTGATCGGCAGGAGCCCGATCCCCTTGGGGTTGGCGGCGATCGGCCATCCGGTCTCGGTCTGCCACCAGTTGTCGATGACCGGCTTGCCGAGGGCGGCCGAGGCCCACTCGTAGGTGTCGGGGTCGAGGCGCTCCCCCGCGAGGAAGAGGGCCCGGAAGCCCGAGAGGTCGTGGTCGGCCACCTTGGACGCCGTCGAGTCGTCCTTCTTGATGGCGCGGAACGCCGTCGGCGCGGTGAAGAGGCAGACGGCGCCGTACTCCTCGATGACGCGCCAGAACGCGCCGGCGTCGGGTGTGCCGACCGGCTTGCCCTCGTAGAGGACGGTCGTCGCCCCGGTGAGCAGCGGCGCGTAGACGATGTAGGAGTGGCCGACGACCCAGCCGACGTCGCTCGCGGTGAACATCGTCTCGCCGGGCGCGACGTCGTAGAGGTTGGCCATCGACCACCGCAGCGCCACGGCGTAGCCCCCGCTGTCGCGGTAGATCCCCTTGGGCTTCCCCGTCGTGCCGGACGTGTAGAGGATGTAGAGCGGGTCGGTCGCCGCGACGGTGACGCACTCGCTGCCCTCGCGGGCGGCGTCGCCGGACTCGAACTCGGCCCAGTCGATGTCGCGCTCGCCGAGCTCGGCGGCCTGCTGCTCGCGCTGGAGGACGACGCAGTGCTCGGGCTGGTGCTCCGAGCGCCGGATCGCCTCGTCGAGGAACGGCTTGTAGGGCACGACCCGGCTCGGCTCGACGCCGCACGACGCCGACAGCACGACCTTCGGGGCGGCGTCGTCGATGCGCGCGGCGAGCTCCTGCGGCGCGAAGCCACCGAACACCACGGAGTGGATGGCGCCGATGCGGGCGCAGGCGAGCATGGCGATGACGGCCTCGGGGACCATCGGCATGTAGATGACGACCCGGTCGCCCTTGCTGACGCCGAGCCCGCGCAGGCCACCGGCCACGGCGCGCACCCGCTCCAGCAGGACGGCATACGTCATCGTGCTCTTCGTGCCGGTCACCGGCGAGTCGTAGTGGATCGCCGCCTGCTCGCCGCGACCCGCGGCGACGTGGCGGTCGACGGCGTTGAAGCACACGTTGAGCTCGGCGTCGGGATACCACCGGTAGAACGGCGGCCGCGAGTCGTCGAGGATCCGCGTCGGCGGCGTCACCCAGTCGATGCCCTCGGCAGCCGCGCGCCAGAACCCTTCCGGGTCGCGCAGGCTGGCGTCGTAGATGCGCTGGTATGCCGTCGCAGCGCCCGTCGCTCATGGCCTCACTGTGCCGCCGGGACGGCCTCCGCGCCAGAGTCCGTGCGCCGAGGTGACGCATCTGACAGACGAGCGGTCGTGATCGCGACGCACATCACGGCCGCGGCGAGGCACAGGGCGCCGGCGACGTACCAGGCCAGGTCGTAGGTGCCGAGATGGTCGCGGACGAGGCCCGCACCGAGGGCCGCGGCGGCCGCCCCGAGCTGGTGCGAGGCGAAGACCCAGCCGAAGACGATCGGGGCCCGCTCGCCGTAGGCGCTGCGGCACAGGGCGATCGTCGGTGGCACCGTGGCGACCCAGTCGAGACCGTAGAAGAGCACGAACGCCAGCATGTTGACGTGCATCGAGTCGCTGAAGAGCGACGGCAGCAGGAAGAGCGAGCCGCCGCGGAGGGTGTAGTAGCGCCGCGAGCAGGATCCTCGGGTCGACCCGGTCGGTCAGCCAGCCCGAGAAGATGGTGCCGACGACGTCGAAGACGCCGACGAGCGCGAGCAGGCCGGCTGCTGTCGTCGTCGGCATGCCGTGGTCGTGGGCGGCGGGGATGAAGTGGGTGCCGACGAGGCCGTTGGTCGACGCGCCGCAGACGGCGAAGCTGCCGGCGAGGAGCCAGAACACCCGGGTGCGGGCGGCGTGGCGCAGGGTGTCGACGGCGAGGCGGGCGGGGTGGCCCGTCGGCCGCGGCGGACGCGCCACCGGGGTGCCGGCGGGCGCGCCGTAGGCCGTGATGCCGAGGACGCTCGGGTGGTCGTGCAGCTTCCACAGCACGAGCGGGACGACGGCCAGCGCTGCGGCCGAGGTGGCGATGGCCGCGCTGCGCCACCCGTGGTGCGCGGCGAGCCAGGCGAGGAAGGGCAGGAAGACGAGCTGGCCGGTGGCACCCGCAGCGGTGAGGATGCCGGTCACGAGGCCGCGCCGCTCGACGAACCAGCGCCCCGTGACGGTCGCCACCAGCCCCATCGACATGGCACCGGTGCCCATCCCGACGACGATCCCCCAGCACAGCACGAGCTGCCACGACTGCGTCATCCAGACCGGCAACAGGGACCCGACGCTGACGAGGACGAGCGCCACGGCGATGACGCGCTGGATGCCGAGGCGCTCCATGAGGGCCGCGGAGAACGGCGCTGCGAGCCCGAAGAGGACGAGGTTGACGGAGACGGCACCGCCGATGACGCCCATGGGCCAGCCGAACTCGTCGTGCAGCGGCGTCATGAGCACGCCCGGCGTGGACCGGAATCCCGCCGCCCCGATGATCGTCAGGAACGTGACGACCGCGACCCACCACGCGGGGTGGATGCGACGCGCCTCGGCCGAGGGCAGCGGTGCGCCCTGGACGTTTTCGTCGGAGGCGGAGTGTCGGTCGGTGAGGCTCACGGGTCAAGACTGTGGCATACGCCAGCCGTCGAACGAGTGGCCAGACGGACATCATGTGCAAGGATCTGGCCATGAGGCACTTGGCAGGACGTCCACACCTCGTTGTCGTCCTGGCCCTCGACACCGCCATCGCATTCGAGATCGGGCTCCCCCACCGCTTCCTGCGCGCGGGCGCGCTCGACCCCGGCTGGCCCGGACCGCCCACGGGAGCGGACCCGCCCTACGACGTGCGCCTCGTGACGCTCGACGACGGGCCCGTCACGACCTCGGCCGGGTATGCCGTCCTGCCGACCCACCCGAACACCGAGCTCGCCCACGCGGACACCATCGTCGTCCCCGGCATCAACGGCGACATCGTCGAGACCGGCGTGCTGCCCGAGCGAGCTGCGCCGCCTCGCCGCGACCGCACGCCCGAGCGCGCGGTGGCTCTCGATCTGCACCGGTGCGTTCGTCCTCGCGGCCCTCGGGAAGCTCGACGGGCGCGAGGCCACGACGCACTGGTGCCACGTCGACGCGTTCCGCCGGCACTTCCCCGACGTGCTGCTCAACCCCGACGTGCTCTACGTCGACCACGGCGACGTGCTCACCTCCGCCGGAAACGCCGCCGGCATCGACCTGCTGCTCCACGTGCTGCGCTCGGACCTCGGCACCGAGGCCGCCAACCGCGTCGCCCGGGGCGCGGTCGTCGCGCCGTGGCGAGCCGGCGGTCAGGCCCAGTTCATCGACCGTCCCGTGCCCGATGAGTCCGGTGCCGGCACCGGTGCAACTCGGGCCTGGGCGCTCGAGCACCTCGACGAGCCGATCACCCTGTCGGACCTGGCCCGTCATGCGGGCACGAGCGTGCGCACCTTCACCAGGCGCTTCCGCGAGGAGACCGGCGAGACGGCGGGCACCTGGCTGTCACGCGCTCGCGTCGACCGGGCCCGCCACCTGCTCGAGACGAGCGACCTGCCCGTCGACCGTGTGGCTGCCGCCGCCGGCTTCGGCAGCAGTGCGTCGCTGCGCCAGCACCTCGCCGGGTCGGTGGGCCTGTCACCTCTGGCGTATCGCCGCACCTACCGCGCCGAACCGGCCTGACGCCAGGCGCCCGTCCGTCACGCGGCCGTCCGTCAGGTCGCCACCGGCAGGTGCGGGTGCAGGGGCGAGCGGCCCTGGAACGAGAGGATGGCGGGGTTCTGGACCTCACCGCCGCGGATCTCGATGGCGCGACGGATCGTCGGGTTGACCTCCCACGCCTCGGGGCCGGCCATGACGGTCGGCAGGAAGGGCAGCAGCGCCTCGCTGATCTCCCAGGTCGCGGCATCCCAGAGGTAGGACGGACTGTGGTCGACCGCGTAGTAGAGCACGTGGTCGCCGACGAGGAACGTCGGGTCGGCGAAGCTGGTGGGCCTGGCCCAGCTGAAACCCATCCCCTCGTCGCACGAAACGTCGATGACGAGGCTCCCGGGCCTCATGCGTTTGAGGTCGTCCTCGGTCATGAACGTCAGCGGGGCGTCGGTGTCCTGCAGCACGCAGTTGACGACGATGTCGTGCTCGGTGAGGTACTCCTCGAGCGCGACCCGTCCGTCGTCCGTGACCGCGTGGCTCGCGCGCGCCGTGGTGTCGTCGGTGTCGAAGTGCACGATCGTGGCCGAGTGGATGGGCGCCGCCACGGCGGCCCTCTGCCGGTGCGTCAGCACGTCGACCTCGTCGACGCCCAGCGCGTTGAGGGCGGTGACGGCGCCTCGGGCCGTGGCGCCGAACCCGATGACGACGGCGCGACGGCGCGGGCCGTAGTCCCCGGAGATCCCGGCGAGCTGGAAGGCGTGCAGCACCGAGCAGTAGCCCGCGAGCTCGTTGTTCTTGTGGAAGACGTGCAGGTTGAACGAGCCGTCCCTGTTCCAGTGGTTCATCGCCTCGAACGCGATGAGCGTCAGCTGCCGGTCGATGGCGACCTGGGTGAGAGCCGCGTCCTGCACGCAGTGCGGCCAGCCCCAGAGCACCTGCCCGACCCGGAGGGCGGAGATGTCGCTGAGCAGCGGTTTGGGCGCGAGGATGACGTCGCACTCCGCCACGAGCTCCTCGCGGCTGCGGAAGCCGCCGACGTAGCGTTCGAGCTGGTCGTCGGCCACACCGAAGCGCCGACCGTAGCCGTGCTCGAGGAAGACGCCCGGCTCCGGAGCCCTCGGGGATGCGGTGGAGGTGCCGGGGGTGCAACGGCAGCCGGTGCTCGTTCTCCTTGAGCGACCGGGCCATGACGCCGACGCTGAGCTGGACCATGCGCGTACCTCCTGGCGGGCACCCCGTGCCCGGCGACTCCTCACCAGGACCGAGCCCGACGACGCCAGCGTACGCGGGTCAGGCGGTCGACGCGGCGAGCTGGCCGCACGCGCCGTCGATGTCCTGGCCCCGCGTGTCGCGGATCGTCGTCGGGATGCCGTGCGGCCCGCAGGCGCTCGACGAAGTTCTGCTCGACGCCGGGCCGCGACGCCGTCCACTTGGAGCCGGGCGTCGGGTTGAGCGGGATCGGGTTGACGTGCACCCAGCCGCGCCCGCGGCGGTTGAGCTTCTCGCCCAGCAGGTCCGCGCGCCAGCCCTGGTCGTTGATGTCGCGGATCAGGGCGTACTCGATCGACACCCGGCGCCCGGTCGCCTCGAAGTAGCGGTGCGCGGCGTCGAGCGCCTCGTCGACCGACCACCGGGTGTTGATCGGCACGAGCTCGTTGCGCAGCTCGTCGTCGGGGGCGTGCAGCGACAGTGCGAGCGTCACCGGGATGCCCTCGGCCGCGAGCTTGTCGATCGCCGGGCACGAGCCCGACGGTCGACATCGTGATGCCGCGCGCCGACATGCCGAGGCCGTCGGGCGTCGGGTCGGTCAGGCGCCGGATGGCGCCGATCGACGCCTTGTAGTTGGCGAGGGCCTCACCCATGCCCATGAAGACGACGTTGCTGACGCGCAGCGGCGCCTCGCGGTCCACCGTCTCCCCCGCCGGCGAGCTCGCCGCGGCGCAGCGCCCGGGCGGCCCACACGACCTGCTCGACGATCTCGGCCGCCGACATGTTGCGGGTCAAGCCCGCCTGGCCGGTGGCACAGAACGGGCAGTTCATGCCGCACCCGGCCTGGCTCGAGATGCAGATGGTGACGCGCTTCGGGTAGCGCATGAGCACGGACTCGACGATGCGCGCCGTCGTGCAGGCGCCACGCATACTTCATCGTCTGGCCGTCGTCGGCGACGCGCTGGACGATGGCGTCAGCAGCGTCGGCAGCAACCCGCTGACGAGCTCGGACCGCACGGCCTTGGGCAGGTCGGTCATCTGCTCGGGATCGTCCTCCAGCCGTTCGAAATAGTGCGTCGACAGCTGCTTGGCCCGAAACGCCTTGTGGCCCAGAGCCTCCACGGCTTCCTTGCGCTCGCCAGGGGCGAGGTCGGCGAGGTGCCGAGGTGGCTTGCCCCGGCGGGGCGCGGTGAAGGTCAGCTGCCCGGGTTCGGGGCGGGAGGTCGTCGGCTCGGGCAGCGCGACGGGCGCGCCATCGGAGGCGGGGGCTGGGGTATCGGTCATCTCCCCTCCAGTGTCTCAGGTGGAGTCAAAACGCCACGACACCACCGGCCCGAGGGGGTGTGCCGCCTCTCCCCGGTGAGCGCCGAGCCCTCGGCGTGGGCACCGTCAGGCCGGCTTGGCCGCGAGCAGCGTCAGCACGGCCCACACGATCGGGGCGACGACGACGAGGGAGTCGAGGCGGTCCATGATACCGCCGTGGCCGGGCAGCACGTTGGACATGTCCTTGATGCCGAGGTCGCGCTTGATGAGCGACTCCATGAGGTCGCCCACCGTGGCGGCGACAGCCACGCCGACGCCGAGCGCGACGCCGATGACCCACGAGCGGTCGAGCAGGAAGTGGACCGTGAGCGAGCCACCGACGATGCAGAACACGACCGAGCCGGCGAAGCCCTCCCACGACTTCTTGGGGCTGATGCTCGGCGCCATGGGGTGCTTGCCGAAGAGGACGCCCGCGGCATACCCGCCGACGTCGCTGCACACCGTCGTGATGAGGAAGACGAACAGCCGGCCGACGCCGTCCTCCGGCGCGAGGAGCAGCGCCGCGAAGCCGACGAGGAACGTCGGGTACGTCGAGACGAAGATGCCGCCGAGGACGTCCCGACCGGCGCCGTCGAGGCGGCCGGTGCCCCGCCAGAGCACGACGGCGAGGCACGTCAGGGACCAGGCCACGACCAGACCGGCCGGGCCGTGGACATAGGCGGCCCAGAGCATCGCGACCATGCCGACGATCGGCGGCACGAGGGGTGCCTCGACGCCGGCGTGCCGCAGGGCGGCGCGCAGCTCCCAGATGCCGATCCCCACGGCGACCGCGACGAGCGACGAGGAAGGACTCCTTCCTGATGAGCAGCGTGCGCGACGATGAGGACGCCGAGCCCGACCCCCGACCCCGATGGCGGCGGGGAGGTTGCGGCCGGCGCGGCTCTGCTTCTTCTCGAGGACCTGCTCGGCGGGGACGCCGGCGAGCTCGTCGAGCGCCGGGTCGTACGGGACGGGCTCGAGCGGCCCGCCCCCGCCGTCGTCGGCCTGCGCCGCGGGCGCGGGCGTGGGCTCCACGGGTTCCGACGGGGAGTCAGTCGTCATCATCGGGTCGAGCACCGAGGTCACACCTCGAGCAGCTCGGCCTCCTTGGCCTTGACGAGCACGTCGACGAGGTCGGTGTGCTTCTTCGTCAGCCCGTCGAGCTCCTTCTCGGCGCGCGTGCCGTCGTCCTCGCCGACCTCGCCGTCCTTGACGAGCTTGTCGAGGTCGGTCTTGGCCTTGCGACGGATGTTGCGCACGGAGACCCGCGCCTCCTCGGCCTTGTGGTTCGCGAGCTTGATGTACTCGCGGCGGCGCTCCTCGGTCAGCTCCGGCATGACGCACCGGATCTGGTTGCCGTCGCTGCTCGGGTTGACGCCGAGGTCGGAGTCACGGATGGCGCGCTCGATCTCGTGCATCGCCGACTTGTCGAACGGGATGACGAGGATGGTGCGCGGCTCGGGGTTCTGGAACGAGGCCAGCTGCTGGAGCGGGGTCGGCGCACCGTAGTACTCGACGGTGAGCTTGTTGAACAGTCCCGGGTTGGCGCGGCCGGTGCGGATGCCCGCGAAGTCCTCCTTGAGGACCTCGACGGCCTTGTCCATCTTCTCCTCGGCCTCGAACATCGTCTCTTCGATCATGGCTCTCTGGCTTCCTCGTCCCTCGGTCGTGGGTGGTGCGTGATGGTGAGCGTGCGTGCCGGCTGGCCGCCACTCGACGCTGCGGCGGCCGTCGGCCTCAGGCGTTGGTGACCAGCGTGCCGATCTTCTCACCGAGCAGGGCGCGCGTGATGTTTCCCGCGCCCTCCATGCCGAAGACGACCATGGGCAGCTTGTTCTCCATGCAGAGGCTGAAGGCCGCCGCGTCGACGACCTTGAGGCCCTCGACGATGGCGTCCTGGAAGGTGATCGTCTCGAGCTTCTTGGCCTCGGGGTTGGTGCGCGGGTCGGCGTCGTAGACACCGTCGACGCCGTTCTTGGCGATGAGCACGGCGTCGCACTTGATCTCGAGGGCGCGCTGGGCGCTGACCGTGTCGGTGGAGAAGAACGGCATGCCGGCACCGGCGCCGAAGATGACGACGCGGTTCTTCTCGAGGTGGCGGATGGCCCGGCGCGGGATGTAGGGCTCGGCGACCTGCTGCATGGCGATCGCGGACTGCACCCGCGTCTCGATGCCCTCCTTCTCGAGGAAGTCCTGCAGCGCGAGACAGTTCATGACGGTGCCGAGCATGCCCATGTAGTCGGCACGCGTGCGGTCCATGCCTCGCTGCTGGAGCTCGGCGCCGCGGAAGAAGTTGCCGCCGCCGATGACGACGGCGACCTCGACACCGCCGCGCACCGCGTCGGCGATCTGCTTGGCGATGCCGGAGACGACGGCCGGGTCGAGGCCGATGCGGCCACCCCCGAACACCTCGCCGGAGAGCTTGAGAAGAACCCGGTGGAAGGGGGTCGTCTGGGCGTCGGTCATGGCGCAGGGCCTCCTCGAGGGCATCGTTCCGGGGGTCGGTCGATCTTTCCACATCCCGAGGTCATCGGCCGCATCGAGTTCGCTCAGGCGGTGAGGACCCCGGGCAGCGCGGCTGCGAGTCGCGCGTAGTCGTCCTCGTCGTTGTAGGGGGCCGCGGCAAGGCGGAGGTGGCCCCGCCCGTCGAAGGCGACCGGCGGGACGACGAAGCCGGCTGCATACAGCCGGTGCCACAGCGCCTCGGCATCCTCCGTCGTCGTCGCAACGCCCTCGGGCAGCGCGACGAGCCGCAGGCAGGGCGCCGAGGGTATGCCGCCGTGCGGGCTCTCGGTCCCGAGCGCGTCCCGCACGAGCTTCGCCCCGCGGAGGAGGAGGTCCGCGCTGCGCTGGACCTGCTCCCACCCGCCGAGGGCCTGCCAGGCGGCAAGACCGTCCGGCACCGCGACCCACGCGGAGTGGTCGACGGTGCCCTGCAGGTCGAAGCGCTCGGGGTAGGGCAGTCCGTGGCTCCAGGAGGTGACGAGGGGCCGCATCGCCTCGCGGTGCTCGGGCGCGACCCACAGCGCGGCGGCGGCCCGCGGCGTGTAGGCCCACTTGTGCAGGTTGCCGGCCCAGAACGCGACGCCGAGGGCCTCGACGTCGACCCCGGGCAGGCTGCCGGGCACGTGCGCCGCGTCGACGAGGACCGGCACCGGCGCCACCGCCGCGGCGACCTGGGCGACGGGCAGGACGAGCGCGGTCGGCGACGTGATGTGGTCGATGACGACCAGACGCGTCGCGATCGGTCACCGCGGCCGCGAAGGCCGCGACCACCGTGGCCGGGTCGGCCTCGACGTCGAAGTCCGCGGTGCGCAGCGTGCCACCGCGCGCCTCGACGGACCAGCCGGCCGTGAGGTAGCCGTGGTTGCTGACGACGACCTCGTCCCCGGGACCGACGCCCAGGCCCTGGAGCACCACCCCGACGGCCTCGGTGACGTTGCGCACCAGGGCGGTCGAGTCGGCCGGCACGTCGAGGAAGGCGGCCGCCGACCCTCGCGCGGCGGCCAGCGCCGCCGGCAGCTCGTCCCGGAAGGCCCGCATCGGCGCTCCTTCGATGCGGGCGCGGGCCCGGTCCTGGGCCTCGCGGACCGACCGGGGCACCGCCCCGAACGCACCGTGGTTGAGGTGGGTCAGGGCCGGGTCGAGCTCGAACAGCTCGGCGATGTCGTGACGCACCCGGCCATCCTGCCGCACCTCAGGAGTCGTACCTCGACAGGCACGACCGCGCGGACGCGTCGAACACCGCGATCGGAGGTCGCACGGCTGCTGCCCGGCTGCGGCCGAGGTTCCACTCGAGGACGTCCTTCGGTGCGTCGCCGGGACGCGCACAGGGCGATGCACGCCGAGATCTCTGTGGGCAGCCCCGTCATGATCGTCGGCAGGGCGTCGTCGCCGAGCGTCACGAGGTAGGAGGCGTCGAGCCTGCCCGTCGCCACGTAGCGGTCGATGTTGCGCTGCGCCACCCACGCCTCGGGGTTCGCCAGACCTCCGACGAGCACGAAGGCGGCGGCGGAGACCAGCGCAGCCCGCGGCAGCCACCACCCGGAGAGGCGCACGCCGGCCACGAGGACGAGGACGACGAGCAGCCCGAGCCAGAGCTCGAAGGCGTCGACGAGCACCCGGAGCAGGGTGAAGCCGTAGGCCTGCTGGTAGAGGTCCATCCGGTGCAGCGCCGACGCGACGACGACGAGGGTCAGACCGCAGAGCGCGCCGAGCGTGACGCGCAGGACGAGCCGCTCCCGCGCCGTCGACCGCGGCGCCTTGCGCACGGCCAGCGCGACGGTGGCCAGGGTGAGGACCGTGGCGGCAGTCAGCTGGCCGAAGCCCTGGTGCACGTAGTCGGCATACGTCAGGCCGGTCGTCCGCTGGATGTACTCGTGGCCGCCGAAGAGGGCGGCCGCCTGGGCCACGACGAAGGCGAGGAAGAGGGCCACGACGAGAGCGACCGGCACGGCCCACTCCCAGAGCCGCGCGACCGGACGCCCCTGTGGGCAGCGCCACGCGCTCGACGCGCGGCGGGTTGAGGGCGACGTAGCCCGCGGCGAGCAGGGCGCCCCCCATGACGAACCCGACGAAGACGCGGAGGGTCAGGCTGTCCCACGCGAGGTGGGGCACGAGGGCCTGCGCCCACGACCCGAAGACCGCGTCGCCCGAGGCGAAGAGGCCTCCGAAGACGACGAGAGCGACGAGCGAGAGGGCCGCCGTGCGCACCACCGGCCAGACGACGCTGATCCGGCTCGTGACGGCGAGGGTCCGCCCGAGCAGGGGCAGCCCGCGCACGGCCGCGAGGGGCCAGGACGCGAGTCCGGCCAGGAGCGCGAGCAGTCCCTTCGCGTCGGTGAGCGCCGTCGTCAGCACGCCGACTCCGAGCATCACGGCGATGATCGTCAGCCACTCGGCCGCCCGCAGCACGGAGAGGGAGGCGAGCGCGACGCACAGGACGCTGCTGAGCACCGTCCACCGCGCCCCTGCGGCTCGTGGTGCGCCAGAGGACGATGCCGCCGACGACGAGCACCCCGAAGAGGCCGACACCGAACGCGTGGTAGGGCAGCACGACCGCGGAGAGGACACCGATGCCCAGGCACGCGAGCAGCAGCCTCACCTGGGGTGCGAGACCTCGTTCGGGCCAGAGGTCACCGAAGAGCGAGTCGATGACCGGCTTGGGCGCACCGAGCAGGGCGGGGCCGTATGCCGTCGGGCCCGCCGGCGTGCCCGGGCTCCCCGGCGCCCGGGCCGGGCGGGGTCCTGCCGCGGCCGGAACGGGGGCAGGCACGGTGATCTCCTCGGTGCGGACGCCGACAAGCCGTGGTCGGTGGTGGCGTCGGTGGGTCGTTCGACGGCACACGGGGGCGTGGGCGTCGGGGTCCGCGGCAGGACGGCCCGGATCCGCGCGCCCCGCTCCCCCACGGGCGGGGCCAGTGCGGCGATGGACCCTCCGTGCAGCTCGCAGACCCAGCTGGCGATGGCCAGCCCGATGCCCGTGCCGCCGCCGCCTGCGTCGTCGCCGGAGCCGAAGCGGTCGAAGACGTGCTGGGCGTGCTCGGCCGGGATGCCGCTGCCCTCGTCGGCGACCATGAGCCACCAGCGGTCCGGACCGTCCGGGCCGGCGCTCACCGTCACGCGCCCGCCCGACGGGCTGTGCCGGTCGGCGTTGTCGAGCAGGTTGGCGAGGACCTGCTCGAGACGGGCAGGGTCCGCGGTGACGTGCAGGTCGGCCGGGACGTCGACGACGTGGACGGTGCCGCGCCGGGAGACTCCGGCCTCCGCCACGGCGCGCTCCACGAGGGCCCGGACGTCGACCCCTGCGAGGTCGAGGGGCGCGCGGCCGCCGTCGACCCGGCTGAGGTCGAGCAGGTCACCGACGAGGGTCCCGAGCCGTTCGGCCTGGGCCAGGGCGGTCCGCAGCACGGCGTCGTCAGGACGCACGACCCCGTCGACGAGGTTCTCGAGCAGCGCCTGCTGTGCGGCGAGCGGGGTCCGCAGCTCGTGGGAGACCGTCGCCACGAGCTGCCGGCGCTGGTGGTCGGCGCCGGCGAGGTCGGCCGCCATCGTGTTGAAGGCGTCGGCAAGCACCCCCACCTCGTCGGCCGACGTCGCCGTGACCCTGCGGGAGTAGTCGCCCGTCGCCATCCGCGACGCCGCAGCCGTCATCTCGCGGAGCGGCGAGGTCATCCCGCGTGCCAGCCACTGGGTGACCCCGAGCGCCGCGGCGATCGTCACGGGCAGGCTGAACCAGCCGGGCACGGCGGCGCGGTCGCCGATGACCGACACGAGCGAGGCGACCACGATGCTGGCGGCGACGAGCAGCCCGAGCTTGGCCTTGATCGAGCGGATGCCGTCGAGGGGCCGGTCGGCGTTCACGGTGCGTCGGTGGTGTCGGCGGCGGGAGCGGCGTCGGCCGCCGTCGGGCCGGCTTCGAGCGCGTAGCCGACGCCGTGCACGGTGCGCACGCGGGCGGCCCCGACCTTGGCGCGCAGGGACTTCACGTGGCTGTCGAGCGTGCGGGTGCCGCCGGCGTCGGCCCAGCCCCACACCTCGCGCATCAGCTCGTCGCGCCCACGCACCGCGCCCGGCTCGGCGGCGAGGGCCAGCAGCAGGTCGAACTCGAGCGGTGTCAGGTGGACCTCGCTCCCCCGGGCCGTGACCCGGCGCGAGCCACGGTCGACGGTGAGGTCCCCCACGGCGAGCACCGGCGGCTGTTCGCAAGCGAGCTCGCGCGCCCGGTCCACGCGGCGCAGCAGCGCCCGGACACGGGCGACGACCTCGCGCATCCGGAACGGCTTGGTCACGTAGTCGTCGGCGCCGACCCCCAGACCGACGAGCAGGTCGGTCTCGTCGGCCCTCGCGGTGAGCATGAGCACCGGCACCGGCCGGTCGCCCTGGATGCGACGGCAGACCTCGAGCCCGTCGAAGCCGGGCAGCATGAGGTCGAGGACCACGAGGTCCGGCGCATGCTCACCATGGGCAGCGACCGCACCCGGCCCGTCGAAGGCCTGGATGACTCGGAAGCCTTCTGCCACAAAGCGATCCGTGACGGCCTGGTTGATCGTCGGATCGTCCTCGACGACCAGCAGCGTCGGCGCGGCGGCATACGAGGACGGTGCGGGATACCCCTGGTTCATGCCCCTGAGCCTAGGAGCGGCCGCGCGGGCGTTGCGGGTGCGACGTGTGGAGATCGTGTGAAGGTGGAGCGGGCCCGACGGCGACTCAGATGAAGAGCAGCTGGGCCCCGTCGGTCAGCTCGATGAAGTCCGAGGCCGAGATGATGCCCTCGACGTCGTCGCGCAGGTCCGTCTCCGTCAGGTGCTGCATGTCCGCCGACATGCGGCAGGCCCACAGGTGTCCCCCGAGGCGACGATCTGGTCGAGGAACTCCGGCACCTCGGGGACGTCGAGGTCGGCGATGGCCTTCTTCATCTGCGAGGTCGCGAGGTGCGTCATCCCGGGGATGCCGCCCAGGCCCTGGGCAACGCGCCCATGCCTCGGGACGCGACGATGCCGGCCGCCCTTGGGGGCGACCGGCATACGTCGTCGTGATGCGCGGGTGCTGCGCTACGCGTGGTGCGGTGACACGAGGGAGGTCAGGACCTCACTGGCCGACGCGGAAGCGCGCGAAGGACGTCGCCGTGGCGCCGCCCTCCTCGAGCACCTTGCCGACGGTCTTCTTGGCGTCCTTGGCGAAGGCCTGCTCGAGCAGGACGTTCTCCTTGAAGAAGCCGTTGACGCGACCCTCGATGATGCGGGGCAGGGCGGCCTCCGGCTTGCCCTCCTCCTTGGCCGTGGCCTCGGCGACGCGACGCTCGTTCTCGACCGTCTCGGCCGGGACCTCGTCACGCGTCAGGACGGTCGGGCTGAACGCCGCGATGTGCATCGCGACGTCGCGGCCCACGGTCTCGTCGCCACCCTCGAGCGCGACGAGGACACCGATCTGCGCGGGCAGGTCGGGGCTCGTCTTGTGGAGGTAGGACACGACCTTGTCGCCCTCGAGGCGCGCCACGCGGCGGACCTCGATCTTCTCGCCGATGGTGGCGTTGGCCTCGTCGAGCAGCTCCTTGACGGACTTGCCGTCCTCGAGCGTGCTCGCGAGGAGCGAGTCGGCGTCGGTGGCGCCTGCAGCGACGGCCTGCGTCAGGACCTGGTCGGCGAGGGCGATGAACTTCTCGCCCTTGGCGACGAAGTCCGTCTCGCAGTTGACCTCGACGAGGGTGCCGACGCCGTCGGTGGCCGAGGCCGCCACGAGACCGTTGGAGGCCGAGCGGCCCTCACGCTTCGTGACGCCCTTGAGGCCCTTGACGCGAAGGATCTCGACGGCCTTGGCGCGGTCGCCGTCGGCCTCGTCGAGCGCCTTCTTGACGTCCATCATGCCGGCGCCCGTCTGCTCGCGCAGCGCCTTGATGTCAGCGGCGGTGTAGTTCGCCATGCTCTGTATCGCTCTTTTCGTCAGTGGAGATTGACTCGTGTGTCAGCTGGGTCTGGCTGGTGCGAGAGACCGTCAGGCCTGCTCGGCACCGGCCGTCGCGTCAGCGGCCGGAGCCTCGCGGGAGCCTCGGCAGGAGCCTCGGCGGGGGCGTCGACCGCGATCTCGGCGGCGACCTCGGGGGCCGGCGTCTCGACGGGGGTCTCGACCGGCGCCTCGGCAGCGGCCTCGGCGGCGTCGATCTCGGCGGCACCGGCCGGAGCCTCGGTCGCGGCAGCGGCGTCGGCGTAGAGCTCGCGCTCCCACTCGGCCAGGGGCTCCTCGGCCTGCGCGTCGGCGCCGGACTTGCCGGACGAGCGCTGGACGAGGCCGTCGGCGACGGCGTCGGCGATGACCCGCGTCAGCAGCGTGACGGAACGGATCGCGTCGTCGTTGCCGGGGATCTTGTAGTCGACCTCGTCGGGGTCGCAGTTCGTGTCGAGGATCGCGATGACCGGCAGGCCGAGCTTGCGGGCCTCGTCGACGGCGAGGTGCTCCTTCTTCGTGTCGACGATCCACACGGCCGAGGGGACCTTGGCCATCGTGCGGATGCCGCCGAGGGTGCGCTCGAGCTTGATCATCTCGCGCTTGAGGATGAGCAGCTCCTTCTTCGTGTAGCCCGAACCGGCCACGTCGTCGAAGTTCAGCTCCTCGAGCTCCTTGAGGCGCGTGAGGCGCTTGGAGATCGTCTGGAAGTTGGTGAGCATGCCACCGAGCCAGCGGTGGTTGACGTACGGCATGCCGACGCGCGTCGCCTGCTCGGCGATGGGCTCCTGGGCCTGCTTCTTCGTGCCGACGAAGAGGATGCTGCCGCCGTGGGCGACGGTCTCCTTGACGAACTCGTAGGCGTTGTTGATGTACGTCAGCGACTGCTGCAGGTCGATGATGTAGATGCCATTGCGCTCGGTCATGATGAAGCGCTTCATCTTGGGGTTCCAGCGACGGGTCTGGTGCCCGAAGTGGACGCCGCTCTCGAGGAGCTGGCGCATGGTGACGACGGCCATGCCGTGTTCTCCCTTGTGTCGTTGTTGTCAGTTGTGCGTGGGCGCCGACGCTCGGCGGTCACGTGCAGCACACGAGCCCGGCGGGCGGCATACGACCTCACTCCTGGCGCCTGACGCACCCCGCCCCGCCGCGGAGCGGTGGGGACTGCCGTGGTGTGACCCGGTCCGGCGGACCGGCAGAAGACGCGCGAATTACGGTCCCGTGCGACGAGCACACGGGACCGCCCACCATCGTACGTCCTGACCCGGGTTGTGGAGAAATCGTGGCGACCCGACACAATGACCCGCATGGCGCACTGGGTGGAGACGATCCCGGCCTTCGTCGTCCTCTCGGTCGTGCTGCTTCCTGCCCGGCTGGCTCGTCGTGCGGGCCCTGGGCGCGCGCGGCCTCGAGGCGCTGGCCGTCTCCCCCGCCGTCTCGGTCGGGCTCATCGCGGTCTTCGCGACGGTCGCGCAGCGCGTCGGCGTGCGCTGGGGCCTGCTGCCGCTCCTCGTCGTGACGCTGCTGGCCGCGTGGCCGTCGCCTGGCTCGGCGATGCGACTGCTCGGCCGGCACGACGCCGAGCTCGGCGCCACCCGTCGCCTCCTCGGCCGGCCACGCCCCGACGCCGTCGTCGCCATCGCGATCGGGGTCGGGCTCGCCCTCGTGACGATCCTGCCGGCCATCGGCCGCCCCGACGAGCTCGTCGACTGCCCCGACGCCGTCTACCACCTCGACCGCATCAAGACTCTTCCTCGAGACCGGCAACTTCTCGATCGCCAACCCGACCTTCTACCCCAACGGCTTCCACTCGTGGATCGCCACGAGCCTGCTGCCCGGCGTCGCCGACGTGCTGCCGGGCACCAACGTCGCGACCCTCGTGCTGGCCGCGCTCGTCTGGCCGATCGGCTGCGTCGCGCTCGTGCGCCACGCGCTCGGCACCTCCCGCCTCGTGACGTATGCCGCCGGGTTCGCCTCCGCCGCCTTCATCGCCTTCCCGACGATCCTCCTCGGCTGGGGCGTGCTGTGGCCCAACCTCATGGCGACCGCCCTGACCCCCGGCGCGCTCGCCCTCATGCTCCAGGCGGCGCGCTCGCGGCGGATCGGCCAGTGGCTCGGGTTCGCCGCGGCGCTGCCGGGCCTCGCCCTCATCCAGCCCAACGCCCTCGTCGCGCTCGTGCTCTTCGCGCTCGTCTGGTTCGTCTCGGCCCGGGTCCGGGCCGGGCTGCTCGACCACCTCCGTGGTGGGTCGTCGCGCGCGACCTCGCGATCGTCGCCGTCGCCGTCGGTGCGTCGGCCTCGTCGCCGCCCCGGCCGTCTCGGCCCTGCTGGCCTCGACCCAGTCCTACGAGTGGAAGGACCGCGTCTCGATCTGGACCGCGCTCGTCGAGGTCGTCGGCGGACGGCTGCAGATCGCCGACGTGCTCTGGGGGCTTGCTGTGCTCATCGCGCTCGGCATCGGCTGGATCGCCCTGCGCGCCCGCGCCGCCCTGCCGGTCGTCGCGATGTGGGCCGCCTGCGTCGTGCTCTACGTCATGGCGGCCTCGTCGACGCAGTCGTGGACCGCCCTCGTCACCGGCTACTGGTACAACGACAAGGTCCGGCTGGCCTCGCTCGCGGCCGTCCCCGGCGTCGTGCTCGTCGCCGCGGCCGCGCCGGCCGTGCGCGCGCTGCTGCGCCGGGTGCCCGGCGCTCGGCGCGCGGCCCGTCGCGGTCGGCGCTCGTCTCGGTGCTCGTCATCCCGCTGCTGACCCTCGGGCTCAACGGGGCACCCGCAACCGCGATGCTGACCGGCTTCTTCCGGCCGGACGACCCGAAGAAGGTCATCCTCTCCTTCGAGGCGCAGGACTCGCTGCGCCGCCTCGCGGCCCTCATCCCGGCCGGCCAGGGCGTCGTCGGCCGCCCCGAGAACGGCTCGCCGCTCATGTGCGCGCTCTTCGGCACCAACACCCTCTACCGCTCGATCCCGATCCCCACGACCGGCGACGAGATCGTCATCGGCACCGGCTTCGACGACATGGCGGCCCGCCCCGACGTCTGCGAGGCGATGGCGCGCCACGACATCCGCTGGGCCATCGACTCGACCCACGTCTACTGGCTCGACCGCCCCGAGCGGTCCTCGGGCCTGACGGACCTCGCGCACGTCGACGGCGTCGAGGCGGTCCGGACCGACGGCGACTACACGCTCTACCGGGTCACCGGCTGCGGTCTGGAGTGGGCCACTCCCGCGCGACCCCCGTGTACCGCGGCCGGCCGGCATACGCCCGGGTTCTTCGTCATGTCCTCGTGGACGCCCCGTAACGCTCTGGGCCCGCGCGCGATGGTGTGGGTGGAGATCCCACCCAGACCCCCTGACCGGGTGCGATCTCCACCTACGTCCCGCGGCACGGACCCCTCCACAGCCGCTGCGTGGCACATAGCCCCCGCCACGCGCCCCGGCGTGGGCTCTTCACGCTCCCGAGGTGCCCGTGGCTACGCTCGGGCCATGGCTCGCCGCTGATCTCGCGCATGCAGCCGTTCGGGACGACGATCTTCGCCGAGATGTCGGCGCTCGCGCGCGCACCGGCGCCATCAACCTCGGCCAGGGCTTCCCCGACACCGACGGGCCCGCGCGAGATGCTCGAGGCGGCGAAGGCGGCGATCGACGGCGGGCGCAACCAGTACCCGCCCGGCCCCGGCGTGCCCGAGCTGCTCGAGGCGATCGCCGCGCACCAGCAGCGCTTCTACGGCCTCGACGCTCGACCCCGCGTCGCAGGTGCTCGTCACCGCCGGCGCCACCGAGGCCATCGCGTCGGTCGTCCTCGCGCTCTGCGAGCCCGGCGACGAGGTCGTCACCTTCGAGCCCTACTACGACTCGTATGCCGCCACGATCGCCCTCGCCGGCGCGACGCGCCGCACGTCGGTGCTCCGCTTCCCCGACTTCGCGGTCGACGAGGCGTCGCTGCGGGCGGCCTTCTCGTCGCGCACCCGGCTCGTGCTGCTCAACACGCCGCACAACCCGACGGGCAAGGTCTTCACCCGCGCCGAGCTCGAGCTCGTCGCGTCGCTGGCGCGCGAGCACGACGCGTGGGTCGTCACCGACGAGGTCTACGAGCACCTCGTCTTCGACGGCGCCGAGCACGTGCCGGTGGCGACCCTGCCGGGGATGTCCGACCGCACCATCACGATCTGCTCGGCGCGGCAAGACGTTCTCGGCCACGGGCTGGAAGGTCGGCTGGCTCTCCGGGCCGGCCGAGGCGGTCGCGGCCGCGCGCACCGTCAAGCAGTTCCTCACCTACGTCGCGTCGGGACCGTTCCAGCCGGCCGTCGCGCTCGCGCTCGGGCTCGGCGACGAGGTGTATGCCGGGCTCCGCGCCTCGCTCCAGGCCAAGCGCGACCTGCTGTGCACGGCGCTCGAGGCGTCGGGCCTGCAGGTGGCCCGCCCGTCGGGCACCTACTTCGTCATCGCCGACGCCGCGCCGCTGGGGGCGGTCGACGGGCTCGAGTTCGCGCGGCGGCTGCCGGACCTCGCCGGGGTGGTGGGGGTGCCGGTCTCGGTCTTCCACGACGACGAGGATGCGGCACGCACGCTGGTCCGGTTCGCCTTCTGCAAGAGGGACGAGGTCCTGCTCGAGGCCAGCCACCGCCTCGCCGCTGCCGGCACCCCACCCCACGTCACCGCTGGGTGAACCCACAGCCACTCGAGTACGCCGGCCGGTCCCACTCGATTGGCCGCCGGTCACCACGGCGAGATGACGGTCGTCGTCCACATCCCCGCGGGCAGACACGTGCCCGTCCACAGGTGACTCGCCCTCCGTGCCGCACCATCGGCGGCGCGACCAGCATGGCGGCATGTCGATCGGGTCAGCACTGCTGGGCGCCGTCCTTGCCACCGTCACCGTGACGAGTGCGAGCGCCGTCGCGTCCACGTCCGCTGGTCCTGGCCCTGTCAGTGACCGTCGGGTCGTCCTCGCGGCGCCGGTCGGCCGGTGGGCCTGGCCCCTCGACCCGCAGCCCGAGGTCCTCCGCCGGTTCGACCCGCCCGACCGGGCGTGGACGTCCGGGCATCGCGGAGTGGATCTGGCGGCGTCGGTCGGCCAGCCCGTCCTGGTGCCGACCGACGGACAGGTCTCATGGACCGGGGTCATCGCGGGGCGAGCCGTGGTCGTCGTCCTGCACGACGGTCTGAGAAGCACCTTCGAACCCGTCGCCGCAGCCCCGCCCGTTGGCACGCCCGTCACACGAGGAGACGCCATCGGACGGGTGACGTCGACACCCGGCCACTGCGCTCCCCGAACCTGCCTGCACTGGGGCGTGCTGCGGGGCGAGACCTACCTCGACCCGCTGACCTTCGTGGGTCGAGCGCGGGTGATCCTCCTGCTCCCGACCCGGCGGCTGAGGATGTTCGGCGCGGGTCGGGCCGGCTCAGGCGCGCGGATGCGCCTGCTCGTAGCTGCGTCGCAGGCGGTCGACCGACACGTGCGTGTAGATCTGGGTCGTCGCGAGACTCGCGTGGCCGAGGATCTCCTGGACCATGCGCAGGTCCGCCCCACCCTCGAGCAGGTGGGTGGCCGCACTGTGCCGCAGGCCGTGCGGACCGAGGTCAGGCGCGTCGGGCAGGTGCGAGAGCAGCTCGTGCACGACGGACCGCACCTGCCGCGCGTCCACCCGGCGACCGCGCCGCCCGAGGAAGAGCGCCGGGCCGGAGTGCTCACCGACGAGACGGGGCCGGACGGCGAGCCAGGCCTCAATGGCGCGCGACGCCGGGGCACCGAAGGGCACGATCCGCTCCTTGGCACCCTTGCCCATCACGCGCACCACGCCCTGAGCCCGGTCCACGTCGTCGATGTCCAGTGCCGCGAGCTCGCCCACGCGGATGCCACTGGCATAGAGCAGCTCGAGCATCGCTCGGTCGCGGACATGGATCGGGTCCTCGTCGTCGGCGCGGGTGGCGGCGAGGTCGAGCATCTCGCTCGCCTCCGCCTGGCGCAGCACCCCCGGGAGGCTGGCGAGTCGCTTCGGTGCCACCAGGCGCAGTGACGGATCGGCCGGGATGCGACCGGTGTGCTCGGCCCAGCGCAGGAAGGTTCGGGCCGAGGCCGCCCGGCGAGCGATCGTCGCCCTGGCCGCACCGGCGTCGGCCTGGACGCCCAGCCAGGCCCGGAGGTCACCGATGCGCAGGTCGGCGATCTCGCCGATGCCGCGGCCCACCGCGAAGCTCAGCAGATGGCGGATGTCCGCGAGGTAGGCACGGCGGGTGTGGACCGACCTGCCCCGCTCGGCGCCGAGGTGGCGGGAGAAGGCACGGAGCAGCTCGGCATACCGTTCGGGCACCTCCGGATCACCCGGCCGTCCCGCCTCCGCCACATCCGTCACTCTTGCACCATCGCAAAGCGCCCCACGCTTGGCAAGCCCCCTCCGCCGAGTCCCCTCACCCGAGTCCCCTCACCCGAGTCCCCTCACCCGAGTGGGAGCTGGCGGCGTTGGGGCCGTTTGCGCCACGTGCCCGCGGACTCGGTGACGAGACCGAGCCGCTCGAGGCGTCCCAGTGCCGCCCGGACCATGAGCGGCGCCTGCGCCACCTGACGCACGATGTCGTCGAGGGTGACGCCGGAGCGGAACGGAACGACCTCGAGGACCGACGCGTCGAGCGGCGGCAGGTCGTCCTCGGGGAGCACCGGGCCTCGGCCCGGCTCGCACGCGTCGTCGCCGAGGTCACCCACGAGGTCGATGACCTCCTCGGCATTCGTGACGAGAACCGCCCGCGCATCACGGATCTCCTGGTGGCAGCCCGAAGACGTCATCGACGTCACCGGGCCGGGAACGGCCCCGACCTGTCGTCCGGCCTCGATCGCATGCTTGACGGTGTTGCGCGAACCGGACCGCAGATCGGCCTCGACGACGACCGTGCCGCGCGTCATCCCGGCGATGAGGCGGTTGCGCGCCAGGAACCTCGACTTCATCGGTGCCGAGCCCGGGGCCACCTCGGACACCACGAGCCCGTCGCGGGCGATCCGCGCGATGAGGGCGGCGTGCCCCGAGGGGTAGGGGCGCTCCACCCCGCCCGCCAGCACCGCGACCGTGGCACCGTCGACGGCCAGGGCGCCCCGGTGGGCACTGCCGTCGATGCCGAAGGCCGCCCCCGACACCACGGCCCACCCCCGCTGGCACAGTCCGGCGGCGATGTCGGCGGCCACCTGCTCGCCGTAGGCCGTGGCGGAGCGCGAGCCGACGACCGCGACGGATCGCTCGACGGTCTCCGCGAGGTCGAGCGGGCCGCGGACCCAGAGGCAGTAGGGCGGGATGGCGACCTGTCCGAGCCGCTCGGGCCACTCGGCGTCGCCAGGGACGACGACCCGCGCTCCGACCTTCGCCGCGATGTCGAGGTCGCGGTCGGTGTCGAGCGCCGCGAGTCGCGCCCGCGAAGCGTGCCAGGGTGCCGCGACCGGCACGGATGCGCTCGACGGTCTCGACGGCGCCCAGCTGCTCGACGAGACCGGGCACCTCCTTGTCGCACGGCTCCGCGAGCCGACGCAGCGCTGCCCGCGCGAACCGGTCAGCGTCCACCGTCCACCTCCGGCAGGCCGGTCGTGGCGCGGCCGGCGGCTCCGGGCCGGCACCGTTGTCGGGCGCTCATGCGGCCACTCCGGCCCGGTGTCGCAGCGACAGCGCCAGGTCGACCTGGTCTCGTCCGGGACGTTGGAGCCCCAGGACGTCGGCGATGGTCCACGCGCACCGCAACGTGCGGTCGTAGCCGCGCAGGCTGAGGGCCCCCCTCTCGAGCGCGCGGTCGAGCGTGGTCGTCGCGCTGCTCGGCAGCCGCCACGGGCGAGCCCGCAGCACCGAACCCGGCACGTCGGCGTTCACCCCGCGGCGCCGTCCGAGCACCGCGTGCCACCGCTCGCCCTGCGCCCCGCGGGCGGCCGCCACCCGCGCGGCCACCGAGGCCGTGGGCTCGCCCGGGGCGGCGCCTGCCAGCGAGAGCCCCGGAGGCTGCACGTGGACCTGAAGGTCGACCCGGTCGAGCAGTGGCCCGCTCAGCTTGCCGAAGTACGCCCGACGCATGAGCGGGGTGCACGTGCAGTCGAGGCCCTTGCCCCACCCGTTGCCGCAGGGGCACGGGTTGGCGGCCATCACGAGCTGGAAGCGCGCCGGGAAGGTGACCGTCTCCTGAGCCCGGGCGATCGAGACCGAACCGCACTCCAGCGGCGTGCGCAGCGACTGGAGGACGCCCTTGTCGAACTCCGGCGTCTCGTCGAGGAAGAGGACCCCGTGATGGGCCTGGGTGATCGCACCGGGGCGGATGCGCCCGCTGCCGCCGCCGATGACCGCGGCCTGCGACGCGCCGTGGTGCGGGGCGACGAAGGGTGGCCGGGTGATGAGCCGCGCATCGTGCCCGGACCCGAGTGCTCCGAGCACCGAGTGGATCGCCGTGACCTCCATCGACTCGGCCTCACCGAGCGCCGGGAGCAGCCCGGGCAGCCGCTCGGCCAACATGGTCTTGCCGGCGCCGGGCGGACCCGCGAGCAGCAGGTGGTGACCTCCGGCAGCCGCGATCTCGAGCGCGAGCTTGGCGTCCGCCTGGCCCACGACCTCGCTCAGGTCGCGCACGGGCTCCGGTGGCGGTGCGGCGACCAGCGGAACCGGCACCTCCGCCACGCCACGTCCCTTGCCCGAGGGCGGCGTAGCGCCGGACGAGCTCCGTGACGTCGGCCACCGGATGCACCTGCACGCCGGACACGAGGCGCGCCTCCCCCGCGTTGGCGACCGGGACGACGACATGTCGCACCCCCACGAGGGAGGCCGCTCGCACGAGCGGCAGCACCCCCGGCACCGGACGCACGGTGCCGTCGAGACCGACCTCGCCGATGTGGACGACGTCGCGCACGACGCCGACCTGGCACGAGATCCATCGCGGCGGCGACGGCGATGAAGATGCCGAGGTCGAAGCCGGTGCCGACCTTGCGCTCTCCCGCCGGGGACAGGTTGACGGTGACGCGGCGCTGGCTCACCGGCATCTTCTCGATGAGGCGCGGCTGCGGCCTTGATGCGGTCGGAGGACTGCTTGACGGCCGAGTCGCCCAGGCCGCTGATCGCGAAGCCCGGCAACCCCGGGGTCACGTGCGCCTCGACGTCGACGACGAAACCGTGCACCCCGCGCAGCCCGACCGACCTGTCGTGCGCCCGAGCCCCATCAGCACACCGCCCGTAGGTGCTCGAGGTGGGCCCGACCGGTCGGCGGCCGCAGGATGGAGATGACGTCGATGCGCAGGGCGAGACCGCGCACGAGATCGGCGTGGTCGTCGCGCCAGAGCCCGGCCGAGCCGCCGCAGCCGACGCTGCTTGCTCCACGTCACCGCCTCGAAGGGTGCGCCGTAGGCCTCCGTCGTGCGCGTCTTGACCTCGCAGACGACGAGCTCACGGCCGTCGACCGCGACGACGTCGATCTCGCCCCGCACGCACCGCCAGTTGCGGTCGAGGATCGTCAGGCCCTGCGCGAGCAGGTAGCGACACGCAAGGCGTTCGCCGTAGTCGCCGAGGGCGCGGGTGGAGAGGTCCATGCCGACCACCCTCCCGGCGACCGGCCGGGCAGGACACCCGTCAGCGCCCGGCTGTGGACGGCATACGTCGTCGGCGAGGGGGTGTGGACGACGCGGCCGGCGCCGCAGGGCGTCAGCTGAAGTCGCCGCTCTCGGGGAGCTTGATGTCGGGCTTGGGCAGCTCCTCGACGTTGACGTCCTTGAACGTCACGACGCGGACGTTCTTGACGAAGCGCGCCGGGCGGTAGATGTCCCAGACCCACGCGTCGGCCATCGTCACGTCGAAGAAGACCTCTCCGCCGTCGCTGCGCACCTTCACGTCGACCGAGTTCGCGAGGTAGAAGCGTCGCTCCGTCTCGACGACGTGGGTGAAGAGGCCGACGACGTCGCGGTACTCCTTGTAGAGCTGGAGCTCCATCTCCGTCTCGTACTTCTCGAGATCTTCCGAACTCACCTGATCGCCGTCCCTGTCTGCTCTGCCGTGGCGGGCTCCGGAGCGAACGTCTCCGTGCCCTCATTCAACACCTCGACCGGGCCGCCCACGTAGACGCCGGGCAGGCGCCACGAGCGACGGTGCAGCTCGCACGGCCCCAGGCGCGCGAGGGCGTCCATGTGCTCGGGCGCGGAGTAGCCCTTGTTGAGCGACCAGCCGTATGCCGGGTGGTCGCCCGAGAGGGCCACCATCATCTGGTCCCGCTCCACCTTGGCCAGCACGCTCGCGGCAGCGACCGACGAGCACTTGAGGTCGGCCTTGATCATCGTGGTGACCGGCGGGGTCGTCGGGCCCGAGTCGTCGGCGAAGGCGAAGAGCCCCATCTCGGTCGGTGCCGTCAGCCAGTCGTGGTTGCCGTCGAGGATGACGAGGTCGGGCACGACACCGAGGGCGCCGAGGGCACGCAGACCGGCCAGGCGCAGCGCCGCCATGATGCCGATCTCGTCGATCTCGTCGGCGCTCGCGTGGCCGACCGCGTGGGCCACGGCCCACCGTTCGATGCGCGGCACGAGCACCGTGCGGGCCCGCTCGGTGAGCAGCTTGGAGTCCTTGACCCCGATCGGCGCCGAGCGCACGGTCTCGTCGATGACGACGACGCCGACGCTGACCGGGCCCGCGAGCGCGCCCCGACCGACCTCGTCCATGCCGGCGAGCAGGCGGTGTCCGGAACGCTGCAGGGCACGCTCGACCCGGAGCGACGGTTTCTTGGAGGGTGCAGGACGTGCCATGGTGCCGGGCGCGCCGGTCAGCCGGCCGCGGCCTTCGTCGCCGACGCGCTCGACGTGGCGCCGTGGCTCGGGTTGACCGTGGACTTCGGCGCGGGCTTGGTCGACGGAGTGGTGGCCGTCGGGACCTGCGAGAAGGTGCGCGCCGGCACGCCGAGCCACGTCACGTGGTCGATCGGCCAGACGACGAAGAGGGCGCGGCCGACGACCTTGTCCATCGGCACGGAGCCCGTGGCCCCGGTCCCGTCGTCGTGCCAGCGGCTGTCGGACGAGTCGCTGCGGTGGTCGCCCATGACCCAGATGCGACCGGCGGGCACGGTGATGTCGAACTTCTTGCCCTCGCTGGGGAAGTCGCCCGGCTTGACGTAGGGCTCGGTGATCTCGACGCCGTTGACCTTGATCTTGCCGGTGTCACCCTCGGCCTGGACGTGGTCGCCGGGCAGGCCGATGACGCGCTTGATGAGGTGGTTCTCCGAGTCCTCGGGAAGCAGCCCCACGAAGACCAGCGCCTCGTGGAACGGGCCACCGACGGTGCTGTGCGTCTCGCCGAGGCCGCCGAGCCAGGGGCTGGGCACGCCCGGGTCCTCGAAGACGACGACGTCGCCACGCTTGAGGTCGAAAGGGCCCGGCGTCAGCTTGCTGACGATGACGCGGTCGTCCTTGACGAGGGTGTTCTCCATCGAGCCGGACGGGATGTAGAAGGCCTGGAAGAGCCACGTCTTGACCACGAAGGAGAGCGCCATCGCGAGGACGACGACGATGACGAGCTCCTTGATGCCGGCGAGGACCGTCGCGCCGAAGCTGCGAGGCTCGTCGTAGTCGTCGTCGTAGTCGTCGAGGTCGTCGGTGTCGTCAGCAGGGCGCCCGCGCGTCGGGTCCTCGGGGCGTCCGGTGTACTGCGACATCACTCACCATTTCGTGGGACGGGTGCACTTGCATCGACAGGACCGAGCCGATCGAGCGGCCAGTATCGCACCCAAACCTTGCCGACCACGTCGTCCCCCGGCACCATGCCGCCACCCGGGTCACCGAGGTGGGCGCGTGAGTCGGCGGACGAGCCCCGGTTGTCGCCCATGACCCAGAACCGGTCCGGGGGGACCGTCACGTCGAAGGTCAGGTTGCTCGGCTTCTCGCCCGCCGCGATGTACGGCTCGGTCACGGCGACCCCGTTGATCTCCAGGCGCCCGTCCGTCGCACAGCACCGCACGTGGTCGCCGGGCAGGCCGATGACACGCTTGACGTAGTCGGTCGGCTGCCCCTGGCCGGCGAGGCCGTGGACGGAGTCGACGAGCGACTCGAGGATCCCGCGCTCGGGGACCCGGACGTGGAAGGCCCGGGACGCGTCGAAGACGACGATGTCGCCGCGGTGGAGGTCGGCCGGCGAGGTGGTGCGAGCTGACGAGGATGCGGTCGCCGACGAGCAGCGTGTCCTGCATCGACGCGCTCGGGATGCCGAACGGCGTCACGAGGAAGGCGCGGAGCACGACGACCGCGAGCACCAGCAGCGCGGGACCGAGCAGCCACCGGTGGCGGTGCGCGGCGGCAGACGCCCGTGACCGCCGTCTGCGCGATGTCGACGTTGACCTCGACATCGACGTCGACGTCGACGGCCCCGGCGGACGCGACGAAGGCGCGGCCGACCCCGTCTCGGGGGGCGTCCCGGATCTCCTCCGGGACGCCCCGCTCGGGGTCCACCGCGCCTCTCGTGCCTAGACGGACGACCGCGTCAGCAGGTCGTCAGCTCTTCGCGCCGGTCTTGGCCGGGATGCTGTCGCGCTTCTCGCGGATCTTGGCGGCCTTGCCGCGCAGACCGCGGAGGTAGTAGAGCTTCGCGCGACGCACGTCACCGCGGGTGACGACCTCGATCTTGTCGATGACCGGGGTGTGCAGCGGGAAGGTGCGCTCGACGCCGACGCCGAAGGAGATCTTGCGGACGGTGAAGGTCTCGCCGATGCCGCCACCGTGGCGACGGATGACGACGCCCTGGAACACCTGGACACGCGAGCGCGTGCCCTCGATGACCTTGACGTGGACCTTGAGGGTGTCGCCGGCGCGGAACTCGGGAACGTCCGAGCGCAGCGACGCGGCGTTGATCTCGTCAAACGTGTGCATGATGCTTCGCTTTCCTGGGTGCCACAGGCCACTCGTCACAAAGGTGTGGGTCGCGTCCGTCGGGCCGCGTCGAGTCACCGGTCGAGCTGGTTCGTGCTGGTGGTGCGGAGTGGTGACCCGACTCCCCCTGTGGCAGGGGCCGTCATGTGTCGGACGCAAGGAGCAAGTCTGCCAGAGCACCCGGCATACCAGAAATCGGCGGTCACGGCTCGGGGCGGGGCGTGCCCTAGCGTGGGCCCGTGAGCGTCTCCCCCGGCTGGCCCGTCTACCTCTGCCTCGCCATCCTCCTCGCCGTGACCGTGGTCGCCAACCGGGTCAGCGGCATCGGTCTCGAGCGGCAGTCGGCGGTCGCCGGCGCCCGGGCGGTCGTGCAGCTGTCGCTCGTGGCGCTCGTCATCACCGCCGTGGTCGGCTCGTTGTGGTGGTCGTTCCTCGCGGTGGGCGCGATGTTCGCCACCGCCGTCGTCACGACCTCCAAGCGGGTGGGCGCTCCCCGCACGTGGCCCTGGGCCGCCGCCGCGATGGCGTGCGGCGTCGTGCCGGTGGTGGCCATCGTGCTGGCCACGGGTTCGGTGCCGCTGACCGGGATCGCGGTCATCCCCGTCGCAGGCATCGTCATCGGCAACACCATGACCGTGCACACGCTCGTCGGGCGGCGCACCTTCGCGGCCCTGCGCGAGGAGCACGGGCAGTACGAGGCGTCACTCTCGCTCGGGCTCACCGCGAGCCAGGCCATCGACGAGATCATCGCCAGACGGGTCCCCGAGGGGATCGTCCCGAGTCTCGACCAGGTGCGCACGTCCGGCATCGTCACGCTGCCGGGCGCCTTCATCGGCGTCATGCTGGGCGGCGGCAGCGCGGTGCAGGCGGCGACCGCCCAGGTGCTCGTCCTCTTCGCGATCATGGCGACGCAGTCGATCACGGCCGGCGTCGCAGGCGACCCTGATCCGTCGGCGCCTCCTGCTGCCCGCCGACCTGGGCACCGCTCTCGTCTCCTGAGCGGCGTCCTTCAGCGGCGGCGCTTGACGAGCGTGACGGCGCCCGGGACGGGCGGCTCCGCGTCGACGAGGCGGTAGCCCGCCTTCTTGTACATCCGCAGGTTCTCGCGCGCTGCGGGCGCCCGTGTGGAGCGTGAACGTGCGTATGCCGTCCGGTGCCGTCGACTCGGCGTGCTCGAGCAGGCGTCGGCCGAGTCCGCGCCCCTGGAGGTCCGGGACGACGCAGAGACGCCCGATGGACCAGTCGTCACCCGGGGGCGACGGCCGAGACGTCCGTACCGCGCCGACGAGGCGGCCGCCGCTGCGGGCCACCCACGTCTGCGTCGTGTCGAGGCTGGCCCTGACGTCGTCGAGGCTCTCGTGGAGCGCCGGGATGTCGAGGGTGTCGTTGGCGACCGCCTCCTGGACCCAGCAGGCGCGCATCAGGACGGCGAGCTCGGGCACGTCGCCCGGCGTCGCGGCGCGGATGTCGACGTCCTGGTCCCCCGGGCGCCGTGGGAGGCGTGGAGCAGGTCGGGCCGGCGGGCGGCGGTGCGCGCGAGCCGCTGCTCGTGGCGCCATGCCGCGATGGCGCCGTGGTTGCCCGACAGCAGCACCGGCGGGACCTCGCGACCGTTCCACGAGCTGGGCTTGGTGTAGATGGGGTACTCGAGCAGGCCGTCCTCGTGCGACTCCTCGACGAGGGACTCGGCGTTGCCGATGACGCCGGGGACGAGGCGCCCGACCGCCTCGACCATGGCGAGGACGGCCACCTCGCCGCCGTTGAGGACGTAGTCGCCGAGGCTGACGACCGAGACCTCGAGACCGAGGTCCTCACGCGCGTGGTCGTAGACCCGCTCGTCGATGCCCTCGTAGCGGCCGCAGGCGAAGGCGAGCCACGGCTCCTGCGCGAGCTCGCGCGCGAGCGCCTGCGTGAACGGCTGCGCCGCCGGGGCCGGGGACGACGAGCCGCGGCTTCGCACCCGCCGGGTTGCCCTGTGCGAGAACGTGGTCGAGCGCCTCGGACCACGGCTGCGGCTTCATGACCATGCCCGCTCCCCCGCCGTACGGGGTGTCGTCGACGGTGCGGTGGCGGTCGTGGGTGAAGTCGCGCAGGTCGTGGACGCGGACGTCGAGCAGTCCGTCCTCACGCGCCTTGCCGATGAGCGACAGGTCGAGGGGGGCGAGGTAGTCCGGGAAGATCGAGACGACGTCGACACGCATGGCCGGCCGCGCGGGGGGCCGGACGACCGGGGCGTGCCGGCCGCTGCTCGGGCACGGTCACTCGGTGCCCTCGCGGTAGAGGTCGAAGAGGCCGGGCGGCGGGTCGACGACGACGTGGTCGTCGGCGACGACGGGCACGATGCGCTTGACGAACGGGACGTATGCCGTGACCCCGTCGGTGAGCGTGACGACGAGGCGGTCCTGTGCCGGGCCGATCTCGAGCCCGCTCACGGTGCCGACCTTCTCGCCGCTCGTGTCGCGGACCTCGAGCCCGACGAGGTCCTCCTCGTAGTAGGCCTCGTCCTCGGCCTGGGGGTCGGACTCCGGCAGCACGAGGCGGGTGCCGCGCAGGCTCTCGGCGCCGGTACGGTCGGGGATCTCCTCGAAGGTGAGCAGCCAGATGCCGCGGTGGACGCGTGTCGACGCGATGGTCAGCGCCGTCGGCACGCCGGACCCCGGCTCGGCCTCGGTCGCGACGACGGTGCCGACGGCGAAGCGCGTCTCGGGGTCGTCGGTGTGCAGCTGGACGGTCACCTCTCCCAGCAGACCGTGGGGTTTGCCGATGCGGGCGAGCACGACGTTCATGGGCCGAATCCTCTCAGTTCTGGCGACGGCAGGAGACCAGTGGCACGCAAGCCGGCTGCGGGAACGCGGAGAGGGGCGCCCCGGCAGATCCGGGGCGCCCCTCTCGGTGACTCGGGCTGGAGTCGTCGGCGCTCAGCGCGCGCGGTCGGTGTCGACGATGTCGACGCGCACGTTGTTGTTGCCCGCGAGGGCGCCGACGACGGTGCGCAGCGCGCTCGCCGTGCGGCCGGAGCGGCCGATGACGCGGCCGAGGTCGTCGGGGTGGACCCGGACCTCGAGCAGCTCACCGCGGCGCAGCTCCTTGCGGCGCACGACGACGTCCTCGTCGTGGTCGACGATGCCCTTGACGAGGTGCTCGAGCGCCTCCTCGAGCATGCTCAGGCCTCGGCCTTCGCGGTGTCGTCGGCAGCAGCCTCGGCCGGAGCCTCGGTGGCCTTGTCGTCGGCCTTGGCGTCGGCCTTGGTTTCGTCGGCCTTGTCGTCGGCCTTCGCCTCGTCAGCCTTCGGCTCGGCCTTCTTCGCGGCCTTCTTGCGCGGCGTCGGGCCGTCGGTGCCGGCGTCCTTCTTGCCACCGGCGGCGGCGACCGCGGCCTCGTAGAGGTCCTTCTTCGGGGTCTTCGGCTCCTTGGTCTGGAGCTTGCCCTCGTCGACGATCTTGATGAGCGCGGCGACGGCCTCGGTCGGCTGCGCGCCCTGGCCCAGCCAGTAGTGCGCGCGCTCGATGTCGATCTCGATGAGCGACGGCTGCTCGGTGGGGTGGTACTTGCCGATCTCCTCGATGGCACGGCCGTCACGCTTGGTGCGCGAGTCCATGACGACGACGCGGTAGTACGGTGCACGGATCTTGCCCATGCGCTTCAGACGGATCTTGACTGCCATGGTGGCGGTCTCCTCAACCAGTAGTGAGCGCGGCGAGACCGGCTGGGTTCAGCCGGGGTGCCGACGCTCGGTGTGTAGGCGTCCGGTCCAGCCGAGAGGGGGCCGGACGGGTACAGCCCTCCATTCTGCCAGACCGGAGGGGGTGCTCCGGACACGGGCCCGGTGAGGACGCGCGTATGCCGCCCGCGCCCTCAGGCGTGGGCGGCACGCACCGCCAGGGCGTGGCGGACGACGTCCCGCCGGGAGACGCCGGGGCCACCCTCGATGACCGGCACCCCGGAGGGCTCGCAGCCCGCACGAGCAAGGCCCGTCCGCAGCTCCGGCCCGTCCAGCCGACACTCGACGACCCCGCCGACCGGCGACACACGGAGCAGCTCGAAGAGCGTTGTCGTGCCCGCGACGACGGACGACGAGAAGAGCGGGACGCCGAGCTCAGCGGCCACCGCCGCGGCAAGGCTCGGGCCGCCGTGGCGCAGCAGGCCGGCACCGCCGACGTCCGTGAGGTCACTGGCGTCCGTGGCGGCCGCGGCGGCCCTGACGACACAGACGATCCGCCGGTGACCGTGCGAGCGGTAGGGCACGGACGGCCAGTCCGACGAGAGCAGGGTGAACCGGTCGTGGTCGCGCCAGGCCCGTCGACCGTCGAGGCCGGGCAGGTGGAGGAAGTCCCGCGAGAAACCCTCGTGGACGAAACCGAGCGACCGCACGAGCCCGGCGGAGCGGTGGTTGGCGGGCTGGATGTTCGCCTCGACGCGGTGCAGCCCCATCCCCTGCGGCGGGTCGGCGAAGACGAGGTCCAGCGCGAGCCGCAGGCCTTCCGCGAAGAGGCCGCGACCGGCATACGGGTCGTAGGAGTCGTAGCCGACCGTCGCGCTGCGGAAGGCGCCCCCGACGACGTTGGCGACGTTGATGCGACCGACGAGCCCGTGCGAGCCCTCGGGCTCGAGGGCGTGGACCATGAACGTGCGGTAGGTCGGTGACTGGTTGTCGAGGACCAGCGGCAGGTTGTGCGGGTCGGGCATGGCGAAGTCCGCGAGGCGCCGCTCCGAGAGGGTCACGGCAGCGGCATACGCCTCGATGTCGGCCCGCGACGGCGGCCGCACCTGGACGCGCTCCCCCGTGGCGGTGAACGGCCGTGTGCCGGCGGCGGGCTCGGCCACGTCGTCAGCGGACAACGCGACCTCGCAGCACCACACCCAGCGGGTCGGCGACGACGGTGACGTCGGCGAGCGGGTCGGACGCGTAGACGACGAGGTCGGCGTCCTCGCCCTCGACGATCCCGGGTCGGCCGAGCCACTCGCGGGCGCCCCACGTCGCCGCGGAGACGACCTCGGCGTTCGTGAGCCCCGCCTTCGTCAGCTCGACCATCTCCTGCGCGACGAGCCCGTGCGGGAGGCTGCCGCCGGCATCGGTGCCGACGTAGATGGGCACGCCGGCCTCGTGCGCCGCGCCGACGGTGGCGTAGCGCCGCTCGTGAAGGTCGAGCATGTGGCGGTGGTAGTTCGGGAACTTCGCCTTGGCCGGCTCGGCGAGGTCGGGGAACTGGGCGATGTTGACGAGGGTGGGGACGATGGCGATGCCCTGCTCGGCGAAGGTGTCGATGGAGTCCTCGCACAGTCCCGTCGCGTGCTCGATGCAGTCGATTCCCGCGGCGGCGAGATCGCGCAGGGACTCCTCACCGAAGCAGTGCGCCGTGACGCGGACCCCCTCCTCGTGCGCGGCGGCGATCGCGTCGGCCACGGCCTGACGTGACCAGCTCGGGGCCAGGTCGCCGACGTCACGGTCGATCCAGTCGCCCACGAGCTTGACCCAGCCGTCGCCCCGGCGTGCCTCGAGGCGGACGAGGCGGACGAGCTCGTCCTCCTCGACCTCGTGGGCGTAGTTGCGGATGTAGCGGCGGGTGCGGGCGATGTGCCGACCGGCGCGGATGATCTTCGGCAGGTCCTCGCGCTCGTCGACCCAGTGCGTGTCACCGGGCTGCCCCGCGTCGCGGATGAGGAGCGTGCCGCGGTCGCGGTCGGTGATCGCCTGCTGCTCCGCCTCGTCTCGCGGGACGGCGCCGTGGGGGCCGAGCCCGACGTGGCAGTGGGCGTCCACCAGGCCCGGGAGCACCCACCCCTCGAGGGTCTGCACGTCGGCACCCCCGGCCGGTGGCGTGAACGACACGCGGCCGTCGACGACCCACAGCTCGTCGACGCCTTCGTCGGGACCGACGAGCACGCGACCGCGGACGTGGAGCACCGGTGCACTCATGGCTCCGACCCTAACCTCCGGCCGTGACCGTCAGGAGGACCGGCGCGAGTGAGCTCAGGTGATCGAGCCCACGACGCGACCACGGCGTGGACGGGGGCGCCCTGGGCAGGCCCAGCCACGCGGACGTGTGCCGCAGCGCCCGGCCGGGCACGGCAGCACACGTGGGCGGTCGGCTCAGCTACCGAGGAACGTCGACGTTCCCACCGTCAGCTCGGCTTCCACCAGATGGACAACCGCCACGTCAGGTTGGAGCCGACGGCGACACCGGCGCCGAAGCCGACGGCGCCCACGACGACCGGGATGACCCAGTGCCGCTTCTTCTTCGGGGTCGGCTGCGGAGGCGACGGGACGTCGTTGTCCGCTGTCGCGAGAACCGCGTCCGGTCGGGTGGTTGTAGTCATCGAGGGCCACCTTCTTCGGGGTATGAGTGATCTCCCTGTCCCACCACCATCGTCACCCTGGAGGCCGGCGCGCGCAGGCGCCGTGAGGGATGGTGCCGGAGGTCACACTGCGCCGGTCCGGAGGTCAGCTCTTGCCGAGGAACTTCTCGAAGCCCTTGGGCAGGTTCGAGGGGTCGAAGCCGGCCAGCGGGTCGGCGTCCTCGCCCTGGGCGCCGTTGGCACCCGCGGCGCCGAAGGCGCTCGCGGCCGATGCGGCACGGCCGGAGGCGGCCTTCTCCGCCGCGGCGCGCTCCTCGGCGGCGCGCTTGGCGGGGTTGCCGCTCTTGCTCTTCCTGCGCTGCGGCTGCTGCTGCTTGCCGCGCTTGCCGGCGCCGGGGATGCCGGGCATGCCCGGGAGGCCGCCACCGCCGCCGCGGGCCATCGACTTCATCATCTTCTGGGCCTGGCCGAAGCGCTCGAGCAGCTGGTTGACCTCGGTGACCGTGACGCCCGAGCCCTTGGCGATGCGGGCGCGGCGCGAGCCGTTGATCTGCTTGGGGTGGGTGCGCTCGAACGGGGTCATCGAGCGCACCATCGCCTCGACGCGGTCGAACTCGCGGTCGTCGAAGGCGTCGAGCTGGTCGCGCATCCCCTGCATGCCCGGCATCATCTTGAGCATCGACTTCAGCGAGCCCATCTTCTTGATGGCGTTCATCTGCTGGAGGAAGTCCTCGAAGGTGAAGTCCTCCTCGGCGAGGAACTTGCGCGCCATCTCGTCGGCCTGGCGCTTGTCGAACGCCTTCTCGGCCTGCTCGATCAGGGTCAGCACGTCACCCATGTCGAGGATGCGGCTGGCCATGCGGTCGGGGTGGAACACCTCGATGTCGGTGACCTTCTCACCGGTCGAGGCGAACATGATCGGCTCGCCGGTGAGCTCGGCGACCGACAGGGCGGCGCCACCGCGGGCGTCGCCGTCGAGCTTGGACAGGACGACGCCGGTGAAGGCGACGCCCTCGTGGAACGCCTGGGCCGTCTCGACGGCGGCCTGGCCGATCATCGCGTCGAGGACGAAGAGGACCTCGTCGGGCGCGATGGCCGCGCGGATGTCCGACGCCTGCTGCATGAGGTTGGCGTCGACGGCGAGGCGGCCGGCGGTGTCGACGATGACGACGTCGTACTGCTTGGCCCGGGCCTGCTCGATGCCCATCCGGGAGACGGTGACGGGGTCACCGAACGACCGGGTGCCCTCGCCGGAGTCGAGCACGGCGTCGTGGCCGCCCATGTTGCCGCGCTCGGGCGCGAAGACGGGGAGGCCGGCGCGCTCGCCGACGACCTCGAGCTGGGTGACGGCGTTGGGGCGCTGCAGGTCGGCCGCGACGAGGAGCGGCGTGTGCCCCTGGTCCTTGAGCCACTTGCCGAGCTTGCCGGCGAAGGTCGTCTTGCCCGAGCCCTGGAGGCCGGCGAGCATGATGACCGTCGGCGGCTGCTTGGCGAAGCGGATCGTGCGCGTCTGCCCGCCGAGGATCGCGACGAGCTCCTCCTGCACGATCTTGACGACCTGCTGGGCGGGGTTGAGCGCCTGGCTGACCTCGGCACCGAGGGCACGCTCGCGCACCGAGTCGGTGAACCGCTTGACGACGGGCAGCGCGACGTCGGCGTCGAGCAGGGCGAGGCGGATGTCGCGGATCGTCGCGTTGACGTCGGACTCCGTGAGCCGGCCCTTGCCGCGGAGGTTCTTGAAGGTCGCGGTCAGGCGGTCAGACAGGGATGCAAACACCGGGCAAGGTTATCCGCTCCGGCGCGTGGGTCCGACCCGGCGCCCACACTGAGGTATGCCGTGAGCCGCGGTTGCGCCGGGAGGTTACGTTGGTCGGATGGCTGACCTCATCGACAAGATCGCGTGGATCCACCTGGAGGAGCGGCGCCTGCTCGTGGCCCGCAACGCCGGCCGCGAGCGCTTCTACCTGCCGGGCGGCAAGCGCGAGCCGGGTGAGAGCGACGTGCAGACGCTGGTCCGCGAGGTCGAGGAGGAGCTGGCGGTCACCGTGGAGGCAGCGACCGCGAGGCACGTCGGCACGTTCGAGGCGCTCGCCGACGCGCGGACGGACGGCCTCCTCGTGCGCCTCACCTGCTACACCGCCGTGCACACCGGCACGTTCGTGCCGTCGCGCGAGATCGAGGAGATCGCGTGGCTGACGGCCGGTGACGGCGACCGGGTGTCCGCCGTCGACCGGCTCGTCCTCGCCCACCTGCACGAGGCCGACCTGCTCGACTGACGGCCCCCCGGGCCGATGATCGCGCGGCAGGAAGGCGGGAAGGCAGGCGGGAGGGTGTCTGCGGGTCAGTCGGCGTCGCAGGTGTCGATGATCATCGCGACCGCCTGCGCGGCCCGGGCAGGTGCCAGCTGGCCCCCGCCGAACTCGGTCACGTAGAACGTGTCGAGGGTCTGGCCGGCATACGTGGCGATGTGCGCCGAGCGCACCGACAGCGACGCCCGGGCGAGCGTGATGCCGATGTCCTGGAGCAGTCCCGGGCGGTCGGTGGCGCGCACCTCGATGACCGTCGCGGTGTCGGACGCGCTGCTGATGACCATGGCGCGTGTCGAGTCGACCGATCCCGAGCCGGGGCTTCGCACCCCGGACGACTTGCGTCGCTGCAGCTTGCCCAGCGGCGCGCGGTCGCCCTTGGCGACGCGCACGAGGTCGCGGCCGATCACCTCGGGGAGCGGGGTCTCGCCGGACGGCGAGTCGACCCACCACTCGTTGACGGCGACGCCGTCGACGGTGCGGACGATGGCTGAGCGCACGACGAAGCCGTGCGCGGCGAGCAGGCCGGCCGTGTCCGCGAAGAGGCCGGCGCGGTCACGGTCGATGATGTCGATGCGGTGGGCGCCACCGAGGGATGACACGGTGACGTAGGGCTCTCCGGACGCGATGCGGTCGAGGGCGTCGTCGGAGAGCGCCAGGGTCTCGATCGGTTCCACGACGAGAGGCCCCTCTCCTGGGGTGTGGGCGATGAGTGCCGTGCGGCAGGCCCGGTAGAGGCGCTGGACGAGGCCGGCCCGCCAGTCGCTCCAGGCCTTGGGCCCGGCGGCGGACGCGTCGGCCTCGGTGAGGGCGCGCAGCAGGTCGAGCGTCGTGGCCGACCCGTCGACGGCGTCCGAGAGCGCGATGATCGTCGCCGGGTCCTCGGGGTCGCGGCGGGTGGCCAGCTCGACGAGGGTGAGGTGCTCCCGGACCAGTCGCACGACGGTGGCGCGGTCGGCGTCGGTGACACCCATCCGCCGGAGCACCGTGTCGGCGAGCTGGGCCCCGGTCACGGAGTGGTCCTGCGAGCCCGGCACCTTGCCGATGTCGTGGAGCACCGCCGCGAGCATGAGCAGGTCGGGCCGGGCGACGTCGCGGACCATGCCGCTCGCCGCGACGACGGTCTCGATGAGGTGGCGGTCGACGGTGTGCCGGTGCACGGCGTTGCGCTGCGGGCGGCTGCGCACCGCCTGCCACTCCGGGATCCACCGCTCGACGACGCCGGCGAGGTCGAGCCCCTCCCAGACGGTGACGAGCCCGGGGCCCGACGCGAGCAGGTCCGCGAAGAGGTTGCGAGCCACCTCCGGCCACGGCTCGGGCAGGGAGGGCGCGGTGGCGGCGAGGTTCTTCAGCGTCGTCGGCGACAGGGGTATGCCGCCGCGTGCGGCCACGACGGCGGCCCGCAGCGGGGTGATCGGGTCGGACGAGAGGTCGGCCGACGGTCCGAGGACCGCCTCCCCGTCGTGCCGGTAGAGGCCGTAGCCGAGCGGGGCCAGCTGCGGGCGGCGGGGACCGACGCGCAGGGTGCGGGCGCGCTGGGACTGCATGGCGCGGCGCAGGGTGCCGTCGACGGCATACGCGATGGTGCGGGCCGACGTCGAGAGGTCGGTGAGGAGGTCGTCGGCGTCGGTGTAGCCGAGCAGCGCCGCGCACGCGTCCTGGTCGTCGCGGGTCAGCCGGTCCCGGCCGCGCCCGGTGACGACGTGGATCGCGTCGCGGACGTCGAGGATGCGCTCGTAGGCCTCGTCGACCTCGCCGTGCGGGCGGTCGGTGAGCCACGCGGCCGTGAGGGCCCGCAGCACCGACATGTCGCGGAGTCCGCCGTGGGCTTCCTTGAGGTCGGGCTCGATGAGGTGCGCGAGGTCGCCCTGGCGGGCGTGCCGCTGGACCACGGACTCCTGCATCTCGCCGAGACGGGTGCGGGCGTTGGCCCGCCAGTCGTGGGCCACCGTCGAGCGGGCGGCGTTGACGACGTCGGCGTCCCCGGCCACGTGGGTCAGGTCGAGCAGCCCGACCGCCGCGGACAAGTCGTCGGAGGCGACGGCGCGGCACTCGGCGACCGTGCGGACGCTGTGGTCGAGGCGCACCCCGGCGTCCCAGATGGGATACCAGAGCTTGTCGGCGAAGGCGCCGACCTCCTTGCCGGAGAGGCCGCGCGGGTGGTGCACCAGCACCAGGTCGTAGTCGCTGAGCGGTCCGCCGTCGCTGCGTGCGAGCGAGCCGACCGCGGCGAGCGCGACACCTTCGTGCCGGCGACCGGAGCACGCCTCGCGCCACAGCTCCTGGAGCCATCCGAACCCGAACTCCGCGAGCGCCCGGCGGCGGGTCTGGCCCGCGCCGGGCGTCGCGAAGGTCCGGGTGCCGGCGAGGTCCAGACGTCGTGTGGTCACATCCGTCATGTCAGGTCTCGCCGTCCCCTTGAGTCGGTTCTGTTGGTGTCTCTGGTGCTCGCCGTGCCGTGCAGCGGACCTCGGCGCTCAGAGGGCGGCGACGCCCCGCTCGCCGGTGCGGACCCGCACCACCTCGTCGACCGGGACGGACCAGATCTTGCCGTCCCCGATGCGACCGGTCTGCGCGGCCTTGAGGATCACGTCCAGGACGTCCGGGGAGTCGATGTCGTCGACGAGGACCTCGAGACGCACCTTCGGCACGAAGTCGACGGTGTACTCGGCGCCGCGGTAGACCTCGCTGTGGCCGCGCTGGCGGCCGTAGCCGCTGGCCTCGCTGATGGTCATGCCGGCCACCCCGAAGGCCTCCAGGGCCTCCTTGACCTCGTCGAGCTGGTGCGGCTTGATGATGGCGGTGATGAGCTTCACGCGGATGCCCCTTCCTTGGCGGACGGCTCGTCGGCGACGGGCTGTCGGGTTCGTTCGGCCACGACGCCCGAGGTGGGCAGACTACGGCTGCCACCCGTGAACGAGCCGAGGTCGTACGCGGTCTCCGCGTGCTCCAGCAGGTCGATACCGCTGACCTCCTCCTCCTCGGAGATGGTGAAGCCCATGGTCTTGTGCAGGACCCAGCCGATGGCGAAGGTCACCACGAAGGAGTAGACGAGCACCGCGACGGCCCCCAGGGTCTGGGCCCAGAGCTGTCCCAGGCCTCCGCCGAGGAGGAGACCGTCGTTCATCTCGAGGCCGGCCGTGCCGGTCGGGCTGTTGGTCGCGTCGGCGAGGAAGCCGATGAGCAGGGTGCCGATGAGGCCGCCGACGAGGTGCACGCCGACCACGTCGAGGCTGTCGTCGAAGCCGAAGCGGAACTTGAGGCCGACGGCGAGGGCACAGCCCACACCGGCCGCCAGACCGACGACGAGGGCGCCCCACGGGGAGACGGTGGCGCAGGCCGGGGTGATGGCGACGAGGCCGGCGACGACACCCGAGGCCGCACCGAGCGAGGTGGCGTGGCCGTCGCGGATCTTCTCCGTGATGAGCCAGCCGAGCATGGCCGTGCAGGTGGCGCCGAGGGTGTTGACCCAGACGCCCGAGGCCAGCGTGCCTGCGCTGAGGGCCGAGCCGGCGTTGAAGCCGAACCAGCCGAACCACAGGATGCCGGCACCGATCATGACCAGGGTCAGGTTGTGCGGACGCATCGGCTCCTTGGGCCACCCGACCCGCTTGCGGAGCAGGATCGCGAGGGCGAGGCCCGCGACACCGGCGTTGATGTGGATGGCTGTGCCGCCCGCGAAGTCGTAGGCGCCGGCGCCACCGAGGAAGAGCCCGTCGGCCTTGTTGGCGATCCAGCCGCCCGTCTCGGCCGCGAAGCCGCTGAAGGCGAAGACCCAGTGGGCCGCGGGGAAGTAGACGAGCGTCGCCCAGATCACCGTGAAGACGGTCCACGTGACGAACTTGGCCCGGTCGGCGATCGCGCCCGAGACGAGAGCCACGGCGATGATCGCGAAGACGACCTGGAAGGCGACGAAAGCACCACCGGGGATGCCGCCTGCCGCCGGCGCGCCCGCGCTGGCCGGGACGTAGCCGTAGATGGCGTCGAGCACGCCCTTGAGCCCGAAGTGTTCGAAGGGGTTGCCGAGGAGACCGAGGCCGACGTCGTTGCCGAACGCCTCGCTGTAGCCCCAGAGGATCCACACCGTGCCGACCGTGCCCATGGTGATGAACGACATCATCATCATGTTGAGGACGCTCTTGGTGCGGACCATGCCGCCGTAGAAGAGGGCGAGACCGGGGGTCATGAACAGCACCAGAGCGGCTGCTGCGAGGACCCACGCGGTGTTCCCGCTGTCGGTGAACGGCTTGTCTGCCGTCACGAAGGTAAGTGCGCTCATGGCGAGAACGATGGACGGGCCGGATGTCGGGCGACGGCGTCGTTTGTTACAGCCTTGTCAACAACCGGTGGGCGGTGTTAGCGGCTGGTTTCCGCCACAGCGGCTGTCCGGATCGTGGACTCCCCTGCCCACGCTGCGGTCACGCTCGCACGTATGCCGCCCGGCTGAGCCGGGCGGCATACGTGTTCGAAGAGGGTGGACGGAGGCGCGTGGTCACATGACGATGGCGTCGACGAAGGCCTCGGGGTCGAAGGGGGCGAGGTCGTCCGGTCCCTCGCCGAGCCCGACGAGCTTGACCGGGACGCCGAGCTGGCGCTGCACCGCGACGACGATGCCGCCCTTGGCGGTGCCGTCGAGCTTGGTCAGGACGATGCCGGTGACATCGACCGCCTCGGAGAAGACCTTGGCCTGCATCAGGCCGTTCTGGCCCGTCGTGGCGTCGAGGACGAGGAGGACCTCGTCGATCTCGCTCTGCTTCTCGATGACGCGCTTGACCTTGCCGAGCTCGTCCATGAGGCCGACCTTGTTGTGGAGGCGGCCGGCCGTGTCGATGATGACGACGTCGACCTCCTCCTCGATGCCGGCCTTGACGGCGTCGAAGGCCACGGCAGCGGGGTCGGCGCCGTCCTTGTCGGACCGCACGGTGGCGACGCCGACACGGGCGCCCCAGGTCTCGAGCTGGTCGGCCGCCGCGGCGCGGAAGGTGTCCGCGGCACCGAGGAGGACCTCGCGGTCCTCGGCGACGAGGACGCGGGCGAGCTTGCCGACGGTCGTCGTCTTGCCGGTGCCGTTGACGCCGACGACGAGGATGACGGCGGGCCGGTCGCCGACGCGGCTGCTCGCGATGCGGCGGTCCATGTCGGGCTGGACGAGCGTGAGCAGGTCGTCGCGCAGCCAGCTGCGGACGGTGGCCTCGTCGGTGGTGCCGTCGACCTTGACGCGGGTGCGCAGCGAGTCGACGAGCTCCATGGTGGCCTCGACGCCGAGGTCGGAGGAGATGAGGGTGTCCTCGACCTCCTCCCACGCCTCCTCGTCGAGCTTGCCGCGCGAGAGCAGGGCGAGCAGGCCCTGCCCGATCGAGGAGTTGGACCGGGCCAGGCGCGCCCGGAGGCGTTGCAGCCGGCCGCGGGCGGACTCGGGCCGCTCCAACGCGGCCGCGGGCGGCTCGGTCGGCGCAGCCGGCTCCTCGATCTCGACCTCGGCGGGGGCGCCCGGCGCATCGGGGGGCGCGACGGTGTCGGTGGCGTGCGTGGGCGGTCGGCGGTCGAGGTCCTCGCCGGGCAGCCCGGCGTGCGTCGGCGGGGCCTCGCGCTCGAGGCCGCGGTTGCGACCGCCACCGATGCGGCTGACACCGTAGGCGAGCCCCCCGAGCACGATGACGGCGCCGATGACGATGAAGATCAAGAGTGTTTCCACGTCAGCCATCCAACCACGGGGATGACGGCCCCCCGTCCGCCTCGATCCCGTCTCCACCCCGCCCGGACACACGTCAGCCACCGGCGTTGGCCGGTGGCTGATCGAGGTGGGCAGGCGGTCGGACGCGGCCTAGTGGGTGCGGGCGCGCGGGCGACTGAGGGTCTCGGCGCGACGACGTGCCGCGCGTGCAACCCCTTCCCCCTTGGCGGTGAGCAGGTCGCGGCCGCCACGGTGCGCAGGCACCGCGACGACGCCGACGACCGCCACACCGAGCACGGTGACGACGAGCATCGAGAGGACCAGGAAGACCATGTGACAAGAGTGACGCATGTGGCTCTTGTGGCGCAAATACCGCCGGGTGACGATTTGGCAAACTCCAGGTCCGTCTCCCGGCCGGTCCCGCAGGGCCGCCCCCCGGCCGCCTCTACTCGGCAGGTGTGCCGGGGCCTCAGGCCGAGCGGTCGGCCACGTCGCGCAGGCGCTGGGACACGACGGTCGTGACGCCGTCGCCGCGCATGCTGACACCGTAGAGGGCGTCGGCGATCTCCATCGTCTTCTTCTGGTGGGTGATGACGATGAGCTGGGAGCTGTCACGCAGCTCCTCGAAGAGGGTGATGAGCCGGCCGAGGTTGGCATCGTCGAGGGCGGCCTCGACCTCGTCCATGATGTAGAACGGCGAGGGGCGGGCCTTGAAGATCGCGACGAGCAGCGCGACGGCGACGAGCGAGCGCTCCCCACCGGAGAGCAGCGACAGGCGCTTGATCTTCTTGCCCGGCGGCCGGGCCTCGACCTCGAGGCCGGTCGTCAGCATGTTGGACGGGTCGGTGAGGACGAGTCGTCCCTCCCCGCCGGGGAAGAGCCGCTGGAAGACCCGCTCGAACTGGACCGCGGTGTCCTCGAAGGCCTCGGCGAAGACGCGCTCGACGCGCTCGTCGACCTCCCGGACGATGTCGAGCAGGTCACGCTTGGAGTTCTTGAGGTCCTCGAGCTGCTCGGTGAGGAACTTGTGACGCTCCTCGAGGGCCGTGAACTCCTCGAGGGCGAGGGGGTTGATCCGCCCCAGTGCGTTCAGCTTGCGCTCGGCCTGACGCAGCCGCTTCTCCTGGACCTCGCGCACGAAGGGGACGGGGTCGGGCTGCGGCGCGTCGGGATCCGCATCAGGGTCGGGCACCGACGGGACGAGCTGGTGCGGACCGTACTCCTCGACGAGGTCGGACGGCGCGATCCCGAGCTCCTCGACCGCCTTGGTCTCGAGCTGCTCGATGCGCAGGCGCTGCTGGGTGCGGGCCACCTCGTCGCGGTGCACGGTGTCCGTCAGCTCACGCAGCTCGGCCTGCAGGACCGAGATGTCACGCCGCACGACGGCGAGCTCGGCATCACGCTCGGTGCGCTCGGCCTCACCGGCCGCACGGGCGTGCCCCGCCTGCTCGGCCGACTCGACGAGAAGCGCGTGCGCCCACGTCGCCGCGGTGCGCACGGCGTCGGCCACCACGGCCTCACGCTGGCGACGCGCTCGCTTCTCCGCGAGCCGCCGACGGGTCTCCTCCTCGTGGCGAGCACTGCGCTCGAGCGCATCGGCGCGGTCCTTCAGGGCACGCGCGCGCTCCTCCCGGGTGCGCAGCGCGAGACGCAGCTCGGTCTCGGCCGCCCGGGCCTCACGGGCGACGGCCTCGAGGCGGTCGCGCTCCTCGGTCGACGGCTCGTCGGCGAAGTCGCCCTCACCGCTCGCGGCCTCGAGTCGTTCGAGGAGTGCGGCGTGCTCGGTCTGGTCGGCCTCGAGGGCCGACATCGCGTCGGCGATGGCCTTCTCGGTGCGCTCGACCTCCGAGCGCGCGGCCCGCAGGGTCTGTCCGAGCGAGCCGAGCTTCTCGGCGATCGCGGCCATCCGGGCGTCGCTCTCGTTGAGCCGCTCGAGAGCAGCCTCGACGGCGTCGGTGAGCTCGGCGCAGGTCGCCTCCGCGCCCACGACGCGGAAGCGAGCCTCCTCACCCTCTCGGGTGGCCCGGGCCATGGCGTCCTGGGCGTCGTCGAGCGCGGCCTGCAGCTCGAGCAGACTCGGCGCGGTCGTGCTGCCGCCTCGCACGGTGCCCGGGGCGTAGACGTCCCCGCCGCGGGTGACGGCGGTGACGCCGGTATGGGTGCGGACGACCTCCCGGGCAGCCGAGCCGTCCGGCACGAGTGCCACGCGGTCCAGCACCTGCTCGACCGCGGGACGCACGGACTCCGGGCACTCGACGACGTCCCGGGCCCACCGGGCCTCACCCGGCAGGGTGGGCCACGACGCCCGGTCGACGTGCGTGGCCGACTCGGCCACGAGCAGGCTGGCGCGGCCGTTGTCGCCGTCGCGGAGGGCGTCGAGGGCCGCGGCAGCGGCATCGAGCGAGCCGACGGCGAGCGCTTCGGCGGCGGACCCGAGAGCGGCCGCGACGGCATTCTCCAGACCGGGCTCGACGGTGACGAGCGAGGCGACCGACCCGAGGATCTGGTGGGCCTCGTCGGCGGCGGCGAGCAGTGCTGCCGCGCCGTCCTTGCGGCTCAGGCTGAGGCCGAGCGCCTCGACCCGGGCGGCGGCGGTGGTGCGCGCGCGCTCGGCGGTCGTCTCGGCCTCCTTCCACCGGGCGAGCTCGGCCTCGGCGGCCTCGAGGCGCGCGGCGGCCTCCTCGTAGGCGGTGTCGAGCCCCTCCTCGCCCTCTTCGTCCTGGGCGACGCTGGACTCGAGCCGGGAGAACTCGTGCTCCGCCTCGGTGGCGCGGGCCTGGGCGGCCTCGATGGTGCTGCGGAGGCGCCCGACCTCGGCCTCGCGGGCCTCGATGCGCGAGGCCTTGGCGCCGACCTGGCCGCCGAGCTTGGCCAGGCCCTCGCGGCGGTCGGCGGCAGCCCGGGTTTCGCGCTGCAGGCGAGCGGTCTCCTCCGCGTGGCCGCGCTCGGCGTCGGCGCGGTTCATGACCGCCTCCTCGAGGGCGGCCTTGGCCTCGGCGATCTCCTCGAGGAGGAACGCCTCCTGCTCGCGCACCTCGGCGGCCTGGACGCGCAGCTGCTCCGGGTCCCTGCTCTGACCGGGGGCCTCCGGCTCGTCGTCCTCGCTGAGCAGGCGCACCCGCTCGGCGGCGAGCGACCGCGTCGAGGCCATCCGCTCGACGAGGCGGCCGAGCGAGACGTACTCGTCCTGCGCGCGGGTCAGGGCCGGGCGGGCGGCCTCGGCTGCCTCCTCGAGCGTCGACAGCCGGTGCGCGAGGTCGCCGATGGACTCCTCGACCTCGGATCGGCGCTCGATGAGGGCCGACTCGTCGGCAACCTCCTGCTCGAGCGTCGAGGTCAGCTGGACGAGGTCGTCGGCGAGGAGGCGCAGCCGGGCGTCGCGGGCGTCGGTCTGGATGACGGCGGCCTTGCGCGCCGTCTCGGCCTGGCGACCGAGGGGGCCGAGCTGGCGGCGGATCTCCCCGGTGAGGTCCTGCACGCGGGTGAGGTTGGCCTCCATGGTGTCGAGCTTGCGCAGCGCGCGTTCCTTGCGCTTGCGGTGCTTGAGGACGCCCGCGGCCTCCTCGATGAAACCGCGGCGCTCCTCGGGGGTCGCACGCAGGACGGTGTCGAGCTGGCCCTGGCCGACGATGACGTGCATCTCGCGCCCGATGCCGCTGTCGGAGAGCAGCTCCTGCACGTCGAGCAGGCGGCACGGGGTGCCGTTGATGGCGTACTCCGACCCGCCGTTGCGGAACATCGTCCGGGCGATCGTCACCTCGGTGTAGTCGATCGGGAGCGCACCGTCGGTGTTGTCGATCGTCAGGGCAACCTCGGCCCGGCCGAGGGGGGCGCGACCGGACGTGCCGGCGAAGATGACGTCCTCCATCTTCCCGCCGCGCAGCGACTTGGCACCCTGCTCGCCCATGACCCAGGCGAGCGCGTCCACGACGTTGCTCTTGCCGGACCCGTTGGGGCCCACGATGCAGGTGATGCCGGGCTCGAGACGCATGTGGGTCGCCGAGGCGAAGGACTTGAAGCCCTTCAGGGTGAGGCTCTTGACGTACACGACCCGAGAAATCCTTTGTCCAGCCGGCCAGCGATCCCGGTCAGCGTACTAGCCAACGGTCCCGGCCCCGGGGAGGCGAGACCGCTGGGTGCGAACGGCATACCGTGGACGGGTGGACGCCGACGAGCCGCACCGAATCACCACGATCGAGCGGCTGCTCGAGGTCTACCCCGACACCCCGGCGGCCAACAGCCTCGCCAAGGAGTCCCCGACGATCACCCCGAGCCACGCCCGGATCATCGCGGCGGCGCCGTTCGTCGTCATCGCCACGGTCGGCGACGGCGGCCTCGACCAGTCGCCGCGCGGGGACTCCAGCGGCTTCGTCGTCGTGCGCGACGAGCGCACCCTGGTCATCCCGGACCGGCGCGGCAACCACCGGCTCGACACGCTGCGCAACGTCGTCGCCGACCCGCGGGTGGGCCTGCTCTTCCTCGTCCCGGGCCTCGGCGAGGAGCTGCGCGTGCGCGGCACGGCGGTCATCTCCACGGACCCCGACGAGCTCGCTCGACACGAGGTCAGGGGTGTCGCGGCCGGCCTCCGTGCTCGTCGTCACGGTCGAACGCATCTACTTCCAGTGCGCCCGAGCCGTCAAGCGGAGCCGACTGTGGGACGACGAGTCCCGCGTCGACCCGAGCACGCTGCCCACGGCGGGGATGATGACGCGCGAGGCGGGTGGCTTCACGACCGATGCCGAGGTCGCGGCCTACGACGCCGCTCTCGACGAGCGGCAGGACGCGACGCTCTACTGAGGCGTCCGCCCTGGGGCGCGGCTACGCGTTGCCGTTCGCGATGCGCTCGTGGTGGTGGATGACCTCGGCGATGATGAAGTTCAGGAACGCCTCGGCGAACACCGGGTCGAGGCCGGCGCTGTCGGCGAGCGACCGCAGCCGCGCGATCTGCCGCTCCTCGCGCTGCGGGTCGGCGGGGGGCAGGTGCTGCTCGGCCTTGAGCCGGCCGACCTGCTGGGTGCACTTGAAGCGCTCCGCCAGCAGGTGGACGAGCGCGGCATCGATGTTGTCGATGCTGCTGCGCAGCCGGGCGAGCTCGGCGGGGACCTCGGGCACGTCGCTCACGCGCGCCAGCCTAGGCGGCTCAGCGCTCCGACGAATCCGGTGATCCCGTCCCTCGGAACGCCGGGCTGCGCGACGACGCCCTCGACGTGGCCGGGCCGCCGGGTCGTCGAGGGGCTCTCGCGCAGCAGCGCCTCGAGGGCGTCGACCGCCTCCGGGCTCCCCTGGGCCACGATCTCCACGCGCCCGTCGGTGGTGTTGCGGGCGTGCCCGACGAGACCGAGCTCGAGCGCGCGGGCGCGCGTCCACCACCGGAAGCCCACGCCCTGCACGGTGCCGCGCACGAACATCGTGACCCTGACCGGCGGGCGCGCCGCCCCGTTCGCTCCCTCGTCCACCCCGACACGGTATGCCGCGTGGCGTCGCAGCGTCAGCACCACCCGTCACTATGCTCGCGGCAGGCACACCGGTGGCTCCGCCCACCGAGGCCCACGGAAGGAGCGACGTGACGACGTCGGCGATTTCACGGGCGGCCGGCTCGAGCCGGACCGCCGAGACGGCCACGGGGGCCATCCCGCGATCGGGGCGTGCTCGCTCGGGGCAGACCCCGGGGAGCACGGGGCGCGCATCGAAGGCCTCGACGGACTGCGGGCCCTCGCCATCGTCGGTGTCCTCGTCTACCACCTCAACGCGTCGTGGCTGCCCGGCGGCTTCCTCGGGGTCGACGTCTTCTTCGTGGTCTCGGGCTTCCTCATCACGACGCTGCTCCTGCGCGAGCACCACCGCAGCGGCCGGATCGCCCTGTCGCAGTTCTGGGTCCGTCGCGCGCGTCGTCTGCTTCCCGCCCTCGTCCTCTGCGTCGTCACGAGCGTCCTCATCGCCCGCGGCGTCAGCCAGGACCTCCTCGTCGACGTGGGACGCCAGATGCTCGGCGCCCTCACCTTCTCGACGAACTGGCTCGAGATCACGGCCGGCACGAGCTACTTCGACCAGACCGCACCGCAGCTGTTCATGAACTTCTGGTCGCTGGCGGTCGAGGAGCAGTTCTACCTGCTCTGGCCCCTGCTGACGCTCGCGCTGCTGGCGGTGTCGAGCCGGGTGCGGGTCGGCGTGGCGGTCGCCGTCGGCATCGTCTCCTCCCTGCTCATGGCGGTGCTCTTCACGCCGGGCACCGACGCGACGCGCGTCTACTACGGCACCGACACGCACGTCGTGGGGCTCATGGCCGGCGCAGCGCTCGCGTTCGCCTGGGCGAGTCCGCGCCTGGCGTCGTGGGTGGCGCCGTCGCGCTGGGGGCGGTTCGGGTCGTATGCCGTGCCCCTCGCTCTCGGGGTCCTGCTCGCCGAGATGGCCTTCCTCGACGAGCAGTCGACGCTGACCTTCCGCGGCGGCATCGTGGCGGCGTCCCTGGCGACGGCCGTCCTCGTCATGGGTCTCATCGAGCGGCGCCCCGACGGCATGACCCGAGCGAACGGTGCGACCCCGGTCCAGCGGGCCATGCGCCACCCGGTCGCGTCCTGGGTCGGGGCCCGGTCCTACTCCATCTACCTCTGGCACTGGCCCGTCATCCTCCTCGTGGCGCTCGACAACCCGTCCGCCCCGGGCACGACGTCGCACCTGCTGACCCGCCTGTGGTGCGTGCTCGTGACGCTCGCGCTCGCCGACCTGACCTTCCGCTTCGTCGAGACGCCGTTCCGGACCCTCGGCTTCCGGGGGGTGGCGACGAGCCTGCGCCGGGGCGTCTCGGGACTGACCCTCCGCGGCAAGCGAGGCCTCGGCGCCGTCGTCGCCGCCCTGGCCGTCGTGACCGCGGTCATCGTCGTGACGGCTCCCGACCAGAGCGAGACCGCCAGGATGCTCGCCGCGAACGAGGCGGCGGCCGACGCGATGCCGACGCCGACGCCCTCGGCCGGCCACCGCACCGGCGACGGGCACGCCGCTTCCGGCGACGACACCGGGCGCTCTGCCCACGGGGACCGCGTCGGCCGCGAAGGCCTCGTTCACGATGCCCGCCGGAGACGAGATCGACGCCTACGGCGACTCGATCATGGTCGGCAGCCTGCAGGCGCTGCGCTACTACTTCCCCGGCATCCGGATCGACGCGAAGTCCAACCGTCGGTGGTCCGACGGGCTCACAGAGGTCGCGGACCGCGGTGTCGGCAACCGGCGCGCGGTCATCCTCGCCTTCGGCACCAACGCCGGCGTCGACGAGGACGCCGTCAAGAAGGTGCTCGACACCCTCGGCCCCGACCGCATGGTCGTCCTCGTCAACATCATGGCCCCGTTCGCCCGCGTCGACACCGACAACGCGACGCTCGAGCTCGTCGCTCGAGGCCGCCCCAACGTCGTCGTCGCCGACTGGGCCGACGCCATCCGGGCACACCCGGACCAGGTCCAGTCCGACCGCATCCACCCCACGATCAGGGGCGCCCACCTCTTCTCCAAGACGGTGCGCCAGGCGATGGCCGACCTCTCCGCGAGGAACACCGGCAAGACGGTCGTGCTCAAGGAGCTCCCGATCCCGTGAGCGCCGTCGTCGCTCGATCTGACCGTCAGCCGGCGACCACCGGGTCGCCGACGCGGACGGTCGCGCCGGGGTCGAGCGGCAGCACGGGCGTGAGCCGGATGCCGAACCACGTGGCGCCGTCCCACTTCCGGTGCCGAGCCAGGGTGCGGATCGGCTCCTTGCCGGAGCGCAGGTCGTCGCGGTCGATCGTCGTCATGACGCAGCGGTCGCACACCATCGTCGTGCGGAACGGCACGTCGCCGATGCGCACCGACGACCACGCGTCCTCGGCGAAGGGCTCGCCACCGGCCACGACGACGTTGGGCCGGAACCGTCGATGCGCCAAGGGATCTCGAGGCTCCTCACCCCGCTCGAGGGCCGTCTCGACGCACCCAGTCGTTGAGCTGCGCCAGCGACGACTCCGACGTCACGTGGAGCGGCGCGGCGTCCGACGAGCGAGTTGCGGTCCCCCTCGGCGCCGCCCAGGTCGGGCCGGATCGGGCGGTGCGTCGCGTCGTCCTGCCACACGAGCCGCAGCGGGCGCCCCACCTGTTCGGTCAGCCAGCCGTCGGCGCCGGGAGCCGGCGGGTCGAGCGCTGTCCTGCCCCGAGAAGCCCACCGGCACGGGCGCGGCGTCGCGGGGCGGCGACGACCTCGAGCGCGTCCGCGTCCGGCAGCGAGCAGCCGCACTCCCCCGTCGTCGAGCGGCTCGGCGCGCAGCCCGAGGAGGGCGTGCTCCTCGCGGGCGGTGACCTTGGTGCCGTCCGGGTCGACGACCGCCCACCGGCGGTCGCCCCGCAGCCCTTGCGCCTCCACGACCGCCGCGTCGACGCACACCCCGCCGAGCGACTTGACGGGGTATGCCGTCAGCGACGTGACGTGAACGCGCTCAGTCGGTGCCACGCCGGGTCACTCGGCCAGCCACGCGGCATACGCGTCGAAGGTGTAGGGCCGGCCGAGGAAGTCCTCGACGAGGTCCGCGGCGTCGCGGCGGCCGCCCTGCGCCAGCACCTTGTCGCGGTAGGCACCGGCGACCTCGGGGTCGAAGAGGTCACCGCGGTCGAAGGCCGAGAACATGTCCTTGGCGATGACGAGCGACCACATGTAGGTGTAGTAGGCCGAGCTGTAGCCGTCGAGGTGCCCGAAGTGGCACTGCATGTGCGTGCCCGACAGGTACGGGAAGACGGAGTAGCGGTCCATCAGCTCGCGCAGGCGGGCCGTGAGGTCGTCGCTCTCGTGCACGTGGAAGTCGTAGGACAGCGCGGCGTAGAACATCTGCGTGCGGGCGTCGTAGCCCTTGCCGAAGTCGTCGGCCCGGCGCATCGCCTCGACGAGCTCGGCGGGGATGACCTCGCCGTCGCCGTTGCGGGCGAAGGTGGCGAGGACGTCGGCGTCCCAGGCCCACTCCTCGAGCATCTGGCTCGGCGCCTCGACGAAGTCCCACTCGGTCGCGACCCCCGAGAACCGGACCCACTCGGTGCGGCCGGCGAGGACGTGGTGCACGAGGTGGCCGAACTCGTGGAAGAGGGTGACGACCTCGTCGTGCTCCATGCAGGCCGCGGTTGAAGTTGCACACGAGCACGCCCTCGGCGAGCTGCGTGCCGGCGACGCCACGCACGAGGTCGAACTGGGCCGCGTGCTTGTACTTGCCCTCGCGCGGGTGCAGGTCGAGGTGGATGCGGCCGATGCGCTCGCCCGAGAACGACACGTCGTAGGTCGCGACCTCCTCGTGCCACGTGCGGGCGTCCTCGCGCGGGACCGGCGACCACTCCAGCCCGAAGAGACGCCCCGTGACGTCGAGCAGGCCCTGGCGGACCGACTCGAACGGGAAGTACGTCGCGCACCTGCTGGGCGTCGACGGCCAGCTGCTCCTTGCGGACGAGCTCGGCGTAGTAGGAGACGTCGGCGCCGTCGATGTCGGTGGCCTCGGGACGGTCCTGGCGCAACCGTTCGAGCAGCACGGCCTTGTCGCGCTCGGCGCTCGCCGTCGACAGCTCGGTGATGCGGTCGATGAACTCGCCGATGGCCTTGCCGCTGCCGATCATCTTCACCTCGGCGTCGTAGTCCGCCCACGACTCGTAGCCGAGCAGCGCGGCGTGCTCGCGACGGACGGCGAAGATCTCCTGGAGCACGCGGTCGTTGGCCGGCCAGGCGATGGTGAGGAACTCGGTGACGAGGTCGCGACGTGCCTGCGCGTCCCGGGCGAAGGTGCGGAACGGCACGACGTCGGGGTAGTCGGTCGTCACCGTGACGAGCCCCTCGTCGTCGACCGGGTGGGCGTCGACCCAGTCCTGCGGCAGGCCGGCGAGCCGCTCGGGGCTGAGCCGGATGCTCCGGACGTTCTCGCGGATGTTCTTGCTGAACTCCTGGCTCAGCAGGATGGCCCGCTCGCTCAGCTGCGCGCAGCCGGTCACGCGTCGCCTCGTCGCGGTCGACCCCCGAGCGGCGGAAGTCGCGCAGGGTGCGCTCGAGCACGCGTGCCGCGTCGGCGTCGAGGCCGCTCGCGTCGAGGCCGGCGAGGACGGCATACAGCCCGGTGTCGAGGCCGAGGTCGGTGTCGAGCTTCTGCACCTGCTGGGCCACGGCCTCCGCCCGCTCGCGGACGGCCGCGTCGGGGTGCACCTCGGAGAAGAGCGAACCCACCGAGGCGGCGTTGGACAGGGCCGTCTGCGCGTCGTTCCAGACCCGCAGGACCTCGAGCGGCTCCCGGGGCGGGTCGCTGCGCAGGCCCTCGACGAGGGACCGCGCCAGCGCGAGCTGCTGCTCGCCGCGGGCGCCGACCCAGTCGAGCCAGTCGCTCTCGAGGGGCAGGGGCAGGTGGGTGGGCTCGGTCGTCACAGACGGCACTGTATGCCGACTCACGGGGCTCAGGGCCGCAAGCGGCCTTGCGCCCCCGTGCCCCCGGAGAAGCCGCTAGTCCCAGAGCTGCAACGAACGGGTCATGATCCCGGCGAGGTCGTCGGCGCCGACCTCGCGCGGGCTCGTCGCGAGCAGCCGCTGCTGCTTGAGCGACCCCTCGACGAGGTCGCCGACGTCGTGCTCGTCGTAGCCGACGGCGTGCAGGCCGTTGGGCAGGCCGATGTCGCGCATCAGGTCGACGAGGACGCCGGGCAGCACGTCGCGCGGGTCGGAGTCCCAGCGGTCCCCGTGGCCGGGGTCGAGCAGGCGGGCAGCGGCCAGATGGCGCCCGGGATCGGACTCGAACGTCCACCGGAACGCCTCGGGTGCGGTCAGCGCCACGGCCATACCGTGCGGCACCATCGGCTCGTCCCGGGGGTAGCCGTCCGGGTGGAAGTCGCGAACGCGGCCGGCGATGGGGTACGCGTTGGCGTGCGGCACGTGGACGCCGGCGTTGCCGAACCCGAGCCCTGCGAACGTCGCCGCGAGCGCCATGTCCCCGCGGGCGGCCTCGTCGGCGCCGTCCCGAACGGCGGTGCGGAACGCCTTGGCCAGCAAGGACATCGAGCGCTCGGACCACATGTCGGCGATCGGGTTGCTGCCGCAGTACGGCACGCGCTCGCCCGGCTCCTTGCGCTCGTAGCTCGTGAACGGGCGCGCCGTCCAGCTCTCGAGGGCATGGCACAGGATGTCCATCCCGGCACTTGCCGTGACACCCGCGGGCTGGGTCGCGGTCAGGCGGGGGTCGACGACGGCCAGGCTCGGACGCAGCCGGACGTGACTGATGCCCGTCTTGACCTTGAGCGCGAGGACGTCGAGCACGCAGATGGTCGTGCTCTCGGCGCCGGTGCCCGTCGTCGTCGGCACCGCGACGAGGGGCGCGAGCGGGTGCTTCGGGGCCCGACCCGCCCCCACCGGCGCGTTGACGTAGTCCATGAGGTCTCCGCCGTCGCTGAGCAGCAGGTCGACCGCCTTCGCCGTGTCGATGGCCGAACCGCCACCGACGGCCACGTAGCCGTCGAAGGGTCCGTCGGCGCGGGCCCGGTCGACCGCGGCGACCAGGCTGGCGTCCGTCGGCTCGACGTGCGCCGAGTCGTGGACGACGGCCTCGATGCCGAACCCGCGGATGCCTTCGGCCACTCGCTCGGGCCATCCCGTCGCCAGCACACCGGCGTCGGTGACGACCAGGACGCGGTGCACGCCGAGCACCCCGAGGTCGTGGCCGATCTCGTCGGCTGCCCCCGCGCCGAACTTCAGCTGCGGAGCGCCGTAGGTGAAGACGGACTCGGGGTTGGCAGGTGACCACGTCATGCGCCCACCCTAGGGTGGCACCCATGGCCAGGGACGAGACGGCAGGGACGCTCGTCGTCGGCGCGGGCCAGGCCGCCATCTCGCTCGTCACGGCCCTGCGCGAGCTCGGGGACGTCGAGCCGGTCGTCCTCGTCGGTGACGAGCCCGACGCGCCCTACGAACGCCCCCCGCTGTCGAAGAGCTACCTGCGCGGCGAGCACGACCGCGCCTCGCTCGTCTTCCACGACGCCGCGTGGTTCGCCGACCTCGGCGTCGAGCTCGTCACCGGCGACGCCGTGGCGGCGATCGAGCGGGATGCCCGTGGAGGCCGCGCCGTCACCGCCTCGGGCCGCACGCTCGGGTTCGACCGCCTCGCCCTGAGCACGGGCGCCGTCAACCGGGCGCTCCCCGTCGACGGCGCCGAGCTCGACCGGGTCCACTCGGTGCGCACCCTGGCTGACGCCGACCGGCTGGCGCCCCGGCTCCGCGAGGCGCGCGAGATCGTCGTCGTCGGGGGTGGCTTCATCGGGCTCGAGATCGCCGCGAGCGCCCGCGCGCTCGGCGCCGCGGTGACCGTCATCGAGGCGGGCGACCGCCTGCTCGGCCGGGCGGTCACACCGCTGCTGTCCGACGCCGTCCGCGACGCGCACGAACGCCGCGGCACGCGGGTCCTGCTGGGCGCCAGCGCTGTCCGCCTCATCGGTGAGGACGAGCACGCCGTCGGGGTCGAGCTCGCCGACGGCGCCGTGCTGGACGCCGACGTCGTGGTCGTCGGCATCGGCGTCGACCCTCGCACCGAGCTGGCCTCCCAGCTCGGGCTCACCGTCGAGCCGCGCGGCATCGTCGTCGACGAGCACGCCCGCACCTCCGACGGGCTCACCGTCGCGGCCGGCGACTGCACCGTCGGACCCAACCCCTTCGTCCGCGGGCTGGTCGGGCCGACACGCCTCGAGAGCGTGGCGCACGCCACCGACCAGGCACGCGCAGCTGCAGCGACCCTCGCGGGCCGCCCGGCGGCATACGCCTCCGTGCCGTGGTTCTGGAGCGACCAGGGTGACCTGCGGCTGCAGATCGCCGGTCTCCCCCACGGCGCCGACCAGACCGTCCTTCGCGGCGACCCTGCGGCAGAGCGGTTCTCGCTCCTCAGCTACCGGGACGGGCTGCTCATCGCCGTCGAGTCGGTCGGGCAGCCCGACGGACTACCTCGCCGTGAAGAGAGCGCTCGAGAAGGGTATGACAATTCCGGCCGATTCCGCGGCGGACTCCGTCCGTCCCGCTCAAGCGGCTCATCACGAGGGCACGAGACACCCGCTCACCCTGACGCGCCCGGCGCCAGACCCTGCGCTAGCGTGAATCGTCGCCCAACGAAGGGACTGATCGCATGCACGCTCTGGCGGGTCTGCCCACCGCAGGCACCCTCATCAGCGCCAACCCCGTCGACTACGTCATCATCGCCCTCTACTTCGTCTTCGTCCTCGGCATCGGGGTCATGGCACGGCGATCGGTGTCCGACTCGATCGACTTCTTCCTCTCGGGCCGGTCGCTGCCGGCCTGGGTCACCGGCCTCGCCTTCATCTCGGCGAACCTCGGTGCCGTCGAGATCATGGGCATGTCGGCCAACGGTGCCGAGCTCGGCATCTCGGCCGTGCACTACTTCTGGGTCGGGGCGATCCCCGCCATGCTCTTCCTCGGCGTCGTGATGATGCCCTTCTACTACGGCTCGAAGGTGCGCTCGGTCCCGGAGTTCATGTTCCGCCGCTTCGGCACGGGCGCCCACCTCGTCAACGCGATCAGCTTCGCCTTCGCGCAGCTGCTCATCGCCGGCGTCAACCTCTACCTGCTCGGCTCGATCGTGCACGCGCTGCTCGGCTGGCCGCTCTGGATCGCGCTGCTCGTCGCGGCCGCGATCGTCCTGTCGTACATCACGCTCGGCGGTCTCTCAGCGGCGATCTACAACGAGGTGCTCCAGTTCTTCGTCATCGTCGCCGCGCTGCTGCCGCTGACCCTCATCGGCCTGAACCGCGTCGGAGGCGTGCAGGGTCTCAAGGACAAGATCACCGAGTTCGCTTCCACACCCGCCGCCGTGGCCGCGAAGGTGCCCTCGGCCGAGCAGCAGCTCCACTCGTGGCCGGGCCAGGCGCTCTCCGGCTTCGACTCACCGTTCTGGTCGATCGTCGGCATCGTGTTCGGCCTGGGCTTCGTGCTGTCCTTCGGCTACTGGACGACGAACTTCGTCGAGGTCCAGCGCGCCATGGCGTCCAACTCGATCTCGGCGGCTCGCAAGACGCCCATCATCGGGTCGTTCCCCAAGATGTTCGTGCCCTTCCTCGTCATCGTGCCGGGCATGATCGCCGCCGTCCTCGTCAAGGAGATCGGCCAGCTCAAGGCCGGTGGCTCGCCGCCCGGTGGCGCGTCCGGAGAGGGCGTCAAGTACAACGACTCCCTGCTGCTGCTGATGCGCGACATCCTGCCCAACGGCCTGCTCGGCGTCGCGATCGCCGGCCTGCTCGCCGCGTTCATGGCCGGCATGGCCGCCAACATCTCGGCGTTCAACACCGTCTTCAGCTACGACCTGTGGCAGCGCTACATCCGCAAGGACCACAGCGACGACTACTACCTGCGCATCGGACGTCTCGCGACGGTCGGCGCCACGGTCATCGCCATCTTCACCGCCATCGTGGCGAGCTCGTTCAGCAACATCATGGACTACCTCCAGACGCTCTTCGGGTTCTTCAACGCGCCGCTCTTCGCGACCTTCATCCTCGGCATGTTCTGGAAGCGGATGACCGCGACCGCCGGCTGGGTCGGCCTCTCGGCCGGAACGCTCTCGGCCGTGCTCGTCGCCTTCCTCAGCGAGGACGCCTTCGGGTCCCTCAGCCTCGGGGTCATCCCGCTGAAGGGCCAGGGCGCCGCCTTCGTCGCGGCATCGGCAGCCTTCGTCGTCGACATCGTGCTCAGCGTCGTCGTGTCGCTCGTGACCGAGCCCAAGCCGGCCGGCTCGCTGCGCGGCCTCGTCTACTCCGAGACGCCGAGGGAGGACCTCGTCGACCCCGAGGAGCACAAGCTGCCGTGGTACCGGCGCACCCTGCCCCTCGCCGGCGTCTCGCTCGGCCTCGTCATCATCCTCAACTTCTTGTTCTGACAGGAGCCTCGACATGAGTGACCACCACGATCTCGACGCCCCTGCCCCCGACGGTGAGCGGGCCCAGAAGCACACGGCGGGCGCCTTCGACATCCGCAACTTCATCGGCGCCCTCCTCGGCCTCTACGGCCTGATCCTGACGGTCGCTCGGGATCTTCGGTGACAAGGCGCTACGACAGGACGGGCAACATCAACGCCAACCTCTACGCCGGCATCGTCCTGCTCGTCATCAGCGCCGTTCTTCATCACCTGGGCGCGGCTCAAGCCGATCGTCGTGCCCGCGCACGTCGAGCCCGTCGACGACGACCCGACGAGGCCGGCGCCGAAGCGACGACCGGGCGGGCACTGACACCGCTCGGCACGCCCGCTCGCAACCCGCCCGCCCGTCCCCTGACGGTCAGGACGGGTTGCGGCGTCTCGGGCGCGGCTGGCAGACGGGGCAGGAGAACGACGAGCGGTTCATGAACTGCTCGCGGCGCATCATGGCGCCGCACCGGTCGCACGGGGTGCCCGCGCGACCGTATGCGTGGAGCGAGCGGTCGAAGTAGCCGCTCGCTCCGTTGACGTTGACGTAGAGCGCGTCGAAGCTCGTGCCGCCCTGGCCGAGCGCCTCGGCCATGACGTCGCGGGCGTGGTCGAGGATCCGGGCGAGCGCCGGCTTGCTCAGCGACGAGCAGAGTCGCTCGCCGTGCACCTCGGCGCGCCAGAGGGCCTCGTCGGCGTAGATGTTGCCGATGCCCGACACGAGGGTCTGGTCGAGCAGGGCGCGCTTGACGGCGCTGTCGCGCTGCTTCATCCGCCTCACGACGGCGGTCTGGTCGTAGGCCGGCTCGAAGGGGTCGGGCGCGATGTGGGCCACCGACTCCGGGATGCCGTCGGGCCGAAGCGGTGACAGCGCCAGGCCACCGAACGTGCGCTGGTCGACGAACCTCAGCTGCGGGCCGCCGTCGGCGAAGTCGAACCGGGCATGGCAGTGCTTCTCCAGCGGCGCGTCGGCCGGCTCGACGAGCATCTGCCCACTCATCCCCAGGTGCACGATGAGGGCGTCCTCGCCGTCGAGGGCGAGCCAGAGGTACTTCCCGCGACGAGACGCCGCGGTGACGGTCACGTCGTGGAGCCGTGCGGCGAGGTCGTCGGGACCGGCGTCGTGGCGACGCGCCACGCGCACCCCGGTGATCCGAGTGCGAGTGACGTGGCGACCCACGACGTGGTCCTCGAGGCCACGACGCACGACCTCGACCTCGGGCAGCTCAGGCACGCGGCGTCAGGTCGGGCTGGGGCCGGTGATGTCGCCCGCGGGTCCGGACGTGCCCCGACGGTCGTCGAGCGTGTGCCAGGCCTCCTTGGCGGCCTTCTGCTCGGCCTCCTTCTTCGACCGGCCGTGGCCCTCGCCGAGCACCTCCTCGCCGACGACGACGCGGGCGTGGAACTCCTTCTCGTGGTCGGGTCCCTGCTCACCGACGCGGTACTCCGGTGACCCGAGCGCCGAGCCGGCCGCCATCTCCTGCAGGCTCGTCTTCCAGTCGAGTCCGGCCCCGAGCGTGGCGGCCTGCTCGATGATGGGGTCGAAGTGGTGGTGCACGAAGCGCGCGGCGAAGTCGATGTCGGTCGAGAGGAACACGGTGCCGATGAGCGCCTCGAGGGTGTCGGCCAGGATCGAGGCCTTGTCGCGGCCGCCGGTCGCCTCCTCGCCCTTGCCGAGCATGACGTACTGCCCGAGGTCGAACATCCGGGCGACGTCGGCGAGCGCGCGCATGTTGACGACGGCCGCGCGCAGCTTGGCCAGCTGCCCCTCGGCCAGGTCGGGGTGCTCGCGGTAGAGCGACTCGGTGACGACGAGACCCAGCACGGAGTCGCCGAGGAACTCGAGGCGCTCGTTGTTGGGCAGGCCGCCGTTCTCGTAGGCGTACGACCGGTGCGTCAGGGCACGCAGGAGCAGCGGCTCGTCGATGTCCTGGCCGACCACCTCACGGAGGTGGGCGATCAGAGCATCGACGGGCCGCTGCGGCACCGCCGGAACACCCCCAGCGCTCAGGTCGCTCACGGGGCTGCTCACGGGGTGATCAGGCCTGGTGCTCGGTGCGCTCGGCGACGGCGTAGTGACGGCCCTTGTACGTGCCACACGAGGGGCACGCGATGTGCGGCTGGGTTGCCGCACCGCACTGCGGGCACGTGGTCAGCGTCGTCGGCGTTGCCTTCCAGTTCGCACGACGCGAACGGGTGTTGGAGCGCGACATCTTCCGCTTCGGGACAGCCACGTCAGTTCCTCTTCTCTTGCGGGTCGTTGCTCAGCAGTCCGCTGAGGGACGACCACCTCGGGTCGATCACTTCATGATGATGGTCCGGGTCCTCCGCGAGGTGCATCCCACACTCGGAACACAACCCCGGGCAGTCAGGCCGGCACACCGGTTGGAACGGCAGCGTCGGCACGACAGCGTCCCGGAGCACGGGCTCGAGGTCGATGAGGTCACCGACCAGCTCGTGCACCTCGTCCTCGTCCGAGTCGGCTCCCACCTCGTGGTGGTGCGCCGCCCGGTCGGCGTAGGCGAACAGCTCCTGGAAGCGCCCCTCGACATCGAGCTCGAGAGGATCCAGGCACCGCACGCAGGCGCCGGTCGCCGTGCCACTGACCGAACCCGTCACGAGGACACCTTCGACGACGGACTCCATGCGCACCTCGACCACGACCGGCTGGCCGGCCTTGATCGAGATGATGTCGGTTCCGAGGTCGTCGGGCAACGGCACCGTGCGCGAGAGCTCGAGCATCGTGCCCGGTCGCCGAACGAGCTCCCTGGTGTCGAGCACCAGAGAAGAACGGGGATCAGGACGGTCCATGGCTCCTGCGCACAGTAGAGGATTCGGTCCGCGCCAAGACGGACGTGGACCGACCTCCAAGGCTACTAGAGGGGCGCCGTGCGCCCAAATCAGACGAGACGCCCGCTCAGGGCTGCCAGGACCGGGTCCGGGACGAGACCCCTGACGTCGCCGCCGTAGCGCACGACCTCCTTGATGAGCGAGCTGGAGACGTGCGGCAGCGTGGGGTCGGCGGCGAGGAAGAGCGTCTCGACGCCGGTGAGGTGACGGTTCATGTGCGCCATGGGCAGCTCGTAGGCGAAGTCGGTGCCACCGCGCAGCCCCTTGACCATCGTCGCCGCACCGACCTCGCGACAGACGTCGACGACCAGCGTGTCCGCCCAGGCGTCGATGCGCACGTTGGGCAGGTGGCCGACGGACTGCTCGATGAGGGCGATGCGCTCCTCGATGCCGAACGTGCCCTGCTTGCCCGGGTTGTGCAGGATCGCCACCACGACCTCGTCGAACAGCCTGCTGGCCCGGGTCACCACGTCGACGTGACCGTTGGTGATCGGGTCGTAGGAGCCGGGACAGACACAGCGGCGCGCTTCGCTCGTCACGCGCCCAACCTACCGTCCGGGTCGTCGTCGTCGCGGGAGCGTCACGCCACGACGTCGCCCGGCGTCGGCTCGGCGAACCACACCGCCGTCTCGCCGTAGCGCTTCTCGCCCGAGAGCTCGAGACCGTCCGGCCAGGTGGGCTGCGGCGACCGGCTCGAGCGCTCGACGACGACGAACGCGTCGGCGCGCGAGCCACTCGCGCTCGACGAGGGCGGCCAGCACGGCGGCGAGGGCGTCCTCGGTCACGTCGTAGGGCGGGTCGAGCAGGACGAGGTCCATGCGCGACGCCGGCGGGTGGGCCCGCGGCGACCGCACGCTCGACGGTGTCGGCGATGACCCGGACCCCGGGGTGCCCCACGACACCGGCGTTGCTGCGGATGACCTTCGCGGCTGCGCGGTTGGACTCGACGAGCAGCACGAGCGCGGCGCCGCGGCTGGCCGCCTCGAGCCCGAGGGCGCCGGAGCCGGCGTAGAGGTCGAGGACGTGGGCGCCGTCGAGCAGCCCGCGGTGCTCGAGGCGGCTGAAGAGGGCCTCCCTCACCCGGTCGGACGTGGGTCGGGTCGATGACCCCGGGGGCGTCTGGAGACGCCGTCCGCCGGCGACGCCGCTGATGATGCGTGTCACCTCAGCCTCGCTCGAGCCATACGGCCTGGTCCTCGTCGAGGCGCATCGCGACGGCGGCGGCGAGCGCCGGGTGCTCACGCAGCTCGGGGTCACGGTCGACGAGAGCGAATGCGTCCTCGCGGGCATCGGCGATGATCTGCTCGTCCTCGAGCCGGCCGAGGCGCAGGTGCCGGACCGAGTTGCCCCGGCCGCTCTGTCGCGCGCCGAGGACGTCGCCCTCGCGGCGCAGCAGCAGGTCGGCCCGAGCGAGCTCGAACCCGTCGGTCGTCCCGGCGACCTGGTCGAGGCGCTCGGCCGCCCGCTCCCCCGCGCCCTGGGTCATGAGCAGGCAGAGGCCGGGCACCGCACCACGGCCGACACGGCCCCGGAGCTGGTGCAGCTGGGAGATGCCGAAGCGGTCGGCGTCGACGACGACCATGACCGAGGCGTTCGGGACGTCGACGCCGACCTCGATGACGGTGGTCGCCACGAGCACGTCGATCTCGCCCGCGGAGAAGGCGCGCATCGTGGCGTCCTTGGCGTCGGGGTCGAGGCGCCCGTGCAGCACGTCGATGCGCACCCCGTCGAGGGCCGGGGTGGCGCGCAGGGTGCTGAGCATCGCGTAGACGCCGGTGAGGTCCTTGGTCTGGGCCTCGTCGCCGTCGGCCCGGTCCTCACCGTCCTCACCGGTCTCCCAGTGGGCGTCCCAGCCGGCGTCCTCGTCGGAGGTGTCCCGGGAGGACGCTGCGACCGAGCCGGGCTCGTCGTCGACGTCGCCGATGCGCGGGCACACGACGTAGGCCTGGTGCCCCTTGGCGACCTCCTCCGCGACGCGCTGCCACGTGCGGTCGATCCAGCCGGGCTTGTCGGCGTCGACGACGTGCGTCGCGATGGGCGAGCGTCCGCGGGGCAGCTCGCGCAGCGTGGAGGTCTCCATGTCGCCGAAGACCGTCATCGCCACGGTGCGCGGGATCGGCGTCGCCGTCATGACGAGCACGTGGGGAGGACGGATGCCCTTCTCCCGCAGGGCATCCCGCTGCTCGACGCCGAAACGGTGCTGCTCGTCGACGACGACGAGCGCGAGGTCGGCGAACTGGACGTGCTTCTGGATGAGGGCGTGCGTGCCCACGACGATGCCTGCCTCGCCGGAGGCCGCGTCGAGCAGGGAACGGCGACGCGTGGCGGTGCTCTGGCTCCCGGTGAGCAGCGCCACGGTGGTGCCGAACTCCGAGCCGCCGAGCATCCCGCCCTGGGCGAGGTCGCCCAGCATCGCCGTGATCGACCGGTGGTGCTGGGCGGCCAGCACCTCGGTCGGGGCGAGCAGGGCTGCCTGGCCGCCCGCGTCGATGGCGGCCAGCATCGCCCGGAGGGCGACGACCGTCTTGCCCGAGCCGACCTCCCCCTGCAGCAGGCGGTGCATCGGGCGCTCGGACGCGAGCTCGGACGCGAGGACCTCGCCGATCTCGCGCTGGCCCTCCGTCAGCTCGAAGGGCAGCCGGGCGTCGAAGGCCGCGAGCAGGCCGCCCGGGCGTGGTGGCCGTGGCGTCGCGAGCTCGGACTCGGCGGCCTTGCGGCGCTGGGCGAGGATCGTCTGGAGCACGAAGGCCTCGTCGTACTTGAGCCGGTCGAGGCCCCGCGCCGGCTGGTCGTCGACGGCCGGGCGGTGGACGAGCTCGAGCGCGACGGCACGCTCGACGAGGCCGCGCGCCACGCGTACGTCGTCGGGGACGGGCTCACGGATGCGGTCGACCGTGTCGAGCGCGGTGTGGACCAGCTTGCGCAGTCGCAGCGAGTTGAGCTTGCCCGTCGTGGAGTAGACGGGGACGCGATGGGTGCGGTACCACTCGACGGCAGCCTCCCCCGCGGCCTCGTCGTCGAAGAGCTCGTACTCGGGGTGGGTCAGCTGGAGGCGACGGCCGTAGGCGCCGATCTGCCCGACGAAGAAGCCCCGCGCCCCGGGCTGGAGCTTGCCCTCGTGGCCGTAGGCGCTGAAGAACGTCACGTCGAGCTCGTTGCCGAGGTCGTCGCCGATGACGACGGTGAGCATCTTGCCCCGGCGGTTGCGCATGGATCGCGTCGACGCGGTCTTGACCTCGGCCACGACGAGGACGTCCTCGCCGACGTGCAGCGACGAGAGGTCGGTCAGCTGGCCGGGCCGCACGTAGCGTCTCGGCACGAACTCGAAGAGGTCGGCCACGCTCAGCAGGCCCTTGGTGCGAGCGAGCTGCTCGGCCTCGTTCTTCTTGACGAGCTTGGTCAGCGGCGAGTCCTCGGTGAGCACGGGCATGTCATTCCACCCCCAGCAGCACGGGATAGACGGCCTGTCCGCCGTCGATGAGGGACACCTCGATGCCGTGCTGGCCGCGGCGCGCCTCGTCGGCGACGGCAGCGATGAGGCCGTCCGGTGCGTCGATGCCGGCAACCACGGTGACGAGCTCGCCTCCGCTCGCGAGGAGGCGCCGGACGACGTCGCGGGTCACGGCGAGCTGGTCGGAACCGACGATGACGACGTCGCCGTCGACGACCCCGAGGACGTCGCCCGCCTGGCACGGGCCACCGCTCGTGAGCGCGGCCCGGTTGGCGACGGTGACCGCGCCGTGCCGGGTGGCCGACGCGGCTGCCTGCATGGCCAGGACGTTGGCCGAGGCGGCGGCGGCCGGCTCGAAGACAGCGAGGGCCGCGATGCCCTGGACGGCGGTGCGCACGTGGACGAGGTGCGCCTCGATGCCGTCGTCGGCGACCGCGCGCACAGCTGCCGCGGCGGCCAGGAGCGTGTCGCCGTCGTTGGGCAGGACGACGACGCCCGACGCGCCCCGGGCGTGCTGCTCGCGGATCGCGTTGATGAGTCCGCCGGTGGAGGCTCGCCGGCCGGGGCCGGAGCGCACGACGACGGCACCGGCATCCTCGAAGAGGCCTTCGAGCCCGACGCCGGCCGCGCAGGCCACGATCGCGGCCCCCGTGCGCGGACGACGCGGTGCGTCCCTCGGACGATTCGACCCTGCGGCCGAGGCCGTGGGCCCCCTCGAGGCGCGTGATGCGCACGCGGTGCGGCCGCCCTGCCTCGATGCCGGCCTCGACGGCAGCGCCGGCGTCGTCGACGTGCGCGTGGACGTTCCACTCGCCGTCCCCACCGACCACGAGCACGGAGTCACCGAGCTGCACGAGGCGGCTGCGCAGAACGTCCACCGCCGTGTCGTCGGAGTCGGCGAGGAAGTACATCACCTCGTACTCGGGCATGCCCTCCTCGTCGGTGCTCGCGCTCGGGTGGACGTCGTGGGCAGCACCAGGCAGGTCGGGACGACGCCGGAAGCGACGCCCCGAGTCGTCGGCATCGGAGCGAGCTCGCTGGCCGGCACAGACGCGTTCGAGACACTCGAGCAGCACGACGAGTCCTGCGCCGCCGGCGTCGACGACGCCGGCCCGCGCGAGCACCTCGAGCTGCTCGGGGGTGCGCGCGAGCGCCTCTCGCGAGGCCTCGACCGCCGCCAGGGCGACCTCGTGCACGCTCACGGCGACGTGCTGGGCAGCGTGCTCGGCGGCCTCCGCCATCGCGCTGGCGACGGTGAGGATGGTCCCCTCCTTGGGGTCCGTCACGGCTTGGCGCGCACGCTCCTCGGCGTGGCGCAGTCCCGCGGCCAGGATGGGGCCGTCGATCGGGGCGGCACCCGCACAGCCCTCGGCCAGGCCGCGGGCCAGCTGACTGAGGATGACCCCGGAGTTGCCCCGAGCGGTCCACAGCAGGTGCTTGGCGAAGACCGACAGCAGCTCGTCGGCGGTGGTGACGTCGGCGGTGGCCAGGGTGCGCTCGACCGCCCCGTCGAAGGTGAGGTAGAGGTTCGTGCCCGTGTCGCCGTCGGGCACGGGAAAGACGTTCATGGCGTCGATCTCGACCCGTCGGGCGGCGAACAGCGAACGGGTCAGGACCGCCCAGCGGCGGACGGCGACGAGATCGAGCGAGGTGAGGGGCCCGTCGGGCGGCGGCGTGGCGCCGGACATCGGACCTCCTGCTCGTCGTCGTGCGTGACCTGGCGTCTGGACATCGGACGGGTAGCGGGCTCGCCGATCTCGGCAGGCTAGCGCCTCGCTCGGACGGTCGCATGCACCGCTCCGGCCCGAACGGAGGCGGCTAGCGTGGTCACCGTGTCGAGCCCCTCCCCCGCCCACCACCGCAAGTCGTGGTCCGACGCCCCCTCCGGCTTCTTCGAGGCCGAGGCTGCCGGCCTGCGCTGGCTCGCGCAGGCGCAGCCCGACGGCGGCGCACGCGTCGTCGAGGTCTGCGACGTCGGCCCCGACCACATCGAGCTGACGCGCCTTCGAGCGGTGCGCCCCACCCCCGCGGCCGCGGAGGCACTCGGGCGGGGCCTCGCCGTCACCCACGACGCGGGCGCCCCGGCCTTCGGGTCCCCACCGTCCGGCTGGACGGGGGACGCCTGGATCGGACGGCAGCCGCAGACCAACGACCCCGCCGCACGCTGGGGCCAGTTCTACGCGGAGCAGCGGGTGCGCCCGTTCGTGCGTCGGGCGCTCGACCGGGGCCACCTCGACGGCTCGGGGGCCCGCACCGTCGATCGGGTCTGCGACCGTCTGACGGCCGGCGACTTCGACGACGACCGGCCACCTGCGCGCATCCACGGCGACCTGTGGTCGGGCAACGTCGTCTTCACCTCCGACGGCGCGGTCCTCATCGACCCGGCCGCCCACGGCGGGCACGGACTCACCGACCTCGCGATGCTGGCCCTCTTCGGTTGCCCGGGCCTCGACCGCGTCGCAGCCGCCTACGAGGTGGCTGCCGGGCTCGACCGCGGCTGGCGTGATCTCGTCGCGCTGCACCAGCTGCACCCTCTCGCCGTGCACGCGTCGTCGCACGGTCCCGCGTATGCCGCCCCGCTCGTCGAGGCCGCTCGCGCCTTCGCGTGAGGTGCGGTGCGCCCGCCTGCGGCGCCGTTTTGTCGACCGAGCGACTCGTCGGCTACTCTTTACCGGTTCCCCCCGTGCACTTCGGGGTGACGCGCGCCCTCGTGTGCGTCGACCCGTTCCGGTGGTGGAGCTCAGCATTTCGTCAACATCGAACTTCAGGAGATACCCGTGGCTGCCAACTGCGACGTCTGCGGCAAGGGACCGAGCTTCGGTCACAACATCTCGCACTCGCACCGCCGCACCAAGCGCCGCTGGAACCCCAACATCCAGCGCGTTCGGACGCTGGTGGACGGTGTGACGCCGAAGCGACTCAACGTCTGCACCTCCTGCCTCAAGGCGGGCAAGGTCGTTCGCTGAACGTCCCTCACCAACGCTGAAAGGCCGGTCCCCGCAACGGGGCCGGCCTTTTTCGCGCGCCTGCGCGACCGCGACCGCGACCGGGCGAGACGACACGGTTCGCGGGCGAGCCGACGCAACGGCATACCTCCACCCCGTCGAATGGTCAGGCTCCGCGGAAGTGGTCCCACCCGGTGTGGCTGACGTGGCGGCCGCCCACGAGGATGCCGGCAGGCTCGTCCTCCCCAGGCGCCCGAACCGACCCGACCGCCCGCCATCCGTCCGGCAGCGCGCCCGCCGGGAAGGTCGCGAGCAGCGAGTGCTCCTCGCCACCGGCGAGCACGCACTCGAGCGCCGCCTCGGGGCCGACCGCCTCGGTGAGGGCTTCCACGTCGTTCGAGAGCGCCCGCATGTCGACGTCGATGACGACGTGGCTCGCGCGGGCGATGCGCCCACCGTCGCGCAGCAGCCCGTCGCTGATGTCGAGCATGGCCGTCGCACCGGCGGCGGCCGCCTCGGGTCCGGCCGCGAGCGGCGGTGCGGGACGGCGCTGGCGCTCGACCGCGACCGGGAGCCGGTCGACCGCGTCGGCCTTCAGCAGCCGCAGACCGGCGTCCGCGAGACCGAGCGACCCGCGCACCGCGAGGACGTCGCCGGGCCGCGCGCCCGAGCGGAGCACCGGGTCGCCGTCGAGTCGGCCGAGAGCGGTGATCGAGACCATGACGACCCCGGGGGGCGCCGACGACAGGTCGCCGCCGAGCACCGCCACCCCCGCTGCCGCGCACGCCTCGGCGAGACCCTGCACGTGGTCGAGCGCCCACTCGAGCGAGAGCTCGGGGTCGGCGACGAGGGTGACGAGGACACCGGTCGGCCGTCCGCCCATCGCCGCGACGTCGGCGAGGTTCTGCGCCACGACCTTGTGACCGATGTCGGCGCCTGACGACCACGCGTCGAGCCAGTCGCGGCCGAGGACCACGGTGTCGGTCGTGGCGATGATGCGCTCCGAGGTGACGAGCACGGCGGCGTCGTCCCCCGGCGGCACGAGGAGGCCGTCTCCCGCCGGGAACGCGGGCAGGATGCGGGCGAGCAGCTCGTCCTCGTCCAGCGAGCGCAGCGGCGTGCCGCCCGTCATCATCGGCCCTCGCTGGAGCCGGTCGACGTTCGGCACGCGATCACACACCCTTTCGATGGACGGTCCTCGGAGGCCCGGTTTCCAGGGGACGTGGGGCCCCATGGCAAGGTAGCGTCAGGGCACGGTCGCAGTCACACTGAGGCCTGCCGTTCCGACCGGTCGTGCCGTGCACCGTGCCCGTGCTCGACCGTCCAACGATCGACACACAGTGAGGTGACACGTGGTCCAGGCCTACATCCTGATTCAGACCGAAGTCGGCAAGGCCGCGAGCGTGGCGGAGGCAGATCGCCGGCATCTCGGGCGTGACTCTCGCAGAGGACGTGACCGGCCCCTACGACGTCATCGCGCGCGTCGAGGCCTCCAACGTCGACGACCTCGGTCGTCTCGTCATCGCGAAGCTCCAGGACGTTCCCGGCATCACGCGGACGCTGACCTGCACGGTCGTCCACGTCTGAGGCCGGCCCCCTGACCGGACGCACGTCCCTCACGACGGCGGCGCTGATCGGCGCCGCCGTCGTGCTGTCCGCGTGCACGCGCGCTCCGGAGGTGGCGCTGGCACCGCAGGCGTCGGCGCCGGTGTGCTCGTCGGCCGCCTGGCCGGGCGACGTCAGCGGCCACGCCCAGGGTCGCCACGCAGCCCGACGACGGGTCAGTGGCGGCGTGGGGCGACCCGGCCATCATCGCGCGCTGCGGTCTCGACCCGCTCGCTCCGACGACGCAGGACTGCGTCACGGTCGACGGGGTCGACTGGGTCGTGCGCAAGCTCACCGACGGATCGGCTGCCACGACCTACGGTCGCGACCCCGCGATCGAGGTCCTCGCGCCGGGGTCCTACGGAGCGGTGCCCCTGCTCCTGCCGGCGTTCACGGCCGTCGCGAGGTCCCTGCCCGCGAACGGCCGCCACTGCTCCTGAGGGCGTATGCCGTCCGCGCCCACGTCGGGAAATGCGCACTCGACTGGGGCCCACCCTCGAGTGCTCAGTTCCCCACGCCGGGAAATGGGCACTCGACGCACGCCCACCCTCGAGTGCTCAGTTCCCCACGCCGGGAAATGGGCACTCGACGCATCCCCACCATCGAGTGCTCGGTTCGGGACGGGTCAGCGCAGGCCGGTGCGGCGCTCGAGCGCGAGCGAGACGAGCTCGTCGATGAGGTCGGGGTACTCCAGGCCCGAGGCCGCCCACATCCGGGGGTACATCGAGTGCGGGGTGAAGCCCGGCATCGTGTTGATCTCGTTGATGACGACACGGCCGTCGTCGGTGTAGAAGCAGTCGACGCGCGCAAGCCCCTCGCAGCCCAGCGACTCGAAGGCCTCCGCGGCGAGACGCCGCACCTCCTTGGCGACCTCCTCGGGCACGTCGGCCGGGCAGCTGAGGTCGACGTCGGCCTCGGCGAGGTACTTCGCCTCGAAGTCGTAGAAGGCGTGGTTGTCGTGGATGGCGATCTCGCCGACCTCGGACGTGCGCGGCCCGGTCGTGCCGTGGCCCTCGAGCACCGCGCACTCGATCTCGCGTCCCGCGATGCCCTCCTCGACGAGCACCTTGGGGTCGTGCTCGCGAGCGACCTCGATGGCGGCCTCGAGGCCCGCGGGCTCGTCGACCCGGGTGATCCCCATGGACGAGCCGGCCCGGGCGGGCTTGACGAAGAGCGGGTAGCGCAGGCCGGCGCACGCGTCCATGGCGGCCGCCCGGTCGGTGCGCCACGCGCGGTCGGTGATGACGGCATACGGCCCGACGGGAAGGCCGTGCCCGGCGAAGACGACCTTCATGTAGTGCTTGTCCATGCCCGCGGACGAGGCGAAGACCCCGGAGCCGACATAGCGGACGTCCGAGAGCTCGAGGAAGCCCTGGAGCGTGCCGTCCTCGCCGAAGGGGCCGTGCAGCAGCGGGAAGACGACGTCGACCTGCCCGAGCTCCTCGAGGCGGCTGACCCGCCTCGAGGACGGTGAGCGAGCTCTCCCGCGTCGACAGCGGCAGGACGACGTGGGCGGCGCTCGGCTCGACCTCGGGCGTGCGGCTCGCCGTCAGCTCGAAGCGGCTCGGGTCGTCGGCGGCGAGGACCCACTGGCCGTCGCGGGAGATGCCGATCGGCACGACGTCGTACTTGCTCCGGTCGATCGCCCGGAGCACCCCCGCTGCGGTGGCGCAGGAGACGGCGTGCTCGGAGGAACGTCCTCCGAAGACGATGGCGACGCGGGGGCGGCGGCTCGGCTGGTCGGGCTGGGGCTGGTCCGTGGTCATCAGACGAGACTCTATCCCGACCTTCCGGACCCCCTCGTACGCTGACGGCGTGGTCAGGGAAGAGGATGCGCAGCAGATGCAGGTGGAGACGTTCCTCGTGGCGTCCGGTCGCCCGGAGCGCTCCCCCGGTGCGTCCGTGAACGTGCCCGTGGAGCTCACCTCCACGTATGCCGCCGACGGCGCCGTCAACTACGCCCGGTCCGGCAACCCCACGTGGAACGCCTTCGAGGAGGCCCTCGGCGGCCTCGAGGGCGGTCGCGCGCTCGTGCACGCCTCCGGCATGGGAGCCATCTCGGCAGCGCTGTCGCTCGTCCCCGCGGGAGGCACGGTCGTCGCGCCCGACACGACGTACAACGGGACCGGCGACCTGCTCGCGGCCCACGAGGAGGCCGGCGGCACCGTCGTACGCGTCCACGCCACCGACACGGCGGGCTTCCTCGACGCCCTCGAGTCGGCCGAGCTGCTGTGGCTCGAGTCGCCCACGAACCCGCTCATGGACGTCACGGAGCTCGACGTCGTGCTCGCCCGCGCACGCGAGCTCGGGGTGACGAGCGTCGTCGACAACACCCTCTCGACGCCGCTGCTCTGCCGCCCACTGTCCCTCGGCGCCGACATCGTCGTGCACTCGGTGACGAAGTACCTCTCAGGACACAGTGACGTCGTGCTCGGTGCGACCGTCGTGGCCGACACCGGCCGGGGCCGCGAGATCGGCGAGCGCCTGCGTCGCCACCGCACCCTGCACGGGGCGATCGCCGGGCCGATGGAGGTCTTCCTCGCCCTCCGCGGGCTGCGCACGCTCTCGGTGCGGTTCGAGCGGGCGAGCGCCACCGCGGCGGAGCTGGCCCGACGGCTCTCGGACCACCCGTCGGTGGCGCGGGTCCGCTATCCGGGGGCCGGCGCCATCCTGTCGATCGACGTCGCGGGCGACGCCGCTGCCGCGGAACGGGTGTGCGCCGCCACTCGCCTGTGGCTGCACTCGACGAGCCTCGGCGGCGTGGAGTCCCAGCTCGAGCGCCGTCGTCGCCACCCCTCGGAGTCCGAGCAGGTGCCGGTCAACCTGCTGCGCCTCTCCGTCGGCATCGAGCACGTCGACGACCTCTGGGACGACCTCGCCCAGGCCTTGGACTCCGTCTGAGTCGCACTCTGAGATTTCCCTCAGAATCGTCCGGGAGAGTGGGCTCCTGCCGCAGCGACCCTGCGGTCGTCGTCGCCTCCCATCTGAAGGACCCGTTCCGTGAGCAACCTGCTCGACCTCAGCACCGCTCTGTTCCTGCGCGTCAACGACTTCGCGCGTACCTCGACCTGGCTGCATGCCCCGGCCGTGGCCTACGCGAAGTACGGCCTCGTCGTGTTCGCGGCGCTGATCCTCGTCGGTGTCTGGCGGCGACGCGGCGACAGTGACCGGCTGCTCGCTGCGGCGATCTGGGCAGGCCTCGGCACCCTGCTCGCCGTCGCCGTGAACCAGCCGGTCGCGGCGCTCGTGGCCGAGGCACGGCCGTATGCCGCGCACCCGTCGGCGCTCGTGCTCATCGACCGGACCACGGACTGGTCCTTCCCCTCCGACCACGCGGTGATGGCGGGGGCCGCCGCCGCCGGACTCTTCATCGTGTCGAGGCGACTGGGGGCCGTCGCCTTCGTCGCCGCGCTGCTCATGGCCGCCACCCGTGTCTACGTCGGCGCGCACTACCCCCACGACGTCGTGGCCGGGCTGGTGCTCGGCGCCGCGGTCGCCGGACTCGGTTGGCTGCTGCTCCGCCGGCCGCTGACCTGGATGGTGCACCGTGCGCGCTCGCTGCCCGTCGTGGACCGCGTTCTCGCCCCGACCGTGTAGAGGGTTCCCGGGCCGGCTGTCCATCACGGCCCCCGCGTTGGCCCCGGCCCGCACATGCTGACAGGGTGGACCGCTGCCTCCCCGGAGAGCAGGGCCCACCACTCGTCCACGGCTGCAGCCGTCACGCCCACAGACACGGAACACCCGCGATGAGCCTCTCCCACGAGCACGAGCATGACCACCAGCACGAGCACGCTCACGGCCTGTGGGGTGCACTGCGGCACGCCCTCACGCCCCACTCGCACGACGCCGCCGACTCCATCGACTCGGCCCTCGAGTCGAGCGCCCGCGGGATCCGTGCCGTGAAGATCAGCCTCGCCGTGCTCGGCCTCACCGCCGTCGCCCAGCTCCTCGTGGTCGCCGCGTCGGGCTCGGTCGCGCTGCTGGCCGACACCATCCACAACTTCTCGGACGCCCTGACCGCAGTGCCGTTGTGGATCGCCTTCGCCCTCGGTCGGCGCGCTGCGACGAAGCGCTACACCTATGGCTACGGCCGCGCCGAGGACCTGGCCGGGCTCTTCGTCATCGCCATGATCGCCCTGTCCGCCGTGGTCGCCGGCTGGGAGGCCGTCGACCGGCTGCTGCACCCCGCGCCGGTCGGGAACGTCGGCTGGGTCGCGCTGGCCGGCTTGATCGGCTTCCTCGGCAACGAGACCGTTGCCCTGTTCCGCATCCGAGAGGGACGGGCCATCGGGTCAGCGGCCCTGGTCGCCGATGGGTACCACGCCCGCATCGACGGTTTCACGTCACTGGCGGTTCTCGTCGGGGCCGGAGGCCTCGCGATCGGCTGGAACTGGGCCGACCCGGCCGTGGGCCTCGCCATCACCGTCGCCATCGTCATGGTGCTGCGCTCCACCGGCCGCGACGTGGTGCGCCGACTCATGGACGGCGTCGAGCCGGAGATCGTCGAGGCAGCCGAGACCACCCTCGCCGAGGTCCCCGGAGTGACGGCTGTGCGCAGCGTCCGCATGCGCTGGATCGGCCACGAGATCCATGCCGAGGCCGAGCTCGACGTCCACGCCGCCACGAGCCTGGCCGACGCGCACGTCCTCGCCCATCGAGCCGAGGCGGACCTCGTGCGCACGACGCCCAAGCTCACCAGGGCCGTGGTCCACGCCTACCCGTCCCGCACCTAGGGGGCGGACGGCATACGCCCTCAGTGCTTCTCGGCCTTGAGGTCACGGGACATCAGGCGCGGCCCCACCTCGCTGGCCGGGTGCCCGTCGCGGATGACGGCGACCACCTGCTCGCAGATCGGCATCTCGACGTCGTGCTGCTCGGCGAGGGTGAGGATCGACTCGCACGACTTCACCCCCTCGGTCGTCGTGCGCAGCTCGGCCGTGGCCTCCGCGACGGTCATGCCGCGCCCCAGCCGGACACCGAAGCTGTGGTTGCGCGAGAGCGGGGACATGCACGTCGCGATGAGGTCACCGACGCCGGCGAGCCCCATGAACGTCTGCGGGTCCGCGCCGAGCGCCAGACCGAGGCGCGTCGTCTCGGCCAGCCCGCGCGTGATGATCGTGGCCTTCGTGTTGTCACCGAAACCCATGCCCTCGGCCATGCCGGAGGCCAGGGCCACGACGTTCTTCGTCGCACCACACACCTCCGCACCCGTGACGTCGGTGTCGGTGTAGGGCCGGAACCACGGCGTCGCGCAGGCGGCAGCCACCCGCTCCGCCGTGGCCATGTCGCGGCACGCGACGACGGCGGCGGCCGGCTGGCGACGGGCGATCTCCGTGGCGAGGTTGGGCCCCGACACGACCACGACGCGATCCTGCTCGACGTGTCCCGCCTCGGCGATGACCTCGCTCATGCGCATCGTCGTGCCGAGCTCGACCCCCTTCATCAGGGAGACGACCGGCACGCCCGCGGGGATCGCGTCGCCCCACTGGGTCAGGTTGTCCCGCAGGGTCTGCGAGGGGACGGCGAGCACGACGAGCGTCGGCCTGCTCGAGCGCCTCGCCGGTCTCCACCGTGGCGCGGACCCTCGCCGGCAGCTCGAGCTCCGGCAGGTAGGCGTCGTTGCGCCCGGCGTTGACGGCGTCAGCGACCTCCCTGCGGCGGGCCCACATGGTGACGTCGCAGCCGGCGTCCGCCAGGATCATCGCGAACGCGGTGCCCCAGTTGCCGCTGCCCAGGACCGCGACCCGCGTCGTCACGCCTCGTCCCCGTCCGTGTCGGTCGCCGGCTTGGGCGCCCGATCTCGTGGTGCTTCAACGGGTTACCGATCTCGGGGACGCCGTGGGTGCGCGGGTCGAACCGCTCGGTGGGGCGCTTCTCGTCACGGAGCACCTCGAGCAGGTCGGTGATGCGGTCCATGAGCCGGTCGGTCGCCTCGCGAAGGATCTTCGTGTCGATGGGTCGGCCGTAGAGGTCCGACAGGTCGACGGGCGGACCGGCATACATCATCATCGTCTTGCGCGGGAAGAGCGAGGGCCGGTGGCCGTAGGGGGACAGGATCTCCTGGGCACCCCACTGCGCCACCGGGATCAGCGGGCAGCGCGTCTCGAGGGCGACCCGGGCGGCGCCGGTCTTGCCGCGCATCGGCCACAGGTCGGGGTCGCGCGTGATGGTGCCCTCGGGGAAGATGCCCAGCGCCTTGCCGGCGCGCACGCCGTCGACCGCGGCGCGGTAGGAGTCGGTCGCCGCGACCGAGTTCCGGTAGACCGGGATCTGGCCACACTTCTTCAGCAACCACCCGACGACCGGGATCGCGAAGAGGCTGTCCTTGCCGAGGAAGTACGCCTCGCGACCGCTGTCGAACATGAAGTGCGCGAAGACGATCGGGTCGACGTAGGAGATGTGGTTCGTCGACACGACGAACCCCCCTTCGGCCGGGATGTTCTCGAGGCCGCGCCAGTCGCGCTTCGTCACCCGCATCAACAGCGGCCGGAGCACGAACGCCACGGAGCCGGTAGGCCCACGGGCAGCCGCCTCTTGCGTGCGCCGGCAGTCACGTTGTCACGTCCTCCTCGTCGTGCGCACGCCGGTCGACGTGGCTGGGCTTCATCTTGTCCACCTCGCGGCGCGGTGTCGAGCAGCAGCGCGGCGAGTGGGACGATATCGCCAGCATGTCGACCTCCTCCCCCACGTACCCCACGTACCCCGCGTACCCCGCGCCCCCGCAGCCGGCCGGTCCCTCCGCTGGCACGTCGTGGTCCCCGTCAAGGACACGAGCCGCGGCAAGTCCCGCCTGGCCCGTGCGGTCGGCTCGGACCGCCCCGACCTCAGTGCCGCGATCGCCACCGACACGCTCTCGGCCGCCCTGCGGGCGGTCGACGCCGATCACCTGGTCCTCGTCAGCAGCGACGCTGGTCTGTCCACAGCATGGCGGGCCCGCGGGGTGCACGTCGTGCCCGACCCGGGCACGGGACTCAACGACGCCATCTCCGCAGGTATGCGTGCAGCCGGGTCCGGCGTGCCCGTGGCCGCCCTGCTCGGCGACCTCCCGGCCCTCGACGGCGAGTCCCTGCGAGCGGCCCTCGAGGCCGCAGGGCGGCAGGCTGAGTCGTTCGTGCCCGACGCGGACGGCACGGGCACGGTGCTGCGCTGCGGTCGCGACTTCACGCCTCGCTTCGGCGCCGGCAGCGCGTCGCGTCACGAGGCCGACGGTGCGGTGCGGCTCGAGCTGCCCCTCCCGCGCCTGCGCACCGACGTCGACGACGCCCGGAGCCTGTCCGCAGGCGCGCCGTCTCGGCCTCGGGCGCGGCCACACGAGCCGTCCTGCAGCACCGGGCATCTGGTTGGATCAGGAGCATGCAGGCCACCGTCCACCGCTTCGACCCCGAGACCCACACCGGGCAGCGTGCTCCGGGACGACGGCGTCGAGCTGGCGTTCGAGGCGCCGGCCTTCGACGTCGAGCGGCCTGCGCCTGCTGCGTCTCGGCCAGCGGCTCACGGTCGAGGTGGTCGACGACCTCGTGGTCGCGCTGCACATCGTCGGGGTCGGTCCGGGGCAGGCCATCCGCTGACAGGCGCGTGGGCCCGGCCGTCAGACGGCCGGACCCACGTCACTCACCGGCGGCCCGGCTTCGGGCGCCGTGCTGTCATCACCTGGAGGCGGTCTTCTTCGCGGTGGTCTTGCGGGCCGTCGTCTTCTTCGCAGCGGCCGTCCTGGTCGCAGCGGCCGTCCTGGTCGTCGCTGCCTTCTTGCGTGGCGCCGGCCGGAAGCCGCCTTGGTCGCCGTCGCGCGCTTGGCCGGAGCCGCCTTCGTCGTGGCCGGCGCGTCGAGGCCGTGGCCGCCTTCGACGTCGCCGTCGTCCGCTGTGGCGGTCGCTTTGGCCGGTGGCTGCCTTCGTCGTCGTCTTCCGAGCCGCCGCACCGGACCGGGCAGCCTTGGTCGCCGTCGCGCGCTTGGCCGGAGCAGCCTTCGTCGCAGCGGCCTTCGTCGTCGCGGTCTTGGACGTCGCCGTGGTCCGCTTGGCTGCCGCCTTGGCCGGAGCGGCCTTGGTGGCCGTCCGCTTGGCCGTCGTCTTCTTGGCCGGCGCGGCGGCGGCCGTGGACCCGGCGGAGGCCCGCGATGCGGCCGACTCGGTCTTGGAGAGCTTCTTGGCGCCGGAGACGACCTCCTTGAAGTTCGTGCCCGAACGGAACTTGGGGACGCGGGTCTTCTTGATCTTCACCGTCGCCCCGGTCTTCGGGTTGCGGCCCGTGCGCGCGGCGCGGTCGGCCCGCTCGAAGGTGCCGAAGCCGGTGATGCCGACCTTGCCACCCCGCGCGACCTCGCGGATGACGACGTCGAGGAACGCCTCCAGCGCGTCGGATGCGACCTTCTTGCTGCCGAGCTTGGCCTCGAGCGCGTCGATCAGTTCTGCCTTGTTCACGTCTTCCCCTCCAGAGGACTGTCGGTGTCAGGCGACCCGACGATGTGAGTCCGGAACCGGTCCGGCTACCTCCTGACGTTAGGCCGACTCGGGGGGCACGTCCATCACCCTTCGATGGGTTTTTCGTTGTGTCGCAAGGACTTTGACGGGTTCCGGGCGGATCCTGCGGGCGGACTCGACGTCCTCGCTGCCACGCCTGACTCAGCCGCATACGAGAACGGATCCCCTTGCAAGGCAAGGGAATCCGTTCTCACTTCTGGTTCAGGAGCACCGCCCCGCCAGACGGCTCGTCAGGCGGGGCTGGTCACCGGCTTGTGGCTCGGGCGGCGCGCCTCGAAATCAGCGACAAGATCCTCGTGTCGCAGGGTGAGTCCGATGTCGTCGAGGCCCTCGAGCAGCCGCCAGCGGGTGTAGTCGTCGATCTCGAAGGGGGCCACGATCTCGCCGGCGTGGACCGTCCGGGCGACGAGGTCGACCGTGATCTCGGCACCGGGGTTGTTCTCGAGGTACTTCCAGATCAGCTCGACGTCGTCCTGCGCGACGATCGCGGTGAGCAGCCCCTGCTTGCCGCTGTTGCCGCGGAAGATGTCGGCGAAGCGCGAGCTGATGACGACCCGGAAACCCCAGTTCATCAGGGCCCACACGGCGTGCTCTCGGCTCGAGCCCGTGCCGAAGTCGGGGCCGGCGACGAGAACCGAGCCGTCGGCATACACCGGGTTGTTGAGGACGAAGGACTCGTCCTTGCGCCAGGCGGCGAAGAGGCCGTCCTCGAAGCCGGTGCGCGTCACGCGCTTGAGGTACTCCGCGGGGATGATCTGGTCGGTGTCGACGTTGCTGCGGCGCAGTGGGACACCGATGCCCGTGTGGGTCTCGAACTTCTCCATGGCTCAGGCCTCTCCGGTCGTCGCGGACGCCAGCTCGCCCGGCGACTGGGGTCGGTCGTCGAGGTCGGCAGGGCTCGACAGCGTGCCGCGGACGGCGGTGGCGGCTGCGACGAGCGGGCTGACGAGGTGGGTGCGGCCGCCCTTGCCCTGGCGGCCCTCGAAGTTGCGGTTGGACGTCGACGCGCTGCGCTCACCGGGGGCGAGGGTGTCGGGGTTCATGCCCGAGGCACATCGAGCAGCCGGGAAGGCGCCACTCGGCGCCGGCTGCGGTGAAGACCCTGTCGAGACCCTCGGACTCGGCCTGCAGGCGCACCTTCGCCGACCCGGGGACGACGAGCATGCGCACGCCGTCCGCGACGCGGTGGCCCTGGACGACGGCGGCGGCGGCGCGCAGGTCCTCGATGCGGCCGTTGGTGCACGAGCCGACGAAGACGGTGTCGACCTTGATGTCCCGCAGCGGCGTTCCCGGCTCGAGGCCCATGTAGGCGAGGGCGTTCGCGGCGGCGAGGCGGTCGCTCTCGTCGGCGAACTCCTCGGGATCCGGCACGGCGGCCGACAGCGGCAGCCCTTGTCCGGGATTGGTGCCCCACGTGACGAAGGGAGTGAGCTCGGCTGCGTCGAGGTCGACCTCGGCGTCGAAGACGGCGTCGTCGTCACTGCGAAGCGCGGTCCACTCGGCCACCGCAGCGTCCCAGTCGGCGCCGGTCGGCGCGTGCGGACGCCCCCGGAGGTAGTCGAAGGTCGTCTGGTCGGGCGCGATCATCCCGGCGCGCGCCCCGGCCTCGATGGACATGTTGCAGACGGTCATCCGGGCCTCCATCGACAGCGCCTCGATCGCCTCGCCGCGGTACTCGATGACGTAGCCCTGGCCCCCGCCGGTGCCGATCTTGGCGATCACGGCCAGGACGATGTCCTTGGCCGTGACACCGTCGGGGACGGTGCCCCGCACGTTGACGGCAAGGGTGCGGAAGGGCTTGAGCGGCAGCGTCTGCGTGGCGAGCACGTGCTCCACCTCGGACGTGCCGATGCCGAAGGCGAGCGCCCCGAAGGCGCCGTGGGTGGAGGTGTGGCTGTCCCCGCAGACCACGGTCATGCCCGGCTGCGTCAGGCCGAGCTGCGGACCGACGACGTGGACGATGCCCTGGTCGGCGTCGCCCATCGGGTAGAGGCGGACGCCGAACTCATCGCAGTTGCGGCGCAGGGTCTCGACCTGGACCTTCGACACGGGGTCGGTGATGGGACCGGGCGTCGTGGGGACGTTGTGGTCCTCGGTCGCGAGCGTCAGGTCGGGACGCCGGACGGGGCGGCCTGCGAGACGGAGGCCGTCGAACGCCTGGGGGCTCGTCACCTCGTGGAGGAGGTGGAGGTCGATGTAGAGGAGATCAGGCTCCCCCTCGGCGCGACGTACGACGTGTGCGTCCCAGACCTTCTCGGCCAGTGTCCCTGCCATGGCTTCCTCTGACTTCCCTCCGCGGCGACGTTCCGGTGCTCGAGCGCGCGCGCCATCGAGGACCCGGTCGCGACATCGCTCTTCGGCAAGACTGAACTCTTTGTGGGTGCCGATGGATTGACGTCTCAGTGCCTGAGACGTCAATATCAGTGCATGGACAACTCTTCAGGAGTCGGCGTTCTCGACAAGGCCGCCACCGTGCTCGGCGCCCTCGAGGCCGGCCCGGCCACCCTCGCCCAGCTCGTCGGCGCCACCGGACTCGCCCGACCGACGGCCCACCGTCTGGCCGTCGCCCTCGAGCACCACCGCCTCGTCTCACGCGACATGCAGGGACGCTTCGTGCTCGGCCCGCGCCTCGGCGAGCTCGCCTCCGCTGCCGGCGAGGACCGCCTGCTCGCCGCAGCCGGGCCGGTCCTCGGCGCGCTGCGCGACCACACGAACGAGAGCGCCCAGCTCTTCCGCCGCCAGGGCGACCAGCGCATCTGCGTCGCGGCCGCCGAGCGGCCCGTGGGTCTGCGGGACTCGATCCCCGTCGGCGCGACGCTGTCGATGCTCGCGGGGTCTGCCGCCCAGGTCCTGCTGGCCTGGGAGGAGCCGGACCGCCTGCACCGGGGCCTGCAGGGCGCGGCGTTCACGGCCACGGCACTGTCCGGGGTCCGGCGCCGCGGCTGGGCCCAGAGCGTCGCCGAGCGCGAGGCCGGCGTCGCGTCGGTGTCTGCCCCGGTGCGCGGACCGTCGGGACGGGTCGTCGCCGCCGTGTCCATCTCGGGCCCGATCGAGCGCCTGTCCCGCCAGCCCGGTCGCCTCCACGCCGCCACGGTCGTCGCCGGTGCCAACAAGCTCACGGAGGTGCTGCGCCGCCACCACGCGATGCAGCAGCAGCAACAGCAGCAGCACAACGCCTGAACCCCCGCTTGACCGCCGCCGCACAACGGATCGGTCACGATCTGTATCAGCACCCCCGCCCGGACAACCATTGACCGGGACGTCGCGTCACTCTCAGTGCAGTGCAACGACGCACGGCACCGTCGCGTTTCAGACAAGGGGTCACGATGCAGGCAGCCAGCTCACCGTTCCGCACCGCCGGGGTGCGCCGGGCGCTCGCCCTGGCCGGCGCCGTCGCCATGGTCGTCGCGACGACGGCCTGCACCCCGGACCAGAACGTCGGCGCCGCCGCCACGCACGTCGGCGCCCCCGCCACGCACGTCGGCGCGACCAGTCCAGCCGGGGGCACCAGCGCTCCCGCGGTGACGACGAGCGAGACCCCCGCAGAGGTGCCTTCGTCGACACCGCCCACGACACGAGCGGTGACCACGCCGGCCGCGACACCCAGTCCCACCGTCACAACCAGACCCCCGGCTCCGACGAAGCCGGTGGCGCCGGCCGTGATCGTGCTGCGCGCCGGCGACTCCGGCCCGAAGGTGCGTTCCCTGCAGGCACGGCTGCGTCAGATCGGCTGGTTCCAGGGCGACGTCGGCGACCGCTACGGGTCGACGACCACCGCCGCGGTGCACGGCTTCCAGGCCAGGCGCGGCTTCACGGCCACCGGCACCGTCGACGAGCCCACCTGGGACAGGCTCGTCTCCATGACGCGCGTGCCCACGAGCGACGAGCTCGCCAACGTCGTGCCGAAGCCGGCGCAACCCCAGCCCACGACGACCGCCTGGGACCTCGACGAGCGCTGCATGACGGGTCGGGTCATGTGCGTCAGCAAGACGACGAGGATGCTCACCTGGGTCGTCGACGGCGTGCCGCAGTACGGCTTCGACGTCCGCTTCGGCAGCGACGAGCTGCCCACGCGCGAGGGCGTCTTCCCCGTCTACCACAAGCAGGTCGACGTCATCTCGAACCTCTACCACACGCCCATGCCGTACTCCATGTTCTTCTCCGGTGGCCAGGCGGTCCACTACTCCTCGAACTTCGCCCGGCTCGGCTACGCCGGGGCCTCGCACGGCTGCATCAACGTGCGCGACAAGGCCCTGCTGGTCCGGCTCTACGACGAGGTGCGCATCGGCGACAAGGTCGTCGTCCACTGGTGACGGGCTGCTGAGCGCCCGGCCGTAGGCTGGCGGGACCACTCCCCCACGGCCCGAAGGAGTCAGTGTGCTCAAGGTTGGTTGGAAGGCGTCCGCGGAGCAGTTCGGCCCACGCGACCTCGTCACGTATGCCGCGCAGGCCGAGCAGGTCGGGCTCGACTCGGTCTTCATCTCCGACCACTTCCAGCCCTGGCGCCACCAGCAGGGGCACGCGCCGTTCGCCATGAGCTGGCTCGCGGCCGTCGGCGAGCGGACCGAGCGCATCCAGCTCGGCACGTCCGTCATGACGCCGACCTTCCGCTACAACCCGGCCGTCGTGGCACAGGCGTTCGGCACGCTCGGCGCCCTCAACCCCGGCCGCATCGTGCTCGGCATCGGCACCGGCGAGGCGCTCAACGAGGTCGCCGTCGGCGCCGCCGGCTCGCCGTGGCCGGAGTTCAAGGAGCGGTTCGCCCGGCTGCGCGAGGCCGTGACGCTGATGCGGAAGCTGTGGACCGAGGAGCGTGTCGACTTCGAGGGCGACTACTACCGCACGCATGCCGCCACGGTGTACGACCGCCCCGAGCAGCCGATCCCCGTCTACGTCGCCGCGGGCGGCCCCCTCGTCGCGCGGTATGCCGGCCGGTCGGGTGACGGGTTCATCTGCACCTCCGGGAAGGGCCGCGAGCTCTACGAGGACAAGCTGCTGCCCGCCGTCGACGAGGGCCTGGCCAAGTCGGGGCGCACCCGCGACGACCTCGACCGGATGATCGAGATCAAGCTGTCGTACGACCGGGATCCCGAGCAGGCCCTGCACAACGTGCGCTTCTGGGCCCCCCTGTCGCTGACGGCCGAGCAGAAGCACGGCGTCGACGACCCGGTCGAGATGGAGCGACTCGCCGACGAGCTGTCCGACGAGGAGATCGCCAAGCGCTGGATCGTCACGAGCGACCCTGCCTCAGCGGTCGAGGCGGTGCGGCAGTACGTCGACTGGGGTTTCAACCATGTCGTCTTCCACGCGCCGGGCCACGACCAGGCACGGTTCCTCGAGCAGTTCTCCGCCGACGTGCTCCCGGGCCTGCGCGAGCTGGCCTGACGCCTTCCGTTGCTGCAACTGGGGCCGCTGGGGACGCCTGGCCACTAGCATCCAGGTCAGGGGTGTGGTCGACCACCGACGCGTAGGGGCGGGAGGGATGGCGACAGGGGTCATCGGAAAAGCCGCGAACGAGACGACGGTGGCCCGGTTGTCCCGTCTGGTCCGCCAGGTGCCCGTCACCGTCGCCTTGGTGTCGGTCATGGTCGTCCTGGGCGTGGTGACGCAGTCGCTGTGGTCGCCGCTCAAGGACCGCGAGCTGCTCCCCGTCGTCGCCTACGGCCTCCCCGCCCTGCAGGAGGGACGCTGGTGGACGCCGGTGAGCGGGGCGTTCTTCGCGCTCGTGCCGGCCCAGTACCTCCCGATCGCCGGCGGCGCGCTCCTGCTCCTGGGATGGTCCGAGCTGCGCCTCGGCAGCCGCAGGGTCACGATCGCGGCCGTCGCCTGCCACCTCCTCGGAGTGCTCGGCGCCTCGCTGGTCCTGCTCGTGCTGTCGCGCACCGGCTGGAGCTGGGCGGACCGGACGGCCGCCGTCCTCGACGTCGGCTTCAGCGCGGGTGTCCTGGGCGCGGCCGCCGCCGCGAGCGTCACGCTCCGACCACCCTGGCGCGGCCGGGTCCGTGCCGCCCTCGCCCTGTATGCCGTGATCGCGCTGCTCTACGTCGGGCTGCTCTGGGACCTGGAGCACGCGATCGCCGTCATGGGCGGGCTGGCCCTGGGGCCGCTCCTCGTCGGAAGCAAGCCGTCACTCGCCCCTCCCCGTTTCAGCCGGCACGAGTGGCGGGTCGTGTCATCCGCCTTCTACGTGACCAGCGCGGTCATCCAGATCCTGCTCTACTTCACGCCGTCCGACGGCCCGCTCGGGGCGTCGACCGACGACACGGACGCGCTGGGCGTCCTCGTCAGCGCGGCCATCTCGCTCCTGCTCGCCAACGGCCTGCGGCGTGGCTCCCGACGGGTGTGGTTCCTCGCGGGAGGGATCGCCGCGCTCTCCTTCGTGGCCCAGGCCCTGCTCATCGTGGTCGAGGTCGTCGCACCCGAACAGCTCAACGCGGGCGGTGACGCCGTGTCGTCGCTGCCTGAGCTCGTCGTCAGCCTCGGGATCACTGCGGTGCAGCTCGCTGTGCTCGTACTCGGCCGCTCGGCGTTCCAGGCGCGTTCGAGCCGACGCCGCCGCGCCGACCTCGCCACCGGGGCCGGCGACCGTGGGACCGCGATCAGCCTGCTCAAGACGCACGGCGGGTCCACGATGTCGTGGATGGGCACGTGGCCCGACAACCACTGGTTCATCCACCGCGACCGCGAGGGTGCCGCCCTCGGCTATGTCGCCTTCCAGGTGCACCGGGGCACGGCCATCGCTCTCGGCGACCCGATCGGGGCCGACACGGAAACGCGCGCTGCCGTGCTCCAGGCGTTCGTCGACGAACAGGAGACGCACGGCCTCGAGGTGTGCTTCTTCTCGGTCACGCAGGAGGTCGCGGACTGGGGACGTGGGCACGGCCGGCGCGACGTGCTCGTCGCCGAGGAGGCGATCATCGACCTGCCCGGTCTGGAGTTCAAGGGCAAGTCGTGGCAGAGCGTGCGCACCGCCCTCAACCGCGCCACGAAGGACGGGATCGCCTATCGAGAGGGACAGCCTCGCCGAGATGCCCCGCGGGCTGCTCTCGCAGGTTCGTGCCATCTCCGAGCTGTGGGTCTCCGACAAGGGCCTGCCGGAGATGGGCTTCACGCTGGGTGGCATCGACGAGGCCCTCGACCCCGACACGATGGTCGGGTTGGCCGTCGACGCCGACGTGACGGTCCACGGCGTCACGTCGTGGCTGCCGGTCTACTCGGCCGGCGGCAAGGTCGCCGGCTGGACCCTGGACGTCATGCGCCGCCTCCCGGACGGGTTCGGGCCCGTCACCGAGTTCCTCATCGCGAGCGCCTGCCTGTCGTTCCGCGAGCAGGGGGCGGCCCTCGTCTCCCTCTCCGGCGCACCGCTGGCCCACTCGGGCGGCGGCACGGCGGAGCGGGCCGCGCTCGAGCGCCTCCTCGACCAGCTCGGCGAGGCCATGGAGCCGCTCTACGGCTTCCGCTCGCTCGACAGCTTCAAGCGGAAGTTCCGCCCGAGGCACGAACCGGTCCACCTCGTCTTCTCCGACGAGGCCGCGCTGCCCCGTGTCGGACTGGCCCTGACGTCCGCCTACCTGCCCGACGCGTCCCTCCGGGACCTGGTCCGGGCCGGACTCCAGTCCCGCAGGGACGAGGATCACGTGACCTTGTAGGGCCGCTTCTCGAGCACGGACGCGAGGGTGGCCGTCTTCTCGGGCGTCCAGTCGGGCGGCGCCCGGCAGGTCGAGCAGGACCTGCCACATCGTCACGAGGGGGAACCACCCCATCCGGGCCGACACGTCAGGACCCCGCTCCGCGTCCTTGAGCCACTCGGCCCAGAACGCCAGGCTCGGCGAGAACAAGACGATGGGGTCACTGGCGTGCTGCTGGTAGACGAGGCGGGTCTGCCCCCAGTCCTGGCTCCCGACCCCGAGGGATCCGAGCGAGAGCCCGTAGAGGTAGAGCTTGGGGCGGCTCGACGGGGGCAGCGTCGACCAGTGGGCCGCGCCAGGATGGGGCATCCCGGACATGACAGAAGACCCCGGTCCGTGTGGACCGGGGTCTTCTGTCGCTCTCTCGAGCATCACGTAGCCCCGACGGGATTCGAACCCGCGCTACCGCCTTGAGAGGGCGGCGTGCTAGGCCGCTACACAACGGGGCCGTGAGCGGTGCCGAGCGAACTCGGCACGAGAAGAAACCTTACCGTGAAGGCGTGGATTTCTCCGAATCGGCTCACGTTGCCGTGAACCAGAGCTGGGGTACCAGGACTCGAACCTAGAATGACGGAACCAGAAACCGTAGTGTTGCCAATTACACCATACCCCAAGGGGTTTCACTCCGAGCCGGCCTCGCGGCCGGTACGGGGTGAACCGAATGGGAATACTACCGGTCCGTGCGCGGAGGCCCAAATCGGCGGTCGAGCACCGCAGCGACCTCGTCCAGCCCGCGCACCGACGTGACCGGCTCGGGCGTCCCGCGTCCCGCACGGTCGAGCCACACGGCACGCAGTCCCGCCGCCTGTGCGCCGAGGACGTCCCACTCGACGTTGTCGCCGATGCAGACCACCCTGCCGGGCTCGGCACCCAGCAGCCGGCACGCCTCGAGGTAGACGCGGGGGTCGGGCTTGCCGAAGCCGAGCGTGTCGGTCGTCACGACGACGTCGAACCGCTCGACGAGGTCGAGGGCCTCGAGCTTGACCCGGGTCGGCGCGTGGGCCGAGTTGGTCAGCAGGGCGACCGGCAAGCCCTGCCCCTCGGCTGCGGCCAGCAGGCCGGGCACGTCGGGGAAGAGCCGCTGGGCACCGCGGAAGGCCGGCGCGTAGGCCTCCTCGAAGGCGCGGTGGGCCCCGCTCGGGATCTCGAGTCCGAAGGCCCCGGCGACCTCGGCGAGCCGTCCGGCGCGCATGGCGTCGAAGGCGACGTCCCCGGAGGCGTAGCGCGGGAACCACCGCTCGGGGTCGTCGTAGTAGCGCTGAGCCATGGCTCGGTGCTCCGCCCCTTGGTGCGGCCAGATCGCCGCCGCAGCCTCGGTGCCGGCCACCACCATCGCCTCCTGCGTGTCGACGATCGTGTCGTCGACGTCCAGCAGGAGTGCGTGGGCGCCGTCGAGCGCGGCGAGCAGTGACCCGGTGCTCATCCGATCTCCTCGATGCCGAAGAGGGGAAGGGCCGGCGAGACCCCGGCGATGACGACCTCGCGGGCCTGGCCCGACGCCTCCCAGGTGGCGCGCTCGAGACGCACGTGCTGCAGCGTCTCCCCCGAGTGCTCGAGCACCGAGCGGTGCGTGTCGCGGTAGCCGAGGGCCCGCGAGACGCCGAGGGACGACCGCGTTGTCGACGACGGCCGAGCTGACCGCCGCGTCGGCCCGCAACGGGCCGAAGGCCAGCGCCAGCACGGCGGCCCGCATCTGCTTGCCGAGGCCCCTCCCCCGTGCCGGGGCGACGAGCCACGACGAGGAGTCGACGGTGCGGTCGGCGCGCCAGTCCGGCCCCTCGAGCCACTGGGCGCCCACGACCTCGCCTCCCGAGCGCACGACGAAGGGCAGCGCCCAGTCGTCGGGCGACCACATGCCGAGGGCGCGCCAGTAGGCCTGCGCGATGATCGCGCTGCGGTTGGCGCGGTCGTCGAGACCGGCATACGTCGTCGCGTGCGGGTTCATCTCGACGTCGTCGGGCAGGACCGACGCAGAGGGTGGGCAGGTCGGCCTCGGTCATGACCTGCGAGGTCGAGGTCGGCCGTGCGCAGACGGATGCCGTGCAGCGGCCAGGCCCAGCCCTCCACCCCCGCCTGCCTCAGAGCGAGTCGCGCAGCGACCGCAGTCGGTTCAGGGTCGAGGTCTTGCCGAGGATCTCCATCGACTCGAAGAGCGGCGGCGAGATGCGCGCGCCCGAGACGGCGGTGCGCAGCGGGCCGAAGGCGAAGCGCGGCTTGATGCCGAGCCCGTCGACGATCGCGGCGCGCAGCGCCTCCTCGATGCCGGCGGCGTTCCACGGCGCTGCCCGTGCCGAGCACCCCGGCGCCGTGGTCGTCGATGTCGCCGAGCACCTTCAGGGCCGCGTCGAGCACCGCCGGGGCGTCGTCCTTGAGCTGGGCGCGGGCATCCTCGTCGATGACGAGCTGGTCGTCGGCGACGAAGAAGGGACGCACGAGCGCGGGCGCCTCGGTCAGGTGCGCCATCCGCGTCTGGATGAGCTCGGCGACCGCCTTGAGACGGGCCAGCTCGCCGAGCGACTGCGTCTCGCCGAGGACGCCGTCGGCGATGAGGTAGGGCAGCAGACGGCTCGCGAACTCGCCCACGTCGAGCGATCGGATGTAGACGCCGTTGAGCCAGTCGAGCTTCTTGAGGTCGAAGATCGGGCCGATCGGGTTGACCTTGGCCCAGTCGAACGTGCGGCTGAAGTCGTCGAAGGTGAAGACCTCGACGTCGGCGCCCTCGGCGTCCTGCTGCGGCGGATAGGCAAGCAGCGCAAGGAAGTTCACGAGCGCCTCGGGAAGGTAGCCCTGCTCGCGGAACCAGGTCAGACGCGCGGCGGGGTTCTTGCGCTTGGAGATCTTGGACTTGTCGGTGTTGCGCAGCAGCGGCATGTGCGCGAACTTCGGCGCCTCGAGCCCGAGCCAGCGGTAGAGCAGGATGTGCTTCGGCGTCGAGCTGATCCACTCCTCGCCGCGCACGACGTGGGTGATGCCCATGAGGTGGTCGTCGACGACGACGGCGAGGTGGTAGGTCGGGAACCCGTCGGCCTTGAGGATCACCTGGTCGTCGGGACGCGGCGCCGAGACCTTGCCGCGGATGACGTCGTCGAAGACGAGCGGCACGTCGTCGGGCACGAGCATGCGCACGACCGGCGTCTCGCTGAAGCCGGGCAGCGCGGCGCGCTCCTCGCGGGTCTTGCCGACGCAGAGGCGGTCGTAGCCCGTGGGCTGCTTCGTCTTCTGCTGGACCTCGCGCATCTGGGCGAGGCGCTCGGTGGAGCACCAGCAGTAGTAGGCGTGGCCGTCCTCGAGGAGGCGCTCGACGTAGGGCCGGTAGGTGTCGAGGCGCTCGGACTGGCGGTAGGGCGCGAAGGGCCCGCCGAGGTCCGGGCCCTCGTCCCAGTGCAGCCCGAGCCAGGCGAGGGTGTCGTAGAGCTGCGCCTCGCTGTCCTCGCGGAAGCGCGCGCGGTCGGTGTCCTCGACGCGCAGGACGAACTGGCCGCCCTGCTGGCGGGTGAAGGCGAGGTTGAAGAGCGACATGTAGGCCGTGCCGACGTGCGGGTCACCGGTCGGTGACGGCGCGACGCGCGTGCGCACCGGGCCGGAGCCGTCGGAGGTCGAGACGCGCCCGGCCTGCTCGGTGCGGACCTCGACCTGCTCGAGGACGTCGGCGTCGGGGAAGACGGCATACCGTGCTGGTGCTGTTGTCGCTCATGGTGCGACCCAGCCTAGTGGGCGCCTCGGCGGGGCCGGGACGCGGCGACGTCGCCCGACCAGCGGGTCGGGCGACGTCGTCGATGCACGCGGTGTGCGGCCCCGTCAGCGCCTGACGAAGGTGTTGGTCAGCGAGCCGATGCCGGCGATCTCGACGGTGACCTGCTGGCCGGCCTCGACGAGCCCGACGCCGGCCGGCGTGCCGGTCAGGATGACGTCGCCGGGCAGCAGCGTGAAGGCCGCCGAGGCGTACTCGATGATCGTGGCGATGTCGTGGATCATGTCGGCGGTCGTGCCGTCCTGCTTCACCTCGCCGTCGAGCGTCGTGACGGATCGAGAGGTCGGCGGCGTCGAGCTCGGTCTCGACCCACGGGCCGAGCGGGCAGCTCGTGTCGAAGCCCTTGGCACGCGCCCACTGGCCGTCGGTGCGCTGCCAGTCGCGGGCCGTGACGTCGTTGGCGATGGTGTAGCCGTAGATGCACTCGGCGGCGTTCTCGGCCTTGACACCCTTGGTGATCGTCTTGATGACGACGGCGAGCTCGCCCTCGTAGGAGATCTCGTCGCTGCCGGCCGGCAGGACGACGGGGTCGAACGGGCCGACGACGGCGGTGTTGGGCTTGAAGAACATCATCGGCTCGGCCGGCGCCTCGCCGCCCATCTCCTTGGCGTGGTCGGCGTAGTTCTTGCCGATCGCGACGATCTTGGAGCGCGGGATGACCGGTGCGAGCAGGCGCGCGTCCTCGAGCATCACGGGCGGCTGCCCGCTCGGCTGGAGGCCGATGTAGAGCGGGTCGCCGGCCAGCGGCGTGATCACCTCGCTGCCGGGGTCGCCCTGGACGATGCCGTATGCCGGGTCGTCCCCGGTCGTGTACCTCGCGATGCGCACGCGCCCACCCTACGACGAGCGCGCCCCCGGGTCGGGCGGCGGTTCCCCTCAGAAGGTCCGTCGCAGCCGCAGGTCCAGCGGTCGGCCGTCCGGGTCGTAGACGAGGCGGTAGAGCGGGCCGGCCCACAGCCGGGTCAGCCGGCTCTGCTCGGGGCTGTCGAGCGGCCGGAGACGCCCGGGAGGTCGTGGAGCGGCACCGGGCGCCCGGTGCCACGCCGCGAGCGCTTCGGCACTGGCGGCATACGCCTCGAAGTGGTCCTCGAGGGCCACGTCGGCTCCCGGTGTCGAGGTGCTCCCGTGCGAGCTCGTGCCGCAGGCTGCGGGCGAACTCCGGGTGCACGACCGCGGCGGACACCTCGGAGTCGTGCGTCCACGACCGCCGGTTGAAGTTGTCCGAGCCCACGGTGACCCACTCGTCGTCGACGACGCAGACCTTGGCGTGGACGTAGACGGGTGTCCCGTCCGCGTTCTCGATCCCGTAGACGCGCGACCCGACCGGGCGCGGCGGCGTGCAGCTCGTCGAGCAGTCGGGCGCGGCTCACGAGGTTCGGGGCGTAGCTCGACGGCCCCGTCCTGGTCCGGCTGGTGCGGGAGCACCGCGACGAGGCGGAGGTCGGGTGAACGTCGCAGCGCCGCCACGAGGAGTGCGCTCACCTCGGAGGACCAGAGGTACTGGTCCTCGACGTAGATCAGGCGCCGGGCGTTCGCGAACGCCTTGGTGTAGGCACGGGCGACGCTCCTCTCGCCGCGCGGCGCGAAGGGGTAGCCGCCGAGGCGTCGACCGTAGGTGCGCAACAGCTGGACCGGGTGCGGACCCGTCGGCGCCGGGTCCGGCTGCTGCGGCGGCAGTGGGCGACGAGGGGCCTGGTCGCGGCGGATGGCGTCGCCGGCCCAGCGGATGGGCGAGCGACTGAGCGCCTGGGGGTCCTCCCAGCGCTCGCGGAAGACGGTCTCCACGTCCCCCACCACGGGGCCGGTGAGGGCGAGCTGGATGTCGTGCCACGGGGGCCGGGGGCCGTAGGCCTTCGCCATGGTCTGTGGTTGCGGGTCGCCGGCGTGGCTGGAGTCGTCGCGACGGCTGTGGCACAGGTCGATCCCGCCGAGGAACGCGATGTCGAGCTCGGGCCGGCCCGGGTGGCGCAGGACGACGAACTTCTGGTGGTGCGAGCCGCCGAGACGCACCCGCATGTCGAGCAAGCACTCGCCGCCGGCGGCGTTGACGTCCTCGCCGAGGTGACGGTTCTCGCCGGCCGAGAACGCCAGGCGGTCCCAGTGGGAGCGCCAGACCAGGCCGCGGACGTCGACCCCCCGACGTGCCGCGTCGGCGAACAGTGTGGCGACCTCGCTGCCGCGTTCGCCCGTCAGTCGCTGGTCGGGGTCGCCGCGCCAGTCGACGAAGAGGAGCAGGTCGCCTTCTCTCATCTGCGAGACGCGCTCGCCGAGCGCCGCGAAGTAGGCCCTCCCGTGCACGAGTGGCGTCACGAGGTTGCCCTCGGTCCAGGACCGTCCGTCGGGGTGGCGTCGGTCGAGCAGGGTCGAGGGGTTGCCCCGCTCGTCGGCGGTGAGGTACCAGTCGGCGGGAAGCACGGGACCGAGCGTATGCCGTGGGGGCGGCCTCGGGGGCCTAGTGCGACCCCCGGGTCGCGCGCCGCACGATTGCCTGCCGACCTCCCGCCTCGCCTACCCTCGTGGGGTGGAGATCCTGGGCGAGCCGGAGTGGCGGGAACGGACGGCGGCGCACGAGGCGCGCGTCGACTCCGCCACCGCGGCTCACCTCGCCCGCCGTCGCGACCACCGCACGCACCCGGTCGAGGACTTCCTCTTCACCTACTACTCGTTCAAGCCGGCTCAGCTGCGTCGCTGGCACCCGGGGGCGGGAACGGGCCTCGCCGGAGCGGCCGGTTCCCCGCACCCCGAGTGGCGCTTCTACGCCGTCGACGGGGACGTCGTCAGCGTCGACGTCGAGGCGTTCACGAGCGCGCGCGGCGACACGCTGCGCTTCGTCCGCGAGCTGCTGGTGCGCACGGCCGAGCGGCCCGGCACGGTTCGGCTGCTTCGGGCTGCACGAGTGGGCCATGGTCTACCGCCTCGACCCGTCCGACGTGCGTCACGCGGGCTGGCCGCTGCGCCTGGGCGCCGCGGGCACCGACGCGGTGGTCGACAGCCACCAGATCGCCTGCTCGCACTTCGACGCCCACCGCTTCTTCACCCCTGAAGCCGCACCGCTCAACGCGCTGACGCCGACCCGTGAGAGCCAGACGGCGCTCGAGCAGCCGGGCTGCCTCCATGCCGGGATGGACCTCTACAAGTGGGCGCACAAGCTGGTTCCTGCGGTCCCGAGCGACCTCGTCCTGGACTGCTTCGAGCTGGCGCGTGACATCCGGACGCTCGACATGCGTGCTGCGCCCTACGACCTCCGCGAGCTCGGCTACGAGCCGGTGTGCATCGAGACCCCGGAGGGCAAGGCCGCGTATGCCGCCGCCCAGCGCGGCTTCTCCGCCCGCGGGCAGGCGCTGCGCACCCGTCTCGTCGACGCGATCGACCGCATCACGTCGACACCCCCCTCGAGTCGAGTGCCCACTTCCCGACGCGCCGGACGCGCCGGAACCTGAGCACTCGACACACAACGCCACTCGAGTGCCCACTTCCCAACGGACCGGACGCGACGGAAACTGAGCACTCGACGCAGTCCTCAGGTCGGGGCGTGTATCAAGCGGGACGCTGGACGCTCTGGAGGGTGTCGGCGAAGGTCCAGGCACGCGCGTCGACAAACCTCCGCCCTCTCAGGGGTGGTGCTGGGCGGGGCCTGAACCGCCCAGCACTTGCGCGTCCGGGACGGTCAGTGCGACCGGGCAAGGCCGCGGACGATGACCGAGAGACCGACCTCGAACGCCTTGGACTCCGTCGTGGCGTCGGGGGCAGGCAGGTCATGATCGACGGTTGCCGCCAGCGCTCGATCCTGCTGTCCTGCAACGGATCCGAGGATGTGGTGCACGATGAGCGCCGCCACCTCGTCCCGCTCGGATGCCGGCGCTCCGGCGTCGTGGACGAGTCGGGCGAGGTCTCGGAGCGGGCGCGCGGCACCTGGCTCCACGGCATACGCCAGGCCGACGACGTCGGCGCCGTCGGGCACCTGCACGAGGGCCTCACGGATGGCCACGGCCACGCCGACGAGCGCCTCCGCGGGCGGTCGGTCGGGTGGCGGGACGGGGATCTCGGCGAGCAGGACGTCGGCCACCTCGACGAGCAGCTCCTGCTTGTTCGCGACGTGCCAGTAGAGGGCGCCGGGCGCGACCCCGAGCTCGCGGGCCAGCCGGCGCATCGACAGGTCTGCGAGACCGTAGCGACGCAGCAGGTCGACGGCCGTCGTCGACGACCTGCTCACGGCTGAGTGCCACGCGCTCCCCCGACCTCGACGAGGCGGGCCCGGGTGGACCCGCGTTGACAGCCGAGCCTAGCGAGTCGGCATACTGAACACCGTTCAAGTTGAACACCGTTCAACGCCGCGCGCAAGGAGCCCGCATGACCCGCCGATTCGACGATCTCGCCGACGCCGTCCTCGCCGGGACGCCGGCCACCGCCGACGACGCCCTCGACGTCCTGCGCGCCACCGACGACGAGCTGCTCGCCGCTCGTCGCCGCGGCAGCCCGCCTGCGCCGCAAGCACTTCGGCAACACCGTCAAGGTCAACTACCTCGTCAACCTCAAGTCCGGGCTGTGCCCCGAGGACTGCCACTACTGCTCGCAGCGGCTCGGCTCGCAGGCCGACATCCTCAAGTACACGTGGCTGAAGACCGACGAGGCGCTCGAGCAGGCCGCCGCCGGGCTCCGGGGCGGCGCCACCCGGATCTGCATGGTCTCGAGCGGCCGCGGCCCCACCGACCGCGACGTCGAGCGGGTCGCCGGCATGGTCGGCGCGCTCAAGGCAGGAGCACCCCGACGTCGAGGTCTGCGCCTGCCTCGGCCTGCTCAAGGACGGCCAGGCCGAGCGGCTGCGCGACGCCGGCGTCGACGCCTACAACCACAACATCAACACCGCCGAGTCGCACCACGACGACATCGTCACGACCCACACCTACGCCGACCGGGTCGACACCGTCGACCAAGGCCAAGGACGCCGGCCTCTCGCCGTGCTCGCGGCCTCATCGCCGGGCTGGGCGAGACCGACGAGCAGCTCGTCGAGGCGCTCTTCGCCCTGCGCGACCTCGGCTCCGACTCGATCCCGGTCAACTTCCTCATGCCCTTCGACGGCACCCCGCTCGAGGGCACGTGGGAGCTCACCCCCGGGCGCTGCCTGCGCATCCTCGCCATGGCGCGGTTCGTCTGCCCCGACAAGGAGATCCGCATCGCGGGCGGCCGCGAGATGCACCTGCGCTCCCTGCAGGGCCTCGCCCTGCACGTCGCGAACTCGATCTTCCTCGGCGACTACCTCACCTCCGAGGGCCAGGCCGCCGAGGCCGACCTCGAGCTGATCCGCGACAACGGCTTCGTCGTCCTCGGCGCCGACGACGAGGCCGACGCGCCCGACGCCGGACGCCGTCACCACGCACGACCCGGCCAAGCGCCGCCGCGGCGCCGGCACCGACGTCGCCCCGCCAATGCCTGACCCGCTCGGGCTCGCCGCTCGCGCGCCCGCGACCGCGGGCTCGTCTGGCACCCCTACGCGCCCGCTCGACGGACCCGAGCCGTATGCCGTCGAGCGGCGCCTCGGGCGTCCGGCTGAGCCTCACGTCCCCGGACGGCGAGCGCTTCGAGGCTGTCGACGCGATGGCCTCGTGGTGGTGCGCGATCCACGGCTACCGGCAACCCCGTCGCTCGACGCGGCGGCCCACGAGCAGGTCGACCGGTTCAGCCACGTCATGTTCGGCGGCCTGACCCACGAGCCCGCCGTCCGGCTCGCCGAGCGCCTCACGGCGATCGTCCCCGGGGCCGATGGCCCACGTCTTCTTCGCCGACTCCGGCTCGGTGTCGGTCGAGGTCGCCCTCAAGCTCGTCGCTCCAGTACCAGGCGGCACGCGGGCGACCGAAGCGACAGCGGTTCCTCACCGTGCGCGGCGGCTACCACGGCGACACGTTCGCCGCGATGAGCGTGTGCGACCCCGTGGACGGGATGCACTCGGCCTTCCCGGGCGTCCTGGCCCGCCAGGTCTTCGCCCCGCGCCCGCCCGCGGCGCGCCGGTGACCGCCCCGGACGGCGACGAGCACTGGGAGACGGACCGCTCGGCCTTCGAGGTCTGGGCCGCCGAGGTGCGCGCGCTCGCGCGCGACACACGGCGACGAGCTCGCCGCCGTCGTCGTCGAGCCGGTGCTCCAGGGCGCCGGCGGCATGCACGTCTACCACCCCGACTGCCTCCGCGTGCTGCGCGAGGTCGCCGACGAGCACGGGCTGCTCCTCGTCGTCGACGAGATCGCGACCGGCTTCGGCCGCACCGGCCGGCTGTTCGCCTCCGAGTGGGCGGACGTCACCCCGGACGTCATGTGCGTCGGCAAGGCCCTGACCGGCGGATACCTCTCTCTCGCAGCGGTACTCATGACACGGCGAGGTCGGCGAGGCGATCACGCGATCCGCGTTCCGGGCCCTGCTGCACGGGCCCACCTTCATGGCCAACCCGCTCGCCTGCGCGGTCGCCAACGCCTCCGTCGAGCTCGTCGACAGCAGCGTGGAAGGAGCACGTCCCCCGCGTCGGCCGCCTGCTCGCCGAGCACCTCGCTCCGGCAGCGGCCCTCCCCCAGGTCGTCGACGTGCGCACCCTGGGCGCGGTCGGCGTCGTGCAGCTCGACGTCACCGGTCGACGTCGCCCGGGTCACCCGCGCAGCGCTGCAGCGCGGCGTCTGGGTGCGCCCGTTCCGCGACCTCGTCTACACGATGCCTCCCTACGTCTGCACCGACGAGGACGTGCGGCTCATCGCCGCAGGCGATCGTCGGCGCGGTGGCGGAGGTGCACGGATGAGCGACTGGGACGCCTGGCTGGCGGAGCGGTCCGACCTCCGGGCCGCTCGCGGCGCGGAGCGCTTCGACCCCGTCCTGCGCCTGGGCGGTCCGGCGCCACGGACCGCGCGACGCCCTCGACCTCGCCTCGAACGACTACCTCGGCCTCTCACGGGACGAGCGCGTCGTGGCGGCGGCTCACGAGGCCCTCGACCGCTACGGCGCGTCGGCGACCGCCAGCCGCCTCGTCACCGGCACGCTGCCCGTGCACCGGGACCTCGAGGCCGCCCTCTGCCGGCTGGCCGGGCAACCGAGCGCGCTCGCCTTCTCCACCGGGTATGCCGCCAACCTCGGAGTGCTGACCGCGTTCAGTGGTCGCGGGGCTGAGATCCTCCTCGACGCCCACGCCCATGCGTCGCTGCACGACGCCGCCCGCATGGCGCGCGTGCCGTACGCCACCTTCGCCCACAACGACCCGGCGGCCCTCGACGCGCGAGCTGGCCGCCCGGCCCGACCGGAGGGTCGTCGTCGCCGTCGAGTCGATCTACTCGGTCCTCGGCGATGCCGCGCCCCTGCGCGACCTCGTCGAGGTCTGCCACCGCCATGGCGCCCTGCTCGTCGTCGACGAGGCCCACGGCATCGGGGTGGCCGGGCACGGGCGCGGTCTCGTCCACGAGCTCGGCCTCGCCGGCGCCCGCGACCTCGTCGTCACGGCGACGCTGTCGAAGGCCCTCGGCTCGCAGGGCGGCGCCGTGCTCGGGTCGACCGCCGTGCGCCACCACCTCGTCAACACCGCGCGGAGCTTCATCTTCGACACGGGGCTCGCGCCGGCCTCGGCCGCTGCCGCGTGCACGGCCGCGGACATCGTGGCGAGCGACGCGACGCTCGCGGCAGCGGTGCGTGCCAACGCGGGCACCATCGCGGCGACCTGCGGGATCGAGCAGGCGGCCGGCGCGGTGCAGTCGCTGCCGATGCCGTCGCCCGACAGCGCGGTCGCGGCGGCGCTCGACCTGCGCGCCCAGGGCGTCCTCGTGGGCTGCTTCCGGCCGCCCAGCGTTCCCGACGGCGTGTCCCGGCTCCGGGTCACGGCGCGCGCTGACCTCGACGGTGAGGACCTCTTCCGGCCGCGCGGATCGTCGCTCGCACAGCCGCGCTGCACGGAGCCCCCTCGCGTCCCGACACCGTCGAGGGGCCACGGTCAGGGGACGCTCCCTCCCCCACCCGTGGCCTCCCGTCGGTCGCGGCCGTCGAGGGCCCGCAGGGACTGGTGGTGCGTCCGTCGGCCCTCGGCGCCGCCACACCCCGTGGCAACGATGAGTGAGTCGCAGGTGCCCCCGGTGGTCCTGGTCACGGGCACCGACACCGACGTGGGCAAGACCGTCGTGACGGCGGCGGTCGTCGCGACGGCACTGGCCGCGGGACTGCGCGTGACGGCATACAAACCCACGCAGACCGGCGTGGCACCCGGCGACGCCCGGCGACATGGCCGAGGTCGAACGGCTCACGGGTGTGGCGACGGTCGAGGGCGTGCGTCTGCGGGCGCCCATGGCGCCGAGGCCGGCCGCCGCGTCTCGAGGGCGCCGGGCTGCCCACCCTGGCCGACCACGTGGCGCGCGTCGCGTCGCTGGCCGCATGCCACGACCTCGTCGTCGTCGAAGGCGCGGGAGGCCTGCTCGTCGAGCTCACCGACGCCGGTGAGACGCTGGCCGACCTCGCGTCTGCCCTTCCCGACAGTGGGGTGGTCGTCGTGGCCCGGAGCGCGCTCGGCACGCTGAACCACACGATGCTGACACGAGAAGCCTTGTCGCACAGAGGGATCCGACAGCTTGGCATCGTCCTCGGTTCGTGGCCGGACGATGCCGGACGTCATCGAGCGGACGAACCGCGACAAGTTCGAGGGGTTGCCCGAGGGACTCCTGGGCGCGATCCCGCGGGGCGCACCCGGGATCCCGGCTCGAGGTTCCTGGCCAGCGCGCCCGCCTGGCTGCCCGGACTCACGCGTCGCCTCCTCCCGAGCGCGCGTGGCGCGTCGCCCACCGTCACGCCGACAGCTGACCGCCGGCTGACCTCACGCGGGCGCGGCGAGGTCACCGGGACCCCTGACGGAGCAGGCCGTGGACGATGCCGTCGGTGAGGGCCCGCCACGACGCGGCGAGGATCGAGCCGGCGACGCCGATGGTGTCCCACGACGTCTCGCCGTCCGAGGTCTCGATGAGCACGCGCGTCACGGCGTCGGTGCCGTGCGACGCGTCGAGGATGCGCACCTTGAAGTCGATGAGCTCGATCTTCTCGATCTCGGGGTAGGCCCGGGTCAGGGCCTCGCGCAGCGCGTGGTCGAGGGCGTTGACCGGACCGTTGCCCTCACCGGTCGCGATGAGGCGCGCCCCGTCGGCGCGCAGCTTGACCGTCGCCTCCGACGTGGCGTCGCCCTCGCCCGACGAGTCGGTGATGACGCGCCACGACTCGACCTCGAAGTAGTCGGTGCAGCCGGGCTCGAGCGCCTCGCGGAGCATCAGCTCGACGGTGGCGTCGGCGGCGTCGAAGGTCCAGCCCCGCAGCTCGAGGGCCTTGACCTCGGCGAGCACGTCGGCGACCACGTCGGGGCGGTCGGACAGGTCGAGACCGGCCTCGCGCGCCTTGAGCTCGATGCTCGCGCGGCCCGCCATGTCGGAGACCAGGGTGCGCATGCCGTTGCCGACGAGGGCCGGGTCCATGTGCTGGTAGAGGTCGGGGTCGACCTTGAGGGCGCTCGCGTGCAGGCCGGCCTTGTGCGCGAAGGCGCTCGCGCCGACGTAGGGCTGGCGGCTGTAGGCGGGAACGTTGGTGACCTCGCTGATGGCGTGCGCGATGTGCATGGCCCGGGCGAAGGCGGCCGGCTCCATGGCCTCGAGGCCCAGCTTGAACTGCAGGTTGGCCGCGACGGTGATGAGGTCGGCGTTGCCGGTGCGCTCGCCGTAGCCGTTGACGGTGCCCTGCACGTGGGTGGCCCCGGCTCGCACGGCGGCGACGGAGTTGGCGGCCGCGCAGCCGGTGTCGTTGTGGCAGTGCGCGCCGACCCGGGCCCCCGTCGAGGCGATGACGTCGGTGACGACCTCCTCGACCTGGTGCGGGAGCATGCCGCCGTTCGTGTCGCACAGCACGACGACCTCGGCGCCGGCCTCGTGGGCCGTGCGGACGACGGACAGGGCGTAGTCGCGGTCGAGGCGCCAGCCGTCGAAGAAGTGCTCGCAGTCGACGAAGACGCGGCGGCCGTGGGCGACGAGGTGGCCGACGGTGTCACGGACCATCTCGAGGTTCTCCTCGAGCGTGGTGCGCAAGCGCCCGCTCGACGTGGCCGGTGTGCGACTTCGCGACGAGGCACACCACGGACGCCCGGGAGTCGACGAGCGCCTGGACGAGGGGGTCCTGCGCCGCGACCCCGCCCGCCCGACGGGTGGCCCCGAAGGCGGCGAGGGTCGCGTGGCGCAGGTCGAGCTCGGTCCGGGCGCGCTCGAAGAACTCGGTGTCCTTCGGGTTGGCGCCGGGCCAGCCACCCTCGATGAAGTCGACCCCGAGATCGTCGAGCAGCCCGGCGATGGCGAGCTTGTCCGACACCGAGAGGTTGAGTCCCTCCTGCTGGGCGCCGTCGCGCAGGGTGGTGTCGTAGACGTGCAGCGCTTCCATGACCTTCATTGTCCTTGATCTCGGGGGTTCGGCCGACCGCCTGGTGCAGGCGGGCCGACGCGGGTGTGGGTGGCGTCCCGGTCTCTTCTCGTGTGTCGCGGCGGCCGGGGTGGTGGCCTTCGCGGTGTCTCCGTCGGGGTGTTTCGGGAAACAAAAAGACCCCCCAGGGTTGGGAGGTCTGCGCGACGAGGGGTGCTCGTCGCGCTATTCGATAATGAGGGTGCCGGTGGGCACGGGGCGCTTCATCACACGCTCACGCTAGGGCTCGCGAAACCCCGGCGAAACACCGCGTCCGGATGGTGGACCCGGAGGCGCTGGTCACGACGGTCGCCGACGCTCGGCTCACGGCCGCCTCGACGAGGGCCCGGAAGAGGCGCGGGTCGGTGCCGACCTCGGGGTGCCACTGGACCGCGAGGCGGAAGAAGGCATCCGGGTCCTCCATCGCCTCGAGCGTCCCGTCGTCGGCCCACGCCGACGCCGCGTAGCCGGGGTGGGTCAGCACCGACTGGTGGTGGTAGCTCGGCACGTCGGCCTCCTCACCGAGGATGCCGGCGAGTCGCGTCCCGGCGACGGTCCGCACGGGGTGGCTGCCGTACGTCGCCGGAGCGGGCGAGTGGTCGTGGTGACCGACGCGGTCGGGCAGGTGCTGTTCGAGCAGGCCGCCTGCCGCGACCGCCATGACCTGCATGCCTCGGCAGATCCCCAGGACCGGCAGGTCGGTCTCGGCCGTCGCCCTCGCGATGGCGAGCTCGGTCGAGTCCCGGTCGGGCCTCGAGGCCTGCACCGAGGCGTGGCGCTCGTCGGCGTAGAGCTCGGGCGCCACGTCGACCCCACCGGCGAGGATGACGCCGTCGAGGCGCTCGACGATCTCGAGCGCCGTCCCGTCATCGAAGTCCGGGCGTGGCGGGATGACGATCGCGATCCCGCCCGCCTCCTCGACCTGTCGGACGTAGCGGTGCGGCACGAGGGCCCCGGGCACGTCCACCCAGCGACCCCACGACGCCCGCTCGACGTAGGCGGTGATCCCGATGACCGCACGACCCATGACGACGACCTCCTGCTCCAGCCTCCCACGCGCCTCAGAGCGGGGTGACGTACGCGCCCGAGATGCCACCGTCGACGAGGAACGTCGAGGCCGTCATGAAGCTCGACTCGTCGGAGGCGAGGAAGAGCACGGCGTTGGCCATCTCCTCCGGCTCCCCGAAACGCCCCATCGGGACGTGGACGAGCCGCCGCGCGGCACGCTCCTCGTCCTTGGCGAAGAGCTCCTGGAGCAGCGGCGTGTTGACCGGCCCGGGGCACAGCGCGTTGACGCGGACACCCTGACGGGCGAACTGCACTCCGAGCTCGCGGGACATCGAGAGGACACCGCCCTTGCTCGCGCTGTAGGAGATCTGCGACGTGGCCGCGCCCATCACGGCGACGAACGATGCCGTGTTGATGATCGAGCCCTTGCCCTGCTCGAGCATGTAGGGCAGGGCTGCCTTGCAGCACAGGTAGACCGATGTGAGGTTGACCTCCTGCACCTTGCGCCAGGCATCGAGGTCGGTGTCGAGGATGGAGTCGTCCTCGGGCGGGCTGATACCCGCGTTGTTGAAGGCGATGTCGACCGAGCCGTAGGTCTCCTTCGCCGTCCGGAACAGCGCGTCGACGTCCTCCTTGCTCACGACGTCGGCGCGCACGAAGGTGGCGCCGACCTCGTCGGCGATGCGGGTGCCGTTCGTCTCGTCGAGGTCACCGATGACAACCTTCGCGCCCTCCTCGGCGAACCGCAGCACCGTCGCGAGACCGATGCCCGAGCATCCGCCCGTGATGACCGCGACCTTGCCGTCGAGCCTGCCTGCCATGTGGATTTCCTTCCAGCCCAGTGAAATGCGTGTCAAGTGTGTGGTGACTGACCGTCAGTCGGTCGAGATGAAGACGTTCTTGACCTCCGTGAACGCGTCGAGCGCGTCGGGCCCGAGCTCGCGTCCGATGCCGCTCTGCTTGAAGCCGCCGAAGGGTGTGGAGTAGCGGACGCTGCTGTGCGAGTTGACCGACAGGTTGCCGGCCTCGACGCCGCGCGCGACGCGCAGGCCGCGTCCCAGGTCGCGCGTCCAGATGGACCCCGAGAGGCCGTATGCCGTGTCGTTGGCCTTGGCGATCGCGTCCGCCTCGTCGTCGAACGGCATGACCGCGACGACCGGCCCGAAGACCTCCTCCTGCCAGACCCGGTCGCTCGTCGAACGGGGCAGGACCACGGTCGCGGGGTACCAGTAGCCGCTGCCGTCCGGGGCGTCCCCGCGGAACGCGACGTCGACGTCCTCGGCGGCGTCCTCGACGAAGGAGCGCACGGTGTGGCGCTGACCGGCGCTGATGAGCGGGCCCATCTCGGCCGCCTCATCGCGCGGGTCGGTGACGACGACGCCGCGCACCGCCGTCTCGAAGTGCTCCATGAACCGGTCGAACACGTTTCGCTGCACGAGGATCCGGCTGCGGGCGCAGCAGTCCTGGCCGGCGTTGTCGAAGACGCCGTAGGGCGCGCGCGCGGCGGCGAGCTCGAGGTCCGAGTCGGCGAAGACGATGTTGGCGCTCTTGCCGCCGAGCTCGAGGGTGATCCGCTTGACCTGGTCGGCCGCACCCCGCATGATGCGTTGCCCGACGGCGGTGGAGCCGGTGAAGCAGACCTTGCGCACGTCGGGATGCGTGACGAACCGCTCCCCCACGACGGAGCCCTGGCCGGGCACCACGGTGAACACACCCTCGGGGATGCCGGCCTCGAGGGCGAGGTCACCGAGCCGGAGCGCTGTCAGCGGCGTCAGCTCCGCGGGCTTGAGCACCACGGTGTTGCCGGCGGCGAGCGCGGGGCCGAACCCCCAGCCGGCGATCGGCATCGGGAAGTTCCACGGCACGATGACGCCGACGACCCCGAGCGGCTCCCGGAACGTGACGTCGATGCCGCCGGCGACCGGGATCTGGCGTCCGAAGTTCCGCTCGGGCGCCCCCGAGTAGTAGGCGAGGACGTCGCGGACGTTGCCCGCCTCCCAGCGGGCGTTGCCGATCGTGTGCCCGGCGTTCGCGACCTCGAGCAGCGCGAGCTCCTCCTGGTGCTCCCCGACGAGGTCGGAGAAGCGCCGCAGGAGCAGCCCGCGGTCCGCGGGAGCGACGGCGGCCCACCCCGGGCCGGCAGCCTTCGCGCGGGCGATCGCCTCGTCGGTCTGCTCGAGGGAGGCGAGTGGCACCGTCGCGACGACCTCCTCGGTCGCCGGGTTGATGACGTCGTGGCTCTGGCTGAACGTGGTCATGCGCCGCCCCCCTCGCTCGTTCGATGTATCCGCGCGGCCCCTGGCACGCGGAGATACATCGAACCGGGGTGGAGTGGGGCGGGTCGGGTGGCTGGGGGGCGGGTCACAGTCGTTCGAATCCTCTCTTGCGCTCCCAGTCGGTGACGGCGGCGTTGAAGGCCGTGATCTCGACGTCGGCCGCGTTGACGTAGTGGTCGACGACCTCGTCGCCGAAGGCCGCTCGCGCCGTGGTCGACCCGGCGAGCAGGTCGCGGGCCTCCTGCAGCGTCGATGGCACGCGCGGCTTGTCGGACGTGTAGGCGTTTCCCTCGAGGGGCGGCTCGAGCGGGAGCTCGTTCTCGATGCCGTGGAGGCCGCCGGCGAGCATGGCGGCCACGGCGAGGTAGGGGTTGAGGTCGCCGCCGCCGACGCGGTTCTCGACGCGCAGTCCGGCGCCGTGGCCGACGACGCGCAACGCGCAGGTGCGGTTGTCCCGACCCCACGCGACCGCGGTCGGGGCGAAGCTCGCCGAGGCGAATCGCTTGTAGGAGTTGATGTTCGGCGCGTAGAAGTAGGTGAGCTCGCGCTGCGTGGCGAGGATGCCGGCGAGGAAGTGGTCGAACAGCTCGCTGCGGCCGCCGTCACGGTCGTCGTCGGCGAAGACCGTCTCGCCGTCGAGACCGCGGAGCGAGAGGTGGATGTGGCACGAGCTGCCCTCGCGCTCGTCGAACTTGGCCATGAAGGTGAGCGACTGGCCGTGGTGGGCCGCGATCTCCTTGGCCGCGTTGCGGTAGACGACGTGGTTGTCGCACGTGCGCACCGCCGTGTCGAAGAGGAAGCCGATCTCGTGCTGGCCGTAGTTGCACTCGCCCTTGGCGCTCTCGACGACCGCGCCGGCGGCATACATCTCGTTGCGGATGTCGCGCAGCAGCGGCTCGACGCGGTCGCCCCCGAGGATGGAGTAGTCCACGTTGTAGCGGTTCGCCGGCGTCAGGCCCGTGTAGCCCGCGTCCCAGGCCTGCTCGTAGGACTCCTGGAAGACGATGAACTCGAGCTCGGTGCCGCAGTGCGCCGCCATCCCGAGCTCGGCCGCCCGGTCCACCTGCGCCTTGAGCACCGACCGGGGCGACTGCTTGACGGCTCCGCTCCCGTCGATCCACGTGAGGTCGCACTGCACGGTGGCCGAGTGCCGAGCTGCCCGGGGTGCGGCGCAGCGTGTCGAGGTCGAGGTCGAAGAACATGTCGCCGTAGCCGCGCTCCCACGAGGAGATCGCATAGCCGTCGACGGTGTTCATGTCGACGTCGACGGCGAGCAGGTAGTTGCATCCCTCCGTGCCGTCCTCGAGGACGTGGTCGAGGAAGTAGTGCCCGTGCAACCGCTTGCCCTGCAGGCGACCCTGCATGTCGGTGAACGCGACGACGACGGTGTCGATGTCGCCCGCCTCGATCTCCGCACGAAGCTGGTCGATCGTCAGGGGTGGTGGTTTCGCCATGTCCTCTTCCTATCCGATGAGGCCACGCAGCAGCGCGGAGGTCGCGTCGCAGTGCTCCTCCATCACCGCCCGCGCCCGGTCCGCGTCGCCGCCGAGAATGGCGGCGACGACCTGTTCGTGCTGGGTGCTGGAGTGCTCGATGTTGCGCCGCAGGACCGGGATGGCCATGAGCATGTCGTGCAGCGCGGCCTGGGCACGCGTCACGGCGTCGACGAGCATCGGCGAGCCCGAGAGCGTCGCGATCGCGAGGTGCAGCCGGGAGTCCGCGACCCGGTGCCCCGCCGCGTCGGAGGCGTCCTCGACGTCGCGCAGGCACCCCGTGAGCCAGGCCCGCTGGTCGCCGGCCAGCGGCTGGTTGGCTGCCAACCACGCCGCGCCCGGCTCGACGACCCGACGGAAGTCGAGGGCGTCGAGCATCGCTGCACCGCTGCGGACGAAAGTGCCCGCGACGCCACGTGACGACGCAGGGATCTCGGCGGCATACGTCACGGTCGTGCCACCGCCCCTCCCCCGTCTCGTCGTGACGAGGCCCGAGTCGCGGAGCGCAGCAATGGCCTCGCGCAACGTGTTGCGGCTGACGCCGAGGCGCGCCGCGAGGTCACGCTCCGGCGGCAGCTGCTCCCCGTCGGCTAGCACCCCGAGGCGGATCGCCCGGGCGAGCTGCTCGACGGTGTCCTCGAAGGCGTTGCCGGAGGCCGGCCGCAGCACGGCATCCGGCAAGGCTGTGAGAGCGAGGTCGCGCGCACCCCTGTCCGCGACCATGTCAGCCGAAGATCTCCGTGGCGGCAAGCATGGCCTCGTCGGTGGCGGCACCCGAGGTGCCGGCGGTGACGTCAGGGGCCGGAGGAACGCTCATGCACGACCTCACAAACCTCGTGCAACGAACCTTTGCCCGTTGCTCCATCCTGGTGTGAGGCATCCTGTACCCGCACGGCGAGGACCGTCAATGGTTCTCTATCAAACCTTTTGAGTCAAGATCGCCTCGAGGACGTGCGCGACCCCGTCGTCGTCGTTGGCCGGGCACAGCCGGTCCGCGGCACGGCGCACCCGCTCGTGACCGTTGGCCACCGCCCAGCCGACCCCGGCCCACTCGAGCATGGGCAGGTCGTTGGGCATGTCGCCGAAGGCCCAGACGTGCGCGGCCTCGATGCCGAGCCCCGTGGCCCACCGCTCCAGGCCGGCGGCCTTGGTCACCCCGGGCGCATTGATCTCCGCCAGGCCGTGCGCGCCGGAGAAGTGCAGGTGGCCGCGGGCGCCGACGACCTCCTCGACCGTGGAGAGGAACTCCTCGACTGGTAGGTCAGGAGCCAGCGCGAGCAGCTTGCCGACCGGCTCGGCAGCGACCTCGCGCCACGACCCGTGCACGGCCCGCTCGGCGCCCCGGTCGCGGTGCGGGTCCGGGTAGTCGTCGGCCACGAAGGGCCCGGTGGCCCGCTCGGCCGCGAACGTGACCGCGGCACGGCTCGTCTCAGGTCGGCGACGATGTCGTCGAGGACGACCCGCTCGAAGCAGTGCGTCTCCAGGACCCGACGCGTGGCCACCTCGTACACGAAGGCGCCGTTGCCGCAGATCGCCGTGCCGCGTGGCCCGACGACCCGCTCGAGGTCGTGCAGCCAGCGCGGCGGTCGGGCCGTGACGAGGACCGTCTCGATGCCGGCGTGCGCGGCGGCGGACCAGGCCGCGGCCGTGCGCCCGGACAGCGAGCCGTCCGTGCGCAGCAGGGTGCCGTCGAGGTCGGACGCGACGAGCCGGGGCGGGACGATGTCGCCGACCGCCGACCCGGTCCGTGCCCGACCGCCCACGGGACCCATCGGCGACGACCTGTCAGACGAGGCGGGTGAGCCAGCCCCGCGAGTCCTCGGCGCGGCCGTACTGGATGTCGAGGAGCCGGGCGCGGATCGCCTCGGCGTAGCGGTCCTCGTGGCCGTCGCGGCGGTGGTCGACCGAACCGCCGGCCCAGCGCAGCTCGCCGACCGGGGTGACGACGGCGGCGGTCCCGCACGCGAAGATCTCGACGATGTCGCCGCTCGCGGCGCCCTCCTTCCACTCCTCGATCGGGATGCGGCGCTCCTCGGGCTCGAGGCCCTGCTCCTTGGCGATCTCGAGGATGGAGCTGCGCGTCACCCCCTCGAGGATCGTCCCGGTGAGCTCGGGCGTGATGATGCGCCCGTCCTTGGTGACGAGGAAGAGGTTCATGCCCCCGAGCTCCTCGATGTAGGTGTGCGTCGAGGAGTCGAGGAACACGGCCTGGTCACAGCCGTGCTCGATGCCCTCGAGCTGGCCCGCGAGCGAGCTGGCGTAGTTGCCGCCGCACTTGGCGGCGCCGGTGCCACCCTCACCCGCACGGGCGTAGTCGGTCGAGATCCACAGCGTGACGGGCTTGAGTCCCCCGGAGAAGTAGGCGCCGGCCGGCGAGGCGATGACGGAGTAGGTGACCCGCTGGGCCGGACGCACGCCGAGGAAGGCCTCGGACGCGAACATGAAGGGACGCAGGTAGAGGCTCTTCTCCCCCGCGTCGCCCGCAGGCACCCAGTCCTGGTCGACGGAGACGAGCTGGCGCAGCGACTCGATGAAGTCGGCCTCGGGCAGCTCGGGCAGCGCGAGGCGACGGGCCGACCGGGCGAAGCGGGCCGCGTTGGCCTCGGGCCGGAAGGTCCAGATCGAGCCGTCGGCGTGACGGTAGGCCTTCATGCCCTCGAAGATCTCCTGGGCGTAGTGCAGCACCGCCGCGGCCGGGTCGAGCTGGAAGGGCCCGTAGGGCCGGACCTGCGCGTCACCCCACCCACCGTCGGCGGTCCACGTCGCGACGACCATGTGGTCGGTGAAGGTCTTGCCGAAGCCGGGGTTCTCGAGGATCTCGGCGATGCGCTCGGGCGAGGTGACCTCGTCCCGGCGGGTGACCTCGAAGGACAGCTGGGTCATGACAAACCTCCAGAAGGCAAAATCAGCGGTGATCCGGTGTCAGGCTATCGCCCACATCTGAGACGCAGAAGCCGGGCACCCGCGCTCGCGGGGGCGCGCGTATGCCGTCACCCCGGGCCCGCGGCATACGGACCCGGGTGCCCGGCGGGTCACCCGTGCCGGCTCGTCAGAGTCGGGACGCGACGGCGTCACCGACGGCGGTGGTGCTGCGGACGGCGTCGCCGCGCTCGGCCAGGTCGGCGGCCACGGCGTCGTCGACCCGCGTCGCTTCGTCGTCGAGGCCCAGATGGGCGAGCAGCATGCCGACCGAGAGGATGGCCGCGGTCGGGTCGGCCTTCGACTGGCCCGCGATGTCGGGAGCCGACCCGTGGACGGGCTCGAACATGCTGGGCGTCGTGCGCGCCGGGTTGATGTTGCCCGACGCGGCGAGCCCGATGCCGCCGGCGATGGCAGCAGCGATGTCGGTGAGGATGTCGCCGAAGAGGTTGTCGGTGACGATGACGTCGAAGCGGCCGGGGTCGGTCGCCATGAAGATCGTTGCGGCGTCGACGTGCTGGTAGGCGGTCTCGACGTCGGGGAACTCGGCACCGACCTCCTCGACGGTGCGCCGCCAGAGGTGGCCGGCATACGTGAGGACGTTGTGCTTGTGCACGAGCGTCAGGTGCTTGCGCGGCCTCGCCTGCGCGCGGGCGAACGCGTCGCGGACGACGCGCTCGACGCCGTAGCGGGTGTTGACGCTGACCTCGGTCGCGATCTCGGCCGGCGTGCCGACCCGCAGGGCACCACCGTTGCCGGTGTAGGGCCCCTCGGTCCCCTCGCGGACGACGACGAAGTCGATGCCGTCCGGTGCGACCCGCGCGACGTCGAGCGGGCTCGAGACGCCGGGGAAGAGCTTGGCCGGACGCAGGTTGACGTAGTGGTCGAGGGCGAAGCGCAGGGGCAGCAGCACTCCCCGCTCGAGCACGCCACTCGGGACGCTCGGGTCGCCGATGGCACCGAGGACGATCGCGTCGTGGCCACGCAGCTCGTCCAGGACCGAGGCCGGGCAGCGTCTCGCCGGTGGCGTGCCAGCGCTGCGCCCCGAGGTCGTAGGAGGTCGTGGCGAACTTCGGACCGCCGTCACCGGTGACGGCCTCCAGGACCTTGAGACCCTCCGCGACCACCTCGGGCCCGATGCCGTCACCGCCGATCACGGCGACGGAGTAGGCGTCCTTGACCTGCGTCTGTGGCATGCCGCCAGCCTAGAACGCGTCTTGTGATGTGGGATCAGCGTCTCATTTTGTGAACGCGCGACGAAGGCCCCCGCCCGGCTGGGCGGAGGCCTTCGTCGTGGTGTCGCTCGGCGACTCAGTCCTCGGTGTGACCCTGGTCGCGCAGGTCCATCGACTCCTGCAGGGCCTGGCGGGCCGCCTTGGCATCTTCGCTCATGGTGATCACGTCTTCCGGTCTCATTACGGGTGGTGGTCTCAGGTGGCTCCAGCCCTGGAGGGCGAACCGGTCAGCACGAGGGGTGCGCGGGATCTCCGCGGCGAGAGTGCTGACTACCTGGACTCGCCGCGGCGGAGAATGAGTACGACCTGCCGCGTCATGCGTTTCACGGTACGCCGGGCCACTCGGTGGTAAAGGGGGTTTCCAGTACGTGAGACACGGTGTCCGCCATTCGGCCGGGCGGCGCTGCCCTCAGCAATCGGCATCCCCCGCTCGGGAGACCGGTGCCCGTAGGCTCGGCGCGTGAGCGTCGACCACCGCCCGGAGCACCCGAGCTCTCCACCGCACCAGCGGCACGGCAGCCACGCCGTGCCCGGGATCCCCTTCGACGACGAGGCGCGCTGGATCGCGATCACGCCCGGCAACGCCCGTCGCGTGACGTTCATCGTGCTCGCCGCCGTCGTCCTGCTGTCCGTGGCCACGTGGGCGTTCCAGGCGATGAGCAGCTTCCTCTTCCTGCTGCTGCTCTCGTGGCTCGTGTCGATCGCCATGGAACCGGTCGTCCTCTATCTCAGTGGGCGGGGCATGAAGCGTGGCCTCGCGACCGGACTGACGATGCTCGGCCTGCTCCTGCTCTTCGTGGGCCTCGTCGAGCTCTTCGGCCAGGTCTTCATCTCGCAGCTCTCCCAGCTCGGCACGCAGCTGCCCGGCGCAGTGACCTCGGCGATCAACTGGGTCAACGCGACGTTCCACACGAACTTCGACCTCGCGCAGATCCAGTCGGCCCTCAGCCTGACCCCGGACAAGCTGGGCGAGCTCGCGGGCAAGTACGGCGGCGGCATCGTCGGCATCTTCGGCTCGCTCTTCACCTTCGTCTTCGATGCCCTGACGATTCTCGTCTTCGCCTACTACCTCTCCGCCGACAGCCCGCGGCTGCGCCAGACGATCGGCTCCTGGCTCCCCCAGCGCTACCAGCGGGTCTTCATCACCGTGTGGACGATCTCGGTCGAGAAGACCGGCGGCTACGTCGTGTCCAAGCTCGTGCTCGCCTCGGTGTCGGCGGTCTTCCACGTGGCCTTCTTCTGGTTCATCGACGTGCCGTTCTGGCTGCCGCTGGGCATCTTCGCCGGCATCGTCGGCCAGTTCATCCCGACCATCGGCACCTACATCGGAGTGGCTCTGCCGGCCCTCTTCGCGCTGATCGACAAGCCGATCAACGCCCTGTGGATAGCCGTCTTCGCGACGGTCTACCAACAGCTCGAGAACTACGTCTTCACCCCGCGCATCAGCCGACGCACCATGGACGTGCACCCGGCGGTGGCGCTCGGGTCCGTCATCGCGGGGGCCGCGCTCTTCGGCCCCATCGGTGCGCTCATCGGCATCCCCATCGCCGCGGTCGCACTCGCCATCATCGACACCTTCAGCAAGCGCCACGAGCTCGTCCCGGAGCTCGCCGAGCTCGAGCCGACCGAAGCCACCGACGAGCTGGCCGAGACGTTGGCCGACGAGCTGGATGGCGGCCTTGCAGACCCGGCGACCAACGCGCCGACGGACGAGCCACACGAGGCCCCCGACATCAAGAGGTGACGTCGCAGGGCGCGCAGGACCGCTGGCTCAGTCCCGCAGGTCGACGACCGAGAAGGTCTTGGCCTCGACGACCTCGGAGAGCTCGGCCGCCAGGGCGGCCGGGACGGCGCTGTCGACGTTGAGCACGCCGATGGCGCGGTCGTCCTGGCGCGAGACCTGCATGCCGCCGATGTTGATGCCCGCGTCGCCGAGGATGCGGCCGACGCCGCCGATGACGCCGGGGCGGTCGGAGTACTCGAAGACGAGCATGTGATCGGAGAGCGGCACCTCGAGGTCGTAGCCGTTGACCCCGACGAGCTTCTCGACCAGCTTCGGGCCGGTGAGCGTGCCCGAGACCGACACGACCGTGCCGTCGGCGAGCGTGCCGCGCAGCGTCGTGACGTTGCGGAAGTCGCCGGAGTCGGGATCGGTCACGAGCCGCACGACGCAGCCCCGCTGCTCGGCCAGCACGGGCGCGTTGACGTACGTGACGGGGTCCTCGACGACGTCGGTGAACAGGCCCTTGAGGGCGACGAGCTTCCAGACGCTGACGTCGTGGGCCGTGATCTCACCACGGACGTCGACGTCGAGCTGAGCCGGCACGGTGCCGGCGACGGCCGTGAAGATGCGTCCGAGCTTCTCCACCAGCGGGATACCCGGGCGAACCTCCTCGGCGATGAAGCCGCTGGAGACGTTGACCGCGTCGGGGACGAGCTCGCCGCCGAGGGCGAGGCGCACCGACCTGGCGACGGCGATGCCGGCCTTCTCCTGGGCCTCTTCGGTCGAGGCGCCCAGGTGGGGGGTCACGACGACGGACTCGTGCTCGAAGAGCGGCGACTCCGTGGTCGGTTCGGACGCGAAGACGTCGATACCGGCACCGGCGACACGGCCCTCGGCGATGGCGCGGGCAAGGGCGGCCTCATCGACGATGCCCCCACGAGCGGCGTTGACGATGCGCACCGACGGCTTGACCTTCGCCAGCGCCTCCTCACCGATGAGGCCGATGGTCTCCGGCGTCTTCGGCAGGTGGATCGTGATGAAGTCGGACTGGGCGAGCAGCTCGTCGAGCCCGACGAGATGGGCGCCGAGCTGGCCGGCCTTGGCGGGCGAGGCGTAGGGGTCGTAGGCGACGATCTTCATGCCGAAGCCCTTGAGGCGCTCGGCGACCAGCGCGCCGATGCGGCCGAGACCGACGACGCCGACGGTCTTGTCGAGCAGCTCGACGCCGGAGTACTTGCTGCGCTTCCACGCCCCGCCCTTGAGGGCCTGGTTGGCCGGGGCGATGTTGCGGGCGGTGGCGAGGAGCAGACCGACGGCGAGCTCGGCGGCGGAGGTGATGTTGGAGGTCGGTGCGTTGACGACCATGATGCCGGCCCGCGTGGCGGCCTGGACGTCGACGTTGTCGAGCCCGACCCCGGCGCGCGCGATGACCTTGAGCTGCTTCGCCGCGGCGATCGCCTCGGCGTCCATCTTCGTGGCCGAGCGGATGAGGATCGCGTCGACGTCGGCCAGAGCCGGAAGGAGCTCGTCGCGGTTGGCCCCGTCGGCCGATCGAACCTCGAAGTCGGGTCCCAGCGCCTCGATCGTGGCGGGTGACAGCTCTTCAGCGATGAGGACGACAGGCTTGCTCACAGGGGGTCCCTTCCGGAGGGGCGGGCCGCACGTGTCGGGCGCGGGCCGTCGGTGGCACCGCGGCGTGCCGACGGCGAGTCTATGCCGGATCGCGGACGGGCCACATGTGACAGCCGCCCGCCCGTCCGCTCACTCCGGTATCCGGCGCCGGACCGAGTCCGCGACGAGGATCCACGGCGCGATCGTTGCGCTCCCGCAGCAACCACAGGACACTCTGGACCATGCGCATCGTCGTCACGGGAGGGGCGGGCGACCTCGGGTCTCGAGTCGTCCGCGAGGCCACGGCTCGCGGCCACGACGTGGTCCCGGCCAGCCGCCGGACCGGCGTGGACCTCGCGACCGGAGAGGGCCTCGAGGATGCCCTCCTCGGTGCCGACGCCGTCGTGCACTGCGCCGACGACACGTCCCGGGGTGACACCGTGACGGTCTACGCCACCCGGCGACTGGCCGACGCCGCCGCCTCCCACGCCATCCACCTCGTGCACATCTCGATCGTCGGGATCGACGAGCACCCGATGAGCTACTACCGCCGCAAGCTGCGCGCCGAGCAGGGCATCGAGGCTGCCGGCGGCCCGGCAACCGTCCTGCGATCCACGCAGTTCCACTCCCTCACAGCATTTTTCGCCCGAATGCTGAGTGTCGGCCCGTTCACCGCCGCGATCGGGGACATGGCCTTCCAGCCGGTCGACACCGACTTCGCGGCTCGTCGGCTCGTCGACGTCGCGGCAGGACCCCGGCCGGCGGCATACGTCCGGGCGCCCGACCTCGCCGGCCCCGACGTGCTGCCGATCGGCGAGGTGGCGAGACTGGTGCGCGCCCACCGCGGCGCCTCGCGCGCCCCGTGTCGTCCGGGTCCCGCCGCTCGGCCGCCTCATGCGGGCCATCTCCGAGAGCCGCAACGTCCCGGCCGCCGGCACGGCGGACCTGGGCGGCCGGACGTTCGCGGACTGGCTGGCCGCCCAGCCCGGACGGCTCACGGGGCGCTGAGGGGTCCCCGCGCACACGCGAGCGGCCGGCGCCCCCACGAACGGGACGCCGGCCGTCGGACCGCTGGGACGGGTCAGCGCGCGGCGCTGCCCTCGACGTAGTCGGAGTCGGTCTGCTTGACCCACGCCATGAGCCCGCGCAGCTCGCGGCCGGTGGCCTCGATCGGGTGCTGGGCGCCCTTCTCGCGCAGGGACGTGAACTCGGGGGCCCCGGCGTCCTGGTCGTCGATGAAGCGCTTGGCGAAGGTGCCGTTCTGGATGTCGCCGAGGACGGCCTTCATGTTCTCCTTGACGTGCGGGTCGATGACGCGCGGCCCGGAGACGTAGTCGCCGTACTCCGCCGTGTCGGAGACCGACCAGCGCTGCTTGGCGATGCCGCCCTCGATCATGAGGTCGACGATGAGCTTGAGCTCGTGGAGGCACTCGAAGTAGGCGACCTCGGGCTGGTAGCCCGCCTCGACGAGGGTCTCGAAGCCGTACATGACGAGCTGGCTCGCGCCGCCGCAGAGGACGGCCTGCTCACCGAAGAGGTCGGTCTCGGTCTCCTCGGTGAAGGTCGTCTTGATGCCGCCGGCACGCAGGCCACCGATCGCCTTGCCGTAGGCCTTGGCGAGGTCCCACGCCGTGCCCGACGCGTCCTGCTCGACGGCGAGGAGCACGGGCACCCCACGGCCGTCGACGAACTCGCGGCGCACGATGTGGCCGGGCCCCTTGGGGGCGACCATGAGCACGTCGGCGTCGGCCTCGGGCTTGATGTAGCCGAAGCGGATGTTGAAGCCGTGGCCGAAGAGCAGCGCCGCGCCGTCCTTGAGGTTCGGCTGGATGTCGTTCGCGTAGACGGTCCGCTGCACCTGGTCGGGCGTGAGGATGACGACGAGGTCGGCCTCCTTGACGGCGTCGGCGACCGACGTGACCGTCAGGCCCTCGGCCTCCGCCTTGGCCTTGCTCTTGCTGCCCTCGGCGAGGCCGACGCGGACGTCGACGCCGGAGTCGCGCAGGTTGAGCGCGTGGGCGTGGCCCTGGCTGCCGTAGCCGATGACGGCGACCTTCTTGCCCTGGATGATCGACAGGTCGGCGTCGTCGTCGTAGAACATCTCGGCCATGGTGGCCTTCTCCTTCGGTTGCGGTGTGCGGTGGTCTGGGTGGGACGGTGAGGCTGTGGCCGTGAGGTGCCGTGAGGACGGGGTCGGTCAGGCGCTGCGGAGGCTCCGGTCGGTGATCGAGCGCGAGCCGCGGCCGACGGCGACCATGCCGGACTGGACGAGCTCCTTGATGCCGAACGGCTCGAGCACGTCGAGCAGCGCGCGGAGCTTGTCGGAGGTGCCGGTCGCCTCGATGACGATCGCGTCGGTGGTGACGTCGACGACCTTGGCCTTGAAGAGCTGGATCGTGTCGATGACCTGGCTGCGGGTCGCCGCGTCGGCGCGGACCTTGACGAGCAGGATCTCGCGCTGCACCGACGCGTGCGCGTCGAGCTCGACGACCTTGAGCACCTCGATGAGCTTGTTGAGCTGCTTCGTCACCTGCTCGAGGGCGGCGCCCTCGACCTCGACGACGACCGTGATGCGCGAGATGTCGGGCAGCTCGGTCGGGCCGACGGCGAGGGAGTTGATGTTGAAGCCGCGGCGCGAGAAGAGGGCCGCGACGCGGGTCAGGACGCCGGGCTTGTCCTCGACGAGGACCGACAGGGTGTGCTTGCTCATGCTCAGTCCTCCCGCTCCCAGACCGGCGCCTCGTGGCGCGCGGCCTGGATCATGTCGTTGCTGACGCCCGCCGGCACCATCGGCCACACCATGGCGTCGCGGTGCACGATGAAGTCGATGACGACCGGGACGGTCGTTCGTCTCGAGCGCCTGCTTGATGACGGCGTCGACCTCCTCGGGCGTCTCGGCGCGCAGGCCGAGGCAGCCGTAGGCGTCGGCGAGCTTGACGAAGTCGGGCACGCGCTGGCTCGAGCGGCTGCAGGTCGGTGTTGGAGTAGCGCTCGTTGTAGAAGAGCGTCTGCCACTGGCGCACCATGCCGAGCGAGCTGTTGTTGATGATCGCGACCTTGATCGGGATGTTGTTGATGACGCAGGTCGCGAGCTCCTGGTTCGTCATCTGGAAGCAGCCGTCGCCGTCGATGGCCCAGACGGTGCGCTCGGGCTCGGCGACCTTGGCGCCCATGGCCGCCGGGACCGAGAAGCCCATCGTGCCAAGGCCGCCCGAGTTGATCCACGCGTTCGGGCGCTCGTACTGCACGAACTGCGCGGCCCACATCTGGTGCTGGCCGACGCCCGCGACGTAGGTCGCCTCGGGGCCGGTCAGCGCGCCGATGCGCTCGATGACGTACTGCGGCGAGAGCGTGCCGTCCTCGCTGTCGGTGTAGCCGAGCGGGAAGGTCTGCTTCCACTCGGCGACGCGCTCGCGCCAGGCGGCGTAGTCCCACGCGTCGTCGGCGTCGGCCTCGCCGGTCGCGCGGTCGAGCGTCACCTGCTCGATGAGGTCCTTGATGACCTCGCCCACGTCACCGACGATCGGCACGTCGGCGATGCGGTTCTTGGAGATCTCGGCCGGGTCGATGTCGGCGTGGATCACCTTGGCGTGCGGGGCGAACGTCGACAGCTGGCCCGTGACGCGGTCGTCGAAGCGGGCGCCGAGCGCGATGATGAGGTCGGACTTCTGCAGGCCCGTGACGGCGGCGACGGTGCCGTGCATGCCGGGCATGCCGAGGTTGAGCGGCTCGCTGTCGGGCACGGTGCCCCGCGCCATGAGGGTCGTCACGACGGGGATGCCGGTCAGCTCGACGAGGCGGCGCAGGGCCTCGCTCGCGCGGGCCCGGACGACGCCGCCGCCGACGTAGAGGATCGGCTGCTTGGCCGCGGCCATGAGCCGGGAGGCCTCGCGGATCTGCTTGCCGTGCGGGCGCAGGACCGGGACGGTAGCCGGGCAGGTCGATCTGCGGCGGCCAGCTGAACGTCGTCGTCGCCTGGAGGGCGTCCTTGCTGATGTCGACGAGGACGGGGCCGGGGCGACCGGTGCTCGCGACGTGGAACGCCTCGGCGATGGCCTGCGGGATCTTCGCCGGGTCGGTCACGAGGTAGTTGTGCTTCGTGATCGGCATCGTGATGCCCCGGATGTCCGCCTCCTGGAAGGCGTCGGTGCCGATGGCCGCGCTCGCGACCTGTCCGGTGATCGCGACGACCGGGACGGAGTCCATGTGCGCGTCGGCGAGCGGCGTCACGAGGTTCGTCGCGCCCGGGCCCGACGTCGCCATGCACACGCCGACCTTGCCGGTCGCCGACGCATACCCCTCGGCCGCGTGGCCGGCGCCCTGCTCGTGGCGCACGAGGATGTGGCGCACCTTCTTCGAGTCGAGCATCGGGTCGTAGGCCGGGAGGATCGCGCCGCCCGGGGATGCCGAAGACCGTGTCGCAGCCGATGGCCTCGAGGGAGAGTACGAGCGCCTGTGCCCCGGTGACCTCGACGGGCCGGCATGACGAGCCCCTGCGGACTGCTGGCCTCTGCCGTGGGTCGGGGACGGGCCAGGGAGGCCACGTCGGCGGGCGAGGGCGCCTGCTTCGTCGTGTCGCTCACGATCTCTTCCTTGTCTCGAGCACATCGTTGTCCTGCCGGTTCGGGCCGGACTCCACCCACAAAAAAACCCTTCGGTCCCGCGGTGGGACGGAAGGGAGCGCGCTGACCGTTCGAGCTGGTCGGCGCGCTAGGGAAGTACGAGGAGTCTGGCCACGTGACCACCGTGCTACCCAGGCCCAGCAGTGTCAATCGGCCATCTTCGGCGTCTCAGTATGTGACCTGCAGTCTCACTTACTGTCACTCCTCGACGCCCGCGCGGAAAGTCGGTTGTTCGTACGCCGGCCGTCTCGGGACACTGGCCGTCATGACCGGTGTCGGTACGCCTCCCCCCGTCTCGCTCGTGCTGCCCGGCAACACCGAGGGTCTCAGCACCCGCCCCCTGAAGCGCGCCGATGTGGTCGCGGTCACGGCGCTCATGGCCAGGTGCGAGCAGCAGGACGTCGGCGAGGTGCTCATCGAGGAGGCCGACATCGTCGGCGACTGGCAGCGCCCCGCCTTCGACCTCGCGTCGCAGTCGGTGGGCGTCCTCGACGACGACCGCCTCGTCGCCTACGCCGAGGTCTACAAGGGCCGCTGGGCCGACGCCGCCGTCGACCCGGCCTACCGTGGACGCGGCATCGGGACGGCCCTGTCGCACTGGACCCGTGCCGTCGCCGCCCGCGACGGTGGCACCCTCGTCGGCCAGCCCGTCCCGGGCGACTCCCCTGCCGAGCGGCTGCTCGCCTCCCTCGGCTACCGCACACTCTGGACCTCGTGGGTCCTCCAGGTGCCCGCCGGGCGGGCGATCGACCCCCAACCCGTTCCGGAGGGATACGTCATCCGCGAGCCGCGCGACGAGAGCGACCTGCGAGCGACGTGGACCGTCAACGAGGACGCCTTCCTCGAGTGGTCGGACCGCGAGCGCACGACCTTCGAGGAGTGGGCGGCGAACGTGTCGCGACGGCCGGGTTACGAGCCGTGGCAGCTGCGCCTCATGGTCGACCGTGATGACCAGGTCGTCGGCATGGCCTTCGTCGTCGTCTCGAGCGGCTGCGCCTACGTCGACAAGCTCGCGGTGCGGCGCGACGAGCGCGGCAAGGGGCTGGCCCGCGCCCTGCTCGTGGACGCCTTCGAGGTGGCCCGAGCACATGGTGGGGAGCGGTCGGAGCTGTCGACCGACTCCCGCACCGGCGCGCTCGGTCTCTATGAGAAGGTCGGGATGCAGGTCACGTCGGTGTGGCGCCACTGGGCGTCGGACGTCACTGCGGAGCCGGTGGCCGCGCAGCCCTGAGGAGGCGTCGTGGAGCAGCACACGAGCATCGACATCGAGGCTCCGGCCGCGCGCGCGTGGGCGATCATGCGCGACGTCGAGCGCTGGCCCGAGTGGACCGCATCGGTGCGCGCGGTCACGCTGCTCGACGGCGAGCTCGCGCCTGGGCGCACGGGCGCGCATCGACCAGCCGCGCATCCCGACCACGGTCTGGACCGTCACCGGCCTGACCGAGGGGCGCGACTTCACGTGGGAGGCGAGCCGCCCCGGAACGCGGACGACCGGCCGGCACGCCGTCGAGGCGACCGGGCCGGGCACCTGCCGGGCCACCCTCTCGATCACGCAGTCGGGTTGGGTCGGCTCACTCGTCGGGCGCGCCTATCGCTCCCTCACCGACCGCTACCTCGCCCTGGAGGCCACCGGTCTCAAGGCACGGGCCGAGTCCTCCGAAGCCTAGACGGCAGGACTCGCGGCTCCGCCGAGGACCGGGTTGGCCGGTGACGCGGCGACGTCACCCGGGGCGAGGCCGGGCAGCCAGGTGGCGAGGTCGTTGGCCTGCGCCGGATTGGCCGGCTGGTGCACGGGGAGCCCGTCGGCGAACCAGATGACCGTCATGACCTCGCGCATCTGTGCCGAGGTGTTGCCGAGCGCCTTGTGGACCGTCCAGCCCGAGTGGAACGACGCGTCGCCGGCACGCATCGCCACCGGCTCGTCGACGACGAGACCGCGCTCGCGCGACCAGACGGTCGAAGTGCTCCTCGGAGGCGTCCGAGATGCCGATGTCGCTGAGCGGCCCGTCGACGTGGCTGCCGCGTCGCGAAGGCGAGCCCGCCGTGGGCGGGCGTGATGTCGACGAGCGGCATCCACATCGTGAGGCACCGCGCGCCGTCGAGCGGCCAGTACATCGCGTCCTGGTGCCACGGCGTGTAGCCGCCGCCGGGCTCCTTGAACAGCGCCTGGTCGTGGTAGAGCCGCACCCGCGGGACGCCGAGCAGCCTCGCGGCCACGTCGGCGAACCGGGACGCCATGACGAAGCGGGCGACCGACTCGTCGTGGCGCCAGAGGTTCATCACCTGCAGGAAGGCCATACCGTAGCTGTCGCGCTCGGCGAGCGGCCGCGTCTCGGTGCTGAGCCGCTCGACCGCCGCAGCGATGGGGCCGCGGTAGGCCGCCGCCTCGCCGACGTCCGCCACCCCGGGGAGCCGGAGGAAGCCGTGGGCCCGGTAGGCCGCACCTGCTCGTCGTCGATGGGGTATGGCGTGGTGAGCTCGGGAAGCGTGTCGGTGGGCATCGAGCGGACCGTCCTTCGCGGATCACCCACGACCGGAGCAGCCGTCGGATGGGTGCAGCACACCAGACTCGTCAGATGCGTGCCCCGGACCGCATGGTCACAGGGGTACGTTCTGGTTGGATGAGGGTGTGAGCGACACCCCATCGCCGCCCGAGGTCGGGCCGCGGTCGGCAGCCGGACGCCTCGGCCGGGTCCTCGTCGCGGCCCGCATCACCGCAGGCAGCGGGCTGCCGGTGGGAACGACCCGACGGCACCCGACGTGGGGCCTCACCTTCGTCACGGCCGGCACTGGTCGCTACCGCGACGCGCGACATGACGAGCCCATCGGCGCAGGCACGCTCGTCGTCGTCCATCCAGGCCACCCGCACTGGTACGGCGCCGACCCCGGCGGCTGGGACGAGCACTTCGTCGTGTTCGACGGCGCGGTCTTCGACGCTTGCCGGACGCACGCGGCGCCCTCTCCCCCGACCACCCGCTCGTGCACGGCCTGCCGGTGCGCCGATGGGCAGCCCGCTTCGCCGCGTTCGACGCGGCCGCGACCGGCCGACCCTCGACGCGCGCGACGCCGAGGCGCTCGACCTGCTGGCAGCTCTGCTCCAGGCGCGCGAGCTCGGCGAGCACCCGCGCCGACGCGGCCCCGTCGCTGACGCCGGTTGGCTCGCGCGGTCGGTCGAACTCCTCGAGGGCGACCTCACCGAGACCCTCGACCTGCCCTCGGTGGCGGCCGAGGTCGGGCTGCCCTACGAGACGTGGCGGCGGCGGTTCCGGGCCGAGACCGGCACGTCCCCTTACGCGCACCGGGCGGCCCGGCGGCTCGCGGCCGCCACCGAGATGCTCGTGCACACCGGCCTCAGCGTGCGCGACATCGCCGCCGCCACCGGCTTCACCGACGAGCGGCACCTCATCCGACGCTTCCGCGAGGCCACCGGCCTGACGCCCCGCGCCTACCGGGACGCCACCTGACGGCATACGTCATCCCGTCGAAACGGGTTGGTATGCCGGGTGGTTCAGCCGCAGACGGCGCCGCCGGCTCGCGCTGCCGACGAGCTTGCGGTACTTCGCGAGGACGCCGCGGGTGTACTTCGGCTCCGGGTGAGTGACGCCCTCGGCGCGACGGCGCTGCATCTCATCCTCGTCGACGAGCAGGTCGAGCGCGCCGTTCGCGACGTCGAGGCGGATCGGGTCGCCGTCGTGGACGAAGGCGATCGGGCCCGTCGTCGACGGCCTCCGGGGCGACGTGCCCGACGCACAGGCCGGTCGTGCCGCCGGAGAAGCGGCCGTCGGTGAGCAGCAGGACGTCCTTGCCGAGCCCGGCGCCCTTGATCGCGCCGGTGACGGCGAGCATCTCGCGCATGCCCGGGCCGCCCTTGGGACCCTCGTAGCGGATGACGACGACGTCGTTCTTCTTCGAGCGAGCCCTTCTCGACGGCGTCCATGGCCGCGCGCTCGCCGTCGAAGACGCGGGCCGTGCCCTCGAAGACCGACTCGTCGAAGCCGGCCGACTTCACGACCGCGCCCTCGGGGGCCAGCGAGCCGGTGAGGATCGTCAGGCCGCCGGTCCGGTGGATCGGCGCGGTCCATCTCGCGGATGACCCGGCCGTCGATGTGCGGCGGGTTGATCTCCTCGAGGTTCTCGGCCATCGTCTTGCCGGTCACGGTGAGGCAGTCGCCGTGGAGCAGGCCGGCGTCGAGGAGCGTCTTCATGACCACGGGGATGCCGCCGATGTGGTCGATGTCCTTCATGACGAAGGCTGCCGAAGGGCTTGACGTCGGCCAGGTGCGGCACCTTCGCGCCGATGCGCCGGAAGTCCTCGATGGTGAGGTCGACCTCGGCCTCGTTGGCGATGGCGAGCAGGTGGAGCACGGCGTTGGTCGAGCCGCCGAAGGCCATGACGACGGCGATGGCGTTCTCGAACGCCTCCTTGGTCATGATGTCGCGCGCGCGTGATCCCCTTGCGCAGCAGCTCGACCACGGCCTCGCCCGACTTGCGGGCGTACATGTCGCGGCGTCGGTCGGTCGCCGGCGGCGCGGCCGAGCCGGGGATCGACATGCCGATCGCCTCGGCGACCGCGGCCATCGTGTTGGCCGTGTAGAAGCCGCCGCAGGCGCCCTCGCCCGGGCAGATGGCGCGCTCGATGGCGTCGACGTCCTCGCGCGACATCCGCCCGGCGTTGCACGCACCGACCGCCTCGAAGGCGTCGATGATCGTGACCTCCTTCTCGGTGCCGTCGGAGAGCTTGGCGATGCCGGGCAGGATCGTGCCGGCATAGAGGAAGACCGAGGCCAGGTCGAGGCGCGCGGCGGCCATGAGCATGCCGGGCAGCGACTTGTCGCAACCGGCGAGCAGCACTGAGCCGTCGAGGCGCTCGGCGTTCATGACGGTCTCGACGGAGTCGGCGATGATCTCGCGCGACGACGAGCGAGAAGTGCATCCCCTCGTGGCCCATCGAGATGCCGTCCGAGACGGAGATCGTGCCGAACTCGAGCGGGTAGCCGCCGCCGGCGTGGACGCCGTCCTTGACCGCCTTGGCGAGGCGGTCGAGCGAGAGGTTGCACGGCGTGATCTCGTTCCACGAGCTCGCGACGCCGATCTGCGGCTTGGCGAAGTCGTCGTCGCCGAGGCCCACGGCCCGGAGCATCCCCCGCGCGGCGGTCTTCTCGAGACCGTCGGTGACGTCGCGGCTGCGGGGCTTGATGTCAGGCGTCTGCGTCATGCCTGCAGCATAGGACCGTGTCCGCTGGGTGGACACCGCATCTCACGGCCTGATCCCGGCGCGAGCGCGCGCCGCTCCCGGACGCCGTCAGCCGCGGGCGACGTGGAAGCGGCGCAGCGCGCACGATGCCGAGGTCGAGGTCGGCCCAGTCCCCGGCGTACCGCAGCACCGCGAGCCCGCTCGTCACGAAGCCCTCGGCCGAGCGCCTCGTGCGCCTCGCGGCGACCCCTCGCCGTCGGTCAGCAGGCTCGTCAGCTGGGCCATCGTCGGGTTGTGCCCGACGACGAGGACGGTCTCCATGTCGCCGCCGTCCTCGCGCACCGTCTCGAGGCGTCTGCTCGGCGCCGCCGGTGTAGACGCTGCGGCGGAACTCGACGAACTCGGCTGTGCGCGCCGCCGCGGCAGGCCTGCTCCCACGTCTGGCGGGTGCGCTGGCGGTCGAGCAGATGACGAGGTCGGGCACGAGCCCCTCCTCGCGCAGCCAGCCTCCCGGCCGCCTTGGCGTCCCGCCGGCCGCGGGCGGCGAGCTCGCGGTCGTGGTCGGGCTTGCCCGAGGCCCTCCTCGGCCTTGGCGTGCCGCATGAGGATGAGGGTCTTGTCTTTCGCGCGCACTGCTCATGCCTCCACAGCATGCTCTGCCGCGGTGGCCTTGTCAGCCCGGGCGGCCCTAGAGGCTGAGCTCGGGCTTGATCCGCTTCGGCGTCCACACCCGCGACGCGGCGCGCGGCGACCGTCGAGACCGCCAGCGCGGCGAGCAGGAAGCCGGCGAGCACGCCGAGGTCGACCAGCACCGGCCCGAGGTCGGCGCCGTACATCAGCCGCCGCAGCCCGTCGATGGCGTAGGTCATCGGCACGACGTGGTGCACGGCCTGGAGCGGCGCGGGCAGGGTCTGCCACGGGAAGGTGCCGCCGGCGCTGACGAGCTGCACGACCATGAAGACGAGGCCGAGGAACTTGCCCACGGCGCCGAGCCGCGCCGCGAGCGCGTGCAGGATCGCGACGAAGGTCAGCGAGACGAAGCCGACGAAGAGCACGACGAGCACCGGGTGGGCGACCGGGAGGTCGAGGGCGAGGGCGACGATGCCGAAGAGCGACGACGCTCTGCACGAGGCCGATCGCGACGGGGCGAGCCAGCCACCGAGCGCGGTGCGCACCGATCGCTGGCTCGTCGCGAGCGCGCGGGTCGACAGCGGCCGCACGAGGAGGAAGAGCACGTAGGCGCCGATCCAGAGGGCGAGGCTGACGAAGAAGCGGGGCCAGCCCGGCGCCGTAGGTGCCGGCGGACGCGAGCGAGTCGGACTGCACGGTCACGGGGTCGCCGATCGTCTTGCGACAGCCTTGCGCTGGGCGTCGGTCGGGTTGGGCACGGCGTCGCGGCCCTTGGCGAGCTCGCTGTGCAGCTCGGTGGCGCCGGAGGCCAGCTTGTCGAGGCCGGCCTTGAGCTCGCCGATGCCGCTGGCGAGCGAGTCGCCGCCGCTGGCCGCCGTCGCCGCGCCGCTGCGCAGCTGGCCGGCCCCGCGTCGAGGGTGCGCAGGCCGGCCTCGAGCGAAGCCGAGCCGTCGCGCAGCTGGCCGGCGCCGCCGGCGGCATCACGGATGCCGTCGTCAGCGCCGGAGTGGCGTCGGCGAGGGCGCGGGCACCGGCGGCCACCTGGTCGGCGCCCGCCGAGAGGCGGTCGAGGTCGGTCGAGGCCTGCTGGACCCGCCGTCGGCCTGCACCGACGAGCGAGTCGACCCGGTCGAGGCGTGCCTCGACCAGCGCGATCTGCGCGTCGTCGAGCCCGGCCGCGCGCAGCTGGGCGATGAAGGGCTCGCGCTCGGCGTCGACCTTGGCTCGCAGGTCGGTCGAGACGCCCGCGACCCGGTCGCCGATGACGGCGATCCGCTTGTTGCCGGCCGCCACCTGCGCGGCACCGTCGGCGAGCCGCTCGGTCTGGGCCGGCGAGCGACGCCGTGCGCGACTGCAGGGTGCCGAGGCCGGAGGCGAGCGAGCTGGCCCCCGTGTGCAGGCGGTCGGCGCCCGAGACGGCCTGGCCGAGACCGTCGTCGAGCGTCGCCGCGCCGGTCGACAGCTCGTGCAGGCCGGCGGCGAGCGACTGAGCGCCCTGCTCGCGCCTGGTGCAGCGCCGCTGTCGGCGCTGGCCAGCCCCGACCGCAGCTGCTCGGCGCCGTCGACGGCCTTGCCGAGCTCGTCGTGGATCTCGGTGAAGCCCGACGAGCAGCCGGTCGGCCGCGGTCTCGCTGACCTGCGAGGCGACCGACGCGCGCACCTCCTTGATGACGGTGTTGCCCATCATCGTCGTCATGTAGTTGTTGGCGTCGTTGGTCTCGAGGATGACGTTGGCCTTGCGGGGCTTGAAGTCGCCGGTGGCGCGAGGTCGGCCGAGAAGCTCTCGGGGATGACGACGGCGAAGGAGTAGGTGCCGTCGTAGACGCCGGCGAGCGCCTCGGCGCTCGACACCTTGTGCCAGGCGAACGACTTCGAGTCGACGAGCCTGGTCGGCGACGGACGCCCGGCGTCGAGCCGCTCACCGCCGTCGAGGGTCGCTCCGCGGTCGTCGCTGGCGACGGCGGCGGGCACCTGCGACAGCGCGGCGTAGGGGTCGTGGTTCGCGTAGAGGTAGAGGCCGGCATACAGCGTCGGGATGAGCGCGAGGGCGACGAGCGCCGAGCCGCGCCATGCGCGAGGACGTGAGCCGGCGCAGCTCGGAGGCTGCGAGACGGAAGGGTTCATGCAGATGCTCCAGACGGGGTGAGCGATGGCAGCGCGGCCGCGCTGGCGGCCGAGCAGAGGACGATGACGGTCAGGCCGGAGTCGGCGAGGCGCTGACAGGTCTCGAGCCACCGTG
>CAWKJV010000011.1:0-12199 GCA_963849965.1 uncultured Actinomycetota bacterium | reverse complement strand
GGTGAGCGCGTGGGCACGCATCTTGGGCCAGTCCTCGACCGAGTCGCGGACGTTCTCGAGGACGTGGCGCAGCGCGGGCCTCGACGTCGGGCAGCGCATCGGCCGGCAGCCGGTCGATCTCGAGGTGCATCCAGGACTCGCGGACGAGGCCCACCGAGCTGGACTGGACGGTGGTGGACCCGTCGGTGATGACCGACCTGAGCTGCGCCGGTGATGTCGCGCGACACGGTCATCTGCGGGTGGACGATGAGGTGCACGCCGCGGTCGAAGCCGCCGAGCGCGGCGACGACGGAGTCGACGAGGAAGGGCATGTCGTCCACGACGATCTGCACGACGGTGTGGCTCGTCGACCACCCCTCGTCCTCGGCGGTCGGGTTGAAGACCCGCACGTTGAAGGTGCCGACCGGGCGCTGCTGGGCGAAGGCACGATGCTCGGTGGCGATCGTCGCGAGCTCGCGCGCCGGGCGGGCCAGCAGGTCCTCGGTCGCGACGAGACGGTAGTAGGCGCGGAGGAACTCCTCCATCTCGCCGGGCGCCGTCCCCGCCGGATCGGCCTCGTCCCCGTCGAGGCGGAGGCGCCACGGCCGCGGCAGCGGCCTTCATGACGTCGATTCGAGACTGTTCGAGTGACGCTGACATGCGCTTGTCGGATTCCTCACCGTGCGGCCCGTGCGGCGACACGTCGCTGTGCCCCGCATCTCACGATGTGAGCCTATCCCCGTCCGGCCGCGCGCCAGAACCGGCCCGCCGGACACGTGAGCGGACTGCCGGTGGAGAAGTCCGGGCGACGGAGTGACAGTCCCTAGAGTGGTGCCATGACCGAGGGGACCCCGGCGGGCACTGCGGACCCAGCGACCCTCCGGGCACTGGTGACCGCCCGCGCGACGACGCGGACGATGTCCGACGACCTCCTGACGCACCTGCCCGACCTCGGCGACCTGCCGACGCAGCGTGCCCTCGACGCGTGGGTCGAGCAGGCGGCCGACACCCTGCGGGCCCTGTCGGAGGCGCTCGAGGAACGTCTCCTCGAGCTCGGGTCGACGCGCGGCAGCCGCCCGGCGGACGACGATGGGTCCGTCTCGGGCACACCGGGATCGGCCACGCGGGCCGGTGATCCCCGGTGAGCCTCTCGGCCGGGGACGCCGGATCGACCTCGGCCCTCGGCGGTGCCCTGCGCACGCAGGCGGCCCGGCTGGCAGACCTCGTCGTCGACCTCGACGCGGCCGCGACGCGCGTGGGACGCACCGGCTCGCCGGACCCCACCGGACACGAGCGCGACCTCGTGACACGCGCCGCCACCGAGCTCGACCTCGTCGGCGCCCTGCTCCAGTCGTGGACCACCACCGCCGTCGAGTCGGCGGCCCGCGTCCGCGCCCTCGAGCCGGCGCTCACGCGGTGCGACCTCGTCATCGACGGACAGCTCGTCGTCGAGCGCTCGGGCCCGAGCCGGGTCGAGCCCGCCGAGAGGCTGGCCGAGCGCGAGCGCCTCCAGGAGCTGCTCAACCGCGTGACCGCCGTGCGCTCGCGCGAGCTCGCCCGGCTGCGCCGCGAGCTGGAGACGTCCGGCACGAGGCTGGCAGTCCTGTCCGACCGAGCCCGCTCCGGCGCCTGAGCCGACATCTCAGCCGACACAGCCCGGCCGGTGGCCTCCTCCTCATCGTGCGGGACGCGGTGCAATAGCGTGTCGGCCATGAAGATCTCCGAGACGATCACGTACGCCGCCACGCCCGAGACCGTCTACGCCATGGTCACCGACCGGGCCTTCCAGGAGCGCAAGTGTGTCGAGGCCGGCGCGCAGCGCCACGACGCCTCCGTCAGCGCCGCCGGCAACGGCGCCCGCGTCGTCACGAAGCGCGACCTGCCTGCCGACGACCTGCCCGACTTCGCGAAGTCCATCGTGGGCCCCAACCTGTCGGTGACGGAGACCTACGACTGGGGCGCCGCCGCCGCCGACGGGTCGCGCTCGGGCAGCCTCACGGTCGAGGTGGCGGGCGCCCCGGTCGCCATGCGCGGGGCGGTCCGACTCGCCGCGACGGGCACCGGCACGCAGATCACCATCGACGGCGACCTCAAGGCTTCGATCCCGCTCTTCGGCGGCAAGGTCGAGAAGGCCGCGGCCCCTGCCGTCGTCGACGCGATCCGCAGCGAGCAGCGCACAGGGAACGCCTGGCTGTCCGAGCGGGCCTGACCCCACCCCGCCGCGCCGCACCGACCGCGCCACGCGCGACGCACACGACGCTGGGCCCGCCTCCTGACGGAGTCGGGCCCAGCGGCATACGCCCTCGGGAGCTCAGCCCATGTGCGGGTAGGCGTGGCTGGTCGGCGGGACGAAGGTCTCCTTGATGGAGCGGACACTCGTCCAGCGGAGCAGGTTCTGCGCCGCGCCGGCCTTGTCGTTGGTGCCGGAGGCCCGGCCGCCGCCGAAGGGCTGCTGGCCGACGACCGCACCGGTCGGCTTGTCGTTGATGTAGAAGTTGCCGGCGGCGAAGCGCAGGCGCTTCGTCGCGTCGGCGATGACCCGGCGGTCCTGGGCGATGATCGAGCCTGTCAGACCGTACGGCGCGAAGCGCTCCATCTGGTCGAGCACCGTGTCGTACTGCGCGTCGGGGAAGACGTGCACCGACAGGATGGGGCCGAAGTACTCGGTCCGGAACGACTCGTCCGCAGCGTCCTTGATCTCCAGGACGGTGGGGCGCACGAAGTAGCCGACGGAGTCGTCGTAGGTGCCGCCCGCGACGACGTCGATGCCGCGGCTCGCGTGCGCGCGGTCGATCGCGTCCTTGTGCTTGGCGAAGGCGCGGTCGTCGATGACGGCGCCCATGAAGTTCGACAGGTCGGTCACGTCCCCCTGGGTCAGGGAGTTGGTGATGTCGACGAGGTCGCCCTTGATCTGCTTCCAGAGCGAGGCCGGGACGTAGGCGCGCGAGGCGGCCGAGCACTTCTGGCCCTGGAACTCGAAGGCGCCGCGGATCATCGCGGTGCGCAGGACGGCCGGGTCGGCGCTCGGGTGGGCGAGGATGAAGTCCTTGCCGCCGGTCTCGCCGACGAGGCGCGGGTAGGTGCGGTAGCGCTCGAGGTTCGTGCCCGACCTCGTGCCACAGGTGCTTGAACGTCGGCGTCGAGCCGGTGAAGTGGATGCCGGCGAGGTCCTCGTCGGCCAGGGCGGCCTTGCTGACGTTGATGCCGTCGCCGGTCACCATGTTGATGACGCCGGGCGGCATGCCGGCCTCCTCGAGCAGCTCCATCGTCAGCTGGGCCGCGAGCTGCTGCGTCGGGCTCGGCTTCCACACGACGGTGTTGCCCATGAGCGCCGGGGCGGTCGGCAGGTTGCCGGCGATGGCGGTGAAGTTGAACGGCGTGATCGCGTAGACGAAGCCCTCGAGCGAGCGGTAGTCCGAGCGGTTCCAGATGCCCTTGGCGTTGAGCGGGGGCTGCTGCTCGAGGATCTGCCGGGCGAAGTGGACGTTGATCCGCCAGAAGTCGATGAGCTCGCAGGCCGCGTCGATCTCGGCCTGGTAGGCCGTCTTGCTCTGACCGAGCATCGTCGCCGCGTTGAGGCGGGCGCGCCACGGTCCCGAGAGCAGCTCGGCAGCCTTGAGCAGGATGGCGGCGCGGTCGTCGAAGGACAGCTCGCGCCACATCGGGGCGGCCGCCTTGGCCGCCTCGACGGCAGCACGGCCCTCCTTGACGGTGGCGTTGCGCATCGTGCCCGAGCACCTTGCGGTGGGCGTGCGGCTGGCGGACCGCGATGCGGCGGCCGGTGCCGATGACACGCTCACCGTTGATCGTGTGCGGCAGCTCGGTCTGGGTCCCGCCCAGCTCGGCGAGGGCGACCTCGAGCGCGGCTCGCTCGGGCGAGCCCGGCGCGTAGTCGAGCACCGGCTCGTTGGCCGGGGCGGGCACGTGGGTCACGGCGTCCATCAAGTTCTCCTGCGGTTGGCACGGTGTTCGCCCGATGGGGGCGGCTGGGGCGGCTCCGCCTCGTGGGCGGAGCCACCCCATCGTTCCATGCCGACCGGAGTGCCCGTCAGTCCTGCTGGCACCGTCAGTGCAGCACCGGGATGCCCCAGGGGTAGCGGAAGGACTCACCGCGGTTGGCGGCCATGGCTGCCCGGACGTGGAACCACAGCCCGGCCACGACGGCGACGATCCACACGATGATGGCGACCGGGATGAGGATCACGGTGAAGAACATGACCCAGCCGACGATGATGGCGGCCCACACGGCCAGGTTGAAGTTGAAGGACCCGGCGGCGGCCTGGCGCACGAACGCGCTGCGGTCCTTGTAGACGGCCCAGATGAGCAGCGGGCCCACGAAGCTGAGCCAGCCCACGGAGATGACGGCGGCGACGATGGCCGCGAGGTGGCCGAGGATGGCCCACGTGCGCTCGTCGCTCGAGGGCGTGAGGGACTGGCCGTACGGGTTCGGGATCGGTTGTGTCATGGCCCCATCGTCGCGCGTCGGGGTCTCCTGCGCTGCCGGGGAGCACCCTGAGCCGACCCTGACCGGCCCCTGACCTCCGGCGACCGGTGCCGGGGCGGGCGCCACCATTCGTTGGTCGTACGCCGCCTCAAGAACCGGTCGTCAGCTGCGCGCGCCCACGGCATCGTCGACGTGGAGCGAGCAGACCGGGCTGTCCGCGTCGGCGATGCCGAGCGTCGCCAGGAGCGTGAGGGTCAGCTCGTGGTGACCACGCGCGCCCGGGTGGAAGGTGTCATCGAGCCAACCGGCAGGGGCGGCATCGTCACCGGACTCTGTGACAGCGACGTCCCACGCGGCGGCGTGGTCGACGACGAGGACACCGAGATCGCGGGCGACCTCGCGCACCGCCTCGGCGTAGAGGGCGGCGAGGCGGGGCCCGCGGCCACCGTCCTCGAGCACCCCGGGCGGCGTCTGGAGCACGACGGTGGCCCCGACGTCACGCGAGCGCTGGACGATCTGGTCGAGGCGGTAGCGGAACCCGCGCACCCCGTCCTCACCAGCCAGCATGTCATTGGTGCCGAACATCACGAAGACGACATCAGGCGCGAACCGTCCTGCGCGCCAATGGAACTCAGGCAGGAGGTCCTCGGTCGTCGCCCCTGACACACCGGAGTTGACCACGGCGTCACCGCGTCGCCCGAGCTCACCGCGGACGCGCTCGGCGAAGTGCTCGACGTAGCCGCGGCGTCCGTGCGTGTGGGCGACCCCCTGCGTGATGCTGTCGCCGAGGAAGACCCAGGTCACGGGCGGCCCCGAGAGGATCTCGCGGAGGCGGTCGGCATCGCGGCGGGCGTACTCGTCAGCGGTGAAGTCCATCCGCGCAACGTAACAAGGGTTGGCGCGCCGGCGACTGCCCCGGACCAGTACGTGGGACGGACAGCCCGCTCGGCCGGGTGACGAGCACGAGACGCCTCGGCCCGTGCGGGCCCGTCAGGACCGGCCCGCGTGCCACGACCGCAGCGTCTCCGACCACACGGCGACGCTGTCGGGCACGATGGTGTCGGCCTCCTCGTCGAGGCGCCGTACGAGCTCCTCGACCGTGACCCACTCGCCCCACGACACCTCCTCGGGCTGCCACCGGATCGGCCCGTCCCACGTGACGACGAAGCGCACCGCCCGGTAGCTCGTGTGCTCGTCGGCGTAGTCCGCCACACCGAGCGGCTCGAGCGGCACGCCGACGACGCCGAGCTCCTCCTCGACCTCGCGCACCGCGCCGGCGGCGGGGTCCTCCCCCGCCAGGACGACGCCACCGGCCGCGAAGTCGAGCAGCCCGGGATAGACGTCCTTGGTCTCGGTTCGGCGGTGCAGGTAGATCCGGCCGAGCGGGTCCCGCACGACGATCGACGACGCCGCGTGGCGCAGGTTGCGGGCCCGCATGACCGAGCGCGGCGCCGACCCCACCACCTCGCCGGCCTCGTCGTAGAGGGCGACCACCTCGTCCACGGCCATGTCGAGTCCGCTCTCAGCCGAAGAAGGAGCGCACGTCGTCGAGCTCGGTCACGTCGTACCAGAGCAGCTCGTCCGCCTCCTCGTCGACGCCCCCGGTCACCTCGTCGTCGACATGGAAGGAGGCGACCCGTGACGAGCGGCACCGGCGCCGTGAGCACGACCTGCGACACGGGCACGCCGTCCCTCGGGGACAGCCACGAGGGGTCGGCGTCCGCGGCCGCGACGACCCGGCGGTCGGAACGCGCCGACCGCAGGCGGGCCGCAGCCTCGACGGCATCGCTGAAGGCGGCGTACTCGAGGTCCTCGACGTCGAGACCCGGCGCGGCCTTCTCGAGACCCGACGTCACGGCATACGCGGTGCGTGGGGTGCCGGGACCAGCGGCGAGCGACCCCGTGGTGGCGAGCTCGTCCAGACCCGAGCGACCCAGCGGCACGTAGACGCGCACGACCGGCATCAGGACTCCCTCCCGCTCGCCAGCTCGGCGAGCGACTCGACGATGCACTGGCCGAGGACGTCGACGTCCGGCATCGCGTCGCGGTCGGCGTTGAGGCCGAAGTAGACGCCCCCGTTGTAGGACGTGATGCCGATCGAGAGCGCCTGTCCCTTGGCGAGCGGCGTGACGGGATAGGTCGAGAGCATCTCGGCGTCGCCGGCGTAGAGCGGCGTCTGCGGGCCGGGCACGTTGGTGATCATGACGTTGTAGAGCCGGCGCGACATGGCCGAGCCGAGCCGGGCCCCGAGGGCGTGCAGGGTCGGCGGCGCGAACCCGGCGAGGTTGGCCAGCGACGTGGCACCCACGGCCTGGCCGCCCTCCATCTGCTGGCGCATGGCGAACGCGATCTGGTGCAGACGCATCGAGGCCCCCGGCTCGCCGACGGGGAGGTTGACGACGCAGGCCATCACCTGGTTGGCATACATCCCCGCGGGGTCGTCGCCGTAGATGCTGACGGGCACCATGGCGCGCACCGACGTGTGCGGGCTCACCGGCTCGCCACGGCCGAGCAGCCACGCGCGGAAGCCGCCGGCGATCGTCGCGAGGACGACGTCGTTGATCGTCACGTCCTCGGCGTACGCGCCACGGGCCAGGCGCTTGCGCACGAGGCGGTAGTCGTCGAGGTCGGTCGCGATCATGACCCACCGCCGGGCCGAGCCGATCTCCGCGTTGAGGGGCGAGTCGGGAGCCGGGCGCGCGGCCGTGCGCGCGACCGTGGAGAGCACCTGACCGGCGGACTCCGCGGCACGCAACCCGACGTTGAGGGCGTCGTTGAGTCCCCCGCGGACGAGGTCGACGACCTGGGTCGGGCGCCGGACCGCGTCGACGACGGCGCCCGTGAGCAGCTCGACGGGCGACGGCGACCGGCTCGGCTCCCACGGCGCCACGACGTCGTCCTCGTCCTCGCCCTTGACGGCGTCGACGATGACGTGGGCGATGTCGAGGGCGTTGACGCCGTCGATGAGGGCATGGTGCGTCTTGGTGACGATCGCGAACCGGCCGTCGTGCAGGCCCTCGACGAGGTAGACCTCCCACAGCGGACGGGTGCGGTCGAGCTTGCGCGGCTGGACCCGGGCGACGAAGTCCTGCAGCTGCCGGTCGCTGCCCGGACGCGGCAGGCCCGCCCGCCGCACGTGGTAGCCCAGGTCGAACGCCTCGTCGTCGACCCAGACCGGGTTGGCGATGCGTCCCGGGACGTCGAGGACCTTCTGCCGGAAGCGCGGGATCGCCCCGATGCGGCTCTCGATGATGCGGACGAGCTGGTCGTAGTCGAAGCCCTCGCGCGGCGGCTGGAAGACCATGACCGACCCGACGTGCATCGCCGTGGTCGACTCCTCGAGGTAGAGGAATGACGCGTCGAGCGAGGTCAGGCGGTCAGACATGGTCACACTCTGCCAGACGGCCCTGCCTAGGATCGGGGCCATGCGTGCGTTTCGTGCCCTCCCGTATGCCGTGTGCGTCCTCGCCCTCGCCGGCGCCGGCGCCTGCTCCTCCGCCGCCCCGCAGCCAGGGCCCGGTGGCGCCACCGGCGTCGCCTCGACCGGCAGCGTCAAGCGCCTCGCGGTGACGATCACGGGGACGACCGTGACACCGGCCCCGGCGCAGGTCGACCTCCCCCTCGGGTCGACGCTCGAGCTCGTCGTGACGAGCGACCACGACGACGAGCTGCACGCGCACGGTTTCGACGTCGAGGAGTCCCTCAAGGCCGGCGTGCCGACGACGCTGAGGCTGACCGGCAAGGAGGCCGGCTCCTACGAGGTCGAGACGCACGACCCGGCCCTGACCCTGCTCACGGTCGCCGTCCGCTGACCGTGGCCCTCCTCGCCCCTGCGGTGGCCCCGGCCCACGGCGTCGGCAGCCGCAGCGACCTGCCGCTGCCGTTCACGGCCCTCGTCGTCGCCGCCGTCGCGGCCCTGGTCATCTCGTTCGTCGCCATCGGCACGCTGTGGCGCGAGCCGCGCCTGCGCGACACCGACGGCCGGCTGCTGCCGGACCAGGTCGCCGCCGTGCTCGACTCACGATGGCTGCGCGTCGTGGCCCGCGTCCTCGCGGCGGTCCTCACCGTGTGGACGCTGGGCGCGCTCGTCCTCGGACCGGACTCGGCGCGCAACCCGGTGCCGCAGGTCGTCTACGTGTGGTTCTGGGTCGGCCTCGCCTTCTCCTCCATGCTCCTCGGCCCCGTGTGGCGCGTCATCAACCCGCTCCGGGCGCTGCACGCCGGGCTGCTCCGGCTCGCCCGCGTCCCACCCGACCTCGCGGCGCTGCCCTATCGCTGGGGCCTGTGGCCCGCCGCGGTCGGGCTCGGTACCTTCACGTGGGTCGAGCTCGTCGCCGAGGAGAACACGTCCCTGGGCTTCCTCCGGTTCCTCATCGCCGGCTTCTTCGCCGTGTCGCTGCTCGGTGCCGCCGTCTTCGGTCGCACGTGGTTCGACCTCGCCGACCCGTTCGAGGCGTGGTCACGACTGCTCGGCCTGCTCTCGCCGCTCGGCCGGCGCCGCGACGGCCGGTGGGTGCTGCGCACCCCGCTGCACGGCGTCAACGGCCTGCGGGGCCAGCGTGGGCTCGTGCCCACGGTCGCCGTCATGCTCGGCGGCACGGCATACGACGGCTTCTCGGCGAACCTGTCATGGGCGACGTTCGTGCAGACCTCGCCCGTCCCGTCGTCGCTGCTGAAGACGGCCACGCTGCTCGCCTTCTTCGGGCTGGTGGCCGTGACGCTGTGGATGGCCTCGGCGGTGTCGGTCCGGCTCTCCGGCGAGCCCTTCGCCCCTCCTTCTCCTTCGTCAGCGACATCGCACCGTCGCTCATCCCGATCGCCGGGGGCTACCTCGTCGCGCACTACTGGTCGTTGTGGGTCTACCAGGGCCAGTACGCGTGGCGCCTCTTGACCGACCCTCTCGGCACCGGCGCGGACCTGCTCGGCACCGCCGACCTCACCCCGAGCGACCTGCTCATCCAGCCGACACTCGTCGCGACGATCCAGGCCGTGAGCATCGTCGTCGGGCACCTCCTGGGCGTCCTCGCCGCCCACGAGCGAGCGATCACGGTGCTCGACCGCCGCGCCGCCGTGATCGGTCAGGTGCCGGTCATGGCCGTCATGATCGTCTACACCCTGGGCGGTCTCACGATCCTCTTCGCCCCCTGACCCTGGCGTCGCGCTCAGGCCCCGGCGACGGCCGAGGACCTGCGACGCGAGAGTCGGCGACCCAGCCGACCGCGACGGTCACGGCGCTCCCCAGCAGGGACGGTCCACGGGAGAAGCGCCGTGGCGAGGTCGGCGACGGCATCGTGCACCGGCGAGTCTGGCGCGTGCTCGACGAGCGAGCGCCCCGCGAGGAGGGCCCCGTCGAGCGCTCCGGGGTCGTCGGGCACGAAGCGCACCGACGTCAGCCCGGCGAAGCGCAGGAGCGAGTCGGCGATGCGCGCCTCCGGCCTGGACCCGACTGCGCCGCTGCGGACCCGGTTGACGACGGGCACCGGCTCACCTGACGGGACGGTGCCGAGCTCCTGCAGGCCCCGGACGAACCGCTGGAGCGCCACCGGGTCGGCCCCGCTGACGGCCACGACGTGGTCGGACGCCGCGAGGGAGGTCAGCGTAGCCTCGTTGCGACGCGGAGCGACGGTGTCATAGCTCAGCTCCTCGTCGTCCTCGAGACAGAAGCCGCAGTCGACCACGACGACCTGCACCAGCGACCGGCTCAGCTCGAGCACCCGCTCCAGCGCGGCCGCCCGGACCTCGGGCCAGCGCTCGGCCTTGGGCAGGCCGGTCAGCACCCGCAGGCCGGGAACGACCGTGGGCGCGATGCGCGAGAGGGCGGGCAGGTCGAGCAGTCCCTGGTCCGCCGCGCGGCAGGCGGCGGCGATCCCGGGCGCCTCGTCGAGCAGCCCCAGGGTCTGCGCCACGCAGCCGCCGTAGGTGTCCGCGTCGACGAGCAGCACCTCGACGCCACGCCGTGCGATCTCCGCGGCCAGCGTCGTCGCGACCGTCGTTCGTCCGGGAGCGCCGGTGGGCCCCCACACGGCGACGACGGGAGCCCGGTCCGGGCCGCGACGCGAGCCCGCCGGAGGGGTCTCGCCGCCGGCACCCGCTGCGGGCCGGGCCGCATCGTCGGTCCCGTCGACAGCGCCGGGCGAGGCTCGGCCACCCGCACCTGCCGGGAGCCATCCGGTGCCAGGATCGGCAGACTGGCCGGCGTGTGCGGCGTGCCTCGGCGTGTCCGGCGTCTCCGGGGGCCCCAGGTCCCCCGGCGACCCGGGTGTCCCCATGGCGCCCGGCTCCGACGGCTCGGACGGCTCCGACGGCTCCGACGGCTCCGACGGCTCGGACGGCCCGGACGCCTGGAGCGCAGCCTCCAGCTCGTCGACGGCGCCGTGGCCCTGCACGAAGGACGTCGTCCACCGGTCGGCATCCGCGTCGACCGGGAGGGTGGTCGTCACCGTGAGCTGGCGCAACCTCCGCTCAGCGCCCTCGTCATCGGCGGGGTGGACGCCGATGACGCGGATCCGGTTGGCCCGCAGGCGGTTCACGACAGCAAGGTCGAGCCCGCGCAGGTCGGAGGAGACGACGGCGGTGTCGCCCAGACCCGCCTCGGCCACCGACAGGAGCTCGGAGACGTCGGCGCAGCGTCGGCTCACCGTCACACCGCGCACCCCTCCAGCGTCGTGGCCACCGCCGACTCCCACTGGTGGCTGAGGGCGGTCAGGACCTCGGTCATGCTCCGCCGCCGGTAGCGGCGCCCACCGCCGGCACCAGGGTCAGCTTCGCGTCGGCGTCCACGGCCTCCACGAGCGGCTGCACCTTGTCGGAGGGGACGTAGATCTGCACCGACGTCATCGAGCCGGACCCGAAGCCACCGGTGCTCGTCAGCACTGCCGCCACCGCGGCGGACTCGAGGACCTTCTTCGTGCGCGTCGTGGTCGTGCCGGTGTCGCTCGGGGTCGAGGTCTTCGGCGTGACGAAGACGTCGACGCGGCTGCCCCGGGCCAGTCCCGTCGTCGACATGGCGTCGGCCCGCACGGTCACCCGCTGCACGTCGACGCCGTCGGCATCCCCGACGGCCGAGACGGGCACCAGCTCGCCGGCGCGCACGTCGCGGAGCATGAACGAGCCTTTCGGGGCGGGCGCGTCGGCGGCGAGGTAGCCGTTCATCCCGTCGGCGAGTCGCACGTCGGCGCGGGCGAAGGACGTCTCCTCGACCTTGTCACCCGCGACGAGGTTGCTCGCGGCCACCCACACCGGCACCCGGTCGTCGGCGCTGGCGACGGCCTTGGCCCCGAGGGTCGCCGCGACGACGACGAGCAGCAGACCCACGACGAGACGACTGTCCCGCCAGGACGGTCGCTGCAGGCGTTTGGCGCTGGGACTGGCCAGCTCGGTCATGGGACCCCCTGTGGTCCGTAGGCGGAGACGCGGCGCCCCGGTGCAGCCATCGGGCGACGCGGCAACATCTTGCAGCACGCGGGCGCGAGCCGCCCCTCGAGCGTGCACAGGTGGGGACAACGGGCGAGCCCGCGGCGGGGGTCTCTAGGATGATGACGTCCGTCGACGAGGCGGTGACAGAGAAGGAGTCAACGTGGCCCAGCGGTTCCTGCAGCTAGCCGAGGTGTCGGAGATCCTCAACATCTCCTCGGCGCAGGCCTACGCCTGGTCCGCTCCGGGGAGCTGCCGGCCATCAAGATCGGCGGACGTGGCCAGTGGCGCGTCGAGGCCACCGAGCTCGAGAGCTACATCCAGCGGATGTATGCCGAGACGAAGTCCTTCGTGCAGGCCCAC
>CAWKJV010000010.1:0-324201 GCA_963849965.1 uncultured Actinomycetota bacterium | reverse complement strand
GTGTAGAGCCGCAGGCAGAGTCCGGTCCAGTGGGAGCAGGGTCGTTCTTACAGGCCTCTTACGAGCGGTGAGAGCACGGAGTGCCGGCCAGCAGGCGGCGGTTGACTGAGACAGCCCCAACCGCCACTCGAAAGGCACGGCTCATGAACACCACCCGCACCTCGATCCTCGCGGCAGCCGCCGCTGCGGCGGCTGCCGCGATGCTCGTCGGCGCAGTCGGGCACCGCGCCCGCCGCCGTCCAACCAACCGGGTCTCGGGCCGTCGTCGGCCATGTCTACGAGGCGACCAATGCGTCGGGGAACAATGCCGTCGCCGTCTTCGACCGCTACCGGGATGGCTCCCTGCACCCAGCCGGGACCGTCGCCACCGGTGGCGCCGGCGCCGGCGCATCGCTGCACTCCCAAGGAGGGCTCGCCCGTGACGGCCGAATCCTCTTCGTGGTCAACGCCGGTGACGACTCGGTGTCTGCCCTGGCGTCAACCGAGCACGGCCTCGTCCTGCGCGACCGGATCAGCTCCGGCGGCGACTTCCCGGTGAGCGTCACCGTCCGGGACGGGGTGGGCTACGTGCTCAACCAGGGCAACGACACCATCAACGGGTTCCGCTACGACGCAAGCGGGCACCTGCGCCGGTTGCCCGGCTCCACTCGGCACCTGACGCCCAATCCAGCAGGTGGCACCACCGACGCGGCGCAGGTCTCCTTCACCCCCGACGGGCGCTCGCTCGTGGTGACGGAGAAGGCGGCCAACCGCATCGAGACGTTCGGCGTCGTCGGTGGCTCCGCCGGTCACGCGCGACCGCACGCCTCAGCAGGCACGACGCCGTACGGGTTCGACTTCGACCGGCGCGGGAGGGCCATCGTGTCGGAAGCTGTCACAGGGTCCGTCTCGTCCTACCGCGTTCGACCGTTCGGCGTGATCACCAGCGCCCTGCCGGACACGCAGCTGGCCGCTTGCTGGGTGGTCGTCGCCGGCGACCTGGCCTACGTCGTCAACGCCGCGAGTCCGTCGATCTCCGCGTACCGCATCGCCCACGACGGCTCGCTCACGCTTGAGGCGGCAGTCGCCGCCACCACCGGCGCCGGCCCGACCGACGCAACCGTCTCGCCCGACCGGCGGACCCTGTCGGTGCGACTCGGGGACGGGTCGGTGTCCTCGTTCACCATCGGCAGCCACGGGCAGCTCACCCCGGCGGGAACCGCCGCCGGGACCGCATACGGCCCGGCCGGCCTCACCGCCGACTGACCCGTTCGTCCGCGTCAGCAGGGTGCCCGCTCCACACAACGGGCACCCTGCCAGACACCCCGGAAGGTCTGACCGGGCCCACACCCGCAGCACTAACCTTTGAAGATGCCAGTCCGCAGTTCCCCTGCGGTGCAAGGAGCTGAGCGTGGCTGAGGTGCTCGTCGTCGACGACGACCAGACGGTGCGCGAGGTCGTGGTGTCATACCTTCGGGCCGGAGGGCACGAGGTCACCGCAGTGGGCAACGGTGAGGCCGCCTTGTCGGCGATGCAGCGCCGTCGCGCCGACCTCGTGGTTCTCGACCTGATGCTGCCCGGGGTCGGTGGCCTCGAGGTGTGCCGGCGGTTGCGGGAGAGCACCGACGTGCCGATCATCATGCTCACCGCCCTGGGTTCCGAGTCCGACCGCCTGGTGGGGCTGCGGCTCGGGGCGGACGACTACGTCACCAAGCCGTTCAGTCCGCGCGAGCTGGCCCTGCGAGTGGATTCGGTGCTGCGCAGGGTGCAGATGGGGAACATGCGCGGGGCCCGCGTGAGCGACGGCACGCTCGTCGTCGATCCCGGCGCGCACGTCGTGACACTGGACGGGCAACCCCTGTCCCTGACGGTGCGCGAGTTCGACCTGCTGCACTTCCTCATGTCCCACGCTGCTGAGGTCTGGACGCGCGAAGACCTGTTGCGCGAGGTCTGGGGCTGGTCCTTCGGGGACCAGTCGACCGTCACGGTCCACGTCCGGCGACTGCGCGAGAAGGTCGAGGCCGACCCGACGCGGCCGACGAGGCTGCTGACCGTCTGGGGAGTCGGCTACCGATGGGAGCTGTCGTGACGCACGACCAGCTCCTCATCGTCCTCATCGCGGGGGGCTGGTCCTTGGCGATCGGACTGGTCGGCGCGCTGTTCGGGTGGCGCACGAGGCGTGCGCCGATTCAGTGGTCCGCATGGCTGATCACCGCCGTCGCGATCGGAGGGGTCGTGGCCGGGGTGGTCGGCACGGCGCAGGCGATGTTCCTGTCCCGGCACGACCTCGCCGTCATCGTCCTCGTCTGCGCCGTCTCGGGAGCGGTGTCGACGGCGTTCTCCCTGCTGTTGGCCCGTACGCTCGTCAACTCGACGCTCCGGTTGCGGGGCATGGCCGCCGAGCTCGGAGCCGGAGAGGTCGTCACGCCGACGGGTGCCGAACCGCGCGAGATCCGGGCGGTTGCTGACGAGCTGGCCCGGAGCGGCGACCTGCTGCGCGCGGCCCGGGCGCGCGAACGGCAGCTCGAGCAGTCACGGCGCGAGCTCGTGGCGTGGGTGTCGCACGACCTCCGGACACCGTTGGCCGGACTGCGCGCGATGGCCGAGGCACTCGAGGACGGCCTGGCCCCTGATCCTGCCCGTTACCACCACCAGATGCTCAAATCGGCCGACCGCATGACGGCCATGGTCGACGACCTGTTCGAGCTGTCCCGGATCCACGCCGGCACTCTCAACCTCTGCGTGCAGCCCTTGGCGCTGCGCGACGTCGTGAGCGAGTGCCTCGCCGGTGCGAGCCCGGTCGCCGCAGCCGGGCGCGTCGCGATCGACGGTGAGGTCGGCCCGGATCTCGAGGTGCGCGCCGACCCGGACGCCCTGTCGCGAGTGGTGGGCAACCTCGTGATGAACGCGATCCGGCACACCCCAGCGGACGGTGCGGTCCTGGTGGAAGGACGCCGGGACGGCGCAGCCATCGAACTCAGCGTCACGGACGCGTGCGGAGGAATCCACCCGGACGAGCTCGAGCGCGTGTTCGACGTGGCCTGGCGAGGCAGCTCAGCCCGGACCCCGGAGACGGGGACCGGCGCCGGGCTGGGACTGGCGATCGTCCGGGGCCTCGTCGAGGCGCACCGGGGGACCGTGAGCGTGAGCAACCACGGGCCGGGGTGCAGGTTCCTCGTGCGACTGCCCGCCTGACACCAAACGCGAAACCCCCGACCGAATGGTCGGGGGTTTCGCTCGGGACCGAAGTCACCGGAGGTATCTGGGGTCAGATGCCCTTGACCTTCTCGGCCTGGGGGCCCTTGGGGCCCTGCGTGACGTCGAACTCGACCTTCTGGCCCTCCTGCAGCTCGCGGTAGCCGCCGCTCTCGATGGCCGAGTAGTGAACGAAGACATCGGCGCCGCCGCCGTCCTGCTCAATGAAGCCGAAGCCCTTTTCGCTGTTGAACCACTTCACGGTGCCTGTTGCCACTGGTGTTGCCTCTTCTTGTCAGCGAGGCCTCCCTTGTGGAGACCTCAGGCTGCCGATGGTCACGACGAGCGCGGCACGCGACCTTCGCGCGATGGCTCGGTCGAGCCGAGTCCGTACATACGTGGACTCAGGACGGCAACCGGGAACGACGGTAGCAGCCGCTGGCGTCTTTGCCCCGGTCAACCGCGTTATGGGACAACGCGATGACCGGGGATTTGGGAAGAGCGGCGGGCATCTGGCCGTTTTGCGTACCAGCGACGGACCCGGACCTAGCCTTGACGCATTCGGGTCCAGGGCGGTCTCCCTCAGGAGCGCAGATGTTTGCTCGCCAAGGTGTTGTCCGGTCAGCGTTTGCCAGCGTCGTGATTGCTGCCCTCGCGGTGGTGTCAGCAACGTCCGCGCAGGCCGTCGTGCCGACCGCGCCGGCCCAGACCTGGGGTGTGAACGGCAGGGTGTCGGCCATCCTGCCCCTGCCGAGCGGCAGGGTGGTCGTCGGCGGGTCGTTCACGTCCGTGGTCGACAGCGCCGGGACCACCCAGTTCGCTGCAACCAACCTCGCGCTCTTCGATCCGGCGAGCGGTCAGTTCGACGCGGCCTGGCGCCCCAGCGTCAACGGTTCGGTGAACGCGCTGGCGACCGATGGAGCCCGGCTGTACCTCGGCGGCGCGTTCAGCAAGGTCGGCGGCGTCAACCGGGACAAGCTGGCTGCCGTCACGCTGAGCAGCGGCGCACTCGACCCCGGCTGGGTGGGCCCCCAGCTCGACGGCCCCGTCGACGTCATGCGGCTCAGCGCCGGTGCACTCTTCGTGGGCGGCAACTGGAACACCGTCCTGTCAGGCGCCACGACCTATGCCCAGGCGAAGGTGGCGAAGGTCAGCGCCTCGACCGGTGCCTTCGACACGGCGTTCCGGCCGACCGCCAACCCGACCGCGAGCGACGTGCCGCCGAGCGGCCGGGTCTGGGCGCTTCTCGTGCTGAACAACGGCAATGTCGTGCTCGGCGGAGACTTCGGGGACATCAACGGGATGGCGTCCACCCGGCGGATCGCCGTCGTGGATCCCGCCACCGGCACCCCGGTTCGCGGCTTCGCGTCCAAGCCCAACAACGGCACGAGCACGGCAACCATCCTCGACCTCGCCACCGACGGCACCACCATCTACGAGGCCGTCGCGGGCAGCGGAGGCGCCTGCACGGCGGTCGACGCAGCCACCGGCGCTGTCCGATGGACGTGGCACTCCAACGGGAACATGCAGTCGGTCCGGGTCGTCGGCAACACCGTCTACTGCGGCGGGCACTTCGGCGGAACCGCCTCCTTCGGCGACCAGACGCGCAACAAGATCGCCGCCGTCGACGCGGGGACGGGAGCCATCCTGCCGTGGGCCCCGGTCATCAACAGCGCCCTGGGAGTGTGGTCCATGGGCTCCGACGCCACTCGGCTCTACCTCGGCGGCGACTTCACCAAGGCCGGCGGCGTGGCGCAGCAGCACTTCGCCATGTGGATCGACACCACGTCGACATCCGTCCCGGGCGCGCCCGTGCTCAGCGGGACCGCGGGCGACGGAGTCGTGTACCTGAGCTGGCAACCGCCCTCCAGCGATGGGGGATCGACGATCCTGCGGTACAAGATCTGGCGGAAGCTGGCGGGCGCGACGACGTATCCCAACGCGGCGCTGGCCACCGTCTCCGGCGGGACGACGTACGCCGACACGACAGTGACCAACGGAACCGCGTACTCGTACCAGGTTCTCGCCGTCAATGGTGTCGGTAGCGGCCCCTACAGCAACGAGGTCACGGCGACACCCGGGGCCATCGCCCAGTCGGCCCCGTCTGCACCCTCGGCCCTGACCGCGACGCTGAGCAGCTCGGGTGTCACGCTCGGCTGGACGGCGCCGACCTCGACCGGCAACCCCGCTCTCACGCGGTACGACGTCTACCGCGGCACGACGTCGGGTCAACGGAGCCTCCTGACCAGTGTGCCGGCAGGCACCACGACGTTCAGCGATGCTCTGCCACCGTCCGGCACGACCTACTTCTACACCGTGAGAGCGGTGAACACCGTCGGTTCAAGTCCCGACTCCAACGAGGCGAGCGCCGGCAGCTCCACGACGGGTGCGCCGACCCAGCCCACCCTGAGCGCAACGGCCGGCACCGCGAGCATCGACCTCTCGTGGACCGCGGGAAGCGGTGGCGGAGCTGCGGACAAGTGGATCATCCTGCGCGACAACGTCCAGCTGGCCCGGGTCACCGACCCCAGCGCCAGGACCTTCAGCGACACCACCGTCGTCTCGGGCACGACGTACACCTACAAGGTCAGGGCGGTGAACTCCGTCGGCAGCAGCCCCAACTCCAACCCGGTCACCGTGACGGCGCCCTAGCCCCAAGCCCCAGCCCGAGCCCTAGCCCTAGCCCCTGCCGACCGTCCGTCGGGGCTGGTCGCCTGGCACTTCTCAGCCCGCCGGATCGCGGTGACAATGAGGGGGTGTTCATCACGCCCGTGAGCGAGGACGATGCAGCAGGCGACCTCGCCGAGTACTACCGCACGCAACGCGCCGCGTGGGGCTTCCTGCCCAACTACGCCGGAGCGTTCTCGACTCGGCCCGACGTGGCGCAGGCGTGGAACGCGCTCAACGCGACGATCCGCAACGGCATGAACCGGCGCCGCTTCGAGATCGCCACCATCGCCGCCGCCCGCGCTCTCCGGTCGACGTACTGCACCGCGGCCCATTCCACGTTCTTGAGGGACGTCTGCGCCGACGACGCCACGATGCGGTCCATCGCCGAGCACCCCGACGGAGCGGCGCTCGACCTCGAGGACAACGCCGTCTACCAGTTCGCCGCCAAGGTTGCAACGGACGCGGCCTCGGTCGACGCGGACGACGTCGAACGCCTGCGAACCGCCGGACTCACCGACGCCGAGATCGCCGATGTCGTCTTCGCCGCGTCGGCTCGGTGCTTCTTCACCGCCGTCCTCGACGGACTCGGGGCCCAGCTCGACGTCCAGACGGCGGAGACGTTCCCGGAAGCCCTCCTGAGCTCCATGGTCGTCGGCCGACCCGTCGCAGAACCGTGAGCATCCGACGTCACGGACCCTGACCCGAACCGGTCGGAGGCCGTGCCCGATCGCGCTCCTAAGCCTCGTGCGGGTAGTCCTCCTCGTCCGCACCGGCCACCAGCTCACGCTGCTCGAGCCGGTCCGCCTCGTCGGCCTCGTCGGCCTGGTCCGCGAGGGCCCCAGCGGTGGTGTCGGAGACATCGACGATGGCCTCCGGGTCGGGCGGCGGTGGCGCCTCGACCGGGGCCTGCTGCTCGAGCCGGTCCTCCTCCGGGACCTCGTCGCGGCTGGGGTGCTGTGCGGTCACGGTCGTTCCTCCTCCGTCTCCGGCTGGTGGGGCCCGCTGCCGCCGGGTGCGCTCGCGGAGCAGCGGTGCCTTCGAACCCTGTCGAGCCAGCATCCCACGAGCAGCGGGTGAGGCCAGCGGGACGAGGACCCGTTCCAGGACTCGTCCGTAGCGAGCCTCCACCGCGGCTCCGCCTCAGCCCTCCGGGGGCAGCACGACGCCGAAACCTGCGACGGCCAGCCGGAGCAGCACCTGACCCGGCGCGAGCAGGTCGGCGATGCGAGCGGCGCTCAGCACCTCCAGCTCGCCGAGCCGGACGGCATACGCCTCCGGGCCGACGACGCGCGCCCGCTGGAGCTCCATGGTGTTGTGCCACACCTTCGTGCGGGCCTCGCGCAGGAACCGCGTCGACGCCGCGCGGTTGAGCGGCGTCAGCACCCGGTCGAGGACGCTCGTGGCGCTCTGGGCGACCAGCTCCTCGTCCTCTGCCGCGACCCGGGCGGCGAGGACCCCGTCGATGCGCTCGTGGTCGCGCCGTCGTCTGTCGAGCAGGACCGGGTCGGTGAAGTCCGCGTCGCTGATGACGCCGAGCAGGGCCTGCGGCAGGTCGTAGTTGATGTGGGCGTTGATGCCGAGGAGCACGTGACGCAACGGCGGCAGCGCCGGGGGAGCGTCGAACGCGAGACGCCAGGGTCGTGGCGCCCGATGCCTCGGGTCGCCCGCGAGGTCGGCTTCGAGCGCGTCGAGGTAGAGGTCGGCGAAGACGACGTCCCAGGCCTCCACCCAGCCCGGGTCCTCGAAGGCGGCGGCCTCGATGGCGTCGGCGACGGCCTGCGTGGTGCGCTGGTACGTGGCGAGGAAGGCGCGCCGCGCCGCCAGCTCGTGGGGCATCGCCGCGAGGGTCGCGGTCATCCGCGTGAGGACGTCGCCGATGGTCCGCCCGCCCACGGCCTCGGTCATCGCGTTCTCCTCATGCACGCCGCCCCTCGCTCCTATTCTGGAGCGAGAGTCGCACGGCGTCAGTTGAATCCGGACGTCGTCGCGCGGGGGCGCTCCTGGTCGAGGAGGCCGGATGAGAGCACGGACGCGTGGACCGAGGTCCTTCGACGCGGTGGCTGTCGGACGACGCGAGACGAATGCCTGGGTGGCCTACTACCGGCACGAATGGTTCGCGTTCCTGCGTGCCTCGGTCGGGATGGTGGCGGCCGGTTTCGGCATGAACCGTCGCGACACGCTGCACGGCGCGTGGCTCGTCCTGCGCGCCAACCAGGCGTGGGCTCCCTTCCCCGACAACGACCCTGACCACGCACGCGAGCTGATGCGGCACTTCTATGCGCTCGTCGCGAGCAGCGGTGGGCTCGCTCTCGACCCCACCCGGGCCGCGGCGCTCGAGGTCGAGTGGTGGCGCGTGCACCGCGCGTACCAGCACGACGATGGCGTGACGACCGAGGATCTGGTGGGTGCGCTCGGCGCCCTCTACGCCTACGTCTATGCGGTCGACCCCGACCTCGTACGAGCTGCGGCCGCGAGGCGCGTGGAGGCCATGGACCTCTCCGCTGCGTGGGTCCGGGGCGGCTGCTCCCTCTCGGATCCGCTGCTGTCCCAGGAGCGCCGGGCCCTCGTCGCGTCGTATGCCGCGTTGCTCGACGCTGTCGGCCGGTCGAGGACGTGAGCAGTCGTGACACCGTCCGAGGCGCAGTCCCCGCTCGTGACGGTCGCGCCGCGTGACGACCGGGTCCTGCCCGCCACGCGGGCCCTGGCCGTCGTGCTCGTGCCGATCCTCCTCACGGCCTTCGTCATCCTCTACGGGTTCCCCGCCGACACCGTGCCGCCTCTTCGCCTGGACCATCCAGCCGGAGCTGACCCCTACGGTGCTCGCGTCGGCCTACCTCGGCGGTGCGTGGTTCTTCGTCCGGGTGGTGCGCGAGCGCCGACGGGCGCGGGTCAGCGCAGGACTGGTCTCTGGCGGGCCATGGCGAAGCGCGCGGAGGTCGGCTGAGTCGCCGCGAGTGCGTATGCCGTATGCCGTATGCCGTGCCCGGGGGGGAGCCCGCCACCCAGGGGCCGGGTGGCGCGATCACCTCGAAGCACACGGCGGTGCGTCAGGCCGCCCGGCGTGCGGTGACGAGGAGGTACTCCCAGCCCATCCGACCGTCCGCGTCGAGGTGGTCACGGGCCAGCTCGGCCAGGGCCGTGTCGAGGGCGGCGACCTTGCCGGGGTCGTCGGCGATACCGCGGTAGGTGACGATCGTCGGGCCGTAGGTGCGCTTGAAGAAGTCGCGGAAGTCCTCCGGACGCTCGAAATGCACTGGGAGCGAGCGCTTCTCGGCCGTCAAGCGCTCGACACGGTCTCCGAGCAGGTCGCGCACGTGCGGCGCGTCGCCCCACAGGGGCGGCGGCTGGGCACCGGGAGGCGGCGGCGCGGCATACGGCTTCATCACCGCGAACATCTGCCCGATGAACCCCTGTGGCGTCCAGCTCGCGAGCGCGATCGTGGCGCCCGGGTCGGGCGACGCGGACGAGCTCGTCCGCCGCCGCCTCGTGGTGCGGCGCGAACATGACGCCGACGCTCGACAGGACGACGTCGAAGGACGCGTCGGCGAACGGCAGGGCCTCGGCATCGCCCTGCTGCCAGTCGACCGTGACCCCGGCGTCGGCGGCCAGCCGTCGTCCCTCGTCGAGCAGCGCGGGCGAGAGGTCGCAGGCGACGACGCGCGCGCCGGCCCGTGCGGCCGGGATCGAGGCGTTGCCCGTGCCGGCGGCGACGTCGAGGACGTCCTGGCCCGCCGTGACCCGGCAGGCGTCGACGAGGACCCGTCCGAGCTCCGGGATGATCTCCCGGGCCACGGCGGCATAGTCGCCGAGAGCCCACATGGCGGCGTGCCGGGCCTTGAGCGCGGCGTCGGCGGCGGTGGCCTCCGGCGCCTGGGTGTGCGTGGTCATGCTGGTTCCCTCCATCGGTGACGGGCCACGGTGTGGCCCGGAGGCCCCCCGGGCCGTCTGACTCCAGAGTCCGCCGCCGCAGATCCCGTCTCCAGTACACGTCGTGGACTGATGCGGTCCAGATCCGGGACCGATACTGGACGGTGGGACGCAGCTGAGGACGGCTGCGACCGCCCGACCGGAGGTGGGACATGGGACGACACGACCCCGGCGCAGGCCAGTACTGCCCGATCTCGCGCGCGCTGGACGTCGTGGGGGAGCGCTGGTCGCTGCTCATCCTGCGCGACATGATGACCGGCACGACGCGGTTCAACGACCTGGCGCGTGGCCTGCCGGGTCTCTCGCGCACGCTGCTGACCAAGCGCCTGCGCCATCTCGAGCGCTTCGGCGCCGTCGAGCGCTCGGGGACGCACTACGTGCTGACCGCCTCGGGCCGGGCCCTGGAGCCGGTCGTCTTCGGCCTGGCGCAGTGGGGCGCCGAATGGATGTTCGGCGATCCACTGCCGGACGAGCTCGACGCGCAGCTGCTCGTCTGGTGGATGCACAGCCGAGTCGACACCTCGGGCCTGGTGGGCGATCGTCACGTGCTCCACCTGCGTTTCGCCGACGACGCGCGCCGCTTCTGGATCGTCGTCGAGCACGGCACCCCGTCCGTGTGCATGAGCGACCCGGGGTTCCCGGTCGACGTGACGATCAGCAGCGACGTCGCCTCGTTGTATGCCGTGTGGCTGGGCCGTCTGCCGCTGCCGTCGGCGCTCCGGTCGGGCCGCGTCCACGTCGAGGGGCCCACGACGGTGACGCGCCGGCTCGACGAGGTGCTGCAGCTGAGCCCCGTGGCGCCCTTCGTCGCCGCGACACGGACGGTCACGGTCTGACTCGTGCCCAGCGCCCGACGGGGCGGTCAGGCGGGCGAGTCCTCCGCGGTCCCGAGGCGTCGCGCTCGGGCATGACGGGAGCACCGGCCGAGGCGGCCGGGGGAGCGTCGGCGTTCTCGGGGAAGTGGCAGGCGACCTGGTGCAGCGGCGCGAGCTCGACGAGCGGCGGCTCCTGCGTCTTGCAGATCTCCTGGGCCTTCCAGCAGCGGGTGTGGAAGCGGCAGGCCGGCGGCGGGTTGACCGGGCTCGGTACGTCGCCCTCGAGACGGATGCGCTCCCGCTTGGTGCGCCGCTGCGTGTCGGGGATCGGGACGGCGGACAGCAGCGCCGTCGTGTAGGGGTGCATCGGGCGGGTGTAGAGCTCGTCGCGGTCGGCGATCTCGACGAGCTTGCCGAGGTACATCACCGCCACCCGGTCGGACATGTGGCGCACGACAGACAGGTCGTGGGCGATGACGACGTAGGTCAGGCCCAGCTCGTCCTGGAGGTCCTCGAGCAGGTTGATGACCTGGGCCTGGATCGACACGTCGAGGGCGGACACCGGCTCGTCGGCGACGATGAGCTTGGGCTTGAGGGCCAGCGACCGCGCGATGCCGATGCGCTGCCGCTGGCCGCCGGAGAACTCGTGCGGGTAGCGGTTGTAGTGCTCCGGGTTGAGGCCCGACGAGCTCCAGGAGGTCCTGGACCTCGCGCTTGACGCCCTTCTCGGTCTTGATGTGCTGCAGCCGGTACGGCGCCCCCACGATCGTGCCGACGGTGTGACGTGGGTTGAGTGAGCCGTAGGGGTCCTGGAAGATCATCTGGACGTCACGGCGGAGCGGGCGCATCTTGCCCGCGGACCAGTGCGTGATGTCGTGCCCCTCGAGCAGGATGGTCCCCCTAGTCGGTTCGAGCAGGCGCGTCAGCATGCGGCCGGTCGTCGTCTTGCCGCAGCCCGACTCGCCGACGAGCGACAGCGTCTCGCCACGCATGACGTCGAACGTGAGGCCGTCGACAGCCTGGACGGCGCCGACCTGGCGCTGGAGCAGACCGCGCTTGATCGGGAAGTGCTTGGTGAGGCCGTCGACCTGGAGCAGGGCCTCGCCCGCCAGCTTGGCCGCGGTCGGCTTGACGTGGGTGGTGGTCACGATGGGGCTCCTGTGCTGAGGTCTCGCGGCGCTCGACCGGACGCGGTGGGGACGGATGGTGCGGGCATCACAGCGTGGGCCTGATCTCGTTCTCCCAGATCTCGGTGCGCTCCGCCTTGGTCAGGTGACACGCGGCGTAGTGCCGTGGGAGCACCTCGGCGAACGGGGGTCGCTCGGACTGGCTGAGACCGCCCGTGCGGTCGGCGTACGCGCACCGCGGGTGGAACGGGCAGCCCGACGGCACGTTGATGAGGCTCGGGGGCGCGCCCTTGATCGGCCGCAGGCGCTCGGTGCGCACCCGGTCCAGGCGCGGCATCGAACTCAGCAGGCCCCAGGTGTACGGGTGCTGGGGGCTGGTGAAGACGTCGTCGGACGAGGCGTACTCCACGGCTCGGCCGGCATACATCACCATGATGTCGTCGGAGAGCTCGGCGACGACTCCGAGGTCGTGCGTGATGAGGACGACGGCGGAGTTGAACTCGCTCTGGAGGTCGCGGATGAGGTCGAGGATCTGGGCCTGCACGGTGACGTCGAGCGCGGTGGTCGGCTCGTCGGCGATGAGCAGGTCCGGGTCGCACGACAGCGCCATCGCGATCATCGCGCGCTGGCGCATGCCGCCCGAGAACTGGTGCGGGTAGTCGTCGACACGGCTCGACGGCTGGGGGATCCCGACCCGGCCGAGCATGTCGATGGCATGCTTCTTCGCGACCCCGGTGCTGACCTTGTTGTGGATCCGGTAGGCCTCGATGATCTGGTGGCCCACCGTGTAGAACGGGTGCATCGCCGAGAGCGGGTCCTGGAAGATCATCGCCATCCGCTTGCCGCGCAGCTCGCGCACGGTGTCCTCGGAGGCGCCGACGAGCTCGGTCGCCGTCGAGGCGGATGGAGCCGGTCATGTTGACCGTGCCGGGCTTGTGCAGCCCCATGATCGACATGCTCGTCACGCTCTTGCCCGAGCCCGACTCGCCGACGATGCCGAGCGTCTTGCCGCGCGCAACGTCGAACGAGAGGCCGTCGACGGACTTGACCACGCCGTCGTCGGTGGGGAAGTGGACGCGCAGGTCACGCACCGACAGGAAGGCGTCGGGCGCGGGCGCGCCGAGCCCGCCGATGCCGTCGAGGGTGTTGACGGACGGGGCGCCCTTGGCGCCGCGGCGCGTCGTGGGCGTGATCGTCTCGTCGGTGGACTGGCTCATGAGGTACGCACCCTGGGGTCGAGGACGGCATAGAGGAGGTCGACGATGAGGCTCGCGAAGATGACGAACACGGCGCCGAAGAGCGTCACTCCGAGCACCTTGGGGAGGTCGTTGTTGTTGATCGCCTGGACCGCGTAGAAACCGATGCCCTGGCAGCGAGAAGGTCGTCTCGGTGAGGACCGCGCCGCCGAGGAGCAGGCCGAGGTCCAGACCGAAGATCGTGAGGATCGGCGTCAGCGCCGAGCGCAGCCCGTGCCTGACGACGACGTCGCGCTCCTTGAGGCCCTTCGCTCGGGCCGTGCGGATGTAGTCCTCGTTCATCGTCTCGAGCATGCCGGCGCGGGTGAGGCGGGCGTACGCGGCGGCGTAGAGGAAGGCGAGCGTGATCCACGGCAGGAGCATGCGGTGGACGAGGTCGAGCGGACTGGTGGCGTCCATGGGGCTGGCGCCGCCGGCATACGTCCACTTGAGGCCGTAGCTGAAGATCGTCAGCGACAGCAGGCCGGTGAAGAAGATCGGGAGGGACACGCCCGGCGAGGGCGACGCCCATGAGCCCGCGGTCGAGGAACGACCCACGCCTCAGGGCGGAGACGACGCCCGTGGTGACCCCTCCGACCAGCCAGAGGAACGCGGCGCCGGCGGCGAGGATCGCGGTGACCGGCAGGCGGTCGAGGATGTCGGGCAGCACGGGGTTCTGGGTGATGAAGGAGTAGCCGAGGCAGGGGGCGGGGCAGTGGTCGATCCCGGCGCCGGTGTCGTAGTCGGAGCCCGTCAGGACACCCTTGACGAACCGGCCGTACTGCACCCAGATCGGGTCGGTGAAGCCGAGCTTGACGGCCTGAGCGTGGATCTGCGCCGCACCGGCGCTCTTGCCGACGTAGCGGGAGGCGAGGTCGTCCGCGGTGGCGCCACCGATTCGAGGGACGAGGAAGAAGATGGCGAAGACGACCGCGCTCACGATGAAGAGCAACAGGATGGCGGCGAGCAGCCGGCGGATCAGGTACGTCAGCACGATGTGGTGGCCGGACGCGGCGACGAACAGCTCGTGGCTGCCCGCCGCCGCGTCACGCCTTCACCTACTTTCCGATGGAGGAGTTCGAACCGGGGGCCTGAAGATCGGCCCGCGTTTCACGGCTTGGCGACACCCGTCGACGCGTAGTCGTAGTACGAGTAGCCGTCGTTGACGAAGACGTTGGAGATCGTGTCGGGGCGGTAGAGCAGCGACTTCGGCCACACACCGGGGATGACCTGGGCCTGCTCCATGACGACCTTGTCGATCTGGCCCCAGATGGCCTCACGCTTGGTCGTGTCACTCTCGGTGACCGCCTGGTCGATCAGCTTGTCGACCTCGGGCAGCTTGATGCCGAGGTTGGTGTTGCCGGCCGGGCGGATGACTCGGCTGTCGACGATCTGGCTGAGGAAGCCGAAGCCGTCGGGCCAGTCAGCGCCCCAGCTCATGACCATCAGGCCGAGCTTGTTCGCCTTGGCGAAGTCGGGCTTGCCGGCGTAGAGCTTGAAGTAGTCACCGGCCGGGTAGGGCTTGAGCGTCAGCTTGATGCCCACCTTGGCCAGGGACTGCTGCAGCGACTCGGCGGCCGCCTTCTCCTTCGGGCGCTCGGGTCGGTAGGAGATGTTCGTCTCGAAGCCGTTCGGCTGACCGCACTTGACGAGGGCGGCCTTGGCGGAGTCGACGTCACCGGTGGGCTTGGACTTGGCGTTGTAGAGGTCCATCGCCTGGTAGCCCGGGACGATCGGGGGCATGAGGCCCGTGGCGATCGTGCCGCCGATCTCGCCGCCGTAGGCGCGCTGGTAGCCCGTCTTGTCAGAGGCGAAGATGACGGCCTTGCGGCAGTCGATGTTGTCGAACGGAGCGACGTCGCTGTTGATCTGCGCGTAGTTGGCGCGCGCGGTCGTCGGGTTGTCGGTGTGCGCCTTGAGCGTCGGGTCGGCGAGAATCTTGCCCTGCGCAGCGGCCTGCACACCGGTGCCGGCGAGGTCGATGTCGAGGTCGCCGGCCATGAGGCGGTTGTCGAGGTCGGCGGCGTTGACGCCGATCTCGACGGTGATCTTGTCCGGAAGGGCCTTGCGACCGGTGTCCGGGTCGGTCTTCGGGTCGTACTGGTCGTTGCGGACGAGCTCGATGCGCTTGCCCGGCTGGTAGAGCGAGAACTTGTAGGGCCCGCTCGAGACGACGTGCTCCTTGTACTTCGAGCCGGTGTCCTTGGCCTGCGGCACGGGGGACGTGGACGACAGCTGGGCGAAGTAGTCGAAGCCGGCGAACGGCTTGTTGAGGTGGAAGACGATCGTCTTGTCGTCGGGCGTCTCGATCGACTTGAGGTTGTCGAGGTTCTTGTCCTTGTAGACCGAGTAGCCGGCCGGGACGTCGGCGAGGAAGTCGTTGAAGTACGTCGGCCCTTGGGGAACGTGCCCTTGTCGAGCTGGCGCGCGACGCCGTACTTGATGTCCTTGCTCGTGATGGGCGTGCCGTCCTCGTACTTGAGGCCGTCACGAAGGGTGTAGGTCCACGTCTTGTTGCCGTCGCTGGCCTTGCCGAGCGAGGTCGCGAGGTCGGGGACGAGCTGCGCGCCCTCCTTGCCGGGGGCCGACTTGAACGACACGAGCTGGCGGGCGTAGTTGCGCAGGAAGTCCCACGAGAAGCCGTAGTACGTGTCACCCGGGTCGACGGAGTCCCAGTCGCCCGAGCTGCCGAAGCGGAGCGTCCCGCCCTTCTTGTCGGACGGGTTGAAGACCGCGGTCAGGGCGGCGTTCGCGGTCGGTGCCGCTCCGGCTCCGCCCCCGGCGCTGCCGCTGGGCGTCGTGCCCGGCGTCGTGCTGCCCGCGCACGCGGACAGACCCCAGGGCGAGGGCGGCCGCGGTCGCGACCACCATCACGCGTGTGTTCTTCATGAGTGGATGCGCTCCTTCGTGTTGCGGGATGCGGGCTGCGGTGGTTACCGGGACCGCGGGTCGAGGGCGTCACGCAGGCCGTCCCCGAAGAGGTTGAAGGCCAGCACCGTCACGAAGATGGCGAGGCCGGGCCAGAGCATGAACCAGGGGTCGATCTGGTACCACTGGGCGGCGTCGGAGAGCATGCCGCCCCACGTGGCGGTGGGGGGCTGGACGCCGACACCGAGGAAGGACAGGGCCGCCTCGAAGAGGATGTTGGTCGGGATGAGCAGCGTCGCGTAGACGAGGATCGGCGCCACGAGGTTGGGCAGCAGCTCCTTGAAGAGGATGTAGGGCGCGCGCGCCCCCAGGCTGCGGGCGGCGTCGATGAACTCGCGCTCGCGCAGCGACAGCGTCTGGCCGCGGATGATGCGCCCGATGTAGGGCCAGTTGAAGAAGCCGATGATGAAGACGATGACCGAGATGCGCAGCGTGTCGCCCTTGAGGCCGAACGCCTCGTCGGGCACGACGCCGGCGAGGGCGAGCGCGAAGACGAGCAGGGGGAAGGCGAGGAAGACGTCCATCGTGCGGCTGATGATGGTGTCGACGACCCCGCCGAAGAAGGCGGCGACGACGCCGAGGACCGTGCCGATCACCACGGAGAGCAGGGTCGCGAGGAAGGCGATGAGCAGCGAGATCTGCGAGCCGTAGACGACGCGGCTGAAGATGTCGCGGCCGTTGACCGGCTCGAGCCCGTAGAGGAAGTCCCAGGACATGCCGCCGTACGGGCCGATCGGGATCTGGGTGTTCGGGTCGATGAGCTCCTGGTGGAACTCGTTCGGCGGGTGACCGAGCAGGCCCACGACGAGCGGGCGCGCAGACCGCGACGACGATGAGGTAGACGACGAAGAACCCGCCGGCGAGCGCGACCTTGTCGCGCTTGAGGCGGGTCCAGGCGATCTGGCCGAGCGACCGCCCCTCGATGCGCTTCTCGCCCTCCAGGACGGACTCCGGCTGGGCCGAGGTCGCGCCGGGCTCGAGCTCGAGGGGAGTGCTCATGGGTGCCGTCACCTCCGGGTCGTGATCGGTGCCGGAGGACCGGGTCGGCCCTCCAACATGCTCTGCAGCAGCCGCAACCTATCGCCCCCGACGACCGCGCGCGCCCCATCATTCAGCGGCATGTCACGCTCAGCAACCGACTTGGCCGAATCGTGACGCGGTGGAGATCTTCCGGCGCCCTGCCCCGCGGGACCGGAAGATCGCCCGCATCGGACATTCCTCCCAGCAGGCGTTCAGGTGCGCCCCGGAACGCGGTGCCGGCGCGCCTCACCTGGCCGTGACTACGCGTCGGTCTCGTCGTCGAACCGACCGAGGACGCGCTCGAGCAGGTCCTCCATCGTCACGAGCCCGACCGGTCCGGACCCGTCGTCCACGAGGACGAGCTGGGCGTGCTGGGCCCGCATCACCGACACGGCGTCGAGCAGGGAGAGCCCGGCGTCGACGTGCACCGCCGGTGTCGTGACGGTCGTGACGGGCGCGCCGGGGGCGGCACGCACGATGTCGCGGACGTGGGCGATGCCCACCGCGTCGTCTCCCTCGCGGACGACGAGCCTGGAGCGGCCGCTGTCTCGCGAGACGGCCTCCGCCTCGGCGCAGGTGGTGGTCGTGGCGACCGCGACGAACGCGGCGACCGGGACGACGACATCGGTCAGCGGGGTCGTGTCCAGGTCGATGGCGCCCGCGAGCACGCGGTGCTCCGGCTCGGCGAGCATGCCGTGGTCCTTGGAGCTGGCGATGAGCAGCTGGAGCTCCTTGGGGCCGTGGACCTGGCCGAGCTCGTCCTGCGGTGTGACGCCGACGAGGCGGAGGCAGCCGTTGGCCATCGCGTTGAGCAGGCTGAGCGCAGGGCGCATGACCCATGCGAACCCGCGGAACGGCAGCGCCAGCAGCACCGCCGACCGCTCGGGGTGGGCGATGGCCCACGACTTCGGGGCCATCTCGCCGACGACCATGTGCAGGAAGACGACGATCGCCACGGCCAGCACGACGGAGACGACGTATGCCGCCGCGTCCGGGACGCGCACGAAGGTGAACACCGGCGTGAGCAGCTCCGCCACGGCAGGTTTGGCCAGCGAACCGAGACCCAGCGTGCAGAGGGTGATCCCGAGCTGCGCGCCGGCCAGCATCAGCGACAGCTCGCGGCTGCCGCGCACGGCAGCCCGCGCCGCCACGCTGCCTCGCTCGGCGAGGACCTCGAGCCGGTGCCGCTTGCTGGCGACGAGGGCGAACTCCGCAGCGACGAAGAAGGCGTTGAGGACGAGGAGCAGGAGGGAGACCAGCAGGGCGGCCGTCATCGGCCGGCCTCCGTCCCCGCGTCGGGGGCACCGTCGGTGCCGAGAGCCTCGAGGTCCGACATGAGGTCGAGCACCTCGACGCGCACCGACGACGGGACGTGCCGCTCCACGGCCTCGACGGTGAGGCGCACCGACACCGGCAGGTGCCGGCTCTCGGGCTCGTGGTGGCGCTCGCGCGCCTCGACGGGTTCGCTCGGGTGGGACACGTCCGTCGCTGTCCTCACCGTCGCCGAGGTGACGGTCCGGCGCGATCTCGCGGCGGGCCTCGAGGTGCACCTCGTCACCGACGACGGCGGTGCGGCCGAGGTCCGCGAGGATGAGCCCGCTGATCGTCGAGTACTCGTCGCTGCTCTCGAGGCGCAGGTCGGTGGCGGTGTCGAGCTCGTCGAGCCGCAGGTGCCCGGGCACGCCCCAGGTGTCGGGGGAGGTCTCGACGACGCCGGGCTCGGGTCCGTCGTCCTCGTCGAGGATCTCGCCGACGACCTCCTCGGCGATGTCCTCGAAGGTGACGATGCCGGCGAAGCCGCCGTGCTCGTCCACGACGACGGCGAGCTGCCGGTGGTCGGCCCGGATCTGCTCGAGGACGCGGGGGAGCGGAGCGCTCGTCGGCACGACGGTCGGGTCGGACACGACCGACCCGACCGTGGTCGTCGCGCGGCGGTCCGGCGGGGTCGCGAGCACCTCGGCGATCCCTGCGACACCGACGATGTCGTCGCCGTCGCGGCCGGTGACCGGGAAGCGCGACCAGCCGCTGTCGAGCAGGTCGACGAGGTCGGAGACCATGGCGTCCGCGTGGATCGTCGTCACCCGCACGCGCGGCGTCATGACGTCCCCGGCGTCGAGCTCGCGGAAGCGCAGCCCGCCCTCGAGCACGTCGGACAGGTCGTCGTCGAGCAGGCCGCCGGCGTGCGACTCGTCGATGATGCGGGTGAGGTCCTCGGCCGTGGCGCCCTGCTCGAGCTCCTCCACCGGTTCGATGCCGACCTTGCGCAGCAGGGTCGTCGACGCGCGGTCGAAGAGGCGCACGACAGGGCCGGCGACCGTGAGGTAGAGCAGCGTCGACCGGCTCAGGGAACGGGCGAGCGGCACGGTGCGCGCGATGGCGAGGTTCTTCGGGCGCGAGCTCGCCGAAGACCATCTGCACGACGGTCGAGAAGACGAGGACCGCGGTGACCGAGAGGCTGAGGCGGGCGGCATACGACATCGACGGGTCGAGCAGCTCGGCGATCCCGGCCCCGACGAGGGGCTCGGAGACGTAGCCGACGAGCAGGGCGGTCACGGTGATCCCGAACTGGGCGGCCGACAGGGTGAAGGACAGCTGCGACGTGACGCGGAGGGCGCGCTCGGCGGCGGCGTCGCCCTCGTCGGCGAGCTGCCGCAGGGCGTTGCGGTCGACGGCGACGTAGGCGAACTCCTGGGCCACGAAGTAGCCCGTCGCCGCCGTCAGCGCGAGGATCAGCACGATGCCCAGGCCGATGCCCAGGGCGGTGCTCATGCGATCACCACCCGGGTGAGCGGGCGGTGGGTCAGGGGCGGCCGGACCGGGTCCGGCCAGGGACTATGGCCCTCCCGGGACTCGGCGCGCGAGTCGGAGCGTGAGTGGGATCGCATGAGGCAATCCTAAGTTACGGGCGCGACCCGGCCCTCCGGCCGACGTCACGTGGTCGCGACGGCGCCCCTCCGGGCGGCCTCCTGGCTGATCTGGTGCGCGAGCTCGACGTCGAGCTGGGTGAGGCCGCCCTCGGAGTGCGTCGAGAGGGCGAAGGCGACGGTGCGCCACCGGATGTCGATGTCGGGATGGTGGTCCATGGTCTCGGCCGCGGCCGCCACCTCCTGCACGAGCGCGATGCCGGTCAGGAACGCCGGGGCCTCGAAGGAGGCCCGGATGGTGTCGCCGTCACGCGTCCAGTCGGGCAGGTCGCCCAGCTGGCGCTCGATCTCCTCGTCGGTCAGCCGTCGTGTCATGCAGTCCAGTAAACGCCCCGCCGTGCTCGCCCGGTCCGTCCGGACGCCCCGCTGTGGCACCATCGGTGGCGCCATGAGCAGCCCAGACCTCCTCCCGCACCCCGTACGCCTCGTCGTCGGGGCCGCCGTCGTCGACGACCTGGAGCGGCCGACCCGGCTGCTGGCGGCGCGGCGCACCGAGCCGTCCGCCCTCGCCGGCGGCTGGGAGCTGCCCGGCGGCAAGGTCGACGACGGCGAGTCGCCCCTCTCCGCCCTGCACCGGGAGCTGCTCGAGGAGCTCGGGGTCCGCGTGCGCCTCGGCGCGCACGTGCCCGGCCCGCGGCCGGGTGCCACGTGGCCCCTCGGCGAGCGGTACGAGATGCTGGTGTGGCTGGCGGAGGTCGTCGAGGGGACGCCCGAGCCCCTCGAGGACCACGACGAGCTGCGCTGGCTGGGGCTCGACGAGCTGCGCTCCGTCGCGTGGCTGCCCGCCGACCTGCCCATCGTGGAGACGCTCGAGGCGATGCTGCCGGTGACGCCCGGCTCGTGAGTCGCCGGCCCCTGAACACCCACGACGACGTGGTCCGAACCACCCTCCAAACCCTGAGAGACTGTCCCTCATGCCCATGAAGACCCGCGCGGACATCCGCAACGTCGCCATCGTCGCCCACGTCGACCACGGCAAGACCACCCTCGTCGACAAGATGCTCTGGCAGTCCGGCGCGTTCGGCGAGCACCAGCACGTCGACGAGCGCGCGATGGACTCCGGTGACCTCGAGCGCGAGAAGGGCATCACGATCCTCGCGAAGAACACCGCGGTGCACTACACCGGCAAGGCCGCCAGCGACCGCGGCCTCACCGACGGCGTCACCATCAACATCATCGACACCCCCGGCCACGCCGACTTCGGTGGCGAGGTCGAGCGCGGCCTGTCGATGGTCGACGGCGTCGTCCTGCTCGTCGACGCGTCCGAGGGCCCGCTGCCCCAGACCCGCTTCGTGCTGCGCAAGGCGCTCGCGGCGAAGATGCCGGTCATCCTCTGCATCAACAAGGTCGACCGCCCCGACTCGCGCATCGCCGAGGTCGTCGACGAGGCCTACGAGCTCTTCATGGACCTCGACGCCACCGAGGAGCAGATCGACTTCCCGATCGTCTACGCCTCGGCCAAGGCCGGCCGCGCCTCGCTCGAGCGGCCCGACAACGGCGGCCTGCCCGGAGGGCGAGGACCTCGAGGCCCTCTTCGAGACGATCCTCGAGACCATCCCCGCGCCGACCTACGACGACGAGGCGCCCGCTGCAGGCCCACGTCACCAACCTCGACGCCTCCAACTTCCTCGGCCGCCTCGCCCTGCTCCGTGTCTTCAACGGCACGATCAAGAAGGGCCAGCAGGTCATGTGGTGCCGCCACGACGGCTCGCAGCAGCGCGTCAAGATCACCGAGCTGCTCATGACCGAGGCCCTCGAGCGCAAGCCCGCCGAGGAGGCGCGGCCCCGGCGACATCATCGCCGTGGCCGGCATCCCCGAGATCACCATCGGCGAGACCCTCGCCGACCCCGAGAACCCGGTCCCGCTGCCGCTCATCACGGTCGACGAGCCGGCCATCTCGATGACGATCGGCACCAACACGAGCCCGATGGTCGGCCAGGTCCGCGGCTCCAAGGTCACGGCCCGCATGGTCAAGGACCGCCTCGACAAGGAGCTCATCGGCAACGTGTCGCTGCGCATCCTCAACACCGAGCGTCCCGACGCCTGGGAGGTCCAGGGCCGTGGCGAGCTCGCGCTCGCCATCCTCGTCGAGCAGATGCGCCGCGAGGGCTACGAGCTGACCGTGGGCAAGCCCCAGGTCGTCACGCGTGAGGTCGACGGCAAGGTCCACGAGCCGGTCGAGCGCCTCACGATCGACACCCCCGAGGAGTTCCTCGGCGCGATCACGCAGATCATGGCCGCCCGCAAGGGCCGCATGGAGCAGATGACCAACCACGGCACCGGCTGGATCCGCATGGAGTTCCTCGTGCCGAGCCGTGGCCTCATCGGCTTCCGCACCGAGTTCCTCACCGAGACGCGCGGCACGGGCATCGCCCACCACGTCTTCGAGGACTACGAGCCGTGGTTCGGCGCCATCACGACCCGCACGAGCGGCTCGCTCGTCTCCGACCGCAAGGGCGTCGTCACCTCCTACGCCATGGTCAACCTCCAGGAGCGCGGCACGCTCTTCGTCGAGCCCGACCACCGAGGTCTACGAGGGCATGATCGTCGGCGAGAACTCCCGCGCCGACGACATGGACGTCAACATCACCAAGGAGAAGAAGCTCACCAACGTGCGCGCCTCCTCCTCGGACAACTTCGAGAAGATCGTCCCGCCGCGCAAGCTCAGCCTCGAGCAGAGCCTCGAGTTCTGCCGCGAGGACGAGTGCGTCGAGGTGACGCCCGAGTCGGTCCGCATCCGCAAGGTCGTCCTCGACGCCGGCGAGCGCGCCCGCACCGCGTCCCGCGCGCGTTCGGCGGCGAAGGCCGAGGGCTGACCGAGGGGGCCTGCAGGAGGGCGCGGCGTGGTCCGCGGGCTGACGAGGTCGGTCGCCGCCGGGTGCGGCGCTGCCCTCCTGGCGGCGGCGGCCGCCGCGTGCACGGGCTCGGCCGAGTCCGGCGGCACGCAGGCCGCGCTGGGCGACGCCCCGTCGGTGTCGCAACGGGGCAGCGCCCAGCGCGGCGGCTCCCTGCAGGTGCTCGTCGCGGGCACGGTCGCGACGTGGGACCCGCAGCTGATGTACGTCGGGCCCGGAGGCCTTCTTCGCCCAGCGCACCTTCGCCCGCGGCCTCACGGCATACGGCACGGGGGCCCACCAGCGCGACATCGAGGGCGACCTCGCCACCGACGCCGGCACGCCGAGCGACGGCGCCCGGACGTGGAGCTTCACCCTGCGTCCGGGCCTGACGTGGCAGGACGGCTCGCCGATCACGTGCGGCGACGTGCGCCACGGCGTGGCGCGCACCTTCGACCGGCGCACCCACGTCGGCGGCACGAACTATGCGAGCTTCCTGCTCGACATCCCGACGCAGGTCACCCCCGAGGGGCTCGAGAAGCCGGTCTACGCCGGCCCGTCGGACACGGCGCACGAGGCGGACTTCGAGCGGGCCGTCTCGTGCAACGGCCGCACCATCACCTTCCGGCTGCGCGACTCCGAGCCCGACTTCCCCCGCATCGTGGCGCTCCCGGAGTTCGCCCCGCGCAAGGCGTCCGCCGACACCACGAGCGACAAGGCGTCGTATGCCGTCATGTCGAGCGGGCCCTACCGGCTCGAGGAGCCGTGGGTGGTCGGCCAGGGCGGCACCTTCGTGCGCAACGAGCACTGGGACCCCCGCACCGACCCCATCCGGAGGCCTACCCCGACGAGATCCACGTGACCTCGGGGCTCGGGGAGAGCCACGGTCATCCAGCGCCTGCTCAACCAGCAGGACGACGACGCCTACGCCGTCTCGTGGGTGCAGGCCAGCCCCACCCTGCGCAACCAGTCGGGCACCGGGCTGCAGGCACGGCTGACGTTCCCCTACACCGGCAACGTCGACTACCTCGCCGTCAACATGCGCAGCACGGTCATGGCCAACCCGGCCGTGCGCAAGGCCCTCGAGCTGTCGACGAACCGCGCGACGTACGTGACCGCCACCGGTGGCGAGGGCGCCGGGACGCCGGCGTGGTCGATCCTGTCGCCGACCGTCGACCCCACGTCGGTGATGCCACCCCCGGGCGCCGGTGTCGAGGGCGACCCCGAGGGGGCCCGCAAGGTCCTCCAGCAGGCGGGCGTGACGCTGCCCGTCCCCCTGCGCGTCGTCTACGCCCGTTCCGTGCTCGGCGACAAGGCGTATGCCGCCCTGGCCGCCGGGTGGGACCGCGCGGGCTTCGACGTGCAGCTCACCGGCGTGCCGCCCGAGGAGTACTACGAGACGATCGAGAAGCCGACGTCGGTCGGCTCCTACGACGTCTTCCGCGGCGTGTGGACGCCCGACTGGCCCTCCGCCGGTGGGGTCCTGCCGGCGCTCTTCGACTCGCGCATCAACATCGACTCGTCAGGCCCCGGGCAGGACGTCGGCTACTTCAGCAGCGACGCCGTCAACGCCCTCATCGACAAGGCCGACGCCACCGCCGATCCTGCCGCCCGCGCGACGGTGTGGGAGCAGGCTGACGCGGCGGTGCGCGGGGAGGGCGGCTACATCGCCCTCTCCGCGACCAAGGCGCTCTACCTGCACGGGTCGGGCGTCAGGTCCTACGAGGACCACCCGGTCGGCGGGATCGTCGACCTCGCCACGGTGGCCGTGCGCTGACCACCCCCGATCCGAGAGGCCCCCACCGTGCCGCGACTGCTCTTCGTCCACGCCCATCCCGACGACGAGACGCTGACGTGCGGCGTGACGATGGCCCACCACGTCGCTCGCGGTGACGAGGTCCACGTGCTCACCTGCACGCTCGGCGAGGAGGGGGAGGTCATCCCGCCCGGACTGGCCCACCTCGAAGGGGACCCGGACGACCGTCTCGGCCCGTACCGCCACGGCGAGCTGACCCGGGCGCTGTGCCGCGTCGGCGCCGTCATGCACGTGCTCGGCGAGGACCGGGCGGCGGGTCGGCTCTCGCGCTACCGCGACTCGGGCATGGTGGGCTCGCCGGCCGCCGCGCGACCTGAGGCGTTTGCCGCCGCGGACCTCGACGTGGCAGGCGGTCTCGTCGCCGACGTCATGCGCGAGGTGCGACCCGACGTCGTCGTGACCTACGACGCGCACGGCGGCTACGGCCACCCCGACCACATCCAGACCCACCGCGTCACCCGGCGGGCGCTCGAGCTGCTCGACGACGCGGACCGGCCGGCCCGCGTCTTCGAGATCCTCACCCCGGTCGGCTGGGCCCGGGAGGACCGGGCCTGGCTGCACGGCGCCGACCCGGTGCGGCTCCAGACCGCCGCGTGGTGGGCCGAGCAGGAGCTGGGGGCCGACGGGCCTGCGGCGCCGAGCCTCGTCGTCCCGGCGACGGACGACCCGTTCCCGCCGTCGGTCGTCGACGACGACCGCGCTCACCCACGCCGTCGTCGACGAGGCTGCGCGTGCGGTCCAGAACGACGCCCTGCGCGCCCACGCGACCCAGGTCATCGTCGCGAGCGAGGACGTGCACGCCCTGTCCAACCTCGTCGCGGCGCGGACCACGGGCCGCGAGGGCTTCCGTCGCGTCGACCCGCTCACCTGGGAGACGGTCGGCGGCGCCGTCGAGCCCAGCGACGCAGGCCTGCTCGCCTGACCCGATCGAAAGAGCAATCCGACCGCCGTCACCCGCTGAGCCGGCGCCGGCGCGCGGCGGGTGCTGGACGGCCAGGGCGTTCGATCAGGGCGATTCGGGGGTCGCCTCTCGGGTTTGGCGACCGACTCGCGTTACCGTCGTGCCACTCGATGTCCCCTTGCCCGGAGAGCCGATGGCCGACGACTGGTACGACGACACGCGCCCCGAGCGTCGCTCGACGCTGCTGCGCCTCTTCGTCGCGGCGGTCGTCCTGGGCGGAGGCTATGCCGGCCTGTGCGTGTGGTCCTCGGAGCACGTCCCGGCGACGGTGTCGGTGGGTGGCATCCAGATCGGCGGCATGACCCCCGAGTCGGCTCGCGCGGCCATCGCCAAGGGTTCGCGCTCGCTGCTCGCGACGCCGATCGCGCTCGACGTGCCCGGGCGCGACAGCCCGGTGCAGGTCGTGCCGCGCGAGGCCGGGCTCACCGTCGACGCGGACCGCTCGCTCGAGGGGCTGACCGGCTTCACCCTCGATCCGCGCGTGATCTGGGGACGCCTGACGGGCTCGGTCCGCGCCCCGTTGCTGACGAGCACGGACGACGACGCGCTGACCGCCTATGTCGACCGGATCGCTCCCACGGTGGCCGTCGCACCCGTCGAGGGCCGCGTGACCTTCCCGGGAGGCGCCGTGGCCGTCGACATGCCGGTCCCGGGGCACGCGCTCGACGTGGCGGCGACGAAGATGGCCCTGCGCAGGGCCTTCCCCGACTCGACGCAGGCCACGGCGGTCATGCGTGAGACTCCGCCGCGGGCGAGCGGCGAGATGGTAGAGCAGGTCGCCTCCGACTTCGGCAGCACGGCGATGTCCGGGCCGCTGACCCTGGTGTCCGGCGCGAAGCGTGCCCAGCTCGCCCCGACGGAGTACGCCCCGTTCGTGTCAGTCGTCCCCGACGACTCGGGCCGTCTCGCGCCACGCTTCGACGAGGCAGCCCTCGCCCGGCTGGTGGCGACCAAGGTGCCCGTGGCGACGCGCGCCGCCAGCAGCGCCCGGTGGGAGTTCGAGGCGGGCAACGGCAAACCCCACCTCGTCCCGTCGGTCGATGGTCTCGCCGTCGACGAGGACGCCTTGGCCGAACGGGCTGTCGCCGCCATCTCCGGCACCAACAGGACGGTTGACGTGAGTGCCTCCCCGGCCCGGCCGCCGTTCACGACGGAGGACGCCCAGCAGGCGGGCGTCACCGATCTCGTCGCCGACTTCCTCTCACCGTTCCCCACGAACGACGCCACCCGCACGAACAACCTCGTCGTGGCCGCCAAGCGCATCAACGGCACGTACGTCCCGCCCGGAGGCACCTTCAGCCTCAACGGGATCCTCGGCGAACGCACCGAGGACAAGGGGTATGCCGACGGCACCGTCATCATCGACGGTCGCCTGACACGCGGCACCGGCGGGGGCATCAGCCAGGTGTCGACCGTGATCTACAACCTCGCCTACTTCGCCGGGGTGGACTTCCTCGAGTTCAGTCCGCACGCGTTCTTCATCCCGCGCTACCCGGAGGGTCGGGAGGCCACGGTCTACTGGCCCACGATCGACAACAAGTGGAAGAACGACACCCGCCACGGGATGCTCCTGCAGACCTGGGTCGAGGGCGGCAACGTCCACGGGAGGGTGTGGAGCACCAAGACGTGGGACATCGCATCGGTCAAGGGCCCTCGGCGAAATGTGGTGCCGCCCAAGACGATTCGCAACGACAGCCTGAAGTGCTACCCGCAACAGGCCAATCCGGGCTTTGACGTGACGGTGACCCGACAGTGGCGACGTCCCGGGTCGAGCGTGCTCGTCAAGAGCGAGCCGGTGACGACGCACTACGTTCCCGAGGACCACGTCATCTGCACGAACCCGAAGGCGAGCCCGCCCTGACGAAGGGCCGCGACCAGTCAGGACGGGTCAGGCGGACGGACGGGTGAGGTAGGTGTACTCGTGGTGCACGCCGAACCCGAGTCCCTCCCAGAACGCCACGCCGTCGGTGTTGTCGGCCGAGACCTGCAGGTAGATGGCCGGCATGTTGTTCTCGCGGGCCACCATGGCGACCGCCGAGACGAGCGTCGTCGCGAGTCCCTTGCGGCGGTGGTCGGGGTGCACCCAGAGGCCGAAGATGCCGGCCCAGCCCGGGTGGATCGCCATGCGGGCCACGGCGATGATGCGGTTGCTGTCCGGGTCGTTCACCGACAGGAAGAGCTGCCCGTCGCTGCCCGTGAGGACGGCCTCCGTCGCGCCCGGCACGATCGAGCGCTGCTCGGCGTAGGCCTGGAGCCAGTCCATCTTCAGCTCGGCGTCGGCGATGACCGGGACCGAGGCCTCGGTGAGGGGCGGGACCGCGGCGGACAGGCCCGTCATGATCAGCACCCGCTGCCAGTCGTCGCGGCCGCCGCCGACGGCGTAGCCCCGATCGAGCAGGGCCGCGGCGACGGGCAGCTCCTCGACGACGAACCCCCGCTCGCCGTGCAGCTGGAAGACGGTCGGGCGGCCGCGGTCGGAGTACCACTTCTCGACGAAGTCGATGGCCTTGTCGAGGGGCAGGCTCGGGTCGCCCACGACCAGCGCCGAGTTGGCGCGCCCGGTGAATCCCTCCGAGGCGCGCAGCACCCAGTCGCCGAGGCCGCCGCGGTCGAGAGCCTGCCAGCCCTTGGCCATGAGCTTCTCGAGGTCTTCGGCCGAGATGCGCTCGTGCGCGCGACCCGGACGGCTCGCCGGCGGCGGCACGTCCTTGGCGGCGATGACATCGGCGCGGATGAGCTTGACCCGTTCCTTCTTCGTGTCGACGACGAGGAAGTCCTCGTTGCGGGCGACCAGCTCGCCGAGGAAGTCGGTCGCCCCGGCCTCTGCGCCCTCCGCGAGCCGGTAGCGCACGACGACGCGGCTGCCCACCGTCAGCGCCGCGCTGAGCCGGTGCCCGAGGGTGTCGGTGACGTCGCCGACGACCTCGGCCGGCCCGCCCCCGGAGCCGGTCTCGAAAGAGCTCTCGGTGCCCTCGTGCGGGTTGGTCTCATCCGTGGGGCCGTCGGTGGGCTCGCCGTTCATGTCCGGCATAATAGGCGGTGCAGCATCCGCTCCCGAACGCTCCACAGCAGGAGGTCCGCACCCCCATGACCTACGTCATCGCCCAGCCTTGCGTCGACCTCAAGGACCGAGCCTGCATCGAGGAGTGTCCGGTCGACTGCATCTACGAGGGCAAGCGGTCGCTCTACATCCACCCCGACGAGTGCGTCGACTGCGGTGCGTGCGAGCCCGTCTGCCCGGTCGAGGCGATCTACTACGAGGACGACGTCCCCGAGCAGTGGGCCGACTACTACAACGCCAACGTCGAGTTCTTCAACGACCTCGGCAGCCCGGGCGGCGCCGCCAAGCTCGGCGTCATCGACAAGGACCACCCGCTCATCGAGGCGCTGCCGCCGCAGGAACACGACGAGTGACCGTGCCCGTCGTGCCCGGCGCGCCCGTGCGCGGGCTCGACCTTCCGGACTTCCCCTGGGACTCGCTCGCGCCGTACAAGGCGCGAGCGGTCGCGCATCCGGAGGGCATCGTCGACCTGTCGGTCGGCACCCCCGTCGACCCGACGCCCGAGGTCGTACGCCGTGCGCTGGCTGACGCAGCGGACGCCCCCGGCTACCCCCTGACCGTCGGAACCGCCGACCTGCGGACCGCGATCTGCGAGTGGTTCGAGCGCCGTCGCGGCGTCCCGGGCCTCGGCCTCGACGCCGTCCTGCCGACCATCGGGAGCAAGGAGCTCGTGGCGTGGCTGCCGACGCTGCTCGGCCTGCGCGCGGGCGACGTCGTCGGCATCCCGGCCGTCGCCTACCCGACCTACGACATCGGAGCGCGCATCGCGGGCGCGACGAGCGTCGTGGCCCAGTCCCTGACGAGCCTCGGCCCGCTCACTGCGGCGTCCACGCCAAAACTGTTGTGGCTCAACAGCCCCGGCAACCCCAACGGTCAGGTGCTCGGCGTCCCGCACCTCCGCAAGGTCGTCGCCTGGGCGCGGGACCACGGCGTCGTCGTCGCGAGCGACGAGTGCTACGCCGAGCTCGACTGGCGCGAGGGGCAGGTCGGCACGGCGACGCCGAGCATCCTGCACCCCGACGTCTGCGGCGGCAACCACGAGGGGCTGCTCGCCGTCTACTCGCTGTCCAAGCAGTCCAACCTCGCCGGCTACCGCGCCGCGTTCGTCGCCGGCGACCCCGCACTCGTCGCCCGCATCCTCGAGGTGCGCAAGCACGCCGGCATGATCATGCCCACGCCCGTCCAGCACGCCATGGCCGTCGCCCTGCGCGACGACACCCACGTGCAGACGCAGCGGACGGCATACGCCAGGCGGCGTGAGCTGCTGCTGGCCGCGGTCGCGCGTGCGGGACTCCGGGTCGACCACTCCGAAGCCGGGCTCTACCTCTGGGCCACGCGCGAGGAGGACTGCTGGGCAACGGTTTCCGAGCTCGCCGAACGCGGGATCCTCGTCGCCCCCGGCTCGTTCTACGGAGCGGCCGGGAGCCGGCATGTCCGGATCGCGCTCACGGCGACCGACGAGCGCATCGCGGCCGCCTGCTCCCGGCTCTGACGGCCGGCCTCCGCGCGGCCTCCGGCGGCCAGGCGATCCCCGGGCGGTGGTGCGGAAGTGGGCCTGTTTTCCCGGCGGGCCCGACGCTGGGGTAACGTCGCTCGCGGATACGTCCGGCGACGTTGGGCCGGAGTTACAGGAGGCGAGGAACAGTGACGAAGGCAGTGGACGCGACACTCAAGGTCGCAGACAAGGAACTCACGTTCCCGGGCGTCGAGCGCCGTCGACGGCAACGACGGGCTCGGCGTGGGCTCGCTTGCTCAAGGAGACCGGCCTCGTCACCTACGACGTCGGCTTCGTCAACACGGCGTCGTGCAAGAGCGCCATCACCTACATCGACGGTGACGAGGGCATCCTGCGCTACCGCGGCTACCCGATCGCCGAGCTGGCCGAGAAGTCCACGTTCGTCGAGGTCTCCTACCTGCTCATCTACGGCGAGCTGCCGACGCCCGAGGAGCTGACCCGCTTCGAGGACTCCATCCGCCGGCACACGATGCTGCACGAGGACCTCCGCGCCTTCTTCAACGGCTTCCCGCGCGACGCGCACCCGATGCCGGTGCTCAGCTCGGCCGTCTCGGCGCTCGGCACGTTCTACCAGGACAGCCTCGACCCCTTCGACCAGGAGCAGGTCGAGATCTCGACCGTCCGCCTCCTCGCCAAGCTGCCGACGATCGCGGCCATGGCGCACAAGAAGAGCGTCGGCCAGCCGTACATGTACCCCGACAACTCGCTGTCGTTCGTCGAGAACTTCCTGCGGATGACGTTCGGCTACCCCGTCGAGCCCTACGAGGTCGACCCGACGGTCGCCAAGGCCCTCGACCTGCTCTTCATCCTGCACGCCGACCACGAGCAGAACTGCTCGACCTCGACGGTGCGCCTCGTCGGCTCGGCCCACGCGAACCTCTTCAACTCGGTCTCCGCCGGCATCCACGCCCTGTCGGGCCCGCTGCACGGCGGCGCCAACCAGGCCGTCCTCGAGATGCTCGGCAAGCTCCACGAGTCGGGCGACGACCCGAAGGAGTTCATGGAGAAGGTCAAGAACAAGCAGGACGGTGTCCGCCTCATGGGCTTCGGGCACCGCGTCTACAAGAACTACGACCCTCGCGCGGCCATCATCAAGAAGGCCGCCGACGACATCCTCGAGAAGCTCGGCCAGAACGACCCGCTGCTCGAGATCGCCAAGGGTCTCGAGGAGATCGCCCTCGCCGACGACTACTTCGTCGAGCGCAGGCTCTACCCGAACGTCGACTTCTACACCGGCCTCATCTACAAGGCCATGGGCTTCGAGTCGAAGATGTTCACCGTGCTCTTCGCCATCGGGCGCCTGCCGGGCTGGATCGCCCAGTGGCGCGAGATGATGACCGACCCCGAGACGAAGATCGGCCGCCCGCGCCAGATCTACACCGGCGAGCCCGAGCGGTCCTACCCCGCCTGAGCCGACCCGCAGCACCGGGTCGACCGGCGTCGGCTGGGCCGACGCCTCCTCGCACGGCCTCCGGCCCGTCCCGCACCAGCGGGGCGGGCCGGACGCGTACCCGGTGGAGAGCGGTGCGGCGCCCGGGTCGTATGCCGTCCGTGCTCAGCCGAGGTTGATCGTGACCGTCGTGCCGTCCGCTCCGGACGACCACCCGTCGTCGCCGGCCGAGCGCGTCCACGCGCGCTCGCCGATGGCGACCTTCGTGGCGCCGTAGAGGTCCGCGCGCGCCACGGCCCACTGGGCCACGGCCCACGCCGTGGTCCGTGTCACGGGCGGTCACGGTGAGGTAGCCCTCGCCGGGCGCGGACCGAGGTCACGCCCATCTGCTCGGCCAGGTCGCTCGCGACGCGCTGCGGGGTCGCGCTCGTCGTCACCGCGTCGAGCCGGCACGTCAGTCCGGCAGGGGAGTGGCCGGTCAGGTTCGAGGCGAGCACGCGGCCCTGACCCTCGTGGTCGCGGTAGGCCTCGGGGTATCCGCTCTTCTGGACCCGCTGGGCGATCTTCGTGATGTCGGCGCGTCTCGTAGCCCTGGTACTTCACGAGGGCGTCGTAGAAGGCGTTCGTCGCGTGCACGGGGTCGAGGATCTGCTCCGCCGTGCCCCAGCCCTGGCTCGGCCGCTGCTGGAAGAGGCCGAGGGAGTCGCGGTCGCCGTAGCGCAGGTTGCGGATCTTCGACTCCTGGAACGCCGTCGTGATGGCGATGGTCGCGGCGCGCGGCGGCATGCCGCGCTTGACCGACAGGGCTGCGATGAGCGCGGCGTTGCCGGTCTGCTCGGGGTCGAAGGTCTCGGTGCTCCCGGCGGCCGTGATCGTGCACTTCGGACTGGAGACGCTCTGGAGCAGGTACCGGGCACCGAACCAGCCGGCCGTGACGACGACGGCCAGCACGAGCAGCGCCGCCGAGCCGGCGGCGTCGACGTTGCGCTGCAGATCGTGGCCGGGAGTCGGCGAGGGTCGGGCCCGGTCGTTTGGTCGGCATGGGGTCTGGTCCTCAGGTGGTCCGGCTCTGGTCTGAACCGGGTCGGCAGGCGTGTCGGTGTGTGGTCGGTTCAGTCGTTGGCGTGGAGCGCGGCGTTGAGGGTGATGCCGGTGCCCTTGCGGTCGCGGGCCTCGACGGCACCGGTCACGCTGTTGCGGATGAACAGCATGTTGCTCGACCCCGACAGCTCCTTGGCCTTGACCACGCGTGCCGTCGGGCAGCGTCACCTTGGTGCCGGCCGTCACGTAGAGCCCGGCCTCGACGACGCAGTCGTCGCCGAGGGCGATGCCGATGCCACCGTTGGCTCCGACCAGACAACGCTCGCCGATGCTGACGCGTTCCGTGCCGCCGCCCGAGAGGGTGCCCATGATCGAGGCGCCGGCGCCGATGTCGGACCCGTCGCCGACGACGACGCCCTGCACGATGCGGCCCTCGACCATCGAGGTGCCGAGCGTGCCGGCGTTGAAGTTGCAGAAGCCCTCGTGCATGACCGTGGTGCCGGGCGAGAGGTGCGCCCCGAGCCGCACGCGGTCGGCGTCGGCGATGCGCACGCCCTGGGGCACGACGTAGTCGGTCATCCGCGGGAACTTGTCGACGCCGTAGACCGCGACGTGCCGGCCGCGGGCGCGCAGGCGCATCCGGGTCTGCTCGAAGCCGTCGACCGGCGCACGGCGCCGGCGCTCGTCCAGACGATGTTGGGCAGCGCGCCGAAGACGCCGTCGAGGTTGATCGTGTTGGGCGCTGACGAGGCAGTGCGAGAGCAGGTGCAGGCGCAGGTAGGCGTCGGGCGCGTCGGCCGGGGGAGCGTCGAGGTCGATCTCGACGCAGGCGGACCTCGGTGCGCACGCGGCGCGCCTCGTCGGTGCCGGCGAGCGCGTCCAGCCCCTCGGGGACGGCCGCGTCGGCGGGGCGCTCACCGAGCGCCGGCTGCGGGAACCACGTGTCGAGCACCTGCCCGTCGTCCGTGATCGTCGTCAGTCCGTGACCCCATGCGTTGCGCTCCGACATGGCCGCAAGGATATGGGGCTGCGGTGCGGCCGCGTGAAACGGCGACCCGCGGCGCGGACGCCGCCTCGGCTGCCGCACGTCCGCCGGGCCTCGCCGCTGCCGGATAACCTTCCGCGTATGCCGTCGACCAGCCCCGCCGCCGACCCGACCACCGCGCCCGCTGCACGGGATGCTCGTGGTGCCGTCCTCGACCTGTCCGCCGACGTCACGTCGCTCACCGCGGCCGTCTGCGACATCGAGTCGGTCAGCCAGGACGAGGCGGCCCTCGCCGACGCCATCGAGGCGGCCCTGCGCCCGCTCGCGCACCTCGAGGTCGACCCGCGACGGCAACACGGTCGTCGCGCGCACCTCGCTCGGCCGCGCCGAGCGGGTCGTCCTGGCCGGCCACATCGACACGGTCCCCCTGACCGTCGGTGCCCAACCTGCCGACCCGCCGCGTCGACGGCGAGCTGTGGGGCCGCGGCACGGTCGACATGAAGGGCGGCGTCGGCGTCATGCTGCGCATCGCCGCCCAGGTCGCCGAGCCGAGCCGTGACCTCACCTTCCTCTTCTACGAGTGCGAGGAGATCGACGGCGAGCTTCAACGGCCTCGGCCCGCGTCGCCGACACCTCGCCCGAGCTGCTCGACCGGCGACTTCGCGGTGCTGCTCGAGCCGACCAACGGCGCCATCGAGGGCGGCTGCAAGGGCACCCTGCGCGTCGAGGTCGTCACCAAGGGCGTCGCCGCCCACTCGGCCCGGCCGTGGAAGGGCCACAACGCCATCCACGACGCGGGCCGCCGTGCTGACGCGCCTGGCGGCCTACGAGGCCGAGACCATCACCGTCGACGGCCTCGACTACCACGAGGCGCTGCAGGCCGTCGGCATCAGCGGCGGCATCGCCGGCAACGTCATCCCCGACCGGTGCACCGTCACGGTCAACTACCGCTACGCGCCCGACAAGAACACCGAGGAGGCCTTCGCGCACGTGCGCCAGGTCTTCGAGGGCTTCGACGTGACGTTGAGCGACGCCGCCGACGGTGCACGCCCGGGCCTGCACCTGCCCGCGGCCAAGGCGTTCATCGACGCGCTCGGCGTCACCGTCAACCCCAAGGAGGGCTGGACCGACGTCGCGCGCTTCTCGGCGCTCGGCATCCCGGCCGTCAACTTCGGTCCCGGCGACCCCAACCTCGCGCACATGGACGACGAGCGCTGCCCCGTCGAGCAGTACGTCGACGCCGAGGCCGCCCTGCTGCGCTGGCTCGGCTGACCTCGCCGCATAGGGTGGCGCTGTGACCGACCACCAGCCGCACCCGACACTCGCACGGCGAGCCCGCACGAGGACCGGCGCCAGACCGGCCCGGTGACGCTGCGCCGTCAGCAAGGTGCCGCGCGACGACGACCGACCAGCGGCTGCTCGAGGCGCCGCCAGCCCAACGACTGGCTGCACGCCGACCCGTGGCGGGTCATGCGCATCCAGTCCGAGTTCGTCGAGGGCTTCGGCACGCTGTCCGAGCTCGGCCCCGCGGCCGCCGTCTTCGGTTCGGCGCGCACCCGACCCGACGACCCGGCATACGCCATCGGCGTCGAGGTCGGCCGCCTGCTCGCCGAGGCGGGGTACGCCGTCATCACCGGCGGCGGGCCGGGCGCGATGGAGGCGGCCAACAAGGGAGCCTTCGAGGCGCGGGGCACGTCGGTCGGGCTCGGCATCGAGCTGCCCTTCGAGACCGGGCTCAACGAGTACGTCGACCTCGGCATCAACTTCCGCTACTTCTTCGCCCGCAAGGTCATGTTCCTCAAGTACTCCCACGGCTTCATCGTGCTGCCCGGCGGCTTCGGCACCCTCGACGAGCTCTTCGAGGCGGTGACGCTCGCGCAGACGCAGAAGGTCACCGAGTTCCCGGTCGTGCTCATGGGCGTCGCCTACTGGCAGGGGCTCATCGACTGGCTGCGCGACACGGTGCTCGGCAACGGCATGATCAACCCGTCCGACATCGACCGGCTCGTCCTCACCGACGACCCGCACGAGGCCGTCCAGGCGATCCGCACCTACGAGGAGCCCCGCGCGTGAAGTGGTTCATCCTCCTCGTCGGGATCGTCGTCCTGTGCTTCGTCGTCGCCCTCATCCTCGGGCTCGCCGGCGGAGGCCTCGGGCGGGGCACCACGAGCCTGAGCCACGAGCCGCTGCCCGACGAGCCGATCCGCGACGCCGACTTCGACGACCTCGTCTTCGACGTGGGTGCCCGCGGCTACCGGATGAGCCAGGTCGACGGGGTCGTCGACCGCCTCCGGCGCGAGCTGCGCGAGAAGGACGCGGAGATCGCGGTGCTGCGCGGTGACGACGGAGCCGCTCGCGTCGGCACGAGCCCGCCGATCCCGCCGAGCCCGCGACCCGTCGAGCCCGTTGAGCCCGTGGACCGAGCGCGCTCGGGCAGTCCGATCCGACGGTCGGCCGCGAACGCACCACATGACCGAGGCGCTCGCCCTGCGGCCTCGCCGCGTCTTCGTCGGCTGGGTGCTCGCGGTCTACGCGCTGGCCCGGGTCGTCACGACGACGATCCTGCTGCTCGTCATGCAGCACCAGGTGCCGTCCGGCATGACCGGCGGCGACGACGTGCCCGTGTCGTACTTCCCGTTCACCGCGCTCTGGGACGGCCAGTGGTACCAGACCATCGCGCAGCACGGCTATCCCTCCGACGCTCCCCACGAGCGAGGGCGGCGCCGTCCAGCAGAACGCGTGGGCGTTCTACCCGCTCTTCCCGCTTCATGGCCCGGGCCGGCATGGCCGTGACCGGGCTCGACTTCCCGGCGGTCGGGCTCGACGATCGCGCTGCTGTGCGGCGCGGGCGCGGCCGTGCTCATGGGACTGCTGCTGCGCGAGCGCATCGGCGACCCCGCGGCATACCTCGTCGTGGCGCTGTGGGCGAGCTTCCCGGCGTCGGTGACGCTGCAGCTGGCCTACACCGAGTCGCTGGCGATGCTGCTGCTCGTCGGCTACCTCTACGCGCTGGCCCGGGAGCGCTGGCTCGTCGCGACCGTCGTGGCCCTGCTCGTCGGGCCTCTCGAGACCGATCGCCGTGCCGCTGGGGCTGGTGACGCTCGTCGTGGTCGTCCTGCGCTGGCGCGCGCGCCGCGAGCGGCCCGTCACAGCGGGGACGTATGCCGCCATGCTCGCCGCGCTCGTCGGCTGCGGTGTCGCCGGGCTGCTGTGGCCCGCGATCGCCTGGTGGCGCACCGGGGTCCGCTCGGCCTACACCGACACGATGGCCACCTGGCGCGGATCGGGGACCGTCGAACCGTTCACGCCCTGGGTCGGGATGTCGACGTACGTCTTCGGCGACACGTGGGGTCCGGTGATGCTCTTCGTCGTGCCGCTCGTCCTCGTCGCGATGGTCGCCGGCCCGTGGGCTCGCAACCTTCGCGCCGACCTGCGCACCTGGACGCTGGCCTACCCGGCCTACCTCGCGGCCGTGCTCGACCCGTTCACGAGCATCTTCCGGTATCTCATCCCGCTCTTCCCGCTCCTCGTCGTCGGGCTCGGGGCCGGCTGGGCCGACCGCCGCGGCAACACGTGGCAGCGTCTGCTGTGGCGCTTCGTGCCGCTGCTGGTGCTCTCCGTCGTCGGGCAGTACTACTGGACCGACATCCTCTGGCGCTTCGTCCCCCCGAGCGACTACCCGCCGTGACCTGACGGTCGCAGTGCCGTTGCCACCTGAATCCGCCGGGTAGCGACGACCTGCAGACTGTCTGCCGGGTCGTCCTGCGTCTGGGCGTGCAGGACCCCTCCCATTGCAGGACCATGGAGCGGACCACGAGCCGGGCTCGCCCTCACTCCCTCCGCGTTCCCAGGCGTCCACACCCCTTCGTCGTCTCTGGCACTCGTCCACAGCGGGGATCTCCGGCCACGTCGGAGACGGAGCGGCCAGTCAACCTGAGGCCATGCACCTACCGGACCCCATACTTGCGCTCGCTCGGTCCCAGCACGGCGTCGTCACCCGTCGTCAGCTGCTCGAGGCCGGCCTGACACGCGACACGCTGCGGTGGCGTGTCGGGCGCGACTGGCGGTTGTTGCTTCCGGGCGTCTACGCCTTGCAGACCGGCTTGCCGACCCAGACACCAACGGCTCGTCGCTGCCCTGCTGTCCGGCGGGGACGGAGCCTGGCTGGCGGGCATGACGGCAGGGGCCCTGCACGGGCTCAGGTCGTGCTCGGTCGGCGCCGCCCGTCCGCCTGCTTGTTCCCGCGCCCCGCAGATCACGTCGGATCGCGTGGGTCGACATCCGGAGCACCACGCTGACGGGCGAGCCCGTCCTCGAGCGCGACGGGCTGCGTCTCGGTTGCCTGGCGCGAGCCGTCGTCGACGCGGCGGCCGAGACCGCCGGACGAGCGGACGGCCCGGGCGCTGGTGATCGAGGCAGTGCAACGTCGACTCGTGCGGCTCGACGACCTCGAGCACTGGGTCGACGCTCGCGGTCGCTCGGGAACCGTCCGCCTACGACACATGTTGGCCGAGGTGGCGGCCGGCGCGTGGTCGGTGCCCGAGTCCGACCTGCTCGCACTGGTCCGTACCTCGCCCAGCCTTCCGTCCCCACTGGCGAATCCTGTGCTCATCGGGCCCGCAGGAGAAGAGCTGACCTCGCCCGACCTGTGGTTCGACGACGTCGGCATGGCGGTGATGGTGCAGTCCCGTGAGTTCCACTCCGACGGCCTCGACTGGGACGTCACCGTGCAGCAGGGCTCCGACCTGTCGGCGGCACGGGTCGTGGTGGTCGGGGTGACACCTGCGGCCTTGGCCCGTGACCCCAGCGCCGAGCTGCGCCGGATCGAGCGCTCCCATGCCGCTGCCCGACGGTCCGGCACGCGGGCCCCCGTGACGGTCGCTCCGCGCCCGACCCTGCCCATCATGCGAGTGGGCTGATGGTCCGCGCAGTCGTACGACGGATCATCCTGCGTCCGGTGGCGCCAGGACCCCACCAGGTGCAGAACCATTCTGCGTTCCATCGGACCGCCCGGTCGGCTCAGGCGCCGGTGTAGGTGGGCTTCTCCTTGGCGAGGAAGGCGTCGACGGCTGCCCGGTGGTCGCTGCTGCCACCCGTCAGCGCCATGAGCTCGGCCTCGTTGGCCAGTGCATCGGCCAGGTCGGCGCTGGCCGAGTAGGCCACGGCGCGCCGGATCGAGCCGTAGGCCAGCGTCGGCCCGTCGGCGAGGGTGCGGGCCAGCTCGAGCACGGCCGTCTCGAGCTCGTCGTCGGGAACGACCTTCGTCACGAGCCCGAGCGCCAGGGCCTCGGCCGCCGGCACCGTGCGCGGGAGCAGCAGCAGCTCCTTGGCGCGAGCCGTCCCGACGAGCCGGGGCAGCGTCCACGAGGCGCCCGAGTCGCACGAGAGCGCGATGCCCGCGAACGAGGTGTTGAGGCCGGCCTGTTCGGACGCGACCCGGAAGTCGCACGCGAGGGCGAAGCTGAGGCCCGCGCCGGCTGCCACACCGTTGAGCGCGGCCACGACGGGCTTGTTCATCGTCGACAGCGCGGTGACGATCGGGTTGTAGTGGTCGGTCACCGTCGTCGCGAGCGTCGAGGTCGGGTCACCGAGGCTGCGCACGTGCTCCTTGAGGTCCTGCCCGACGCAGAAGGCGCGACCGGTCCCGATGAGCACGACGCACCGGACGGCGGGGTCATCGGCCGACCTCGCGCAGCGCCGCGACGAGGGCGTCCTTGAGCGCGTTGTCGAGGCTGTTCATCGCCTCGGCACGGTTGAGCCGGAGCCACGCGATGCCGTCGGCGACCTCGACGATCAGCGGTCCGGTGGCGGGGGAGTCGGGCGTCTGCGTCATGGGCGCCACTCTGTCCCAATCCGTCCCGCGGTGGAAGCGCGGCTGGCCCGGCACAGCCCCGACGTGCCCTCTCTCACATCCCCAATTAGGTCTCGCAAACGAGACACGGAATAATGGTGCCAAAGACCGAGGATTCCTAGGGAAGGGGAACCATGGCAGCAATGAAGCCGAGGACCGGCGATGGCCCGCTCGAGGTCGTCAAGGAGGGCCGCGGCATCGTGTTGCGGATGCCCCTTGAGGGTGGCGGGCGTCTCGTCGTCGAGATGACCCCCGACGAGGCTGCAGCTCTGCGTGACGCGATCCAGGGTTGTGACGGCGTCAACTGACCCTTCCGCCTGATCCAGGTTCGACGGCCCCTGACCTCACGGTCGGGGGCCGTTTCGCGTCCCCGCGCCGCGGGATCAGGTATGCCGGGTGGCCGGCCACCCGGCATACGCTGGTCAGCGCTTGACGGCGACGAGGAGGCCCTCGCCGACGGGAAGCAGCGAGACGGTGAACTGGTCGTGGTCGCGGATGGTGCGGCCGACCTCGCGCAGCGTGCGCGTCTCGGCGTCGCGGTTGGCGGGGTCGGACTCCTTGTCGGACCACGTCATGGCGAGGGTGCCGCCGCGGCGCAGCAGCCGCGTGGCCTGCGCGAGGTAGTCGGGGTACGCCTGCTTGTCGGCGTCGACGAAGACGAGGTCGTAGGCGCCGTCGGTCATGCGGGGGAGCACCTCGAGCGCGCGGCCGGCGATGACGCGGGTGCGCTGGTGGGCGATGCCGGCCGCGGCGAAGGCGTCGCGTGCGGCCCGCTGGTGCTCGGTCTCGAGGTCGATGGTCGTGAGGATGCCGTCGGCGGGCATGCCGCCGAGCAGCCACAGGCCCGACGCGCCCGCGCCCGGTGCCGATCTCCATGACGGCCTTGGCCCCGGTCGCGGCGGCGAGCATCTGGAGCGCGGCGCCCACGCCGTTGCCCACGGCCGGTGCTCCGAGCTCCTCGCCGCGGTGGATGGCCTCCTCGACCTGCTCGCTCGGGGTGACGAACTCCTCGGCGTGCGACCACGCGGCGACCTTCTGGGTGCTCATGTTCGTCACCCTACTGTGACGCGATGGGGCCAGTTCGCCACCCCGGCGCCCGATCCGGGCCAGAATCGGGTTCATGGACGAACAGGACCTGCCGATCCCCGAGCACCGCCGCCCGGATGGCGTCGACGATGCCACCGTCGAGGCGCTCGGCAAGCTGTCCGAGGCGTTCGAGGTCGTCGAGGACGCCCGCGGCCACCTCTACGGCTTCCACCGGCTGACGGGCACCGCCGACCTCGCCCTCGGCGATGCCGTCGACCTCTTCCGCAAGGCCGGTCACGACGCGCTGGCCGACCAGCTCCAGACCGAGCTCGTCGGCCGCAACGTCATCCAGGGGCGGTGGACCTTCCAGATCGTCGAGGAGTACGACGACGACTACTACGCGACGTTCAAGCGGCTCGAGGCCGTCCGCGCGCGACGAGCTCGTGGGCGGCCGACGTCACCTCTTCGAGGCGGAGATGAAGGAGGACCGGCGCACGCACGGTCTCACGCACCACGAGGCGGTCCCGCACGACGGCGGCGCGCAGGCGCCGTGACGGGCTGCCCGTCCCGCCCACAGCGGAACCACAGGTTCCGGCTGGCGGCGGGACAGGTCGATCCGAGACGATGAGTGGGAACGAAACACGTCCTGACGGCGTTCATGTCGTTGACCCCTCTGCGTGAAAGGCCCAGCCCCCAGTGAGCACCAGCGTGCCGTCCACCTCGCCCACCTCGGTGGAGCAGGCCGACTCGACGTGGACTCCTCCGACGTGGGAGGAGATCGTCGAGCAGCACTCGGCTCGCGTCTACCGGCTGGCCTACCGCCTCACGGGCAACCCGCACGACGCCGAGGACCTGACGCACGACGTCTTCGTCCGCGTCTTCCGGTCGCTCCACTCCTACCAGCCCGGCACGTTCGAGGGCTGGCTGCACCGCATCACGACGAACGTCTTCCTCGACAAGATGCGTCGCAAGCAGCGGATCCGCTTCGACTCCCTCCCGGAGGACGCCGCCGGGCGACTGCCGAGCAGCGAGAAGGGGCCTGAGCAGACCTACCACGACGCCCGGTTCGACGACGACGTGCAGCGCGCGCTCGACGCCCTCGCGCCGGAGTTCCGCGCAGCGGTCGTGCTGTGCGACATCGAGGGCCTCTCCTACGAGGAGATCAGCGCCACGCTCGGCGTCAAGCTCGGCACGGTCCGCTCCCGCATCCACCGAGGACGCGCCCAGCTGCGCGAGGCCCTCGCGCACCGCGCTCCCGAGGTGGCTGCCGCCGCCCGTCCCGCCAAGCCCGAGTCGCGGGCCGCGCGCGCCGGTCTGCGTCTCCCCGGCCGCCGCGTCGCCGCGAGCTCGCGCTGAGGCCGTGGAGGTGATGTCGTGACGCCGCACCTCAAGGGACACGTCCGGGCCTACGTCGACCGCGCCCTGCCCCCGGCGATGCTGCACCTCTACGACAAGCACCTCGTCTGCTGCACCGTCTGCCGTGCCGCCGCCGACCAGGAGCGCCGCATCGTGGCCGCCCTGCGCTCCGACACCGGCGTCCCGATGAGCCTGCGAACCTGCTCTCATGGGTCTCGCCGCAGCCGCACCCGCCGATGCGCGGCCGGTTCCGGGAGCCTCTGACGCCCCGCGCGTGCCCCTTCCGCCGTCGGGCTTCCGTATGCCGTCGGCGCCCGTCCTACGACCCCGTGCCCACCGTGCGCCCGACCGCTCCCGCCCTGCACCGTTCGCCGATGCGTGCCGCGGTCGTCGCCTCGATCGCGGCCGGCGCCTCGGTGGCCGCGGCCTGGGGCCTGGCCATCTCGCCGGTTCCCGGCTCGCGCGCCCCGTCGGTCCGCGGGCCCGGTGGCGAGCTTCGGCGCCAGCACCGTCAGCGCCGTGAACTTCGGCGGCTACGTGCTCCCCGGTGATCGGGTCACGCCGGTCACGCGCGACTCGCAGCCCTCGAACGGGATCGGTGTGGCAGCGTGCCCTTCTGGGTGGTCACGACCCGCTCGTCGATCCGTGCGCTGGGCACGACCGTCGGGCGTCGCGGACCCGGTTCGGATCACCAACGTCCGTTCGGCACAATCAGGTCCATGAGCGACGAGTCGAGGACGCCGGACCCCGAGCCGACGGCGGATCCCGAGCCGACGGGGGCGACCGAGCCGACGGGCCCCATCGAGGCACCGACCGACTGCGCCCACCGGCGCCCCATCGAGGTCACCGAGCACGGAGCGGAGCACACCGGCATCATCGACCTGCACGACACGCGCGCCATCCCCTCGGGCGGCGGCCCCCGTCGTCACGGGACGACGCCTGGTTCGACGTCTTCGGCGGTGAGCACCCGACGGAGGGAGCCGGCGTGCCTGCGCGGGCCGACTCCTCGTGGGGCAGCGACCGCGCCGACGCCGCGGCCGAGCAGGCCCACCGGTCGGCCTACGCGCCGCCGGTCGCGGCCCCGGTCCCGTCGTCCGCTCCTGCTGGCACGTCGGGTGCCGCCGATGCCGCGGAGGCGGCCGGCCGCCACCCGGCATACGTGGGCCCCGTGCCCCAGGCTCCCGCGAGCGAGTCGGGCGGAGGTGCCGGATCCGTACCACCCGACGAGCCCGCTCACCGAAGCGCCGAGCGCGCCTCGTCGCGGCCGCGGCAGGCTGGCCGCTGTGGTGGTCGGCCTGTGCCTGCTCTCCGGCGTCATCGGCGGCGTCGCCGGTCAGCTCGCGCAGGACCGCATCCACCTCGCCGGCACGACTCTGCCCGAACCCGGGCCGGGCGCCACGCAGCGCCCGGCCGGTTCGGTCGCCAACATCGCCGCCGTGGCGCTGCCCAGCATCGTCACGATCAAGGTCGACGCAGGCAGTGAGGGTTCGGCGACGGGCTCCGGCTTCGTCATCGACGGCAAGGGGCACGTGCTCACCAACAACCATGTCGTCGAGCCCGGCGTCAACGGCGACATCGAGGTCGTGCTGAGCAACGGCGACACCGAGAAGGCCACCATCGTCGGGCGTGACGTCGAGCTACGACCTCGCGGTCCTCAAGATCCAGCGCACCGACCTCACGCCGCTGCAGCTGGGACCGTCCGACAAGGTCGTCGTCGGCGACCAGGTCATCGCCATCGGAGCACCACTCGGGCTCGACCAGACGGTCACGACGGGCATCGTCAGCGCCCTGAACCGCCCGGTGACGCCCGGCGAGGGGCACCGAGTCCTCCTACATCAACGCCATCCAGACCGACGCGGCGATCAACCCCGGCAACTCGGGCGGCCCGCTGCTCGACATGTCGGGCAAGGTCATCGGCGTCAACAGCGCCATCGCCCGCGTCCCCGGCACGACCGGCTCCACCGGCGGCAGCATCGGCCTGGGCTTCGCCATCCCGAGCGACCAGGCGCGGCGCACCGCCGACCAGCTCATCGCGACCGGCAAGGCCACGCACCCGGTGATCGGCGTCCAGCTCGACCGCACGTTCTCCGGTGACGGCGCCCAGGTCGCCGACACGGCCGACGCCGTCACGGCCGGGGGCCCCGCGGCCAAGGCGGGCGTCAAGGCGGGCGACGTCATCATCGGCTTCGAGGGCAAGCGCATCCGCACCCCCGACCAGCTCATCGTCTCGATCCGGGCGCGGGCCGTCGGGGACACCGTGAGCCTCAAGGTCCAGCGGGACGGCAAGGAGCTCGACCTGCAGATGACCCTAGAGGCCGATCCGGGCAAGTAGCTGTCAGGCAGGTCCCGGCTCGTCACCGTAGGATGACGCAGCCGGCATGCATGGAAGCGAGGAACTGTGTTCGACATCAACGGGTGGGAGCTGCTCCTGCTCGGTCTGCTCGCGATCCTCATCCTGGGTCCGGAGCGCCTGCCCGAGTACGCCGCGAAGTTCGGCAAGTTCGTCCGCCAGGCGCGCAGCATGGCCGACCGCGCCAGGCAGCAGCTCAAGGACGAGATGGGTCCGGAGTTCTCCGACGTCGACTGGCGGGCCTACGACCCGCGCCAGTACGACCCGCGCAAGATCGTGCGCGACGCGCTCGCATCGTCGCCCGACGAGGACGACGAGCCGTCGCCGGCCGTGGACAAGCCCGTGAGCACGCCGCGCGTTCACGACCCGTCGCTCCCGACCCCTTGGGACAGCGAAGCGACCTGAATCTCTGACCCAGAGGCATCGGTGTCGGAGGGCCGGGTTATCGTCACTGCTTGATGCCTGCCGATCCCGCCTCCCAGCCCCCCGCATCCGTCCGGTCCCTGTGGCGCCTCCGGGGCTACCTCCGGCCCCACCGCTGGGCCCTGGTGGTCATGTTCGCCGTGTCGCTCGCCGGGGTCGGGGTGTCCATCGCCATCCCGCTCGTCACGCGGGCGATCATCGACGGGCCGATCACCCAGCACGAGCTGGCACCAGTGTTGCCGCTCGGACTGCTCGCCCTGGCCCTCGGCGTCCTCGAGGCCGTGCTCATCTTCGTGCGCCGGTGGGTCCAGTCGAACGCGGTCCTCGGTCTCGAGACCGACCTCCGCCGGGACCTCTACCAGCGCCTGCAGGCGCTGCCGATGAGCTTCCACACCCGGTGGCAGTCAGGCCAGCTGCTGTCCCGGGTCACGACCGACCTGTCCGCGATCCGCCGCTTCAGCGGCTTCGGCCTGCTCTTCCTCGTCGTCAACATCCTGCAGGTCCTCGTCGTCACGATCGTCCTGCTGACGATGTACTGGCCACTCGGTCTCGTCGTCGCCGCGACTGCCGCCCCGATCGTCTGGCTCTCGATGCGCTTCGAGAAGGCGTACGTCGTCGTGTCGCGCCGCGTCCAGGACCAGCAGGGCGACCTCGCGACCCAGGCGGAGGAGGGCGCGGTCGGCATCCGGGTGATCAAGTCGTTCGGCCGCAGCGACCACGTGGCACGGCGCTACGACGAGGCAGCGCTGGAGCTGCGGGCGACCAGCCTCGACAAGGTGCGGTTGTCGGCGCGGTTCTGGACCTTCCTCGAGGTCATCCCCAACCTCGCCGTCGTCGTCGTGCTCCTGCTCGGGGCCATCGGCGTCGGCCGGGGCGCCCTGACGCCCGGAGAGCTCGTCGCGTTCATCACCCTCCTGCTCTCGCTCGTGTGGCCGGTCTCGTCGCTCGGCGTCATCCTCGCCATGGCGCAGGAGGCCATGACCGCGGCCGCGCGGGTCCTCGAGATCTTCGACACCGAGCCCGACATCGTCGCCGGCGACGGCAGGTGAGGGTCCCGCGTGGCCACCTGCGCTTCGAGCACGTCGACTTCGCCTTCCCCGACGCCCCCGACCAGCCGGTGCTGCGTGACGTCAACCTCGACGTGCCGCCGGGCGAGACGCTGGCGCTCGTCGGCGCCACCGGTTCGGGCAAGACCGCGCTGACCGCGCTCGTGCCGCGCCTGTTCGACGTCACCGGCGGCCGCGTCACCATCGACGGTGTCGACGTGCGCGACCTCGACCTCGTGGCCCTGCGCAGCCTCGTGGCCACCGCGTTCGAGGAGCCGACGCTCTTCTCGATGAGTGCCCGCGAGAACGTGACCCTCGGCCGCTCCGACGCCGCGGAGGACGACGTGCTCGCCGCCCTGGAGATCGCCCAGGCGGGCTTCGTCCACGACCTGCCCGTGGGGTCTCGACACCCGCATCGGCGAGCAGGGCATGTCGCTCTCCGGAGGACAGCGCCAGCGGCTGGCGCTCGCCCGGGCGGTGCTGGCGCGACCGGCCGTGCTCGTGCTCGACGACACGTTGTCGGCCCTCGACGTGCACACCGAGAAGCTCGTGGAGGAGGCCCTGTCGAACGTCCTGTCCGAGACCACCGGCCTCGTCGTGGCCCATCGCGCCTCGACGGTGCTTCTCGCCGACCGCGTGGCGCTGCTCGAGCACGGGACCATCACGCACGTGGGCACCCACCGCGACCTGCTCGAGCGTGTGCCGGCCTACCGCGACCTGCTCGCCGCCGACGGTTTCGACCCAGCGGACGACCCGCCGACTCCGTGCCGAGCCCGGTTCGCCGGCCGTCGAGGAGGTGCGCGCATGAGCTCCACCACGCAGCAGTGGCGCGGCGTCGCGGCCGACGACATCGAGGGCGACCTGACGGCAGAGACCTCGGCCCGTCTGGCCGGCGCGCTCCCGCCGGCTCCTGCGGGAGGTCCTGCGTCCCTGGCGGCGCGCGCTCTGGTGGCTCATGGCCGTGGTGATCGTGGAGAACGCCGCTCGGCTGTCCATCCCGTACCTCGTCAAGGAGGGCATCGACACCGGCATCCCGCCGATCCGGGCGTCCGGCGACCTCGGGCCGCTGCTGCTCGTCGTGGGCCTCGTGCTTGCTGCGACCGTGACCCAGGCGGTCGCCCGCAACCTCTTCCTCGTCCGGTCCGGCGTGATCGGGCAGGACATCCTCCTGTCGATACGCCGACGCATCTTCCGACACTTCCAGCTGCTCAGCCCGGCCTTCCACGACCGTTACACCTCCGGCCGGGTGATCTCCCGTCAGACCTCCGACGTCGATGCCATCTACGAGATGCTCGAGTCGGGTTTCGACGGGCTCGTCACGGCGGCCCTGACCCTCGTCGGCACGTCGGTGCTGCTGCTCGTGCTCGACGTCAAGCTCGGCCTCGTCGCACTGCTCTGCGGACCGGCCCTCGTGCTGCTGACCAACTGGTTCCGCAAGGAGTCGGCCAAGAGCTACCGGTCCACGCGCGAGAAGGTCGCGCTCGTCATCGTCCACTTCGTCGAGTCCATGAACGGCATACGGGCCGTCCAGGCCTTCCGCCGCGAGCCGCGCAACCAGGCGATCTTCGACGACGTCAACGACCAGTACCGCCGCGCCAACCTCGTCGCGTTCCGTCTCGTCGCGTGGTTCATGCCGGGCATCCGCCTCATCGGCAACGTCACGATCGCCGCCGTGCTGCTCTACGGGGGCTACCTCGCCTACCACGGCGAGGTCACGGTCGGTGTGCTCGCGGCCTTCCTGCTCTACCTGCGTCAGTTCTTCGAGCCGATGATGGAGATCTCGCAGTTCTACAACACCTTCCAGTCCGCGTCGGCCGCCCTGGAGAAGCTCTCCGGGGTGCTCGAGGAGGTGTCCGACGTCCCTGAGCCCAGTGACCCGGTGGTCCTCGGCGACCCCCGTGGAGAGCTGCGATTCGATGGGGTCCGGTTCGCATACGTCGAAGGCGCGCCCGTGCTGCCCGACCTGGACCTCACGGTCCCCGCGGGGCAGACCGTCGCGCTCGTGGGCACGACAGGGGCAGGCAAGACCACCATCGCCAAGCTGGCGACGCGGTTCTACGACCCCACCGGGGGAGCGGTGCTCCTCGACGGCGTCGACCTGCGCCGGATCGCCTCTGACGACCTGCGCCGCGCGGTCGTGATGGTGACGCAGGAGAACTACCTCTTCAGCGGCACCGTCGCCGACAACATCCGGTTCGGTCGTCCGGACGCCACCGACGAGCAGGTCGAGTCCGCGGCCAGGTCCCTCGGAGCGCACGAGTTCATCGCCGCGCTGCCGCAGGGCTACGAGACTCCGGTCTCCAACCGGGGCGGCCTGCTGAGCGCGGGGCAACGACAGCTCGTCGCGTTCGCGCGCGCCTTCCTCGCCGACCCGGCGGTGCTCATCCTCGACGAGGCGACGTCATCGCTCGACATCCCGTCGGAGCGGCTCGTGCAGCAGGCGCTCGGGACCATCCTCGCCGGACGCACCGCGGTCGTCATCGCACACCGGCTCTCGACGGTCGAGAACGCCGACCGCGTCCTCGTGCTCGAGCACGGCCGCATCGTCGAGGACGGTGCGCCGAGCGAGCTGGTTGCCGCCGGAGCCGGTCGCTACTCCGACCTGCACCGCGCCTGGGTCGACTCGCTCGCCTGACCGCTCACCCACCGCGATCGAAAGAGCAGTCCGCCTCCCGATCGAAAGAGCAGCTCGCCCACCGATCGAAAGCAGCAGTTCGTCCGCCGAGCGGACGAACTGCTCTTTCGATTGACGAGGGCTGTTGCGGCTGGGCTCAGCGGCCCGCGGGGGTGAGGCCGAGGGAGCGGCCAGCGAGACCGCGGGCCCGTGACCCGAGGCTGCGGGCGATGCCGCGCAGCGCCACGGCAGCGGCGGTGTCGGGCGCCCCCAGCACGACGGGGGTGCCGGTGTCGCCGCCCTCGCGCAGGCGCGTGTCGAGCGGGATCTGGCCGAGCAGCTCCACCGGGGCGCCGATGCTCCTGGTCAGCGAGTCGGCGACCGCCTGGCCGCCCCCGGACCCGAAGATCTCCTGACGGGTCCCGTCGGGCAGCTCGAGCCAGCTCATGTTCTCGATGACGCCGACGACGCGCTGGTGCGTCTGCAGGGCGATGGAACCGGCCCGCTCGGCAACCTCGGCGGCGGCCTGCTGCGGCGTCGTGACGACGAGGATCTCGGCCGTCGGGATGAGCTGCGCGACGGAGATCGCGATGTCGCCGGTGCCGGGCGGAAGGTCGAGCAGCAGCACGTCGAGATCGCCCCAGAAGACGTCGCCGAGGAACTGCTGGAGCGCGCGGTGCAGCATCGGGCCACGCCACACGACGGGCTGGTTGCCCGGGACGAACATGCCGATCGAGATGACCTTCACGTCGTAGCTGATGGGCGGCAGGATCATGTCGTCGACCTGCGTCGGGCGCTGCTCGACGCCGAGCATGCGCGGCACGGAGAAGCCGTAGACGTCGGCGTCGACGACGCCCACGCGCAGTCCCTGCTCCGCCATCGCGGCCGCGAGGTTGACGGTCACCGACGACTTGCCGACGCCGCCCTTGCCGGAGGCGACGGCATACACCCGGGTGAGGCTGTTGGGCCTGGCGAAGGGGATCTCCTTCTCGGGGGCCCCGCCGCGCAGCTGCGAGCGGAGCTCCGCACGCTGCTCGTCGCTCATGACGTCGAGCTCGACCTCGACCGACGTGACGCCGTCGAGCGCCAGGAGGGCGTTGCTGGAGTCCTTGGTCAGGGTCTCCTTCATGGGGCAGCCCGAGACGGTGAGGAAGATCGCGAGGGCCACCTTTCCCGAGTCGTCGATCTCCACCGACTTGACCATGCCGAGCTCGGTGATCGGCTTGCGGATCTCGGGGTCGTTGACCTTCGACAGTGCCGTGAGCAGGGCGTCACGGCTCGGCAGTGCGGGGGCAGACATGTCCTCCATCGTATGCCGACCCACGGGGGCTCACGGCCGCGGGCGGCCTGCGCCCCCGTGCACCCCCGTGCAGCCCCGGTTCCTGGATACCCACGGGGGCTCACGGCCGCGGGCGGCCTGCGCCCCCGTGCACCCCCGTGCAGCCCCGGTTCCTGGATACCCACGGGGGCTCACGGCCGCGGGCGGTACCAGGGGCATCCAGCCGCAATCCGCCTGCGCCGCGTGCATCCCGGCGACGAGCTCAGGTCCGGTCGCTGGCCCCGTCGTTCGCCCCGCGGATCACGGCGCGGTCCTCGAGCTCGTCGAGGAGGTTGCGCAGCTCGGAGCGCAGGAAGTCACGTGTCGCCTGTTCGCGCAACGCGATGCGCAGCGAGGCCACCTCGCGGGTGAGGAACTCGGTGTCGGCGAGGTTGCGCTCGTCGCGGGCACGGTCCTGCTCGAGGGCCACGCGGTCGCGGTCAGCCTGACGGTTCTGCGCGAGCAGGATGAGCGGGGCGGCGTACGACGCCTGCAGGCTCAGCATCAGCGTCAGGAAGATGAACGGGTACGCGTCGAAGACGAGCGAGCTTGGCGCGAAGACGTTCCATCCGACCCAGACGACGACGAACACCGTCATGCCGATGAGGAAACCGGCGGTGCCCATGAGCCGCGCGAACCTCTCGGAGAGGACGCCGAAGGCCTCCTGCGAGAACGACATCGTCGGCAGGACCCGGGCGCGCTGCTCCTGGGGCTGGTCGAGCTTGTCGCCGCGCCCGGCTCGCGAGGGGGCCCGCCGCTCGGAACGCTCGCTCACGGGACGACCCCGATCTCGTGCCGCTCCTCACGCCAGTCCTCCGGGAGGATGTGGTCGAGCACGTCGTCGACCGTCACCGCCCCGATGAGCCGGCCGTTCTCGTCGACGACGGGCAGCGAGACGAGGTTGTACGTGGCGAGGGTGCGCGTCACCTTCTCGAGCGAGTCGCTCGCGCCCACGGGCTCGATCTCCTTGTCGATGATCGACCCGATCGCGGCGTGCGGTGGCTCGCGCAACAGCCGCTGGATGTGCACGAGTCCGAGGTAGCGTCCGGTCGGCGCCTCGAGGGGCGGTCGGCAGACGTACACCATGGAGGCCAGAGCCGGGGCCAGCTCCTCGCGCCGCACCGTCGCGAGGGCCTCGGCGATGGTCGCCTCGGGCCCGAGGATGACCGGCTCGGTCGTCATCATGCCACCGGCGGTGTTCTCGTCGTAGGCGAGCAGGCGCCGGAGCGGGGCGGCCTCGTCGGGCTCCATGAGCTGGAGCAGCTGTTCGGCCTGCTCGGGCGGCAGGTCGGCCAGCAGGTCTGCGGCGTCGTCCGGCTCCATCGCCTCGAGCACGTCGGCCGCTCGGTTGTTGGCGAGGCCGGCGAGGATCTCCACTTGGTCGTCCTCGGGCAGCTCCTCGAGGACATCCGCAAGGCGCTCGTCGTCGAGAGCAGCCGCCACCTCGGCGCGTCGCTTGGGGTTGAGGTCGTGGATCACCTCGGCGAGGTCGGCGACCTTGAGGTCGTCGTAGGTCTCGAGCAGGCGCTCTGCGCTCTGGGCGCCCGACTGCTCGTGCAGCCCAACGACGTCTCGGATGTCGACGAGCATCGTCTTGCCCGAACGGCGTCGGGTGAGGCGCGACATCGCCTTGGAGGCCGACGACACCCCGGCCGGGGCCTGCCGGACGAAGACCTTGACACCGAGCCAGTCCCGCCGTGGCCCCTGCTCGATCGCGAGGTCCTCGACGAGCGCCTCGGAGACGCCGGCCTCGACGGCCTCGGGACCCGTGACGGTCACCGCGCGGTCGAAGAGCTCGGCGGCCACGAGGACCTCGTTGGTGCGCTGCTCGAAACGGCGCATGTTGACCAGGCCGGTCGTGATGACGGCGCCGGCGTCGATCGAGGTCACGCGCGTCATGGGCACGAAGACACGTCGACGCCCCGGGACCTCGACGACCAGACCGATCACGCGGGGCTGGGCGCGGTTCAGCGAGAACATCACCACGACATCGCGCACCCGCCCGACCTGGTCACCGAGCGGGTCGAAGACGCTCAGTCCGGTCAGGCGCGCGACGAAGACGCGGGTGTTGGCACTCATGGGGCCTAGGTTAGGGGGTCAGCGTGCGTGTCGTCGGGGTGCCACGTCGCCGGCGCTTCTTGCGCAGCTTCGCCCGCTCCTTCGCTGCCCGCTTGGCGGCCTTCGCCTCGTCGCGGGCCCGCTCGCGCTCGGCCTTGTCCTCGCCGCGACCACCCCAGTGCCACGGGCGCCACGACGTCGTCGTCGCGGAGGTGCGGGCGGGCGGCTCGCGGTGGTCGTCGGCGGCATACGCGCCCGGCGACTCGAGGGGGGTGCCGAACGGCACCAGCGCGACGACCGTGCACTCGGCGGCCCACCGGGTCAGCGAGTCGTCGACGGAGTTGAGCCGCGAGGCGCGGAGCAGCTCGGTGGCGCGCTGCCACTCGGGCGAGCCCGGCTCCAGGACGTGGACGTGGGCGCGCACGGTCAGCAGCCGCCCCCCGGTGTCCTTGCTGCGCAGGACGACCCGGACCTGCGGGGGGAGCCAGGGGAGGGGCTGCTCGCCGGGTCCGCTGACGACGAGGGCAGCCCCGTCGTCCCACACGTGCCACGCGGGCCACGTGCGGTCGCCGTCCACCTCGATCCAGAGCAGGCCTGACTTCGTCATCGCCTCGCCGAGCAGGGCGGCGGCGATCGCAGCGGGGGCGTCGTGGTGCTCGGGGACGGCCCCCTGCTCGGTCGCGCGCTCGGTCACACCGCCACCCTAGTGATCCCGACCTCACCGGTGGCACGCGTGACTGTCGTCATAACGGGGAGCGGCCGGCCGTTGCTACGTTGGCGCCCATGCGCAGCGCCAAGGACTTCTTCCGACCGCTCGCGTTGGGGGCGCCGACGCCCCTGGCGCAGGTGCCCGCCCGCCCGTCCCGCGTCATCCACTTCTTCGATCCGAGCAACCCGAAGATGGCAGCGAAGGTGCCCGACCTCGTCGGCACCGTCGACGTGCTGCTCGGCAACCTCGAGGATGCCGTCAAGGCCGACCGCAAGGAGGCTGCGCGGGCCGGGCTCGTCGAGATCGCGAAGGCGACCGACTTCGGCGAGAACACCCAGCTGTGGACGCGCATCAACGCCCTCGACAGCCCGTGGGCGCTCGACGACCTGACGACGCTCGTCGCCGAGATCGGCGACAAGCTCGACGTCGTCATGGTGCCCAAGGTGCAGGGCGCCGAGGACATCCACTACGTCGACCGCCTCCTCGCCCAGCTCGAGGCCAAGGCCGGGCTGACCCGGCCGATCCTCGTCCACGCGATCCTCGAGACCGCGCGCGGCATGGTCAACGTCGAGGAGATCTGCGGCGCCTCGCCTCGCATGCAGGGACTCTCGCTCGGTCCGGCCGACCTCGCCGCCGACCGTCGGATGAAGACGACCCGCGTGGGCGGCGGCCACCCCGGCTACCTCGTGCGCACCGACCCCGTCGACGGCGACATCTCCGGTTCGCGAGCCACCGCGCAGCAGGACCTCTGGCACTACACGATCGCCCGCATGGTCGACGCGTGCGCGATGCACGGGATCTACCCGTACTACGGCCCGTTCGGCGACATCCAGGACGTCGTCGCCTGCGAGGACCAGTTCCGCAACGCCTTCCTCCTCGGCTGCGTCGGCACGTGGTCGCTGCACCCGGTGCAGATCGAGATCGCCAAGCGGGTCTTCAGCCCGTCGGCCGACGACGTCGCCCACGCCCGCCGGGTCGTCGCTGCGATGGGCGACGGCACGGGCGCCGTCATGCTCGACGGCAAGATGGAGGACGACGCGAGCCTCAAGCAGTGCCTCGTCATCGTCGAGCTCGCCGAGCGCCTCTCGCGGACCGACCCCGCGCTGGCCGAGCTGTATGCCGACGCACGGGGGGCCACGCCCCCCGTGGACCCCCCGACAGCTCCCGCAGTCCAGGAAGGTGCGCGATGACGCAGCAGTCGGCATACCGCCCTCGGCGCTCGGTGCTCTACCTGCCGAGCTCCAACGAACGCGCGCTCGAGAAGGCGAAGACGCTCCCCGTCGACGCCCTGATCCTCGACCTCGAGGACGCCGTCGCGCCCGACGCCAAGGATGCCGCGCGCGAGAACGCTTGCGCTGCAGCCGGATCCGGCGACTACGGTCGGCGCGAGCTGACGATCCGCGTCAACGCTCTGGACTCGCAGTGGCACGACGCCGACCTCGCTGCCGCAGCGGCGGCAGGGCCGGACGCGGTCGTCGTGCCGAAGGTGAACTCGGCCGACGAGGTGCGGGCCCTCGTGGCGGCGATGGAGGCTGCCGGCGCGCCCGCGCACACGCGCCTGTGGGCCATGGTCGAGACACCGGTCGCCGTGCTGCACGCCGAGGAGATCGCCCGGGCGTCCGCTCGGCTCGCCTGCCTCGTGCTGGGCACCAACGACCTGTACAAGGAGCTCGGCGCCGCCTTCGCTCCGGGACGGGCCGCGATCCAGACCTCGCTCCAGCTGTCGATCCTGGCGGCCCGCGCTGCAGGTGTGGCTGTCGTCGACGGCGTCTACAACGACGTCAAGGACGGCGACGGCTTCCTCGCCGAGGCGCGCCAGGGCCGCGAGATGGGCTTCGATGGCAAGACGCTGATCCACCCGGGGCAGGTCGAGGCGGCCAACGAGGTCTTCGCCCCGAGCGCGGCCGAGGTCGACGACGCGCGGGCCGTGATCGCCGCCTTCGAGGCCGCTCAGGCGCAGGGGCGCGGTGTCGCGACCGTCAACGGCCGGCTCATCGAGAGCCTCCACGTCGACACGGCGAAGAAGGTGCTTGCGACCGCCGAGGCGATCGCCGCCCTGTCCTGACACTCAGAGGCGCGCAGCCGCCCAGGCCATCTCCGCCGCGACGTTGCCGCTCCAGAAGGCGTCGTCGTGGCCCCCGTCCGTGAAGTGGGCCTCCACCCCTGGCAGCTGTCGGGCCAGCGTGCGGTTCGCCGCGATGAAGGGGTCCGAGGTGCCGCAGTCGAGGCGGACCGGGATCCCGGCGAGGCGGGACAAGCGGTTGAAGATCGAGTGGCGGTCGAAGTCGGCGCGCCCGTCATAGGCCCGTGCTGGCGTCTGGCTGCCCTTCAACCACAGCGCCGCGCTCGCGGCGACGACCCCGCTGACCCGCGACCGGCCGAGGTCGCTCGCGAGGAGGAGGGCCCCGAACCCGCCCATCGACCAGCCGAGGAAGGTGACCGGCGAGGTGGGAGACAGCCCCGCCGCGGAGAGGGCCAGGGGCACGAGCTCTTCGCGGACCATCGCGCTGGTGTCGCTGCCGTCGCGTCGGGCGTGCCAGTACGTGTCGCCGCCGTCGACGGAGACGAGCGCCATCCGCGAGGTCTCGACGGCGTCGGCGAAGCCGAGGTTGAAGGCGTCGTCCGCCGACCCGCCGAAGCCGTGCAGGGCGACGACGAGGCCGCGCGGGCGCCCGGATCGCGGCACCGCCAACCGCCAGCGCGGTGCGTGGAGGCCGAAGCGGTCCGACAGGACGCCGTCGGTGAGGACGGGGCCGCTCGCGGAGGAGCATCCGGTGACGGTCGACACGAGGGTCGTCGCGACGGCGGCCGCTCCCAGCATCACCCTGCGCCGTGACGGACCGCTTCCGGTGGGCATGGCGGGAGCGTAGCCCCGGACCCGGGGCCGTCGGGCGAGGCGGCGCTCGGGATCGGTGCGTCATCCTCGCGCGTTGAGCAGTCATGAGCCGGGACCCGCGGAAGGACGAGAGCGGGCGCGAGTCACCGGCACCGGCCGGGCCACGTCCCCTGCTGTCCCGGCGTCGCGTGCTGTCACTGGGTGCCGTCGGCGCGGTCGCCGCCGGCGGAGCGTATGCCGTGTCGCGCGGTCCCGGCCTGCCGTCCCTCCCGCAGCTCGTCGGTCTGGGTGAGCCGGCCCCGCCGGAGCTCCACCTCGACCCGCAACCGGTGGACTTCCGCGACCTGCAGGCGCGGCGGCGCATCGGGTCCGCCACCCACGCCTACGAGGTGACCGCACGACCCTCGACCTTCTACGTCACGGAGCCGTTCGGTGCGCGGCTCGATCGATGGCTCGCGTTGCACCGCAGCCACATGGGCCAGGCGCCCGATGAGATCCGGTCGTACGGAGCCTGGGTTGCGGGGGCGGCGACGTCGTGGCACGGCTCGGGCGAGGCCATGGACATCGCGCGGTTGCGGGCGGGCGGGAAGGATGTGACGTCGCTGCGCCAGGACCTGTGGCGCGATGCCCCTGCCGGCGAGCTGCGCCGTCGCCTGGCCCTCTACTGGCGCACTGCGGCGGGGTTGCACCACGAGTTCGCCGACGTCCTGACCTATCTCTTCGACGATGCGCACGGCAACCACATCCACGTCGACCTCGGCCGCTTCGGGCCGGAGCAGCCGCGCCTCATCCGCCGGTCGCACGCCCAGGTGCAGGCGGTCCAGGCCATGTGCCGCCACGTCTGGGGCCGCACCGACGTGGAGGTCACCGGCCACTTCGACGACGTGACCCGAGACGCCACCACACGCATACTCGAGCAGGCCGGTGGACCGGGCGAGCTCGCCGACACGCGTGAGGCGTGGCAGGCCTTCATGGTCGCCACGATGGAGCACGCCTAGCACCGGAGCCGAGCGTTCAACGGCGCGCGGAGGCAACCACGCCGACCTTAGGATCGGCGCCATGGCCAAGACCGTGCTCACGCCCCAGTCCGAGGACTTCCCCCGCTGGTACCAGGACGTCGTCGCCAAGGCCGAGCTCGCGGACAACGGGCCGGTGCGCGGCACGATGGTCATCCGTCCCTATGGCTACTCGATCTGGGAGCGGATGCAGGCTGACATGGATCGGCGCATCAAGGAGGCCGGTGCGCGCAACGCGTACTTCCCGCTCTTCATCCCGGAGTCCTACCTGACCCGCGAGGCCGAGCACGTCGAGGGCTTCAGCCCCGAGCTCGCCGTCGTCACGCACGCCGGGGGGAAGGAGCTCGAGGAGAAGGTGGTGGTGCGGCCGACGTCGGAGACCGTCATCGGTGAGTACCTGGCCAAGTGGACGCAGAGCTACCGTGACCTGCCGCTCCTGCTCAACCAGTGGGCCAACGTCGTGCGGTGGGAGCTGCGCCCGCGAATCTTCCTGCGCACCAGCGAGTTCCTCTGGCAGGAAGGGCACACGGCGCACGCCACCGAGGAGGACGCCCGCCTCTACGCGAAGCGGATCCACGAGGACGTCTACGCGGCGTTCATGCGCGAGATGCTTGCGATGCCAGTGGTGCTCGGCCGCAAGACCGCTCGTGAGCGCTTCGCCGGAGCGACGAACACCCTTGCGCTTGAAGCGATGATGCGCGACGGCAAGGCTCTCCAGATGGGCACGAGCCACGAGCTCGGCCAGAACTTCGCGACGGCCTTCGACATCCGCTACCTCTCCGAGGAGGGTCGGCAGGAGACCTGTTGGACGACGTCGTGGGGCACGTCCACCCGCATGCTCGGCGGGCTCATCATGGGCCACGGCGATGACCAGGGCCTTCGGGTGCCGCCTCGCCTCGCACCGGTTCAGGTCCTCGTCATGGTCGTCAAGGACGGCGAGGGCGTCGTGGAGGCGGCGCGTCAGGTCGTCACCGACCTCGTCGCCCAGGGGGTGCGCGCCGAGCTCGACGCGCGCATCGACACGCCCTTCGGTCGTCGGGCCGTCGACGCCGAGCTCAAGGGCATCCCCGTCCGCGTCGAGATCGGGCCGCGCGACCTCGCCGACGGCTCGGTCACCGTGGCGCGCCGGATCGCCGGCGGCAAGTCGTCGGTGCCGCTCCGAGCCGTCGTCGACCTGGTGACCGGCGCGCTCGAGGAGGACCACGACGCGTTGTATGCCGCCGCGCTGGCCCACCGGGACGCCAACACCGCCGCCGTCGTCACCGAGGGGGAGGCTGCCGAGGCGGCCCAGACCGGCTGGGCGACGATCCCGTGGTCCACGCTCGGTCCGGAGGGGGAGGCGCGGCTCGCCGAGTCGGCGGTCACTGTGCGGTGCCTGACGATGCCCGACGGCTCGGTGCCCGCCTCGGAGTCCGACGACGGAGTGCTCGCCGTCGTCGGCCGCGCCTACTGAGCTGGCGATCGAAAGGGCAATCCGTCCTCAGCGCGGGGCGGACGGATTGCTCTTTCGATGGGTGGGAGGAGGGGACGTGGGTTTGTCGACACCGGCCGCCGGGAAGAGACGTGGGTCGGGCATGGTTGTGGTGTGCGTGAGGACGGTGAGCGCGACGTGACGGACGAGGCGAAACCCGCTGGACGGCATACGCCCTCAGCGGTGGCGGCGCAGCCGGAGATCCTCACGCCGCTGCTGCGCGACCGCGAGAGCGTCATGGTCTACGACCGGTCGCACGTGCTCGGACCCGAAGCGCTGCGCGCCATCCTCGAGGCGGCGCGCTGGTCGCCCTCGGCCGGCAACTCGCAGCCGTGGGGCTTCATCGTCGGGCTGCGCGGTGACGACACGCACGCAGGCATGGTCGACGTGCTCTCGTCGGCCAACCAGGCGTGGGCGCCGTCGGCATCCGCGATCATCCTCACGCTGCACCAGGTCGCGACCGACGAGGACCACGAGATCTCCTACAGCGACTACGCGATGTTCGACCTCGGACAGGCCGTCGCCCACATCACGGTGCAGGCACGCTCGATGGGACTGCAGGTGCGCCAGTTCGGCGGCTTCGACCACCGGGCCGCGACCGAGCGGTTCGCCGTGCCGCCGCACTGGGTCGTCACGACCGGGATCGCGCTCGGGCTCCCCGCCGGTCCCGACGACGACGCGGAGATGCCGGCGTGGGTGCGCACCCGGGCCCGGCTGCCGCGCTCGCGCCTGCCGCTCGAGGCGTTCGTCCACTCGGGGAAGTTCGGCCACCCGGCGGACTTCCTCACCGACAGAGTCCCCGTCGACGGACAGGGATGGAGGCCACCCCACGAACGGGTGGCCTCCACCTGACCTGTGAGCTCTTCCAGCGTGACCCGGCGTGACACGGCGGACGCCGGGCCTCACCAGCGTGACGTCGCCGCCGCCATGAGGTCACCGAAGAGCAGCCCCTCGTCCACCGCATACCCCCGACGAGTGAACCACTCACACATGTTGCGGGTGTCGCGTTCGAGGAACTCAGGCCCATGCGGATTGCCGATGACGTCGACGATCTGTGGCCAGTCGATGAGCACGAGCCGCGCCTGCTCACCCTCACCCTCGAGGAGCACGTTGTACGGCGAGAGGTCACCGTGCGCCCAGCCGAGCTCGGCGAGCCGGAGCATCGCCTCGCGGAGCTGCTCGAAGAGCAACGGCAGCAGGCCGACGTCGGGTCGCACCTGCGCGAGGCGGGGTGCAGCCTGTCCGTCCGAGGTGCCGATGAACTCCATCAGCATCTCGTCCTCGGACATCTGCACCGGATAGGGCACGGGCAGACCCTCGTCCCAGAGGCGCACGAGCGTCTCGAACTCCGCGAACGCCCAGAGCCCACTGATCAGCTCCTTGCCGAACGAGGTGCGGGTGCGCATGGCCCGCATCTCGCGCGACTTCCGCACGCGCCGCCCCTCGAGGTAGCCGGCGTCGCGGTGGAACATGCGGTGCTTGCTCGACCGGTAGCGCTTGCCGGCCATGAGCACGTCCCGGGCGGGCGAGCCCGGCACCCACCGGCGCACCAGGTGGACGTCGGCCTCCTTGCCGGTCTTGAGCACCCCGAGATCGGCCTCGACCGCGCCGAGGTCGGTGATGACCCAGCCGGGCCGCGGCTTCGGGCCGTGAGTGGCGCCGTCCCAGCTCGACCACCGCTCACCCTCGGGCGGGCCGTCGGGGTCCGTGTCGACCGCGTACTGCTCGTCCTCGAGGCCGAGGACCGTCCGGCTGCTCAGCCGGGAGTCGCGCACCCCGAGGTCGTCATCGTGAAATGCATTGAAAGACAAGAGAACTCCAAGGAAGAAGTGATGTGGGCTGGCATGCCCGGGGCCGTCATCGACATGTCACCCTCCTCGGGTCCGGTGCGGTGCCCTGTGGCTCCGCGGTCGTCCCCGACGATCCCGGACGGCCGCCGGGCAGCGCAACCGAATATCCGCGGTCCCCGCCGCGTCACTTTGGGGCAATCCGTATCACTGCCCCCGCCCGCGGCTCTACCGTGGCAGGGAGACGAACCGTCGCGGGTCTGTCGGAGGGGAGTCGGGTATGCCGTCCGCGTCCTTTGGTGGGGGAGCGGTGCGCGTGCGCACACCGGCCGGCTACGACGCGACCAGGGCCGGCGATGTGAGCGACCGGGACCTCGGTGACGGAACCGGCCAGGCCGCAGCCAAGGCAGCACTGCTGACGGCACTGGCCGAGCAGGACTTCGACGTCGTCGACCGCATCGACCTCACGCCTCCTCGAAGCAGGGATCTCGAGTCACCCGCCCCCGGGAACCGTCGTGGCACCGTGAGCCTCGATGTCGACGTGGCGCCGGGCGACGACGCCGTCATCCTGCTCGAGCGCGGGGGCCTCTACTCGTGGCACCTGCCCCTGAGGCCGACGGGCGGCACGCGGTCGATCGACTCCGCGCACGCTCACCTTCGAGATCGACGTGCAGCCGCGGAGGCCGACGACCTCGGCTGCACGCGCGACCCGCCGGGCTCGCGCACTGGGTGCCGAGCAGCCCCACGACCGTGGGCTGCTCGGCGACCTCGTGCACGGCGCCGTCCAGGCCATCGTGCTGCGCTTCGCCGTGCCGCTCGTCGCCGGAGGCCTCGTGCGCAAGCTCGAGGAGCCCGTCCGCCCCGGTCTGGTGCACGTGGCCGGCCCGGGAGCTGCGTCATGGCAGCCGCTCGGCGCAGGTGACACCATCGGCCTCCCCACCGACCGCCCCGTGCGAGTGCTGCTCCTCGTCCACGGCACCTTCTCGTCGACGGTCGGGGCGTTCGCCGTCATGGGACTCGTGCCCGGCGCGGAGGGCTTCCTCCCGAGCGTGCTCTCCGCCTACGACGCCGTCGTCGGCTATGACCACCGGACGCTGAGCGTCGACCCCAGGCAGAATGCGGTCGACCTCCTCGCCGAGCTGCGGCGCCAGCACCCCGGCACCGATCTGACGATCGACATCATCACGCACAGCCGCGGCGGTCTGGTGACCCGATCTCTCGTGGAAGCCGTTCTGCCTCAGTCGAACTGGCCCGCCACGGTCGACAACATCGTCTTCGTGGCGGCCACCAACGGCGGCACCCACCTCGCCGATCCTGCCCGCTGGCACGATCTCGTGGATCTCTACACCAACCTCGCCACGGTGGGTGCTGCCGGGCTCGCCCTCCTGCCCGGCGGGGCGCCGGTCGCGGCGGTCGTCGGTGGTGTCGTGCGCGGCATCGGCGCGCTCGTGAAGTACCTCGTGTCGTATGTCGCGAACGGCGACGACGTGCCCGGGCTCGCGGCGATGATCCCCGGCGGCCCGTTCGTCACCGACCTCAACGGCGACCAGCCCGGCCAGCCGGCTCCCGGCACGCACTGGCACGTCGTCTCGTCCGACTTCCACGTCAGCCTGCTCGACGGGAGCCACCGGCCACCGGAGTTCCCCAAGGAGCTGGCGGTCCGGCTCGGCGAGGGGTTCGTCGACGGGCTGTTCGAGGGCGACAACGACCTCGTCGTCGACACGGCGTCGATGTCGGCCATCGGGCCACCCTCGGGCGGCTACGTCGAGGACGCGCTGGCCCTCGGCACGAACGACGCGGTCTACCACACCAACTACTTCGGCCAGCTGGGCGTCATCGAGGCCATCGGGAGGTGGCTGCCGCTCGTCAGGGGCGCGGGCGGTGGCCCCGAGACCGCCGTCGGGGCCCCGGCCGCAGCACCACCCACCAGCCCAGCGTTACCGAGAGAGGACTTGCCATGACCAGCAGAGCCCTGTGCGTGGGGATCAACGAGTTCAAGACGCTGCCCCAGAGCAGCTGGTTGAGCGGGTGCGTCAACGATGCCGAGGACATCGCGGCGACGTTGAAGAAGAACGGCTTCCAGGCGGGCAACGTCACGGTGCTCCGCGACGCCGAGGCCACGAAGGAGGCGATCATGAACGCCCTCACCGGGATGATCCGCCAGTCCAAGCCCGGTGACGAGGTGCTCTTCAGCTACTCCTCGCACGGCACCCAGGTGCCCGACCTGCCCGGCACCGAGGCGCCCGGCGACAAGGAGCCGGACGGTCTGGACGAGGCCTTCGCGTGCCACGAGATCGCGGTGGGGACGGACGGCTGGGACCGCGACACGGTCATCGTCGACGACGAGCTCCGTGAGCTGTTCTCCTCGGCAACCGAGGGGGTGCTCGTCGAGGTGCTGCTCGACACGTGCCACAGCGGGTCGGGCACCCGCGACCTCGACGACATCCAGCGCGACCTCCTGCGAGGCAGGCGCCCCCGCTACCTGCCGCCCCCCACCGCGAAGGCCCTGGCGCAGGCGCGCACGATCCGGGCCAACCACCCCGAGGCGGTGGAACGCAAGGCGTTGCTGTCGCTCGTGAAGTCGCGTGGGCCCAAGGCGAAGCCAGTCCTCTTCGCCGCCTGTCGTGCCGACCAGACGGCGTCCGACGCGCAGTTCGGGGGGCGACCCAACGGCGCGTTCACCCACCTCTTCCTCAAGGCACTGTCGGAGAACCCGACCGGAACCCGGACCGACCTGCACAAGGCTGTGACGAACGGGCTCAAGGCGGAGGACTTCGAGCAGCGCTCGACCCTCGAGGGCCCGGTCAAGGCGAAGCAGGCCGCCTTCGGCCAGCTCTGGTGAGACCCATCCCGTGGTGAGCCACACCACAGGTGTCCACCCTCACACGCGGGGGCACTGACCGACGGAGCTGCCCGGCGGCATACTCGGCGGAGGCGACCCGGCCGACAGCGTCGACCGGGCGCACCCGTTGAACCCGAGCCCGACGCAAGGTGGCGATCCAGGCATGTCCCGACTTCAGCAGACCGACGGCCTCACCGAGGAGCAGACCGAGCTGGTCAAGCTCGTCCGCGAGTTCGTCGACGAGCAGATCATCCCCGTCGCCACCCAGCTCGAGCACGAGGACGAGTACCCGCAGGCCATCGTCGACGGCATGAAGGAGATGGGCATCTTCGGGCTGATGATCCCCGAGGAGTACGGCGGCCTCGGTGAGTCGCTGCTGACCTACGCCCTCTGCGTCGAGGAGATCGCCCGCGGCTGGATGAGTGTCAGCGGCATCATCAACACCCACTTCATCGTCGCCTACCTGGTGCTCCAGCACGGCACCGAGCAGCAGAAGCAGCACTACCTGCCGAAGATGGCGACCGGCGAGATCCGCGGCGCGTTCTCGATGAGTGAGCCCGGCTGCGGCTCGGACGTGTCCGCGATCAAGACGAAGGCCGTCCGGGGCGACGACGGCGAGTGGTCGATCACCGGTCAGAAGATGTGGCTGACGAACGGTGGCTCGGCCAACCTCGTCGCGGTCCTCGTCAAGACCGACACCGGCGCCGACTCCGTCTACCGCAACATGACGACGTTCCTCGTCGACAAGGAGTCGGGCTTCGGCGAGACCGCGCAAGGCATCACCGTGCCCGGGCAAGATCGACAAGATGGGCTACAAGGGCGTCGACACGACCGAGCTCATCCTCGACGGCCACCGCACGACCGACGCCCAGATCCTCGGCGGCGAGCCGGGCAAGGGCTTCTACCAGATGATGGACGGCGTCGAGGTCGGCCGCGTCAACGTCGCCGCCCGCGGATGCGGTGTCGCGAGAAGGGCTTTCGAGCTCGGCGTCTCCTACGCGCAGCAGCGCGAGACCTTCGGCAAGAAGATCGTCGACCACCAGGCCGTGCTCTTCCGCCTCGCCGACATGGCGGTCAAGGTCGAGGCCGCCCACGAGATGATGGTCAAGGCCGCTCGCAAGAAGGACTCCGGGGAGCGCAACGACCTCGAGGCCGGCATGGCGAAGTACCTTGCGTCCGAGTACTGCTCGCAGGTCGTCGAGGACAGCTTCCGGATCCACGGCGGCTACGGCTACTCCAAGGAGTACGAGATCGAGCGCCTCTACCGCGAGGCGCCGATGCTGCTCATCGGCGAGGGCACGGCCGACATCCAGCGGATGATCATCGGCCGCCGACTCGTCGAGGACTACAAGCTCAAGGGCTGAGTGTCCGTCTCCGTCGCCGCGAGGGATGCGAGGATGGAGGCATGAGTCTGCAACCAAAGGGTCCGGGGGGACGCCAGGGATTCGCGACGCTGTCCTTGGAGTACCCCATGTCGCTCGGGGTGTTCGAGAAGTACGTCGACGCGCAGAAGGCCGTCGACACGCTGTCGGACAACCAGTTCCCGGTCGAGAACTGCCTCATCGTCGGCACCGACCTCAAGCAGATGGAGCGGGTGACGGCCCGTCTCACGTGGGGCCGCGTCGCTCTCGGTGGCCTGCTGTCCGGCGTGTGGCTCGGCCTCTTCGTGGGCCTGATCCTCTCGCTGTTCTCCCGCCCCTCCAACCCGTTGACCCTGCTGCTCTCCACCGCCCTCTACGGCGCCGTCTTCGGCCTCATCTGGTCGGTCGTCGGCTACGCCTTCACCCGGGGCGCCCGTGACTTCTCGTCGGTGAGCCAGGTCGTGGCCACGCGTTACGAGGTCTTCTGCGAGCACAAGTTCGCGCAGCAGGGGCGCCAGATCCTCGCCCAGGCGGGCATCCCGGTCAGCCACTCCGGTTTCGGCAGCGCGACGCCTCGCGCAGTGGACCCGGACCAGGCCGGGCCGCCCCCGCCCGCCGTCTGACCGCCCTCAGGCCGGGACAGACGACGGGACAGACGACGGGACAGACGACGGGGGCGGCGTTGTTCAGTCGCGCGCGGCCCAGATGCCGGCGATCCACTGCTCGACCTCGTCGGCACTGCGCGGCATCGCGGCCGAGAGGTTCTCGCAGCCGTCCTCGGTGATGAGGACGTCGTCCTCGATGCGCACCCCGTTGCCGCGGAGCTCGACCGGGACGAGCTCGTCGTCCGCCTTGAAGTAGAGCCCCGGCTCGACGGTGATGACCATGCCGGGCTTGAGCTCGGCGTCGGAGTACTCCTCGCGGGTCGCGAGCGCGCAGTCGTGGACGTCGATGCCCAGGTGGTGGCTGGTGCCGTGCACCATCCAGCGGCGGTGGTACTGCCCGTGGTCGGGGTCGAGCGTGCCCTCGACGTCGACGCCGTCGGGGAGCAGGCCCCACTCGTGCAGGTGCTCGGCGATGACGCGGATGGCGGCGGCGTGGACGTCGCTGAACTTGTTGCCCGGCCGGCAGGCGGCGATGCCGGCCTCCTGGGCCGCGTACACGGCGTCGTAGATCTTGCGCTGCGCGTCGGTGAAGGTGCCGCTCACCGGCAGGGTGCGCGTGATGTCGGCGGTGAAGAGGGAGTCGACCTCGACACCGGCGTCGAGCAGGAGCAGGTCGCCGTCCTTGATGTCACCGGTGTTCTTGATCCAGTGCAGGGTGTTGGCGTGGTCGCCGCTGGCGCAGATCGAGTCGTAGCCGACGCCGTTGCCGTGGTGGCGGGCGTGCAGGCCGAAGACCCCCTCGACCCAGCGCTCGCCGCGCCCGCGGCGAACCGCCTCGGGCAGGTCGGCGATGACGGCGTCGAAGCCCTGGTGGGTGCCGGCGACGGCGTCGCGCATCTGCTCGACCTCCCACTCGTCCTTGACGAAGCGCAGCTTCGAGAGGAAGGCGGCGAGCTGCTCGTCGGCCTCCCGCTGGCGGTCGACGGGGGTCTCGGCCTGCGTCCTGCGTCCCGGCCGCAGCGGCGCGAGCGCGGTCGACGCGGGCAGCGACCTCGGGATCGGCGTCGCGCACGACGCGGATCGTGACCTCGCCCGCGTCCTTCCCGACGGCCTCACCGAACTCGTCGATGTGGCGGGCCGTGAGACCGAGCTCGGACTCGATGTCGGCGAGGGTGGGGCGGGCACCGACCCAGAACTCGCCGTAACGCGAGTCGCCGAAGAACTCCTCGGTGTCGCGGTCGGCGAGGGGGCGGAAGTAGAGCACGGCCTCGTGCCCGGTCGCGCCGTCGTCAGCCGCGTCGTCGGCGGGCCGCAGCGGCTCGAGGACGAGCACCGCGTCGGGCTCGCGGTCGCTGCCGAGGCCCGTGAGGTGGGCGAAGGCGCTGTGCGGCCGGAAGACGTAGTCGCAGTCGTTGCTGCGCACCTTGAGGCCACCGGCCGGGACGACGAGGCGCTCACCGGGGAACGCGGCGCTGACGGCGTCGCGTCGACGGGCTGCGTGGTCGGCGACCTGCGCCCGAGGGGTCACCTCGGTGCCGCGGGGCGCCCAACCAGTCGCGACGAAGGCCCGGAACTCGTCGGTCGTCGGGCGCTTGCGGCTCGGAGAGGTCTGCTGCTCTTCACTCATCACCCGGCCATGGTGCCACGACGGACAGTCGCTGCCGAACCCGGTTTCGACGGTGCGGGGCACCCCGGTGGGTACCGGCCGGCCGGAGCAGGTGGCATACGGTCTGCGGGTGGCCAGCACCGACCGAACCGCCCGGCCGACCACCGCCTACCGGAGCCTGCCCTCGTTGAGGGCGGGCACCCGGCGCGCCATGAGGCCGAGCGGGCCGCCGACCGACGAGATCCCGATCTGGACGACCCCCGACGGGGTCGACTCGGTGACGGCCCAGGCCGTCATCGACCTCGCGATGCGCGCCGGGGTCGCGATGATCGCCACCGGCGCGGCCGCCGCCGATGTCACGGCGACGGTGCTGACCCTGACCAAGGCCTACGGCCTCAGCTCGGTCCACGTCGACGTCACCTACACGTCGGTCACCGTCTCCTACCACCGCGGACCGACCGCCGACCCGATCACCGTGATGCGCATCGTCCGCTTCCGCGTGCAGGACTACACGCGGCTCGAGCGGCTGCGCGGCCTCATCGTCGACCTGTCGCAGGACCCGGTGTCGGTGGACGAGGCGCGGGTGCGCTTCGACTCGGTCATCACGGCGCCGCACCCCTACCGCCGTTGGCTCGTCACCGTCGCCGGAGGTGCGCTGGCCGCGGCCGCTGCGGGCCTCGTCGGCGCGGGGCCGTTCATCATCCTGATCAGCTTCCTCACCGCGACCCTCGTCGGCAGGGTGCTGGCCTGGCTCACGGGCGCCGGTGTCGCGGCCTTCTTCGCCCAGTGCGTCGGCGCCGCGATCCCGACGGCGGTCGCGACCCTCGTCGTCGTGGCCCAGTCGGCCGGCCTCACCTTCGTCGGCGACGTGTCGCCGTCGCTCGTCGTGGCCTCCGGCATCGTGCTGCTCCTGGCCGGGCTCTCGGTCGTCGGCGCCGCGGAGGACGCCCTGGAGGGCTACTACGTCACGGCCGGGGCCCGCGGCTTCGAGGTCATCGTGCTCTCGCTCGGCATCGCCGTCGGCATCTCGATCGTCCTCTCGCTCGGCAAGCGGCTCGACTACCCGATCGCGATCACCTCGCAGACGCTGCTCAGCGACAACGTGGTCGTTCAGGTCGTCTGCGCCGTCATCATCTCCGTCGCCTTCGCGGTGCTCTCCTACTCGAGCGGCACCGCGGTCGTCGTCGCGGGTTGTCGCGGGCGGTCTCGGCTGGGTCGTGCTCGCCCTGGCCGAGCGGAGCCTCCAGCTCGGAGCCGTGACCGCGTCGGCCACGGCGGCCCTCGTCATCGGCTTCGCGGCGCGCCTCGTCGCGCGCCGCCTGACCATCTCGGCGCTCGCGGTGACGACGGCCGCGATCGTGCCGCTCCTGCCGGGACGCATGGCCTACGAGGGCATCTCGCAGATCGTCACGAACCCCGACGGCAACGGGTTCGCGGTCGGGCATCCCGACCCTGGTGCAGGCCTTCGGCCTGGGCCTCGGGCTGGCCGCCGGTGTCTCGCTCGGCACCTACTTCGCCGGGCTGCTCGTCGCCAGGCGCCAGGGCGTGCGGCCCCGTCCCGCAGCTGGGGCGACCCTGCCCACCGACCCCGACCCGATGGCGACCGGCAGCACCGCGCCCGTGCTCTCCGAGACGAGCGACCTGCCTGTCGTCGCCGACGACGCCCAGCCCGCGGCGCAACCGTGAGCAAGCACACGGCATACGACCATGGGCGTATGCCGCGTGCTCGGGCAGGCTGGTAGCCGCTCGTCCCAGCGGGGCCGGGTGATCACTCTCGACGAGGAGCGGCAATGCAGTTCGGACGCAGCTACGAGGAGTTCGAGGTCGGCGCCGTCTACCGGCACTGGCCCGGCAAGACGGTCACGGAGTACGACGACCACCTCTTCTGCCTGCTGACGATGAACCACCACCCGCTGCACCTCGACACGCACTACGCCGCGGGGTCGACGCAGTTCGGGCAGAACGTCGTCGTCGGCAACTACGTCTACTCGCTGCTGCTCGGCATGTCGGTGCCGGACGTCTCGGGCAAGGCCATCGCCAACCTCGAGATCGAGTCGCTGCGCCACGTCGCGCCGACCTTCCACGGCGACACGATCTACGGCGAGACGACCGTGCTCGACAAGTGGGAGTCGACGTCGAAGGACGACCGCGGCGTCGTGCACGTCGAGACGATCGGCTACAAGCAGGACGGCACGGTCGTGTGCATCTTCCGCCGCAAGGTCATGGTGCCCAAGGACAACTACCTCGAGGCGCGCGGCGGCGAGCAGCCCGGTCGACCGGTGCCGGTGCCCGACAGGAACTGGCCCGGCCGCGAGACCACGTCTGAGGCGACCGCGCAGCCCTGATCCGCCGGGAGTCGTGGAGATCCTCCGGCACCAGGGGCCGGAGGATCTCCACGCATCGTCAGACCGCCGTCACGTTCGGCGCGCGCCGGCGAGGTCGACGGTGGTGACAGGCCTCCGGGGGTGGCAGCGACAACCGCGACCCTCTCGCCCCTACGCTTGGGGCGTGACACCGACCGGGACCGCGCGCGCGGCGCGCACGCCTCCGGTCATCGACCTGCACACCCACTCGACGGTGAGCGACGGCACCGAGACCCCGGCCGAGCTCGTCGCGGCAGCGGCCGTGGCTGGGGTCGACGTGCTGGCCATCACCGACCACGACACCGTCGCGGGCTGGAGCGAGGCGGCCGAGGCGGCCCGCGTCCACGGCGTCACCCTGGTGCGCGGCATCGAGATCTCCTGCGCGTGGCGGCACTCCTCGATCCACCTGCTCGGCTACCTCATCGACGCCGACGACGGACCCCTCGCGGCGGAGCTCGCGCGGGCCCGGGAGTCACGCTCCACGCGGCTGGAGCGGATGGTCGCGCTCATGGCGGCGGACGGCATACCCCTGGGGTACGACGAGGTGCTCGCCCAGGTGGGCCCCGGCGCGACCCCGGGGCGGCCCCACATCGCCGACGCCCTCATCGCCAACGGCACGATCAGCCACCGGGACGAGGCGTTCCAGTCGTGGCTCGGCAACGACTCGCCCTACTACGTCGGCCACTACGCGCCCGACCCCGTCCGGGCCGTCGAGCTCGTGCGCGCGGCCGGTGGCGTGCCCGTGATCGCCCACCCGTTCACCCTGACCCGTACGGGGGTCCTGGACGACGCGCTCATCGAACGGATGCGTGACGCGGGCCTCGTCGGGCTCGAGGCGCTACCACCGCGACCACGGCCCCGAGGAGGTCGCGCGGGCCACGGCGCTCGCCGGCCGGCTCGGACTGCTGCTCACGGGATCGAGCGACTACCACGGCGCGGGCAAGCGCAACCGGCTCGCCGAGAACACGACGGCCCCGGAGGTGTTCGAGGCGCTCGAAGCCGCCTCGAGCGGCGCCACCGAGGTGCTGAGGCCCTGACCCCGTCGACCCGACCGCCGCCCACCGAAATTGTCCTGCACGCCCAGGAGTGACTCTGCTTGCTGTAGTACCGTGCTTGGGAAGGCAAGGCTGGGCACCGACGGCGGCGTCGGGAGCGGAGGCGGACATGACGGCCGGCAGCCCGAGCACCTCCCCGACGGGGGTCTGGGTGCTCGGTGGGTTCCAGACGGACTTCGCGCGCAACCTGACCCGTGAGGGGCGCGACGTCTCCGACCTCGTGGGCGAGGTCGTCGACGGCACCCTCGAGGCGAGCCACGCCGCCGCGACCGACGTCGAGGTCATCCACGTCGGCAACGCCTTCGGCCAGCTCTTCACCGGGCAGGGCCACCTCGGCGCCATGCCGGCGACCGTCCGTCCCGACCTGTGGGGCCTGCCGGCCACCCGGCACGAGGCCGCCTGCGCGTCCGGCGGCGTCGCCCTCCTGGCCGCCATGGCCGACCTGCGCGCCGACCACTACGGCTGCGCCCTCGTGCTCGGGGTCGAGCTCGAGAAGACCGTGCCCGGCGACGAGGCCGCCGCGCACCTCGGGGCAGCGGCCTGGGTGGGCCACGACGGTGAGGGCGCGCGCTTCATGTGGCCGCACGTCTTCAGCGCCATCGCCGACGAGTACGACCGGCGCCACGGCCTCGACGACGCCCACCTGCGCGCCATCGCCTCGCTCAACCTCGCCAACGCCCGGCGCAACCCCAACGCCCAGACCCGCGGCTGGGACGTCCCCGACCTCACCGGACCGCAGACGCGACCGACGACGCCCTCAACCCGGTCGTCGAGGGCCGCCTCCGCCGCTACGACTGCAGCCAGGTCACCGACGGCGCTGCCGGTGTGGTCCTCGTCTCCGACGCGTGGCTGCGCGACCACCCGAAGCGCCGACCCGTCGCCCGCATCGAGGGCTGGGGCCACCGCACCGTGGGGCTCGGGCTGCGCCAGAAGCTCGAGCGCGACCGGGACGAGCTCTACGTCCTGCCCCACGTGCGCCGGGCCGTCACCGACGCCTTCGACCGGGCCCACGTCACGCTCGAGGACGTCGACGGTTTCGAGGTGCACGACTGCTTCACGCCGACCGAGTACCTCGCCATCGACCACATCGGTCTCACCGGGCCGGGCGAGTCGTGGAAGGCCGTCGAGGACGGCTCGATCGCGCCCGGCGGCCGCCTGCCGATCAACCCGAGCGGCGGTCTCATCGGCGGCGGCCACCCGGTGGGGGCGAGCGGCATACGCATGCTCCTCGACGCGACCAAGCAGGTCAGCGGCACCGCCGGCGACTACCAGGTCGAGGGTGCCCGCACCTTCGGCACGCTCAACTTCGGTGGCAGCACCGCCACCACTGTCAGCCTCGTCGTCGGCGCGGTCGATGACTGATCGCGGAAACCACTGCGAGGCAAGGAGATCCGAATGGATGTAGAGATCGTCGGTCGGATGCTCTCGACCCTTCCCGCGGACGACGACCACCCCTACCGCACGGGTCCGTGGCAGCCGCAGACGACCGAGTGGCGGGCGGACGACCTCGACGTCGTCGAGGGTGAGGTGCCGGCCGACCTCGACGGCGTCTACCTGCGCAACACCGAGAACCCGGTCCACCCGTCGCTCAAGCACTACCACCCGTTCGACGGTGACGGCATGGTCCACGTCGTCGGCTTCCGCGACGGAAAAGCCTTCTACCGCAACCGTTTCGTGCGCACCGACGGACTGCTCGCCGAGCAGGAGGCCGGGCAGTCGCTGTGGGCCGGGCTCGCCGAGCCGCCCTACCTGGCGCTCCGCGAGGACGGCTGGGGTGCCCGACGGCAGATGAAGGACGCGTCGTCGACCGATGTCATCGTGCACCGTGGCACGGCGCTGACGAGCTTCTACCAGTGCGGGGACCTCTACCGGCTCGACCCGCTGTCGGCCGAGACACTCGGCAAGGCGACGTGGAACGGCCGGTTCCCCTTCGACTGGGGCGTGTCCGCGCACCCGAAGGTCGACGACCGCACCGGCGAGCTCCTCTTCTTCAACTACAGCAAGGAGGCGCCGTACATGCACTACGGCGTCGTCGACGAGGCCGACGACCTCGTCCACTACATCGACGTCCCGCTGCCCGGGCCCGCGGCTGCCGCACGACATGGCCTTCACCGAGAACTACGTCGTGCTCAATGACTTCCCGCTCTTCTGGGAGCCCGAGGCCCTCGCCAAGGGCGCGCACGTCGCGCGCTTCCACCGCGACATGCCGAGCCGCTTCGCCGTCATCCCGCGGCGCGGGCAGACGAGCGACATCCGGTGGTTCGAGGCCGACCCGACCTACGTCCTCCACTTCGTCAACGCCTACGAGGACGGCGACGAGATCGTTCTCGACGGCTTCTTCCAGGGCGACCCGGAGCCCCAGGACAACGGCATGGGCAACCGGTGGGAGCGGGCCTTCCGCTTCCTCGCGCTCGACCGCATGCAGGCCCGCCTGCACCGCTGGCGGCTCGACCTGCGCACCGGCCTCGTCAAGGAGGAGCAGCTCTCCGACAGCATCACCGAGTTCGGCATGATGAACGGCGCCTACGCGGGCGGGAAGTACCGCTACGCCTACGCGGCCACGGGCAAGCCCGCCTGGTTCCTCTTCGACGGCCTCGTCAAGCACGACCTCCAGACGGGCATCGAGGAGCGGTACTCGTTCGGCGACAACGTCTTCGGCAGCGAGACCGCGATGGCACCACGGGTCGGGAGCAGCGGGCGAGGACGACGGCTACCTCGTGACGCTGACGACCGACATGAACGACGACGCCTCGTACTGCGTGGTGCTTCGACGCAGCACGGGTCTCGGACGGTCCGGTCTGCAGGCTCCGGCTGCCCGAGCGGATCTCGAGCGGCACCCACTCGACGTGGGCGCCCGGGGCCGAGCTGCGGCGATGGAGCACGGCGGAGACGGCAGCGGATGCGATCGCTCTCTGAGCCGGTGGTCGACGACGTCGACCCCGGCTCCGTCCCCACCGCGCTCGAGCCCGGTTCGACGAATGCCGTCGGACGCATGCTCGGACTGCTCGGCGACGAGTGGACCCTCCTCATCCTCCAGCGAGCGCTGCGGGGGACGACGCGGTACGGCCAGTTCCTCGACGAGGTCGCCGTCTCCAACACGGTGCTCTCCGCGCGTCTCGCGACGATGGAGCGCGAGGGGGTGCTCCGACGCGTCGTCTACCAGGATCGTCCGGTCCGGGCCGAGTACGTCCTCACCTCGCGAGGCCGGGGCCTCTGGCCCGTCACGATCGCGATCTGGGACTGGGAGCGCCGATGGGTCCCGCGGCACGCCCAGACGCTCCCCGCGATGCGGCACCGGCTGTGCGAGCAGGACTTCGCCCCGGTCCTGACCTGCAGGACGTGCCTCGAGGCCGTCCACTCCAGTGACGTGCATGCCGAGTGGGGGCCGAGCGGGTCATGGGCGCGGTCCGTGCCGGAGTCGACGACCCGACGCCGGTCCGACCCGCGCGCCGACCGGTCCGTCGCGGGCCTCTTCCCGGAGACGATGTCCATCTTCGGCAACCGGTGGTCCTCGGCTCTCATCGGCGCCTCGCTGCGGGGGCTCACCCGCTTCGGCGACTTCGTGGACGCCCTGGCCGCGCCGCCGAGTCTCGTCGCCGAACGGTTGCGGGCCTTCTGCGACATCGGCGTGCTCGAGGCCCGGGGGCGCCGCGGACCCGGACGCGTGGGGCGCGCGGAGTACCACCTGACCGAGAAGGGACACGCCTTCTACCCCGTCGTCGCCGTTGCCATCGACTGGGCGCAGCACTGGTATGCCGCCGCGGAGGGGCCCGCGCTCGTCCAGCAGCACGTGCCGTGCGGGGCGCCGCTCGTCGTCGCGCTCGCGTGCGACCAGTGCTCGGCTCGTCCTCCACGGCAGCGACATCGAGATCGTCCCGCGAGCGGCCGCCCGTCGAGCGGGCCGAGTGATGCCGGTCATGGCTCACGCACGGGGGCTGCACCCGCCTGCGAAGGTCGCCGACTACCGCTCGAAGGGGTGGTGGGGCGAGCAGACGCTCGACGGGATCTTCGCCGACCAGGTGCGCGCCCGCGGTGACGCGCTCGCCGTCGTCGACCCGGCGAACCGCGAGGCCCTGCTGGGCTCGTCCGCGCGCCGGCTGACCTGGCGGGAGCTCGACGCCGAGGTGGTCGCCCTCGCCGCCCGCCTCCTGTCGCTCGGCCTCCGTCGCGGCGACGTGCTGGGAGTCCAGCTCGCCAACACGGTCGAGCTCGTCGAGGTCTATCTCGCGGCGTGGCGGCTGGGGGTCGTCGTGTCGCCCCTGCCCGTGCAGCTGCGCGAGCGCGAGGTGGCCACGATGTGCGCCCGAGCCGGCGTGACGGCATACGTCAGCTGCGGGCGGTTCGGGGACCGTGCCCTGGCAGCCGACGCCGCCACGGCGCTCGCCGACGTGGACTCGGTGCGCGCCGTCGTCGCGTACGGCCCCGAGGTGGAGAGCGCGGACGTGCCGATCGGCGTCCGCGTGTGGCATCCGGGGCCGGCCACCGAAGGCGACCGCGACGCGGTGGAGGCGTATGCCGCGGACGACCCGAACGAGGCCAACGACGCCGTGACGATCTGCTGGACGTCGGGCACCGAGAGCGCGCCGAAGGGCGTGCCCCGCTGTCACATGGACTGGCTGGCTGTCGGCATCGCGACGACCGAGGCGCCGCAGGTCACGACCGACGACGTGCTGCTCAACCCGTTCCCGATGATCAACATGGCCGGCATCAGCGGGATGTTCCTGCCGTGGCTGCTCACGGGGTGCGTCCTCGTGCAGCACCACCCCTTCGACCTGCCGACGTTCCTCGGGCAGGTCGCCGTCGAGCGAGCCACCTACACGTGCGCCCCGCCGGCCCTGCTGTGGATGCTGCTCGGCAACGAGGAGCTCATGGCGACGGTCGACGTCAGCAGCCTGACGCGGATCGGCTCCGGGTCGGCTCCGCTGCAGCCGGCCATGGTGCGGGGCTGGCAGGAGCGCCACGGGATCAGCGTCATCAACTTCTTCGGGTCCAACGAGGGGGTCGGGCTGCTGTCGAGTCCGGTCGACTTCCCCGACCCCGACGTGCGGGCGCAGTTCTTCCCGCGGTTCGGCGCGCCCGGGGTCACGTGGTCGACCCGGGCCGGGGAGTGGACCGACACCCGGCTCGTCGACATCGTGACGGGCGAGGACGTGACCGAGCCCGGCCACCCGGGGGAGCTGCACATCAGCGGTCCGAGCGTCTTCGCCGGCTACCTCCACGGCGACGAGCTGCCCAGCCCCTTCGACGACCGTGGCTACCTGCGCACGGGCGACCTCTTCGAGATCGCGGGCGACCGGGGGCAGTACCTCCGCTACCTCGACCGGGCGCGCGACCAGGTGATCCGCGGCGGCATGAACATCGCACCCGCCGAGCTCGAGGGCCTCATCGCCGACCACCCCGCGGTCGCGGACGTCGCCGTCGTCGGCGACCCCGACGAGCGGCTGGGGGAGCGCGTCGCGGCGGTCGTCGTCCTGCGCGCCGGGGCGTCGCTGACGCTCGACGAGCTCGTGGCCTGGCTGCGCGAGCGGAGCATCGCGTCGTTCAAGCTCCCCGAGCGGCTCGAGGTGCGTGACGAGCTGCCGCGCAATGCCGTCGGCAAGGTGCTCAAGAGGACGCTGCGCCGGGACGGGGCAGAGGGGTGACGCCGGACGAGCTGCTGCGCTCGCTGCGGCTGCCGGTCGTCGCGGCGCCCATGTTCCTCGTGTCGGGGCCCGAGCTCGTCGTCGCCGCGGCGCGGGCCGGCATCCTCGGCGCCTTCCCGACGCAGAACTGCCGGACGCCGGAGCAGCTCGACGAGTGGCTGGGCGTGATCGCCTCCGGTGCGGGCACGGCTCCCTGGGCGGTCAACCTGATCACCCACCGGAGCAACAGCCGGCTCGCCGACGACCTGGCCCTCGTGGCGGCGCACCGGCCGCCCGTCGTCATCACCGCCCTGGGCTCTCCCCGCCCCGTCATGGACGCGGTCAAGGGCTATGGCGGACTGGTCGTGGCCGACGTCATCGACCTCGTCCTCGCGCGCAAGGCGATCGACGCGGGGGTCGACGGGCTCGCCTGCATCAGTGCGGGGGCAGGAGGTCACACCGGTCACCTCTCGCCCTTCGCGTTCGTGTCGGCGGTGCGCGACCTCTTCGACGGCCTCGTCACCGTCGGCGGTGGCATCGCGGACGGTGCCGGCGTCGCGGGCGCCGTGGCCGCCGGAGCCGACCTCGTCTACATGGGCACGCGGTTCCTGGCCACGACGGAGAGCCGGGCGACCGAGGGCTACAAGCAGATGGTCGTCGACCACGGCCCTGACGACCTCGTCGTGAGTGACGGCATCACCGGCGCAGACGCGTCGTGGCTGCGTCCGAGCCTGAGCGCCCACGGCCTCGATCCCGACGACCTCGGCGGGGCAGGGGTGCGCAGCTATGACGTCGGCCAGTCCGGCCAGTCCGAGGCCAAGCGCTGGTCGCAGCTGTGGGCGGCGGGGCAAGGACTCCAGAGCATCCGCTCGGTGCGTCCCGTGGGCGAGGTCGTGACCGAGCTCGAGGACGAGTTCCGCACGGCCGCAGCCCGACTCGAACGCATCGCCGGCCACCCCCACTGAGTCGGGTGCCGGCCTGCCTACGTCGTGGGGCGTCGGGAAGTGGGCACTCGGCGGGGCTTGGGGATGTCGTCCCGTGGACTGTCGGCCAGGGACCGTAGGGTGTCGGCGTGACGACCGGACCCGTGGAGCAGACGACGTTCGCCGGCATGCCCACGCCGCTCTACTCCGGCTCGCCGTCGCGGTTGCTCGCCTGGCTCGACTGCCCGCGTCGCTACCGCATGCAGTACCTCGACCGTCCGCGGCCGCAGGCCCGACCGCAGCGCGCCCACACCTCGGTCGGCATCGCGACCCACAACGTGCTGCGGGACTTCTGGGACCTGCCGGCCGGCCACCGCACGCCTGCGGGAGTGGCCGAGCTCGTCCGCACGTCGTGGATCGAGGTCGGCTTCCGCGACCCCGAGCAGTCCGCCGCGTGGCGGTTGCGAGTGCGTGACGCGGTCACCGAGTACCTCCGCGTCAGCGACCGCGACAACCAGCCGGTGGGCATCGAACGCAGCGTGTCGCTCAAGACCGACGAGGTCGCCATCACCGGCCGCATCGACCGCCTCGACGACCGCGAGGGCGAGCTCGTCGTCGTCGACTACAAGACGGGTCGCCAGGTCCCCACCGACGACGACGCGCGCACGTCGCTGCCGCTGGCGTTGTATGCCGTCGCGGCCTCCCGCATGTTCCGTCGCCCCTGTCACCGGGTCGAGCTGCACCACGTGCCGTCGGGCACCGTCGCCGCGCACGAGCACACCGACGAGTCGCTGGCCCGCAAGATCGCCGAGGCCGAGTCGATCGCCTCCGACCTGCGGCGCGCCGACGCGGACTTCAAGGCGGTCGGCGTCGAGTCGACGCGCTTCCCGCCGCGCACCTCGGCGATCTGCTCGTGGTGCGACTTCCGCGCCCACTGCCCCGAGGGCCAGCAGATGGGGCCGGAGAAGTCCGACTGGGCCGGCCTCGAGCCTGCCGGCTACGACGACACCTCCCCGACCGGGCGCGACGGTGCCTGACTCGGACCCCGACGCCGACCCCGTGGCCCTCTCGGCCTGCTGACCGCTCGACCTGACACACTGGCCGCATGCCGCCCCGCACCCTCACGAGCGACCGCTCCACCGCCCCGCGCCGGAGTGCGCGAGGCGCCACTCGTGGCAACGGCCCCACGACGATCGCTCTGGCGAACCAGAAGGGCGGGGTCGCCAAGACGACCTCCGTCGCGAGCATCGGTGCCGCGCTCGCCGAGCTCGGCCGGCGCGTCCTGCTCGTCGACCTCGACCCGCAGGCGTGTCTCACCTTCTCCCTCGGTGTCGACCCCGACACCGTCGAGCGCTCGATCCACGACGTCCTCACCGGTCGTGCCGAGGTCGGGGATGTCGTCGTCACGTGCGAGGAGGGCGTCGACCTCGTGCCGTCGACCATCGACCTCGCCGGTGCCGAGGCCATGCTCCTCCCGCGACCCGGTCGCGAGTACGTCCTGCGCTCGGCCCTCGAAGGCCTCGACACGGCATACGACGTCGTGCTGCTCGACTGCTCGCCGAGCCTGGGGGTGCTCACGCTCAACGCCCTCACGGCCGCCGATGCCCTGATCATCCCGATGCCGTGCGAGATGCTCAGCCACCGCGGCGTCGGGCAGCTGCTCGACACCGTCGCCGACGTGCAGAAGATCCTCAACCGCGACCTCGAGGTGTGGGGCATCCTGCCGACCCTCTTCGACGGACGCAGCAACCACGCGCGCGAGGTGCTCGCCGACGTGGGGGAGCGCTACGACCTCCCCGTCCTCGAGCCGCCGATCCCCAAGACGGTGCGCTTCGCCGAGGCCCCGGCCGTTGGCCGGTCCATCCTCGCCACCGCGCGATCGTCCAAGGGAGCGCAGGCCTACCGCGAGGTCGCCACGTCGCTGCTGGCGAGGCTGTGACCCGAGTCGCACAGGTTCGAGCGGACCGGCGGACGGGGAATGAATCGGGGTGAGGCTGCGCTGGACGAAGAGCGTCGCCACCCACCACGAAGGAGACACCCTCTTGATTTCCACCCCCGCCCTGGTCGCACCGAGTGCCGGAGCTGCCTTCGAGGCCCGCACCGTCGAGCACCGCGACCTGCGTGACGAGGACGTCCTCATCGACGTCAAGTTCGCCGGCATCTGCCACAGCGACATCCACCAGGTCCGCGAGGAGTGGGGGAGCGCCATCTTCCCGATGGTCCCCGGCCACGAGATCGCCGGTGTCGTCTCGGCCGTCGGTGACGGCGTCACGAAGTACAAGGTCGGCGACCGCGTCGGCGTCGGCTGCATGGTCGACTCCTGCGGCGAGTGCGAGTTCTGCAAGGACGGCGAGGAGCAGTTCTGCTCCAAGGGCGCCGTCATGACCTACAACGGCAAGGGCTACGACGGCGAGCCGACCAAGGGCGGCTACGCCCAGCAGGTCGTCGTCTCCGAGCGCTTCGCGGTCGGCATCCCCGACGGCATCGAGCTCGACGTCGCCGCTCCGCTGCTCTGCGCCGGCATCACCGTCTGGTCGCCGCTCAAGCGCTGGGGCGCCGGCCCCGGCAAGAAGGTCGCCGTCATCGGTCTCGGCGGCCTGGGCCACATGGCCGTCAAGCTCGCCGCGGCGCTGGGCGCCGAGGTGAGCGTGCTGAGCCGCACCGACGCCAAGAAGGGCGACGGCGAGGCCCTCGGCGCGACCCACTACCACGCCACCGGCGACGAGGGTGTGCTCAAGGGCCTCAAGGGCAGCTTCGACCTCATCATCAACACGGTGAGCGCGGACCTGCCGATGCAGACCTACATCGGCCTGCTGCGCCCGCTCGGCGTCATCGCGAACGTCGGACTGCCCGGCCGGCAACTACGACTTCGCCCCCGGCGCCGTCGTCGGTGGCAGCCGTGTCGTGGCGGGCTCCAACATCGGCGGGATTGCCGCGACCGCCGAGATGCTCGCCTTCTGCGCCGAGCACGGCATCGGTGCGACGATCGAGAAGATCTCGGCCGACGAGGTCGACGCCGCCTACGACCGTGTCGTGGCCGGCGACGTGCGCTACCGCTTCGTCATCGACACCGCGACGATCAACGCCTGATCATCGTCTGACGAGCGCCCGTCGAGGGCGTGTGCGTTCGGCCGGGTCCTTCGGGACCCGGCCGTTTGCGACGGGCGCGGCTCGGCGGCCGGGTCGAGGGCGGGCAGGCCGTCGATCGAGGCGGCGTTCTTGGAGGCGCGATACGTCGCCAGCCCCTCGTCGCCCCGGTTGTCCGCCCACCGGGTCAGCAGGTCGCGGTCACCGTCGTGCGTCATCAGCGGGACGGCATACCCGCACGAGTCGGAGACCCGATGCACGTCGACCACGACGATGCCCCGGGTGCCGGGGTGGTCAGCGAAGAACCCACGGTACGAGGCGAACTCGGCGTCGTGGAGGGCGAGGTGACGACCCGTCCCATGCAGCCGCACGATGTTGGGCGCGCCCTCGAAGGCGCAGAACATGACCGTGATGCGGCCGTTCTCGCGCAGGTGGGCAACGGTCTCGGAGCCGCTCCCGGTGAGGTCGAGGTAGGCCACGGAGTGCTCGTCGAGCACCACGAACGTGCCGGCCAGTCCCTTGGGGGAGACGTTGACGTGCCCGTCCGGTGCCAGAGGGGCCGTCGCGACGAAGAACAGGGGCTGGGCCTCGATGAACGAGCGCAGTCGTCCGTTGATGCCGTCATGGAGCTTCATGGGCCGTCCTCTCGGTGCCGCGTCTGCCGCCAGCGTAGGAGGAGGAGGCAGGGACGCCACGGGGCCGCCCGCAGCGTGGACCGTCCGGACGCGCGAAGGCCCGGGCCGGACACCGTGTGGTGTCGCCCGACCCGGGCCTGTCACGTGCTGGGTGCGGCGTCGGTCGGTCCCACCCGACGCCGCGAGGTCACTCGGTCGCGCTCGTGGCCGGAGCCGACTCGGCCCGACCGGCCCCGCCACGACCCGAACCGCCACGGCGGCGTCGGCGCGGCGGGCGCGAGCCACCCTCGGCGTCGGAGCTGCCCTCGGCCCGATCCGTCGACCCGTTGCCCTCGTCGCCACCGGTCGCGCCGGCAGCACCGGCCGCTGCAGCCCCGGCGCCGCGCGTGCGGCGGCGGTTGCGGCTGCGGCGGGGACGGCCCTCGTCGCCCTCCTCCGAGGCCGAGGCCGACGCCGACGACTCGGACGGCTCGGACGGCTCCGCGTCGTCACGGGCGCGGCCGGTCGAGTGCGAGCGACCGCGGTCGCCGCCACGCTCACCCCGCCCGCCACGATCGCCGCGACCGGCACCAGCGCCGGACTTCCCGTGGCGCTTGCCCGTCTCGCCGAGGTCCTCGATCTCCTCGGCTCCGAGGCCGGCCAGCTTCTGCTGCGAGCGCCGCAGGCGGCCCTTGGCGTCGGTGGGGATGTCGAGGTCGGAGTAGAGGTGGTCGGAGCTGGAGTAGGTCTCCTGCGGCTCGGGGATGCCGAGGTCGAGCGTCTTGTTGATGAGCGCCCAGCGGTGCAGGTCGTCCCAGTCGACGAACGTCACGGCGACACCGGTGTTGCCGGCACGAGCCGTGCGCCCGATGCGGTGCAGGTAGGTCTTCTCGTCCTCGGGGCACTGGTAGTTGATGACGTGCGTGACGTTCTCGACGTCGATGCCGCGCGCGGCGACGTCGGTGGCGACGAGGATGTCGACCTTGCCGTTGCGGAACGCGCGGAGGGCCTGCTCGCGGGCACCCTGGCCGAGGTCGCCGTGGATCGCAGCGGCTGCGAAACCGCGCTCGACGAGCTCGTCGGCGACCTTGGCCGCGGTGCGCTTCGTGCGGCTGAAGATGATCGTCAGGCCGCGGCCGTTGGCCTGCAGCATGCGCGAGAGCATCTCGACCTTGTCCATGGCGTGCGCGCGGTAGACGAACTGCTCGACCGCCTTGACGGTGTGGGCGTTCTCGTTCTCGTCGCCCATCGCACGGATGTGCGTCGGCTGGGACATGTAGCGGCGGGCGAGCGCCACGATGGCGCCCGGCATCGTCGCGGAGAAGAGCATCGTCTGGCGCGACGCCGGCGTCAGCGACATGAGCGTCTCGACGTCGGGCAGGAAGCCGAGGTCGAGCATCTCGTCGGCCTCGTCGAGCACGACGGTGCGTGCCTGCGACAGGTCGAGGTGGCCCTGCTTGGCCAGGTCGATGAGACGACCGGGCGTGCCGACGACGACCTCCACGCCGGTCTTGAGGGCCTCGACCTGGGGCTCGTAGGCGCGACCGCCGTAGACGGTGAGCACCCGGACGCCACGCTTGCGGCCTGCGCGCTCGAGGTCGCTCGCGACCTGCACGGCGAGCTCACGCGTCGGCGCGACGGCGAGGGCCTGCGGCTTGCCGGGACGGGCGAGCGAGCCGAAGGCCTCCTCGCCGCGGCGGCACGACGCGGTTGAGGATCGGCACGCCGAAGCCGAGGGTCTTGCCGGTGCCGGTCTTGGCCTGGCCGATGATGTCGTGGCCGGCCAGCGCCACCGGCAACGTCATCGCCTGGATGGGGAAGGGCGTGACGATCCCGTGCTCGGCGAGCGAGGCGACGATGTCGGGGTGGACGTCGAAGTCCGCGAAGGTGAGCTCGGGGGCGACCGGCGCCGGAGCCGTCTCGGCGAGGGCTTCGGTGTTCGGTGGGCTCGGGCGCGTCCGTGGCGACCCCCGCGTCGGCGGGGATCTCGTGGGGCTGGGTCATGGGCATCTCTCGATCGGCACGAGCACCCCGCCTGTGCGGGAGCTCAGTGGCGCGTGACGGGCCGATCGGAGACTGTCAGGGACGGTGGGTGGCTCTCGCACGTCGTGAACACTGTGCGGGCTCCACCGGTGCGCGGGGTTCCGCGAGCACCATCTGGGCAAACCATCGGGCCGACCGGGCACCGAGTTGTCCGGCCCAGTCTACCGGCATGCGGGCAGAACGCCCGAACTCCATCACTAGATTGGGCCCATGAGTGAGGACGCGACGCCCGAGACCACCGAGGACCAGCCTGGAGCGAGCAGGGCGAGCGAGGCCGGCTACCTCGCCGCCGTCACCGACCTGCTCGGCGCGCTGGCCTACGGCGAGCTGCGCGCCTTCAGCCAGCTGGCCAAGGACGCCGAGCTCGCACCCACGCTGCGTCACAAGTCGGCGCTGGCCATGCTGGCCGCCCACGAGCTGAAGAACTACTCGGTCCTCACCGAGCGCCTCCGGTCGCTCGGCGTCGAGCCGGAGACGGCGATGGAGCCCTTCGTGCCCGCCGTCGACGCCTTCCACGAGCGCACGAGCGCCTCGGACTGGCTCGAGGGCCTGGTCAAGGCCTACGTCGGCGAGGGCATCGCGCAGGACTTCTACCGCGAGATCTCGCGGTACGTCGACGAGGACACCCGCGCGCTCGTCCTCAGCGTCCTCGAGGACACGGGCCAGGCCGAGTTCGCCGTCACCGTCGTGCGGGAGGCCATCGCCGCCGAGCCGCGTCTCGCGGGCCGTCTGGCGCTGTGGGGCCGTCGTCTGGTCGGCGAGGCGCTCACGCAGGCGCAGCGCGTCGGCGTCGAGCGTGACGCTCTCGCAAGCATCCTCGTCGGGGCGCCGGGTCGCCCCGGCGCCGACCTGGCCGAGCTCGGGCGCATGTTCGCGCGGCTCACGGACGAGCACTCCCGCCGCATGGAGCGCCTCGGCCTGTCGGCCTGAGCAGGCGTATGCCGCCCTGCCCGCACATGCCGAAGGGCCCGACCGCATGGCCGGGCCCTTCTGTGGTCGGGTCGGTCAGACCGACTTGTGGCTCATGCGGCCGTAGACCACGATCAGGAGCGCTGCGACGATCGCGCCCAGGATCAGCGGGATCCACGCGATGCCCGAGTTGTTGGAGTAGCCCAGCTGGCGCACGACGAACGTCACGATGACGTTGGCGACGATGCCGATGAGGATCGTCATGACGAGCGAGATGTTCTGCTTGCCGGGGAGGATGAGCCGACCGAGGGCGCCGATGATGGCGCCGACGATGATGGCTCCGATGATGGTGCCGACCATGTGTCACAGCTCCTTCTGGTCACGGGTGACCGTTTGGTCCGCGAGGCCGCGGACGAACACGTGCAACGAGATCAATCTCCCACCGCTTGGGGCGGGAGTGGTGGATGTGGCGGGTGTCGTTTCCATGTCAATTGGGCAGGAATCGAGCGGACGAGGCGCGGTGGCTTCCTCGGGGCTCAGCGCGTCGGGCGGGTGCCGGAGAGCATGCCGTAGCCCACGATGAGCGCGGCTGCGACGACGACGCCGATGAAACCGGAGATCCAGTCGATTCCCCTGGTGTCGTTGACACCGGTGGCCGTGTAGTAGATGAACGCGCCGATGAGCGACCCGACGGCGCCCAGGACGACGGTGAGCAGGACGCCCATGTCCTGCTTGCCGGGCAACACCAGTCGGGCGAGCGGTCCCACGATCGCGCCCGCGACGAGGGCCGCCAGGATGGTTCCGATCACGGTTGCGCCTCCTCCTTCGAACCCGCTCGGCGGGCGGTGACGGACCGGCGGTCCCGGCCCGTTCCCCCACCCTGTACCCGTCCGGGGGCCGCCAGCCACGCCGGGACGTCGTCGGGCACGACGAGGGCCGCCGACCCGTTCCGGTCGGCGGCCCTCGTCACCGCGTCGACCTCAGGTCGTCACCACGCGGCGACGAGCGTGATCTCCTGCAGCACAGCTGTTCTCGTATGCGTTCAGTGAGCGCCGAACCCGACGCCCGCCTTGCGCTCGGCCCCCGTCGTCACGTAACCGATCGACGCGGACGGGACGATGACCCGGCCGCCCTTGTCGTCGGTCAGCTCGAGGACGTCTGACCCGAGCGCTGCCTTGACGGCGGCGTGGATCTCGTCGGACGACTGCGTCGTCTCGAAGGTGATCTCGCGTGCCACGTTCTGCACGCCGATGCGGACCTCCACGTCAAACCTGCTTTCTCCGTTCTGGTGGACACGGTCGACCGCGTCCTGTCGTCACCTTAACCAGCGGGGCTGCCGACGGATTCCCTTGCCGCGCCGCCGGGCCTGTCGCCCTCGCCCTTGTCCTCGGCGCGCCCGACGAGCGGGAAGGCGCCGAAGCCGCGGCGGATCAGGGCTGCCGTGATCCGGACGGCGGTCTCCTTGGAGACCTCCGCCTCGTGCGTCAGCCAGTGCCGGGCCGAGGTCTGGGCCAGACCGACGAAGGCCACGCCGACGAGCACGGCCTCCTGCTGGTCCATCGAGGTCTCACTGCGGATGATCTCGGCCATCGCCTCGGCGCACGTGAGGTCGATCTGGTCGAGGCGCCTGCGCACCTCTGGGTCGTTCGCGAGGTCGGACTCGAAGATGAGGCGGAACGCCGCGCCCTCCTGGCCGACGAAGTCGAAGTAGGCGCGCGTCATCGTGTTGATTCGTGCCTTGTTGTCCGAGAGGGCGAGCGCGTCGCGGACGAGCTGCTCGAGCTCACCGGTGTGCTGGTCGATGAGCGCGAGGTAGAGCTCGAGCTTGCCGGGGAAGTGCTGGTAGAGCACCGGCTTGGACACCCCGGCCCGGCCGGCGATGTCGTCCATCGCGGCGGCGTGGTAGCCGTTCTCGACGAACACCCCCAGGGCGGCGTCGAGGAGCTGGGCGCGCCGCTCCGATCGGGGCAGCCGCTGCCCGCGTCCCGGCGGGGTCGTCTCGTCAGCCATGCGGATCCTCTGTGCGTGTGGGCGCGTTGCTCGTCGTCCTCGTCGTCCACCCCCGCGGACGACCGTGTCCGTCTCACCATACCGAGCAGTACGGTGAGGGGATGTCGACGGATCCGCTGGTCAAGACGGGTCGGGCACTCAGCACGGCCGAGACCACGAGGTACGCCCGACACGTGCTGCTGCCCGATGTCGGTCGCGACGGGCAGGAGCGGCTCAAGGCTGCGCGCGTGCTCGTCGTGGGTGCCGGCGGGCTCGGCTCGCCCGCCCTGCTCTACCTCGCCGCTGCGGGCGTCGGCACGATCGGTGTCGTCGACGCCGACGTCGTCGACCTCACGAACCTGCACCGTCAGGTCATCCACTCCGACGCCGACATCGGCCGACCCAAGACGGAGTCGGCGGAGTCGGCCGTGCACCGGGTCAACCCGCACGTCACCGTCGAGCGCCACGACCTCGCGCTCGACTCGTCCAACGCGCTCGAGATCATCGCCGGCTACGACCTCGTCGTCGACGGCACCGACAACTTCCCGACCCGCTACCTCGTCAACGACGCGTGCGTCATGCTCGGCAAGCCGCACGTCTGGGGCTCGATCCTGCGCTTCGACGGGCAGGTCTCGGTGTGGTGGGCAGGCCACGGGCCGTGCTACCGCTGCGTCTTCCCCGAGCCGCCGCCGCCCGGGTCGGTCCCGAGCTGCGCCGAGGGTGGGGTGCTCGGCGTGCTGTGCGCGGCCATCGGCTCGGTCCAGTCGACCGAGGCGATCAAGCTGCTCCTCGGCATCGGTGAGCCGCTGACCGGCCGGCTGCTCGTCCATGACGCGCTGCGCCAGACCTGGGACACCCTGACCGTCCGCGCCGACCCGGACTGCCCCGTGTGCGGGAGCGACCCGAGCGTCACCGAGCTCATCGACTACGTCGAGTTCTGCGGGGTGCCCGGTGCCGCAGCGCCCGACGAGGACGAGCTTCCGACGGTGACGGTGCACGAGATGGCCGGCGAGCTCGCGTCCGACGACCCGCCGCTGCTCGTCGACGTTCGCGGCACCGAGGAGCGGGCCATCGCCAGCATCCCGGGGGCCGTCGCGATCCACCTCGATCTGTTCCGCTCTGGTGTGGCGTTCGACGAGCTACCCACGAACAGAAGGGTTCTCATCCACTGCAAGGTCGGAGGACGATCGGCTGAGGCAACTCGGCTGGCGCTGCGCGCGGGACTCACCGACGTGGCGAACGTCGAGGGCGGCATACTCGCCTATCTTCGGGAGATCGACCCGAGCCAACCCGAGTACTGAGAGGCCCCCGTGCCGCTGGAGGACCACGCCGAGCGCGTGCTCGATCTCGTCGCGACGATCCCCGAGGGGAGGGTGCTGGCCTACGGCGACATCGCCAGACGTCTCGGCGGGATGGGTCCGCGCACGGTCGGGACCGTGATGAGCCGTTACGGCTCAGACGTCCCGTGGTGGCGTGTCATCCGTTCCGACGGGCGGCCCCCGCAGGGCCTCGAGGACGAGGCGCTCGGGCACTGGCGTGCCGAGGGGACGCCCATGGTGGGCGGTCTGCTCGACGGTGGCCGCGCTGACATGGCGCGGGCGAGGTGGGACTTCGGGGGAGCGGTTGCGGGTTCCGGCGCGGTCGGGGGCGCTGGTTCGCGGGGCGGTCTGCACCACGTCGAGATCTGGGTCGAGGACATCGCCGCGGCGGGGCGCGAGTGGGGCTGGCTGCTCGGTCGCCTCGGCTACCACCTGGGCGATGACTGGGGGCACGGCCAGGCGTGGGAGCGCGGCTCGCTCTACGTCGTCGTCGAGTCCGGGCCCGACGTCGTGCCGGGTCGGCACGAGCGGAGACGCCCGGGGCTCAACCACCTTGCCTTCCATGGCGGTTCGCGAGCAGAGGTCGACGCGCTGGTCGACGCCTGTGCGGAGGGCGGGTGGACGCTGATGTTCGCCGACAAGCACCCGTATGCCGGTGGCCCGACTCACTACGCCGCGTACCTCGAGAGCGGCGAGGGCTTCGAGGTGGAGCTCGTCGCCACTGTCGAGTCGTGATCCGCGTCGCTCGTCCGCTCCAGAGAGAAATGTGAGGTTTGCCCGGGGTTCAGGTTCCCGCCGTCTCCGCACCCTCCGGCTTCCCTAGCGTCGTGCTCGTTCGACGATCTGGAGGCAAAGAATGGGCAGCTCGCTCGCGGTCCGGTCCCGGGGCACGACCAAGTACTTCGGCGACGTCGTCGCGCTCGACGGCGTTGACCTCGACGTCCCCAGGGGCCTGGTCCACGGTCTCGTGGGGCCGAACGGGGCCGGCAAGACAACACTCCTGGGGCTGCTGCTCGGGCTCTCCGTCGCCGACGAGGGCAGCCTCGAGATCCTGGGCACGCCGGTCGACCGGGTGCTCGGGGTGCACGGGGGCGTGGGTGGTTTCGTCGACGGACCCGGTCTCTACCCCACGCTGACCGCCCGGCAGAACCTGGTCGCGCTCGCGCGGCTGCACGGCTACGGGTCCGAGCGGGGCGCCGAGGTCGACCACGCCTTGGAGCAGGTCGGTCTCCTCGACGTGGCCGACGACCGGGCGCGCGGCTTCTCGTTGGGCATGCGTCAGCGGCTCGGCCTGGCGGCTGCCCTGCTGACCCGGCCGCGCCTGCTGGTGCTCGACGAGCCGTCCAACGGCCTCGACCCGGCAGCCAGGCGGCACGTCCACCGGGTTCTCGCCGACCTGGCCGCACAGGGCGCAGCGGTCGTGATCTCGAGCCACCAGATGGACGATCTCGCTGCGCTCTGCTCCGAGGTGACGCTCCTGGCCCACGGGCGGGTGGTGTTCTCCGGACCGGTCACGAAGCTCGCGGCCGAGAGCGGACGGCTCGACTACCGCGTGCTCACCTCCGACGCCGACACCACCCGTCGGGTCATTGCGGGGCACCCCGCCCTCGAGCTGGTCCCCGAGCGGACCCCGCCCCGGCTCGGGGAACCTGCCGTCGTCGCGCGCGGACCGGTCAGCGCTTTCGACGACCTCGTCGTGCGCCTCGTCGCCGCGGGCGTCGCGGTCCGCGAGCTCGGTCCGGTGGTCCCACCACTCGAGGCGGCCTTCCTCGCGCTCACCGGCGCCGACGACGTCCTCGCGTCCCACGGGGCTGCCCGATGAACACGACGACCGCGAGCGCGCCGGTGGCGGCTCCCGAGGCCGAGCGGGCTGAGACAGCACTCGTGACCGGTCCCGCCGGCCTCGGATCCAGCGTGCGCTTCGAGCTGCTCAAGCTGCTCGCGCCAGTGGCGCGTGCGGGTCGTCCTCGTCGCCTGCTGGCTCGCACCGGCCGGCTTCATCGCCGCCGCCAGCGGACAGAGCTCGCTGCCGAGCGACACGGTCTTCGGACGATGGATGTTCACGACCGGGTGGGCAGCCTCCCTCGTGGTGCTCAGCTTCGCGTGCACCTGGGCGCTCCCGCTGCTGACCGCCCTCGTGGCCGGCGACGTCTTCGCCGCCGAGGACCGCCTGGGGACGTGGCGCCACCTCGTCATGGCGGTGCGCTCGCCACGTCGCATCTTCGTCGCGAAGGCGCTCGCCAGCACCGCCGTGATCCTGGCCATGGAGGTCGGTCTTGCCGTCTCCAGCATCGGCGGCGGCCTGGCGGTGATGGGCAACCGTGAGCTCGTCGGTCTCGACGGACAGCTCATCGACACGGGCCAGAGCGCGCGACTCGTGCTGCTGGCCTGGGTCTGCACCGTGCTCGCCTCGCTGGCCTTCGCGGCCGTAGGACTGCTCGGGTCGGTTGCGCTGGGGCGTTCGCCGATGGGCCTGCTCGTGCCGGCGGTCCTCGCCTTCGTGCTGCAGGCAGTCCAGCTGCTGCCCCTCCCCGCGGTCGTGCGTCTCGCCCTGCCGAGCCAGGGATTCCTCGCCTGGCGGGGCCTGTTCAGCGATCCGTCCCAGACGAGGCCGGTGGTCATCGGCCTGGTCGTCAGCAGCGCCTGGGTCCTCGTCGCGACGGCTCTGGCATACCTCCTCTTCGTGCGCCGCGACTTCACCGACCTCGCGTACGACGGATCGGGGAGCCGGTCCATGGTCGTCGGGGTCCTCCCCGTGGCCTGCCCTGGCGGCCGTCAGCGCCGCCGTCGTCGCGGTGGCGACGCCCGCGAGCGGGTCCGGGGTCGACCGGGCCAAGATCGAGACCTCCCTCGCCGCCTCGTTCGCCCACCTCTACCGGCTCCAGTCCCGTGAGCTGCACCGTCCGGACGTGACCGAGGAGCAGCTGCGCACCACCGCGTCCTGCTACCGGGCCGGGTCGCCGGGCGACGACGAGGGCGCGGGCAACGACTGGCGCTGTGCCGTGTCGTGGCACATCCCCGGAGCCACGGCTGTCGGCACGGCCCTCTACCAGCTCGACGTCGCCGCCGAGGGGCGCTACGTCGCTGACGGGGACGGCCCCAAGGAAGTGAACGGCTACTTCCAGGTGCGGACTCCGAGTGGGGACGCAGCCAACCCCTTGTGGCAGATCGACAGCCTCGTCGACCTGTCCTCCCGCAGTTCCTCGAAAGGATGATCATGCAGGTCACTCGTCAACGGCTCTCCGGCTCCGAACCGGCTCCGGAGCGCCGTCGCACCACCCGCAGGATCCGTGTCGCCGCGGCCGGTACCGCAGCCCTCACCATCGTCGGTGGAGGCATCGCCACCGCCGCCACCGGGGCCTTCGGCAACCACACCGTCGGCACGCAGTACGCCAACGGGCTCCAGATCTCCGACAACCAGGTGATCAAGCCCATCGGCGACCGGATCATGACCCAGTACGGCAAGTTCATGGGGTCGACGGTCAGCGCCGACGGCCGCTTCCTCGCCGCGAGCAGCGCCGACAAGAGCGTGGTCCTCCAGGTCTTCGACCTGGCCGCCAACAAGCTGATCTACCGTGTGGGCAAGGCCGACGGGGTCGACCAGAAGCTCCCCGACGGCAGCGTCGGCCAAGAGGGTCCGACCTACTCGCCCGACGGCAGGTTCCTCTGGCTGTCCACAGCAGGACGCCCTCACCCGCTTCCCGGTCAACGCCGACGGCACCCTCGGCAGCGCCACCCGCTTCCCGCTCCCGCAGGTCGACGGCCGCTCCGCCCTGCCCGGCAAGTCGGTCTACTCGCCCGACGGGTCGACGCTCTACGTCGCGGTCAACGGCCAGAACACCGTTGTGGCCATCGACCCGGCGACCGGCGCGGTCAAGCAGACCTGGAACGTCGGCATCGCGCCGAGGCACCTGACCTTCGTCGGCGGCAAGCTCTACGTCAGCAACGAGGGAGGCCGGCACGCCAAGCCGGGCGAGCCCACGATCAACTCCTACGGCACCGACGTCCCCGCCGACCCCAACCTCGGCGCCTCGACGACCGGCACCGTCAGCGTCATCGACACGGCGGCCCGTCCGGAGGCGGTCCGCGTCGATCGACGTCGGCCTGCACCCGACCGCGCTGTATGCCGCGGGCAACGCCGCTCTTCGTCGCCAACACCAACAGCGACACGCGTGTCGGTCGATCGACACCCGCAAGGACGCTGTCGTCCAGACCATCGCGACCGCAGCCGTGGCCCAAGGCCAAGGTCGGCTACGAGCCCACCGGCATCGCGCTGACGCAAGGACGGACATCTTCTGGTCACCCTCGGCCGGGCGAACGCGGTCGCCGTCTACCGATACGCCGGGACGCCGCAGGCGCCGGTCGAGCTACGTCGGCCTGCTGCCGACGGACTACTACCCCTCCGGCGTGGCCACGGTTGGCAACCGGGTCGTCGTCACCAACACTCGCGGCATCGACGCCCGCGGTCCGGCCATCACCACGAACAAGGGCTACGGCGTCCCCGTCGTCAGCGGGCACGACACGCACAGCACGACCGCGTCCCTGACGAGCTTCACGATGCCCGGCGACGACAAGGAGATCAGCCGGCTACACCGCGACCGGTCTTCGCCCAGAACGACTGGAGCCACAACGACGTCACAGCAGGCCGAGGGCCATCGGGCCAAGGCGGTGCCCGTGCCCGTGCGCCTCGGAGACCCGTCGACGATCAAGCACGTCTTCATGATCGTCAAGGAGAACCGGACCTACGACCAGGTCTACGGCGACAGACAGCCGCGGCAACGGCGACCCCTCGCTCGTGCAGTTCGGCGCAGAAGGTCACCCCCAACCAGCACGCCCTGGCCAAGCAGTTCGGCCTCTACGACAACCTCTACGACATCGGCACCAACTCCGCCGAGGGCCACAACTGGATCATGCAGGGTGACAACCCGGAGTACACCGAGTCCAGCGCCGGTGAGTACGTCCGCAGCTACGACACCGAGGACGACGCCCTCGGGCACCAGCGCTCCGGGGTTCCTCTGGACCGCAGTCCAGTCCGCCGGCAAGACCGCGCGCAACTACGGCGAGTTCACCCAGTTCTCTGACCAAGCCGGCCGGTGCGACGTGGCAGAAGTACTACTGCACCGCCAAGCAGGTCGCCGCCGGCGGCGCCCCCAGCGCGCTGACGGACCCGTCGATCAAGACGGACACGCAGTCGCCGATCCCGTCGCTGAACCAGATCACCGAGCACGACTACCCGAAGTTCGACGTCAACATCCCCGACATCTACCGCTTCCAGCTCTGGAAGCAGCACTTCGAGAAGGACGGGCCGGCGAACTTCAACATGCTCTGGCTCTCCAGCGACCACACCGGCGGGGCCCCGGACGCCAGGGCGCAGGTCGCCGACGGTGACCTCGCCGTGGGCAAGGTCGTCGACGAGATCTCGCACAGCAGGTACTGGAAGGACTCGGCCATCTTCGTGGTGGAGGACGACAGCCAGGACGGCGCGGACCACGTCGACGGACACCGCGCGCCGGTGCAGGTCATCAGCCCCTGGGCCCAGCACGGCAAGGTCGTCAGCACCTACTACTCGCAGATCAACATGGTGCGCACCATCGAGCAGATCCTCGGCGCCCAGCCGCTGAACCAGAAGCTCGCCGCGGCGACGCCGATGTTCGACGCGTTCCAGTCCAAGCCCGACCTGACGCCCTTCACCACGCTGCCGAACCAGATCCCGCTCACCGAGCAGGTCAACCCTGCGCCCGCGTGCGGTCAGGACACCACGCCGGCGGCGAGCGGCGCTGCGGCACAGCCGAGCTCGGCCGCTGTCCCGGCATCCGAGAAGGCCGTTGCGGCGCAGTGGGAGGGCTGGCGGGTCAAGCAGGGCTTCAATGGCAGCAACCCCACCCCGGACTCTGCGAGCCCGGAGCTGATGAACCGGTTCACGTGGTACCAGGCGCACAACTGGGCCGCTCCGTACCCGGGCGACTCGAGGATCTACCCGCCGTCGCAGGTCCCGGGTGGCTACATCCCCAGCGCCGACGGGCAGTGACCCCCATCGCGGGATAGCCGACGTGCGGGCCGGCCGAGCAGGGCCGGCCCGCACGCCATCCTTCTGAGCCACGGTCTCGGCCCGCAGGAGCCGGCGTGCCGGCCCCCTCACCGCTCGTCGCGACGGCGCGGGCGCCTCATCCGTCCGCGCTGGAGTCCGCGCGGGTAGGGCCGGTCGGGGTGGGGGAGGACGTCGTGGACGATCTGGGGCAGCTGGGCCGACCGGCGCTGCTGCTGCTGCTCCTTCCACTGCTGGTACATCCGAGCGCGGTCCTCGAGGTCGAGTCGTGACAGCACCTGCTCGACGGCGGCCAGGACGGAGCCGCGCAGCAGCCACGACGAGGTGTCCTCGCGGACGCGCACGAGGATGAGCTCGGTGAGGATGGCCTGGGTCTCGCGGAGGATGTCGAGGCTCTCGGCCAGTGCGTCCTCGGTGTCCTCCTCGCGGCCTTCCGACTCCGCGATGACGAGGCCGCCGAACGCACGGAGGCAGTCGGCGCTGTCGTGCAGGACCACCGCGAACGCCGAGCGCAGCTCGTCACCGTAGGGGTCCTCTGGTGCTGACTCGGCCGGCAGCTCGGCGAGGAGCAGGGTGAAAAGGGCACGGATGGCCAGCAGGCAGTGCTCGAAGGTGTCGAGGGCCGACGCCAGCACGGGCTCGACGTCGACGGTGCCGAGGGCACGTGGGTTGAACCGGCGGCTGTCCTTGAGATGGCCGATGGTCTCGGTGGCCCGGGCGACGTCCCGGTTCGCGGCGCGGACCCTGTCGATCCACTCCTCGACCTGCTCGCGGGTCACCGGGCCCGCCTCGAGAGCCTCGGCCGCAGCATCGAGGGCGGAGGCGGCGGCCTCGACCACGCGGAGCAGCGCCTGCCGTGCCGCCCCCGTCGGCATGGCCGGTGGGTAGACGACGCTGAAGGCAACCCCGACCGCGGCACCGATCAGGGTGTTGACGATCCGGGTCTCCGCGGCGATGTCGTGGTTGCTGACGCCGAGGATGAGCATCGCGCTGATGGGCGTCTCGAGGGCCTGGTCGCCGAGGCGCAGCACCTTGGCCAGCAGCAGGGACGCGGCGATGGCGGCGGCGAGGCTCCACCAGGTGAGGCCGCTCCACGTCGAGAGCAGCGTGGCCACGAGGATGCCCGAGAGCACCGCAGCGACCCGGACGGCTCCCATCTTGATCGTCGAGAAGGCCGTGGCCTGCACGACCAGCAGGGCCGTCAGGGGGCCGGTCAGGTCAGGGGTTCCGGGCGTGACGACCTGGGACAGCACGTAGGCCGCCACCGCGGCCGCCGTGAGCCGGAACACCGTGACCAGTGTGGGTCGTACGCGTCGCGGCACGTCTCGCCACCGCGCAGGGTGACTCGGCCAGGCCCACGCGATCAGACGGCCCCACGGGGTCGCACCGAAGCTGTTCTCTGGTGACATGCGCCGCCCTCGGGTGTGCGATGTGGTCACGGTCTCGCCGGGTCGGCTGCGAACCCTCCGCGCCATCCGCATCGTACGAGACGGAGGCCAGCACCCGAGGGAGCGAGCCGTGCGGGGGAGTCCACCGACAAGACTTGATTGTTTCCAGAAAGCGGGACAGACTCGGGTCATGTCCCGTCCCGACCTCGAGAAGCAGCTGCGCGAGGCGGGCCTGCGCATCACGCGGCAACGGCTGGCGGTGCTCACGGTGCTCCACGACCACCCGCACACCGACACGGACACCGTCATCCGACGGGTCCGGGAGGTCGCCGGGGACGTGTCGCACCAGGCCGTCTACGACGTCCTGCGCGCCCTCACCGAGGCCGGCCTCGTCCGTCGGATCCAGCCGACCGGTTCCGTGGCGCGCTACGAGGTCCGCGTCGGCGACAACCACCACCACGTCGTATGCCGTTCGTGTGCCGCAATCGCCGACGTCGACTGCGCCGTGGGGGCAGCCCCCTGCCTCACGGCATCCGCCGACCACGGCTTCCTCATCGACCAGGCCGAGGTCGTCTACTGGGGCACCTGCCCTGACTGCTTGGCCACCCGTATCCCTTGAAGTGACAGCGATGCCCGGAAGGATCCACTCATGACTGACAGCCCCAACGACGTCACGCCCGAGAGCCCGCAGGGGGTGGACCGCAAGGCAGAAGGCGGCTGCCCGGTCATGCACGACTCGGCCACCGCCAGCGGCAGCGAGAGTGAGAACCCGGCGATCGACTCGCCGACCCCCAAGACCGGCGGCCGCCCGCGCAGCATCAAGGACTGGTGGCCCGACTCGCTCGACCTGTCGGTGCTCCGTGCGCACTCTCCCAGGGGCAACCCGCTGGGTGCGGACTTCGACTACGAGGCCGAGTTCGCCAAGCTCGATCTCGACGCGCTCAAGCAGGACATCGTCGCGGTGCTGCACGACTCCCAGGACTGGTGGCCGGCGGACTTCGGTCACTACGGCGGCCTGTTCATCCGAATGAGCTGGCACGCGGCCGGCACCTATCGGATCTACGACGGCCGCGGCGGTGCCGGTGACGGCGGGCAGCGCTTCGCCCCGCTCAACAGCTGGCCCGACAACGCCAACCTCGACAAGGCGCGCCGCCTGCTGTGGCCGGTCAAGCAGAAGTACGGCCAGAAGATCTCGTGGGCCGACCTGATCGTCCTTGCCGGCAACGTCGCCCTCGAGGACATGGGTTTCGAGACCTTCGGCTTCGGCTTCGGGCGCCAGGACGTCTGGGAGCCGGAGGAGATCTTCTGGGGCCCGGAGGACACCTGGCTCGGCGACGAGCGCTACTCCGGAGACCGCGCCCTGGACGAGGTCTTCGGCGCGGTGCAGATGGGCCTGATCTACGTCAACCCGGAGGGTCCCAACGGCAACCCCGACCCGCTCGCCTCGGCCCGCGACATCCGCGAGACCTTCGCCCGAATGGCGATGAACGACGAGGAGACCGTCGCCCTCATCGCCGGCGGCCACACCTTCGGCAAGACGCACGGCGCCGGCGACTCCGACCTCGTCGGCCCGGAGCCTGAGGGCGCGCCACTCGAGCAGCAGGGGCTGGGCTGGAAGAGCGAGTTCGGCTCCGGCAAGGGCGCCGACGCGATCACCTCGGGCCTCGAGGTGACCTGGACCTACCACCCGACCCGGTGGGACAACGAGTTCTTCCACATCCTCTTCGCCTACGACTGGGAGCTCATGGAGTCACCGGCCGGCGCACACCAGTGGCGGCCGAAGAACGGGGCGGGCGCCGACATGGTGCCGGACGCGCACGACGCGTCCAAGCGTCGTGAGCCACGGATGCTCACCTCCGACCTCGCGCTGCGTTTCGACCCGGCCTACGAGAAGATCTCGCGACGCTTCCTCGAAGACCCCGAGGCGTTCCGGCTCGCCTTCGCGAAGGCCTGGTACAAGCTGCTCCACCGCGACATGGGCCCCGTTTCGCGGTTCCTGGGCCCGTGGGTGCCGGAGCCGCAGCTGTGGCAGGACCCGGTCCCGGCCGTCGAGGGCGAGCTGGTCGGCGACGCCGACGTCGCGGCGCTCAAGGAGAAGGTCCTGGCATCCGGTCTGTCGGTGTCCCAGCTCGTCTCCACCGCCTGGGCCTCGGCCGCGAGCTTCCGCTCCACCGACAAGCGCGGCGGCGCCAACGGGGCACGTATCCGCCTCGAGCCGCAGCGCAGCTGGGCCGTCAACGAGCCCGAGCAGCTGGGCCAGGTGCTCGAGACGCTCGAGGGCATCCAGCGGGAGTTCAACGAGGCGGGCGGCGCGACGATCTCGATGGCCGACCTCATCGTGCTCGCGGGCTCCGCGGCCGTCGAGAAGGCCGCGCACGGCGCCGGTGTCACCGTGGAAGTGCCGTTCCACGCCGGCCGCACGGACGCGACTCAGGAGCAGACCGATGTCGAGTCGTTCGCCGTGCTCGAGCCACGCGCCGACGGCTTCCGCAACTACCTGCGTCCCGGCGTGAAGCTGCAGCCGGAGGTCCTGCTCGTCGACCGGGCCTACATGCTCGGCCTCACCGCTCCGGAGATGACGGTCCTCGTCGGTGGCCTCCGGGCGCTCGGCAACAACGTCGGTGGCACGGCGCACGGCGTGCTGACCGACCGCCCCGGCGTGCTGACGAACGACTTCTTCACCAACCTGCTCGCCCCCGGCACGCAGTGGAAGACGTCGGCGTCGGAGGAGAACGTCTACGAGATCCGCGACCTCGCCAGCGGTGACCTGAAGTGGACCGCCACTGCCGTCGACCTGATCTTCGGGTCGAACTCGCAGCTGCGTGCCCTTGCCGAGGTGTACGCCAGCGAAGATGCCCACGAGAAGCTGGTCCGCGACTTCGTCGCGGCCTGGACGAAGGTCATGGAGGCGGACCGCTTCGACCTGAGGTGACTTCCTGACCCATGCAGGGGCCCGGGATGGCGTACGCCGTCCCGGGCCCCTCACGTGCCCGGCGCGTCCGGGGTCGTGACCACGCGGCCGCGCGCTGTCGGGACGCGGCCCGGCGGGGGCCGCACCAGGCATACGCCCTCCGGGTGGCACCCGCTGTCGGTCGGCCGTGATGGAATCCTCCGGTGGTCATCCTCCGTCGCGCTCCTGCTCTCGCGGCCGCGCGAGTGCGGCTCGACGACCGCCAGCAGGCCGCCCTCGACTCGTCGGCGCGGGTCCTCAGGGTCCTCGGCGGGCCCGGGACCGGCAAGTCGACCCTCGCGGTCGAGCTCGTCGTCGACGCCGTCCGGCAGCAGGGGCTGCGTGCCGACTCGTGCCTCGTCCTGACCTCGAGCCGCAGCGCCGCTGCCACCCTGCGCCAGCAGGTCACCGCGCGCCTGGGCGGCACGTCGACGGAGTCGCTGGCGCGCACCTGGCAGGCGTTCGGCTTCGGGGTGCTGCGCGCCGAGGCGGTCCTGCGCGGCGACCCACCGCCGCGCCTGCTCAACGGCCCGGAGCAGGACGTCATCCTGCGTGACCTGCTCGCCGGGCACGCCTCCGGAGAGGTGGCAGGGCCGGAGTGGCCCGACGAGCTCCGGGAGGCGCTGACGACGCGCGGCTTCCGCAACGAGCTTCGCGACCTGCTCATGCGGTCGGTCGAGCTCGGGCAGGGGCCCGACGACCTGGCCCGGCTCGCCGTCGAGCACGACCGGCCCGAGTGGGCAGCGGCGGCACACGTGCTGCGGGAGTACGACCAGGTCACCTCGTTCACCCGGCACGGGTCCTACGACCCCGCCTGGGTGCTGACGGCCGCCGCCGAGCTGCTCGACGACGACCCGTCGGCCCTCGACCGTCTCCACGAGCGCATCCGTCTCGTCGTCGTCGACGAGGCCCAGGAGCTGACCTCCGCCGCGGCCCGGCTGCTCCGCGTCGTCGCCCGTCCCGGGGGGCCACGGGTCGTCCTCATCGGCGACCCCGACGTCGCCGTCCAGACCTTCCGTGGCGCCGACCCGCGCTTCCTCGCCGACGGGTGGACCGACCTCGCCGGCGCCGGGCGCGACCCGCGCTTCGTCGGCGGCCTCTTCGACCTGCTCGACGACCGCGACGGGGGCGAGACCGTCGTCCTGGACCGCACGCACCGGCTGGGCGCCGCCATGGCCGGCGTGGCCGACCGGGTGTCCCGGCGCATCGGCGCGCTCGGCGGCGGGGAGCAGCGACGGCTGACGTCGGCGACGGACGATCCGGCCCGCGGCACCGTCGAGGTCGCGTTGCTGCGGTCGGCCGCCCAGGAGACGGCGCACGTCGCGGCCCTGCTGCGACGCGCCCACCTCGTCGAGGGCGTGCCGTGGACCGACATGGCTGTCGTCGTGCGCGGCTCCGGGCGTGCCGACACGATGCGTCGGCTCCTCGGTCAGGCCGGGGTCCCGGTCGAGGCCGGCAGCGCCGAGGCCCCGGTGCGCGACGAGAGCGCTGTGAGACCGCTCCTGCACCTGCTCGAGGAGAGCATCGAGATCGCGCGGGCCGAGCAGCGCGGCGAGACCCACACCATCGACCCGGTCCGGGCCGCTGACCTCGTCCTCTCTCCGGTCGGCGGGTCCGACACCGTCGGACTGCGGCGACTGCGGCGACTCCTGCGACAGGACGAGCTCGCCGCTGGCGGCGGACGGTCCAGCGACGAGCTGCTGGCCGAGCTGCTCCAGTCGCCGCCGCGCGCCCGGACGCTCGGGTCGACCGCGCGACCTGCCGACCGCATCGCGACGGCGCTCGCCGCGGGCGCCGCTGCGGCGCGGGTGGACGACGACGGCCGCTGGGCCCGCGGGGTGACCGCCGAGTCCGTGCTCTGGGCCATCTGGCAGGGTGCCGGGGTCGCCGAGGGCTGGCGCCGGCAGGCCCTCGCCGGCGGCGCGTCGGGCGAGCGCGCCGACCGCGACCTGGACGCGGTGCTCGCCCTCTTCGACGCCGCGGGGGCCTTCGTGGACCGGCTGCCCACCGCGGGGCCCGACACCTTCCTCGAGCACATCCAGGGGCAGGACGTCCCCGGCGACACGTTGCTCGTCGGCGCCCAGTCGGGCGGCCGCGTCGCGCTGCTGACGCCGCAGACCGCTGCCGGCCGCCAGTGGCGCATCGTCGTCGTCGCCGGCGTCCAGGAGGGCGTCTGGCCCGACCTTCGCCTGCGTGGGTCCGTCCTCGGCTCCGAGGACCTCGTCGACGTCGTGGCGCAGCGCCCCCTCGGTTTCCGCGCGGCCCAGGCAGCAGTGCGCTACGACGAGACCCGCCTCTTCCTCGTCGCCGTCACCCGGGCCACCGAGCGACTTCTCGTCACCGCGGTCGGCAACGAGGACGAGCAGCCCTCGGTCTACCTCGACCTCGTCGATCCGCCGGCGACGACCCGGCTCGCCGACGAGGTGCGACCGCACTCCGAGGTCGCCCGCACGATGACCTTGCCGGGGCTCGTCGGCGAGCTTCGTCGCGAGGCGGTGGACCCTGATCCCGGGGTCGCCGAGCCGGCCCTCAACCTGCTCGCCGTGGCGGCCCGTGAAGGGGTGCGCGGCGCCGACCCGAGCTCGTGGTGGGCGCTGCGGTCGGTCACGAGCGAGCGCCCGGTCCGCCGGCCCGATGAGCCCGTGCCCGTGTCCCCGTCGAAGGTGACGTACTTCTCCGAGTGCGGGCTGCGCTGGTTCCTCACGTCGGTCGGCGGTGAGGGGGTCTCCCTCGGCGCCGCCTCGGTGGGCACGTTCGTCCACGACATCGTCGCCGAGCTGCCCGACGCGCCTCTCGTCGAGCTGAAGCGCGAGGTCGACGAGCGCTGGGGTCGGCTCGGGCTGAAGCCGGGCTGGGTCACCGACCGCACGCACCAGGAGGCGCACGACATGGTGGCCCGGTTCGCGGCCTACCGCGCCGGGGCCGAGCGGGAGTGGGAGCGCGTCGGTATCGAGACCGACTTCCGCGTCGAGGTCGGTCGGGCCGTCGTGGCCGGACGCGTCGACCGCATCGAACGTGACACCGAGGGGCGTCTGCGCATCGTCGACCTCAAGACCGGCAAGTCCAAGCCGACCAAGGCGGAGCTCGCCGAGCACGGACAGCTCGGCGCCTACCAGGTGGCCGTCGAGGAGGGCGGCTTCCCCGACCTCGGCGAGCGCAGCGCCGGGGCCGCGCTCGTCTTCATCGGCAAGGGCGGCCTGTCGGGGCTCAAGCCGAGCGTGCTGCCGCAGCCGCCGCTGGCGGGCAGCACCGACCCGACGTGGGCGCGGACCCTGGTCGAGCAGACCGCAGAGGGGATGGGTGCCGGGGAGTTCCGTGCCTCTCAGGGCAAGGCGTGCGAGACCTGCCCGGTGCGATCCTCCTGCCCGGTCCAGCCCGAGGGAGATGCGCTGTGACGACCATCGAGGCCTCGGACGCGACCGGCCGCGCCACGGCTGTGCAGCACAGCGCGCTCGACATCGCCACGGCACTCGAGATGCCGCCACCCACCGCCGAGCAGGCCGCCGTCATCGAGGCCGGCGCCCGCCCCCTGCTCGTCGTCGCCGGCGCCGGCTCCGGCAAGACGGAGACGATGGCTGCGCGCGTCGTGTGGCTCGTCGCGAACGGGCTCGTCGACCCCGACCAGGTGCTCGGCCTCACCTTCACCCGCAAGGCCGCGGCCGAGCTCTCCCAGCGCATCGCCAAGCGACTGCGCGGTCTCGAGCGTGCAGGCATCTGGACGCCGCCCGCTGACGACGGCACGGGCGCCGAGGTGCTCGGCGGCACCCCGACCGTCTCGACCTACCACGCGTATGCCGGCCGGCTCGTCCGCGAGCACGCCCTCCGCGTGGGCATCGAGCCCGAGTTCCGCATCCTCACCGAGGCCGGCGCCTGGCAGCTCGCAGCCGAGGCGGTGTCGCGCTGGGACGGGCCGATGGACGACGTCGTCAAGAGCGAGGCCACCGTCATCCAGGCCGTCATGGCGCTCGCCGGTGAGATGGCCGAGCACGTGCGCACCCCGGGCGAGGTCATGGAGCACCTCGATGCCGTACTCGCCCGACTGGACGCGCTGCCCGACGGCGAGGGCCGCGGTTCGCTCACGGCCGCCCGCGACGCCGTGGCCGTGCTGCGCGAGCGGCGCACGGTGCTGCCCATCGTCGAGGCGTTCCTCGCCCTCAAGCGCGAGCGCGAGTCCCTCGACTTCGCCGACCAGATGGCCATCGCGGCGCGTCTGACCCGCTCGATCCCGGTCGTCGGGGAGACCGAGCGGCAGCGGTTCCGGGCCGTGCTGCTCGACGAGTTCCAGGACACCTCCGAGGCCCAGCTCGAGCTGCTGCGGTCACTCTTCCACCACCCCGGTGTCGCGCTGACGGCGGTCGGCGACCCGAACCAGTCGATCTACGGGTGGCGCGGAGCGAGCGCGACGACCCTGCTGCGCTTCCCCTCCGAGTTCGCGAGCGACGCCGGTCCGGCCGACGTCCTGCCGCTCTCCACCAGCTGGCGCAACGACTCGCTCATCCTCGACGCGGCCAACACCGTCGCGGCGCCGCTGGCGACCGAGCACGTGCAGCCGCTCCGGCCCCGCCCCGGCGCCGGTGTCGGCTCGATCGAGGTGGCCCGGCTCGAGACCGCCGAGGAGGAGGCCGACCATCTCGCCGCGTGGATCGCCGCGCACTGGTTCAGCCCCAGCGGGCGCCGCACGGGCCGCAGCGCCGCGGTGCTGTGCCGTCGGCGCTCGACCTTCCCGCTCGTCCTCGAGGCGCTGCGGCGCCAGCAGCTCCCCGTCGAGGTCGTCGGCCTCGGCGGCCTCCTCGTGACCCCCGAGGTCAGCGACCTGGTGGCAGCGCTCTGGGTCGTGCAGGACCCGACGCGCGGTGACCAGCTGATGCGCCTGCTCACCGGGCCTGTCGTGCGTCTCGGGGCGGCCGACCTGGCGGGACTCTGGGCCTGGGCGCGTGAGCTGCACTCCCGGACCCCCCGCCCCGAGGCGGGTGCCGACCGCTCCCGACGCGTCGGCGGTGTCGGAGCCGACCCCGTCGACCACGTCGGAGCAAGTGCCCGACGCGCCGACGGCATCAAGTGTCGCCGACGCGGCGGCCGACCGCCGCGGCTCCGACCTCGCAGCCGACAGCGCCGACACGGCCACGCTCGTCGAGGCTCTCGACGACCTGCCCCGTGCCGGGTGGACCGCCCGCGACGGCGCCCGGATCAGCGACGAGGCCCTGGGCCGCCTGCATGACCTCGGCGACGTCGTCCGGCGCCTGCGCCGCCTCACCGCGCTGCCGCTCGTCGACCTCGTCGCCGAGGCCGAGGTGGCGATCGGTCTCGACATCGAGGTGCTCTCGCGTCCCGAGCACACGGCCTCCACCGCGCGGGTGCACCTCGACGCCTTCGCCGACGTCGCCGCCCGCTACGCCACGACCGCCGACCGGCCCACGCTCTCCGGCTTCCTCAGCTGGCTCGACGCCGCCCGGGACCAGGAGCGCGGACTCGACGCCGGGCACACCGAGTCCGACGCGGACGCCGTCCAGGTGCTCACCGTCCACGCCGCCAAGGGGCTCGAGTGGGACGTCGTCGCCGTCCCCACGCTCGTCGAGGGCGTCTTCCCCGCCCACGGCGCGACGGCAGTGGCACCCGTCATCGACAGTGACCCCACGGCATACGCCTGCTCCGGCGACGTCAAGGACAAGGGCTGGCTCATCGGGCTCGACTCGTTGCCCTACGACCTGCGCGGGGACCGCGCCGGGCTGCCACACCTCGACTGGCGGGGTGTCCCGGACCGCAAGACGCTGAGCGCCGCCATCGACGCCTTCGTCCTCGACGGCGGCCGCCACGCGGTCGCCGAGGAGCGTCGCCTCGCCTACGTCGCGCTGACCCGCGCCCGCTCCTCGATGCTCCTGACGACGCACCTCTGGGGCGTCGCGAAGAAGACGCTGTCGGTGCCGTCCCGCTTCCTGGCCGAAGTCGAGGACTCCCTGCCGGGTGCTGTCGTGCGCACGGTCTGGGTTCCCGCGCCCGAGCCCGTCGTCGATGACAAGGGCAAGGCGGTGGCACCGAGCAACCCGCACCTCGCGGTCCCGGTCTCGCAGCTGTGGCCGCACGACCCGATGGGCGCCCGACGCTCGGGACTGCTCGATGCCCACCGTCGCATCGTCTCGCTGGTCGAGGCCGGTCCCTCTGTGCCGCAAGGCGATCCGCGCGTGGATGACCTGCGCATCCTCCTCGCGGAGCAGGCGGCACGGCGGTCCAGGGGTGAGCCCGTCGTCGACGTCCCACGTCACCTCTCGGCCTCAGCGGTCGTGTCGTTGGCCCGTGACGCCGAGGCCTTCGCGATGTCCCTCCGCCGTCCGATGCCGAGCCCGCCGGCGGTCGCCGCCCGCCAGGGCACCGCCTTCCACGCCTGGATCGAGGAGCACTACTCCCGCGCCGCGTTCGTCGACCTGCTCGACCTGCCCGGCAGCGCCGACGAGGGGGCTGCCGACGACGGCGACCTCGACGGCATGAAGGAGCGCTTCCTCGCCAGCGAGTGGGCCGATCGCATCCCCGAGGAGATCGAGATGTCGATCGAGACGATCCTCGACGGCATCGCCGTTAGAGGTCGTGTGGACGCCGTGTTCCCCCGCGACGACGGCGGGTGGACCGTCGTCGACTGGAAGACCGGCGCGCGGCCCACCGGGCGAGACGCCACCGTCCGTGCCCTCCAGCTCGGGGCGTATGCCGTCGCCTTCGCCCGGCTGCGCGACGTCGACCCGTCGCTCGTCGACGCGGCGTTCTACTACGCGGGGGAGGGTGTCACCGTCCGTCCCGACCTCCCCGGCGAGGCGGCGCTCGTTGATCTCCTCCGCACCCTCCCCGAGTAGCTCGAGCAGCTCGAGTGGCCCGAGCCCCGGTCGATCGCGGCACCGAGTCGATCGGCCGCCTGTGCGCGGCGGCGACCGTGCGGGTCAGCCGTTGCTCTCGTGGTGCGGACGGTCGGCAGAGGTGACGGGGACGAAGTCCGACGCGCCCTCGTGCAGGTCGAGGACTCCGTCCGCCTCGTCAGGCAGCGCCTCGACCTCGTCGATCTCGAAGGGTGATGCATCGGCGTCGGCCGCCACCACGGGCACGGGCTGGGAGTCCTCGACGGCCTCCGCGTGCTGTGGCCGTGCGTCGTGGACGTGGCTCCCGCCGTCCGCGTCGGGGGCGTCCACGGGCGCCTCGGTGGCTGCGTCGGTCGGCGCCTCGGCGGGTGCGTCGGCAACGGCGACAGGCCCCTGGGACTCGTCGAGGAGCGGAGCCATCCCGATGGCCTGTGTCTCTCCGAGCATCGGGAAGGGGACGTGAGGCTGGGTCGCGTCCCAGGCGGGCTCCGGCCGCTCGGGGGTGTCCCGGTCGAGTGCCTGCACGGCTTGCTCACGGGCGTGCCGGGTGCGCTCGCTGCGGTCGGCGTCCTCCTTGGCATGACGGCGGTCGTCCGCCTCGACCCGCGCGTCCAGCGCACGCAGGTCCTCGGCGGTCCGCTCGACGACGTCCAGCTGTCCCGAGGAGAGGGCGTGCAGGAGGGTCCGGAGGGGCGTCATCTCGGCCGCAAGGCGGGCGCGCCGCACCAGGTGGACGTCGGGGCGTTCGATGCGGGACGCGGCGTAGGCCTCGAGGACGGCGTCGAGCGTTTCCGGAGGAGCGACGCTGGCGAGCTCGGCGAAGTCGTCGGCCGGGTCGCCGACCCGGCTCTCCTCCCACGCCAGGACCCCGCGGACGTGGCCGGTCGACGGAGTCGCTGTCGTCGTCGAACGACGCGAGGACGTTCTGGCCGGTGAAGGTGCCGTGGACCGCGCTCGGGGCGAAGCGCCACAGCGAGACGTCCTCGAGCGCGTGCTCCCAGCGGGTGAGCAGGCCCGTCGGCACGTGCCCGGTGGCGGCGGCGCGGTCGAGCTCGGAGAGCTGGCGTCGCCGGTGCGCCTCGGCGTCGTACGTCGGGCGACCGGCCTCCTCGAACAGCAGGTGCTCCACGTTGTGGATGTGGGCGAGCGTGCGGCCGACCTCGACCGTCAGGGGACCCGGCGCGAGAGCGGCGAAGTCCAGCGGGCGGCCGGGGACGCGCAGGTACACGGCGGCGCGCCCCTCGGGCACGGGGGCGAAGCCGCGCACCATCGGCATGGCCACGTCGAGCCGACGCCCGATCAGCCCGGAGAGCGCGGAGATGTCATCGAGCATCGCCCCTGCGGCGGCCGTGCACGGCGCCTTGATGACCCACCGGCGGTCATGGCTGTCCTGCACGTAGGCGATCTCGAAGAGGTCGCCCGGCTCGCCCGGCACACCCTCCACCGTCACCGGATCGAGGCCCGGCACGGCCGAGCTCGCCAGGGCGGCGAGGAAGAGGGGGCTGCGTGTCACGACACCACCGTAGGTCGTACGACGTGCCCAACGTGGGAGGCGAGGCGCGCCTTCGTCCGGTCGGCCCTGTGGCGCTCGGCCCCGGGAGGGTGACGCGAGCCTGCCCTCTAGGGTGGGCCGTGTGGCACTGACCGACGAGACCCTGGCCGATCTGGCGCTCTCGCGCAGCTCACTGGGCCGGGTGGCGCTCGAGCGTCGTCGTCCCGAGATCCTCACCGAGCTGCTCGGCGACCCGCGCACCCGGGTCGCCGAGATCCGGGGCGACCGGATGCGGGTGGCGCCGTCGCGCGACGGCGGTCCCGTCGACGACCTCCTCCGGCTCGCGCTCCGCGCGCCCGAGGCCGCGGACCATGCCAGGCTGGGACTGCACCTGGGGCGCGACGGGGACGGCACGGCATACGTCGGCGTCGTGACACGGGACGCCGGCGGCGATCCGGCGGACGGCGCGAGCGACCCGGCGGCCGACGGCTGGCTCACCCTGCGGCAGGCCGGGGAAGCCCTCACGCCGCGCGACGCCGGGGTGTTCACGACCGCCCTGGCCCTCGCCAACTGGCATGCGACGCACCGCTTCTGCCCGCGCTGCGGGGCCCCCACCGAACCCGCCCAGGCGGGCTGGGTGCGGCGGTGCGAACGGGAGGGCAGCGAGCACTACCCACGCACCGACCCCGCCGTCATCATGTCGGTCGTCGATCCAGACGACCGGCTGCTGCTCGGTCGTGGGGCGCACTGGCCCGAGGGGCGGTTCTCGGTGCTCGCCGGTTTCGTCGAGCCGGGGGAGTCGTTCGAGGCTGCCGTCGCCCGCGAGGTCGCCGAGGAGGTCGGCGTCACCGTGGACGGGGCGCGCTACCTGGGCAACCAGCCCTGGCCGTTCCCGTCGTCGGTGATGATCGGCTTCGCCGCGACGACCCGGGAGACGACGCTGACGATCGACCCCGTCGAGATGGCCGAGGCGCGCTGGGTGAGCCGTGAGGAGTACCGCGACCTGTTGCGAGGCGGCACGATCCGCACCCCGAGCGGCATCTCGATCGCCAAGCGCATCATCGAGCACTGGCTCGGCCAGACGGTCGAGTCCGTGCTCCCAGCCGGGCGTGCCGGAGGGTTCTGAGCGCGCGCAGGGTCTCGTCAGCCGGCGAGGCGGGAGCGCACCTCCGCGAGCGACGGGTTGGTCGCGGCCGACCCGTCGGGGAAGACGACCGTCGGGACGGTGCGGTTGCCGCCGTTGACGCGCTCGACGAAGTCGACGTGCTCGGGGTTGGCCTCGAGGTCGATCTCGGTGAACGGCACGCCCTCGCGGGTCAGCTGGCCCTTGAGGCGCGTGCAGTAGCCGCACCACGTCGTCGTGAACATCGTGATCGAGCCCTCGTCCGGCCGTGACCTGGGTGGTGTCGCGCATCGGTTCCTCTGCTGTCTCTGCTCGCGGCGGCAGCCTCTCGGGCGGCGTGCGGGCGGTCTCGTGCGGGGTGGGCTTCAGGGTGGGGACAGTGGCCACGGGCGTCGTCCCTCGATGCAAGGATGACCCCATGGCCAAACGCGGCGCAAAACGACCCCAGAAGATGGACCTCGACGTCTACGAGGCGGAGGTCAGTCGTCTCCAGGCCGAGCTCGTCGCGTTCCAGGAATGGGTGCGGGCCACCGGCCAGCGCGTCGTCGTCGTCTTCGAGGGCCGCGACGCCGCAGGCAAGGGCTCGGCGATCAAGCGGATCACCGAGTACCTCAGCCCGCGCGTCGCCCGCATCGCGGCGCTGCCGGCGCCGACCGACCGCGAGAAGTCGCAGTGGTACTTCCAGCGCTACATCGCCCACCTGCCCGCCGCCGGCGAGATCGTGCTGTTCGACCGGTCCTGGTACAACCGCGCCGGCGTCGAGCGCGTCATGGGCTTCTGCACCGACGAGCAGTACTCCCGCTTCCTCGAGCAGGCGCCCGTCTTCGAGCAGATGCTCGTCGACGACGGCATCATCCTGCGCAAGTACTGGTTCAGCGTCTCCGACATCGAGCAGGAGCGCCGTTTCCGCTCCCGCGCCAAGGACCCCATGCGCCAGTGGAAGCTCTCGCCGATGGACCTCGAGTCGATCACCAGGTGGGAGGACTACTCCGAGGCGAAGGACATCATGATGGCCGCGACGAGCACCGACCATGCGCCGTGGCACGTCGTGGAGTCTGAGGACAAGCGCCGCTCGCGGGTCAACGTCATGCACCACCTGCTCAGCTCCATTCCGCACGCCGAGGTGGCTCCCGACGTGCCTCCCGTCCCGAAGCGTCCGGCCCCGCGCGGCTACGAGCGCCCCCCACAGCACGAGCAGAACTATGTGCCGGACCACGCCGCGCGCGTGCTGGCCACCTCGAAGGGTGATCACTCCTGAGCGCAGTACCCGCAGTACCCTCCGCCGACCAGATCCTCGACGGGCTCGACCCCGAGCAGCGTGAGGTCGCGATGGCCCCGCCGGGGCCCCTGTGCATCCTCGCGGGCGCCGGCACGGGCAAGACACGCGCGATCACCCACCGCATCGCGTATGCCGTCCACTCGGGCGCGCAGCAGCCGCAGCGCGTGCTCGCGCTGACGTTCACCGCGCGCGCCGCCGGTGAGATGCGCACGCGCCTGCGCGGCCTCGGGGTGCAGGGCGTCCAGGCGCGCACCTTCCACGCCGCCGCGCTGCGCCAGCTCCACTTCTTCTGGCCGCAGGCGATCGGCGGCGCGGCCCCCGAGGTGATGAGCCACAAGGCCGCGGCCGTGGCCGAGGCGGCGAGCCGCCTGCGCATGCAGTTCGACCGCACCACCGTGCGCGACCTCGCCGCGGAGATCGAGTGGGCCAAGGTCAACCTGCTGACACCGCAGTCGTACGCCGCCCGCGCCCGTGAGCAGCGCCGTGAGCCCCCCGGCCTCGACCTCACGGCCATGGCGCGGCTCTTCGAGGCCTACGAGGACGTCAAGCAGCGGCGCGGGGTCATCGACTTCGAGGACGTCCTGCTCCTCACCGTCGGCATCCTCGACGAGCGCGAGGACATCGCCCGGACGGTGCGGGGGCAGTACCGCCAGTTCGTCGTCGACGAGTACCAGGACGTCAACGACCTGCAGCAGCGGCTGCTCGACCAGTGGCTGGGGGAGCGCAAGGACCTCTGCGTCGTCGGTGACCCCGCCCAGACGATCTACTCCTTCACCGGGGCCAGCCCCCGACACCTCGTCGGCTTCCCCCAGCGCTTCCCGGGGGCCCAGGTCGTGCGGCTCGTCCGCAACTACCGGTCGACCCCGCAGATCGTCGGTCTCGCCAACACCATCGTCGCCTCGGGCACGCAGGCGGCCCGCGAGGGCGCGGTGCGCCTGCTCGCGCAGTCCGAGCCCGGCCCTGCCCCCGAGCTGACGAGCCATCCCGACGACCCGGCAGAGGCGGCCGCCGTCGCGGAGCGCATCCGAGCGCTCGTGGCCGGTGGGCATCCCGCCGCCGAGATCGCGATCCTCTTCCGCACCAACGCCCAGTCCGAGGCGTTCGAGTCGGCCCTGACCGACGCGGGGGTGCCCTACCTCGTGCGTGGCGGTGACCGCTTCTTCGCGCGCAAGGAGGTGCGTGACGCGATCCTGCTGCTGCGTGGTGCTGCCCGCAGCGACGACGGCGACAAGCCGCTCGGCGAGATCGCGCGCGACGTCATCACCGGGGCCGGCTGGTCGCACGAGCCGCCGTCGGGCGGCGGGGCGACCCGCGAGCGCTGGGAGTCGTTGACCGCCCTCGCCACGCTGGCAGACGACATCGCCGTCGCAGCGCCCGAGGCGCGGCTGCCCGAGCTCGTCGCCGAGCTCGACCGTCGCGCCGCCGAGCAGCACGCCCCAGCCGTCCAGGGTGTGACGCTGGCCAGCCTGCACGCGGCGAAAGGGCTCGAGTGGGACACCGTCTTCCTCGTCGGCGCCTCCGACGGCCTCATGCCGATCTCGATGGCCGAGGGTCCCGATGCCATCGAGGAGGAGCGCCGGCTGCTCTACGTCGGACTCACCCGAGCGCGCCAGCAGCTCTTCCTTTCGTGGTCCGGCGCTCGCACCCCGGGTGCCCGTGCCACGCGCCGCGTCTCGCGCTTCCTCGCCCCGGCCGCCGACATCCTCGGCCAGGGCGCACGCAGCGAAGCCCGCTCCGGTGGCTCCAAGCGGTCCGCTCCCAAGGTGGCCCGTCTCGCGCACTGCCGCGGCTGCGGAGCCGAGCTGGTCTCTGCCGCCCAGCGCAAGACCGGCCGCTGCGACGACTGCCCGCCCACGTACGACGAGGCGACGTTCGAGCGGCTGCGCGCGTGGCGGCTGGCCGTCGCGCGCGAGGCGAGCGTGCCGGCATTCGTCGTCTTCACCGACGCGACGCTCACCGCGATTGCCGAGAGCGCGCCGACCGACGAGGGCGGGCTCGCGCTCATCAGCGGGGTCGGCGCGCGCAAGATCGAGCAGTACGGCAGCGACGTCCTGACGATCCTCCGTGGTGCTGACCCGCAAGAATTGATCGAAAGTCGTTCTGCAGCAAAGGAATCCGCAGGATAGGCGTGCTCCGTAAAAATAAGTTCCTGAAACTTCGCTAAATCAGTTGTTCGCCCGCGAGGCGCACGCCTATCCTTGTCGAAGTCAAGCCCAGTGGTCTCGGTGGCCAGCTGGGACCCGTGAGCAGAAGTGAGGAGGTCGGCCTGATGGACAACACCACGATGACGATGAACGCAGTTTCCTGCGTCCTTTCCGTGCGTCTGCGGCCGACCACCGGCCAGGTCCGCCTTGCGGCCACTCTCGCTCCGCAGCAGGGGACCACTGTGTCCGTCGCCGCCTTCATGGGTGGCCGTGTCGCCGACTTCCGCGCCCCGGTCCAGGGAGACGTCTCGGTCACGGGCCGCACGTCCGCCCCCTCCTACAAGATCCGCGATGTCGTTCGCTCCCGCTCTGGGAGGCCCCCGGTCTGACCAGACCCGAAGCCTCACCTCCAGGCCGCGAACCCGACATCACCGGGTCCGCGGCCTTCGTGTTTCTCCGGGCAGGTTCCCGGCCGATCGCCGCTCCACGTGTACGAACCGACACCGCCAGAAGAGCACCCGACCGGGTGCCTGACAGATCAGGGACACAGATGACTCCCCGGATGCCGAGCAACAGGACCGAGACGTGCACCACCGGTGCGGGCCTTCGGACCAGACCAGACACGAGTGAGCAGGGGCGCTCCACCACGGGCGCCCAGGAGACGGAGGTGAGAACGATGCAGCTGACCGAACTGATCGACATGCGGGCCGAGGCCGAGCAGGTCGGCGAGACCATTCCCTGTCGCGACTACGACGCGGAGCTCTGGTTCGCCGAGCGACCCGAGGACGTCGAGTTCGCCAAGACGCTCTGCGGGCTCTGCCCCGCGCGTGTCCAGTGCCTTGCCGGAGCGCTCGAGCGCCAGGAGCCGTGGGGCGTCTGGGGCGGGCAGCTGCTCGTCCAGGGCGCCGTCGTGGCTCGGAAGCGGCCCCGCGGCCGTCCGCGCAAGCACCCCGTGGCCGCCTGAGCCTGCGTGAGAACGCATGTCCCGGACGCCGACCCCAGCAGACCACAACCCTTTCCACAGACCAGGAGAACGTCATGAACCAGCTCGAGATGCTGGCTCGCGACCGGATCAACCAGCGCAGTCAGCGCCAGGAACGCAGCGGCATCCGTCGCAGCGCCCGGCTGATCGCCGAGGAGATCCGCGCCAGTCGACGCCACAGCACGAAGTGAACGACCGCGCCGCGAAGCGCGTTGCAGGACAACTGAATCGAGTGAGCGAGCCGCGGGTGACGCGCACGTCACCCGCGGTTCCGCATGTCGAGGGCCGACGGGCCAGCATCTGAACGAGCCGCTCCGCACTCCCTCTGCCAACGCGCTCCCGCGTGGCGCCGCGTCTGGCCCCCGGATCGGCGGATACTCGAGAGAGGAGAAGGGAGAAGCCCATGAACGCTTCAACCGGTACGTCGGCTCACGGCCAGCAGCTCGTCTGCTCCGGCTGCGGCGCGACACCGCCGCCCGACGAGCAGGCCGCGGCCCGGCTCTCGTGGAGTCGAGGCTCTGACGGTGGGCGCACGACCTGGACGTGCCAGCGCTGCAGCCGCGAGAACCTCCGCTCGATCGAGAGCAAGCTCGACCCCGCCTGGTGGTGACGGGCGCACAGCGCCGGTCGGTCAGCCGGCGGCGGCGACCGGCGGCAGGTCGGCGCCGGGAAGCAGCTCGTTGACGATGGCCCGTCCGTGGACGGTGCCGCCGAGCTGGCTGAGTACGCCGATGCCCCCACCCCACACGCGGTGGATGAGGAGGTACTCGGGCGGCAGGTTGAGCTTGTACGCGACGGCGTAGTTGGGCTGCCGCGGGTCGTTGATGTGGGCGAAGACCCCCCGGAGCCAGTCGCGGCTGAAGGTGAAGGTGTCGGTGCGGAAGGGCGCCATGAAGGGCTCGAGGTAGTCGAGCAGCCGCTGCGGGTCGAGGTCGATGCGCTGCTTGACGAAACCGATCTCGCGCAGGCCCGCGAGCACGTCCTCGGCACTGCCCTCGAGGCCGGTGGTCAGCAGCGGCCCGATCTCCGGCGGCATGCCGTCGGGGAGCCGGTTGACGGCGCCGAAGTCGATGACGCCCAGGCGACCGTCCGGCGTGATGCGGAAGTTCCCCGGGTGGGGGTCGGCGTGCAGCAGGCCGGCGCGCGCCGGTCCGGCCAGCAGGAAGCGCAGGTAGAGCTGCGACGCGGTGTCGCGCTGCTCCTGGGTGCCCTCGGCGATGATCCGCGAGAGCGGCAGGCCCTCGAGCCACTCCGACACGATGACGTGCTCGCGGCCCTCGACGACGTGTGGCACGGCGAAGTCGGGGTCGCCCTCGAAGGCCGCGGCGAAGGTCGCCTGCGACTCGGCCTCGAGGCGGTAGTCGAGCTCCTCGGCCATCCGGTCGCGCAGCTCGTCGAGGATCGGGCCGAGCTCGATCCCAGGCACCCAGCCGGCGGCGACCTTGGCCACCCGGCTGATCTGGCGGATGTCGCTCATCAGGGCGGCGCCGGCGCCGGGGTACTGGATCTTCACCGCGACGTCGCGGCCGTCCTTCCAGACCGCGCGATGGACCTGGCCGATCGAGGCAGAGGCCACCGGATGGTCGTCGAACGAGGTGAACTTGCTGCGCCAGCGGGTGCCGAGGTCGGCGCGCAGCACGCCGTGCACCGAGGTGGTCGGCATCGGCGGCGCGCTGTCCTGGAGCTTGGTGAGCATCGCGCGGTAGTGCACGGCGAGGTCCTCGGGCAGGGCCGCCTCGAAGATCGAGAGGGCCTGCCCGAACTTCATCGCGCCGCCCTTGAGCTCCCCGAGCACCTGGAAGAGCTGCTGGGCCGTGCGGGCCTGCAGCTCCGCCGCCACGATCTCGGCGGGCCGGCCCCCGAGGCGCTTGCCGAGGCCGAGGGCGGTGCGGCCGGCGAAGCCGAGCGGCACCGAGGCGAGCTTGGCCGAGCGCACGACGGCCTTGCGGGGCAGATCGGTCACATCGCACCTCCTCGGGCGGTTCGGCAGGTCTCAGGCGGGGCCCGGGCCGCCGTCACGGCGGCGACACGACACCATCGCCAAGCGGCGGTTCGGCGCCCACGCTCGACTCTATGTGTACCCGTTCGCGCAGCTTCACCTGACCATCCGTACAGCCTTCGGCGTGTGCGACGAGGGACGGCCAGGCGGTCATCGGCAACCATCGGCACGTCGGCACGGCGGGAGCAGGTCACGCCTCACGCTGCAGTGATCCGTCCAGGGAGTGACACGCACTCGCAGGACCGCCGGGAGCTCCGGTCGTCGCCGTGCGAACCGGATGCTCGGGGCAGAGCGGATGGGGCGGCCAGCGACGGTGGTCCATCCGGGGCCACGGGAGGCTGACCTCGACCGAGACGCCCGGCGGGGACGGGTGGCCCTCGAGGACGCCCATGACCAGGAGCGTCACGGTGCCGACGACGACGTGGGCGAGTCCCGGACTCAGCGCGTCGTGCCGGCCTTCGGGCGGCCCCGCCAGTGCGAGGGTGCGACCCCGTGCGGCCTGGCTCATCACAGCCGGCCAGGCATCGTCGCGGTCGGCTCGGTGGCGTTCCAGGCACCACAGGCAGGGGGCGCCGGGTGAGGCGTCGACAAGGGGCCCGACGACGGTTCGCGGGCCGGCGGGGGTCACGGGCAGGTGGGGTACCTCGTGCCGCAGCCACAGCTGTCCACGGCGCGGATCGACCACCGGTGACCCGACGAGGACCACGACGTCGGGTCGTGGTCGCAGCGGTGACGCCACGGCCCGGTCGACGGCCGCGCGACCGTGCACGACCGTCGTGCCCGCCTGCACCAGCGCCTCAGCGATGCCGGAGGCCACCTCCCCGCAGCCGTCGACGACGACACGTCCCGTCCGGTCAGGCTCCGAGCCGGGGAAGGGCAGTGTGCGGTCGGTGAGCAGGCCCAGGTCGGTCGTCAGCTCGAGGAGGGCCCGCCACCGCGCGGATGCGATCCCGGCCCCTGCCGCCACCTGGTCGGTCAGTGCGAGCGGGAGTGCGCCGTCGAGGCGGGCGAGCAGCTCGACCTCGGCGAGGGTGATCCCCGTGACGACGGGGCCGCCCGGCAGCACGCCGAACTGGACCTCGCCGGGTCGTCGTACCAGTGGCCGCAGCCAGACGGGCAGACGCGGGTGGGGCGGGACGGCAGCTGCTGACATCGGACCTCCAGACCCGGTGGCGCCACCGACGGACGCCACCCTCGGTCGTCAGGCTCGCAGCCGCCCCGGCTCCCGCGTGGGCGTCGTCCACAGCCGGGGCGCGGTGTCACGTGTCCGGGCGCGTACGAAGGGGCGGGACCGTGTGGTCCCGCCCCTTCGATGTGCGGCGTCAGCGACGCCGCCGCGACCTGGTCAGGCCTTGCCCAGAATGCGGTTCAGGTTCGTGCCGCAGACGGGGCACTGTCCCTTGGCCATGCGGCGACCGTTGTCGGAAACGACAACCTTGCCCTCGGCCTCGCGCTTCTCCTTGCACTTCACGCAGTAGAACTCGCCCTTGTAGGTCTCGTCAGCCATTGATGTCTCCTTGTAGATGGCACCCATCCGACGGGTGCCTCGACTCGTTCAACCCTAAGGCACGCTGAGCACGAAATCATGCTCATCCCCGCTTGGCGCGCCCGTCTGGAGTGCGGTATGACGCGCGGGCGTGGCCGTGTCGGGCCCACGCTGCGGACCGTTGTCCCCGCCCTGACCTACCCTGCCCTCATGACGACGGTGCGACGTGAGGTGGTGCAGACGGTGGTCGACGGCGTGACCGTCGAGGTCCGCCGCAGCGCCAAGCGTCGCCGCACCGTCTCGGCCTACCGCCAGGAGGGGCGCCTCGTCGTCCTGGTCCCGGCGCGGATGAGCCGTGCCGAGGAGGGGGAGTGGGTGCGCACGATGGTGGCGCGCATCGCCGCCTCCGAGCAGCGTCGGCAGCGCAGCGACGGCGACCTCGAGCAGCGTGCGCTCGCCCTGTCGCGCGAGCACCTCGGTGGCCGGGCCGTGCCCGCCAGCGTGCGCTGGGTGTCCAACCAGAACTCGAGGTGGGGTTCGTGCACTCCGGCTGAGGGCTCGATTCGCTTGTCCGACAAGCTCCGTGGCATGCCGGGGTGGGTCGTCGACTACGTCCTGCTCCACGAGCTCGCACACCTGCTGCAGCCGGGGCACGGGCCGGAGTTCTGGCAGCTGCTGCGCGGCTATCCCCGTCTCGAGCGGGCTCGCGGCTACCTCCAGGGTGTCTCCGCGGCCGCCGGTCTCGACCTCAGCGACGAGTGAGCGCGACCGCCCGCGCCACCGGACGGCATACGACCACGTATGCCGTGACGCTGCGCCCAGCCGTCCGCGCGGTCAGCGGGGGAGCCGGCGCCGGGCGGCGTCGACGAGCGGCCGCAGGTCGTCGGCGGTGCCCTCGGGAAGAGCGTCGACCGGCCACCACCGCACGTCGATCGACTCCCCGCTGACGGCGGACGCGGCAGACCGTGGTGACACGGCTGCGAACCTGATGTCGAGGTGCTCTCGGCAGCTGCCGAAGTCGCCGGAGAGGACATGGCGATCGAGCTGGACGATCGGCGGAAGGGCCGAGATGTCGGATATGCCCGACTCCTCGCGCGCTTCCCGCGTCGCTGCGTGCCACACCGAGGCGTCGCTCGGCTCGAAGTGGCCGCCGAACTGGAACCACTCGCGCGCTCGACGGTGCAGGGTGAGCAGGACCGAGGTGCCCTCCTCGTCGAGCACGATGACGCTGCCGGTGAGGTGAGCCGGCGGGCCGGCCTTGCTCATGGCGTCGGGGTGCGCGAGCAGGTGCTGGAGGAAGTCGAGCCGCAGTCGTTCCTGCTGGTCGTCTGGGGCCTCCCACGACTGCAGCCGGGCGACGGCGTCGGCGTGCAGGCGCAGCCACCCGGCTGCGTCATCGTCCGAGGTCTCCGCCAGGCCGAGCGGGTTCGCGCTCGAGCCTGTCACCGCGTGGGGCCCGCGTCGGCGTCGCCACCCGGCTGCTCGTCGTCGCCGTCGGAGCGGTCGTCGTCGACCGTCGAGCCGGGCGCCGTGCCTCGCTCGCGGTCGGCCTCCTCGAGGATGCCCTGCAGCACGGAGTCGAGGTCGTCGCCGAGCCCGGCACCGACGGCCTCCGGGGTGCCCGCCGCACGGGCAGCACCTTCGCCGGTGGCGCGCTCGACGAAGCCGATGAGGTCGTCGAGGTCGGCCGAGGTGGGCGCGAGGTCGGGGTGGGCCCAGCGGCCGTCGCGCAGGGTCGGCTCCGCCGGCGCTCTCGAGCGCGGCCCAGAGGTTCGCGGCGTCGCGCAGCCGGCGCGGGCGCAGCTCGAGCCCGACGAGCCCGGCGAAGGTCTTCTGCGCCGCGCCGCCGACGCGCCGGCGGCGGATCGTCTCGGCCAGTGCCGCCGACTGCGGCAGGTGCTGCGCCGTCGTGCGGTCGGTGACGTGGTCGACCCAGCCCTCGGCCAGGGCGAGGAGCGTCTCGAGGCGGTCGAGCGCGGCGCGCTGAGCCGGCGTGGGCTGCGGCCGGAAGAGGTTGCCCTGCAGGGCCGAGCGCAGCGCCTCGGGGTCGGACGGGTCGATCGTCGACAGCGCGGACTCGATGGCCTCGGTGTCGATGGTGATGTTGCGGGCGTAGTCGGACACCGCCGAGAGCAGCTGCGGCCCGAGCCACGGCACCTCGGAGAAGAGCCGGACCCGCGCGGCCTCGCGCACGGCCAGGTAGAGGCGCACCTGCGCCACGTCGATCTCGAGGGACTCGGCGAGCTGTGCGACGTTGCCGGGCAGCAGGGCGACGACGCCAGGCTCGGTGAGCGGCAGCCCCACCTCGGTGCCGCTCACGACCTCCGTCGCCAGCGTGCCGACGGCCTGCCCGAGCTGGGCCGAGAACATCTGCCGGCTGAGGTTGCCGAGCATCGGCGCCCACTGCTCGACCATCTGCCCGCGGGTCGAAGCCCTCGGGCAGACCCTCGGGCAGCGCCTCACCGAACGCCTCGGGACCGAGCTCGCCCACCTGCTTGCGCATGGCGTCGGAGGTCGCGGCCGTGACGCCGTCGGAGACCGGCTCGATCAGCTCGAACCAGCGCGGCATCGTCGCCTCGACCCACTCGGCGCGGCTGACAGCCCGGTCGCGCGCCAGGCGGGGGAGGCCAGCGTGGTCTGCTCGTCGAGCCACAGGGTCGCGACGGCGACGGCGTCGGCGACGGCGCGGGCGGCCGCCGGCGTCGTGCACGTCGTTGCCCTCGACGCGCCATCACGTGCCGGCGGGCGACCTCGGTGGCCAGGTCACGCGAGCCGGTCGGCGACTCCTGCGCCGCCATGAAGGTGCCGAGCTGGGCCCGCATCGCGGCCTGCGTCGCGGGGTCGGTCGGGTCGACTCCCATGCTCTTCATCACCTCGGCGAGCTCGGGGTTGTCGGCGGCCTCGCCGAGCACCTTCTCGAGCATCGCGCCGAGGTCGGAGGGGTCCATGCCGCCGAGGTCGGGCAGCCCCGGGAAACCCCCGCCCGGCCCGCCGCCGAAACCTGCGCCGAAGCCGGCAGGGCTCGAGCCGCTGCCGGGCGAGCCGCCGCCGGGACGGTTCAGGGGCAGCCCGAAGGGGGACTCGCCGCGAGCCCGGCCCTCGTCGCCGGAGCCCGGGTGGTCGTCGGGGGCGCCCTGCTGGTCGGGGCCGTCCTGCTCCTCGCCGCGTCCGCGGGCACGTCGCCCGGGACCTGTCACCGCGCGCGTCGTCCGTCGTCGCTGCGGTCGTCTTTCCGGTCGTCGCTGCGGTTGTCGTCACTGCGTCCACGGTCGTCGGCCATGCCTGCTCATCCCCAACTCGAACGGATCTCGTGCCGGCCGTGTGGCCGCACATCAAGACAACCACGGATGGACCCGGTTGGTTCCCGCGGATCCCGGCCCGGCGGGACGGTCGCGAGCACACGGGCGTCGGCGCCGCGGCATACGATTGCGGGCGTGACGGTCACCCTTGCCGAGATCCGTGAGACACCCCTGTCGGTCGACGAGGTGCTCGCGAGCGTCTCCTCGCCCCGGGCCGGTGGCGTGTGCCTGTTCGTCGGGACCGTCCGCGACCACGACGGGCCCGCCGGCCGCCGACGTCGACGAGGCAGCCGACAAGACGGTGGCCGCGCTCGACTACTCCGCGCACCCGCAGGCCGCCGAGGCGGCCCGCGCGCTCGCCGACCGCCTGGCGCACGACGGTCGCGCCGTCCGGCTCGCCGTCGTCCACCGCGTCGGGCCACCTCGAGGTCGGCGACATCGCCGTGGTCGTCGGGGTCAGCGCCGAGCACCGCGGCGAGGCGTTCGACGTCTGCCGCGAGCTCATCGACGAGTTCAAGGCCACGATCCCGATCTGGAAGCACCAGCGCTTCGCCGACGGCGCCGACGAGTGGGTCGGGCTGCCGTGAGGACGATCAAGCGCGTGCCGGAGCAGCCCGCCGGCACCGACCTGCCGGCGCGCGCCGAGGTGGCTCGAGGGCGAGGACCGCCGGCAGGCTGACGCGCGGCAACAAGGCGCTGCTCGCCGCCTTCTTCCTCTTCCTCGTGGTCGTGGTCGCTCGGCTCCGTCATCCACCTGCCGTATGCCGTCATGAGCCCCGGGCCGACGCAGAACACCCTGGGCACCTCGGCCAACGGCAAGGGCACGCCGATCATCGCCATCTCGGGTCTGCCGACCTACCCGACCGACGGGGCGCTGCGCTTCACGACGGTGCGCGTCGAGGGCGGCCCCGGCTACCCCGTCAACGCGTGGGACATCCTGCAGGCGTGGATCGACCCGGCGCGGACGTCCTCCCGGTCGACCAGGTCTTCGACCCGCAGGTCACGCAGGAGCAGGTCGCCGAGGAGAACGCCGTCCAGATGGAGGGCTCCCAGGAGGAGGCCACCGCGGTCGCGCTGCGGGCGATCGGCAAGCACGGTGCCGACCCACATCGCCATCGTCGGCACTCACCGTCGGCGTCGAAGGCCAAGGGCCTGCTCGAGGCCGGCGACCGGCTCGACGCCATCGACGGCCAGCGCGATCACCACCACCCAGGCCGTCCGCGACGTGCTCCAGAAGAAGAAGCCCGGCGAGACGGTGTCCATCACCGTCACCCGCAAGGGCAAGGAGCAGACGGTCGTCGTGCCCGACCGTGGCCGGGCCAGGGCGGCAGGACCGCCCTCGGCGTCCTGCTCGGCCTCCGCCACGACTTCCCGGCCAAGATCACCATCGACGCCGGAGCCATCGGGGGGCCGTCCGCGGGGCTGATGTTCTCGCTCGGCATCTACGACAAGCTGACGCCCGGCCCCCTCGCCGGTGGCCGCCAGATCGCCGGCACCGGCACGATCGACGACCAGGGCCAGGTCGGGCCCGATCGGCGGCATCCGGCAGAAGCTCGCCGGCGCCCGCGCCGACGGCGCGCAGTACTTCCTCGCCCCGGCCGACAACTGCGACGAGGTGGTCGGGCACGTGCCCGACGGCCTCGACGTCTTCAAGGTCGGCACCTTCGACGAGGCCCGCACCGCCGTCGAGGAGATCGCCAAGGGCCAGACGGCTCGCTGCCGCGCTGCTGACGCGGTGTGACGCCGGGCGGCTCAGTCCTCGAAGCGTCGCCTTGAGGGCCTCGACGAGCCCGGGGGCGATGTCCTTGCCGGTCGCGACGGCGTCGTCGGAGTCGTGGTCGCGCTGGCGCAGCAGGCAGATCGACGCGCCGTCGCGCAGGACGGCCACGACGAGGCGGACGTCCTTGCGGTCCGGGTGGGCGGCGAGGTGGTCGACGGCGTCCTCACCGCGTGCCGGCAGCTCGCGCTCGGCCTCCGGCGGCACGACCATGCGCTCGATGGCGAAGGCGCAGCCGTCGACCTCGTCCGGCCAGGCCAGCCGCCCGAGCAGGGTCTCGAGGGAGCTCGTCGTCGGCAGGCCCTCCTGCTCGATGGCCGTCAGGGCACCTTCGGCGAGGTCGGAGGGCCCCATCTGCTCGCGCAGCTGCGGCTCGCGCTCGAGCAGGTCAGCCGTGCGCACCAGCGCGAAGAGCCGGGCCGGCTGGTCCCAGCCCGCGGCGGCGACGTGGCGCTCGGTGTCGAGGGCGGCGATGGCGAGGGGGTCGATGACGGGCTGCGAGTTCACGTGCCCATGCTGCCGTATGCCGACGAGCCGGGCCGGTGCGGACCCGCGCGTCCCCGTCCGGTCACGTTGCGGTATCACGCGGCGGGTGCCGCGAGAGTGCGGGTTATGGTTGCCGCAGGCGGCCGAAGGAGGTCGCCCACGGTTCCGCCCGACCACCTGCCCGCCCCAGCACCCAAGGCACTCCACGTGAGCGACAGCAACTTCGGCCCCCCGCCGGGCAACTCCAACAGACGACGACTCGCGGCGCGCCTCGACGACCCGACGCGGCCACGCTGCCCCCGACGCGACGTCCGCTCGTCACGGCACTCGTCGTGGCGGCCGTCCTGCTCGTGGTCATCGCCATCGCGGCGCAGTTCTGGACCGAGGTGCTGTGGTACCAGTCGGTCGGCTTCGCCGGGCGTCTTCAGCACCCAGATCGTCACCAAGATCCTGCTCGGTCTCGTCGGGGGTCTGCTGACGGCCGCGATGGTCTGGTCGAGCATCCACTTCGCCTACCGCAACCGTCCGATCTACGCCCCGTCGCCCGAGACGCAGGCCATGGACCACTACCGCGAGCTCGTCGAGCCGATGCGCCGCACCGCCACGGTCGCGGCTCCGCTCGCCGTCGGTCTCTTCGCGGGCCTGTCGGCGGCGACCCAGTGGGACACCTTCCTGCTGTGGCGCAACGGCAGCCCCTTCGGCACGACGGATCCCGAGTTCGGCCTCGACATCGGCTTCTTCGTCTTCGACCTGCCGTGGATCAACTTCGTCGTCGCGTTCCTGACGATGATCCTCGTCATCGGTTTCATCACGGCCGCCTTCACGCACTACCTCTACGGCGGCATCGTCGCCGGCGCCAAGATGCGCTCGACCCAGGCTGCCCGCGTGCACCTGTCGGTCATCGCCGCGGTCCTCGTCCTCGTGCGGGCCGTCGCGTTCTGGATCGACCGCTACAACCTCGCGACCGCAGAGTCGACGAAGATCACCGGCATCCAGTACACCGAGTCGCACGCGATCATCCCGACGAAGGGCATCCTGGCGGTCGCCGCGGTCATGTGCGCGATCATGTTCCTCACGACGATCTGGACCCGGTCCTGGCGTCTCCCGCTCGTCGGTGTCGCCGTCCTCGCCGTCATCGTCGTCGTGGTCGGCGGCATCTACCCCGCGCTCGTGCAGTCGCTCAAGGTGCGGCCGTCGGAGAAGTCCCTCGAGGTCCCCTACATCCAGCGCAACATCGACGCGACACGGGCGGCCTACGGGCTGTCCGGCATCGTGCCCGCCTCCTACGACACGAAGACCGTTGCCGCCCCCGGCCAGCTGCGGGGCGACGCGGCGACCGTGCCGGGCATCCGGCTCATCGACCCCAATGTCGTGAGCCCGACGTTCAAGCAGCTCGAGGCGAGCAAGGGCTACTACCAGTTCGCCGACGTGCTCGACGTCGACCGCTACCAGATCGACGGCAAGTCGCAGGACACCGTCATCGCCGCCCGCGAGCTCGACCTGAACGGCGTGCCCGACGCGCAGCGCAACTGGCTCAACGACCACACGGTCTACACCCACGGCTACGGCGTCGTCGCCGCCAAGGGCAACACCCGTGAGCCCGACGGCCGCCCGACGTTCATCGAGTCGCAGATCGGCACGACGGGTGCGCTCGGGCAGTACGAACCGCGCATCTACTTCGGTGAGAGCTCGCCCGAGTACTCCGTCGTCGGCGGCAACAAGCAGGAGTTCGACTACCCCGACCCGAAGGGGACCGGGCAGATCAACTACACCTACGCCGGCACGGGCGGCGTGCAGCTCGACGCCGTCAAGCGCCTCGCGTACGCCGTGAAGTACCGCGAGATCAACTTCCTCCTCTCCGACGCGGTGACCAACGACTCGCGAGTCCTCGACCACCGAACGCCGCGCGACCGCGTGCAGCGAGTGGCGCCGTGGCTGACCCTCGACGGCAACGCCTACCCCGCCGTCGTCGACGGCCGGGTGCAGTGGATCCTCGACGGCTACACGACGTCGGCGAGCTACCCCTACTCCGAGAACACGACGCTCGACACCGCGACCGAGGACGCCGTCACGAGCACCCGCACGGCCGTGCGCGCCGTGCAGGCCGGCCAGGTCAACTACGTCCGCAACTCGGTCAAGGCCACCGTCGACGCCTACGACGGCACCGTGACGCTCTACCAGTGGGACGAGCAGGACCCCGTGCTCAAGGCGTGGATGTCGATCTTCCCCGGCACCGTGAAGCCGCTCAGCGACATCAAGGGCTCGCTCATGGCGCACCTGCGGTATCCCGAGGACCTCTTCAAGGTCCAGCGCAGCCTGCTGCAGAAGTACCACGACACCGTGGCGGGCTCCTTCTACGGTGGCCAGAACTTCTGGCGCGTGCCCGACGACCCGACGCAGCCGGCGGACAACCTCATGCAGCCGCCCTACTACCTCTCGCTCGCCATGCCCGACCAGTCGAGCCCGGCGTTCTCGCTCACGTCGACGTTCATGCCGACCGGTGACCGCAACGTGCTGTCGGGCTTCCTCGCCGTCGACGGCGACGCCGGGAGCGAGACCGGCAAGAAGTCGCCGAACTACGGCAAGCTGCGCCTGCTCGAGACGACGGGCGGCACGGTCAACGGTCCGGGGCAGGTCTACAACGACATGCGTACCTCGACGGTCACCTCCAACGACGCGTCGCTCGGCCGCCAGCTGACCCTGGCTCAGTTCATCTCGACGACCTCGTCGACGGGTGCCAGCGTCATCTTCGGCAACCAGCTGACCCTGCCCGTCGGCGGGGGACTGCTCTACGTCCAGCCGATCTACGTCCAGGCCCGATCGACGGGCTCGGGCACCTACCCGCGGCTGTCGGCCGTAGCCGTCGCCTTCGGTGACAAGATCGCCTGGGCGGGCTCCCTCGACGCGGCGCTCAACGACCTCTTCGGCGGCTCGTCGGGCGCGCAGGCGGGCGACAACGGGACGACACCCACACCGACCCCGGGAGCCACCCCGACGCCGACACCGTCGGGCACTGCGACGTCGCCTCCGGCGGGCAGCCCGGACTCGGCTGCGCTGTCCAAGGCGCTCAAGGATGCACAGGCTGCCTACGTCAAGGGGGAGGCGGCTCTGCGCAAGGGCGACTTCGCGGCATACGGCCAGGCGCAGGCCGAGCTCAAGGATGCGCTCCAGCGCGCGGTCGACGCCTCGCCGCAGGGCAAGGCGACCGCCAAGCCCTGACGAGGATCACGATCGGGCCGACCTGTGGCAGCACGCGAATCGCGTACTGCCACAGGTCTTTCCGGCTACATTCGGCTCGATGCGCCACGCGGGACCGTCTCGATTTGGTCTTGCACGAGGTTTCGCGTAACGTTGCTCTTGCCGACGCGGGGTGGAGCAGCTCGGTAGCTCGCCGGGCTCATAACCCGGAGGTCGCAGGTTCAAATCCTGCCCCCGCTACTACGCAGAAGTGCGACCTGTAGTGCTGATCGTCAGCCCCCCAGGGTCACCTGGGGGGCTGACGTCGTTCCCGGGCGTCTCCTTCGTGTCCTGCCGCGAGGCCGTCCACCACAACCACCCGCTGGCAGGTTGACGGTGCGGTGACGGTCGGAGTCAGGCCAGTGCGGCTTCGATCTTGTCGATCACGGCCGTCTCGTCGGGGGAGGTGTCGTCGGCTGCAGCGGCTGCGTCACGGCAGCTCCGCAGCACCATGGCGCGGTAACCGTCGACGAGGTGCGGCGCCTTGGCCTGCAACAACGAGATGGCCTCTCTCAGCAGCGCCAGGGTACGGGCCTCGACGTCTGCCGGGGTGCCCTTCGGCATCTCGGGGAACCCGCCCCTGCCGACGAGGGCAGCGATCTCCGGCGGAGAGCCTGCGATCGCCTTGGAGGCGGCGAACGATTCCTTGATGCTGTCGAACATGCCCTTCTCGGCACGTGACACCCACGCGCTCGCCAGCATCGCGGCCGAGCGCAGGGTGTGGTGTTCTTCTTCGGTGAACCCGGTGGCGTCCGCGGTCTCTGGCGGCGAGGTTGGCGCGCCGCTCGCGGGGGCCGCCTGCGGCTTCATGGGCTGTTCGGAGGGGATGTCGGTCATCGTCGTCTCCTGCTGACTGCGGTGGCGTCGGTGGGGACGGAGGTCACCCACCTCGATCTTGCACTGTGAAGTGGCTGCCTGTCGCTGGTCGAGCACCCGTGACGCGAAGCACTGGCGCGATCTCGTTCCTTGGCGGCAGGCTGGACCGTAGGCTCCACGACCGGCGGAGCACGACGAGGGGCCGACACCATGGCAGAGACGGTCAGGGAACGGGCCTCGCGGCTCATCGCGCACAGCAACCCAGCGGGCCTGCTCTACGGTGCCATCATCACCGGCGCCGTCATGAGCGCGACGGCGAACCACGTGCCGTCGACGGCTCGGGTCCTGGTCGCGGCTGTCTTCGTGCTCATCGTCTACTGGCTGGCCGACATCTACGTCCGGGCCTTCTCCGAGCCGTTCCACCACGGGCGATCACCGTTGCCCAGGCGCCTGGTCGCAGCGGCACGCCACGAGTCCCGGGTGCTGCTCGGTGGTGTGCCGGCCCTGGCGATGACGACCGTCGCATCACTGCTCGGCGCTGACACCGCCGTTGCGGTCAACCTCGCCCTCTGGCTCACCGTCGCGGAAGTCGGGGCGGTGGGCTACCTGTCGGCCCGCTACGTCGGGTCGAGTCCGCGGACGGCCTTCGGGGAGTCGCTCGCCGCAGCACTCCTCGGCGTGGTCATGGTGGTGGCCAAGACCTTCCTGCACTGAGCTCACGTGCTCAGCCGGCGCCGATCAACTCGCCGTGCGAGGCATCGTCCGGAAGGTCATCCGGCAGGTCGAGGGCGAAGTCCGACGGCAGGCCCTCGACGGTCACGGCACCGGACGCGTCCACCGCGACGGAGATGGAGGCCTCGCCGACCCGCAGCCCCTTCACCGTGAGGGCACCGAAGGGCTGAGGCGACGGTGGCCGCACCTGCACCCGGCGGCCCGGCACGTCGACCGTGATCCCGAGCGCCACCGTGAGCATCGCCACGGCGGACGCGGCCGCCCACGCCTGAGGCCGACAGGATGCGGGGTAGGGGGCCCACTGCCCGAGCGTCGCCGAGTCGGCGAAGAGCTCGGGGAGCCGGTATTCGAAAGCCTCACCGACGTCCAGCAGCTTGCCCACGACGACTGCGGCCTGAGCGGCATGACCCTCCCGTGCCATGCCCAGGGCGCAGATGGCGGTGTCGTGGACCCACACCGATCCCGTGTGGTAGCCGATGGGGTTGAAACCGCCGTTGTCGGTCGCGAGCGTGGCGATGCCGAAGTCACCCAGCATCGTCGAGCCCACGAGCGTGTCGGTGACCTGCTGCGCCTCGCTCGGGGTGAGTGCCCCGGTGCCCAGGGCATGGCCCATGTTCGACCCGACACCGTCCACCGGACGGGCCGTGCCGTCGATGGCCATCGCGAGGTAGCGCTCGTCGGGCGGCCCGACCCAGAACCCTGACCGGATCCGCTGCTGGAGCACGCCGGCCCACTGCTCGAGCTCCTCCGCCCGGGCCAGGTCTCCGTGCGTGCTGTGGTCGCCGAGTGCCCGCAGGAGCGCGGCGGCGCCGACCGCCGCCTCGACGGCATACGCCTGCGCCTCGATGAGCGCGATGGGGGAGACCGCGATCGACCCGTCCCGGAAGCGCATCGAGTCACCCGAGTCCTTCCACCCCTGGTTGGCCAGGCCGTGGCCGCTCTCGTCGACGTACTTGATCAGCCCGTCCTCGTCGGGTGTCGCGAGGTCGGTGAGCCAGGACGTGGCCGCCCGTAGGTGCGGGAGGAGGGCGCGCACCTCGTCGACGTCCATCCCCCAGCGCCACGCGTCGTGCAGCAGGCAGATCCACAGGGCCGTGGCGTCCACCGTGCCCCAGTAGACGGGGGGCAGGCTGAAGTCGACGGACACGTCCTCGTATGCCGTGCGGCGCAGTTCGTGGGCGATCTTCCCCGGTGCCTCCGCCGTGTCGGCATCATGCTTCGTGCCCTGACGGCGGGCGAGGGCCCGGAGCGTGCCTGAGGCGAGCGTCGTTCCCAGGGGCAGCATCATCCGTGCCGTCCAGAGCGAGTCGCGACCGAAGAGCGTGAGGTACCAAGGAGTTCCGGCCGCGGCGAACACGTCGCGAGGGTCGGCGGGATCCCGCAGCAGCAGGCTGCGAAGGTCGGCCATCGACGCCTCCAGCAGTTTGCCCAGGCGCGGGTCGCTCGCATCGACCTGGAGGCTCTCCGGCCAGTCGACGGCGTCCGAGCCGGTGTCGGCCGGGAAGTGGCTCTCGCTTCGGCGCTCGGTCTGCACCTCGACCTCGACCTCGCTGCTCGGACCCGGGAGCGACCGAGAGGAGGAACGTGGCCAGCACGCCGTCCGGGCCCACGTCGAGGTGGTCCGGGGCGGGGGAGAAGGTCACGCGAACCGACTGGGCATCCGAATGCCAGTGCGCGGCCGCACCTCGGTCCGAGGTCTCGACCGTGCTCGCTCCCACACCGTGACCACCGTGGGCCTCGAGCAGCTGGCCGGTCGCGACGCCCGCCTTGACCGGGCCGATGTCCGCGCCGTCGCCGCCGAGCCTGATCACGAGCGGGGCGTCGACGACCCGCGAGGCTCTGGAGGCCACCGAGACCCGTTCACGCAGGGTGCCACCGGCCAGCCTCCGGCGGCGATGCAGCTCGACGGTGGGGTCCGGTCCGGGGTCACCGAGACCGCGGGCCGAGGTGAAGAACTCGCTGCGCGGACCACGGCTGGAGTGCGCCACCTTCACGAGCTGCGCCGCTCCGAGGCCCACGGTGAAGTGGGAGACGGCTCGCTGGTCGTCGACGAAGAAGCCGTGGGCGCCGCGCCCCCGCATCGACCCGTCCGTGCTCGCTCAGGGCCGTGCCGTTGCCGTCGACACAGATGGCCAGGTCGTGCAGCCAGGGCTGTTGGCCCACCGGCTCCGTCGCCATGGGCGGTTCTGCGCCCCCGGCGCCGTCGGTGCCGTGCGTGGTCATGGGCCCTCCTGCTCGTGCTCGTGCCTGCGACGTGTGTGCGGAAGCGACGCGCCCTCTTGACACGGCCGCACGGGGAGCACAGTATCCGGATGACCATAAATACGTTTAAATCGCTACGATTTGAACGTTCCACTCCGGAGAGACGGCGTCAAGGGTGACTGCGAGTCCTTCTGCCACGCGGCGGACGACGATCAACGACGTGGCACGCGCCGCGTCGGTCTCCCGCCAGACCGTGAGCAACGTCGTCAACGCGCCGGAGCGCGTCGCTCCCGACACCCTTGCCCGGGTCCAGGCGCAGATCGAGATCCTCGGCTTCCGCCCCAGCCGAGCGGCTCAGTCCCTCAAGCAGGAGCGGGCCGGTGCCTGGGGCCTGGAGCTGAACTCAGCGGGGTTCGGGCGGCTCGGCTCGATCATCGACACCTTCCTCATCGAGCTGACGGGGGGCGCCTCCGTCCGGGGATCGCACGTCGTGCCCTTCACGGCGCCGGACCCCACCACGCCGATCCCGTCCTACGAGCGACTCGTCGCCAGCCGGGTCGCCGACGGCTTCGTGCTCACCGACACCCGCCGCAACGACCCGCGACCCGGCTGGCTCGACGCCCACCACGTGCCGTATGCCGCGTTCGGTCGCGTCTGGGACGACCCGAGCATCACCTCCTGGGTCGACGTGGACGGCGCGTCCGGCATCGAGGCGGCCGTGCACCATCTCGCGGCGCAGGGCTACGAGAAGATCGGCTACCTCGGTTGGCCGGAGGGCTCGCCCGTCGGCGACGACCGCCGCTCGGGCTGGCTGCGGGCCACCGCCGAGCTCGACCTGGCGCACCCGGAGTGGCAGGCGACGAGCCCGCAGGCGCTCGAGTCCGCCTCCCGTGCCGCGGCCGGCCTGGTCGACACCCTCGGCCGTGGTGCCGCGATCGTGTGCGCCTCCGACGCTCTGGCCCTGGGCGTCTGGCGCGTCCTCGTCGAACGCCGTCTGGCGCCGGGCGTCGACGTCGGCATCGTCTGCTTCGACGACACGGACATCGCGCACGCGCTCGACCTCAGCAGCCTCCACCAGCCCCTCGACCGCGTTGCCGACCGTGTGCTCCACGTGCTCGGTACCGGTTCCGCCTCCCGCGATCCCGCGGGTGGTCTCCTCCTCCCCCCCGAGCTCGTCGTCAGATCCAGCTCGAAACCTGCGGGCGACCGCATGACACCGAAAGAGAAGTGACATGAGAGCACCCAGCACGCGAGCTGCAGCCGCACTCGCGCTCGCCGCCACCGGCGCGCTCGTCCTGAGCGCCTGCGGCGGAGGCGGATTCAGTGGCAGCAGCAACAACGCGCCGCAGAGCACCGCCAAGGGCCCGGTCAAGCTGACGATCATGATCGGCAGCTCCGGCGACGCGGAGACGACGGCGGTCAAGAAGGCGGCCGACGCCTGGGCGAAGAAGTCCGGGAACCAGGTCGAGGTCATCGCCGCGGCGGACCTCGGGCAGCAGCTCGGTCAGGCCTTCGCGTCGACGACGCCGCCCGACGTCTTCTACACCGACGCCTCCAAGGTCGGCACCTTCGCCAAGGCGGGCAACCTCTACGCCTACGGCGACCAGGTGAAGGACGCCGGCTTCCTGCCGTCCCTGGTGCAGACCTTCACCTACGACAACAAGTTCTACTGCGCACCCAAGGACTACTCGACCCTGGCTCTCGAGATCAACACCGACCTCTGGACCAAGGCGGGGCTCACCGACGCGGACATCCCCAAGGACTGGGCCGGCCTCGAGGCGGTCGCCAAGAAGCTGACGTCCGGGAAGGTGACGGGCCTGGTCCTCGGTAACGACATCAACCGCAGCGGAGCCTTCATCAAGCAGGCCGGCGGCTGGATCGTCTCTGCCGACGGCAAGACGATGACGGCCGACAGCGCCCCCGCCAAGGCGGGTCTGGCGGAGGTCCAGAAGATGATGAAGGAAGGCGTCCTGAAGTTCAGCTCCGACACCTCACCGGCCACCGGCTGGGGCGGCGAGGCGCTGGGCAAGGGCGTGGCCGCCATGACCATCGAGGGCAACTGGATCAGCGGCGCCAAGAAGGACTTCCCGAACCTCAAGTACAAGGTCGTCGAGCTCCCCGCAGGACCGGCCGGCAAGGGCACCCTGCTGTTCAGCAACTGCTGGGGCATCGCCGCCAAGTCGCCGAACCAGGGGCAGGCGGTCGACCTGGTGAAGTCGCTCATCACGACGGACCAGCAGATGGCCTTCGCCGACGCCTTCGGCGTCATGCCCTCCACCGAGGACGGGGCCAAGGCCTTCGCGGCCAAGTACCCCGAGTCGCAGGCCTTCGTAGCCGGCGGGCAGTACGCCCAGGGCCCGGTCAACCTGCCCGGCTTCGACGAGGTGATGGCCAAGTTCAACTCCCAGCTGGCCACCATGGGCAAGGGCGGCAACCCGAACGCGTGGCTCGAGGAGCTGCAGAAGAACGGCACGGCGGCGCTCGCCGGCTGATCCCCCGTGTGGCGTCCGTCCGCCGCTCACCCGGCGGGCGGACGCCACCCCATCGCCTCACCGATCCCACAGGAGGGCTCCATGGCCCGCATCGACGACGAACGTCCGGTCGAGGACGTCGTCACACCCGCGGGGGCGCGGGCAGGCCAGGTGGCCTCGGCCTCGGCCGGCGTGCCGACGGGCCAGGCCGGCGTGCCGGGAGCTCGCGGAACCCGCACCCGGGGCGGCATCCGCGGTCGTGAAGGCACCGCGGGATGGATCTTCGTGGCCCCCATGATCATCATCCTCGGGCTCTTCCTCGTCATCCCCATCGGCATGGCGCTGTGGGTGAGCTTCACCAACTGGCAGGGCAACACCAACCCCTTCGCGGTCGGTCAGGGCACCGACGTCGTCGGCCTGAAGAACTACACCGACCTCTTCGCCCGGGACGGCCTGACCCGCGACAACTTCATGCAGTCCATCGGCAACACCTTCTACTACGTGCTGCTCGTCGTTCCGCTGCAGACCGTCCTCGCGCTCGGACTCGCCCTGCTCGTCAACAACTCGATGCTCAAGGGCCGCAGCTTCTTCCGCACCGCGTTCTACTTCCCGTCGGTGACGAGCTCGATCGCGATCGCGACGGTCTTCCTCTTCCTCTTCTCCAACACGGGCGCCGTCAACGCGTTCCTCGGCTTCTTCGGCATCGACGGGCCGCAGTGGTTCAGCGACAGCCGGGGACTGCTCCACCTGGCGTTCAACGCCGTTGGGGTGGACAACCCCGGTTGGGCGCAGGGCGAGATCCTCGGCCGCAGCATCTGGGACTGGCTCTCGGGGCCGTCGGTCGCGATGTTCGTCATCATCTTCCTCGTCATCTGGACGACCTCGGGCACCTTCATGCTGATGTTCATCGCGGCGCTGCAGGACCTTCCCGTCGAGATCGACGAGGCGGCCGCCCTGGACGGCACCACCGGGTGGCAGAAGCTGCGGCACGTGACGCTGCCGATGATCAAGCCGGCGCTCTTCCTCGTCATCACGCTCGGGCTGATCGGGACGTGGCAGGTCTTCGACCAGATCTACGTCATGGGCAAGGGCGCTCCGGCAGGGACGACGCTGAGCCCGGCGTTCCTGTCGTACCAGCAGAGCTTCGGCAACTTCCGCTACGGCTCGGGTGCGGCCATGGCCTTCGTCGTCTTCCTCATCATCATCGTCCTGACGCGCGTCCAGCGACACGTGCTGACCGACAAGGACGACCGCAAGCCCTTCCTCGGACTCGGAGGCCGGAAGTGAACGCCCGCAAGTCCAACCCCGTCAAGACGATCCTGCTGTACACGGCACTGCTCGCCTTCGCCGTCCTGTTCATCTACCCGTTCCTCATCCAGATCTCGACGTCGTTCAAGACCGACCCCGACGCCGCGAACAACCCGCTGTCGCTGGTGCCCAACCCCTTCACCGACGCAGGTGTGGCAGCGCATCTTCGGCCAGACCGGCGACTCGTCGGTGCCGGTCACCACCTGGGTGCAGAACTCGGTCCTCATCACCCTCGTCGTCACGGCGGCCCGGGTCTTCCTCGACTCGCTGGCCGGCTACGCGCTCTCGCGGCTGCAGTTCCGCGGTCGGCAAGGCCGTCTTCGCCGGACTCCTCGCGGTGATGGCGGTCCCGGGCGTGGCCCTGCTGATCCCCAAGTTCCTCATGGTCAACTACCTCGGCATCTACGACACGTACACCGCGATGATCCTGCCCCTCATCGTCGACGCCGCAGGTGTCTTCATCATGAAGCAGTTCTTCGACTCCGTGCCGTTGTCGATCGAGGAGGCCGCCCGCATGGACGGCGCGAGCATCTTCCGGACCTTCTGGTCCGTGGTGCTGCCCATGGCCAAACCCGCCCTCATCACCCTGACCATCCTGTCCTTCCAGGGCTCCTGGAACGAGTTCTCCCACTTCCTCGTGGTGACCAAGGGGACCCCGGAGCACCAGACCCTCGTCACCGGCCTGGCGAGCATGACGAGCGGCCAGCTCGGCGCCGGCACGCAGTACCCGCTCAAGCTCGGCACCGCTCTGCTCACGACGATTCCGGTCGCGCTCCTCTTCTTCGCCCTGCAGCGCTACTTCATCCGCGGCGCCAACGAGGGAGGCGTCAAGGGCTGAGCGTGGCCCAGCGGCCCTGTGCCGCAGGCAGATCCCCGGGCCGCGTCACACGAGGGACTGCAACGACCGCACGTAGCGGTCGGTGATGCCGCGCTGGACCATCCGGGCGACGGGCCCAGCGACTCTGGTCAGCATGCCGACCCGGGCGCGAGAAGGCCTGCACCGTGAAGGTCACGATGTCTTCGTCTCCCATCGACACGATGAAGGACTCCTCGCCCGACTCGGGGTGGCCGGGCAGCGTCCCGTAGGCGAAGCCGCGACGGCGCGGCTCGTCGAGGACGCCGACGACGCGTACCGGTGCCCGAAGCGACAACGGCCCGAGGCCCATCCGCAGGTCGGCGACCGCGGCAGCCCGGACCTGCGGGACTCGACGGAAGCACCCGCACGCCCGCGCGGCGGTGCATGGCCCATCCGAGCAGTGCCTCGGTGCATCGCTCGAGGTCGTCGGCGCCGCTGCCCGATGACGGCCTGACGTCGTAGGTGGTGGTAGCCGGCGGGCAGGCCTTCGGCGCCCAGCGTCGCACCCACCTCGGGGTAGGTGAGCGGCGCGCGCGCGAGGTCGGCGAGCCGCTCGCCGGCGAGCAGCTGTCGCGTCCATGCGCCCAGCATGCCCGATCGTGCCGGCGGGCGGCGGCTGCCATGCTCGTGCCCATGGTCGGATCGGTCGTCCCGTCACCGCCGTCGTCAGCAGCCGCGACGACGCCGGGTCGCGCCATGTGGGTCTGGGTCTGGAGGGAGGCCGAGTCGGTCGTCCGGCTCGCCCGGACCAGGGGGCTGGACACGCTCTTCGTCGCGGTGCCCGCCGACCTGACGACGAGCCCGCGCCTGACGATGGTGCGCGACCTCGTGATGCAGGCCCGGTCGGCGGGTCTGCGCGTCGACGCCCTCGGCGGCGACCCCGGCTGGGTCGACGACCCCACCTGGGTGGTCGACCGCTGGCTCCGACCGTCCCTCACGGCCGCGCACGGATGACCGGCCTCGCTCAGCGAGACAGGCTGCGGACAGGAAGCTCGAACCACCGCAGGTGGTCGAAGTCCACGTTGACGTGGGCCTCGTCGCAGCGCTCCGGCGTCGCCGCGGCGAGGATCGCGCGCGCGTCGGCAAGGTGTCGGGCGAGCGCGTCCTCGCCGGCCCGCTCGTGCTGCGCCGGGTAGGTGAGGTGGCCCTGCTCGAAGCTCACCTGGTGCAGTCGCAGCGGCGGCTCGACCGGACCGTCCTTGTGCTTCCACAGCCCCGTCGCCGGCTCGAAGACGTAGTCGCCGAGCAGGCGCCAACCGTCACGAGCGACGAGCCGGACCGCCTCGATGACGTAGTCGGCGACGACGTCGGAGATGAAGTAGTTGAAGTTGACGCGCACCCAGCCGGGCTTGATCCCTCGCAGCCGCGCCCGATCTCGCGCTCGAACTCGTGGGAGCGCTCGAGGTCGATGCCGAGCAGGTAGTGGCCGTAGGGCCCGGCGCACGAGCAGCCGCCGCGGGCCTGGATGCCGAAGAGGTCGTTGAGGACGGCGACGACGAAGTTGTGGTGCAGGTAGCGCTCGCCCTGGCCGCGGACGACGAACGAGACGATCGACAGTCGCTCGGCGTCGAGGTTGCCGAGGATCTCGATGGCGGGCTCGTCCCTCCAGGCCGCGACGGCGCGCTGGAGGAAGTGGTCCTCGCGGGCCCGGATCGTCGAGGTGCCGACGGCCTGCTTGAGCTTGAAGACGAGACCGGCGCGGATCGCCTCGATGATGGCAGGGGTGCCGCCCTCCTCGCGGTGGGCGGGGTCGGTGAGGTAGGCGTGGTCGTCGGGGTTGACGTAGGCGACGGTGCCGCCGCCGGGCACGTCGGGCACCCGGTTGGTCATGAGCTCGCGGCGCACGACGAGGACGCCGGGCGTGCTCGGGCCGCCGATGAACTTGTGGGGGCTGAGGAACACCGCGTCCTTGTATGCCGTGGGGTCGGCCACGCCGCGCCCACCACGGCCGTACATCTCGATGTCGACGTAGGGCGCCGCAGCGGCGTAGTCCCAGAACGCGAGGGCGCCGTGCTCGTGCAGGAGGGAGGAGATCGCGTCGGTGTCGGTGACGATGCCCGTGACGTTGCTCGCGGCCGAGAAGGAGCCGATGAGGAGCGGGCGCTCGGCGTGCTCGACGAGTCGCTGCCGCAGCACCGCGATGTCGACGTGGCCGTCGAGGTCCTGCGGGATGACGACGACGTCGGCGACGCACTCACGCCACATGACCTCGTTGGAGTGGTGCTCGTAGGGGCCGATGAAGATGACCGGGCGCTGGTCGGCGGGGACGAGATCGCTGGCGTGCCAACGGTCCTCGAAGTTCGACGGGATGCGCAGTCCGAGGATGCCGACGAGCTTGTCGATGGCCCCGGTGCAGCCCGACCCGGCGAAGACGACCACTGTCTCGTCGTCACCGCCGACGGCGTCACGGATCGTGCGGCGGGCGTCCTCGCGCAGCCGGGTCGTCTGCAGGCCCGTGCCCGAGCTCTCGGTGTGGGTGTTGGCGTAGCGGGGGAGCACCTCGTCGCGGATGAAGTCCTCGATGAAGGTCAGGCCGCGACCCGAGGCGGTGTAGTCGGCGTAGGTGACCCGTCGCGGGCCGTAGGGCCCGTGCATCACCTGGTCCTCGCCGATGACTCCGGCACGGATGGTGCCGAGAAGGTCGGTCTCCGAAGCTGCCTCCATGGCATCGATCATAGCGCATGGTGATGCTAAGGCGAAAGAGCATAACCAAGTGTTAAGTCGTGCCGTCGGTCCGGTGACGGGTCCCGGCCTCCTATCGGGGTCGGCCACGCAGATGACCGTGCCGGTGCCGCCGGATGAGTCGGCGCTCGTGAAGGCGCCCCGGGCGCCGTGCGCCGAGCAGAGGCGACGTGCGGCGCTCTCCTCGGTGAGGGCGTTCCTCTCGATGAAGGTGACGCTGCCCAGCGAGGTCGGGTCCTTGCAGTCGACCCTCTTGAAGTCGTCGGAGCCGACGGCCGCGACGCACTGACCGGTCTGGATGCCGTGCGTGCCGTCGTCGGCAGTGAAGGCACGGAAGAGGAAGAACGCGAGGATCGCCAGGAGAGGAACGGCGTATCGCCTGAGGCCCGACAGGCGGCCGCCGGGAGCGGCAGCGGGGACAGGGCGGTCGGTCATGGGTGCAGCGGCTCCTGACGGTTGGTGACGGGTTCCCCGAGCGCATTCTCCACGCACGTCGTCCACCGCGCGCTGATCGGTGCCCCGTCGCCTCGCGTTCGCGTCGCATAGGGTCGAGCCCGTGACAGCGATCTCCTATCCACTCGCCGAGCGCACGCTCGCCAACGGCCTGCGCGTCATCGTCAGCGAGGACCACACGGTGCCCAACGTCGCGGTGAACCTCTGGGTCGGCGTCGGCTCGCGCCACGAGACCCCGGGTCGCACCGGTTTCGCGCACCTCTTCGAGCACCTGATGTTCCAGGGCAGCCGCAACGTCGCCTCCGGCGAGCACTTCTCGGCCCTCATGGACGAGGGAGCCCGGCTCAACGCGACGACGTGGTTCGACCGCACGAACTACTTCGAGACCGTGCCGACCGGTGCCCTCGAGCTCGCCCTGTGGCTCGAGGCCGACCGCCACGGCCACCTGCTCGACGCGCTGACCCAGGAGAACCTCGACAACCAGCGCGACGTCGTCAAGGAGGAGAAGCGCCAGCGCTACGACAACGTGCCCTACGGGTCGGCCCTCATCGACATCTACGCGACCGTCTTCCCCGAGGACCACCCCTACCACCACCCGACGATCGGGTCGATGGAGGACCTCGACGCCGCCACTCTCGAGGACGTCCACGCCTTCTTCCGGGCGCACTACGGGCCGAACAACACCGTCCTCACCCTCGTCGGCGACGTGACCCCGGAGGAGGGCTTCGCCGCCGCCGAGAAGTACTTCGGACCCCTGCCGGCCATCGAGCTGCAGCTGCCGTGCTCGGCACCCGCAGCTGCCGCCGCTGGCCGAGCCCGTGCGGCTCGACCGGGTCGGTGACGTGCCCAACGACCGGATCTACGTCTCGTTCCGGCTTCCCGTCGACACGACTCCCGACTACCTCGCCTGCCAGGTCGCCGTCGACGTCCTCGGCGGCCTCGCGAGCTCGCGGCTCGTGCGTCGGCTCGTCCGCACCGACGAGACGGCCGTGGCCGTGGGCGGCTGGACGATGGGCCTCGTCGACGGTGTCCGGTCTCGGCACCATCACCGTCGACGTGTCCGTCGGTGCCGACGTCGACGAGATCGAGTCCGCCGTGTGCGAGGAGATCCGTCGCTTCGTCGAGGAGGGCCCGGATGCCGCGGAGCTCGAGTCGGTCATCGCCGACACCGAGCGCTCGTGGCTGAGCGCGCTCGCCAGCATCGAGGAGCGCGCCGACCACATCAGCCACCACGCGCTGCTGACGGGCGACCCGGCATACGTCAACACGTTCGTCGACCGCATCCGCTCCGTGACCGCCGAGCAGGCGCGGGCGGCCGCGGCGGCGTGGCTCGACCCCGGGCTCGCGGGCCGTCGTCCGCTACCTCACCGACGCGACCGACCCGACGTCCGAGGACCCCGAGGAGGCCTCATGACCGCCGTCGCCCGCCCCGTCGTCGCCCCGCCCGAGCCGTGGGAGTTCCCCGAGGGCAGCACCTACGACCTGCCCAACGGTCTGCGGCTGCTCACCTACGACGTCCCGGGCCAGTACGTCGTGTCGGTCCGGATCGGTGTGCCCGTGTCGCTGCGCGACGAGCCGCGCGAGCGTGAGGGTGTCGCCTCGATCATGGCGCGCACCCTCGACGAGGGCACGGAGCAGCCACACCGCCGAGGAGTTCGCGCGGCTGCTCGAGCGCAAGGGCGTGAGCTTCGGTGCGGGCATGGCCGACGCCGGCCTGTCCATCGACCTCGATGTCGTCAAGGGCAACCTCGAGCCGGCGCTGGACCTGCTGCGCCAGATCCTCACCGAGCCGGTCTTCCCGCAGACCGAGGTCGCCCGCCAGGTCCGCACCCGGATCGCCGAGATCGAGCAGGAGCGCTCGAACGCCGCGCACCGGGCGGGACTCGAGTTCGTCCGCACCTTCTACGCGCCGGACGACCGGTCGTCCCGACCCACCGGCGGCACCCGCGAGACGGTGTCGTCCATCACCCGCGAGGACGTCGCGGCCTTCCATGCCGAGCACGTCGTCGCGTGCCGGCGTGACCCTCGTCGTCGCCGGCGACCTCGAGCGGCCTCGACGTGCCGGTGCTCGTCGAGTCGGCTCTCGGGCCGCTGGGCGAAGGGCCCTCGCCATCGTGAGCGCCACCTCCAGCACGCCGCCGCCCTCGCACCCGACCGCGGGCGCATCGTGCTCGTGTCCCGACCGGGCTCGGTGCAGACCGAGCTCGTCATCGGAGCGCCCGGGTCCCGACCGGTCCGTCGAGGGCGGCTGGGCGCCCTACCCGGTGCTCGGCTTCGTCCTCGGCGGTTCGCCCAACGCCCGCATCGACGCGGTCCTGCGTGAGGAGAAGGGCTACACGTACGGCATCCGGTCGAGCTTCCGGCCCCGTCGCCGTGGTGGCGTCTTCCTCACCTCGGGCTCGGTGCGGGCGGACTCGACCGCGGAGTCGCTGCGGCTCCTGGTCGAGATCCTCGACGGGGGCCGAGATGGCTTCACCGACAAGGAGATCCGTTCGGGCGTGGACTTCATCTCCAAGACTGCGCCGGGCCGCTACGCCACGGCCGACGCCATCGCCGACGAAGCGGTCAGCATGGCACTCGACGGTCGCACGACGGCCTTCACCACGGCCAACCTGCGTGACCTCGCGACGGTCGACCGCAGCCGCGTCGACGCGGCCTACGCGCGGTTCGCCGAGGGCGCCGGCATCGGGGCGGGCGCTCCGGGCGCCGGGTGGACCATCGTCATGGTCGGCGACGCCACGGCGCACCTCGAGGCGATCGAGGCCCTCGGCCTCGGCGACGTCACCGTCGTCACCGACGCCTGACCCCGGCCCTGACCCTGAGCCTGACCGGGACGGGTCAGAGGCGCGGGTCGAGGGCGCGCTCCATCACGTAGTCGTCCTCGTAGACGCCGCCGACGAGGAACCGCTTGGTGCCGACGCGCTCGAAGCCGCTCTTGCCGTAGAAGCGCTGGGCGCGCTCGTTCTGCTGGTTGACGCCGAGCCAGACGCCGGCGGCGCCGGTCTCGCGCGCCCACTCGAGGGCCCGAGCCATGAGGAGCGCGGCCGCGCCCGTGCCGTGGGCCTGCGGCAGCACGTAGATCTTCGACAGCTCGACCGTCGGCCGGAGCCGGATCGTGGCCCGCACGTCGTCGTCGGACGGCTCGCCGCGCGACGAGCATGGCGTAGCCCAGCACGGTCCCCGTCGCTCTCGGCCAGGAGGACGTGCCGGGCGGGGTCGGCGACGTAGTCGGCGAAGCGCTCGGGGGAGAGGACCTCGTCGACGAACGCCTCGACCCGGTCCCGGGTCATCGACGGCGGGCACGCGAGCCCGAACGTCGCGGCCGCGACGGCGGCGAGCGGAGGGACGTCCGCCGTGCCCGGCAGGGCGGACCGTCGCGACGAGGCGGAGACGGCGGCAGTGCTGTCGGCGGATCCGGTGCTCATGCCGAAAGGCTAGGCCGTGCAGTGCCACCCGCCCAGCGCTGACCGCCCAGCGGTCTCAGGCCGGCGACGTCCCGATGCGGGAGAGCACCTCGTCGTGCAGCAGGCCGTTGGTCGCGAGCGCGTTGCCGCTCCAGCAGCCGTCCCGCCCGTCGAGGCCGGTGAAGCGGCCGCCGGCCTCCTGACGATCGCGACGAGCGCCGCCATGTCGTGGACGGCGAGCTCGGGCTCGGCGGCGATGTCGGCGGCGCCCTCGGCGACGAGCATGTAGGACCAGAAGTCGCCGTAGGCGCGGGTGCGCCAGCAGTCGTCCATGAGGTCGAGGAAGTCGTCACGGCGCCCGCGCACGCGCCAGCCGGCCAGTGAGGAGTACGACAGCGACGCGTCGCCGAGCCTCCCGACCTGCGACACGGAGATGCGCCGGGCCGACGACAGCGAGCGGCCGCTCCAGGCGCCGGAGCCGGTCGCCGCCCACCAGCGCCGCTGCAGGGCGGGCGCGGCGACGAGACCGAGCACCGGCACGTTGTCGACGACGAGGCCGATGAGGGTGGCCCACACGGGCACGCCGCGCACGAAGTTCTTCGTGCCGTCGATCGGGTCGATGATCCAGCGCCGGGGACCGTGGCCGGTCGTCTCGAACTCCTCACCCTCCACGGCGTCGCGTGGACGGGTGCGCTTGAGCTGGTGCCGGACGAGCTCCTCGGCCGCGCGGTCGGCGTCGGTGACGGGCGTGAGGTCCGGCTTGCTCTCCACGACGAGGTCGGCGGCGCGGAAGCGTGCCATCGTCACCCGCTCGACGGCATCCGCGAGGACGTGGGCCAGACGGAGGTCGTCGTCGTAGGAGGTCACCGGGTCAACCTAGCGGCATCGGCGCGAGCGGGGCAGCGCGGCCCGAGGACGTATGCCGCTGCGGCTCAGTGCTCCTCGGTCGTGCTCCGGCTGCTGAGCAGGCGGCGCAGCGACTCGAGCCGCGAGGCGCCGGCAGGTCCGGCGTGGCCCTCGGCCACCCACGCGTCGAGCGCGCACTCCTCCTCGTCGTGCGTGCACCCGCGAGGGCAGTTGTCCGTGCCCTCGGCGAGGTCGGGGAAGTGGTCGATGATGTGGTCGACGTCGATGTGGGCGAGTCCGAACGAGCGGATGCCGGGCGTGTCGATGACCCAGCCGTCGTCCGAGCCGTCGGCGCCGCGCAGGCGCAGCGCCACGGCGTTCGTCGAGGTGTGGCGGCCACGGCCGGTCGTGTCGTTGACGATGCCCGTCGCGCGCAGGGCACCCGGCACGAGGCCGTTGACGAGGGTGCTCTTGCCGACGCCGGAGTGGCCGACGAGGACGGAGACCTTGCCGGAGAGCTTGGCGCGCAGGGCCTCCAGTCCCGAGAAGTCCCCGTCCTTCCACGAGGTCACGACGTGCTCGACCTCGAGCGGCGTGTAGTTGGAGAGGAACTCGGTGGGGTCGACGAGGTCGGCCTTGGTCAGGGCGAGCAGCGGCTCGAGGTCGGCGTCGTAGGCCGCGACGAGGCAGCGGTCGACCATCCGCGGTCGGGGCTCGGGGTCGGCGAGCGCCGTGACGATGACGAGCTGGTCGGCGTTGGCGACGATGATGCGCTCGTAGGGGTCGGTGTCGTCGGCCGTGCGACGCAGGACCGAGCGGCGCTCCTCGATGCGCACGATGCGGGCCAAGGCGTCCGGCCCGCCGGCGAGGTCGCCGACGAGAGCGACGTCGTCACCGACGACGACGCGGGTGCGGCCGATCTCGCGGGCCTTCATGGCCGTGACGACGCGCTCGGGCTCCTTCTTGCCGAGCGAGCCCTTGGGGATGAGGCACGTGTAGCGACCGCGGTCGACGCCGATGACCATGGCGACGACCGCGTCGGCGTGGGCGGGGCGTTCCTTCGTGCGGGGCCTCGATCCCTTGCGGCTCGGACGGACCCGGATGTCACCCTCGTCGAGGTCCCGCCAGCTCATCGCGGCACGCACCACCGGGCCGGAGCCGTCGAGCATGCCCCGCCACAGCCCGACGAAGTCGGGGAGGGTCTTGCGCGTCGTGTCGATGTCCTCGACGAGCACGCCCGGCACGCGCAGGCCGATGATCGCGCCGGCGGTGGCCATCCGGTGGTCGTGGTAGCTGCGGAAACGCCCGCCGTGCAAGGGCGCCGGCGCGATGCGCAGGCCGTCCTCGGTCTCGGTCACCTGCGCGCCGAGCCCGCCGAGCTCGGCGGTGAGGGCCGCGAGCCGGTCGGTCTCGTGCCCACGGATGTGCGCGACGCCCCGGATCCACGTCGGGGTCGAGGCGAGGGCGGCGAGGGCGGCGACCGTGGGGGTCAGCTCCGCCGCGTCGTGCAGGTCGATGTCGATGCCGACGAGCTCGCCGCTGCCGACGACGGTGAGCCCGGAGCGGTCGAGCCGCACGTCGGCGCCCATGGTGTCGAGGATCTCGCGCAGGAGGTCGCCGGCCTGGGTCGTGTGCTGCGGCCACCCGGGCACGCGCACCGTGCCGCCCGCGACGAGGGCCGCGGCGACGAAGGGCCCGGCGTTGGAGAGGTCCGGCTCGACCGACACGTCGAGGGCGTTGATCTCGGACGGCTCGACGCGCCACGTGTTGGGCTCGCTGTCGTCGACGATCGCGCCGGCGTCGCGCAGCGTCTCGACCGTCATGAGGATGTGCGGCTCGCTCGGCACCGGCTTGCCGTCGTGGTGCACGGTGACGCCCTCGTCGTAGCGCGCGCCGGCGAGCAGGAGGGCCGAGATGAACTGCGACGACGCCGAGGCGTCCATCGTCACCGACGCCGCCCGGCACGCGACCCCGGCCGTTGACCGTCACCGGGAGGTGTCCGGCGTCGTCGTCGACGTCGGCGCCCGAGCGCACGCAGCGCGTCGATGACCGGGCCCCATGGGGCGCACCCGCGCCTGCGGGTCGCCGTCGAGCCGGACGGGCCCGTCGGCGAGCGCCGCCACCGCCGGCAGGAAGCGCATGACCGTGCCGGCGAGCCCGCAGTCGATGCCGACGTCGCCGGTCAGCGTCTCGGGCGGGGTGACGACCCAGTCGGGGACCGTCGCCGACCACCGACTCACCCTCCGGCCGCGACGTCGTCGATGCGCACCCCCAAGCGACCGCAGCGCGTCGGCCATCAGCAGCGTGTCGCGCGAGCGCAGCGGCGCCCGCAGGCGTGACCGCTCGGTCGCCAGGGCCGCCAGGACGAGGTAGCGGTTCGTCAGCGACTTGCTGCCCGGGAGCACGACCGTGGCATCGAGCGGACCCGGAGCGACCGGGGCCGCCCAGTCCGGCTCCGCCGTCAGGATGGCGCGGTCAGAGCCACCAGTCGTCACGGACGTCGGGTGAGGGGACGGTTCTGCGGGACTCAACTCAGCTCACGACGTCCTGGGCTCGGTGGGCGAGCAGACGGGCCTCGCGCTTGGCGGTCCGCTGGGCGTGGCGGGCCTCGCGACGGGTCGTCTTCGTGGCGTGCTGGGCGCGCCACGCGAGGCCGGGGCGGCCCTCGGTGTCGACGGCCGCGAGGAGCAGACCGCCGAGCAGGCCGACGTTCTTGAGGAAGAGGCTGCGGCTCTGCGCCTTGCGGGTGGGGTCGGTCTCCTCCCAGAACGCGTGCTCGATGGCCGTCGTCGGGACGACGGAGGCCGCGAGCACGGTCGAGGCGAGACGCGGCATACGCCCCGTCGCGAGGAGGAGGCCCCCGCCCAGGAGGGCCGCGCCGTTGACCCGGACGAAGAGGTCGGGGTCCTTCGCGGCCGACCTCGGCCCCGGGGACCTGGTCGGGCACCTTCTGGAGCAGGTGGGCGGCCTGGTCGGTGCGCGCGGCGGGGTTGCGCAGGGCTTCCACACCGGCGGCGACGAAGACGGACGCGAGCAGCGGACGGGCGAGACGGCGGACGATCATGCGATTTCCTCCTCTGGCCGCAGAGCGCCGAAGCGCGCCGTGGCCATCGTGGACGTGTGGACACCTACGGTATCGACATACCCGCGGCACACGAGGACGGACGCCCGCGCTGCGGCCGCTCGAGGCCGCTCGAGGTCGCCGCGGCATACGCTGTGGCGCATGTGTGGGAGGTATGCCGCGAGCGCGCGGCCCGACGAGCTCATCGAGGCCTTCGACGTCGAGCAGGACCACACCGGCGAGCCCGCGCGCAGCGTGCTCAAGAACCCGCAGAGCCCGCCCGGCCGGCGAGCCCGACTGGAACATGGCGCCCTCCAAGCAGGCGCCCGTCGTGCTGACACGGCGGCCGCGGAGCGAGGACGCGAACGACGACCACGGCGGCGAGTCCCACCCGCTCCGCCAGCTCCGTCTCCTCACCTGGGGTCTCGTGCCGGCCTGGTCCAAGGACGTCAAGATGGGGCTGCGCATGACCAACGCCCGCGCCGAGTCGGTCCTCGGCAAGGGCGCCTTCGCCAAGGCCGCGCTCTCGCGGCGCTGCATCGTCCCGGCCGAGGGCTGGTACGAGTGGCAGGTCTCTCCGACCGCCGTCGACGCCAAGGGCAAGCCGCGCAAGCAGCCCTTCTTCATCCACCGCGCCGACGGTGCTCCCGTCGCCTTCGCAGGCCTCTACGAGTTCTGGCGCGACCGGGAGCTGCCCGACGGTGACCCGGCGGCGTGGCTCACGACGTTCACCATCATCACGACCGCGGCCGATCCCGGCATGGACCGCATCCACGACCGCCAGCCCCTCGTCCTCGAGCCCGAGCAGTGGGAGCAGTGGCTCGACCCCGACGAGAAGGACCCCGGCTACGTCCAGGAGGTCCTCGGGTTCGCCGCGCCCGGTCGCTTCGAGGCGCACCCCGTGAGTCGTGCCGTCGGGGCGACGCGCAACAACGGACCGGCCCTCGTCGAGCCCGTCCCCGAGTCCGAGCTCGAGGGCGTCGTCGACCCGATGACGGGTGAGGTGGTCGGCGCGTGACGGCCCCGGTCCGCGTGTCGGTCCGCGAGATCGAGACGCCGGGCGGGCCCGGACGCGCCCACGTCCAGCGCCCCCCCGGCGCGCGCGGCACCGTCGCCCTCGGGCACGGCGCCGGGGGAGGCCTCGGCGCGATCGACCTCGCCGTCGCCCGTGAGGTCCTCGTCGGTGCGGGATGGGCCGTCGTGCTCGTCGAGCAGCCGTGGCTCGTCGCCGGGCGCAGGGTGGCCGGGCGGCCACCGACCCTCGACGCCGCGTGGGTGCCCATCGTCGAGACGCTCGTGACCGGTCGAGGACGGCTCCCGAGACCGCTCGTCGTCGGGGGCCGCAGCGCCGGGGCACGGGTCGCGTGCCGCACGGCCGGGCCGCTCGAGGCCGAGGCGGCGCTGCTGCTCAGCTTCCCCCTCCACCTGCCCGGGCAACCCGACCGGCTCCGTGCCCACGAGCTCGCCCTGGCGCCCGACCCGTCGTGGGTCGTGCAGGGCACGCGCGACGCCTTCGGCACGCCGGACGAGGTCCGCCCCCACCTGCCGCCCGGGACCGAGCTCCTCGAGGTGCCCGGCGCCCACAGCTTCCCCAAGAGCTCACGCAGTGCCCTCACCGAGGCGCTGACGAGGATCGCGGGAATGCTCCCCGGCTAGGTGTCGTTGCAGGGTGCATGGTCACCTGCCCCACCCGTGCGCCCGAGAGCGGCACGACCGCTGCCTCCGTGCGCGGTCTGCTCCCACAGCCCACCGGTCTAGGCTGGGAGGCGATGGCAAAGGACAAGAAGACCGATTCGAGCGCCGCCCTGCGGCTCGCGGACCCCGAGGACCTCGCCCGCGCCGACGCGAGCGTCGACGTGGCGAGCGAGAGCGAGACGCAGCGCCGGGCGCGCTTCGAGCGCGAGGCGATGCCGCTGCTCGACCAGCTCTACAGCGCCGCGCTGCGCACGACACGCAACCCGAGCGACGCCGAGGACCTCGTCCAGGAGACGTTCGCGAAGGCGTACGCCGCCTTCCACCAGTACAAGCCGGGGACCAACCTCAAGGCGTGGATGTACCGCATCCTCACCAACACCTACATCAACACCTACCGCAAGAAGCAGCGGCAGCCTCTCGAGTCCGACGCGGCTCAGATCGAGGACTACCAGCTGGCGCGGGCCGAGTCGCACACGTCGGTGGGCCTGCGCTCCGCCGAGGCGGAGGCGCTCGACCACCTCCCGGACAGCGACGTCAAGCGCGCCCTGCAGGCGATCCCCGAGGAGTTCCGCCTCGCGGTGTACTTCGCCGATGTCGAGGGCTACTCCTACAAGGAGATCGCCGAGATCATGGAGACGCCCATCGGCACCGTCATGAGCCGTCTGCACCGGGGCCGGCGCCAGCTGCGCGAGCTGCTCTCGGAGTATGCCGCTGAGCGCGGTTTCGTCGCCGCCGGGCACGGAAGGAGACCGGTCATGAGTGACCAGACGACGGACAGGCCGGACCCGGCCGGGGGTGCCGGGACGCACACCGACTGCTCCGAGGCCCTGCTGCGCGTCTACGAGTACCTCGACGGCGAGCTCGGCCCCGACGAGGTGGCGAAGATCCAGGCGCACCTCGACGAGTGCGGCCCGTGTCTCAAGGAGTACGACCTCGACACGACGCTCAAGTCGCTGATCAAGCGGTCGTGCGAGTGCGAGGAGGCGCCGGAGGCGCTGCGCCTGACGATCATGTCGCGCATCTCCATGACCGTCATCCAGGTCGACCGCGGCTGACGACACCGATCCGACGCTCGTTCCGGCAGCGCGACTCCGGACACGACGAAGGCCCGCCCCGAACTGATCGGGCGCGGGCCTTTGACGTCTGCGGCTCAGGCGTTGGGCTTGCGGCCGTGGTTGGCGGCGTTGCCCTTGCGGGAGCGGCGCTTGCGGGCGCGCTTGCTCATCGTCGGCTCTCCTTGGTCCTGCGGATGCTTCGCACCCGACGGGCACGAAGCCCCGATTCTTCCACACCGGCACTGAACCGCCCAATTCGGGGACAGGGTTACGTCAGCAACCGTAAAATCTTCGTATAGATCCGTCCGAAACGTGCCGGATCTACTTCCGTGCGCTCGCGCGGTCTGGGATCTTGGGGTAGAGGGAAACCTCAGTTGTTCTGTGCTGCCGCGAGCAACGCCCCTCCATGGCGCACGCATCCGGAACATCGACGCTATCTAGGAGCCCCCAATGTTCGCTGCCCTGCTGTCTGCCCTTGCCTCCAACGACTTCACGACGCGGGCGATCGCGTCCTTCGCCAGCATCTGGAGCTGGAACGGCTGAGCCGCTCCAGATCCTGCTTGGACGGCACCGGGTCCCATCGACGGTCCCGGTGCCGTCGCGCTACCGTGACTGACGTGAGCCAGACACCCTCCGGCATCGTCAGGTCCCGGTGGCTGCCCGGCTACCTCGCGCTTCGTGGTCTTCGACCTCCGTGGCCACTGGGCGTGCTGACCATGGCTGGTCGCTGCCCACGACCGGCCATCGGTCCGCTCGCTGCTGCTGTGCCTGATGGGAGTCGTGAGCTTCCAGGTCCGCGAGCCGGAGCTCGGCTGCCGCATCAGCTTCTCGTTCCTGTCGATCATCCTCGTGGCCTCGGCTGCCATCGTCGGCGTCGTCGGGGCCTGGGTGGTGGGTTCGGTGTCGATGCTGGTCGACCGCCGCCGGGCACGCTGGACAGCGACGATGTTCAACGCAGCCATGAGTGGGCTGGTCGGGGCCGCAGTGGCGCTGGCGCTACCGCCTGCTCGGGGGAGTCGAGGGCGCCGGCATGGTCGGCATGGACACCTTCGAACTGGGCCGGCACGTGGGTCTGCCGCTTCTGGTCGCCGACGTCGTCGCATGTCTCGTCAACGCCGTGCTGCTCTCCGGCGTCATCCACCTCGACCAAGGCATCCCCTTCGGCGTCCAGCTTCGTCGCGTCCTCAGTCGGCTCGGGAGTTGCCTACGTCGGCTACGGCGTCATCGGCCTCCTCTTCGTCATCCTGTGGTTCCCTGCCGGCCTGGGCGCCTTCAGTGCGCTTCTCGTCCTCGCGCCGCTGCTCGCGGCGCGGTGGGCGTTCATCCAGTACGGCGAGGAGTTGCGCTCGCACGAGCGCACGGTCGACACGCTGGTGACCGCGCTGGGCACCAAGGAGCCCGCTGGCCGTCGACCGCAGCCGGCGGGCGGCCGCTCTCGCGGAGTGGATCGCCGAGGAGCTCGGCCTGGACGCCGAGCCAGATCGGCACGGTGCGGTATGCCGCGACGCTGCACGAGATCGGCCACCTCGGCGTCGCCGACCCGCCTGCTGCGCCGGGACCCCGGCGTCGCTCAGCCCCACCGAGCGACGCGTCATCGACGGTCACTGCGTCGTGGGCGCCCGGATGATCGAGGGCATCGACTTCCTCGAGGACGCCCGATCCGGCATCCGCCACCAGCACGAGCGCTTCGACGGGGGCGGACGGCCCGACGGCCTCGTCGGGCAGGACATCCCGATCGCCGCCCGCATCGTCGCGGTGACGACTGCCGTCGACGGTGCGCTGCACGGCCGCGGACGACGAGCGCCACATCGCCGGTGCCGCGAGGTCGGCGCGTGCGCTGCAGTCCGACCCGGGTCGCTTCGACCCGACGGTCGTGGCGGCCGCGATCGCGGCCCTGGAGAAGCACGGCTGGCCGGCGTGCCGCACCCGCAGGGGTGGCGCCATGAACGGCGCCCTGCGCCGCGAACCCTTCGCGCTGGTGCGTTGGGCTCCTGGGCCTCGCTCGCCTCGGTCGTCGTGCGCCGTTCGAGAGCCGGCGACCTCCCGGCGCTGCGGCGACCAGGCAACCCTCGGGGTCGTGGCGGCCTTCGCGCTCACCATCGTGCTCGGCGAGTGGTTCCACCTCTCGGCGCCCGGGCTCCGCGACGGCTCGCGCCGCATCGCGATGGCGGCGGCATTCGGGCTCGCCCTCACGACCGAGGCTCCCCGCAGGACACTTCGTCTGCCTACGGCGCCGCGCTTCGTCCTGGCGGTGACGGCCGTCGCCATGGCCGCTCGGGACGACCGTGCGGGTCGCCGCCCGGCGCGACCGAGCATCGTCGAGACAACCGGTCGCTTCGTGGCCATCGCCGTCGCGACCCTCCTCTACCGCGACGTGCTCGGTCAGTGGCCGGCATCGGCCGGCCCGGAGTCGACCGGCGCACGTCCCGTGGCAGCAGGCCGTCCTGCATGCTCGGCGATCTGCGCTCGCTCGCCCTGGTCGCCGACACGCTCTTCACCTCGGTCGCTGCGCGGCGCTGGCCGCCGGCGCCAATCTGCGCCGCACCTTCGTCGAGGAGTTCCGCTCGTCCTTCGCCATGTCGATCGCCGTCGCTGTCACCGGGCGTCCTCATCGCGCTCGCCGCCCCGCCGCTGGGCATCGCGGCGCTGCCGCTCTTCCTCATGCCGCTCGTCCTCACCCTCTTCGCGTTCCGCCGCTACGTCAGCATCCGGGCCACGTACCTCCAGAGCATCCGCACCCTCTCGCGGCTGACCGACGTCGCGGGCTACACCCCGGCGGGCCATTCCGAGCGGGTGGCTGCCCTCTCGGTCCGGGTCGGGCCGCGAGCTCGGGCTCTCCGAGCGCGAGCTGCTCGACCTCGAGTACGCCGCGCTGCTGCACGACATCGGCCAGGTCGCCCTCGTCGAGCCGATCCCGGGCGGCGCCACGGTCCTCGCGGCGCCGGCCGACCAGCGCCGCATCGAGGCCGACACGGTGGCCATCGTCCGCGAGACCGGTGTCTTCGATGGGGCAGCACGGATCCTGGAGCACCAGACCACGCCCTACCGCCAGGTGCGCGAGCTCGGCGAGGAGATCCCGCTGACGAGTCGCATCATCAAGGTGGTCAACGCCTACGAGGACCTCACGGCAGGTGCGCGCAGCGCACGGGCGCGAGAGGCCGCCGTCGAACGGATCTACCTCGGCCTGGGCTACGAGTACGACCCGCGGGTCGTCGACGCGCTGCTCACGTCGATCGGCAACGGCTCAGCCCAGGCCTGAGAGAGCCGTCACACCGCCACGTCACCCCTTGGGTGGTGGCCGCTGGCGTGCCATCATGGCCACTTCGGGCAACCCCCGTCGCGAGAACGAGCATGCAGGCCAGACCCCCGGCGCTGTTTCACCAGTGAGGGCGCCTGCCCTCATCCTCTTCTGCGAACGAGGTGCTTCCAGCATGAGTGCGTTGCCCATCACCCAGCTCTTCGACCCGAGCGACCCGGTCTTCCGGGCCCACGAGGGCGGGAAGCTCGGGGTGCACGCCACGTCGGCCCTCCGGGACGCCGCCGACCTCTCCCTCCTCTACACCCCTGGGGTCGCCGCAGGTCTCCCGGGCCATCGCGGCCGACCCCACGCTGGCCGCGGTCTACACGAGCCGTCGCAACACCGTCGCCGTCGTCAGCGACGGCACCGCAGTCCTCGGCCTGGGGGACGTCGGACCACTCGCCGCCATGCCCGTCATGGAGGGCAAGGCGGTGCTCTTCAAGCACTTCGCCGACGTCGACGCCGTGCCCGTGTGCATGGAGACCGGCAGCGTCGAGGAGATCGTCGACGCGGTGGTGCGGATCGCCCCGACCTACGGCGGCATCAACCTCGAGGACATCTCGGCTCCGCGCTGCTTCGAGATCGAGCGCCGGCTCCAGGACCGTCTCGACATCCCGGTCTTCCACGACGACCAGCACGGCACGGCGATCGTGGCGCTCGCCGCTCTGCTGGGCGCCGTGCGGGTCGTCGACAAGGCTCTCGCGGACCTCACGGTCGTGGTGTCGGGGGCGGGGGCCGCCGGCGTCGCGGTGAGTCGCATCCTCGTCGCGGCCGGGGTCGGGCGACGTCGTCGTCGTCGACTCGCGCGGCGTGCTCGGGCCCGGACCGCGAGGACCTCGTCGCGCACAAGCAGGAGCTGCGTGACCTCACGAACCGGCGCGGGGTCACCGGCACCATCGGTGACGCCCTCTCGGCGGCCGACGTCCTCGTCGGCGTCTCCGGCGGCACGGTGCTCGAGCGCGACCTCATGCGGATGGCTCCACGAGCCATCATCTTCGCCCTCGCCAACCCCGACCCCGAGGTGCACCCGGAGGTGGCTGCCCGCTTCGCCGAGGTGGTCGCGACCGGCCGCTCGGACTTCCCGAACCAGATCAACAACGTGCTCGCCTTCCCCGGCATCTTCCGTGGCGCCCTGGACTCGGGCGCCCGCCGGATCACCGAGGAGATGAAGCTCGCGGCGGCGTATGCCATCGCCGGGCTCGTCGACGCGCCGACCGCCGACCGGATCGTGCCGAGCGTCTTCGACGAGCGGGTGGCGCCGGCCGTGGCCGCCGCGGTGGCGGGCCAGGTCGCCGAGACCGCACGCTAACCCGGCCGGGGCGCTCCCGGTCCGGCTCGGGCCGGGAGCGTCGTCGTCCCGGGGTCGGTGAGGCCCCGGGCCGCCAGGGCCTCGCCGGTGGAGCGCGCGAACGCCACGACGTGCACGACCGTCGGCACGACGACGGCCCGCGGGTTGCGGTCGAGACCGCGGGCGCGGGCCGACTCGCGCACGCTCGAGAACGACCCGGCCACCCAGGGCACCGAACGCACGACGACGCCGAGGGTCAGTGCCACGACCTCGGGGTCGACGACGCGGCGCAGCGGCCGGGCCGCGCGCACCGCGCCGTCGAGCAGGTCGGTGACCGGCGTCGTGGCGGTGAGGATCCCGGCCGCGACGAACGCGTTGACGATGCCGAGGACGACGCGGACGGCATACGCCAGGTCGTGGGACCACCACTGGAAGGCCAGCAGGAGGACGAGGACAGGCAGCAGGCCCCGCATCGAACGCAGGAGGCGGCGTGCCGGCAGCCGGGTCACCACGACGACCCCTGCGAGCGCGGCCGTGACGAGCGCGAGGGGCCACACCGACGCAGTGACCCACGGGAGGGCCCCGACGGCGAGGACGCCGGCGAGCTTGGCCCACAAGGGCATTCGGTGCACGACGGATGTGCCTGGGACGTGCGCGGTGAAGAGTCCGGGCTCCCTCACGGCTCGTCGACCAGTCCGACGTAGTGCTCCACGGCCGCTGCCGGGTCGCCGTCGAAGACGATGCGTCCCTCGTCGACGACGAGGGTGCGCTCGGAGGCGACGGCGAGGTCGAGGTCGTGAGTCGCGAGGACGACGGTCTGGGGCAGCGCGTCGAGCAGGCGCGCGCAGCCGGAGGGTGTTGCGCCGGTCGAGCAGCGTCGTCGGCTCGTCGAGCACGAGCAGCCCCGGGTCGGTCGCGAGGACGACGGCGAGGGCCATCAGCTGGCGCTCACCACCGGACAGGTCGTAGACGCTCTGGTCGGCGAGGTGGGTCAGCCCGAAGCGCTCGAGCACCTGCTCGGCCGCGACCCGACGGTCGCTGCGTGACCCGTGCAGCCGCCGGAGCGAGAGCTCGACGTCCTCCCGGCCCGTCGGCATGACGAGCTGCGAGATCGGGTCGGTGAAGGCGAACGCCACGCGTCGGCGCACCCGTGCCCCGTGGCGCACGGTGTCGAGGCCGTCGACGGTGACCGTCGCCGGACGTGGGGGAGACGAGTCCGTTGAGCAGCCGGAGCAGGGTCGACTTGCCGGACCCGTTGGCGCCGATGACGGTGACCCGGCGCTGGGTCAGGACGAGGTCGACGGGCCCGAGGATGGTGCGCGTCCGCCGGTCCGGGGAGCCGTCCACCGGCACGGTGACCGTGGCGGCGTCGAGCCGTACCTCCGTCACGAAGGGATCACGCGCGCGGGCGCACGAGCACGTCCGAGAAGGCGCGGTGCACGGCGACCGCGGCCACGACGGCGACGACGTCCTTGACCAGGTCCCCGGGCAGGAAGGGCAGGTCGGCGCCCACGGCGGCCGAGAGCGGCAGCCTGAGGTTGACCATGAGTCCCATGATGCCCAGCGCGTGGACGACGACGACGGTCGTGGCGAACGACGCGACGAGCAGCAGGGGCACCCAGAGCGCCCGGCGGGCCCGCCGGAGGACCACCTGCGCCGCGAGCCCGACGACGAGGGCCGCCACGACGAACGACACGAGGTAGCCGGCTGTCGGGCCGCTCAGCACCTGCAGGCCGGACTGGCCGCGGCTGAAGACGGGCAGCCCGACGAAGCCCAGGAGCAGGTAGAGCAGGACGGCGAGGCCACCGCGGACCGGGCCGAGCACGAGGCCGGTGAGCATCACGGCCAGGGTCTGCAGGGTGATCGGCACGCCGACCCCGCCGAGCGGGATGCCGGGCACGACGGCCGCCGCCACGAGCAGCGCCGTGAAGACGGCCACGAGGGCCACCGACTGCGCGTCGACGCCTCGACCTGCCGAACGGTCCAGGACGGACGACGAGGTCTTCGGTGCACGGCCGCGGGCCGGCGACGGCCCCGGCTGGGCTGAGCTGCGCACGGGCGTGTTGTCGGTCACGGGCAGGACCCTACCGGTGTGCACGACGGACCCCGGTCACTATGGTGCTGGGATGCTCGCTGCCTACGCCGTCAGTCAGTCCGCCGCCGACCCGCTCTCCGGCCTCGTCGTCGGGGAGCGGCCCGACCCGCAGGCCCGGCCCGGCTGGACCGTGGTCGACCTGCGCGCGGCCGCCCTCAACCACCACGACGTGTGGTCCCTGCGTGGGGTGGGCCTGGCCGCCGACCGGCTGCCGATGATCCTCGGCTGCGACGGGGCCGGCGTCGACGCCGACGGCAACGAGGTCATCGTCCACGCCGTCATCCCCTCGGACGGCTGGCGCGGCGACGAGACCCTCGACCCGCGCCGCACGCTCCTGTCGGAGCTGCACGACGGGACGCTCGCCGAGAAGGTCCTCGTGCCCACCGGCAACGTCGTGCCCAAGCCCGAGTCGATGTCGTGGGAGACGGCCGCGTGCCTCTCGACGGCGTGGCTCACGGCATACCGCATGCTCTTCACCAACTCCGGCGTGCAGCCGGGCGGCACCGTGCTCGTCCAGGGCGCCGGCGGCGGCGTCGCCACCGCGCTCATCCAGCTCGGCTCGGCCGCGGGCTACCGGATGTGGGCCACCTCCCGCGACGAGGCGCGTGGCCAGCGCGCGCTCGAGATCGGTGCCGACCGCGTCTTCGGCTCGGGGGAGCGCCTGCCCGACCGCGTCGACGCCGTCATGGAGACCGTCGGCGCCGCCACCTGGTCGCACTCGGTCAACTCCCTGCGCCCCGGCGGCACCATCGTCATCTCCGGTGCGACGTCGGGCGACGCCCCGGCCAAGGCCGAGCTGACGAAGATCTTCTTCAAGCAGCTGCGCGTCGTCGGGTCGACGATGGGCACCCGCGAGGAGCTGGCGCAGCTGGCCCGCCTCGTCGAGCAGCGCCGCGTCGAGCCGGTGGTCGACTCGGTCCTGCCGCTCGCCGACGCACGCGACGGCTTCGCCCGGATGGTCGACGGCGACGTCTTCGGCAAGGTCGTCTTCACGGTCGGCTGACGCCGCGGGGACGTCAGGCGGGATGCGCTCCCGAGACGTGGACGACCACCGAGAGCCCGTCGGCCGACGGGCTCTCGGCCGCGCCGACCAGCCACTCGCACCACAGGGCGGCGCGCAGCCGGGAGACGAGCTGCCCCAGCTCGTAGGGGCTGTCGGCGCCGAGGGTGACGGACAGGCGCCCCACGTCGGCGGTGCCCGTCTCGACACCGTGCAACGCGGCGCGCACGGCCCGCGACACGGCGTCGAGGCGGCTGTCGCCGGCGGCCGGCGCCACGCCGACCGCCGCCGCCACCGGGCTGCCCGGCTCGATGCCGAGCGCCGCCCGCACGGCCTCGACGCGGCCGTAGCCGAACCAGTCGCCGGGGCCGGTGCGCACGAGGTCGCGTCCGCGTGGGTGACTCTCGAGGGGCTCGTCGACGAGGACCTCCGGGACGCCGCGGAGCACCGCAGCCGGCACCGCCGCCACCTTGCCCTTGGCGAGGTCGGCCGCCGCCGCGATCTCGTCGGCGACCGCGCGGGTCGTCACCTCGAGCGGCTTGCCGTCGGCGTCGGTGCCCCCGCGCAGGTCGTCGAGGACACGCAGTCCGTGCGCCCCCAGCGCGAAGTCGATCTGACCCACCCGCCAGGCGCGGCCGGCGGTGTCGCTGAGCACGACCCCCACCCGGACGCCGTGCCGGGCCACGAGGGCGTCGTGGAGCTGCTCGCAGATGCCGTCGGGGTCATGGGGGAGGAGCAGCCAACCGCCGCGCTCGCCCGTGTTGGAGCCGTCCACGCCGGCCGCCGCCATGATCGGACCCGCCTTGGCGCGGACGATGCGCGTGACACCGGCGCCCACCGAGCGCTCGGCCACGACGTACTCGGTCTCACCGCCGCACGACGCGGTCCTTGTCGGGGTCGTGCGTGACGAGGCCGAGGGCCTTGCTCGCGACCTTGCTCGAGACGACGAGGACGTCGCCGTCGGCCAGGCGCACCCCGGCGTGGTCGAGCCCGACCTGGACGACGTCGGCCAGGTCGTCGCCCTCGCGGACCTCGGGTATGCCGGTCAGCGGCGTGATCGTGATGGGCCCCGTCACGCCGGTGCTCGCTCCGCACGCAGCCGCAGACCGAGGTCCAGCGCGGCGCCGGCCATCTCGGCCGCCGCGTCGACGGAGCTCATGAGGAGCGGACGACGCACCACCTCGAGGCGGCGCCGCGTCCGGGCATCGGGTCCTCCTCGTCGACGAGCCAGCCGTCGAGGAAGTCGGAGTAGAGCCCGGCGACAGCCGGCGCTCGTCTCGTCGACTCCGATGGTGCGCAGGCACACGTCGGCGTGGCCACGGACCGGTCGGCCGCCGACCAGCGGCGAGACGCCGACCACGGGGGCGCGAGTGCCGCGCAGGGCGTCCCGGACACCCGGCACGCCGAGGATGATGCCGATCGAGACGACGGGGTTGCTCGGCGGCAGGATGACGACATCGGCCTCGCGGATCGCGTCGAGCACCCCGGGCGCGGGGGCCGCCCGGTCGAGCCCGGCCACGACGAACCGCTCGGCGGGCAGCTCGGCCCGGTGCCTCACCCACCACTCCTGGAAGTGGATCGCGCGCTGCTGACCCTCCTGCTCGACCACCACGTGGGTCTCGACGGGGGTGTCGGTCATCGGCAGGAGGCGGACCCCGAGGTCTCCGAGCCCCCAGCGGGCGGAGAGCCGGTCGATGACGGCGCTCAGCGGCATACCCTGGCCGAGCAGCTGCGAGCGGTAGACGTGGGTGCCGAAGTCCTTGTCGCCGAGCGTGAACCACTGGGGCTCGGCGCCGAGCGCGGCGAGCTCCTCGGCGAGGTGGTGCGACTCGTCGGCCCGACCCCAGCCCTGGCCCTCGTGGATGCCGCCACCGAGGGTGTAGAGCAGGGTGTCGATGTCGGGACACACCCGGAGCCCGAAGAGCGTGATGTCGTCGCCGGTGTTGCCGATCACCGTCAGGTGGACGCGGATCGGAATCCGGCGACGCGAGCGTGGGTCTGTCGGACGTGGTGGAGCAGGCCGCGGAGGAACCGGGCGCCGCCGACTCCTCCGGCCAGAGCGGTGATGCGCATGCGCCGATCCTCTCAGCAGGCCGTCCCGGCCCGGTCGCGCGGGGTGGGTCCGGCGCTTCGAACCTGCAAATATCACCCGCGGGCTTGACGTGAGGCGTATGACACGCATGTAATTCCATTGTTGTATTCGGTCGGGGACGTGGTTCTGGAACGAATGGACGTAATTGTCCGAAACCTCCAGAGAGCGGGCTCGCTCGGTGCGACAGTGCTGACACACAGTGCAGTCAGGGTCGAGGAGGGGTCATGCACGATTTGATGGTGGTTTGGTCGAACACGGGTGAGCAGGAGGGTGAGCTCTCCTGGCAGGAGCGCTCGCTGTGCGCCCAGACCGATCCGGAGGCGTTCTTCCCCGAGAAGGGCGGTTCCACGCGCGAGGCCAAGAAGGTCTGCGTCGGTTGCGAGGTGCGCTCGGAGTGCCTCGAGTACGCCCTGTCCAACGACGAGCGGTTCGGCATCTGGGGCGGACTGTCCGAGCGGGAGCGCCGCAAGCTGAAGAAGCGCGCGGTCTGATCGTGAGGTTCGACCCCGGCACCTCGCAGGTGTCCGGGTGAAGGTAGCCACTGTGCCCGAAGCGCTTGCCGAAGACCTGAGCACCCCCGCTGGCGCGGGGAGTGTGTCGTCCGCGTCGTTGTCCGCCCCTCCCTCCACCGGGCAACGGCCGAACGCGACCGTCGAGGCGATCGTCGTCGTGCACAACGGAGCCACGTGGCTGGCGCAGTGTCTCGACGGCCTTGCCGCCCAGACGCTGCCGCCGGCGCGGCTCGTCATCGTCGACGTCGCGAGCAGCGACTCGTCGAACGCCATCGCCCACGCCCACACCGGCGTTCGACGGGCGATCGAGTCCGTCGAGGTCGTGCGCCTCGACGCCCGCGTCGCGATCGGCCGCGCCATCGAGCGCGGCATCGAGGCGCTGCCCGTGCCGGCGGACGCCTCGTCGAGCTGGGTCTGGGTCCTGCACGACGACACGGTGCCCCGGGCCAACGCCCTCGCCCAGCTGCTCCAGGCCGGGCTGCGGTCCAAGTCCGTCGGGGTCGCCGGGCCCAAGCTCGTCAGCTGGGACGACCCGCGGCGGCTCGTCGAGATGGGCATCCAGATCACGCGCACGGGACGCCGGCTCGGCTCGTCCGTTCGCGGCGAGGCCGACCAGGGCCAGTACGACACGCGCGCGGACGTCCTCGCCGTGAGCACGAGCGGCATGCTCGTGCGGCGCTCCGTCCACGACGACATCGGCGGTTTCGACCCCGCGTTCGTCGATCACGGCGCCGATCTCGACTTCGGCTGGCGGGCCCAGCTCGCCGGCCACCGCGTCATCGTCGTCCCGGGCGCCGTCGTGCGTGACGCGTCCGCGGGCCTCGAGGGCCGCCGACCCGGCGCCGCCGCAACCCGCGCGAGCTCGAACGCCGCGGCCGCCGGGCCGCCCGCCAGGTCACGCTCGCCCGGTGCTCGCCGCTCGCCGCCCCCTTCCTCGCCGTCTGGATGGCGCTGTCGGCCATCGTCGCCTCCCTGACCCTGCTCGTGGCCAAGCGCCCCCGGCAGGCCTGGCGCGAGCTGACCGACGTGACGGCCCTGCTGCACCCGTTCGCGACGCTCGGCGCCCGCTGGCGCGGACGGCGGACGAAGCGCCTGCGCCGTGACCACCTCGCCACCCTCTTCGTCGCCCCCTCGGTCGCCGCTCGCACCACGATCGACCACATCCAGGACGCCATCACCCCGGAGCGCACCCGCGCGCGGCGCGAGGCGGCGGCGACGACCGAGACCGGCCCCGTCGCAGACGAGTCCGAGTCGCTGGACCACCTCCCGGCGTCCCTGCCCCGGCGCGTCGTCACCCACCCCGGCTTCCTCGCCGTCACCGCCGTCGCTCGCCGCCACCACGGCGGCGTGGCGTGGCACCATCCGCGCCGGCGCGCTGTCGCCCACGAACGCCGGTGTCGCCGGCGGCGAGCTGCGTCCCGTCACCACCGACTCGTCGGGACTGTGGCACGCGTTCCGCGACGCGTGGCACGGCGCGGGGCTCGGCACCGGAGCCGAGTCCGGTCCCCACCTCGCCGTGCTCTCCGCCCTCACCTGGCTGGCCGAGCGCGTCCCCGGTCTCGCCGAGAGCCGTTCGAGCGCGGGCGTCACCATCGCCTGGCTGCTCTTCCTGGCCCCCGTGCTCGCCGCGTGGTCCACCTACCTCGCCGCCCGCGTCGTCACCTCCTCACGGGTGGCCCGGGCCCTCGCAGCACTCGCGTGGGGGACTGCTGGCGTCGCCGCGTCCGGGCTGGCGCAGGGCCGGGTGAGCGTGGCGGTCGTGCACGTGGTGCTCCCCTTCGTCCTTGCCGGCTTCTGCCTCGCTGCCCGTCGTGACGGCACCTTCACGGCCACCTTCGCGACGGCTCTCGCCACTGCCGTGCTCGGCGCCTTCGCGCCGCCGCTGCTCGCCCTGTCGGTCGTCGCGGCTCTGCTGATGCTCGTCCTGGGGCCGGGACTGCGACGGGCCCGGGCGCTCGTCCTGCTCGTCGTGCCCGTCGCGCTCCTCGGCCCGTGGGTGGCGCGCTTCGTGGCCGACCCACGCCTGCTCCTGTCCGGACCCGGTCTCGTCGCGACCTCCGCCGACCGCAGCCCGTGGGGCGTGCTCACCCACGTCCTCGGCGACTCGGGCAGCACCACCTGGGCCGTCTGGCTCGGGGCCCCGCTCGTCGTGCTGGGCGTCATCGGGCTCGCCACGCGCGGGCGCTCTCGCGCCGAGTCCGTGGGCCTGGTGGTCGGCGCGCTGCTGGCCGTCGGTGGGCTCGCCGGCGCGCTGGTCTCGGATCACCTGGTCCTCGGGTCGGCCGAGACCGGCGTGGGACAGTCCGCACCGGCCCACCTCTGGGCGGGCCTCGGCGTGCAGCTGTGGTGGGCGGGCCTGCTCGTCGGCGTCCTGGCGGGCAGCCGTGCCGTGCTCGCCTCGCTCGGTCGCCCGGGCCGCCGATGGGGCTTCGCTGCCGCCGTCACCGCTGCGGCGCTCGCGGTGGTGCCGGTCGTCGCGGCCGCCACCGTGTGGGGGGTCCAGGGGATCGGGCGCACCCTGTCGGTCGGCCAGGCCACCCTGCCGGCCATCGCCGTCGAGCAGGGCGGCGGACCGCTCGGCAACCGTCTGCTGCTGCTGCGCCCCTCCGACGACGTCGTCGACTTCGTCCTCGCCGGCCAGGAGCCGGGTGAGCCGCTGCGCGACCTCGACCGGGCCCCCGACGCCGACGACGCCGCCGTCGTCGACGCCGTCGCCAACATCGTCGGGGGCCGGGGCGCCGACTCGCTCGACTCCAAGGCCCTGGCCCGTCTCGGCATCGGTTTCGTCCAGGTGCGTGCGACGGCCGACTCCGCGCTCGCTCGGCGCCTGGACTCCTCGCAGGGCCTGAGCCGCCTCGGCTCGAGCCAGCTGGGCATCCTCTGGAAGGTCCAGCCGCTACCGGCCGTCGCCGGTGTGCAGGCGGCCACGTCGCCGTCCCGGGCGCGGCTCGTCGACGCTGACGGCGCGCTGCTGCAGGTCGTGCCCACGGCGGGGCCGCATGCCGCCGTCGACACGACGATCCCGGCCGGCACCGCCCCCCGCTTCGTCGTCCTGGCCGAGCCCAACGAGTGGTCCCGACAGGCGCTCGTGACCTTCGACGGCCGTCGGCTCGAGCCGGTGGCCGGTGCTGCCCAACCGACGTATGCCCTGCCGGCCACCCCGGGCGCTCTCCAGGTCGACCTCGCGGCCGCGCAGCCGTGGTGGCGCCTGGGTCAGGCGGTGCTGCTCGCGTTCGTGGTGTTCATGGCCGTGCCCTTCGGCAACCGACGCTCGAGGAGGCGCACATGAGGAACGTGTCCGGCATCGTCCGGGCGGCAGCCGTCGCTGTGGTCGCCGCCGGCCTCGCGGTCGGCGCGACCCGGGTGAGCGGCTCCGTGCAGCTCGCGAAGCCCGGCGAACGCGTCGGCCTTCCCGAGTCGTCCAGCGTGCTCGTCGACGCCGCCTCGCTCGTGTGCCCCGGGCAGCAGCGCCTCGGCGGCACCGGCCTGCGCGACGTGCGGGGCACCGTCGCGGTCGCTGCAGCGTCCCCGGACGCCGGGGTCGTCGCAGGCGCGCCCGGCACCGGGTCGGGCAGCGTCCAGCTCCTCGGTGGACCGTCGGCGACAGGTCTGGCCCAGACCGCCGACCGGGGCGTGGTCGCCTCAGCCGGGGTGAGCGCCCCCGACGTCGTCGTCGCCAGGGCGAGCGGCATCCTGGCTCCCGGCCTCGTGGCCACCCAGGTGTGGCGGCACACCGGCGACGACGACCGCGGACTCACGGTGACGCCGTGCCAGCTGCCGTCGTCCGACGTGTGGCTCGTCGGTGGTGGGGGTGGCGCGTCCCGCACCGAGCGCATCATCGTCAGCAACCCCGGGGCGAATGCCGTCTCCGTCTCCTTCGAGGTCGCTCGGGACCTCCGGGCGCATCGACGCGGCGGCCGGCCGGGACGTCTCCGTCCCGCCGCTGTCCCGCGAGGTCCTCTCGCTCGACGCCATCGCGCCCGACGAGGCAGCCCCCGTCGTCCATGTCACCGCCACCGGTGGCGTGGTGTCCGCGGTGCTCGACGACCAGTGGATCCTCGGTGCCACGGGGCGCGGCATCGACGACGCGACCCGGGCGGCCTCGCCCGGCACCGACCTCGTCGTGCCCGGTGTCGAGACGGGTGGTGCGACCTCCCTGCGTCTGGCCAATCCCGGCGACGCAGAGGCCCTGGCCCAGGTGCGGCTGCTCACCGACAAGGGTGCCGTGCAGCCCGACGACCTCCGGGCGGTCCGCGTTCCCGCCGGGTCGACCCTCGACGTCCCGCTCCCGGCCAACAGCGCGGCCATGGGCCTCGGCATCCGTGCCGACCGGCCCCTCGTCGCGGCGGCCTGGGCCGAGCGTCGTGCGGCCACCGCGGACCGGATGGGTGACTTCGCCTGGACGGCGGCGACGCCCGCCCTGCGCGGCGTGGCCGGCGTCCTCCTGCCCGGCCTCAAGGGAACGACGAAACGCCTTCTGCTGACTGCGGGTCCGGCGCCGGCCAGCGCCCAGGTGCGCCTCGGGACCGGCAGCGCGGCGAAGCTCTCGACCGTCGCGGTGCCGGCCGACTCGACCGTGGCCGTCGCCGTGGGTGACGCCGACGCGGTCTGGGTCAGCCCGACAGCCGGCGCGGTCCGAGCCGCCGTCTCCGTGGCTGGTGTCGACGGGGGAGTGCCGTTCTTCTCGGTGGCCTCGCTCAGCGACGCGCCCGTGCGGGCACTGTCGGTCCCGGTGCGTCAGGTGCGCAACTGACGGGTCGTGGCCTCGCCGTGACCGCCGGCACCGCTCACTCGCCGAAGCCGGGGTCCAGCTCCTCGGGGGAGACACCGAGCAGGCCCGCCACCTGTTCGGTCACGATGTCGGCGACGAGCGCGGCGACGTCGCGACGGTCGGTGACCCGCGTCTCGACCGGGCGCCGGTAGACGACGATGCGCGCCGCGCGGGCGCTCGTCGCCGGGAAGAGCCGGCCGAGCGGGACCTCTCGGTGGTCCCACGGGGCCGGGCCCCGGGGCACGTCCTCGACCGCGAACTCGACTGCGGGGAAGGCTCGCCCGCACGTTGCCTCGAGCCGAGCGGCGGCGTCGAGGACGAAGTCGTCGAACTCGTCGCGGCGCGAGACCATGGCCGGGACCGGTGGCCACGCCAGTGGGCCGCGGCGCCCACGTCCGTGCCGGTCGCGTCGCCGACGACGCCCGGGAGTGCGGGGCGAGGCGGTGTCCACGACCACACTCTAGATCGACGGGCACGGCTCATGTCGCCGCACCGCCCGGCATACGCCCTCTCTGATCTCAGGCTCGGACGGCGTGGTGATTCGTCCTCTCGGTGAGGGCGGGGCTAGAGTCCCGGATCGTGGGTCTGACACGTGGTTGCTCGAAGACGGGATGTGCGCGTCCCGCCGTCGCGACCCTGACCTACGCGTATGCCGACCGCGCCGTCGTGCGTGGGCCCGCTCGCGACCTACGCCGAGCCGCACACCTATGACCTCTGTCTCGAGCACGCCGAGCGCATGACGGCCCCACGCGGCTGGGAGGTCGTGCGCGTGGGCGGCGAGTTCCCCGAGCCCGCCCTCGCGGCCGACGACCTCGCTCGCGCTGGCGGATGCCGTGCGCGAGGCCGGCCGCCCGCGCACCAGCCGACCGGCCGAGCCCCGCACGACCCCACGCGGCCAGGCGAGCGCCGAGGCCGAATCCGGCGCCGTCGAGTCCGGTCGCCGGGGACACCTGCGCATCCTCAAGGACTCCTGACCACTAGGGTGTTCGGCGTGCCCCACCTCGCAGACTTCGTCAAGGCCTACGACGTGCGTGGACTGGTGCCCGACCAGCTCTCGCCGGACGTGGCCCACGCCATCGGAGCCGCGTTCGCCGAGGTCGTCGCCGTCCCTGACGGTATCCGACGGTGTCGTCATCGGTCACGACATGCGTCCCAGCTCGCCCGAGCTGTCGGCGTCCTTCGCCGCCGGCGTGACCTCGCGGGGCGTGGACGTCACCGTCATCGGGCTCTGCTCCACCGACGGGCTCTACTACGCGAGCGGCGCGCTCGACCTGCCCGGCGCGATGTTCACCGCGAGCCACAACCCCGCGCAGTACAACGGCATCAAGCTGTGCCGCTCGGCAGCGCGTCCGGTCGGCCAGGACTCCGGCCTCGCCGAGATCCGTGACCTCGCGCAGTGGATGCTCGACGGCGGCTCGGGCCTGGCCCGTCCTGCCGGCGGCCCCGGGTCCGTGACGACCCGCGACCTGCTCGGTGACTACGCCGCGTTCCTGCGCGGCCTCGTCGACCTCTCCGGCTCGCGGCCGCTCAAGGTCGTCGTCGACGCCGGCAACGGCATGGGCGGCCACACCGTCCCTGCCGTGCTCGGGACGGGCGCCGGGCTGGCCCAGCTGCCGCTGGAGATCGTCCCGCTCTACTTCGAGCTCGACGGCACGTTCCCCAACCACGAGGCCAACCCGCTCGATCCCGCCAACCTCGTCGACCTGCAGGCAGCCGTTCGCGAGCACGGCGCCGACATCGGGCTCGCCTTCGACGGTGACGCCGACCGCTGCTTCGTCGTCGACGCCGACGGCGAGCCCGTCTCCCCGAGTGCCGTGACGGGTCTCGTCGCGGTGCGCGAGATCAACCGGGCACGCGCCGGTGGCGACACCACCGTGTCCATCGTGCACAACGTCATCTCGAGCGCGGCGGTCCGCGAGATCGTGCTCGAGGCCGACGCGACGCCGGTGCGCACCCGGGTGGGCCACTCGTTCATCAAGGCCGAGATGGCCCGGGCCGGCGCCGTCTTCGGCGGCGAGCACTCGGCGCACTACTACTTCCGCGACTTCTGGTTCGCCGACACCGGGATGCTCGCGGCCATGCACGTGCTCGCCGCCCTCGGCGAGCAGGACGCCCCGCTGTCCGAGCTCTGTGCCGAGTACGAGCGCTATGTCGCCTCGGGCGAGATCAACTCGACCGTGACCGACCAGGCTGCGGTCGTCGAGCAGGTTCGGGCCTGGGCGCAGGTGCGCGGGGCCACGCACCGACGTGCTCGACGGACTCACCGTCAGCAGCCCCGAGGGGCAGACGCCGATGTGGTGGTTCAACGTGCGGGCCTCCAACACCGAGCCGCTGCTGCGGCTCAACGTCGAGGCCGCCGACCGTGAAACCATGCAGGGCGTGCGCGACGAGCTGCTCGCCCTCATCCGGTCGGGCGCCGCCGACGCCGACGACCCGACGAGGGCGGTTCCACCACCGCCCAGGACGCAGGAGACGCTTCGTGAACCAGAGCCAGCCGACCATCGAGCCGTGGCTGCGCGGCATCATCCGGTGCCCGCAGTGCAAGGGCGAGGTCATCGACGCGGTCGCCACCGACGCGCCCGGTGCCGCGGTCACCGAGCTGCGCTGCCCCACCTGCCAGCTCGCCTACCCCGTCGAGGGCGGCGTCCCCGTCCTCCTCGTCGACCTCGCCCGACGCACCGACGGCTGAGCCCGATGGGCGCCGTGTTCGACGAGGCCCGCCTCGATGACGAGGGCGCCCTGGCGTCCCTCGACTCCGGCGACACGCTCCGCGCCCTCGCCGGGGCCGGTGCCCAGGTGCGGCGCACGATGTCCGCCGCCGGAGAGGCCGGTCTCGACCGGCTGCGGGACGTCGAGCCGCGGGGTGTCGTCGTCGCAGCCGCAGGCGGCTCCGGCGCCGTGGCCGACCTCTTCGAGGCCGTCTCGCGCGGCGCGGCCGCCCTCCCGGTCCAGAGCTGCTCGTCCGGCTCCTTGCCGGGGTGGGTGGGCGCCCTCGACGTCGTGATCGCCGTGTCGCAGTCCGGTCGCGCGGCGGGCACCCTCGCCCTCGCCGCCGAGGCAGCACGGCGGGGCGCGTTCCTCGTCACGGTCGGTGCCGCGGACTCCCCGCTCGCCGACGTCTGCGCGCGGTCCCACGGCGTGCACGTGCCGATCGCCGTCAGCGGAGCCTCGTCACGCACCTCGGTGTGGGCGCAGGCCACCCCGGCGCTGCTCGCCGCCGATGCCATGGGCATCGCCTCCGTCAGCCACGAGACGTTGTCCGAGCTCGCCGACCTCCTCGACCGCACGGCCACCGACGCGCGGCCGTCGTCCGAGTCGTTCGTCAACCCGGCGAAGATCCTCGCGACCGAGCTCGCCGAGTCGACCCCCATCGTCCTCGGCGAGGGGCCGTTCGGCGACGTCACCGCTCGCCGGGCCGCCGCGATGTTCGGTCGCACCGGTCGGGTGCCCGTCGCCCACGGCGTGCCTGCCGGACGCCGCGAGCCAGATCGTCGCCTGCTTCGACGGGCCGTTGGCCCCGGGCCAGTCGGGCGGGGGCGGCAGCGACGACATCTTCGCCGACCCCTTCCTCGACGGCCCGACCGGGCGCCGCTGCGCCTCATCATGCTGCGCGACACCTCGCCCGGTGACGGGCACGGGCCTGGCCGACACCGTCGTCTCCGTCGCCGAGGACGCCGGTGTGCGCGTGTCGCTCGTCGACGCCCCCGCGGCCGACCCGCTGCTGCGCCTCGCCCACCACGTCGCCCTCACCGACTTCGCCGCGACCTACCTCGCGCTCGGCTTCGGCTTCGACCCCGCGACGTCGCCGCACGTGCGGCTGCTGCGGGGCGCCCGCGGGGACTGACCGTTCGACCCACCGAGGGCGTATGCCGCCCTGCCGTGCCCGCAGCGCCGGTGTCCGTTCCGGGACGGCGGGGAGTCCCACGTAGGCTGCCCCGGTGACGCAGCACTTCGACCTGGCCATCATCGGCAGCGGATCGGGCAACTCGCTCGTGACGCCCGACTTCGACGACAAGCGCGTCGCGATCATCGAGGGCGGGCACGTTCGGCGGGACCTGCCTCAACGTCGGCTGCATCCCGACGAAGATGTTCGTCTACGCGGCGGACATGGCGCGCGACGTCCGGGAGGCCGGCCGATACGGCGTCGACGCCACGCTGCAGGGCGTGCGCTGGACCGACGTGCGCGACCGCGTCTTCGGACGCATCGACCCCATCTCGGAGGGTGGTCGGCGCTACCGCGCGGAGGGACCCAACACCACGGCCTACCTCGGCCATGCGCGATTCACCGGCGATCGCACGCTCACGGTCGCCCTCGGGGACGGCCGCGAGGAGACGCTGACGGCCGACCAGGTGGTCGTCGCCGCCGGCGCCCACCCCGTCGTGCCCGACGTCGTCACCGAGTCCGGCGTGCCCTTCCACACCTCCGACACGGTGATGCGCATCGACGCGCTGCCCGAACGGCTCGCGATCATCGGGGGCGGCTTCATCGCCGCCGAGATGGCGCACGTCTTCGCATCGTTCGGCGTGCACGTGACGATCCTGGCGCGGTCGTCGGTCCTGCTGCGGCACCTCGACACCGAGATCGCGCAGCGCTTCACCGACCTCGCCCGCGAGCAGTGGGACGTGCGCACCGGCACGAACGTCGTCCGCGTCGAGCGCGGCGCCGGGGGAGCGGGGGTGCGCCTCCACCTCGACAGCACCGCGGTCGTCGACGCCGACCTCCTCCTCGTCGCGACCGGCCGCCAGCCCAACACGGCCGAACTCGGCGCCGATGCCGGCGGCCTGCAGCTGCTCGACGACGGACGGATCGAGGTCGACGACCACGGGCGCACCAGCGCCCCGGGCGTCTGGGCCCTCGGCGACGTCAGTGCCCCCTACCAGCTCAAGCACGTCGCCAACGCGGAGGCGCGGACCATCGCGCACAACCTGGCGCACCCCGACGACCTGCGCCGGCTGCCGCTCGAGCACGTGCCCTCGGGGGTCTTCAGCCACCCCCAGATCGCGACCGTCGGGCTGACCGAGCAGGAGTGCATCGAGCAGGGGCGCGCCCACGTCACGTACGTCCAGGCGTACGGCGACACGGCATACGGCTGGGCCATGGAGGACACGACGGGCGTGTGCAAGCTCGTCGCCGACCCCACGACCGGGCTGCTCCTCGGCGCCCACCTCATGGGACCCCAGGCCACCTCGCTCATCCAGCCGCTCGTGCAGGGCATGGCGTTCGGCACGTCGGTGCACGACCTGGCCCGTGGGCAGTACTGGATCCACCCGGCGCTCGCCGAGGTCGTCGAGAACGCGCTGCTCGGGCTCAAGGTCGACGGCCCGGCCTGAGCGCGTTCCCAGCCGACTCCCAGACCGCCCTAGGATGACGCCATGGCAGGCGGACTCGTAGCCCTACTCGACGACGTCGCGGCGCTCGTGAAGCTCGCGGCGGCGTCCGTCGACGACGTGGGCGCCGCCGCCGCGAAGGCGAGCGTCAAGGCGACCGGAGTCGTCGTCGACGACACGGCCGTGACGCCACGCTACGTGGAGGGCCTGGCGCCGGAGCGCGAGCTGCCGATCATCAAGCGGATCGCGCTCGGCTCGCTGCGCAACAAGCTGCTCATCATCCTGCCGGTCATCATGGTGCTCAGCCAGTTCGTGCCGTGGCTGCTGACCCCGATCCTCATGGTCGGCGGCGCCTACCTCGCCTACGAGGGCGCCGAGAAGGTCTGGGAGATCCTCTCGGGTCACCACGAGGAGGAGGCCGAGGCGGGCGAGGTCGACGAGAACGCCGTCGTCTCGGGCGCCATCCGCACCGACTTCATCCTCTCGGCCGAGATCATGGTCATCGCGCTCAACGAGGTCGACACCGAGCCGTTCCTCTCGCGCCTGATCATCCTCGTCATCGTCGCCCTGCTCATCACGGCGCTCGTCTACGGCGTCGTCGGGCTCATCGTCAAGATGGACGACGTCGGCCTGCACCTCGCCGGGCGCGACTCGGGCGTGGCGCAGCGCGTCGGTCGTGGCCTCGTCCGGGGGATGCCGAAGCTCCTCTCGGTCCTCTCCACCGTCGGCATCGCGGCCATGCTCTGGGTCGGTGGCCACATCCTGCTGGTCGGGGTCGACGAGCTCGGCTGGCACGCGCCGTACGACCTCGTCCACCACCTCGAGGAGGGCGTCGCCGGGGTCGCCGGCATCGGCGGCCTGCTCGCCTGGCTCGTCAACACGCTCGCGTCGGCGGCTCATCGGCCTCGTCGTCGGAGCCGTCGTCGTGGCGGTCCTGCACGTCCTGCCACGTCGCTCCGCCGCCGCCCACTGACCTCCCCCCGAGATCCAGCCGCACACCTCCGGGCGAACCACACCGCGTATGCCGTGTGCTCGTGTACGCAGGGTGTGCCGACAGCGCTCGCGTGGGTCGACAGACTGCTCGTCCACACCCCACGCCGAACGTCGGGCGTCGTCCACAGGCGCGCAGCGACCCCGGCGCCCCACACCCGGCGCGGGCAGGCTCACGGCATGGACCTCGTGCCGTACTGCGCCGATGACGTGGTCGACGCCGCGAGCCTGCACGAGCGCGGTCTCACGTCGCACGACATCGAAGGGCTCTGTCGGAGTCGACGCCTGCACCGCCTCGTGCGGGGCTGGTTCGCGACCCGAGCGCCGAAGGATGCGGTCGACCGACACCTGCTGACCCTTCGTGCCCTGCTCCGCCACTTCGACGGCAGGGTCGCCGCGAGCCACCACTCGCGCCTTCTCATGGTCGGGATCCCTGTCTGGCGCGCCGACCTGTCCCGCGTGCACCTGACCCGAGTCACCGACCGAGGGTCACGATCTCGAGATGGCTACCGCGTGCATCCGGCGACCGCGGGGCTGCAGGTTCGGGACACGCCGCTCGGGCCGGGGACGTCGATCGCCGGAGCGATCGTGCAGACCGGCATCCTCAACGGTCCCATGGACGCTCTCATCGCAGCCGACGCCGCCCTCTACGCCGAACTCGTCACACCGGCGGGGCTCGAGCGGGCGCTCCGGCTCTTCGCAGGCCGCACCGGGGTCGCGCCGGTCCGCGCCGCGTTGGCACACGCCGACGGCCGGCACGAGTCGCCGGGGGAGACCCGGCTCGCAGCCGTGCTCCGCGACCTAGGGGTAGCCGCCACGCCACAGGTGTGGATTCAAACCCGGCTGGGAGCCAAGCGTGTCGACGCCCTCCTCGACGGTCATTCCGTCGTGCTCGAGTTCGACGGCGCCGTCAAGTACTCCTCGTCGCGCACCAGCACGCGCGTCGACGACCGCGCCGAGAAGGGCGTCGACAACCCGCTGTTCGCCGAGAAGGTGCGCGAGGACGCGATCCGCGACGAGCACTTCGAGGTCGTGCGGGTGGTCTGGTCACAGCTCGACGCCCCGGGCGACATCCGCCGTCGGATCGATGCCGCGGTGGCCCGGTCTGCGCGCCGGGCGGCCTGACCCCGCGAACACTTCACCGCCAGCCGCACACCAACAGGCCAGCGGCACACCGTGCGAGATGTGTGTGGATCCTCGGAGTGTGCGGCTGTCTCGGACCGTCGTACCTGGGCGACGTTCGACACGGCATTCGGGCTCGACGGCGTCGCGCCGCTAGACTGGGCGACTGCCGGCGTGGGTGATGACCCGCCAGATGAGCCCAGAGGGGCGCGCCGGGTCTGCAGACCGACGATCAAAGGAAACGATCACTCATGTCCTTCGACTACAAGGTTGCCGACCTGAGCCTCGCCGAGGCCGGCCGACACCAGCTCCGACTCGCCGAGCACGAGATGCCCGGCCTCATGGCGATCCGCGAGGAGTACGCCGAGGCCCAGCCGCTCAAGGGCGCCCGCATCGCCGGCTCGCTCCACATGACCGTCCAGACGGCTGTCCTCATCGAGACGCTCACCGCGCTCGGCGCCGAGGTCCGCTGGGCCTCGTGCAACATCTACTCGACGCAGGACGAGGCCGCCGCCGCCGTCGTCGTGGGCCCGAAGGGCTCCGCCGACGACCTCCAGGGTGTGCCCGTCTTCGCCTGGAAGGGCGAGACCCTCCCCGAGTACTGGTGGTGCACCGACCAGATCCTCACCTGGCCCGGCGGCGAGGGCCCGAACATGATCCTCGACGACGGCGGCGACGCCACGATGCTCGTCCACAAGGGCCGCGAGTGGGAGAAGGCCGGCCAGGTGCCGCCGACCACCGACGAGGACTCCGAGGAGTTCGGCGTCTTCAAGGAGCTCGTCCGCCAGACGCTGACGACCGACCCGCAGAAGTGGACCACCGTCGCCGCCGGCATCAAGGGCGTCACCGAGGAGACCACGACCGGTGTCCACCGCCTCTACCAGCTGGCCGAGACCGGCGAGCTGCTCTTCCCGGCCATCAACGTCAACGACGCGGTGACCAAGAGCAAGTTCGACAACACCTACGGCTGCCGCCACTCGCTCATCGACGGCCTCAACCGCGCCACCGACGTCCTCATCGGCGGCAAGGTCGCCGTCGTCGCCGGCTACGGCGACGTGGGCAAGGGCTGCGCCGAGTCGCTCCGCGGCCAGGGCGCCCGCGTCATCGTCACCGAGATCGACCCCATCTGCGCCCTGCAGGCGGCGATGGAGGGCTTCCAGGTCGCCCGCCTCGAGGACGTCGTCGAGACCGCCGACATCTTCATCACGACGACCGGCTGCTACGACGTCATCACGGCCGAGCACATGACCAAGATGAAGAACAAGGCGATCGTGGCCAACATCGGCCACTTCGACAACGAGATCGACATGGCCGGCCTCGCCCGCGTCCCCGGCATCCAGAAGACCGAGATCAAGCCGCAGGTCCACGAGTGGACGTTCACCTCGGGCAGCTCGATCATCGTGCTCTCGGAGGGTCGCCTGATGAACCTCGGCAACGCCACCGGCCACCCGAGCTTCGTCATGAGCAACAGCTTCAGCAACCAGACGATCGCCCAGATCGAGCTCTTCACGAAGACCGGCGACTACGAGAAGCAGGTCTACACGCTGCCGAAGCACCTCGACGAGAAGGTCGCGCGCCTGCACCTCGACGCCCTCGGCGTCCGGCTCACCGAGCTGACCAAGGGCCAGGCCGAGTACCTCGGTGTCGACGTCGCCGGCCCGTACAAGCCGGAGCACTACCGCTACTGAGCCGACCCGGACGGGCTGGGCCCGCCCCACGAGAACGTATGCCGTCCCCCTCGCGAGGGGGACGGCATACGTTCGCCTCGGGCTGGGCCGCCCGACCCTCAGAGCGGCGCGCGGAGCAGGACGTACTGGCTGCCGCGCCGGACCACCGTCCAGTGCGACTTGGTCCGTGAGGGCCTCGACGACCGGCTGGTCCTTGGTGAGCAGCGCGTAGGTGCAGCGCGTCCTGCCCAGGTAGGACTGCCAGCCGGGAGCGGCGCGCTCGAAGTCGATGTGCTCCTTGACGTGGCCGGTGGCGTAGACCTCGACCCGGCCGTCGATCGTGGGTCGTACGTTCGGGTGCGCCCAGATGAGCCAGCCGCCGACGCCGTAGTCGTTGCACACGACGGTCCCGCCCGGGAGGGCGGACAGGGGTGCGTCGAGGTCTCCTGCGCCCCACGTCGGCACCGCGGCCTTCGCCGGGAGGACCAGAGCGGCGACGAGCAGGCCGAGGGTCGTCAGGCCGAGCGTCAGGCTGACCTCCACGCCTCGTCACCGGCTCGCGCTCCGAGGGCAGCAGGGTCTGGATTGCGGCAGCGGCCACCGGGGCGATGACGGCGGCGCCCATCGCGACGGTGCGGGCGTAGAGCAGGGCCAGGCCGATGGCGAGACCGACGAGCAGCACCTCGGTCCAACGCACCGGGCGGCGCGACCGCGCCCAGATGAGGACGACCGTTGCGGCGAGGGCGAGGAACGCCAGGAAGCCCGGCTGGTGCAGCGACGGAGGCATCCACTCCTCGATGTACTGCGTCGTCTCATTGACGGCGAAGGGTGACAGGAGCAGCGTCGGGCCGGTGGGAGTCAGGGCGGCGGCTGCGAGCGACGCGAGCGGCACGAGCGCGAGGCGAAGCCACTGGCGCCGGCCCACCACCCGGTCCAGGGCGATGCCGAGGATCGCGACGACGCCGATGACGACGCCGAAGAACCACATGCCGTGGGAGCACGCCCAAACCCAGGACACGGGGACGAGCCACCAGCGTGGGCGGCCGTCCCGGGCCGAGCGCAGCCACGCGGCGGTGAAGGCGATGGCCAGGGCGAAGGAGACCAGGTGCGGTCGCAGCGACAGGCTCTGGCTCATCGCGACGAACGCGACGGACGTGACGGCGGCCGAGGCCAGCAGCGAGGCGCGGGGCCGGGTGGCTCGCCAGAGGGTGAGCCCGATCGCGGCGCCGCCGAGCGGGAGCAGCCACGCAACGCCAGGTAGGCCCAACAGCTGCTGCACGCCGCTCATGAGCAGCTCGGGCAGCCACTCGTGGAGCCGCCACGGCTGCGTCGACATGGTGCTCCACGGGTCGGGACCGTCGAACGTCCAGGTCCGGCCCAGGTAGTCACCGGCCGCGAGGTGCCAGAACGTGTCGGGGTCGCCGACCGGTCGCGCGAGCTGGACGACCGCGACCAGTGCTACGAGACCGGGCAGCGCCTGACGCACCAGGAGGGGGAGCGGGCCACGACGGCTGCTCCGCGTCCCCGGCTCCCGCGACTCGGGGCCCTGATCGGTCACCGCTCCTGGGGTGGCCGGGCTCGGCTCTTGGTCCTTGTCTGCGGGCGCGGCGAGTCCCCGCGTGTCGGTCGTCACCGGCCGATCATCCCCGCCGGCTCACGAACACGGGGGCTTTTGGGTGGTTTTGCGATGAGACGGGCACGAGGGCCACGCCCGCAGCAGCTGCGACTCGGCGATCGCGCCGGGTTCGCGCCGTGCGAGGATCGGGGGACCCACCGACCATCCGTCTGGCAGGACCGTCATGAAGAAGCTCCTGACCGGTGCACTGGCACTGGCGCTGTCCGTCTCGCTCGCAGCCTGCTCGAAGTCGGTCGACCAGACGTCGCCAAGCGTTTCGGCCGGCGCCACGGGCTCGGCCGGCTCGAGCGCGACCAGCCCCGGTGGCACGCCCAGCGACACTCCGACGGGCACCGGCACCGGCACGGGCACCGCCAGCGCGACGGCGGGACCGGTCGACCAGTCCACGCCCGAGGCTGCGATGACGTCGTGGCTCGGCGCCATGGTGGCCGGTGACGGCAACTCGGTCTGCGCGCTCATGGCCACGAAGGGCAAGGCCATCTCGAGCATCCCCGGTGCCGCTGCGACGTGTGGCAAGACGATCACGCCCATGCTCGGCCAGATCAAGGAGCTCGGCGCCGCCTTCCAGGGCCTCAAGATCACCGGCGCCACCGTCAACGGCGACACCGCCTCGTTCGAGAGCGTCACGACCGAGCCGCCCCTTGCCGCCGACGTCGTCGCCAGCTTCAAGGCCGTCCGGATCGGCGGCAAGTGGTACGTCACGCAGGGCTGACAGCGCGCGGCTGACCTCCTCCGGCAGCCCGCGGCGCGGACCGCAGAGCGTCAGCAAGCGGTCAGGCGTGTGTGATGATTTGGTCAGGACGTACGGGACGCGGGATCCGCGGTTCCGGGGAGGAGTGTGTCGTGAAGGGTCGGGTACTGGTCGTCGACGACGATCTCGCACTCGCCGAGATGCTCGGGATCGTGCTGCGCAACGAGGGGCTCGACGTCACGCACGTGGCCGACGGCTCCGAAGCGGTCGGCGCCTTCCGTGAGTCGCGGCCCGACCTCGTGCTGCTCGACGTCATGCTCCCCGGTCTCGACGGCATGGAGGTGTGCCGGCGGATCCGCGCCGAGAGCGGGGTGCCGATCGTGATGCTGACGGCGCGCACCGACACCGTCGACGTCGTCGTCGGGCTCGAGTCGGGTGCCGACGACTACGTCGTCAAGCCGTTCAAGCCCCAGGAGCTCATCGCCCGCGTCCGCGCCCGGCTCCGTCGTGGTGACGAGCCGGCGCCCGAGCGGCTGTCCATCGGCGACCTCGAGATCGACGTGGCGGGCCACTCGGTGAAGCGGAACGGCGAGTCCCTCTCGCTGACGCCGCTCGAGTTCGACCTCCTCGTCGCCCTGGCGCGCAAACCCTGGCAGGTCTTCACCCGTGAGGTGCTGCTCGAGCAGGTCTGGGGCTACCGCCACGCCGGTGACACCCGACTGGTCAACGTCCACGTCCAACGGCTGCGCTCGAAGATCGAGCACGACCCCGAGCGGCCCGAGATCGTCGTGACCGTGCGCGGGGTCGGCTACAAGGCGGGCCCCTCCTGAGATGACGGAGCGCGCGGCCCGGAACGGACCCGCGGGCCTGGCCACCCGGGCCGGTTCGGTGCTGCGCGGCGTGTGGCAACGGGTCCTGCACCTGTGGCGCGCCTCGCTCGGCTTCCGCGTCGTCATCGTGACGATGCTGCTCGGCATCCTCGTGCTCACCGCCGTCGGCACGTACCTCTACGGCTCCATCGCGCAGGGCCTCGTCGACAGCCGCCAGCGCATCGCCGCGGAGGACAGCCTGCGCGACGCCACCGACGCGCAGGGCCAGTTCGACTCCACCGACCAGACCGACACGCAGGACAAGCTGACGCAGTTCGCCACGACACTGATCAAGTCCTACCGGCGGGACGCCGGCAACGAGACGCGCTACGTCGTGCTGACCCGGTTCGACAACAACACCGTCGCCGTTCATCGTCGGGCCGATCGAGAGTGGCAGCGTCGGAGTGCGCTTCATCCCTGACGAGCTGCGCCAGCAGGTCGCGGCCCAGCCCGACCGCCAGCACCTCCAGGTGGCGACCATCGACGAGGGCGGCGACACCATCTCCGCCGTCATCGTCGGCCAGACGGTCGACGCTGCCGGTGGCCGGCAACTACGGCCTCTACTTCATCTACCCGATGGACCGCGAGCGCGAGATCATCAGCTTCATCGGGCAGACGTTCCTGCTTCGGTGGGGCGGCGCTCATCCTGCTCATCGGTGCCATCGCCTTCGTCGTGACCCGCCTCGTCGCCGACCCGGTGCGGCGTGCGGCGACCGTCGCCGAGCGCTTCGCCGAGGGCAACCTCAACGAGCGCATGCGGGCCAAGGGCGAGGACGACCTCGCCCGGCTCGGCACCTCCTTCAACGGCATGGCGGCCTCGATCCAGCAGCAGATCGCGCAGCTCGAGAACCTCTCGCGCGTCCAGCAACGCTTCGTCTCCGACGTGTCGCACGAGCTGCGCACGCCGCTGACGACGATCCGGATGGCGGGCGACCTCATCCACGACTCGCGCGGCGACTTCGAGCCGACCGTGGCGCGGTCGGCCGAGCTGCTGCGCGGCGAGCTCGACCGCTTCGAGTCGCTCCTCAGCGACCTGCTCGAGATCTCCCGCTTCGACGCGGGCGCGGCGGTGCTCGAGGTCGAGGCCAGCGACCTGCGTGCCTGCGTCGAGCGGGCCGTCGACGCCCACCGCACCCTCGCCGCCCGCAAGGGCACCCAGCTGGTCGTCAACGCGCCCGACGAGCCCCGTCGTCGCCGACATGGACTCGCGTCGGATCGAACGCATCCTGCGCAACCTCGTCTCCAACGCCATCGAGCACGGCGAGGGCAAGCCGATCGAGATCACGATCGGCTCCAACGACAACGCGGTCGCCGTGACGGTGCGCGACCACGGGGTCGGGCTCCGGCCCGGGGAGGCGGCCCTCGTCTTCACCCGCTTCTGGCGGGCCGACCCGGCTCGAGCCCGGACGACCGGCGGTACGGGCCTCGGGCTCGCCATCGCGCTCGAGGACGCGCGCCTGCACGCCGGGCGCCTCGAGGCCTGGGGCGCGCGCGGTGAGGGATCGTGCTTCCGCCTCACCCTGCCGCGTCGGGCCGATGCGACGATCACCGAGCTCGCCGCTGCCGCTCAGCCCGCTCGCTGCCGAGGCGGCCCGCCTGCGTGGAGGTGGCGACGACTCGGGCACCGACCAGCCATTCGGCCCGGTCCAGCCCGCCGACGACGACACGCTGCGCCTGCGCCGCATCGTCGTGGAGCGCGCGCCGTGAGAGGCCGCCGCTTCGCGGGGCTGCTCCTCGTCGCGTCCATGGTGCTCGCCGCCTGCGGCGGCTTGCCGAGCACCGGCCCGGTCGTCGAGGGACGCGCCCTCGGCGAGGTCCTCAACGAGCCCGTCCGGGTCGTGGCGGTCGGACCCGTCGACGGTGCCAGCCAGGAGGCGGTGGTCCGTGGGTTCCTGCGCGCCGGTGAGGACATCGACGAGACCCGTACCACCGGCCGATCGTTCCTCGCGCCTCAGTCGGTGGATCTCTGGCGATGGTCGAGCGAGGACGTCGTGGTCTACGACGGGGATCTCACGGTCAAGCGAGCTCCCCGGGGACACCGTCGAGGTGAGTGCGGCCGGCATGGCCCGGCTGACGCCCGACGGACGCTACATCGAGCAGCCGCCGGGGACTCGCGAGAAGGTCGTCTTCGGCCTGACCAAGGTCGGCGGCGAGTGGCGGGTCGAGCTGCCTGCGGGCGGGTTCGGGCTGTGGCTCGACAACGACCAGTTCAACCGTGTCTTCGTCAAGCGCGTTCATCTACTACGTCGCCCCCAACGACCGGGACCTCGTTCCCGACCCGCGCTGGTTCCCGATCGGTACCCGTCTGGCCACGACCCTGGCCCGTGCCCAGCTCAGCTCGGTGCCCGCGCACCTGGCGGGCGCCGTCACCACCGGGCGTGCCGACTGGCACGCGTCTGGCGGTCAACGCCGTCCCGGTCACCGCCGGCCGGGCCCTGGTCAACCTCAGCAGCGAGGCGCTCTCGGCCGACCCCGCCGCGCGCGCGGCGATGTGGGCACAGCTGACGAAGACGCTGGGCCAGGTCGCCTCGGTCGGCTCGGTGTCGCTCGCAGTCGACAACACCCAGCTCGAGCTGCCAGGTGGCGTGACGTCGGTGGAGTCTGCGGCGGACCTCGGCTACGACGTCGCCGCCAACTCGGTCTTCGACACCGCCCTGCTGCGCGACGGCGATGCCATCCGGCGCTTCGACCCCCGTTACGTCCCCGACACGCAGACAGGGAAGCGACCGGACCTCAAACCCCAGGACGGGGACATCGCCCGCGTCCCCGACACGTGGGGCAGCCTTGCGCTCTCCGTCGACGGCAAGCAGGTTGCGGCCGTGTCGACCGACGGCCGGGACCTGTCGATCTGGCGGGCCACGGAGGCGACCCAGGTCGGTCGCCCCCTTCGCCACGTCGCTGACGCAACCGACGTACGACGCCAACGGCTACCTCTGGATCGCCGGCACCGACGACCGGGGCAACGACCACGTCTACGTCCTCGACTCCGTCTCGAGCGACCCCAAGTCCGCGCCGAAGCCGATCAAGACACCGTGGCTGGGCAACCGCCGCGTCAAGGCGCTGGCCGTCTCGGCGGACGCCGCGCGCGTGCTCATCGTGACCACGGACCGCTCCGGAGGCGACGCGCAGCTGGGCCTCAGCGGGATCGTCCGGGCCAGGAACAGCGAGCCGGAGACCCTGTCCCCGCCGCTGCGCCAGGCCCAGTCGCTCTCCCGCATCCAGGACGTCACGTGGCTGGACCCCGGGAACTATGCCGTCCTCGGCCAGGTGGGCGCGAACGACGCTGTGCGCCCGTGGCTCGCCACGCTCGGTGCGGGTGTCGACGGGACCAGCCCGGGGATCGGTCGGCTCAACGCGGTGCCGGGCGCCGTGAGCATCACCACCGTGGGCGGACCCCGGGGCATCCTCATCGTCACGAGCGACCACCGTGTGCTGGCCCGGGCCGGATCCAACTGGCCGCAGATCGAGCGGGGCAGCGACGTGCTCGTGCCAGGAGGCTGACCCCCGCCGCCATCGGCCGGCTGGGCGTCGGTGCGAGGCATCGGTTCACTCGGTTCCCGCTCCGCGCGCGTCCACATCCCCCCGCTGAGACACGCCGTCGTCCCCAGACCCTGCGGACGGTCTCACGTCTCCACGTGCGATGCGGTCTGCTGGTCCCGTGGCTGGCCGAGGCGCGACCGGACCGACCGGACCGACCGGTCCGCGGAGGAGCCGTGACGTCGGGAGCGTCGTCGGGCGGGTCCTGTCTCAGCTGAGGGGCAGCGACCTCGTCGACCTCGTCCTGCCCCGCGAGTGCGGTGGGTGCCTTCGCCCCGGCGCCGACTGGTGCGTGCGCTGCCATCGGGCGCTGCTGGGGCTGGCCTTCGTGTCGCCGGCCGGGGGCCCGCCGCGGCCGGGTGCGACCCCTGCGACGATGGAGGGGCCCGAGGGGCCCCGGCTGGTCGAGCACGGCGGCGGGCCCTGGGTCGTGCCGCACCCGGCGCCGGCCGGTATGCCGCCGGTGCACGCCTGGGGCGTCTATGCCGACCCGCTCCGAGCCGCCGTGTCCGCGTGGAAGGACGTCGGACGGCGCGACCTCGACGTCGTCCTGGCGCCCCTGCTGGCCGCGTCCGTCGACGGCGCGCTGAGGGGTGCGGGCTGGGCCGACGGAGTGGTCGTCGTGGTCCCGGCTCCCTCGTCGCGACGCGCCGTGCGCGAGCGCGGCGACACGCCGTTGGCCGCACTCTGCCGCTCAGCCGTCGCGGAGCTCACGGATCGAAGCGGGCCGGTCCTCCGCGTGGCGCCGGCACTACGCCACGTGCGCCGAGTGGAGGACCAGTCCGGCTTGGGAACGGTTGAACGGCGTGGCAACCTAGCCGGCGCCCTGTCGGTGAATCCCTTGTGGCACAGCGTGATCGGCGGGCGTCGAATCCTTCTCGTCGATGACGTCGTGACGACGGGTGCCACGTTCGCCGAAGCCGCCAGGGCGCTGCGGGCCGCCGGTGCGGGCTCGGTCGTGGGTGCCTCCATGGCAGCCACCCAGCGCACTCGTGGGTGAAGACGCGGCCTGTGGGCGGGCGGTGCGGGTGCGGCGCGGATTGTTCCGGTCTGGGGGCGTTGCACGCCTTCCAGTGGACGCGCGGCGCAAGTAGGGTCGGGTCATGGACCCCGTCCCACGGGGCACGTCCGTCTGGCCGTCGACCCGGGACGAGATCAACAGGAAGAGGTGGTGCCTGGATGACCGGTGGGCCCGGTCCAAGGTGACCAGAGGCCCGGAACCACTCTCACTGCACCGCACGAAGAAGACGTGCGCGAACAAGGAGGAACCGTGGAGATCGTCGTCACTGGACGCCACGTCCAGATCCCCGACCGATTCCGTGAGCAGCTCGACGAGCGACTGGCCAAGGTGCCGGCGCTCGCCCCCAAGGTGCATCGCATCGACGTCGTCGTCACCCACGAGCGGGTTGCCCGCGGGTCCGAGAAGGTCGAGATCACCTGCCACGCGAAAGGGCCCGTGATCCGGGCGGAGGCTTGTCTCGATGACAAGTTCGCCGCGCTCGACGTGGCCGTCGACAAGCTCATGGAGCGCCTGAGGCGGGTGCACGACAAGCGGAAGGTCAGCCGCGGACGACGGATCCCCGAGTCGGTCGCGCACGCGACCGCCCGCATCGACTCCTTGGCGAACGGAGCGGCGTCGTCCGGCTCAGACGCCGAGACCCGCGACGACCGGGTCGATGACCTCGAACGTTTCGGTGCGCTCGGCAACTCGCCCATCGAGGTCCGCGAGAAGATCCACACGGCAGCGCCCATGTCCCTCGAGGACGCCGTGAACGAGATGGAGCTCGTCGGGCACGACTTCTTCCTCTTCCACGACGCCGACACCGACCGCCCGAGCGTGGTCTACCGGCGCCGCGGCTGGAGCTACGGGGTGCTGCACCTCGAGACCGACGCGGACGCCGACGTCGCCGCCACCGGCTGAGACCACCACCGCACCCGCGCTGACGACGTCGGGGCGTCCCCTTTCCGAGGGGACGCCCCGCCCTTGTCGCGTGCCGGGGGACTAGCCAGGGCGCGCCGTGTCGCGGCTGCGGGGATCTGACGGGCGGTCTGCCCGTGGTGTACGCCAAGATGGGGGCGTGAACCCGCCGACCACCGACGTCATCCGTGTCCTCATCGTCGACGACCACGCGCTCTACCGCAGGGGCCTGCAGACCGTCCTGGCCATCGAGGACGGCATCGAGGTCGTCGGCGAGGCAGCGGACGGGGTCGAGGCGGTCGACCAGGCCGAGGAGATCCTTGCCCGACGTCATCGTCATGGACGTCGGCATGCCCAAGCGCGGGGGCATCGACGCCTGCCGGGTCATCAAGCAGCGAGTGCCCTCGGCCCGCATCCTCATGCTGACGAGCTCCGACGACGAGGCCGAACCTCTTCGAGGCGGTGCGCGCGGGGGCCAACGGCTACCTCCTCAAGGACGTGCCCCCCGAGGAGGTCGCGGCCGGCATCCGCGGCGTCTTCCACGGCCAGTCCCTGCTCTCGCCGATCGATGGCCTCCAAGCTGCTCGAGGAGTTCAAGCAGATCAGCCAGCGCGAGACCGTCCCGGCCCCGGTGTCCGGGCTGGAGCTGCCGCGCCTGACCGACCGCGAGCTCGAGATCCTCAAGCTGCGTCGCCCGCGGCCGGCTCAACCGCGAGATCGCCGGCGAGCTGTTCATCTCCGAGAACACCGTGCGCAACCACATCCGCAACATCCTCGACAAGCTGCAGATGCACTCGCGCATGGAGGCGGCGATGTATGCCGTGCGCCAGCGGCTCATCGACCCCGGCGAATGAGGGCCGACCGTCCGCAGCCTGACCCGTGCCCAGGCTCGGCGCGTCGCCATCGCCGCCCAGGGCTTCCTCGACCCGCGCCCCGAGCCCTTCGCGGCGACGATGCGCCACGTCCAGCGCGTCGTCGACCGGGTCGGTGTCGTGCAGATCGACAGCGTCAACGTCGCTCGCCCGCAGCCAGTACCTCCCGTTCTTCTCCCGGCTGGGGCCCTACGACACCGCGCTGCTCGACCGGGCCCGTGACCGGGCGCCCCGTCGCCTCGTCGAGTACTGGGCGCACGAGGCGAGCCTCGTGCCGCCCTCGACCTGGCCGCTGCTCGACTTCCGCATGCGCGCCGCCGCCGAGAAGGCGTGGGGTGGCATGCGGCGCATCCTCGAGGAGCGCCCCGACTACGTCGACCTGGTCCGTGCCGAGGTCGAGGCCCGCGGCCCGATGACCGCACGCGAGGTGGAGGTCGCCCTCGCTCACGACCAGCCCCGCCGCACCGACCACTGGGGCTGGAACTGGTCCGAGGTCAAGCAGGCGCTCGAGTACCTCTTCTGGGCCGGGCAGATCAGCTCGGTCGGGCGCACGACCGCAGTTCGAGCGTCGGTATGCCGCCCTCAGCCGCCACCGCGCCGCCACCGCTGCGGGCGGCGTGGACCGAGCGTCCCGGCGCCGAGGCCGACCCGGAGCGCTTCGTCGAGCTCGTCCGCATCGCGGCCCGGGCGCACGGCATCGGCACCGAGCTCTGCCTGGCCGACTACTTCCGGATCAGGCGCGAGGACGCCCGCCCGGCCATCGCGCGCCTCGTCGCCGCCGGTGAGCTCATCCCGGTCACCGTGCCGGGCTGGAAGCCGGCCTGGCTGCACGCCGAGGCCCGGCTGCCGCGACGCGTCCACGCCGAGGCGCTGCTCAGCCCCTTCGACTCGCTCGTCTGGCAGCGCGACCGCATCCACGCGCTCTGGGACTTCCACTACCGCATCGAGATCTACACGCCCGCCGAGAAGCGGGTGCACGGCTACTACGTGCTGCCCTTCCTCCACGGAGACGCCCTCGTCGCGCGCTGCGACCTCAAGGCCGACCGGACCGCGGGCGTGCTCCGCTGCCACCGGGTCACGTGGGAGCCGGACGCACCTGCCGAGGCGCGCCCGGCACTGCTCGCCAACCTCGAGTCGATGGCGAGCTGGCTCGGACTCGGCCGCGTCGACCTCGCCGGCGGTGTCGCCGGCGGTGTCGTCGGCGGTGTCGTCGGCGATCTCGCCGGGACGACGGCCAGCCGCTGAGCGCGCCCGGAGCACCCGGCATACGCCCTCGGGGTGGCGTCGGGCCCCGGCCCGAACGGCGTCGGAACCCGGCCGACGCGCCGATGCGTTGGTCGTTGTGTCCGGAAGGCGGCTAGCCTAGGCGGGTCCCGTGACCCATCACGGGCGATGGAGCCCGCCCACCGGGCGCGTCCACACGTTCAGTCGGGAGTGAGATCACCAGATGGCCGTCATCGAGAAGCTGCTTCGCGCCGGCGAGGGCCGGACCCTGAAGAAGCTCCAGGGCATCGCCAAGCAGGTCAACGCCCTCGAGGCCGACTTCGAGAAGCTCACCGACGAGGAGCTGCGCGACGAGACCAAGGGTTTCCGCGAGCGTCTCGACAACGGCGAGACGCTCGACATGCTCCTGCCGGAGGCCTTCGCCGCCGTGCGCGAGGCGAGCAAGCGCACCCTGGGCAAACGCCACTTCGACGTGCAGCTCATGGGCGGCGCCGCGCTGCACCAGGGCAACGTCGCCGAGATGAAGACCGGTGAGGGCAAGACGCTCGTCGCGACCCTGCCGAGCTACCTCAACGCCCTGTCCGGCAAGGGCGTCCACGTCATCACCGTCAACGACTTCCTCGCCGAGTACCAGTCCGAGCTGATGGGCCGCGTGCACCGCGCCCTCGGCATGGAGACCGGCTGCATCCTCAGCCAGATGACGCCCGAGCAGCGTCGCGCCGAGTACGCCAAGGACATCACCTACGGCACGAACAACGAGTTCGGCTTCGACTACCTGCGCGACAACATGGCGTGGGACCCCGCCGAGCTCGTCCAGCGCGGCCACAACTTCTGCATCGTCGACGAGGTCGACTCGATCCTCATCGACGAGGCCCGCACGCCGCTGATCATCTCCGGCCCGGCCGACCTCGCGACGAAGTGGTACGTCGAGTTCGCCCGCATCGCGGCCCGCCTGAACCGCGGCGAGGACGGGCGCGGCGACTACGAGGTCGACGAGAAGAAGCGCACCGTCGGCGTCCTCGAGTCGGGCATCGCCCGGGTCGAGGACCTCCTCGGCATCGACAACCTCTACGACACCGTCAACACGCCGCTCATCGGCTACCTCAACAACTCCATCAAGGCCAAGGAGCTGTTCAAGAAGGACAAGGACTACGTCGTCATGAACGGCGAGATCCTCATCGTCGACGAGCACACCGGCCGCATGCTGCCCGGCCGTCGCTACAACGAGGGCATGCACCAGGCGATCGAGGCGAAGGAGGGCGTCGAGATCAAGAACGAGAACCAGACGCTCGCCACGATCACCCTGCAGAACTACTTCCGCATGTACGACAAGCTCTCCGGCATGACGGGCACCGCCCAGACCGAGGCGGCCGAGCTCAACTCGATCTACAAGCTCGGCGTCATCCCGATCCCGACGAACCGGCCGATGATCCGCAAGGACCAGGCCGACCTCGTCTACCGCACCGAGGTCGCCAAGTACGACGCCGTCGTCGACGACATCGCCGAGAAGCACGCGGTCGGCCAGCCCGTGCTCGTCGGCACCGTGTCGGTCGAGAAGAGCGAGTACCTCTCCCAGCAGCTGAAGAAGCGCGGGATCAAGCACGAGGTGCTCAACGCCAAGCAGCACGAGCGCGAGGCCGCCATCGTCGCCGACGCCGGCCGCAAGGGCGCCGTGACCGTCGCGACGAACATGGCCGGTCGAGGCACCGACATCATGCTCGGCGGCAACTCCGAGTTCCGGGCCGTCGCCGAGCTGAAGCGTCGCGGCCTCGACCCGCACGAGACGCCGGAGGAGTACGAAGCCGCCTGGGACGAGGCGCTCGCCAAGGCCGAGCGCGACGTCGCGGCCGAGCACGAGGAGGTCACCGAGCTGGGCGGCCTCTACGTCCTGGGCACCGAGCGGCACGAGTCGCGCCGCATCGACAACCAGCTGCGAGGCCGCTCCGGTCGTCAGGGTGACCCGGGCGAGTCGCGCTTCTACCTCTCGCTCAACGACGACCTCATGCGCCTGTTCAACGCCGGCCTCGTCGACCGCTTCATGCAGACCGCCGGCATGGAGGACCACGTGCCGATCGAGTCCAAGATGGTGACGAACTCGATCCAGAAGGCCCAGGGCTCGGTCGAGGCCCAGAACTACGAGATCCGCAAGAACGTCCTCAAGTACGACGACGTCATGAACCGCCAGCGCCAGGTCATCTACGACGAGCGCCGCGCGGTGCTCGAGGGCGAGGACCTCCACGAGCAGCTGCGCCTGTTCGTCAACGACGTCGTCGGCTCCTACGTCGACGCCGCCACCGCCGACGGCTTCGCCGCCGACTGGGACCTCGAGAAGCTGTGGGACGCGATGCGCCAGGTCTACCCCGTCTCGCTCACCATCGAGGAGGTCGAGGACATGGCCGGCGGCCGGCAGGCCATCACGGCCGAGCTCCTGCGCGAGCAGCTGATGTCCGACGCCCACCACGCGTACGACCAGCGTGAGGAGACCCTCGGCTCGGACACGATGCGCGAGGTCGAGCGTCGTGTCGTCCTGTCGGTCCTCGACCGCAAGTGGCGTGAGCACCTCTACGAGATGGACTACCTCCAGGAGGGCATCGGTCTGCGCGCGATGGCCCAGCGCGACCCGCTCATCGAGTACCAGCGTGAGGGCTTCCAGCTCTTCGAGGCGATGATGGAAGCCATCAAGGAGGAGTCGGTCAGCCACCTCTTCTCCGTCGAGGTGCAGCTTGCGCCCCCGGCCGCGCGCTCCCGTCGGGGCCGCCCCGATGTCGGTCGGCGACCTCGTCGGCGGCCTCGCCGACCACGTCCACGTGGCCGACGACGTGACCGGTCTCGCGGCGGAGCCCGACGAGGACGAGGAGGCCATGGCGGCAGGGCGGCGTCCGTTCGGCTCCGGCGTCCGCGTGTCCGGCGTGGACCTCGACACCGACGGCCAGCGCTCCGGTGGGCTGCGCTACACCGCCCCCGGCGAGGACGGCCGGGCCGTGGAGACCGGCGACCAGCAGACGGTGGAGCGCAAGGCCGACCGCCGCGGCAAGAAGGTCAAGCGCAAGCGCCGCTGAACCACGCTTCGCGCACGACGCGCGGAAGACGGCCCGGGCACCTCCATGGTGCCCGGGCCGTTCGCGTGATCGGCCGGGAGCGTATGCCGGGTGGGCGCCGCCAGCTCGTGGTGGTGCGGTCCTCGGGGTGCGCGGTCAGCCGATCGTGAGGGCGGTGACGAGCCAGCGGCCGTCGAGGCCCTCGAGCCGGATGGCCAGGGCCCGGACGCGGCCGTGCGAGACGACGACCGCGCAGGCCTCGACGATCCCGTCGGCGGGTTCGCACACGCGCACGCGGCGCACGATCGCGGGTCGTCGTGGCCCCGGGGCCCGGCGCCGCCCGGCGACCATGGCTTGACGGGCGATGACGGAGTAGATCGGTCGGCGCCGTGTGCCGGATGAGCTGCGGCGCCGGTCGCTGCCCCGAGACCACCTCGACGATGGCCTGGGCGAGGCGAGCCACGAGCGGCGCCGGGTCGGGCAGCTGGCTCGAGCGGGTCGGCTGGCGGCCGAAGTCCTCGTCGTCGCGGGCGCCGAGGAAGTCGAGGGCGAGGGCGTCCTGGGCGTACGGCTGTTCACCGTGCCACGCCTCGTCGGCGCTGATGATCCGGCGGTGCGGTCTGCGGGATGCGCCGCACGGTGAAGCCGGCAGGCGCGGGGGTGGCCGCCGGGGCGGCTGTTGCGGCGGTCGTTCGCGTCATCACTGGGCTCCTTGCTGGGCCGGGGACGCTCGTGAGGGTGGCGGCGTCCGTGCCGACGGCCAGGGGCGGCGGGGAGCTCGGCAGTCGTCGGGGACGTCGACGGAGGCGGTCGCAGCAGCTGCCCCGGTGTGAGCAGGTCGGGGTCGGCCCCCACGACGTCCCGGTTCGCGGCATACCACCGGGGCCACTCCCAGGCGATCTCGGCGTCGGTGGCGCCCGGCCCGAGGTGTCGAGCCGCGATGGACCACAAGGAGTCGCCGCGGCGGACGGGAACGAGGTCGTGGGCCGCCGACGTCGGTCGCGGGGCCGGCGCCAGCAGTCGGGGGCGGTCGGCGTCGTGGACGGGTGGGGGAGCCGTCGGGACGTAGCCCGGGCCGGCAGGCGCCGGGGGGACGGCGGGCCCGGGCCGCCCGGTGGCGCCCCCCTGTCCTCGGTCGACCGTCGGGGCGAAGCCGGGGGTCGACTCGGTCGGCGCGAATCCCGGCGCCAGGTCGGTCGGGGTCACGCCGCCGCTCGCCGAGGACCCCGGGGGCCTCGCCGCGGGCGACCGGACCGGATCCGGCGACCGACACGGGAGCCGGCGGCAGGGCCAGCGAGCCGACCGAGGCGCCCAGCGCGACGGCCAGGACCTTGCGCACCGCCAGCGGCGTGACGCGGTCCCCGACCCTCGCGGCCGCGCGCCCGGCGGCTCCGGGCAGCAGCGCGGCCACCGCAAGCAGCGAGCCGAGCGCCAGCCACGCTGCCAGCAGCACGCCCACCCAGCCGAGGAGGAGCAGCAGGACGTCGTCAGGACGGGCAGCCGCCGGGGAGCGGCGCGCCCTGTCGGACGACGGTCACCAGCAGGGCCAGGGCCGCGGCAGCGACGCCGACGCCGACGAGGCCGCCCACGAGCTCTCGCGCGACTGACCGGGCACCGGGCCTCGCTCCAACCCCCACGCCGCCCCCCGCAACAGGCCGGCGCCGGCGGTGTTCGTGCCGTGCTCGTCCGGGACGCGACTCGACTCGGACGGTCGGCGCTGGTGCTGATCCCCTGTGCATGCCTTCATTCAATGTCGTTTGCTTGCGTTTGGTCAAGTATGGTTTTGCTCAAGATCTGTCGGGTGGCGCCCGATGACTCAGCGAGGGAGGGTGAGCGCATGCGGTGGGACCGGCTCTTCGACGACCTCGAGGCGCAGCTGGCTCTCGACGACGTGCGTGAGCTCGAGACGGAGGTCGCCGACCGCACGCGGCGGGAGCGAGCGCTGCTCGACGTGCACACGCGCCTGCTCGCCAACGTCGGCGCCGCCCAGGTCGGGCTGCGCCTGCCGCGGACGGGCGGTCGTCGGCCGCCTCGTGGACGTGGGCCCCGACTGGGCGCTCGTCGAGACCGCACCGGGCCGGCCCGTCCTCGTGGCGCTCGCGGCGGTCCGTGCCGTGTCCGGGATCGGTCCGGGAGCACGCACCCCGTCGGTCGTGGCCCGACGGTTCGGCATGGGAGCAGCCCTGCGCGCCGTCAGCCGGGACCGGGCGGTGGTGGAGGTCGCCGACGTCGACGGACAGGCGGTGACCGGAACCATCGACGTGGTCGGCGCCGACCACCTCGAGCTCGCCGAGCACGCCTCCGACGAGACCCGGCGCACGGCCAACGTCACCGGTCGGCTGCTCGTGCCGTTCTGGTCGCTCGGGTCGGTGCGCCGCCTCTAGGTGCACGACCCCTCCGCCGGGGCAGCTGGCCCGAGCGGCCCGACCTCATTCCTCGCCGGTGCCGCCGAAGGGGTGGGCCTGCACGAAGGACTTCGTCTCGGCATACATCCGCTGGATGTAGCTCTCGAGCTCGGTGGCCTCGACGCGCCACTGGCCACGTCCGCCGATCTTGATGGCCGGCAGCTCCCCGGAGCGCACCAGAGCGTAGGCCTGGGCCGAGGAGATGTTGAGGATCTCCGACACCTCGGCTAGCTGCAGGAACCGCTGGGCCACGTTGACTCCTCCTCTGTCACCGCCTCGTCGACGGACGTCATCATCCTAGAGACCCCGCCGCCGCGGGCTCGCCCGTGTCCCCACCTGTGCACGTTCGAGGGGCGGCTCGCGCCCGCGTGCTGCAAGATGTTGCCGCGTCGCCCGATGTCTGCACCGGGGCGCCGCGTCTCCGCCTACGGACAACAGGGGGCCCCATGACCGAGCTGGCCAGTCCCAGCGCCAAACGCCTGCAGCGACCGTCCTGGCGGGACAGTCGCCTCGTCGTGGGCCTGCTGCTCGTCGTCGTCGCGACGACGCTCGGGGCCAAGGCCGTCGCCAGCGCCGACGACCGGGTGCCGGTCTGGGTGGCCGCGAGCAACCTCGTCGCGGGTGACGAGGTCGAGGAGACGTCCTTCACCCGCGCCGACGTGCGACTCGCCGACGGGATGAACGGCTACCTCGCCGCCGACGCGCCCGCCACCGACGGGCTCGTTCATGCTCCGCGACGTGCGCGCCGGCGAGCTGGTGCCCGCCTCGGCCGTCGGGGATGCCGACGCCGTCGACGTGCAGCGCGTGACCGTGCGGGCCGACGCCATGTCGACGACGGGACTCGCCCGGGGCAGCCGCGTCGACGTCTTCGTCACGCCGAAGGCCTCGACCGGAGCGACACCGAGCACGACCACGCCGCGCACGAAGAAGGTCCTCGAGTCCGCCGCGGTGGCGGCTGTGCTGACGAGCACCGGTGGCTTCGGCTCCGGCTCGATGACGTCGGTGCAGATCTACGTGCCCTCCGACAAGGTGCAGCCGCTCGTCGAGGCCGTGGACGGCGAGGCGAAGCTGACCCTGGTGCCGTCGGTGGGGCCGCTACCGGCGGCGGAGCATGACCGAGGTCCTGACCGCCCTCAGCCACCAGTGGGAGTCGGCGGTGGCCACGACGCTCGAGGGGTGCGCGGTGTGACGGTGAGCCGTCGCTGCGCCGACGTCTCCGAGCTCCTCTCGGTGGCCGAGGCGGGTCTGGGCGACACCGCCGTCGTCTCCTCCGACCTGCGCGGGCTCGACCTTGCGGTCGTGAACCGCCTGCGCGCCAACCGGATCCGCGTCATCGGCGTCCACCCCGCCGATGACGAGGCCGCTGAGCGCAGGTTGCGCCAGCTCACGGTGACGACCACCCTCCCCGTCGACGCGGACGCCGACCGGTGGACGACGCCTTCGTGCAGGGCCACGGCGCCGTCGACGAGCTCGAGGCCGCCGCTCCAGGCGTCCGGGCCGCCCGCCCCGCGGAGCCGTCGCGGCCGTCCGACCAGCGCGCGGGCGCCCTCGGGCACCGGGCGCGACCGAGGGCCCCCGGCGTCGGACACGCGGATCACGCGTGCCACGGCGCGGCGACTCTGCCGATCCGGCACCGGAGGCTCCCGGCAGGCGAGGATGGCCGACCGGCCGGCGCCGTCGCGGGACCGACGGTGCGGCCCGGCCCGCAGCGGGTCGCCGGCGCCGAGACCCCACCGGCGGCTCCCGTCGCGGCCCGGACCGCGCCCCCGTCGTCGCGGTCTGGGGGCCCACCGGCGCCCCCGGACGGACGACGGTCGCGACGACGCTGGCCGCCGAGATCGCCCGGCGGGCATCGAGGTGCTGCTCGTCGACGCCGACACCTACGGCGGCTGCGTGGCACAGACCCTGGGGCTGCTCGACGAGGCGCCCGGCATCGCCGCGGCCTGCCGCGCGGCCGACCAGGGCACTGCTCGACCTGCCCGCCCTCTCGCGCATCGCGCCCGAGTCGTCCCCGGCCTGCGGGTGCTGACCGGGCTGCCCAAGGCCGAGCGCTGGCCCGAGGTGCGCGCGGCCGCGCTCGAGCGGGTGCTCGAGCTGAGCCGGTCGCTCGTGCAGGTCGTCGTGGTCGACTGCGGCTTCTGCCTCGAGGACGACGAGGAGCTGAGCTACGACACCGTCGCGCCGCGGCGCAACGAGGCGACGCTGACCTCCCTCGCGGCCTCCGACCTCGTCGTCGCCGTCGGCGGGGCCGACCCCGTGGCCCTGCAGCGGTTCGTCCGGGGTCTGCAGGAGCTCGGCACCGTGCCGTCGGCGGAGCCGGTGCCCGTCGTCAACCGGGTCCGCAGCGCAGCGGTCGGCTCCCGGCCGGAGGCGCGCATCGCCGACTCGCTGCTGCGCTTCGCCGGCCTCACGTCGGTCCGCTTCGTGCCCGACGACCCCGCAGCGCTCGACGGGGCCCTGCTCGCCGGGCGCTCGCTCGTCGAGCACGCGCCCGACTCGCCGGTGCGCGATGCCGTCGCCGACCTCGCCACGGCGCTGCTCCCGTGGACCGTCCCTGCTGGACCAGCGCCGTGACCGCTCGCCGTCGTCGGCCGTCGCGGCCGCCGACGTCTCGCGCCGCCCGGTCCTCGGCGCGTCGGGCCGCCCGGGCGCTGAGCGCGACGGACAGCCGTCGTCCTTCCGCGACCGTCGCAGGCTGAGGTCCGGACGTTCGCGTCCTGCTCCGCGTCCCGGAGCGCGATGCGAGTGCACGCACACGACCACCAAGCCGGGACGGCCTGCGCCGGGCGTGGGCCTCAGGGGTGGGTCAGGGGGCGAAGAGGATGGTGAGCCCGCCCAGGGTGTAGACGATCATGACGACCATGAGCGGCACCTGGCCGACGACGGCGGCGCGGCGGTCGAGCACCGTGATGGCGCGCTCGTGGGCGGCGAGGACGCCGAGCAGGTGCCCGATGACGATGCTCACGGCCTGGATCGTCGCGACGAGTGTCGGCTGGATGAGCAGGTCGCTCGGGGTGAGGTCGGCGGTGCCGAGCAGGTCGGCGCCGGTGCCGAGCGGGTCGGTGAGCAGCCGCCACGCGTACTGCCCCTGGTAGACCCACAGCGACCAGTAGTGCGCGACGACGTAGCCGCCGGCGATCGGGATGAGCGACGGGGCGATGTCGCTGACGAAGGAGAAGCGACCGCCGAGCGGCTCGCCGCGCGAGCCGCACCGACACCGCCGACGCCAGCCAGAGCGTCACGGCCACGAGCCCGAAGAAGGCGAGCAGGGTCGCCGTCTTGAGCAGCGACGACGGGACGGGCGAGGTCTGCACGAACGTCGCCCACGAGAGGTTCGCCGAGAAGCCGTCGTATGCCGTGCCGCCGAGCATGACGGCCACGGTGGGCACGAGCCCACGCTGGCCGCGCAGGCGCGTTGACGCCGTGCAGCGGGGTGCGCAGCACCCAGCGGCCGTCGTCGCGCCGGCCGAGGGGCGAGAGCAGGCCGAGCAGTCGCGACCACGCCTCGAAGGGGTCGGCGTGGTCGAACCACGTGCGGCCGAAGACGGCGGCGCCGAGCAGCGAGACGGCGAAGAAGCCGGCGATGAGCAGCCGCAGGAAGCCGAGCGACGTGTTCTCCTCGGCGACGAGCTCGACCCAGGTGAACGTACCGAGGCCCGAGCGCCGCGGGCCACAGCCCCCAGCGGTAGGGCAGCACCGCGAGGTCGGGTGAGACGCGGGCGAGACGGAGCAGCCCGGCGTGCAGCAGCCGGAGCGGGTTGATGACGCGCCACACGGGGCCGAGGAGCATCGAGGAGAAGGCGAGGCCGACCCACAGCCAGACGTAGACGACGTGCGGCACCGGGTTGCGCGCCGAGTCCGGCCCGAGGACGAGCGCGAGCAGGGTCCACACGCGTCAGGGCCGACGCGAGGACGCGGGCGACGACGCGCAGCCATCGCGAGTCGAGCACGGCGGCGACCAGGTCCGGCAGCAGCACGCCGTCGGTGTCGCGCAGCCGCGGCTCGCGCCAGAGCGTGCCGATGGCGACGAAGGAGATGAGCAGCGCCGCGACGGCCGCGACGACGAGCGCGGTGAAGGGCAGCGGCAGGTCGCCGCGGCTGCCGACGCCGTGGGCCGGCGGCCGCCGGCGAGGAGGCGAGGAGCGGCGGGCGGACGGTCAGCGGACCGCGACGGTGAGCAGGGTCAGGGCCGGCTCGTGGGTCTCGACCTCGTAGACGCCGGGCTCCTTCCCGTCAGCCGCAGGGTCGTCGGCACGCCGGCCTTGAGCTCGGCCTCGACGTCGAAGCCGTGCGCGTGCAGCTCGTCGTCGTGGTCGCTCGTCACGACGAGCTCGAGCGTCGATGCCGACGGGGAGGTCGACCTGGGCCGGGCGCGGGTGTCACCGTCGTGCCCGTGATCGTCACCTCGAGGCGCTTGACCGCGCCGGTCGCGGTCGCCGGCGGGCCGCGCCGGCGCCGGCGGGGCCGGCTGCTCGAGGAGCACCCGGCGACCCCGGTGAGGGCGCCCGCGAGCACGAGGGCGCTCACGGCATACGGGAGGGCACGAAACGCACGCATGGCCACGATCCTAGGTCGGGGCGTCTGGCAGAGTGTGACCATGTCCGACCGGCTGACCTCGCTCGACGCGTCGTTCCTCTACCTCGAGGAGTCGACCACGGCGATGCACGTCGGCTCGGTCATGGTCTTCCAGCCCCCGCGCGAGGGCTTCGACTACGACCAGCTCGTCGGCATCATCGAGAGCCGCATCGGGGCGATCCCGCGCTTCCGGCAGAAGGTGCGCGACGTGCCGGGACGCATCGCCAACCCGGTCTGGGTCGACGACGAGGCCTTCGACCTGAGCTACCACGTGCGGCGGGCCGGCCTGCCGCGGCCGGGCAGCGACCGGCAGCTGCAGGACTTCGTCGCCCGCGTGCAGCCGCGCAAGCTCGACCGCACCCGGCCGCTGTGGGAGGTCTACCTCGTCGAGGGCCTGCACGACGGCCGCTTCGCGATCGTCACCAAGACGCACCACGCGCTCATCGACGGCGTCAACGCCCTCGACATCGCCCACGTCATCGTCGACGCCGTCAAGGGCGAGGCGAGCACGACGACCCCGTGCCGTGGGAGCCGAGCCGGGCGCCGTAGCTCGGTCGAGCTCGTCACCGGCGCCGTCGTCGACGCGGTGCGGCGCCCGACCCAGGTCGTCGACCTCGTGCGCGGCGGCCTCAACGACGCCCTCAACGTCGGCCTGCGGGCCGCCGAGTCCGCCGGGCAGGTGCTCTCGACGGTCGCGCGCACGGCCGCGCGCCCGGCTCCCGACTCGCCGCTCAACGCCGAGATCGGCTCGGCGCGGCGCTGGGTCATGATCGCGACCGACCTCGACGACTACCGCATGGTGCGCAAGCGCCTGGCCCGCGGCGCCTACGCCGAGGACGTCACGATCAACGACGTCGTGCTCGCGACGATCGCCGGCGGCTTCCGCACCTGGCTGCTCGGCCGGGGCGAGGCGGTCAGCCCGCACACCGTCGTGCGGGCCATGGTGCCGGTCAGCATCTACGGCGACGACCCGGCCGGCATGTATGCCAACCAGGTCATGGCCTGCGTCGTCAACCTCCCGGTCGGCGAGCCGGGCGCCTCGATGCGGCTGCACCAGATCGCCTTCGCGATGCGCCAGCAGATGGAGGGCGGCCAGGCCGTCGGTGCCACGTCGCTGGCCAACCTCGCCGGCTTCGCGCCGCCGACGCTGCACGCCCTCGGCGCCCGGCTCGGCTCGGCCATGTCGCGCCGGCTCTACAACGTCATGATCACCAACGTGCCCGGCCCGCAGAGCCCGCTCTACGCCGGCGACGCCGAGATGCTCTCGACCTACCCGGTCACGCCGCTCGCCAAGGGCCAGGCGCTCTCGATCGGCATCACGTCCTACAACGGCGGCGTCTACTACGGCCTCAACGCCGACCGCGACGCGATGCCCGACGTCGACGTGCTCGGCTCAGTCGATCCTCGAGTCGCTCGCCGAGCTGACGAGCGGGAGGGAGTCCTGATGCCGGTCGTGCGCGTCTACGTGCCGCTCGGTCGCGCGGCGCCTCGAGGAGCTCGCCGCCACGGGCAGCCTCGCCGGCCGGGCCCGGGCGCCCCGCGCACGGCGTATGCCGTCACGCCGGCTCTGCGGCGCGGCACCGGGTCTCGACGTCGAGGACCTCGAGTACGCCGCCTTCAGCGACGCCGTCGCGGCCGCGGCCGCGGTGCGCTCGTCGCCGGGTCGACCGCCGGGTCGTCGCCGCCGCCGACGCCGACCCGGCCTGGGTGTCGCCGGGCGTCGGGGCGCCCGCGTCGAGCGGTCGTGCTCGTGGCGCCGCTGCCGCTCTCGCGGGTCGCCTCGTTCCACGTCGACGACGAGTCGGCCGCCGGCGTCGCGACGAGGAGGCCGACGAGCTGCTCTGGTACGACGTCACCGAGCTCGACGACGTGCGCTCCTTCCTCGGCGAGTTCGGCGCGGACCCGTGGCGATGGAGCCGTCCGACGAGGTGGTCGCCCACTACGACGAGCGCGGTGAGGTCGTGGGGTAGGCGCCCCGCTCGGTCATGCGCCGCGAGAACCTGCGCCACGCAGCGTCATCCGTCGTCGTGCGCGACCCGCTCGGCCGGATCTACCTGCACCGCCGCACGACGACCAAGGACGTCTACCCGGGCTGCTCGACTTCGCGGCCGGCGGCGTCGTGCTGGCGGGCGAGGACCCGCCGCCGGCGCCGTGCGCGAGGTCGAGGAGGAGCTCGGGGTGCACGGCGTGCCGCTCGAGCCCCTCGGTGTCGCGGACTACGAGGACGAGCACACCCGCTACCACGCCCATCGCTTCACCGTGGAGTGGGACGGCCCGATCCGGTGGCAGCCCGAGGAGGTGTCCTGGGGCGACTGGGTCGCCGTCGACGAGCTCGTGCAGCGTCTCGACGACGAGGCCGGGCGGTCGTGCCCGACAGCGCCGCCGTGTGGGGGGACGTGCTGCGCGGTTGGCAGGCCGACCGGGAGGCTCGGCCCGGGGCCCGGAGCGCACGGCGCTTGTGAACGCCGGGAGCGCCTGTTAATGCCGGCGAGGGCCCGGGGTGTCTCGGGTCGCCGACGCCGGCGGAGCCCGCCGACGGCTGGGCGTCCCACCACTGGTCCGGGGGAGTCGCCAGCGCCCGAGCCTTGTTACGTTGCCCGGATGGACTTCACCGCTGACGAGTACGCCCGCCGCGACGCCGACCGCCTCCGCGAGGTGCTCGCCGGGCCGCCCGTGACGTGGGTCTTCCTCGGCGACAGCATCACGCAGGGCGTGCACCACACGCACGGCCGCCGCGGCTACGTCGAGCACTTCGCCGAGCGCGTCCGGGGCGGCTGGGACGGCGCAGCGACGCCGTGATCAACTCCGGTGTGTCGGCGACGACCACCGAGGACCTGCTGCCTGAGTTCCATTGGCGCGCAGGACGGTTCGCGCCCGACGTCGTCTTCGTGATGTTCGGCACCAACGACCTGACGGCTGGTCCCGACGGCGTCCGCGGCTTCCGCTACCGCCTCGACCAGATCGTCCAGCGCTCGCGTGACGTGGGCGCCACGGTCGTGCTCCAGACCCCGCCGCCCGTGCGAGGCCGAGGGCGAGCGCTCCCCGAGCTCGCCGAGTCCTACGCCGCAGGCGGTGCGCGCAGGTCGGTGACGATCTCGGCGTCCTCGTCGTCGACCACGCCGCCGCCTGGCGCGGGCGGCCGCGCGCGAGGGTGCGGCCGCGCCCCCGACGGCTGGCTCGACGACGCCTTCCACCCGAGTGCCCGAGGCCACCACGAGCTGGCCCTCACCCTCTTCGACGGCCTCGGCATCGCCGACGCCGTCGAGCGAGGTGTGCTGCGCTCGTCGTCGACGAGTCCGTCGGCGCACGCCTGAGCGTGCCTGAGCGACGCGGGACCAGCGCTGAGGAGCGCCGGCCGGCGCCCGACAGCGGAGGCCGCTCAGGGGCGGATCAGGGTCGGATCAGGGCCGACCCCGGCAGCGCTGGCGGCGTGGGGGCGGACGATGGAGGCCATGACACAACCGATTCCCACCCCGCAGGGCCAGGGCCTGCCCGTCACCACGAGCGAGGAGCGCACCTGGGCGATCCTCGGCCACCTCGCGGCCATCATCGCCGCCGTCATCTCGGCGGGCTGGCTCAGCTTCGTGGGCCCGCTCGTCATCTGGGCGCTCTACAAGGACAGGAGCGCCTTCGTGCGCCAGGCCGCGGCCGGCTCCTTCAACTTCAACCTCGCCGTGTGGGCCGCCGTCATCGTCGGCTGGATCATGTTCTTCACCGTCATCCTCATCCCGGTCGCGATCATCGTGTGGGTCGTCGCGGTCGTCGCGGCGCTCGTCTTCCACATCAAGGCGGCCCTCGCCGCCAACCGGGGCGAGCCTACCACTACCCGTGGGGCATCACGGTCCTCAGCTGACGTCCGCGCCCCCGGGACTGACCGGGACCCGGCAGGCATGGAACGATGGGGTGGCCGCTCACGAGGCGGCCACCCCTTCGCGCGCGAGTTCGGTTCGCGCACGCCCCGTGCTACAGCAGGAGAAGGTCGATGGATGCCGTCACGCAGGTGCCCGCACCCGTCAACGAGCCCGTGCTCGACTACGCGCCCGGGTCAGCCCGAGCGCGCCGACGCTCGAGGTCGCGCTGGCCCAGCTCGGCGCACCAGGTCGACCTGCCGCACACCATCGGCGGCGAGCGCGTCATGGGCGGCGGCGACGAGATCGACGTGCGCCAGCCGCACGCCCACGCGCAAGATCCTCGGCACCTTGCGCAACGCCACCCAGACGACGCCCAGGCCGGCGGTCGACGCGGCCAAGGCGGCGGCCCCGGGCTGGCGGGAGCTGTCGTTCGACGACCGCGCCGCGATCCTGCTCAAGGCCGCCGAGCTGCTCGCCGGTCCGTGGCGCGCGCACGCTCAACGCGGCGACGATGCTCGGCCAGTCCAAGACGGCCTACCAGGCCGAGATCGACGCAGCGTGCGAGCTGATCGACTTCTGGCGGTTCAACGTCGCACTTCGCCCGGCAGATCCTCGCCGAGCAGCCGCCGCTCAACGCCAAGGGCATCTGGAACCGGCTCCGACCACCGCCCGCTCGAGGGCTTCGTCTACGCGATCACCCCGTTCAACTTCACCGCCATCGCCGGCAACCTGCCGACCGCGCCGGCGCTCATGGGCAACACCGTCGTCTGGAAGCCGTCGCCGACGCAGCAGCTCGCCGCGCAGCTGCACGATGGAGCTGCTCGAGGAGGCCGGGCATGCCGCCCGGCGTCATCAACCTGGTCACCGGCGACGGCATCGACGGTCTCCAAGGTCGCCCTGGCCGACCCGGACCTCGCCGGCATCCACTTCACCGGCTCGACCGCCGACCTTCCAGCACCTGTGGGAGCGAGGTCGGCGCCAACCTCGACCGCTACCGCACCTACCCGCGCCTCGTCGGCGAGACCGGCGGCAAGGACTTCATCCTCGCCCACCCGAGCGCCGACCCGGCGGTGCTGCGCACCGCGATGATCCGCGGCGCCTTCGAGTTCCAGGGCCAGAAGTGCTCGGCGGCCTCACGCGCCTACGTGCCGGCTCGCTGTGGAAGCAGATCAAGGCGCGACCTCGTCGAGATCACCGACGGCCTCACGCAGGGGACGTCACCGACCTGTCGAACTTCATGGGCGCCGTCATCGACGACCGCGCCTTCGCCAAGCACAAGGCCGCGATCGACCGCGCGCACGCCACGACCGGCATCGACGTCGTCGCCGGCGGCACCTACGACGACTCGGTCGGCTACTTCGTGCGCCCGACCGTGCTCGAGGTCGCCGACCCCGACGGACGAGTCTTCACGCACCGAGTACTTCGGCCCGATCCTGTCGGTGCACGTCTACCCCGACGCCCAGTACGACAAGGTGCTCGACCAGATGGAGGGCTTCGCGCCGTACGCCCTGACGGGCTCGATCATCGCCCAGGACCGGCGCGCCATCGCCGACGCGACGAAGCGGCTGCGCTTCGCCGCCGGCAACTTCTACGTCAACGACAAGCCGACCGGCGCCGTCGTCGGGCAGCAGCCCTTCGGCGGCGGCCGCGCCTCGGGCACCAACGACAAGGCCGGCGCGGCGCAGAACCTGCTGCGCTGGACGAGCGTCCGCTCGATCAAGGAGACGTTCGTGCCCGCCGACCGACCACCTACCCGCACATGGGCTGACGCGCCGCCGAGGGACAGGATCAACCGAGCTCCGGCGAGGGCGGCCCGGAGGAGCCGTTGCCGTTTTTTTTTTTTTTTTTTAACGGCCCAATGTATCGGCCATCCCGGTTGGCGGGCCTGGCCGACCTCGCTCGAGGGTTTTTTTGGCCGCCGGTGAGCCCGTCGCCGTCCCCGCCTACCACAACCGCCCGTATGCCGCTGCGACGCACCGTGCTCCGTTCAGCGACCCCGCCGGGCCCAGCGCCCCTGTCGCGACGTGCGTCCGCGCGCTTGCGGTCGGGTGGAGGACCCAGTCGAAAACCTTTGCCGCTCAGGCGCTCTCGACCAGCCAGGCTTGCCGGTGCGATCCTCGCCGTGGATCGCGTCGACGACCGCCGGGGCCGCGGCCTTCTCGACCTTGCCGCCGAGGAGGGGGATCGAGGCCTTGAGGTCGCCGTCGATGGTCATCGCCGTGCCGCTGCCGCCGGGCTCCAGCCGCACCTTCGCACGCAGGGCCACCGGGCCCCGGCGACCTCGACGACGAGCGTGCCCTCGCGCGAGCCGTCGGCCGACGCGCCGGCCCAATCGTAGGTCTCGGTCACCGAGAGGGTGTCGCCCACGATCGAGCGCACGAAGTCGGGCAGGTCGTCGGCGGGCAGGTCGCGCTGCGTCACGATGCGGGCGCCGTCACCGGCGGGCGTCACGGCCGACTCGTGCCGCTGCGAGCCGGCCTCGATGCACTTGGCCTCCTGGAAGGCCGGGTCGGTCAGCATCGCGAAGACGGCGGCGGGCGTGGCCGCGTAGTCGATCCGTCTCGGTGATCTTCATGGCCCCACGCTAGGGCACCGGCTCCGCTCACGAAGTGGCGGACCGGCCGGCCCGGCGCGTCGTGTGCCACCGCGGCGAGGGCGTCGTGCGAGTGCTGCAGCTCGCGGCCCGAGCCGGGCCAGCTCGCGGGCCCGCACCATCGTCACCCGGTTGAGCAGCTCCTGCAGCCGCTGGCGCTCGCGGGCCCGGGTCTCGGGGTCGACGCGGCTCGGCCCCGAGGACTCGACGACGAGCCGGCCGTCGATGACGAGGTCGGCGCGCGCGAGGTCGGGCTCGAGCTGGCGGGCGCGGGCCGCCGCGTCGACGGCCGTCGTCGTCCAGGCCTGCAGCAGCGCGCCCGACGCGGTCGAGCTCGGTCGCCGCCCGCTCGAGCAGCAGCCGCTCGTGCGCAGCTGGGGTCGTCGAGCGACCGCCGCCGGGCCCGGGCCGCGCGACCCGCCGAGATCGGTGACGAGGTCGGCCAGCCGGGCCGACTGGGTGAGCAGCGCTGCCGCCGAGCGCCGACACCGAGGCCGGGTCGCCGGTGGGCAGGCTCATCGCGGACCCACCTCCGGGGCACCCAGCCGCGCCGACCCCGGGAGGCGGTCGGCGGCATACCCCGTCGGTATGCCGTCCGGCGGGCCCGGGCGACCGAGGTCGAGCAGGCGTTCCTCCGCCGCCTCGGACAGGGCGCGCAGCGCGTCGGCCGCCTGCTCGACCCAGGCGTCGAGCAGGCGCTGGGTGGTGAGGTCGCCGATGTCGGGGAGGTGGTCGAGGAGCGTGTCGGACATCGCCCGGGTCTCGAGTCGCGCCGCCGCGAGCGCCCGCAGGGCCGCGCGGTCAGCCGTCGCAGGACGGCCGCTCGCATCGCTCATGGACCCACTCTAGGCAGTCCGGCCACGACACCCGCAGAGTTCTCCACGGGTCGTTTCGGGCCCGGCACCCGACGGCGCTAGGCTCACATGGTGAGATGCCCGGCACGACGAGGTGCCGGTGCACGAGCCGCACGGTGAGGAACCGACACACGCATGACCGCGTCACTCGAAGAGTCTCGGATCGACGTCCTCGGACCGCCGCCTCGCGGCGGTGCCACCGACGACCAGCACACGAGCCGACGGTCGCCGCGGCCGGCGCGCCGACCCCACCGCGGAGATCGAGACGTTCCTCCCCTCCTACTACCGCCTCGTCGCGACCGAGGACCTGCTGGCCCGACCCGCGCGCGAGCTCGCGACGATGGCCCTCGCGCACCGCGACTTCGCCCAGCAGCGCCCGGTGGGCACGCTCAACGTGCGGGTCTTCAACCCGTCGCCGCAGGACGAGGGCTGGTCGACGGGCCACACCGTCGTGCAGATCGTCGTGCGACGACATGCCCTTCCTCGTCGACTCGGTCGTGGCGGCGCTCGGCGGCTTCGACCGCGGCGTGCACCTCATCGTCCACCCGCAGATGACGGTCGAGCGCACGCATCACGGGCGACGCTGCGCTCGGTCGCTGCCCGACGGCATCCCCCACCGGCCGTCGACGACTCCACCGGCATCGTGCGCGAGTCCTGGATGCACGTCGAGATCGACCGGCTGCCGGCCGAGCGCGCTGCCGCGACCTCGAGGCGCGCCTGCGCCACGTGCTCGAGAACGTCCGCGACTCCGTCGAGGACTGGCCCAAGATGCGCGCCCACGCCCTCACCATCGCGAGCGAGCTCAAGGTCGGCGACGCCGCCCGGCACCGACCCGCACCAGGCGCGCGAGGCGAGCCGCTTCCTCGAGTGGCTCGCCCACAACAACTTCACCTTCCTCGGCTACCGCGAGTACGCCCTGCGCCACGAGAACGGCCACGACATCTCGCGTCCAGGTCGCCGGCACCGGCCTCGGCGTCCTGCGCTACGACCGGCCCCACGCCGGCACGGGCGTCGTGCTCACGCCCGGCTGCCAGCCGGGCCGCCCGCGACTCCACGATCCTCATCATCACCAAGGCCAACTCGCGCGCCACCGTGCACCGCGACGTCTACCTCGACTACATCTCGATCAAGCGCTTCGACGCCCGCGGCGAGTGCGTCGGCGAGCAGCGCTTCCTCGGCCTCTACGCCTCGGCGGCCTACAACGACACGATCCACGACATCCCGCTGCTCGACGTGCGCGCCGCAGGAGGTGCTGCGCCTCACCGGCCTCAGCGCCGACAGCCACTCGGGCAAGGACATCCTCCAGATCCTCGAGACCTACCCGCGCGACGAGCTCTTCCAGACGAGCCCGGCGCAGCTCGCCGAGATCGCGACGAGCGTGCTGCACCTGCAGGAGCGCCGCAAGACCAAGCTCTTCCTGCGCCGCGACGAGTTCGGTCGTTTCGTCTCGTGCCTCGTCTACCTCCCGCGCGACCGCTACAACACGACCGTGCGGCTGCGCATCGAGGCCATCCTGCTCGAGGCCTTCGGCGGCGAGAACATCGACAACACGACGCGCGTCAGCGAGTCGACGCTCGCCCGCCTGCACTTCGTCGTGCGTATGCCGTCCGGCGCCGACATCCCCGACGTCGACGAGGCGGCCCTCGAGCAGCCGCGTCATCGACGCGACCCGCACCTGGGACGAGGACCTCTCCGACGCGCTCGGCCAGGCGCGGGGCCTCGAGGGGGCGGCGCGCACGATGGCGGCCTACGCGAAGGCCCTGCCCGAGGCGTACAAGGAGGACTTCGACGTCGAGACGGCGGTCGACGACCTCGACCGCATCGACGCACTCGGCGAGGGCGACCGCACGACCGGCGCTGCACCTCTACGACGACCCCGCGTCCGACGACCCGCGCGAGCGGCGCTTCAAGCTCTACCGCCGCGCCGACCTGTCCCTGACCCAGGTGCTGCCCGCTCTTCACGCACCTCGGCGTCGAGGTCACCGACGAACGCCCCTACGAGGTGCCCGGTCCCGACGGCCGCACGCTGCACATCTTCGACTTCGGCCTGTGCGCCGACGCGCAGACCTGGGGCTCCGGCGACGCCGCCCTCGCGAGCGACGTCCGTGAGCGCTTCGAGGAGGCCTTCCGGGCGGTCTGGGACGGCCGTGCCGAGTCCGACGGCTTCAACGCCCTCGTGCTCGCGCGCCGGGCTCACCTGGCGCCAGGTCGTCATCCTGCGCACCGTCGCGAAGTACCTCCGCCAGACCGGCTCGACCTTCTCGCAGGACTACGTCGAGTCGGCCCTCGTCGCCAACACCGGGATCGCCCGCAGCCTCGTCGAGCTCTTCGAGGCGCGCTTCGACCCCGACGCGTTCCCCGACACCGCCGCGGGCCGCGACAAGCGAGCCTCGCGCCAGAAGCACGTCGTCACGGGCCTCAAGGAGGCGCTCGACGACGTCGCGAGCCTCGACCACGACCGCATCGTCCGAGCGCTGCTCGGCGTCATCCAGGCGAGCCTGCGCACGAACTTCTACCAGCCCGACGAGAACGGCCACGACAAGGCGTACGTCTCGCTCAAGCTCAATCCCAAGAAGGTGCCCGACCTGCCGGCGCCGCGACCGATGTACGAGATCTGGGTCTACAGCCCCCGCGTCGAGGGCGTGCACCTGCGGTTCGGCAAGGTCGCCCGCGGTGGCCTGCGCTGGTCCGACCGGCGCGAGGACTTCCGCACCGAGGTCCTCGGGCTCGTCAAGGCCCAGATGGTCAAGAACGCCGTCATCGTGCCGACGGGCAGCAAGGGCGGCTTCTACGCCAAGCAGCTGCCCGACCCGGCCGTCGACCGCGCCGCCTGGATGGACGAGGGCATCGCGTCCTACAAGCTCTTCATCTCCGGGCCTGCTCGACCTCACCGACAACCTCGTGTCGGGCCAGGCCGTCCCGCCGCACCGGGTCGTGCGCCACGACGAGGACGACACGTACCTCGTCGTCGCCGCTGACAAGGGCACGGCGAAGTTCTCCGACATCGCCAACGGCCTGTCGGCCGACTACGGCTTCTGGCTCGACGACGCCTTCGCGTCCGGCGGCTCGGCCGGCTACGACCACAAGGGCATGGGCATCACCGCCCGCGGCGCCTGGGAGTCGGTCAAGCGCCACTTCCGCGAGCTCGGCGTCGACACGCAGACCCAGGAGTTCACGGTCGTCGGCGTCGGGGACATGAGCGGCGACGTCTTCGGCAACGGCATGCTCCTGTCGGAGCACATCCGCCTCGTCGCGGCCTTCGACCACCGCCACATCTTCGTCGACCCCACCCCCGACGCTGCCACGCTCGTACGCCGAGCGCCGGCGGATGTTCGACCTGCCGGGGTCGTCCTGGGCCGACTACGACGAGACGCTCATCAGCAAGGGCGGTGGCATCTTCCCGCGGTCGGCCAAGTCGGTGCCGGTCAGCCCCCAGATGGTCGCGGCCCTCGGCCTGCGCGCGGGCACGAAGTCGATGACGCCCGCCGACCTGATGAAGGCGATCCTGCTCGCGCCCGTCGACCTGCTCTGGAACGGCGGCATCGGCACCTACGTCAAGGCCGCCGGCCGAGACCAACTCCGAGATCGGCGACCGCGCCAACGACGCCATCCGCGTCAACGGCAGGGACCTGCGCTGCAAGGTCGTCGGCGAGGGCGGCAACCTCGGGGCGAGCCAGCTCGGCCGGATCGAGGCGGCGCTCGCGGGCGTGCGCGTCAACACCGACGCCATCGACAACAGCGCCGGCGTCGACACCTCCGACCACGAGGTCAACATCAAGATCCTGCTCACCGAGCTGACCCGCTCGGGCGAGCTGACGACGAAGCGCCGCAACACCCTCCTCGCCTCGATGACCGACGAGGTCGCCGAGCAGGTGCTGCGCGACAACTACGAGCAGAACGTCCTGCTCGGCAACGCCCGCGCGCAGCAGCACGCGATGCTCGGCGTCCACGAGCGGCTCATCCAGTTCCTCGAGGCAGAGGGTGACCTCGACCGCTCGCTCGAGTTCCTCCCGAGCGACGCGGCGATCGCGCGCCGCCAGAAGGAGGGACTCGGGCTGACGTCGCCGGAGTTCTCGGTGCTCGTCGCCTACGCGAAGCTCTACCTCAAGAACCAGCTCATCACGACGTCGCTGCCCGACGACCCGTGGTTCGCGGCGACACTGGCCGAGTACTTCCCGAAGCCGTTGCGCACCAAGTACGCCGCCGAGATCGCGGCGCACCCGCTGCGTCGGGAGATCATCACCAACTCCGTGGCGAACTCGATGGTCAACCGTGGCGGCATCACCTTCGCCTACCGGGCCGGCGAGGAGACGGGCGCGACCCCCGAACAGGTCGCCCGCGCGTACGTCGTCTGTCGTGAGGTGTTCGACCTCGCCGGCTTCGTGCGCCGCGTTGAGGCCACCGACAACGTCGTCAGCACCGCGGCGCAGACGGCGCTCTACCTGGAGTTCCGTCGGCTCATCGACCGCTCGGTGCGCTGGTTCCTCACCTCACGTCCCGCCTCGCTCGACATCGCGGCAGAGGTGGCGCGCTTCCGCCCCGGCATCGAGGCGTTCTCCGGTCGCATCGGTGAGCTGCTCCAGGGCAGCGAGCGGACCCGTCTGCAGCGCCGGGCCCGAGAGCTCGAGGGCAAGGGTGTCCCCGAGGAGCTCGTCGCTCGGGGCGGCGTCCCTGCTCGACCTCTACTCGCTGCTCGACTGCATCGAGATCGCGGAGGACACGGGGGAGAAGCTCGACGACGTCGTCGGTGTCTACTTCCTGACCTCCGAGACGTTCTCGATCGATGCGATGCTGACGCGGGTCACGATGCTGCCCCGCGACGACCGGTGGGACGCCATGGCCCGCGGCGCGCTGCGCGACGACCTCTACGCGGTGCTCGAGACCCTGACGCGCTCGGTGCTCGAGGTCAGCAACGCACGCCACGACGCCGCGACCCGGCTCGCCGAGTGGTCCGACCTCAACGCCGACGCGCTCGGTCGGGCGAAGGGGGCGCTCGGCGGGATCGAGCGGATGAGCCATGCCGGCATCGCCGCGCTCTCGGTCGCCCTGCGCACGCTGCGCACCGTGACGAAGCCGGCCGCCTCCGGTCTCGCGTCCCCGGCCGAGGTGGCATCGGCAACCGGTGACCGGAAGCCCGCCGCGAAGCCCGCCGCGAAGCCCGCCGCGAAGCCTGCGGCGAAGAAGGCTCCGGCCACGGCCGCGACGCCGAGGAAGGCCACAGCCGCGAAGTCGGCAACCAGGAAGGCGGCAACCAAGACGGCGGCATCCAAGAAGGCGGCGCCCAAGAAGTCGGCCTAGACGTCCACGTGCTGTCCGTCCGGGGTGCAGGCCGGACGCCGCGGTGGGGCTCACTAGGCTCGGGGCGTGGCAACCCTGAGCGAGCTCCTGCGCGGGCGCACCAACCTGCCCGACCACGACGTCGAGTGGCTCCACCTGCTCGTCGGTGACTGGCAGCTCGTCGCCGACCTCTCGTTCGCCGACCTCGTCCTGTGGGTCCGGTCCACCAGCGAACGCTGGGAAGCCGTCGCCCACGTCCGCCCGACCACCGGCCAGCTCGTCTTCGTCGACGACCAGGTCGGCAGGGCGGCGGATCCCGGGCGCACGCGCGACCTGCTCGACGAGGCCGCCGCCGAGCAGCGCATCCTGCGGGTGCGTCAGGTCGTCGTGCCCCATGAGCAGGGCCCGGACCAGTCGGTCCGCGAGGAGTACATCCCGGTCGTGCGAGGCGGTCACGTCGTGGCGGTGATGACGCGCCACACCAACCTGTGGACGACCCGCACGCCGAGTCGTCTGGAGCTGACCTACCTCGCCACGGCCGATGCCCTGTGCCGGATGGTGACGGGCGGGGAGTACCCGCACGGGGGCGCGCCGACCGGCCTGCGCCGTGGTGCGCCGCGCGTCGGTGACGGCGTCATCCGCCTCGACGTCGACGGGATCGTGACGTACGCGAGCCCGAACGCCGTCTCGGCCCTCCACCGGCTCGGCCATCTCGGTGAGGTGGTGGGGGCCAGCCTGGCCCAGATCGTCACGGACAACCTGCGCGAGTCCTTCCCCGTCGACGAGGGGCTGCCGCTCGTCGTCACCGGTCGCCAACCCTGGCGCACCGAGGTCGTCGCGGCCGGGACGACCGTCTCGATGCGGGCGATCCCCCTCACCGAGGCCGGTCAGCGCTTCGGCGCCATCGTGCTGCTGCGTGACGTCGGCGAGCTGCGGCGCCGTGAGCGTGAGCTCCTGACGAAGGACGCGACGATCCGCGAGATCCACCACCGCGTCAAGAACAACCTCCAGTCGGTGGCGGCCCTGCTCCGCCTGCAGTCACGTCGACTTCCCGACGGCGAGGCCAAGGCTGCGCTCGCCGAGGCCGAGCGTCGAGTCGGCACGATTGCAATGGTCCACGACCAGCTGAGCCAGGGCTTCGACGAGACCGTCGACTTCGACTCGATCGCACAGCGCGGGCTCAATGCCGTCGTCGAGGTCTCGGCCAACGGGGCCCCGGTCCACACCGTCACGCAGGGCTCGTTCGGGCGCCTGCGGGCCGAGGACGCGACGTCTCTCGCGATGATCATGAGCGAGCTCGTCCAGAACGCCATCGAGCACGGTCTCGGCGCCGCCGGGGGAGAGGTCCGGATCGGCATCGAGCGCCTGGCCGACGACCGGGGTCAGCCGATGGTCGTCGTCTCGATCGAGGACGACGGCAAGGGCATCGACCCGGCCCGACGGCCGGGCTCGGGACTCGGGACGCAGATCGTCCAGTCGCTCGTCGGCGACCTCCAGGGCCGCATCACCTGGGAGCCAGTCGTCCCGCACGGCACCCGGGCCCGTTTCACCGCGCGACTGCGCCCGATCACCTGACGGTGTGCCTCGTGGCCCCCACCTCGAGGGCCACCAGACGGCATACGCGAGCACCCAAAAGCCCGGCGACCGTGACGGTCACCGGGCTCGCGGACGGTGGTCGAGCGTGGGCTCGTCGGCTAGCGGAGGCTCAGCCGGCGCGACGGGCCCGCGCGTTGCGGCGCTTCAGGGCTCGGCGCTCGTCCTCGGAGAGGCCGCCCCACACGCCGGCATCCTGGCCGGTCTCGAGGGCCCACTTGAGGCAGGTGTCGATGACCGGACAGGTCCGGCACACAGCCTTCGCCTCCTCGATCTGCAGGATGGCCGGGCCGGTGTTCCCGATGGGGAAGAACAGCTCCGGATCGGCCTCCAGGCAGGCAGCGCGGTCGCGCCAATCCATGTGGCGTGCTCCTTCATGTATGTCGGTTCGGCACCGACGTCCGGGTATCGGTCGCGGTGCATGTGCTCGGGGCGCCAGCGTCGTTGTCGGAGCCAAGTCATGGTGTCGTCGTGTCACGGGGGATGACCCCCTGACCAACGGAAACGCGCACGAAGATGTTCCGTACGCGTTGCGGGCCATGATCCAGTGTGACCAGCAACCATGTCCGTGTTCAACGCCTAGGCCGCCGATCACACCAAGGATTGAGTCTATCGGCAGTCGGCTCCCAGTTCCAGACCTCGGGGCCCTCGGGAGGCGCCGAAACCCGGCCCAGACGGACCGTCGCGGCGCGATCGATAGGCTGGCGGCGTGACCGAATCGACGTCCCCGGCCCGCGCCGTGCGCGGATCCCACCGTGCCGCAGGGCTGCTCACACTCGTCGAGGCCGTAGCCGTCCTGGGCTTCGCCCTCTTCTACGTCTACGAGATGGTGACGGGCGCCACAGACGACCTGACGCGTGCAGCCACCTCCGGCGTGCTCATCCTCGTCTTCGGCCTCGGACTGCTCGCGTTGGCTCGGGGCTGGGCGCGTGCGGCGGACTGGCCGCGCACTCCCGACGGTGCTCTGGAACGCGCTCCTGCTGCCCGTCGCGTGGTCGCTGCACGAGTCCGACCGCACCCCGGTCGCGCTCGCCGTGGCCCTCGTCGCGGTCGCGAGCATCGTGGCGGCGGTGTCGTCGCCGGGACGCCGAGCCGGCGGCGACCCGACGAGGGGGCGGCCGACACGGACGACGTCGCCGCGACCTGCCGCCGAGGTACGCCGACCCGCCGACCCTCCGGGGTGCGACCCGGGTGTCAGCCGGTGCTCTGGGCTCCCCGGCCGAGTGGAAGGCGGCCACGGCATCCTCCACGGAGTCGAAGAGGTGGTTCGGCGTGGAGCTCGTCCAACACGCCCAGCCTCGACAAGGTCGTGCGCAGGTTCGGGTCGGCCGCGGCCAGGGCGAAGGTCGCGCCGCGGGTGTGGACGAACTTCACCAGACGCCTTGAGGGCGGCGCCGGCGGAGAAGTCGACGTCCGGGATCGACGAGCAGTCGAGGATCAGCCACGACACCGGATCGGGCGCGCCGGAGATGAGCTGCTGCACGTTCTCGGAGAACTGGTTCGCGTTGGCGTAGAACAGATCTGCGTCGAAGCGGAACACGAGCAGGCCGGGCGAGCTCTGCATGCCGGGCTTGGCGAGGGCGTACGTCTCCTTGCCGTCCTGGGTGACGCTGACCACGAACTGGTGAGGACGGTACTGCCGCCGCACCATCTCGATGAGCGACAGCACGATGGCGAGAACGATGCCCTGCTCCACGCCGACGGCGAAGACCGTCACGGCCGTGATGGCCGCGACGTAGAACTCGCTGCGCCGGGCGACCCAGACCCGGCGGAGACCCGGCGATGTCGACCAGGTCGATGCCGATGAGGAAGACGATGGCCCCCAGCACCGCCTTGGGCATGTCGGTGAGGCCGCCGGTCAGGAACAGCAGGACGACGAGGACGACGACCGACATCGTCATGTTGGCCACCTGCGTCTTGCCGTGCTGGCCGTCGAGGATCTGGGTCTTGGTGGGGCTCCCGTTGACCACGAAGGTCCCGCTGAGCCCGGCCGCGACGTTCGCGCCGCTCAGCCCGATGAGGTCCTGGTTGACGTCGACCCGTTCGCCGTGCCGGGACGCGAAGCTCCTCGACGTGGCCGCGCTCTGGGCGATGATGAGGACGAAGCACGAGAAGGCGACCCCGGCCAGACCGGGGATGTCGGACCAGCCGACCCCCTGCGGCAGGCCGATCGGCGGGAAGCCGCCCTGGACGGTCCCGATGACCGCCACCCCGTGGGTGGACATCTGGAACGACGCCGACACGACGATGGACAGCACCACGGCGACGATGGCACCGGGCACGGCTGGCGCGAACCTCTTGAAACCCAGGATCAGCGCGAGCGTCCCGACCGCAAAGGCCAGGGTCGGCAGGCTCGTCTGCGCCGAGATGGGTCAACGTGTACCACTGCTGCTCGAACCAGTCGCCAGCTGCCCTTCGAGATGCCCAGCATGTCGGGGATCTGTCCGGCGAAGACCTGGATGCCGACGCCGGTGAGGAAGCCGATGAGCACCGACGCGGACAGGAAGTCCCCCAGGAATCCCAGCCGCAGCAGGCGGGCAATGAGGAGGAGCCCCCCGCAGACGAGCGCCGCGAGGGACGTCAGGGCCAGCCACTGCGCCGAGTTGGGCACCAGACCCGCGATCCCCATCGCCGCGAGGCCCGAGGCGAGGATCGCAGCCGTCGCCGAGTCGGCTCCGACCACCAGGAGCCTCGAGGAGCCCAGCAGCGCGAAGGCCAGGGCGGGGAACAGGATCGTGTAGAGACCGGTGACCACTGGCACGCGGGCGATCGATGTGTAGCCCATCGTCTCCGGGATCGCGACGGCTGCCAGCGTCACGCCGGCCAGGATGTCGGACCGGAGCCACGACATCCGGTATGCGCGCAGCGCCGGAGGAACGGGGATCACTGCCATCGGTACCACCTCCGTCGTCGGCAGGAGTCTGCCTAGGACCAGTAGGCGTCGCCGCCGCCCGGCGCGTCGCCACTCGGCGAGGATGAGGCGCGGGTCACCGGACTGCCGGTCGCCCTGGCCGTGACAGCCGTGACGGCCGTGACGACCTCTGCCGGGCTCCGTCAGCTGAGCGAGAGCCAGTCGTTCCAGCCGTTGTGGAGCACGAGCCAGGCGATGAGGCCGTAGCCCGCCTGCCCCGGGTGCGCCCGGTCGGGGCTCGCCGCGAGGTCGGCCATCCACTGGTCGTGGGTGGCCAGCGGGCGGTAGCAGTCGACATAGGTGACGCCCCGGCGTGAGCAGACGTCGGCCTGCGCCTCGGCGAGGGCCTCGATCTTGCGGTTCATCTCGGGGTCGAGGGTCGGTGTCAGCCCGACGACGAAGACGCCGATGCCGGCGTTGGTCGCCTCGTCGAGGACGTTGGCGAGGTTGAGCCGGGAGCGGGCCATCGTCATCCCCGTCAGCACGTCGTTGGTGCCCACGTTGAGCACGAGGCGACGCTCCGAGCGGGCCTTCCAGCGGGGGTGGCACTCGGCGCCCCAGCGCGCCACGACGTCGCCGGACGTGTCGCCGCGGACGCCGAGGTTGTAGGCCGTGAGGTCGAGGTCGGGGTGCTGCGTGCGGGCGACCACACGCCCCACCCAGCCCAGGCCCTTGGGGTCGCCGTAGCCGGCCGTCAACGAGGCGCCGATGAAGACCATCCCGACGTCGCGGACGCCCTCGGCGACCGTGAACTCGGCACTGGGCGTGTAGTAGGGGTCGTCCGTCGCGGACGCGGACGCCGGGGCCTGCGGGGGAGCGGCAGGCGCACCGGGCGTCGCGGGCTCGGGAGCCGGCGCGCCGGCATACCGTGCAGGGTTGTCGGTGGTGAACCGGGTGTGGGACGACGGGTAGGCCGGACCCACGCCGTAGGGCTCCCTCGGCGCGTCGGTGTCCGGCTCGGCGGTGTCGCCTCGGTCGCTGCGGTCGCTCACGTGCTCAGTCCTCGTCGTCGTCCAGTCGGGCGAGCCACGTCGCGAGTCGCTCGACCGGCACCTCGAACTCGGGGTTGAGGTCGACGAACGTGCGCAGCTGCTCGGCGAGCCACTCGATGGTGACCTGCTCCTCGCCGCGCCGGGTCGCCAGCTCCTCGATGCCCCTGTCGGTGAAGTACACCTTGGGAGGTTATCGCGTGCAGGGTCGGGGCTTGCGCAGGCGGGCCGAGGACGTCGGCCCGATCTGCGCACGGAGACCCTCGGGGGCGTATGCCGACACCCGCCAAACGGAGCGAAGGACCCCGCCGACGTGGCGGGGTCCCTCGCTGTGGTCTCGCGGGCTCAGCGGCCGAAGGCGCGCTCCATCAGCTCGGCCTGCTCGACGGCGTGCTTCTTCGAGGAGCCCGTGGCAGGCGATGCCGCCGCCTTGCGGGCCACGACGCGCCACGGTCGGGTCTCGCCGAGGTCGCAGAGGTCCTCGTGGAGCCACTGGGCCATGAGCGGCCACGCGCCCTGGTTGCGGGGCTCGTCCTGGACCCAGACCAGCTCGGCGCCGGGGTACTTCGCGGCGGCGTCGACGATCTCCTGCTCGGGGATCGGGTAGAGCTGCTCGACGCGGATGACGGCCGTCGAGGTGTCGCCGCGCTTCTCCCGCTCGGCGTCGAGCTCGTGCACGATCTTGCCGCTCGCGAAGAGCACCCGCGTGACGTCCTTGGTGACGCCCTCGTGGTCGGCGAGGACCGGCTGGAAGCCGCCCTGCGTGAAGGCCTCGACCGGGCTGGCCGCCGCCTTGCTGCGCAGCATCGACTTCGGGGTGAAGACGACGAGCGGCGTGCGCGGACGGGCGTAGGCCTGGCGGCGCAGCAGGTGGAAGTAGCTCGCCGCGGTCGACGGGTAGGCGACCGTCATGTTGTTCTCCGCGCACAGCTGCAGGTAGCGCTCGATGCGCGCCGAGCTGTGGTCGGGCCCCTGCCCCTCGTAGCCGTGCGGCAGGAGCAGCACGACCGAGCTGCGCTGGCCCCACTTCTGCTCGGAGCTGGAGATGAACTCGTCGACGATCGTCTGGGCGCCGTTGCCGAAGTCGCCGAACTGGGCCTCCCAGAGCACGAGCGCGTCAGGGCGCTCGACGGAGTAGCCGTACTCGAAGCCCATCGCGGCGTACTCCGACAGGAGCGAGTCGTAGACCCAGAAGCGGGCCTGGCCCTCGCCGAGGTAGAGCAGCGGCGTCCACTCCTCCGCGTTGTCCTTGTCGATGAGCACCGCGTGGCGCTGGACGAACGTGCCGCGGCGGCTGTCCTGACCGGCGAGCCGGATCGGGGTGCCCTCCTTGAGCAGCGTGCCGAAGGCGAGCAGCTCGGCCATCGGCCAGTCGATGCCGCCCTCGTGGACCATCTGGGCGCGCTTGTCCATGAGCTGCTTGAGCTTCGGGTGGATCGTGAAGCCCTCAGGCGGGCTCGCGAAGGTCTCACCGATGTGGACGATCTCGCTGGCCGGGACGCCCGTCTCGGTGGCCGAACGCACCGGCGCCACATCGTCCTGGACCTGCGCGGTCGGGCGCTCGAGACCGGCGTTGTCCGGGGCGTCCGAGTCACGGTCACCGGCCGGGGCCGAGGCGGCGGCCTGCGCCTTCTTGGCCTCGCGCGTCTCGACGAAGACCCGCTCGAGCTGCTGCTGGTAGTCCCGCAGCGCTGCCTCGGCGTCCTCGACGCTGATGTCGCCGCGGCCGATGAGCGACTCGGTGTAGAGCTTGCGGACCGAGCGCTTGGCCTCGATGAGGTTGTACATCAGCGGCTGCGTCATCGACGGGTCGTCGCCCTCGTTGTGACCCCGGCGGCGGTAGCACACCATGTCGATGACGACGTCCTTGTTGAACTCCTGGCGGAACTCGTAGGCCAGCTCGGCCACGCGCACGCAGGCCTCGGGGTCGTCGCCGTTGACGTGGAAGATCGGCGCCTGGATCATCCGCGCGACGTCGGTCGAGTACACCGAGGAGCGCGAGCTGCTCGGGGACGTCGTGAAGCCGACCTGGTTGTTGATGACGACGTGGATCGTGCCGCCCGTGCGGTAGCCGCGCAGCTGGGAGAGGTTGAGCGTCTCGGCCACGACTCCCTGACCCGCGAAGGCCGCGTCGCCGTGCATGAGCACGGGCAGCACGGTGAACGACTCGCCGGCGAGGTTGAGCCGGTCCTGCTTGGCGCGGACGATGCCCTCGAGCACGGGGTTGACGGCCTCGAGGTGGGAGGGGTTGGCGGCGAGGTAGACCTTCGTCTTGCTGCCGTCCTCGGAGACGAACTCGCCCTCGGTGCCGAGGTGGTACTTCACGTCGCCGGAGCCCTGGACCGACTTGGGGTCCTGGGTGCCCTCGAACTCACGGAAGATCTGGCCGTAGGACTTGCCGGCGATGTTGGCCAGGACGTTGAGGCGGCCACGGTGCGGCATGCCGATGCAGACCTCGTCGAGGTTCTCGCTCGCGGCGCGGCACAGGATGCGGTCGAGGAGCGCGATGACGGACTCGCCGCCCTCGAGCGAGAAGCGCTTCTGCCCGACGAACTTCGTCTGGAGGAACGTCTCGAAGGCCTCGGCGGCGTTGAGGCGGCGCATGATCCGCATCTGCTCGTCGCGGTTGGCCTTCTCGTAGGGCCGCTCGACCTTGTTCTGGATCCACTTGCGCTGCTCGGGGTCCTGGATGTGCATGTACTCGATGCCGACGGTGCGGCAGTACGAGTCGCGCAGGATGCCGAGGATCTTGCGCAGCTTGAGGAACGGGTAGCCGCCGAAGCCGCCGGTGGCGAAGGTCCGGTCGAGGTCCCACAGGGTCAGGCCGTGGGTCGTCACGTCGAGGTCGTGGTGGCGGCGCTGCTTGTACTCCAGCGGGTCCGTGTCGGCCATGAGGTGGCCGCGGACGCGGTAGGCGTGGATGAGCTCCTGGACGCGGGCCACCTTGTTGATGTCGTCGTCGTGCGAGGAGTCGATGTCCTGGATCCAGCGGACCGGCTCGTACGGGATGCGCAGCGACTCGAAGATCTCGTCGTAGAAGCGGTTGTCGCCGAGGAGCAGCTGGTGGATGATCCGCAGGAAGTCACCGCTCTGGGCGCCCTGGATGATCCGGTGGTCGTAGGTCGAGGTGAGCGTGAGGATCTTGCTCACGGCGTTCTTGTTGAGCGTCTCGTTGCTCGCGCCCTGCCACTCGGCGGGGTAGTCGAGGGCGCCGACGCCGATGATGGCGCCCTGGCCCTTCATGAGGCGGGGGACCGAGTGGACGGTGCCGATGCCGCCGGGGTTGGTCAGCGAGATCGTCGTGCCCTGGAAGTCCTCGACGGTGAGCTTGTTGGCGCGGGCCTTGCGCACGATGTCCTCGTAGGCGGTCCAGAAGTGGACGAAGTCCATCTCCTCGGCCGACTTGATCGAGGGCACGACGAGGGTGCGGCTGCCGTCGTCCTTCTGCAGGTCGATGGCGAGGCCGAAGTTGACGTGGGCCGGCCGGACGAGGGCGGGCTTGCCGTCCTTCTCGGTGAAGCCGTTGTTCATCTCCGGCATGAGGGCCAGGGCCTTGACCATGGCGTAGCCGATGAGGTGCGTGAAGCTGACCTTGCCGCCACGCGAGCGGGCCAGGTGGTTGTTGATGACGACGCGGTTGTCGATGAGCAGCTTGGCCGGGACGGCGCGCACGCTCGTCGCGGTCGGGACGGTGAGCGAGACCTCCATGTTGGCCACGACGCGTGAGGGCGCGCCGCGCAGCGGGGTCACGATGTCCTCGCTGACCGGGCCGGTGCCCTTGACGGCGGGGATGTCGCGCGGCTTCGGGGTCTCGGCCGTGGGCTCGCCCTTGGGCTCGGCCTTGGGCTCGGCCTTCGCCTCGGGTGCCTTGGCGCGCGGAGGCGGTCTTCGCCTCGGCGGCCTTCACGGCGGGGGCGGCCTTGGCCTCGGGTGCCTTCGCCGCGGGTGGCGCTGGCGCGGGTGGCCGCAGCCGCACCGTTGGTCGAGCCGTTCGGCCGCGCGGTGCCGGCAGGGGCGCTCGGTGGTCTGCGGCCTGCGTCGCCGTCGCGGTCGCCGTGCGGCTCGGGCGCCGCGCTCGTGTCGGCCTCACCCGGCCGGTAGTCCTCGAAGAACCCCCACCAGGCCTTGTCGACCGACGTCTTGTCGGTCAGGAACTGCTGGTAGAGCTCGTCGACGAGCCATTCGTTCGGCCCGAATGCTGCAATCGGGTCACCGGACGTGGACTGATCGGACACGGCGAATGCGCCTCTTTCGTTTGGCTCGGGTGCGTCGTTGCCTATACAGGGGTCAAGCCTAGCCCCGAGCGTCGCGATACCGGACGGCGGCACGGATGTCGAGCCGCGCGGCCCGACGAGGCATTCGTCACGTCGCCCGGGCCCGCGGTCAGGTGATGTCGGAGCGCATCGTCCGCCACGTCCCGAGACCGGCCATCACGGCGGCATACGCCATGAGCACGAGGGCGCCGGCCCACCAGGACAGCTGGTCGACCGGCTGCCCGTTGAAGCCACCGCTGGAGGACTCGAGCATGGCGCTCGTGGCACGGCTCGGCAGGTAGGGCGAGACGCTCTTGCCCCAGTCGGTCAGGGCGAGGACGAGGCCGAGCACCGGTTCGACGATCCACGCCACCGCGACCGAGATGAGCAGTGCCGCGACCTGGTTGGGGATGAGGATGCCGGCCCCGAGGCCGATGAGCGCCCAGAGCCCGAGGACGAGCAGCGAGAGGGCGAGCGTGCGCCAGATCGAGGTGTCGGCGAACGGCGCGATGCCCTTGGAGGTCAGCACGAGGGTGCCCGCGCCGACGGCGCCGGCGAGGGAGAGCAGGCCGTAGAGGACGCCGATGGCGAGGAGCGAGATGACCTTGGCGGCCATGACGCGACCCCGCCGCGGGATCGCGAGGAAGGTCGCGGTGATCGTCTGGTGGCGGTACTCCGAGCCGATCGTGAGCACGCCGATGGACAGCGTCAGCAGGTAGCCGACCTGCAGGCCGCCGGTGAAGACCGCCTTGGCGATGGCCGCGTCGGTGCGCGGCGCGGCCGCGGCCTGCGGCCCCTGCACGACGTCGCTCGTGAAGACGAACGCGAAGAGGACGGCGAACGCCGCACCGCTGAGCAGCACGGCGATGGCCATGCCCCACCAGAGGCGCGTGGTGAAGAGCTTGCGGAGCTCGGCTCGCACCGCCGCGGTCATCGGAGGTCTCCTTCGCGCTCGGGAGCGCCGGCCGGCGGGGTGGGCTCGGCGAGCAGGGCGGGGTCGATGGGCGGCCCGCTCGGCGGCGGCAGGTCCGCAGGGACGCGGCCCGACGGGCGGGCGTCGAGGTTGCGGTTGCGGTGCTCCTCGCTCTCGGTGAGGTTGAAGAAGAGCTCCTCGAGGTGCGTCTGCTCGGTGCGCAGCTCGTGGATCGCGACGTCGCTGGCGTGGGCCACGTCGCCGACGACGGCGAGGTCCTCGGTCGTGACCCGCAGGCCCCGCCCGCTCGGGGTCACGGTGAGCCCGCGGGCGCGCAGGGCCTGCGGAGAGCCGGTCCGGGTCCGACGTGCGGACGTAGGCCGTCGGCTCGCCGCGCAGCTCTGCGACGGTGCCCTGGGCGACCCGTCGACCGTTGGCGATGATGACGACGTCGTCGACCGTCTGCTCGACCTCGGAGAGCATGTGGCTGGAGATGAGCAGGGTCCGGCCCTCGTCGGCGAGGTGGCGCAGGAAGCCGCGCAGCCAGCGGATGCCCTCGGGGTCGAGGCCGTTGGCCGGCTCGTCGAGGATGATGACGCGAGGGTCGCCGAGGAGGGCGCCGGCGAGGCCCAGCCGCTGGCGCATGCCCATCGAGTAGCCGCCCGCCCGCTGGCGTGCGGCCGCGGGGATGCCGACGAGCTCGAGCAGCTCGTCGACGCGCGAGTCCGGCACGCCGGCCACAGCGGCCTGGACGCGCAGGTGGTTGCGTCCGGTGCGTCCCGGGTGGAAGTTCGTCGCCTCGAGGGCGGACCCGACGACGGTGAGCGGGTTGGGGATCTCGGCGTAGCGGTGGCCGTCGATGGTCGCCGTGCCGTCCGTGGCACGCACGAGACCGAGCAGCATGCGCAGGGTCGTCGTCTTGCCGCTGCCGTTCGGGCCGAGGAACCCGGTGATCCGTCCCGGCTCGACCTCGAAGTCGAGGTGGTCGACGGCGGTGAAGGAACCGAACCGCTTGGTCAGACCGCGCACCGCGATGCGCCCGGTGAACTCCGGTCGTCCGTGCACCAGCCTGCTCCCTCCGTCTCGGCCTGCGCGAGCGCCGCGGGCCCCCGCCGTGATGGGCCCAACTCAACCACACGGCATACCTCGTCCCTGCGTAGGCGGGCCCGAGCGGTCCGGGCCGCCGGCCCTCGTCCGCGCTCCATATAGTGGGGCGCACCATGACCTCCCTTCGCGACCAGGTCCCGGCTGGACGGGCGGTTCTCCGGTGACCGAGTGGCTCCTCGTCCTCGGCGCCGTGCTGCTCACCGCCGGCACCGCGCTCTTCGTCGCCGCCGAGTTCTCCCTCGTGGCCCTCGACCGACCCACGGTCCAGCGGGCCATCGACGAGGGCGACTCCCGCGCCCGGGTCGTGCTCCAGTCGCTCAAGCAGCTCTCGACCCAGCTGTCGGCGGCCCAGGTCGGCATCACGATCACGACCCTCGTCGTCGGCTACCTCGCGCAGCCGTCCATCGGGGCGCTCGTGTCGGGTCCGCTGGCCGGGCTCGGGCTCTCCGCCGGAGCGGTCGAGGCGGTGTCGAGCTCCCTGGCGCTGCTGCTCGCGACGGTCTTCTCGATGATCTTCGGTGAGCTGCTGCCGCAGTTCCTCGGCATCTCCGCGCCGCTCGCGACGGCGAAGGTCGTGGCGCTGCCCGTCCGAGTCTTCGCCGTCGATCGCCAAGCCGCTCATCATCGTGCTCAACGGCTCGGCCAACGCCTTCCTGCGCGGGCTGGGCATCGAGCCGCAGGAGGAGCTGTCGGGGGCGCGCACGCCGCAGGAGCTCGCGAGCCTCGTCCAGCGCTCGGCCGAGGCCGGCACCCTCGACATCACGACCGCACGCATGCTGACCCGCTCGCTCGGCTTCGGCGAGCGCACGGCCGACGACGTCATGACGCCGCGCGTGCGCTGCACCGGCATCCACCGCGACGAGTCCGCCGACGACGTGCTGCGACTGTCACGGCGCACCGGCCACTCGCGCTTCCCGGTGCTCGGCGAGGACTGGGACGACATCGACGGTGTCGTCCACGTCAAGAAGGCGATGGCCGTGCCGCACGAGCGGCGCAAGGACGTGCCGGTCTCCGCGCTCATGTCCGACCGCCTCGTCGTGCCCGAGACGATCCGCCTCGACCCGCTGCTGCGCCAGCTGCGCGAGGGGGGCTTCCAGATGGCCGTCGTCGTGGACGAGTACGGCGGCACGTCGGGCATCGTCACCCTCGAGGACGTCGTCGAGGAGATCGTCGGCGAGGTCTCCGACGAGCACGACCGCAGCCGTCAGGGAGGCCGCGAGCTCATCGACGGCTCGTGGACGGTTCCCGGGCTCTGGCGCCCCGACGAGGTGCGCGACGCCTTCGACGCGGAGGTTCCGGACGGGTCGACCTACGAGACGATGGGCGGCTTCGTCATGACGAGCCTCGGTCGGGTGCCGGTCGTCGGCGACGTCGTGCGGGTGCCCGGCTGGCGCATCAACGTCGTCGGCATGGAGGGTCGCCGGGTCGACCGGCTCCGCTTCGTGCCGGACCCCGAGTCCGTGCCGCAGGACGGCAGCGGGCACAGCGGCGCCAGCGACACCGGCCCCGCCGAGAGCGAGCCCGCGAGACCCCGCGGGCGTATGCCGTCCGCCGGGGGATCGGGGGACCCGTCGTGAGCGGCCCCTGGGTCTACGTCGTCTCGGTGTTCCTCCTCCTCGGCAACGCCTTCTTCGTCGGCGCGGAGTTCGCGGCCATGGCGGTGCGGCGCTCGACGCTCGAGCCGCTCGCCGACGCCGGGAGCAAGCGTGCGCAGTCGTGCCTGCTCGCGCTCGAGCGCCTCGGGTCGATGCTCGCGACCGCGCAGCTCGGCATCACGGTGTGCTCGGTCGGACTCGGCGCGCTCGCCGAGGCCGCCCTGCACCACCTGTTCGAGCCGATCTTCAACCAGTGGGGGCTGTCCGACGCGTGGGCGAGCGGCGTGGCCCTCGCGCTGGCCCTGCTCGTCGTGTCCTACCTGCACGTCGTCGTCGGCGAGATGATCCCCAAGAACCTCGCCATCGCCGGACCCGACCGCGCGGCCCTCGTGCTCGTGCCGCCGCTCTTCGTCATCGCGCAGCGCCCTGCGCCCGATCATCCAGGCGATGGAAGGGGTCGCGAAGGCCCTCGTGCGCCTCTTCCGGGTCGAGCCCAAGGACGAGATCACCTCGGCGTTCACGGTCGAGGAGGTGGCCCACATCGTCGGCGAGTCGAGACGCGAGGGGCTCATCGAGGAGGAGCGGCACGGCCTGGTCGCCAAGACGCTCGAGTTCTCCGACAAGCGGGCTCGCGAGGTCGCGGTCGACGTGCGGTCACTGACGACGGTCGAGCTCGGGGCGACGCCCGCCGACATCGAGCGCCTCGTCGCGAAGCAGGGCTTCTCGCGCTACCCGGTCCGCGACGCCGCGGGCGAGATCGCCGGCTACCTCCACCTCAAGGACATCCTCTACGCCGACGACGAGCGGCACGAGCAGCCCATCCCGCCCAAGCGCGTGCGTCGGCTCGCCACCGTGCGCGAGGACGACGACGTCGAGGACGTGCTCGCGACCATGCAGCTGACGGGCGCGCACCTCGCCCGCGTCATCGACGGTGACGCGGCCGTGACGGGCGTCGTCTTCCTCGAGGACGTCCTCGAGGAGCTCGTCGGCGAGGTCACCGACACGACCCAGCGCTGACCGGGCGTCCCCGCGGGTCAGGTCCCGCTCGTCAGCCGTCCTCGCGCGCGAGCCAGTCGAGGTATGCCGTGCCGCGTGGCGAGAGCTCGTAGCCGACGTCGTGGCTGATGGTCAGGCCCAGGGCCTTGAGCTTGCGGATGTCGACCTTCATCGGGAGCAGCTCGACGCCGCGCAGGGACGCGAGCTCCTTCGACACGACCCGAGGGTTGTCCCGGATCCACTCGAGGATCTCGCGCGTCCACGGCCCTGTGGGTCGGGCATCCAGCCGCCCGAGCCGGGTGGTGATGTCGCTCATGCTCTCGTCGTCGGGCAGGCTGTCGCGCAAGGCGATCCGCGGGTCCTCACCGGCCCAGCTGAGCCGGATGCGATAGACCGTGTCCCCGCCCCGGCCGCCGCGGGCCGAGGGCTTGCGCTCCCTCGGCGCCAGGAACTTCTGGAGCGTGGCGAGGTCCTTGAGGCCGGCCGTTCTCGCGTCCCGTTCCGTGAGGCGGTCGGGGTCCCGGACCCGACTGACGCCGTCGAACCGGACGAGGCCGGCAGGGGTCAGCTGCAGGCCGCCGACCTTGACCCGCGGGGCGTCCCAGCGGCGAAAGGCCTGCGTGACCGTGCCGGCGCGGATGGCCTCGGCGACGGGCTTGGAGATCAGCACGACCTCATCGTGGCACGAGGGGAGGGTGGTGACCGGGGGAGACGCCGAGGGGCGGTCGGCCGGCGCTCTCACGCTGGCGGACCGCCCCTCGGCGTCGCAGTGCCCCCGGCAGGATTCGAACCTGCGCTCCCGCCTCCGGAGGGCGGTGCTCTATCCCCTGAGCTACGGGGGCGGCTCGCACTTTCGTGCGCTCGGTGAGATTAGCAGGACCGGACCGCGAACGCGGAATGCCCCCGGTCCCCTCGTAGACTCACCGCATGACGCCGGACCAGCTGCGCGCCCTTCTCGAGGAGGTTGCGGCGCAGGCGGCCCGCACCGGCGACCTGCCCGACGAGGCGGAGGCGGGCCCTCCCGCGGGGCCGGTCTTCCGACCCGCCGAGACCCGGGCCGCCGGCGTCGTCGCCGACTGGGTGACACCGGTGGCGCAGCGCTGGGCTCCCCGGCTGGACCTCGGGCCCCGCGACCTCGCCCGCGTCCTGGCCCAGGGGCTGACGCTCCAGAAGCCGGTCGCGGCCGTCGAGGTCGCGCCGAGCGGCCTCATCGCCCTCACCCTGGAGGACTCGGCCCGCTCCGAGATCGTCCCCCGCGTGATCGAGGACCAGGCCCATTACGCCCTGGCCGACGGGGCGCAGCACCACGAGATCGTCGAGGCCCCCGGCAGCCGCCCCGCGGACGACCCCGTCCATCGGGCCCAGCTCGCGCACGCCCGCCTGTGCCGGATCATCCGCAACGCCGAGGCCGCAGGGGTGGATCGCCGCCCGTCGGCGCGCCTCGCCGAGCTGACCCACGTCGGCGAGCGCCAGCTCCTCGTCGCCCTCGCCGATCTCCCTCAACGCCTCGAGAGGCATGTCGGCGACGAGGTCCAGCAACGTCGCGCCGTGACCGACCTCGCCGCGCTCGCCGACGCCTGGGACCACCCGGTGCGACCGCTCGCGCCGGGGGCCCACCCCGCGCCGATCCACGGTGCTCGGCTCCTGCTCGCCGACGCCGTCCGAATCGTCTTGCGCAATGGACTGTCGCGTCTCGGCGCGGCGGCCCCGGAGAGGATGTAGCCATGCGCGCACACGAAGCAGGAGCGCTGCACGCTGAGGGCTATCGCGGCCCCGCGTGGCTCCAGACGCCGGTCGACGTCAACACCCTCGTCCCCGCTCTCTGGGCGTCGTCCGTGGGGCGGGGGAGCGACGGCGTCCTCACGGTCGGTGGGGTGAGCGTCACCGAGCTGGCGCGCGAGTTCGGCACACCGGCATACGTCATCGATGAGGACGACTTCCGTTCGCGCGCAAGGGAGTTCAAGCAGACGTATGCCGAGGTGTTCGACAGCCTGTCGGGTGGCGCCGACGTCTTCTATGCGGGGAAGGCCTTCCTCTGCACCGAGGTCGCCCGGTGGGTCCACGACGAGGGCCTGCACCTCGACGTGTGCACCGGCGGCGAGCTCGCCGTGGCCAAGCGCGCCGGCGTCCCCGGCGACCGGATCGGCCTGCACGGCAACAACAAGAGCGTCGCCGAGATCCGCGACGCCCTCGACTACGGCGTGAGCCGGATCGTCGTCGACTCCTTCGACGAGATCGAGCGCGTCGCCTCGGTCGCCGCCGAGCTCGGCGTCGTCGCGCCGGTCCTCGTCCGCGTCACCGTGGGCGTCGAGGCCCACACGCACGAGTTCATCGCGACGGCCCACGAGGACCAGAAGTTCGGGCTGTCGCTGTCCGGCGGGCACGCCTTCGAGGCCGCGCGCCGGATCCTCGCCAAGCCCGAGACGCTGCGCCTGCTCGGCCTGCACAGCCACATCGGGTCGCAGATCTTCGACACCGCCGGCTTCGAGGTCTCGGCCCGGCGCATCGTCGGCCTCCACACGCAGATCGCCCGTGAGCTGGGCGTCGAGCTCCCCGAGCTCGACCTCGGGGGCGGCTTCGGCATCGCCTACACCACCGAGCACGACCCGATGCCGCCGAAGAACCTCGCCGCAGGCATGGCCGAGATCATCGAGCGCGAGTGCCGCGCCGACGCGGTGGCCGTGCCCCGCATCTCCATCGAGCCCGGCCGGGCCATCGCGGGTCCCAGCACGTTCACCCTCTACGAGGTGGGCACCGTCAAGCCGGTCGAGCTCGACGGCGGCGCCTCGCGCCTCTACGTCTCCGTCGACGGCGGCATGAGCGACAACGTCCGCACCGCCCTGTACGACGCCAACTACTCGTGCACGCTCGCGAGCCGGGCGTCTGCCGCGGACCCGGTGCTCGCCCGTGTCGTGGGCAAGCACTGCGAGAGCGGCGACATCGTGGTCAAGGACGAGTTCCTCCCCGGCGACGTCGGTGCGGGCGACCTCGTCGCCGTCCCGGGCACGGGCGCCTACTGCCGGTCCCTGTCGAGCCAGTACAACCACACGCCGCGGCCACCGGTCGTCGCGGTCCGGGACGGGGTCGGCCCGAGTCATCGTCCGGCGCGAGACCGTCGACGACCTGCTCGCCCTCGACGTCTGATGCGCTCTGCAGATCCTGCGCCGCCGATGTCCGGATCGCGAAACAATGACCGTCCAGCACCCGGACAGGCGGCAGGATTGCCGCCGTGGACAGCGCCGTGAGTGACCCCCAGCCGTTGCGCGTCGCCCTGCTCGGGGCCGGCGTCGTGGGCGGAGCCGTCGCGCGCCTGCTCACCGAGCACGCGGACGACATGGCCGCCCGCGTCGGCGCGCCGCTCGAGATCGTCGGCATCGCCGTGCGCCGCGCCGGCCGGGACCGCGCGTCGCTCGGCGTCGACCCGGCGTTGTTCACGACGGACGCCGAGGACCTCGTCACGCGGGCGGACATCGTGGTCGAGGTCATCGGTGGCATCGAGCCGGCCCGGTCGCTCATCGTGCGGGCCATCGAGCACGGGGCGTCGGTCGTCACTGCCAACAAGGCCCTCCTCGCCGAGGACGGTCCCGCTCTCTACGACGCGGCGGCCCGCCACGGCGTCGACCTCTACTACGAGGCGGCGGTTGCCGGGGCCATCCCGCTGCTGAGGCCGCTGCGTGAGTCGCTGGCCGGTGACGAGGTGCGCAAGGTCCTCGGCATCGTCAACGGCACGACGAACTACGTCCTCGACAAGATGGACACGACGGGGGCGGGTTTCGCCGACGCCGTCGAGCAGGCCCAGGCGCTCGGCTACGCCGAGGCCGACCCGACCGCCGACGTCGAGGGCTTCGACGCCGCCGCCAAGGCCGCCATCCTCGCCTCGCTCGCCTTCCACACCCGGGTCTCGGGCACCGACGTCTATCGCGAGGGCATCACCGAGGTGTCGGCCGCCGACGTCGCTGCCGCCCGCGAGATGGACGCGGTCGTCAAGCTCCTCGCGATCTGCGAGCGCAGCGACAAGGGCGTCAGCGTCCGCGTGCACCCGGCGATGATCCCGCGCTCGCACCCGCTCGCCGGGGTCCGCGAGGCCTTCAACGCCGTCTTCGTCGAGGCCGACGCCGCCGGGGAGCTGATGTTCTACGGCAAGGGCGCCGGCGGTGACCCCACGGCCTCGGCGGTCCTGGGTGACCTCGTCGCGGTCGCCCGCCACCGCGTCGGCGGCGGGCTCGGTCCGGGGGAGTCGAGCTACGCCGACCTGCCCGTCCTCACCATGGGTGACGCCCAGACGAGGTACCACATCAGCCTCGACGTCGAGGACCGCTCGGGCGTGCTCGCCCAGGTCGCGGCGGCGTTCGCCGACCACGACGTCTCCATCGAGACGGTGCGCCAGCAGCTCGTCCCCGCCGGTGACGGCGAGGGCGCCCGCGCCAACCTCATCATCGTCACGCACTCCGCGAGCGACGCGGCCCTCTCGTCCACGGTCGAGCGACTGCGCACGCTCGACGTCGTCCGTGGCGTCAACTCCGTGATGCGCGTGGAAGGTTCGTGATGGCCCACCAGTGGCGCGGAGTCATCCGCGAGTACGCCGACCGCCTCCCGATGCTCGAGGGTGCGCCCGTCGTCACGCTCCACGAGGGCGGCACCCCGCTCATCCACGCCGAGAAGCTCTCGGAGCGCGTCGGCGCCGAGGTCCACCTCAAGTACGAAGGCCTCAACCCCACGTGCTCGTTCAAGGACCGCGGCATGACGACGGCCATCAGCGTCGCCGCCCGCAAGGGCGCGAAGGCGGTCATCTGCGCGAGCACGGGCAACACGAGCGCGTCGGCGGCGGCATACGCCACGAAGGCCGGCATGACGTGCGGCGTCCTCGTGCCCGAGGGCAAGATCGCGATGGGCAAGCTGAGCCAGGCGATCGCCCACGGCGCGACCCTGCTGCAGGTCGACGGCAACTTCGACGACTGCCTCACCCTCGCGCGCAAGCTCGCCGAGGCGTACCCGGTCGAGCTCGTCAACTCGGTCAACCCGGCCCGCATCGAGGGCCAGAAGACCGCGCGCGTTCGAGGTCGTCGACGCGCTCGGCGACGCGCCCGACATCCACTGCCTGCCGGTCGGCAACGCCGGCAACATCACGGCGTACTGGCGCGGCTACCGCGAGTACTCGGCGGACCCGTCGGTCAGCCACCAGCCCGGCCCGGCCACGCAGCTGCCCAGGATGTGGGGCTTCCAGGCGGCCGGCGCGGCGCCGATCGTCCTCGGCCACCCCGTCGACCACCCCGAGACGATCGCGACCGCCATCCGCATCGGCAACCCCGCGTCGTGGGAGCAGGCCATCGCCGCCCGCGACGAGTCCGGTGGCCGCATCGACGCCGTGACCGACGAGCAGATCCTCGACGCCCACCGTTACCTCTCCTCCCAGGAGGGGGTGTTCGTCGAGCCCGGCTCGGCCGCCTCCGTCGCGGGGCTGCTCGCGAGCCACGCGGCAGGTCTCGTGCCGCCCGGGGCGCGCATCGTCTGCACCGTCACCGGCCACGGGCTCAAGGACCCGCAGTGGGCCCTGCGCACCGCCGAGGGGGCCGAGGTCGTGCCGACCCGGGTCTCCGTCGACGCGTTCTCCGCGGCCCAGGCGCTCGGCCTCGAGGACTGACCGCGTGAGCCGGGTTCCCGCGGGCCGCTCCGTCCGCGTGCGCGTGCCCGCGAGCAGCGCCAACCTCGGACCCGGCTTCGACTCGATCGGTCTGGCCCTCGGTCTGTGGGACGACTACGTCGCTCACCACGTCCGACAGCCCCGGACTCGTCATCGAGGTCAGCGGGGAGGGCGCCCTGGACGTGCCCACCGACGAGCGGCACCTCGTGCACGCGACGATGCAGCACACGTGGCGTCGCCCTCGGTGTCGTGCCGCCGACGGGTCTGCGCCTCGCGGCCGTCAACGGCGTCCCGCACGGTCGTGGCCTGGGCTCCTCTGCGACCGCCATCGTCGCGGGCGTCATTGCCGCCCAAGCTCTTTCGTTCGGGGTGCTCGAGAGTGCGTATGCCGCGTGGCCGGCTCCCGGTGTCGCCGTCCCCGTCGATCTCGACCTGGCGACGCATCTGGCGAGCGAGCTCGAAGGGCATCCCGACAACGCCTCGGCGAGCGTGCTGGGTGGCCTCACGGTCAGCTGGATGCCGGACGGAACCGGGCTCGACCGCGGCGAGCGCACCGTGACGGCACGCATCGACCCGCACCCCGACGTCGACGTGGTCGTCTTCGTCCCGGAGACGCAGCTGGCGACCCGCACCGCCCGCGCCGTCCTGCCCGCGACGGTCCCGCTGGCGGCTGCCGCCGCCGGCGCCGGACGAGCGGCCCTGCTCGTCCACGCGCTGACGGCCGATCCTTCGCACCTGCACGCCGCGACCCGCGACTGGCTCCACCAGGAGGCGCGCCGCCCTTCCTACCCCGCCACGATGGAACTCGTCGACCTGCTGCGCTCCCAGGGCCACGCCGCGGTCGTGTCGGGGGCGGGCCCGAGCGTCCTCGTCCTCACCACGCGTCAAGCCGCCCCCGAGGTGCGAGCAGGCCACCTCGCAGCACGCTGGGAACGGCTGACCCCCACCGTGCCGCCGCACGGCGCCACGGTCCACGCTCGCTGAACACCTGACGAGCCGCGACCTCAACGGCTCCCACCAGCCAGCCGGCGGTCCCCGAGTGGTATCCTGAGCGGGCACCACAGGCCGCGACAACGCAGGCTGGTGCACCACCCCCACACTGAGGCGATCTTCTGTGCCTCTCGGCGCGTTCTGCGCCGACGTGGATCTCAGACGGCCAGGTCATCTGGTCCAAGTCCGGCCCGCTGGAGTCTCCCGGGCCGCAAACGAGGGGGAAGGATCCTTCGTGTCAGAAACAACCACCCGTCCGCTCTCTGGCCTGTCGGCCATGAAGCTGGACGAGCTCAAGGGCGTCGCGTCGTCGATGGGCATCACCGGAACGACGAAGATGCGCAAGAGCGACCTCGTCGAGGCGATCAAGGCCCGTCAGGCCGGCGGCTCGTCGGCGCCTGCGAGCGCGACGGCTCCGACGGCTCCGACGGCTCCGACGGGCGCGCCGGAGTCCGCGGGCTCTGGCGACACCCCCGCGGCGCCTCAGGCGAGCCGAGCCCGCGCGTCGCGCCGGGTCAGCCGGCCGGCGGGCTCCGCGGCGACGGCTGAGCCGTCTGCAGACGCGCCTGCTGCGGCTACCGTCGCGGACCAGGACCGCCAGCAGGACCGCCAGGAGGACCGCAGCGAGGAGCGCGACTTGGCCACGGCCGAGGCCCGCGCCCCGCGGTCCGAGCGCGCCCCCCGGGGATCGCGTGAGACGCGGGCGGCGCGTGCCGACGCGCAGAACGCGCCCTCGACCGAGCGCGCCGACGTGCCGAAGCGGCCGAGGAGGCGGGCTCCGACACGGACGACCGCGCCGGGCGACAGCGTGACCGTGGCCAGCAGACCGGACGCGAGCAGAGCGACCGCGAGCAGGGCTCCGAGCGTCAGCAGGGTGACCGCCAGCAGGGTGGTCGCAACGCCCGGCAGAACGACCGGCAGAACGACCGTCAGCAGTCGCGCCAGCAGGACCGGCAGCAGGACCGGCAGCAGGACCGGCAGCAGGACCGGCAGCAGGACCGCCAGCAGGACCGCCAGCAGGACCGGCAGCAGGACCGCCAGCAGGACCGCCAGCAGGACCGCCAGCAGGACCGCCAGCAGGACCGGCAGCAGGACCGGCAGCAGATCAGCAGCAGGACCACGGTCGTGGGCAGCAGTCCCCGTACGACGACGACGGTGGCAGCCGACGCAGCCGCAACCGCCAGCGCAGCCGGGACCGCAAGCGCGGCCGCGGCCGCGAGGGTGGCCAGGACTGGAACGACTCGGAGCTGCAGGTCGGCGACGACGACGTCCTCGTTCCCGTGGGTGGCATCCTCGACGTCCTCGACAACTACGCGTTCGTCCGCACGTCCGGCTACCTGCCCGGCCCCAACGACGTCTACGTGCCGCTCGGGATCGTCAAGAAGAACGGCCTGCGCAAGGGCGACGCCGTGACCGGTGCCGTCAAGGCGCTGCGCGAGGGCGAGCAGCCCTCGGGAAGCGTGGGCCGACAGAAGTTCAACGCGCTCGTGCGCCTGGACACGGTGAACGGTCAGACGTCCGAGGAGGCCGTCAAGCGAGTCGAGTTCGGCAAGCTGACCCCGCTCTACCCGCAGGAGCGACTGCGGCTCGAGACCGAGCCGCACGTGCTCACGACGCGGATCATCGACCTCGTGGCCCCCATCGGCAAGGGCCAGCGCGGCCTCATCGTGGCCCCGGCCAAGGCGGGCAAGACGATGATCATGCAGACCCTCGCCAACGCGATCACGACGAACAACCCCGAGTGCCATCTCATGGTCGTCCTCGTCGACGAGCGTCCCGAAGAGGTCACCGACATGCAGCGAGCAGTCAAGGGCGAGGTCATCTCCTCGACCTTCGACCGGCCGGCCGAGGACCACACGACGGTCGCGGAGCTCGCCATCGAGCGTGCCAAGCGCCTCGTCGAGCTCGGTCACGACGTCGTCGTGCTCCTCGACTCGATCACCAAGCTCGGTCGCGCCTACAACCTCGCAGCCCCGGCGAGCGGGCGCATCCTCTCCGGTGGGGTCGACTCGGCAGCGCTCTACCCGCCGAAGAAGTTCTTCGGCGCGGCGCGCAACATCGAGAACGGTGGCTCGCTCACCATCCTCGCGACGGCTCTCGTCGAGACCGGCTCGAAGATGGACGAGGTGATCTTCGAGGAGTTCAAGGGCACCGGCAACATGGAGCTTCGCCTCAGCCGCGACCTGGCCAACCGCCGGATCTTCCCGGCCGTCGACATCAACAGCTCCGGGACGCGCCGCGAGGAGATCCTGCTCGCGAGCGAGGAGCTGAAGATCATGTGGAAGCTGCGTCGGGTCCTGGGCGGCCTCGACGCGCAGCAGGCGATCGAGCTGCTCATCGACCGGCTCAAGAAGACGCGGACCAACTACGAGTTCCTGACCCAGGTCCAGGCCACGAGCGGGTCCAGGCTCGGCGACGAGTCCTGACGGATCGCTCGGGAGGGGGTGGCGCCAGATCGCGCCGCCCCCTTTCGGCGTTTCGGACCGCATTGCGGGCAAATGTCCATAAAATGGGGCGACCACCCGATCGTCACCATGGAGTGCCATGTCTGCGCCTGCCGGCGGCCCTGATGCCAGCCCCGTCCGAATTCTCGTGGCTGACGATGACGCAGACATCCGAGACCTCGTCGAGTTCAAGCTGACCCAGGCGGGGTATGCCGTCGAGGCCGTCCCGGACGGCGTCAGTGCCTGGGAAGCCTTCGAGGCCAGCCCGCCCCAGCTGGCGGTGCTGGACGTCATGATGCCCGGGCTCTCGGGCATCGACGTCCTGCGCAAGATCCGCGAGAGCGATTTCGGGGCGGTGCCCGTCCTGCTCCTCAGTGCGAAGTCGCGGGACTCCGACGTCGACACCGGTTTCGCCGTCGGCGCGGACGACTACGTCATCAAGCCGTTCAGCCCCAGGGAGCTGCTGCACCGCGTCAACGGCATGCTCGCCAGGGCGCGATGAGCGCCGGGGTCTCGTGATCATCGGGGCGACGCTTCTGGTCGGCGCCACGGTCGTCGTCCTCGGCGCCTGCCTGCTGCTCCTCCTGCTGGTCGTCGCCGTCCGGGCGAGGCGGCACACGCGCCTCCAGCGCGACGCCATGCTGCTCTCGCCGCTTCGAACGCCGTTGATCACGGTGGCCTCGGGCGAGGACGACGACGGCTCTGCCGCCGACGAGCTGCGGGGGGCGACCGGCGCGGCTCGCGACGTGCTCGACCGCAACATCGTGGGCATGCTCAGCAAGATCCGTGGCGTGCCCGCCGACCAGCTCGTCCAGGTGCTCGAGGAGCACGGCGCCGTCGAGGGGGCGGCGGCCGAGATGACGAGCCGGTCCACGGTGAAGCGGGCGCGCGCTGCCCAGCTGCTCGGCCTCGCTCGCGCCGAGCACGCCGTCCCGCTCCTCGTAGAGGCGCTGGGGGACGAGGCGGTGGAGGTCCGCAACAGCGCGGCATACGCCCTCGGCCTCATCGGTGACCCCGCGGCCGCCGGGCCGGTTCTGGCGGCGATCGGTGCGCCCGAGCGAGGACTGCCCGCAGCCACGGCCGCCGAGGCGCTGCAGTCGATGGGTGTCGGTATCTCGGAGGTGCTGCGCGAGGGCCTGGCTCACGACAACGCCCGCACCCGCATGGTCGCCGCCCACCTCAGCGGCGAGCGCAGCTTCACCCAGGGCCTGCCCGAGCTGCGCCGGCTGCTCGCTGGTGACCCCGACCTCACCGTCCGCGAGACGAGTGCCACGGCCATCGGCCGGCTCGGGCGCGGCGAGGACGTCGACATCCTCGTGCGCCACACCGCCGAGTCCGAGCCGCTGGCCCTGCGCCGCGCCTGCGTCGTCGCCCTCGGTGAGCTCGGCGAGACCGGAGCCGTCCCGGCGCTGGCCGCGCTCCTCGAGGACTTCGACCCGCGGCTGGCCGAGCTCGCTGCGACCGCGCTGCTCTCCTTGGGCCCGGACGGCAGCGACGCCCTCGTCGGCCACGCCGACGACCCCGCCGTGCGCACCGCACGCCTGCTCGCGAGCCTCCAGGGAGCCTCCGCATGAGCTGGGAGGGCATCACGTCGGGCCTGCGGTCCTTCGTCGTGTGGAGCATGGACGTCACCGCGGTGCCGATCATCATCTACTTCGTCCTCATCAACACCTCGCTCCTGGTGCTCATCGTGCTGGCCTACCTCGAGTTCCGGGCACAACAGCGCAGGCGGGCCACGGCGGTGGCCTGGCAGGGTGCCGGTCTCGCCCCCGGTGTGTCGCTGCTGGTCCCGGCCTACAACGAGGAGGCCGGCATCGTCATGGCGGTCAAGTCGTTCCTGACGCTGCGCTACCCGCGGCACGAGGTCGTCGTCGTCGACGACGGCAGCAGCGACGAGACCTTCGCCCGGCTCGAGGAGGCCTTCGACCTCGTCCAGGTGCCCCGGGAGCTTCCGCACGAGATCCCGATCCGCGCGCAGGTCCTCGGCATCCACGTCCCGCGCGACGGCCGCACCCGGCTCGTCGTGGTCCGCAAGGAGAACTCCGGTCGGTCCGAGGCCATCAACGTCGCCATCAACGCCGCGAGCGAGCCGCTCGTCGCGATGATCGACGGCGACTCCATCCTCGAGCCCGACGGTCTGCTGCACGTGACCCGCCCCTTCGCCGACGACCCGACCCGCATGGTCGCCACCGGCGGAGCGATCCGCCCGGTCAACGGCAGCCGCGTCGTCTCGGGGCGCATCGTGCGGGTGGAGATGCCGCAGACCTGGCTCCCGCGCATTCAGCTCGTCGAGTACCTCCGGGCCTTCCTGCTGGGCCGCGCCGGATGGTCGCGCCTCGGCGGCCTCATCCTCATCAGCGGGGCGTTCGGGCTCTTCCGCCGCGACGTCGTCGTCGAGGTGGGCGGCCTCGACCCCGACAGCATCGGCGAGGACTTCGAGCTCGTGATGCGCATCCACAAGAAGCTGCGCGACGAGGGCCGCGACTACCGCATCGAGTTCGTGCCCGAGCCGGTGTCGTGGACCGAGGTGCCGGTCACGGCCAAGGTGCTGCGCAACCAGCGGCGCCGCTGGCACCGAGGCCTCTGGGAGACCCTGTGGGCCTACCGCTCGATGCTCTTCCGCCCGAAGTACGGCCGCATCGGTTGGCTGGCGCTGCCCTACTACTGGCTCTTCGAGCTCATCGCGCCGCTGCTCGAGCTGTTCGGCATCCTCGTCGTGCCGCTCGCCCTGCTCCTCGGCGTCGTCAACGTCCCCTTCGCGATCCTCTTCCTCGTGCTCGCCTACGGGTATGCCGTGCTCGTGACCCTCTCGGCGATGGTCGTCGACGAGTGGGCCTTCCACAAGCACGACCGGTGGCGTGCCGTCTGGCAGACCGTCGCCGCCTCCGTCCTGGAGAACATCGGCTACCGACAGGCCACGGTGTGGTGGCGACTCGAGGGATGGTGGTCGAGCCTGCGCGGTAAGAAGCACGTCTGGGGCGTCATGACCCGCACGGGCTTCGACGAGGACCCGGCGTGACGAGCGTGCTGCCCGCGGTCTCGAGGCGCTCGGTCGGCAGCCACATCCGCCGGCTCGTCGCCATCCTCGTCATCCTCGTGCCGGTCGGCGCGATCATCTCCGTCGCGACGATCCGCTCGCAGGGCACGGCGGTCCGTGCGCTCACCCTCGCGCTCGGACCCGCGCGGGAGTCCAACGTCGCCATCCTGCTCGACATGACCCGAGCCGAGGGGGCGTGGCAGCAGAAGGCCGGCGGCATCCCCTCCGTACTCGACCCGCTGACGGTCCAGCCGGCTGTCGACGCGGAGCTGGACCACCTCGCGGCGGCCACGCGCAGCGACGAGCTCTCGAGCGCCGACCACGCGCGCTACTCGCGTCTCGTCTCCGCGGAGCGGGCGGCTGTCGACGACTGGTTCGTCGCGGCCCGCCAGTCCCTGCGGGGACTCTCGGCCGGCAAGGTCGCGACGGCAGCGGAGCGGGCCGGCCCGGCGGCGGCCTACGCCCGCTTCCGCTCGACCAACGAGTCGCTGGGCTCGAGCATCCAGACCCAGCGCGACGCCGCCCGCATCGACTCGCGCGAGGCCACGACCATCACGTCCGGCGTCATCATCGCCGTCGCCGCCGCGGTGGTGCTCGTGCTCGTCGCCGCCGGCTTCGGGATGGACCGCGCCGTCGGCCGCCCGCTCGCGCGACTCCGGGAGGTGGTGCGTCGCCAGGCGGAGGAGGACGTCATCACGATGGCCAACCAGGAGGAGGGCGCCTTCGAGGTTCGCATGCTCGCGCGCGACTTCAACGACCTCACCCGTGCCAATGCCCGGCTCGTCGACCAGCAGGCGGCCGTGCTCGAGATGCAGGAGCTCGTCCTCGACGTCGGTCGCACCGTCCGCTCGGCCGTCGACGTCCACGAGGCGCTCCAGCGCGTCACGACCAAGCTCGGCGCCGGTCTCGGCGCCGACCGCGTGCTGCTCTACACCCTCGCCGACGACGGCCAGACGATCGAGGACCGCCTCCAGTGGCACACCGACGACCTGCCCGACCTGCCTCCGCTGCCGCGGTCGCTCGCCCAGCAGGTCGGGTCCGTCAACGACGAGCTGCGTCGCGACGCCGGCTTCTTCGACATCGGCGACCTTCTGGCGCACCAGGCCTATGACGACGAGCGGGCCCGCGCCTTCCATCGGGCGACCGGCGCGCGGAGCCTGCTCATGCTGCCCGTCGGCACCGGCGGCCGCGGCCTGGGCATCCTGTCGGTCATGATGGTCGGCGCGCCGAGACGCTGGCACCGCCACGAGATCCAGGCGGCCCAGCAGTGCTCCGCCATCGCCGCCCAGTCGATCGTGGCGCTGCGGCTGTCGCAGATGCAGGACGAGCAGGTGCGTCGGCTCACCGAGCTCGACCGGCAGAAGACCGACTTCATGGCGACCGTCAGTCACGAGCTGCGCACCCCGCTGACCTCGATCAGCGGCTACCTCGAGCTGCTCGTCGACGGCGACTTCGGCGACGCCACGGACGGGCAGCACGTGGCCCTCGACATCATCGGGCGCAACGCCACGCGCCTGCGCGGCCTCATCGAGGACCTCCTCGTGCTCAACAAGATCGAGATCAGCGGTCTGCAGGCGGTCTCCGAGGACGTGGCCGTCCGCGACCTGCTGCGCACCGTCACCGAGACCATGGAGCCGGTCGCGGCCAACGGTGGGGTGCAGCTGGTCTGCGACGACGTCCCCGACGACCTCGTCGTCCGGGTCGACCGGGGCCAGGTCGAGCGGGCGCTGATCAACCTCGGGTCCAACGCCGTGAAGTTCACGCAGGAAGGCGGGCAGGTGCTGCTGTCGGCCGAGCGGTCCGGCGACTCGACGATCATCTCGGTTCACGACACGGGCATCGGCATCCCGGCCACCGACCTCGCGCGCCTGTCCGAGCGGTTCTTCCGCGCGGGGAACGCCACGGCCGCCGCCATCCCGGGCACCGGTCTCGGCCTCGCCATCGTGCGCGCCATCGTCGAGGGTCACGGTGGCGAGCTCGTCATCGCCTCGGTCGAGGGGGAGGGGACGACCATGCAGGTCGTGCTGCCCGTCGCCCAGCCCGCCACCGTGCGAGCCTGACGGAGGCCGCCCGACCTGCGCACAGGGCGGGAATGCCGGGGCCACCTCGCGCGTTTGGGAGGAGGTGCGCCTCTCTGGCACACTCTTCCTTTGGACCGGTTCACGGGAGAGCGGCTCGCCCAAGGTGAGCAGCGATGAGACCGACCCGGCCGAATACCTCAAGGAGACCACGTTGAAGAAGGACCTTCACCCCGACTACGTCGAGACCACGGTGACCTGCACCTGTGGCAACACGTTCACCACGCGGAGCACCGAGACGTCCGGCAAGATCTCTGCCGACGTCTGCTCCCAGTGCCACCCGTTCTACACGGGCAAGCAGAAGATCCTCGACACCGGTGGCCGTGTGGCCCGGTTCGAGGCCCGTTACGGCAAGAAGGCCGCCAAGTAGGTCTCCCGCACGCCGGCTCCCGCGACTTCGGTCGTCGGGGGCCGGCGTTCGTCGTACCCGTCCGTCTCCCCATACGTCCCTCAGCCGAAGGGCCCGCCGTGCTCGAATCCGTCCAGTCGATCCTCGACGAGTACGCCGAGCTCGAGCAGCAGCTCGCCGACCCCGCCGTGCACGGCGACCAGGACCTCGTGCGCACGCTGAACAAGCGGTATGCCGCCCTGGCCCCGACGGTCGCGGCCGCCCGCGAGTGGCAGGCGGCCGGTGACGACCTCGCGGCCGCCCGCGAGCTGGCCGCCGACGACGCGTCGTTCGCCGAGGAGGTGCCCTCGCTCGAGGCCCGGCTCGAGGCGGCGGAGGCGCACCTGCGCCGGATGCTCGTGCCGCGTGACCCCGACGACGACCGCGACGTCATCCTCGAGGTCAAGGCCGGTGAGGGTGGCGACGAGTCGGCCCTCTTCGCCGGCGACCTGCTGCGGATGTACCTCCGCTACGCCGAGCAGCGCGGCTGGCGCACCGCGATCGAGGACGCGACCGAGAGCGACCTCGGCGGCTACAAGGACGTGCGGGTCTCCGTGCGCGCCAAGGGCGCTCCCGGCCTGGGTGAGGGGCCGTGGGCCCGCCTCAAGTACGAGGGCGGAGTGCACCGCGTCCAGCGGGTGCCGGTCACCGAGAGCCAGGGCCGCATCCACACCTCCGCCGCGGGCGTGCTCGTCATGCCCGAGGCCGAGGAGGTCGAGGTGACCATCGACCCGAACGACCTGCGCATCGACGTCTACCGCAGCAGCGGCCCCGGTGGCCAGAGCGTCAACACGACCGACTCGGCCGTGCGCATCACCCACCTGCCGACCGGGCTCGTCGTGTCGTGCCAGAACGAGAAGTCGCAGCTGCAGAACAAGGAGGCGGCGATGCGCGTCCTGCGGGCCCGGCTGCACCAGCTGGCGCAGGACGAGGCCGACGCGGAGGCGAGCGCCGCGCGCCGGTCGCAGGTGCGCACCGTGGACCGCTCGGAGCGCATCCGCACCTACAACTTCCCGGAGAACCGGATCTCCGACCACCGCACCGGCTACAAGTCCTACAACCTCGACGCCGTGCTCGACGGCGACCTCGACCCGGTCGTGCAGTCCGCCCTCGACGCCGACGAGGCCGCGAAGCTCGCGGCGCTCGCCGACGACGGGTCGAGGGCATGACGGAGGGCGTGACCGACGGCACGAACGACGGCACGACCGACCTGCGCGACGGCATCCGGGCCGCCGCCGCGCGGCTCCGAGACGCGGGGGTGGCCTCAGCCGACGTCGACGCCGTCGAGCTCGCCGCCCACGTGCTCGGCGTCGACGCCTCCGAGGTCCGCCGCCTCATGGTGCTCGGCGGCCGCACGCTCCCGGGGGCGTATGCCGTCCTCGTCGACGAGCGCGCGGCCCGGGTCCCGCTCCAGCACCTCACCGGCCGCGCCCACTTCCGCAGGCTGACGCTGTCGGTCGGTCCGGGGGTCTTCGTGCCCCGCCCCGAGACCGAGGTGCTCGTCGACCTGGCCCTCGGCGAGGTCGACCGGGTCCGTTCGCTCGACCAGCCGCACCCGGTCCGGGTCGTCGACCTGTGCTCGGGTTCCGGGGCGATCGCCCTGTCCGTCAAGGACGAACGTCCGGACGTCCAGGTGCGTGCTCTCGAGCTGTCACCCGACGCCTACGCCTGGGCGGTCGCCAACCGCGACCGGCTCGGTCTCGACGTCGAGCTCGTGCAGGGCGACGCGACGCGGCCGTGCTTCGAGGACTGGGCGCGCGCCGTCGACGTCGTGACGATCAACCCGCCCTACATCCCCGTCGGTGCCGTGCCCCTCGACCCCGAGGTGCGTGAACACGACCCCGAGCTCGCGCTCTACGGCGGCAGCGAGGACGGGCTGGGCATCCCGCTCGCCGTCACGAGGGTGGCCGCCGGACTGCTGCGCCCGGGCGGGTGGGTGCTCATCGAGCACGCCGACTCGCAGGGAGAGAGCCTGCCGGCCCGGCTGGGGCGCACGGGGGAGTGGGTCGAGGTCAGCGACCACCCCGACCTCGGTGGTCGCCCGCGCGTCACCCGGGCCCGTCGCTCAGGCTGACCCCTCGCCGTTCTGTGTGGACGGGTGCCCGTGCCTCAGACGGAGGCGCCGGTGGCGGCCGACACCAGGGCGGCGGCACAGGCGCGGGCCACCTTCGGGGCCTCGGGGCTGGCGTCGAGCGAGCCGCTCGCGAGTCCGCCGTCGAGCAGGAGCGTCAGCGACCGGGCGAGGGCCCCGGGGTCCCGCGCTCCGGCCTGCTCGGCGAGCTCGCGCACCCAGGCGAGCACGGCGGTCTTGTGCGCCACCGTCCGGTCGTGAACCGGGGTGCCCGGCTGCGACTCGGCCGCGGCGTTGATGAAGGCACAGCCGCGGTAGCCCTCCCGCCGGCACGCCGTGCCGAGTGCGTCGAAGAGGCCGACCAGCTGCGCGGCCGGGTCGGCGCCTGCGGCCTGCGCGGCCCCCTTCAGCTGTCCCGTCCAGACGCCGTCGACCTTGTCGAGGTAGGCGACGACGAGATCGTCCTTGGCGGGGAAGTGCTTGTAGAACGTCGCCTTCGCCACGCCCGACTCGGCGATGATGAGATCGACCCCCACGGCGCGGATCCCGCGGGCGTAGAACAGCGCGAAGGCGGCGTCGAGGATCCGCTCGCGTGCGGCACTGGGGCGGGTCGGCGTGGCGGTGGACATCAGGCTCCTCGGGTCGTACATCGGCGTCGTCCTGGTCGTATTCTTGCACATAGACAGACCTGTCTGTTACGTTTCCAGCTGCGGGAGTAGACAAACCTGTCTGCCTCGCTGACCGGACCAGCACGTAGGAGAACCCCCATGAAGATCGCAGTCCTCGGCACCGGCACGGTCGGCCGGACCGTCGCCGCCCGGCTGTTCGGCCTCGGCCACGACGTCGTCGTCGGCACCCGAGACCCGCAGGCCACGCTCGCCCGCACCGAGCCCGACGGCATGGGCAACCCGCCCTACTCGGCCTGGGCCGCGGACCAGGCAGGGGTGTCCCTCGCCACCTTCGCCGACGCGGCGGCCGCGGCCGAGCTCGTCGTCAACGCCACGAGCGGGCACGGCGCGATGCCGGCCCTCGAGGCGGCCGGCGCGGACAACCTGACCGGCAAGATCGTCCTCGACATCTCGAACCCGCTCGACTTCTCGAACGGCTTCCCGCCCACCCTCTTCGTCAAGGACACCGACTCCCTGGGCGAGCTGGTGCAGCGGGCCTTCCCGCAGGCCCGGGTCGTCAAGACGCTCAACACCCTCACCGCCGAGCTCATGGTCCACCCGAAGAACCTCGGGCAGGAGTCCTCCGTCTTCGTGTCCGGCAACGACGCGGCGGCCAAGGCCACCGTCACCGAGCTGCTGGAGTCGTTCGGTCACACCGACGTCATCGACCTCGGGGACATCAGCACGGCGCGCGGCACCGAGATGCTGCTGCCCGTGTGGCTGCGCCTGATGGGCGCCTTCGGCACGGCGGCGTTCAACTTCAAGATCGTCCGGTGACATGAGCGCCCCGACGACCGGCCCGAGGACCGGCCCGATGACCGGCCGGACCGTGCTGGTCACCGGCGGGACCGGCGGGATCGGGCTGGCCACGGCCGGCCGTCTGGCCGGTCTCGGGGCCCGGGTCGGACTCGTCGGGCGCGACGCCGCGCGCGCCGCTGCCGCGGCGGAGCGGCTGCGCGACGGCGGCGCAGAGGTCGACGTCTTCCTCGCCGACCTCTCGTCGCAGCGCGACGTCCGTGCGCTCGCGCAACAGGTGCTCACGGCATACGCCCGCCTGGACGTCCTCGTCAACAACGCCGGCGGCTACTGGGCCACCCGGCACGAGACCGTCGACGGGCTCGAGCGGACCTTCGCCGTCAACCACCTCGCCCCGTTCCTGCTCACCAACCTGCTCCTCGACCGGCTGCGGGCCAGCGCCCCGGCACGCGTCGTCACGGTCTCGTCCGGCGCGCAGGCCATGGGTCGGATCGACCTCGACGACCTGCAGGGAGCGCAGGGGTACAACGGGCAGCGCGCCTACAACCAGTCCAAGCTCGCCAACGTCCTGTTCACCTACGAGCTCGCCCGCCGGCTCGAGGGTTCGGGGGTCACGGCCAACGCCCTGCACCCCGGGGTGGTCCGAACCGCCTTCGGGCAGGAGGACTCCGGGGGGTGGATGCGCCTGATGCTCCCCCTCGTACGGCCCTTCATGAAGAGCCCGGAGCGGGGCGCGGACACCTCGGTCCTGCTCGCCTCGTCGCCACTGCTGGAGCACGTGTCCGGCCGCTACTTCGCGGGCGGCAGGGCCAAGCGGTCGTCGCGGGCCTCCTACGACACCGAGGTGGCGGCACGGCTGTGGCGCGTCTCGGCCGAGCTCGTCGGCATCGATCCGTCCTGACCCCCCGGACGACGCCCCGGACGACGTCCCGGACGACGTCCCGGACCACGCCAGTAGGCTCTGCCCCGTGAGCGAGCGCTACGACTGCACCGATCCCGACGGTCGCGCCGAGGGCATCCCGGCCGCGGCCGCAGCCGTCCGACGCGGCGAGATCGTCGTCCTGCCGACCGACACGGTCTACGGGATCGGCTGTGACGCCTTCGACGCCACCGCCGTCGCCTCCGTCCTCGCCGCCAAGGGACGCGGGCGCGACATGCCGCCACCCGTGCTCATCCCGACCGCGCGCACCGCCCAGGGACTCGCGACCCAGGTGCCGGACTACGCGCAGCGGCTCATGGAGAGGTTCTGGCCCGGGCCGCTGACCCTCGTGCTCAAGGCCCAGACGTCACTGCACTGGGACCTCGGGGAGACGAACGGCACGGTCGCCCTTCGCGTCCCGGACCACGAGATCACCCTCGAGCTGCTCGGGGACATCGGCCCGATGGCCGTCACGAGCGCCAACACGACCGGCGACCCGGCCGCCCGCACCGTCGACGAGGCGGTCGGCATGCTCGGGGAGTCGGTCGGGGTCTACCTCGACGGTGGTGCGGTCAGTGAGGGGCAGCCCTCGACGATCGTCGACTGCACCGGCGAGACCCCGGTGACGCTGCGACTGGGCGCCATCACCCAGGACGAGCTGGACGCGGCGCTCGTGCCGGAGCCCGTGCTCGAGGCGCCCGAACCCGATGCGGGGCCCGAGCCCGTCGCCGAGGTCGGCGACACGACCGACGCCCCGGGGGAGTGGCGCGACGTGTCCGCGACCCAAGGTCCCTCCGACGGCTCAGGCCCGACGCAATAGAGTTGGCTCGCGCTCGCGCCCCACTCCCGACCCACCCGGAGAACTCCCATGGCTGACGACACGTTCTACGGCTCCGACTTCGGCGCCCTGCAGTCCTTCGACCCCGACATCGCGGGGGTGCTCCTGTCCGAGCTCGACCGCATCCGCGGCGGTCTGCAGCTCATCGCGAGCGAGAACATCAGCTCGCCCGCCGTGCTGACGGCGCTGGGGTCGACGCTGTCGAACAAGTACGCCGAGGGCTACCCCGGCCGTCGCTACTACGGCGGCTGCTCCGAGGTCGACAAGGCCGAGACCATCGCGATCGAGCGGGCCAAGGCGCTCTTCGACGCCGACCACGCCAACGTCCAGGCCCACTCGGGTGCGAGCGCCAACCAGGCCGTCTACGGCGCCTTCATGTCGCCCGGCGACACGATCCTCGCCATGGCGCTGCCGATGGGGGGCCACCTGACGCACGGCACGAAGGTCTCCTTCTCCGGCAAGTGGTTCAACGCCGTCCACTACGGCGTCGACAAGCAGATCGAGGACATCGACTACGACCAGGTCGAGGCGCTCGCCCGCGAGCACCGCCCGAAGGTCATCTGCGCCGGCGGCTCCGCCATCCCGCGCCTCATCGACTTCGAGCGCTTCCGAGCCATCGCCGACGAGGTCGGCGCGATCCTCTGGGTCGACGCGGCCCACTTCATCGGCCTCGTCGCCGGCAAGGCCATCCCGTCGCCCGTGCCGTATGCCGACGTCGTCACCTTCACGACGCACAAGGTGCTCCGCGGCCCGCGCTCCGGCGCCCTCGTGTGCAAGGCCGAGCACGCCGCGGCCATGGACAAGGCGATCTTCCCGATGATGCAGGGCGGCCCGCAGATGCACACCATCGCGGCCAAGGCGGTCAACTTCAAGGAGGCCGCCACGCCCGAGTACGCCCAGTACGCCAAGGACGTCATCGCCAACAGCCAGCAGCTCGCGGCGAGCCTGCTCGAGCTGGGCATCCGTCCGACGACCGGCGGCACCGACACCCACCTGTCGCTGCTCGACCTGCAGGGCGTCGGCGTCACCGGCAAGGAGGCCGAGGAGCGGGCCGACGCGGCCGGCATCGTGCTCAACAAGAACGCCATCCCGTTCGACCCGCAGAAGCCCAACATCGCCTCCGGCATCCGCGTGGGCACGCCGTCGGTCACGACCCAGGGCATGGGCCTGGAGGAGATGAAGCAGATCGCCGCGCTCATCCACCAGGCCGTGACCAAGGGTGACGCCGACCCCGACCACGCGGTGAGCAAGCAGGTGCGTGCCGAGGTCACCGATCTCGTGACGCGCTTCCCGGCATACCCTCGCTGAGTCAGCCCACTCGCCAGCGTCGGCGTCCGAGCGAAGGTCGGTAGGTGCACGAGTACGTCCTCGTCCTCATCGTGGCCGCTGCGGTCACGTACCTCGCCACACCCTTCGTGCGCAGCGTCGCCGTGGCGACGGGCGCGTTCACGGCCGTGCGCGAGCGCGACGTCCACAAGACGCCGATCCCGCGGCTCGGGGGAGTGGGCATCTACATCGGCTTCGTGGCGGCCGCGCTCGTGGCCCGGGCGCTGCCCTACCTCGGCACGCTCTTCTCGACGAAGCAGATCCTCGGCGTGGTCGCCGCGGGCGGCATCGTCTGCCTGCTCGGGGCCTTCGACGACATCCGTGAGCTCGACTGGCTGACCAAGCTGGCCGGGCAGATGCTCGCCGCGGGCCTGATGGCCTACACCGGCGTGCAGCTGCTCTCGCTGCCGATCTTCGGCACGACGATCCTGCCGACGCCGGTGCTCGTGCTCTTCACGGTGCTCGTCGTCATCGCGTCGACGAACGCCGTCAACTTCATCGACGGCCTCGACGGGCTCGCCGCCGGCGTCGTCGGCATCGCGGCGTTCGCCTTCTTCATCTACAGCTACCTCGTGTCCCGCTCCTTCGTGCCGGCGAACGTGTTCTCGACGGCCACCTTCATCTGCGCCGCGCTCGTCGGGTGCTGCGCCGGCTTCCTGCCGCACAACTTCCATCCCGCCCGGCTCTTCATGGGCGACTCCGGGGCCCTGACCCTGGGACTTCTCCTGTCGGCGGCGACCATCACCCTGACCGGCAACGTCGATCCCGGACAGATCAGCAACAACGCGGTGTCGGCAGCGTTCCTGCCGATCCTCGTGCCGCTGGCCGTGCTGCTGCTGCCGTTCCTCGACATGGTCCTCGCCGTCGTGCGCCGCACCCGGGCCGGCCAGCGCCCGTGGCAGCCCGACGCGATGCACCTGCACCACCGCATGCTGCGCATCGGCCACGGCCACCGCCGGGCCGTGCTCATCCTCTACCTCTGGGCCGCCATCGTGGCCCTCGGTTCGGTGTCCTTCGTCATCTGGGACGGACCCCGTCCGCTCGCGGTCGTGGGGGTGGCCGCCGCGATGGGTGTCGTGCTCACCGTGTGGCTGCCGCGGTGGAGGCCGTCCGAACGCTTGTGATAGCATTCACAAGCGCCTGAGGGGAGTCTGAGAAGACCGCCGCAGGCGCCCGATGTCCTTCTGAACAGAGCCGATCCGAGCCTGATCCGGATCTGCCCGAGCCCCGCCCGCACGACGCCACCCGACGCACCAGGCAGGTTTCCTTGAGCGCCACACCGGCACGCGACGCATCCCAGTCGGATGCCTTCGCGCAGCTCCTCCGGGGCTCCCTGCTGCCGACGGCCGTGGCCGGTCTCGCTGTGTGTCGTCGTCGGGCTGTTCTCGAGCCCCAAGGCCGCGTGGTCTGCCGCGCTCGGCGCCGCCATCGTCATCTTCTTCTTCAGCCTGACGCTCCTCGTCATGAAGCGCACGGCCGACCTGCCGCCCACGACGACCATGATGATCGTCATGGCCACCTACACCTTCAAGGTGCTGGTGCTCGGCATCGTCATGTTCGCGCTGCGCGACGTCACGTGGGCCTCCGGCTACGCGATCGGGCTGTCCGTCACCGTCTGCGCCGTCGTGTGGCTCTTCTTCGAGATGCGCGCCTACAAGCGACTGCGGATCTTCGCCTACGACCCCGACGGCGCGGCCTCGCTGGACGCGAAGCCCGACCGGGAGCAGCGTGATGAGCCGTGAGACCGGAGGTCGACATGACCACACCCTCGACGCCCGAGCCCGACGAGCCCGATCGAACCGTCGCCGAGGTCGGGGACAAGGCGGAGGAGCTGCGCGCGTTCAACATCCGCGAGCAGGACTCCGCCTGGCGAGCGGTCGCCTACCTGCTGACGGGACCTCTGGTCTACGGGGGACTCGGGGCCATCGCGGACCACCTGCTGGGAACGTCGTGGCTCGTCGGAGCAGGGATCGTCGGGGGGATGGCCCTGTCGCTCTACCTCATCTGGTTCCGATACGGTACCCATTGAGCCAGCCCGTGAGCGTGAACGCGTTCGTGCCGGCCACCGGCGCATCGCCCGCTGACCCGCGCACGTGCGGATCTGCGCACCCGAGCACCGAACCCCCACCGCTGACGTCCGTCGTCAGCCGAAGCGCCCAGAACCTACCAAGGAGCAACCCGTGAGCATCGTGGCCGCCGCCCCGACGGACTACACCGCCCCCGGCGTCGAGGAGTTCTGGCAGCCCCTCTTCGGCACGGACGGCCCTTGGGCGATCACGCGTCCGATCATCCTCATGGTCGTGGCGACCGGGCTCGTCGCCTGGTGGCTGCTCGCCACGACGAAGAAGAAGGCGCTCGTGCCGAGCCGTGGCCAGATGGGGACCGAGGCCGTCTACGGGCTCGTGCGCAACGGCATCGCCAAGGACCTCATCGGCACCAAGGAGTTCATGCGGTTCGTGCCGCTGCTCTTCGCCCTCTTCACGACGATCCTCGTCAACAACTTCTTCGGCGTCATCCCGCCGTTCAGCTTCCCGACCTTCAGCCGCATCGGCTTCCCGATCGCCCTGTCGCTCATCGTGTGGGTGGTCTTCCACGTCGTCGGCATGCGCAAGCACGGCTTCATCGGCTACTGGAAGTCGCTCGTGCCCGCCGGGCTGCCCAAGGCGATGATCCCCTTCATCTTCTTCCTCGAGCTCATCACCGACCTGTTCACGCGTCCGGTCACCCTCGCCCTGCGACTCTTCGGCAACATGTTCGCCGGCCACATCCTCATCGTCCTGTTCATCACCGGCGGCTGGTACATGCTCACCTCCGGCGGCATCCTCGTCGTCGCCGGTGGCGTCACGTGGGTCTTCGCCTTCGTGATGACGCTCTTCGAGCTGCTGGTCGAGTTCCTGCAGGCGTACGTCTTCACCCTGCTCGCCGCGCTCTACATCGCCGGTGCCGTCGCCGACGAGCACTGAGCCTCCCGCGCGCCCGGCGCGCACCACGACTGCACGACTGCACGACTGCACCACCGCACGAGCACCACAAACCAGCTTCGCCCCCGCCCGTCTGGTAACCGCCAGCCGGACAAGACAAGAAGGAATGGATTACACATGACTGGCAACATCGCCATCCTCGGTTACGGCCTCTCCGCCATCGGCCCCGGTATCGGTGTCGGTCTGATCTTCGCCGCCTACATCAACGGCGTCGCCCGTCAGCCCGAGGCCCGCGGCATGCTGCAGCCGATCGCCTTCCTGGGCATGGCCATCACCGAGGCGCTCGCCATCTTCGGTATCGCCCTCGCGTTCGTCTTCAAGGGCTGACGCCCCTTCCTGGGGCAGCTCGAAGCACCGTTCGTCATTCTCTCTAGGAGACCCGCATGCAAGCAGTGACCGTGACCGCCGAGGGCGGCGAGGGCGGCTTCTGGGCCACCGCGGCACCGATCATCCCGCACCCGCTGGAGTTCTTCTTCGGCCTCGCGTGCTTCGCGATCCTCTACGTGATCGTCAAGCAGAAGGTCGTGCCGCGTCTCGAGCAGATCTACGCCGAGCGCACCGCTGCCATCGAGGGCGGGATGAACAAGGCGGAGGAGGCCCAGGCCCAGGCCCAGGCCGCGCTCGAGCAGTACCAGGCCCAGCTCGTCGAGGCCCGCTCCGAGGCCGCCCGCATCCGTGAGGACGCCAAGGCCCAGGGCGCGCAGATCATCGCCGAGATGCGTGAGCACGCGGCGTCCGAGGCCGCGCGCATCACCGAGACCGCGCACAAGCAGATCGACGCCGAGCGCCAGCAGGCGGTCGTGTCGCTCCGCGCGGACGTGGGGCGCATCTCCACCGACCTCGCGAGCCGCATCGTCGGCGAGTCGCTGCACGACGAGACCCGTCAGAAGGGCATCGTCGAGCGCTTCCTCGCCGAGCTCGAGTCGGGCGACGTCGTCCGTGAGAAGGTCGGGGACCGCTGATGCAGGGATCCTCACGCGCAGCAGCGGTCGCGAGCCGCGATGCGTTCACCGGCGCGCTCGCCGCCGGTGCCGACCGCTCACGGTTGGCCGAGGAGCTCTTCGCGGTCGTCGGACTCCTCGACGGCAGCACGGCCCTGCGCCGTGCCGCAGCCGACACCTCACGCGAGGGCGCGGACAAGGCGCAGCTCGCCGAGCGGCTCTTCGCGGGCAAGGTGAGCGCCGAGACGCTCGTCGTGCTCAAGGGCGTCTTCGCGCAGCGGTGGACCTCCCAGCGTGACCTCACCGACACCCTCGAGGCGTATGCCGTCGAGGCCGTCATCGCCCAGGCCGAGGCCCAGGGGCGTGCCGACCAGGTCGAGGACGAGCTCTTCCGCTTCGAGCGGATCGTCGCGGCCGACGCCGGACTGCGCTCTGCGCTGACCGACACGCAGGCCTCCGACGACCGGCGCACCGCGCTCGTCGAGTCGCTGCTGCGCGACAAGGTCGCCCCGGAGACCCTCGGGCTCGTCCGCCAGGCCGTGCGCGCCCCGCGGGGTCGCCGGTTCGACCGGACGGTCGAGGGCTACCTCGACACGGCCTCGCACCGCCGCGAGCAGCAGACGGCCACCGTCACCTCGGCCGTGCCGCTCTCCGATGAGGACCGTCGCCGGCTCGCCGCCGGCCTCGCCACCGTCTACGGCGGCACGGTCCACGTCAACACCGTCGTGGACCCCCGGGTCATGGGCGGGGTCAAGGTCGAGATCGGTGACGAGGTCATCGACGGCACCGTCATCCGCAAGCTCGACGCGGCGCGCCGCGCCATGGGTGCCTGAGGCACCGCCCACCCACCAGCTGTGAACAACCACCGGCCCGTCACGCGGGTCGAAACCGAGGAGAAGATCTGACATGACGGAGCTTTCGATCCGTCCGGAGGAGATCCGCGACGCACTGGACTCGTTCGTCCAGTCCTACGAGCCCGGCACGGCCTCCCGCGAAGAGGTCGGCCGCGTCACCGACGCCGGTGACGGCATCGCTCACGTCGAGGGTCTTCCCTCGGCCATGACCAACGAGCTGCTCCAGTTCGAGGACGGCACGCTCGGCCTCGCGCTGAACCTCGACGTCCACGAGATCGGCGTCGTCATCCTCGGTGACTTCGCCGGCATCGAGGAGGGCCAGACCGTCAAGCGCACGGGCGAGGTCCTCTCGGTCCCGGTCGGTGACGACTTCCTCGGCCGCGTCGTCGACCCGCTCGGCAACCCGATCGACGGTCTCGGCGAGATCAAGTCCGAGCAGCGTCGTGCCCTCGAGCTGCAGGCGCCCAACGGTCGTCCAGCGCAAGTCGGTGCACGAGCCGCTGCAGACCGGCATCAAGTCGATCGACGCGATGACGCCGATCGGCCGCGGCCAGCGCCAGCTCATCATCGGCGACCGCCAGACCGGCAAGACGACGGTCGCGATCGACACGATCATCAACCAGAAGCGCAACTGGGAGTCCGGCGACCCCGACGCCCAGGTCCGCTGCATCTACGTCGCCATCGGCCAGAAGGGCTCGACCATCGCGTCGGTCCGCGGCACCCTCGAGGAGGCCGGCGCGCTCGAGTACACCACGATCGTCGCGGCTCCCGGCGTCCGACTCGGCGGGCTTCAAGTACCTCGCGCCCTACACCGGCTCGGCCATCGGCCAGCACTGGATGTACCAGGGCAAGCACGTCCTCATCGTCTTCGACGACCTGAGCAAGCAGGCCGAGGCCTACCGCGCCGTGTCGCTGCTGCTGCGCCGTCCGCCGGGCCGCGAGGCCTACCCGGGCGACGTCTTCTACCTGCACTCGCGGCTCCTCGAGCGTTGCGCGAAGCTCTCCGACGACCTCGGCCACGGCTCGATGACGGGTCTGCCGATCATCGAGACCAAGGCGGGCGACGTCTCGGCGTACATCCCGACCAACGTCATCTCGATCACCGACGGCCAGATCTACCTGCAGGCCGACCTGTTCAACGCCAACGTGCGTCCGGCCATCGACGTGGGTGTCTCGGTCTCCCGAGTCGGCGGTGCCGCGCAGATCAAGGCGATGAAGTCGGTCGCCGGTCGACTCAAGCTCGACCTCGCGCAGTTCCGCGCCATGGAGGCGTTCGCGATGTTCGCCTCCGACCTCGACCCCGCCTCGCGAGCCCAGCTCGCCCGTGGTGCGCGTCTCGTCGAGCTGCTCAAGCAGCCGCAGAGCTCGCCGTACCCCGTCGAGGAGCAGGTCGTCTCGATCTGGACCGGCACGACCGGCAAGCTCGACGACATCGCCGTCGAGGACGTCCGCACCTTCGAGCAGGAGCTGCTCGAGACGCTGCGCCGCGACGGCAAGATCCTCCAGACGATCCGCGAGACCCTCAAGCTCGACGAGGACACCGAGACCGCCCTGACGAAGGTCGTCGACGACGTGAAGTTCACCTTCCGCGGCACCGGCCGGGACGGCCTCGAGGCCGGCAACGAGGAGTTCGACGAGATCGCCGACGACCAGATCACCCAGGCCAAGATCGTCAAGCAGAAGTGAACCCTCGGGAGGCTCGCCCCCCGAGTGCCGCCCGACTGCCCGCGTGGCTGAGCGGGCAGTCGGGAGCCGGACACACGGCATACGCCGGCAGGACACGTCACCACAGACTTACGAGACCAAGAGAGGCGGAGCACATGGGAGCGCAGATGCGGATCTACCGCCAGCGCATCAAGTCCGTCAACTCCATCAAGAAGATCACCAACGCGATGGAGCTGATCGCGGCCGCACGCGTCGTCAAGGCTCGCCAGCGGGCCACCGAGGCGATGCCGTACACGACCGCGCTGACCCGCGCCGTGTCCGCCGTGGCGACCAACACGAACGAGGACCACCCGCTGACGACGGCGAAGGAGACCGCCAAGCGGGCCGGCGTCGTCATCATCACGGCGGACCGCGGACTTGCCGGTGCCTACTCCGTCGCGGCGATCAAGGAGAGCGCGGAGCTCATCTCCCAGCCTGACCGCGCGAGGGCAAGGAGGTCGTGCCCTACCTCGTCGGTCGCAAGGCCGTGAGCTACTTCAAGTTCCGCAAGCGCGACTACGCCGCCGAGTGGACCGGCTTCTCCGACGCCCCGACGTTCGAGAACGCCAAGGAGATCGCCGACCGCATCACGGCCGACTTCCTCAAGGACACCGAGGAGGGCGGCAACGACGAGATCCACGTCGTCTTCACCCGCTTCCGCTCGATGGTCCGCCAGGACCCGCACGTGCTGCGCCTGCTGCCCCTCGAGGTCGTCGAGGCCGACGAGGCCGGCGAGCGACGAGAGCCTCGACCTCTCGCGTGCACCACTACGAAGAGGGCCAGATCCCGCCGGAGTACTCCTTCGAGCCGAACGCCGTCCGAGGTGCTCGACCTGCTGCTGCCGAAGTACGTCCGCAACCGCATCTTCACCGCGCTGCTCAGCTCGGCGGCCTCCGAGCTCGCCGCCCGCCAGCGGGCGATGAAGTCGGCCACCGACAACGCGACGGAGCTGATCAAGACCTACCAGCGCCTCGCCAACCAGGCCCGCCAGGCCGGCATCACCCAAGAGATCAGCGAAATCGTGGGCGGCGCCAACGCCCTCGCCGACGCCAAGAAGTAACGCCCACAGGTAAGGAAGCAGACCACCATGACTGCAACTGTCAGCGACACCACGTGGACGGCCCCGCCCGCGGGCGGCGTCGGACGCATCTCCCGCATCATCGGCCCGGTCGTCGACGTCGAGTTCCCCGCCGACGCCATGCCCGAGCAGTACAACCTGCTCACGACCGAGGTCACCCTCGCCGGCGAGACCAAGAACCTCAACCTCGAGGTCGCCCAGCACATCGGCGACAACATGGTCCGCGCCATCTCGCTGCAGCCGACCGACGGCCTCGTGCGCGGCTCGGCCGTGCAGGACACCGGCGGCCCGATCACCGTGCCCGTGGGCGACGTCACGCTCGGCCACGTGTTCAACACCACCGGCGAGTGCATGAACCTCGAGGAGGGCGAGACGCTCGAGGTCAAGGAGCGCTGGGGCATCCACCGCAAGGCTCCGGCCTTCGACCAGCTCGAGTCCAAGACCACGATGTTCGAGACGGGCATCAAGGTCATCGACCTGCATGACCCCGTACGTCCAGGGTGGCAAGATCGGCCTCTTCGGTGGTGCCGGTGTCGGCAAGACGGTGCTCATCCAGGAGATGATCGCCCGTGTCGCCCGCGACCACGGTGGTGTGTCGGTGTTCGCCGGTGTCGGTGAGCGCACCCGTGAGGGCAACGACCTCATGGTCGAGATGGAGGAGGCGGGCGTCCTCGGACAGACCGCCCTCGTCTTCGGCCAGATGGACGAGCCGCCGGGCACGCGTCTGCGCGTCGCCCTGTCGGCGCTGACGATGGCGGAGTACTTCCGCGACGTCCAGAAGCAGGACGTGCTCCTCTTCATCGACAACATCTTCCGCTTCACGCAGGCCGGCTCCGAGGTCTCGACCCTCCTCGGCCGTATGCCGTCCGCCGTGGGCTACCAGCCCACCCTCGCCGACGAGATGGGCACGCTCCAGGAGCGCATCACCTCGACGCGTGGTCACTCGATCACCTCGATGCAGGCGATCTACGTGCCGGCCGACGACTACACCGACCCGGCCCCGGCCACGACGTTCGCGCACCTCGACGCGACGACCGAGCTCTCGCGTGACATCGCGTCGATGGGTATCTACCCCGCCGTCGACCCGCTGTCCTCGACCTCGCGAATCCTCGACCCGCGCTACGTCGCGGCCGACCACTACAACACGGCGGTGCGCATCCGGTCGATCCTCCAGCGCAACAAGGAGCTGCAGGACATCATCGCGATCCTCGGTATCGACGAGCTCTCCGAAGAGGACAAGATCCTCGTCAACCGCGCCCGTCGCATCCAGCGCTTCCTGTCGCAGAACACCTACGTCGCCAAGCAGTTCACCGGCATCGAGGGCTCGACCGTGCCGCTCGCGCGACACGATCGAGGCGCTTCACCAAGATCGCCGACGGCGAGTACGACCACGTCGCCGAGCAGGCCTTCTTCATGTGCGGTGGCCTCGACGACGTCGAGCGCCAGTGGGCGGAGATCCAGAAGAACCTCTGAGCACCGCAGCCGGGATGACCGGTCTCACCCGACGACGGGGAGGTGCCCTGCGGCCCTCCCCGTTCGTCGTCCACCGAGGGCTGACCAGGCCGCGACGCCGGCGTGAGATCGAGCACGTCGTCTGCCCTCCGGGGCATGGCGGGTACTCCGTAGCGGTGTTGACCCGTACGCGAGGACGTCAGCGCCGACGAGCCCAGACTCGCACCAGGACAAGGAGAATCGTGAGCACGCCCAGCAAGCAGGCCCGCGCCACCGGGTCGTGGTCATCGGATCCGGGTTTCGGCGGTCTGTTCAGCACGCAGAAGCTGAAGAACGCCGACGTCGACGTGACCCTCATCGCCCGCACGACCCACCACCTCTTCCAGCCGTTGCTCTACCAGGTGGCGACCGGCATCCTCTCCGAGGGCGAGATCGCCCCCTCGACGCGCGAGGTGCTGCACCGCCAGCACAACGCCAAGGTGCTGCTCGGCGACGTGACGGACGATCGACCTCGCGGCGCGCACCGTGACGCACGCCACCGTCGGGCGCGAGACCGTCACGCCCTACGACTCGCTCATCGTCGCCGCCGGCGCCGGCCAGTCCTGCTTCGGCAACGACCAGTTCGCGCGGCACGCCCCGGGCATGAAGTCGATCGACGACGCCCTCGAGCTGCGGGGCCGCATCTTCGGCTCGTTCGAGCTCGCCGAGCTCGCGTCGACCCAGGCCGAGATCGACCGGCTCATGACGTTCGTCGTCGTCGGCGCGGGCCCGACCGGCGTCGAGATGGCCGGCCAGATCTCCGAGCTCGCCCGGCGCACCCTCAAGCGCGACTTCCGCCGCATCGACCCGACCAAGGCGCGCGTCATCCTGCTCGACGCCGCCCCGGCGGTGCTCGGCTCGTTCGGCGAGAAGCTCGGCGACCGCGCCGTCAAGCGCCTGACCGACATGGGCGTCGAGGTGCGCCTCGGCGCCAAGGTCGTCGACGTCGACTCGACCGGCATCGAGGTCGAGCACGCCGACGGCAGGCGCGAGCGCATCGAGTCCGTGTGCAAGGTGTGGGCCGCCGGCGTCAGCGCCTCGCCGCTCGGGCGCGCAGCTCGCCGACCAGACCGGCGCCGCGCTCGACCGCGCCGGTCGCATCGAGGTCCAGGACGACCTCACCCTCCCCGGCCACCCCGAGGTCTTCGTCGTCGGCGACATGATGGCCCTGAAGGGACTGCCCGGCGTCGCGCAGGTCGCGATCCAGGGCGGGCGCTACGCCGCGGAGCAGATCGTGCGCCGGCTCGAGGGGCGGGAGCCGCAAGGGGCCGTTCGAGTACTTCGACAAGGGCTCGATGGCGACGATCTCGCGGTTCTCGGCCGTGGCGTCGGTCGGCAAGGCGCAGTTCAGCGGGTTCTTCGCCTGGATCCTCTGGCTCGCCGTCCACCTCGTCTACATCATCGGCTTCAAGCACCGCATCACGACGCTGCTGCACTGGGTCGTCACCTTCATCGGCCGGGGCCGATCGGAGCGGGTCGTCACCGAGCAGCAGGTCTTCGCCAGACAGGCGATCTCCGACCTCGGTCCGGAGTTCAGCCCCGAGCTCCCGCGCCTCGCGAAGGACCGGCAGCGGGAGCAGCCGAGTGCCGACGACCCGGCGCCGGGTGCGTCCAGGACCGACTGAGCGCAACCGGCGCGCGACGGTCCGCCTCCTCCCGGGAGGCGGCCGGCGGCATACGCCTCCTCGCGTCAGGAGCATCCGCGCAGAGGCACTAAACTGCAGTACACACCCCATGATCCGGAGGAAACGTGAGTTCGCTCAAGGTTGAGATGGTTGCCGCCGACCGGAAGGTCTGGGAGGGCGAGGCCAAGTTCGTACGCGCCCGGTCCATCTCGGGCGAGCTGGGCATCCTGCCCGGCCACGCGCCACTGCTCGGCGTCCTCGTCGAGGGCGAGGTGGCCATCGAGTCGCTCGAGGGCGAGCGCCGCACCGTGACCGTCGACGGTGGGTTCCTCTCGGTCGACTCCGACGTGGTGACCATCGTCGCCGAGCACGTCGACGCCTCCTCACTGCAGACGAACTGAGGTCTCGCGTGCCGTCCGCTCTCGTCTCCACCGAGATCGTGATCGGCACGCTCCTAGTGGTCGCGGTGGTCGTCCTCGCAACGACCTTCCTGCGCCGCCGCTACATCGCCAAGGGCCTGCCCCTGACCTTGTGCGGCATGCGCCGGTCGGCAGTCCGACCGCTGGCGCCTGGGACTCATCCGGTTCGGCGACAACGCCCTCGAGTGGTACTCCCTCGGGGGCGTCTCCGTGCGCCCGAAGCACCGCTGGCTGCGCCAGCGCCTGCTGCTCGACGTCCCGGAGCCGCTCCGCGGCAGCGACTCGATCCCGCTGCTGCCGGAAGCGAGCCGGGTGCCGTGCAGCGACGGCGACAGCGACTTCGAGCTGGCCCTGCAGGGCCCTGCCTACACCGCGCTGCGGTCGTGGCAGGAGGCCGCGCCCCCCGGCTACAACGTCAACGTCGCCTGACGCCTCCCGGGGCGCCTGACGTCTCCAGATCGGGCGCGAGATCGCGCAGGTGGTGCGGTCAGGCGACAGCGCCTGCGCGATCAGCGCGCACGATCAGGAGCCGGTCCTGGCTCGAGCAGGCCGGGCCAGCAGGAGCCGCCCGTTCTGCCACGGGTCCCGCGGCGTCGCGACCACGTCCGCGCGCCGGCCCGCCGACCTCGCGCGCAGGTATGCCGTCTCGACCCGTTCCAGCACCCAGCGGGGTCGTGCGCGGATCGAGTGTGGAGTCACCCCGACGACGACGACGCGTGCGGCCTGTAGGTCGGTGTCGTACTCGACCGTCGACTCCCACTCGCGCTCGCCCGCGTGCCACCTCCGGCTGTGCACCATGATCGCCATCGCCACGTCGTCGACCCAGACGTCCGGGGTGGTGAGTCGGTGCCCCTCGCCGTCGCGCAGCTCGGGGTTGGCCAGGAGCTGGGGCAGGACCGTCGACGAGGACAGCAGCCGCAGCAGCTCGGCCTCCGGCAGCGACCAGGCTCCTGATGCCGCGACCGACAGTCCCGCATGGAGGCGGTGCGAGCCGACCTGGCCGCGGGCGAGGACCCAGTGCAGCAGGTCGCTCATCCGGGCTGTTCGCGAGCGTGCCGCGGAGACGAGGACGGCTCGGGCCACCTCGTCGGACGGGGCTGCTGCGGCGGCGTCGACCGCGGCGCGCGCCGGGCAGGAGACCCGCAGCGGTCCGCGCCGGTGCAGCGGCTCGTCCAGGAGGGTGGTGTTGCGCACGACGACCCAGGCGTGGGTGCGCGACCGAAGCGGTGCCGGGACGAGCACGTGGATCGGGTTGGTGACCGTGAGGTCACCGATGCCGTGCAGCGCAGCCGCAGTGGGACCCGCCAGCCAGCTCCGTGGTCCTGCGAAGAGCTGGGCAGCCATGAGCCGTTGCTGCTCGTTCGGCACGGCGTTGGAGAGCAGGACGACGCCGCGCAGGACGAGCCGCCACTCACGGCCAAGGCGGGTGCGCAGCTGTGCCGGCGTGATGCCCCCGTCGAGGAGCTGGCGCCGCGTCAGGACACCGTGCTGGTGTTGCGCCACGTCGTGCAGCGACGGGGAGAGGGTGCGGTCCATCCGGCCAGAGTGCGCAGCGCCGGCGGCCACGGCCAGCGGCGACGCCACCGCTGTGGACCGCCCACGCCCATGCGCAGGGGATGTGGATGCGACGAGTCCGGGCGTCTGGTCCTGCGCGTGATCGCGCCGGTGCTGCGCTCCGGCGACACGAGCTGCGCGACCTCGCGCTCGACCAGGCGCGCGAGCATGCCGTATGCCGTATGGCCGCGTCGTGCCGGTCAGGCCCGCTTCGCGCGCTCCGGCTTCTCGACGCGTCCGCCGCCCGGCTGCCACAGCACGTCGCCGCCGATGCCGCTTGTTCGCGATGCGGGCCAGGATGAAGAGCAGGTCGGACAGGCGGTTGAGGTACTTCGCCGTCAGCACGTTGACGCCGCCCACCCCGCGGGCATCGGTGCCCTCGGCGGCCGGGTCGGTGCCGTGCTGGTCGATGGCCGCCCACGCCGAGCGCTCAGCACGACGCACGATGGTCGTCGCGAGGTGCAGGTGGGCCGATCCCGCGGTGCCGCCGGGCAGGATGAACGACGCGGAGCTTCTCGACCTGCTCGAGGTAGTGGTCGCAGTCCTTCTCGAGGTCGTCGATCCACGGCTGCTCGACGCGGAGCGGGGGGTAGTCGTAGCTGTGGCGCAGCGGCGTCGACAGGTCGGCGCCGACGTCGAAGAGCTCGTTCTGCACGCGCTGCAGGGTGGCCCTCACCTCCTCCGGCAGGTCGCCGCAGGCCACCGCGATGCCGATGGCGGCGTTGGCCTCGTTGGAGTCGGCGTAGGCGTGCAGCCGGGCGTCGTTCTTGCTGACCCGTGAGAAGTCGCCGAGGCTCGTCGTGCCGTCGTCGCCGGTGCGCGTGTAGATCCGCGTCAGGTTGACCATGGGCCCACTCTCTCACCCTCCCCGCGGCGTCCATCGGCCGCCCGGGACCCCGCTAGGGTTCGGTGGGTGAGAGAGCGATTCCGCGTCGTCGGTGGCGCACACCTCGTGGGCGAGGTGGCCGTGGTGGGCGCCAAGAACAGTGCCCTCAAGCTGATGGCCGTGGCCCTGCTGGCCGTCGGTCGGACCACCTTGACGAACGTCCCGGCCATCGCCGACGTGACGATCATGGCGGAGCTCCTGCGCCGCCTCGGGGTGGATGTCGACTACGACGCTGCGGCCGGCGTCGTGGTGCTCGACGTGCCCGAACGCGTCGGTCACCGCGCGGACTACGAGCTCGTCCGTGCCCTGCGCGCCTCCATCTCGGTGCTCGGGCCGCTCCTGGCGCGGGTGGGGGAGGCCGATGTCGCCGTCCCCGGTGGGGACGCCATCGGCTCCCGCGGGCTCGACCTGCACGCGGCGGGCCTCGAGGCCCTCGGCGCCGAGGTGCACGTGACCCATGGCTACCTCGTCGCCACCGCGCCCCACGGTCTGCGGGGCGCGGACATCCGCCTCGACTTCCCGAGCGTGGGCGCGACCGAGAACATCCTCACCGCGGCCGTGCTCGCGCGCGGCACGACGAGGATCGACAACGTCGCCAAGGAGCCCGAGATCGTCGACATCGCCGAGATGCTCGTCTCGATGGGCGCGTGCATCGAGGGCGCCGGCACGTCCCGCATCGTCGTCCACGGTGTCGAGGCGCTCGCTCCGACCGAGCACGCCGTCGTCTCCGACCGCATCGCGGCCGGCACCTGGGCCTTCGCGGCCGCGACGACCCGCGGCGACATCGAGGTGGTGGGCGGGGTGGCCGAGCACCTGCGTGCTCCGCTGGGGGCGCTCGAGGGCGCCGGCTGCCACGTCGAGGTCACCGAGCGCGGCTTCCGGATCTCGGCGCTCGAGCGGCCGGCCCGCGGGCCTTCGACGTCGCGACCCTGCCCTACCCGGGCTTCCCGACCGACCTGCAGCCCTTCGCCCTGTCCTACAACGCCGTCGCCGACGGGTCGGCCATGATCACGGAGAACCTGTTCGAGGCGCGTTTCCGCACCGTCCAGGAGCTCGCGCGACTCGGGGCCGACACCCAGGTCGACGGCCACCACGTCATGACGCACGGCGTCCCGATCCTGTCCGGTGCGCCGGTCGAGAGCAGCGACATCCGCTCCGGGGCGGCGCTCGTGATCGCTGGCCTCGTGGCCGAGGGCGACACCCTCGTCAGCGGCGTCCACCACATCGACCGCGGCTACCCGCGCTTCGAGGAGGCGCTGCGCACCCTCGGCGCCGAGGTCGTGCGCGAGCCCGACGACGAGTTCCGCCTGCACCAGCCGTCATCGACTGTCCGGCAGCCGGCCCACCGACCGCCGACCGCCAGTTCAGCTGAGCGGGTGGGGGCGTTCGTCCGCTTTGTCGGAAGTGCTGCGACCCCGCCGCGCGCCGGCACCACGGTGTTCGTCTCCCGGACGTATTTTCTTGACCAGTTCTTGACTCCGAGGAGCAACGTTTTGGTCGGCTGAGGCGTCATCATGGTGACGGCACAGCGTTGAGAGGGGTCCAGATGACGCTGAACACCCACCGTAGGGGTCCGGTCCGAGTGCTCGACGCGCCTGACGGCCACGATGTCATCATCGAGGGGCGTCTCGACGTCCACACGGTGCCAGACATCCGCGACGCGATCCACGCCGTCATCAACCAAGGTCCGGGCGAGCTGCGTCTGCATCTCGGCGGCGCCGAGATCGGCGACGCGACGGGGCTCGGGGTGATCGTCCACCTCCACCGGCGGGCCACCCGTGCCGAGCGCCGGCTGCTGCTCGTCGACGCGAGCGACCGCACGACGCGCCTGCTGCGCGGGTGCCGTCTCGAGCGCATCCTCGCCCCGCGCCACCCGGCGTCGGCCGGCGAGACTGTGGCGCCTCTCACCGCCTGAGCGCCTGCCCACGACGCGGCCCCGCCGCTACCGTCGAGCCATGTCGTCGACGGAGAGCACACCGCACCCGCCTGCCCGGGTGACGCCCGACCGTCCGTGGGTCATGCGCACGTATGCCGGCCACTCGAGTGCCGCTGCGAGCAACGCGCTGTACCGCCGCAACCTCGCCAAGGGCCAGACGGGCCTGTCCGTGGCCTTCGACCTGCCGACCCAGACCGGCTACGACCCCGACCACGTGCTGGCGCGGGGCGAGGTGGGCAAGGTCGGCGTGCCGATCAGCCACATCGGCGACATGGCAGCGCTCTTCGCCGACATCCCGCTGCGCGAGATGAACACGTCGATGACGATCAACGCGACGGCGATGTGGCTGCTCGCGCTCTACCAGGTCGCCGCCGAGCGCCAGGCCGAGGCCGCCGGGGAGGACCCCGCGGAGTGGGTGCACGCCCTGGCCGGGACGACGCAGAACGACATCATCAAGGAGTACCTCTCGCGCGGGACCTATGTCTTCCCGCCCGCTCCCTCGCTGCGCCTCATCACCGACATGGTCGCCTACACGGTGCGCGAGATCCCGAAGTGGAACCCGATCAACATCTGCAGCTACCACCTGCAGGAGGCCGGGGCCACGCCGGTGCAGGAGATCGCCTACGCCATGTCGACGGCGGTCGCGGTCCTCGACGCCGTGCGCGACTCGGGGCAGGTGCCACCCGAGGAGTTCCCGGACGTGGTGGCCCGGATCTCCTTCTTCGTCAACGCCGGCGTCCGCTTCGTCGAGGAGATGTGCAAGATGCGCGCCTTCGTCGAGCTGTGGGACGAGCTGACCCGTGAGCGCTACGGCGTCACCGAGGCCAAGGCGCGGCGCTTCCGCTACGGCGTCCAGGTCAACAGCCTGGGCCTGACCGAGGCCCAGCCCGAGAACAACGTCCAGCGCATCGTCCTCGAGATGCTCGGGGTGACGCTCTCGAAGGACGCGCGGGCGCGGGCCATCCAGCTGCCCGCCTGGAACGAGGCGCTCGGCCTGCCGCGGCCGTGGGACCAGCAGTGGAGCCTGCGGATGCAGCAGGTGCTCGCCTACGAGTCCGACCTGCTCGAGTACGACGACCTCTTCTCGGGGTCGGTCGTCGTCGAGGCCAAGGTCGCCGAGCTCGTCGCGGGCGCCAAGGCCGAGATGGCGCGCGTCGAGGAGATGGGCGGCGCGGTCGCCGCCGTCGAGTCCGGCTACATGAAGTCCGCGCTCGTCGCCTCGCACGCCGAGCGCCGTCGCCGGATCGAGGCAGGCGAGGCCGTCGTCGTCGGTCTCAACCGCTTCGAGACGACCGAGCCCAACCCGCTGACGGCCGACCTCGACACGGCGATCCAGACCGTCGACGCCGACGTGGAGCGGCACGCGTCCGAGGCCGTACGCCGGTGGCGCGAGACGCGCGACGCCGACCCCGAGCGCCGGGCGCGGGCGGCGGCCGCGATGGAGCGCCTGCGCGCCGACGCCGCTTCGGACGCCAACCTCATGGCGGCCTCGCTCGAGTGCGCCCGCGCCGACGTCACGACGGGGGAGTGGGCCGCGGCCCTGCGCGAGCAGTTCGGCGAGTACCGCGCTCCCACCGGCGTCTCCGGCTCGGTGGGCGTCGGTTCGAGCGAGCCCGGCGACGCCCTCTCCCACGTCCGCGAGCTCGTGGCGCGCACCGGCGAGGAGCTGGGGGAGAAGCTGCGCATCCTCGTCGGCAAGCCCGGTCTCGACGGCCACAGCAACGGCGCCGAGCAGGTGGCCGTGCGCGCCCGCGACGCCGGTTTCGAGGTGGTCTACCAGGGCATCCGCCTCACGCCCGAGCAGATCGTCGCGGCCGCGGTGGCCGAGGACGTCCACCTCGTCGGGATCTCGATCCTCAGCGGCTCGCACATGGAGCTCGTGCCCGAGGTGCTCCGCGGCCTGCGCGAGGCGGGGGCCGGTGACGTGCCCGTCATCGTCGGCGGCATCATCCCCGAGTCGGACGCGGCGGCGCTGCGGGCCGCCGGGGTCGCGATGGTCTTCACGCCCAAGGACTTCGGCCTCAACGACATCATGGGCGAGATGGTCGGTGTGATCCGCGCCGCACGTGGGCTCGCGCCGCTCGAGTCCGCGCCGGCCTGAGCAGGCGTAGCGTCGCAGGTATGAGCGACCTGCAGTGTGCCGCGCGCATCGTCGTCGTCAACCCGCCGGGCCTCGCGGACGTCGCGTGGCTCGCGTCGGCGATCCACCTCGAGAAGGTCCAGGCGGTGTATGCCGCCGACGACGTCCCCGACACGGGCCCCGTCGAGTCGCTGGCCGACGACCTCGGGGTCCCCTCCCACCTCGGTCACGGTGACCTGCACGACGGCTCGGCCGGGCTGGAGGAGCTCGTCGACCGGCACCGCGGCGAGACCGTCGTCGTCGTGCGCGGCGGCGACGACACCGAGCCCGTCCTGCTGCTCGTCGACGCCGACGGCGTGTCACGCCAGCCGATCGAGGGCCTGTCCTGACGCGCCACCCGGGCGGGGTCGCCCGCGCCGGGCACACGGCATACGCCCGTGGTGGGCTCAGAAGAGACGCGACTCCGCGTCGTCGATGCCCTTGAGGGCGTCGTAGTCGAGGACGACGCAGCGGATGCCGCGGTCCTCGGCGAGCGTGCGCGCCTGCGGCTTGATCTGCTGGGCGGCGAAGACCCCGGTCACGGGCGCGAGGTGCGGGTCGCGGTTCATCAGCTCGAGGTAGCGGGTCAGCTGCTCGACGCCGTCGATCTCGCCGCGGCGCTTGATCTCGACCGCGACGCTCGTGCCGCCCGAGTCCTTGGCGAGGATGTCGACCGGGCCGATGGCGGTCATGTACTCGCGCCGCACGAGCGACCAGCCGTGGCCGAGCGTGTGGATGTGCTCGGCGAGGAGCCTCTGCAGGTGGGCCTCGACACCGTCCTTGACGAGGCCCGGGTCGATGCCGAGCTCGTGCGCCGAGTCGTGGAGCACCTCGTGGATGTGGACGGTCAGGCGGTCCTCGCTCTTGGCGTGCTGGACGCGCCAGACGGCGACGACCCCCTCGGCGGCCTGGCCCTCGTCGGGTTCGCCCTCGGCCATCGTGCAGGGCGGCGACATCCAGTTGAGCGGCTTGTAGGAGCCGCCGTCGCTGTGGACGAGCACCGAGCCGTCGGCCTTGACGACGAGCAGCCGGGTCGCGAGCGGGAGGTGGGCGGTGAGGCGCCCGTCGTAGTCGACGCTGCACCGGGCTATGACGAGACGCACCGGTCCACCCTAGAGGAGGTCGCGTGGGGAGCGTCACGCCCCGGGCGGGTGTGGGCGGCGCACACCCTCTGCGAGACTCCACCCATGGCTCGAGAGTTCACCAAGGTCGGCGTCATCGGACTCGGCACCATGGGTGCCGGCATCGTGGAGGTCTTCGCCCGCAACGGCATCGACGTCGTCGCGGTCGAGGTCAGCGACGAGGCGGTCGAGAAGGGCAGGGGCGTGCTGCAGCACTCGACCGACCGTGCCGTCTCCCGCGGCAAGCTGACGGCCGAGGACCAGGCGGCGCTCCACGACGCGGGTGCAGTTCACGAGCGACATGGCCGACCTCAAGGAGTGCCAGCTCGTCGTCGAGGCCGTGCCCGAGCACCTCGACCTCAAGAAGGACATCTTCGCCAGGCTCGACGCGATCGTCTCCGACGACGCGATCCTCGCGACCAACACGAGCTCGCTGCCCGTCACCGAGATCGCCGTCGCCACGATCAACCCCAAGCGCGTCGTCGGCATGCACTTCTTCAACCCGGCGCCGGTGCTCCAGTTCGTCGAGGTCATCAAGACCGTCATCACGAGCGACGAGATCTTCGAGGAGGTCAAGGCGCTCGCCGAGCGGCTCGGCAAGAAGCCCGTCATCGTCGGCGACAAGGCCGGCTTCATCGCCAACGCCCTGCTCTTCGGCTACCTCAACCACGCCGTCGCGATGTTCGAGAGCAAGTACGCGACGCGCGAGGACATCGACGCCGCGATGAAGCTCGGCTGCGGCTACCCGATGGGCCCGCTCGCGCTGATGGACCTCATCGGGCTCGACACCGCCTACGAGATCCTCGACACGATGTACAAGCAGGGCCGCGACCGCCTGCACGCGCCGAGCCCGATCATCAAGCAGATGGTCAGCGCCGGGCCTCAAGGGCCGCAAGAGCGGTCGCGGCTTCTACACGTATGCCGACCCCGGGCAGCTCGGCGGTCGTCGACGACGCGCTGACGCCCGCGGGCGCGGCGGCCTCCGCGGCGCGGCACGCGGCCGATCCGCACCGTCGGCGTCGTCGGCTCCGGCACGATGGCGACCGGCATGGTCGAGGTCTTCGCCAAGGCCGGCCTCGACGTGACCTTCGTGGCGCGCAGCGAGGCCAAGGTCGAGGCGGTGCGCGCCGCCCTCGCCAAGAGCCTCGAGAAGGCCGTCCAGCGCGGCAAGGCCACCGAGGAGGAGCGCGACGCGGCGCTCGCGCCACGTCCGCGGCACGACGTCCGTCTCGAGGACCTCGCCGAGGTCGACCTCGTCGTCGAGGCCGTCGTCGAGGACCTCACGGTCAAGCGCGCCCTCTTCGAGAACCTCGACGAGATCTGCCGCCCCGGCGCGATCCTCGCGACGACGACGAGCTCGCTGCCCGTCGTCGAGTGCGCGGCCGCGACGAAGCGCCCGCAGGACGTCATCGGGATGCACTTCTTCAACCCGGCCCAGGTCATGCAGCTCGTCGAGGTCGTGCACACGGTCTCGACGGCCGACGACGTGGTCGCCACCGTGCAGGCGCTGTGCGAGACGGTCGGCAAGCACCCCGTGACGTGCGGCGACCGCGCCGGCTTCATCGTCAACGCCCTGCTCTTCCCCTACCTCAACGACGCCGTGAAGATGCTCGAGGCCAACTACTCGACGGCCGACGACATCGACACCGCGATGAAGACCGGCTGCGGCCTGCCGATGGGTCCGTTCGAGCTGCTCGACGTCGTGGGTCTCGACGTGTCGCTCGCCATCGAGCGCGAGCTCTACCTCGAGTTCCGCGAGCGCGGCTACGCGCCGGCCCCGCTGCTCGAGCACCTCGTCACGGCCGGCTACCTCGGGCGCAAGACGGGGCGCGGCTTCCGCACCTACGCCTGACACCTACGCTGGGTCCATGCCCTCGCGTCGTCGACCCAGCAAGCACGCGCGCGAGCACGTGCCGCTCGACGTGACGCGGATCCAGGGCGGCTCGACCCGCGAGGAGCCGTATGCCGGCATGCGCTGGACCGTGCGCTCCGTGAGCGGGGCCTCCGCCACGCGCGACTACCTGTGCCCGGGCTGCCAGCAGGACATCCCGCCCGGACTGCCGCACGTCGTCGTGTGGCCGGCCGAGGGCGTCGGCGGTCTCGGCGACCGGCGGCACTGGCACACCGGGTGCTGGCAGCGCCGCGACGCCCGCCCGTCCGGCAACGCCTACCGCTGACGGATCCTCGCTCGCACACCGCCGTTCGATGTATCCGCGCGTCCCCTGTGGCCCTCGGCTACATCGGACCGCCGGGGGCAAGGGGGTCAGGCGTCGAGGAGCGGGGCGAGCTCGCGGGCGACGAGGCGCAGCGGGGCGGTGTCGCGCTGCGCCCGGGCCAGCACGAGGGCTCCTTCCAGCGCGCAGAGCATGAGGGTCGAGAGCGTCTCGGCGCGCCGCCGGGTCCGGCCCATCGCCACGACCGCCTCGGTGATCGGCCGGCGCCAGGTCTCCAGGGCCGCCGAGGCCGCCTGTCGGACGGCCGGGTTGGTGTCGGCGCAGTCGACGACGGCGCCGGCGACCGGGCAGCCGCGCTCGAAGTCGCGGGCGCGCAGATCCGCGGCCCAGTCGTCGACCATGGCCGTGAAGAGCCGGCTGGGGGAGGGACGGCGCATGCCGGAGAGGTGCCGGACGACGCGCTCGGCCGCCCACGAGCCGGACCACTCGAGGGCCTCGGCCACGAGCTGGTCCTTGCCGCCCGGGAAGTAGTGCTGGAACGAGCCGCGGGGGGCGCCTGCCTCGGCGACGACGTGACGCAGCCCGGTGGCGGTGACGCCCCGCGCGTCGCAGCTGCTGCGCCGTCTCGTAGACGATGCGCTCGCGGTGTCCGACCGGTCCGTCAGGCATCGGCGGCCTCCTGGTTCTGAGTCGACGGCTGTCCCCGAACTATGACATGTGTCATGATCCAATGCGACTATGACAGTCGTCATAGTCGCACGATCAGCGAGGAGGACGTCATGGGACGCGTGGGCTTCATCGGTCTCGGCATCATGGGTGGTCCGATGGCGATGAACCTGCTGCGGGCGGGGACCCCGCTCTCCGTGTGGAACCGTTCGCCTGAGGCGGCGGCCCGGCTGGGACGGGAAGGCGCGCGGGTCCTCCCCTCACCGGCAGCCGTCTTCGCCGAGTGCGACGTCGTGCTGTTGATGCTCGCCGACGAGGCCGCCGTGGACGCGGTGCTCCGACGCGGCACGCCGGAGCTGGACGCCATGGTCCGCGGGCGCACCGTCGTCGCCCTCGGCACCACGTCACCCACGTTCTCGGCCGGCGTCGAGCGCGACGTCGTGGCCGCCGGCGGACGCTATGTCGAGGCGCCCGTGTCGGGCTCCCGCGTGCCTGCGGAGCGTGGCGAGCTCGTGGGTCTCGTCGCCGGCTCCGACGAGGCGGTCGAGCAGGTCGCACCGCTCCTGCGGCCGATGTGCCGTGCGGTCGTGCGCTGCGGACCCGTGCCCGCCGGCCTCGGCACCAAGCTCGCGGTGAACCTCTACCTCTGCACCATGGTCGCCGGGCTCGCGGAGGCCTACCACCTCGCGGCCGCCCTGGACCTCGACCTCGCCGCCTTCCAGCAGGTCCTGGACGCGGGTCCGATGGCGAGCGCCGTCTCCACCCTGAAGCTGGCCAAGCTCCTCGCGCGGGACTTCGACGCGCAGGCCGCCGTCCGGGACGTCCACACCAACACCCGGCTCGTCGCCGAGGCGGCTCGCGCGGCCGGTGCGGCGAGCCCGTTGCTCGACGTGACCCGCGAGCTGTTCCGCGCGACGGAGGACTCCGGGGCCGGGGCCCTCGACATGGTTGCCGTGGTGACGGCCCTGGAGCGCCACGACGGGATCGCCCCGACGCTGCAGCCTGATCCGGTGCGGCACGGCGGCTGACGGCGGCTGACGGGCGGCCGGACGTCGCCCGGTCGTCCTACTCCGCGGGTCGGGACGCGAGCACCTGCTCGCGCAGGATGTCGGCATGCCCGCAGTGCTGGGCGAGCTCGCGCAGCATGTGGAAGTAGACCCAGCGGAGCGGGAGCGGACCGCGACGGTTGCCCCGCACGACGTCGTCGATCCCCAGGGGCGCCGTCGTGCGTCGCGAGGCCTCGCACGCCTCGCGGTGTGCCTGTTGCACGGAGGCCACGGTGTCACCGTCGTCGAGGACGAACGACTCGTCCGGGGTTGCCGGGATGCCGATCTCGGCCCGGGAGCGGCAGGTCACGGCCTCGTCGAACCACACCTTCTCGACGAACGTCGCGTGCTTGACCAAGCCGAGCAGCGTCGTGGCCGAGGGCACGAGTGACCGTCGGGCCTCCTGCTCGGTGAGCCCGTCGAGCGCGGCGCGGAGGGCCGTCCGGTGCTCGTCGAGGAAGACCTCGAGCTGGACGCGCGCCGGCTGGTCGATGACGTCCTCGGCGAACGTCTGGGGGAGCGTCATGGGGAGAGCCTGCCACGACGGCCCCAGGGGCGCGCGTCACGCGGCTCCCGGCATACGGCCTAGTGACGTCGCTGGCGCGGGACGAGCACCTCTTCGTAGAGCAGCAGGGCGCCTGCGGCGAAGGGGATCGCCAGGAGCGCGCCGAGGATGCCGAGGAGCGCCCCGCCTGCGAGAGCGGCGACGACGGTGACCGCGCCCGGCACGGCCACCGTCCGCTGCATGATGCGCGGCATGACGGCGTAGTTCTCGATCTGCTGGTAGACGATGAAGTAGATGATGACGATGAGCGCCTTCTTGGGCTCGTCGAAGAACGCCACGATCGCGACGACGGACGCGCCCGAGGGTCGCACCGATCATCGGCACCAGCCCGAGGAAGCCGACCGCCACGGCGAGCACGGCAGCGAACTTGAGGCCGATGAGGCTCATCATGATCCACGCGCAGAACGCGTTGATGGCCGCGACGGCCACCTGGCCGATGGCATACGACCCGACCCGGCGCATGACCTCCTCGGAGAGGGAGACGGTGCGTGGTCGCCGGCTCGCCGGGACGACGGCGTAGGCCGCCTGCTTGACGGCCGGGAACGAGGCGAGGAAGTAGAGGGTGAGGACGAGGACGGTCAGAGCGCTGAACACGCCGGTCACGATGAGCTTGCCGGCGTCGAGGACGCCGCCGAAGACGCCGGCCCAGCAGGTTGCCGTCGGCGACGCGCTTGTTGACCTCCTCCTGGATGCGCTGGACGAGGTGGTAGCGGTGGTCGACGTCCTGCACCCACGGGTTGGCCAGGAGGTTGTCGAACATCCGGGGTGCGTTCGTCGTGAGCTCGCTGCCCTGCTCGACGACAGGTGGGATGACGACCCACCCGACGAGCGTGAAGACCGCGAGGACGCCGAGGAAGACGATCGTCACGGCCCAGCCCCGGCGCAGGTTGCGCCGGGTCAGGGCCTCGACGAGCGGGTTGAGCGAGAGCGTCAGGAAGAAGGAGATGACGAGCAGCGTGATGACGGTGCCCAGACGGCCGACGGCCTGGACGACGGCGTATGCCGTGAGCACGCCGACCGCGCCGACGAAGCCGACGTAGAAGGGCGACTGCCGGTTGAAGGGCGAGCCGCTGGGGCCGAAGTCGCGGCGCTTGTCCTTGCCCGTCCTGCCCTCGTCGGGGCCGGGGGCGCCGGGCTCGGGCTCCCGCGTGTCCGACGGAGGCGACGCGGGAGCGCCCTCGCCCGACGGTCCCGGGGCGAACGGCAGGGTGCTCGCAGGAGGTCGGACTCGGTCCCGGTCTCGGACTCGGGCTGGGGCGCCTCGTCGCCTGAGGCGGCGGGCGCGTCGTACTCCGCCCGCGAGGCCGGCCCGCCGAAGCCGAGGTCACGAGCCCGGAACTCGTCCATCCGGGCGCGCTGGGCGCGGCGGTAGCGCGCCCAGCGTCCCCAGATGCTCACGGTGGCGAGCCTACGACAGGTGCGGCCGCACGACCCATCGGGACCAAGGTCTCTGCCCCGCGGCCCGGCCACCGGGACACGATGGTGGGAGATCGCGTAAACGGCGGGTGGCGGTGCCCTCCCGCGACCTGCGCGTCCGTCGCTCGGTGTCCGAGCCAGGGAGGCCACCATGCTCGTGTTCGAGGACCGGCTCGACGCGGGCCGGCACCTGGCCGGCAAGCTGGACCTCCTCCGAGCTGAGGACGTCGTCGTGCTGGGCTGCCTCGAGGCGGCGTGCCCGTCGCGGCTGTCGTCGCCGAAGCGCTCCGTGCCCCCCTCGACGTCATCGTCGTGCGCAAGCTCGGGGTGCCCTTCCAGCCGGAGCTGGCCATGGGCGCCATCGGAGAGGGCGGAACGAGGGTCGTCGACCGCACCATGGTGGCGCGCGCCCGGGTCACCGACGAGGCGCTCGAGGCGGTCGAACGCCGCGAGCGCGCAGTCCTCGACGACCGGGTCGAGCGCTTGCGGCGAGGGCGGCCCCGGATCGACCTGCGCGGCCGGGTGGCGGTCGTCGTCGACGACGGGATCGCGACGGGGTCGACCGCACGGGTGGCCTGCCGCGTGGCCAGGCAGCTCGGGGCACAACGCGTCGTCCTCGCCGTCCCGGTCGCCCCGGCGGACACCCTGGCGCACCTGCCGGAGGCGGAGACGGTCGTGTGCGTGTCTGCGCCGCGCTACTTCAGGGCCGTGGGCGCGCACTACGAGGACTTCTCGCCGACGACCGACGACGAGGTCGTCGCCCTGCTGGAGCAGGCCGACCGCCGGATGCGCCTGCTCGATGCGGTCGGGGCCTCTGACGGGACGTCTGACGGGGCCTCGGACGGGGCCTCGGACGAGGACACGGACGAGGACGTCGTCATCCCGGCTGGCCGGGTGGCCATCCAGGGACACCTGCGAATGCCGCGGGGCGCCTCCGGCGTCGTCGTGTTCGCGCACGGCAGCGGCAGCAGTCGGCACAGTCCCCGCAACCGGTACGTCGCGGACGTGCTCCACGCCGCCGGCCTCGGCACCCTGCTGCTCGACCTGCTGACCGCCGAGGAGGAGCACGACCGCGCCAAGGTGTTCGACATCCCGCTCCTGGCGGGTCGCCTCGTCTCCGCAACCGACTGGCTGGGCGGCCGGCGCGACACCGCGGCGTCCCGGGTGGGCTACTTCGGGGCGAGCACCGGCGCCGGCGCCGCGTTGTGGGCCGCCGCCGAGCCCGACACCCGGGTGGTGGCTGTGGTCTCCCGTGGCGGGCGCCCCGATCTCGCCGCCCCCCGCCTGGCGGACGTCCGCGTCCCGACGCTGCTCGTCGTCGGGGGCGCGGACGACGTGGTGCTCGAGCTCAACCGGCAGGCCCGGTCAGAGCTGGTGCGGTGCACGAGCGAGCTCGCCGTGGTCCCGGGCGCGACCCACCTGTTCGAGGAGCCCGGCACCCTCGCGCGGGCCGCGCTGCTGGCCCGCGACTGGTTCGTGCGCCACCTCGCCGAGGGCCAGGCCGGGGCCGCTACTGGTCGGCGAAGCGGTTGATCGCCGACGCGAAGCCGGCGCGCTTCTCCGGGTCGGTGACTCCGAGGCCGGGCTCGGGGGAGAGGGCCAGCACGCCGACCTTGCCCTGGTGGGCGTTCCGGTGGACGTCGAGCGTCGCCTGTCCCACCTCGTCGAGCGAGTACGTCTTGCTCAGGGTCGGGTGGATCAGGCCGCGGTTGACCAGCTCGTTGGCCTCCCACGCCTCGCGGTAGTTCGCGAAGTGCGAGCTGACGATGCGCTTGAGGTTCATCCAGAGGTAGCGGTTGTCGTACTCGTGCATGTAGCCCGACGTCGACGCGCACGTGACGATGGTGCCGCCCTTGCGCGCGACGTAGACGCTCGCGCCGAACGTCTCGCGCCCGGGGTGCTCGAAGACGATGTCGACGTCGTAGCCGCCGGTCAGCTCCCGGATCTTCTTGCCGAGCCGCTGCCACTCGCGCGGGTTCTGCTCGGTGCCCTCGTCGTTCCAGAAGCGGTAGCCCTCGGCGTTGCGGTCGATGATGAGCTCGGCCCCCATGGCGCGGCAGATCTGCGCCTTCTCGGGTGAGGAGACCACGCAGATCGGGGTGGCGCCGCCGGCGAGGGCCATCTGCGTGGCGTAGGAGCCGAGGCCGCCGGAGGCGCCCCAGATGAGCACCCGGTCGCCGAGCTTCATCGCGGCACCGTTCTTGGAGATGAGCTGCCGGTAGGCGGTGCTGTTGACGAGACCGGGCGAGGCGGCCTCCTCCCACGTCAGGTGGCCGGGCTTGGGCATCAGCTGGTTGGCCTTGACGATCGCGAGCTCGGCGAGGCCGCCGAAGTTCGTCTCGAAGCCCCAGATGCGCTGCTGCGGGTCGAGCATCGTGTCGTTGTGGCCCTCGGCGTCCTCGAGCTCGACCGAGAGGCAGTGGGCGACGACCTCGGTGCCCGGCTTCCACTTGGTGACACCGGGGCCGGTGCGCAGGATGACGCCGGCGAGGTCGGACCCGACCACGTGGTAGGGCAGGTCGTGCCGGTTGGAGAACTCCGACATCCGGCCGTAGCGCTCGAGGAAGCCGAAGGTCGAGACCGGCTCGAAGATCGAGGTCCAGACGGTGTTGTAGTTGATGGCGCTGGCCATGACGGCGACGAGCGCCTCACCGGGGGCGAGCTCGGGCACCGGTACCTCGTCGATGTGGAGGGACTTCCGGGGGTCCTTGTCGCGCGTGGCGAGTCCCTCGAACATGCCGACCTCGTCCTTGTGGACGGTCGCCCCGCGGTACGTCGCGGGGATCTCGATGTTCGCGTAGGTCTCCTGGGTGCGGTCGCCGGAGAGGATGGCGTCGCGGATGGCCTGCATTGAAGGTCCTTACGTCGCAGCGTCATTGGTGGGTCGAGGCCGTGTCGAACCGGTGTCGAGCCCGTGCGGTGTGCCCCCGAACGTAGCGAGACGTGACCGGCGGGTAGCTCGTTCTGAGACGGCCACCACAGGTGACCTGGGTCACGAGCGCCATCCGGCCCCCGGGTACGGTCGGCGCGTGCGACGGGCGACGGTGGGGCGAGGGTGTTGGCTCGTGCAGCCGGCCTACGTGCTCGTCGAGCTGCTCGTGGCGGTCGGGGCGGCCGGGGCGTCGGCGGCATACTCCCTGCGCGACGACACGATCAGCGCGCTCGGCATGCTGACGTGCTCACCGGGCCACGGGGGGTCGCTCGTCGACGTGTGCTCACCGGCGCACGCGGTGATGAACCTCGCGTTCGTCGTCTTCGGCCTGCTGCGTGCCGCCGGCGCCGTGCTCCTGCGACCGAGACTGGGCGCCGGGACGTGGGGAGTGGCTGCCGTCTGCCTGTGGGTCGTCTCGGCGCTCGCGGCTGCCGCCGTCGGACTGGTGCCGGTGGACCAGCAGCCGGGGTGGCACGTCGTCGCGGCCCTGCCCGTCTTCGTGCTGCAGCCCGTCGCCGTCCTGGCCACCGCGGAGGCCCTCCGGCGCTCGGGAGCCGCGTCGCGAGCCGTCGCCCGGTCAGGGACGCTCATCGGTGCCCTCACCCTCGCCGCGGCGGTTGCCTTCGGCCTGCGACTCGGTGGTTCGACGTGGGTGGGCGGCCTCGAGCGGCTCGTCCTCTGGCCCGCCTACGTGTGGCTGGCCGTCGTGGCGCTGGCCCTGCTGGTCGCCAGCAGGTCGGAGACCGTGGCGAACGTGTAGCCGTCGTCGCGAAGCCGCCGGATGATCGCCGGCAGCCGGTCGATGGTGATGAGCCGGTCGTCCGACCCCGTGTCGTGGGCGAGCACGATGGAGCCCGGGCGCACCTGCGATGCGATGTCGTCGACGATGCCGTCCGGACGAGCTGCCACGAGGTCCTCGCGTGCCTGGGCCGACCACAGGACGCTCGTCAGGCCCGCCTCGGCGGCGGCGAGGACGGCCGCCCCACCCAGATGGCCGTACGGCGGCCGGAAGAGGGCCGGGGCGACCCCGTAGGTCTCCTTCATGAGCTGGGTCGTGCGCTCGATCTCATCCCGGCAGCGCGACCAGTCGTAGCGCCCGAGGTCGGGGTGGTCGAAGGTGTGGTTGGCCAGCTCGTGGCGTCCGACGCTCCCGCGGTGCAGCTCACCGTGGTCGCGGACGTTCCGTCCGAGGCAGAAGAAGGTGGCCGGCACGTCCGCCGCCGCGAGTGCCTCGAGCACGCGCGGGGTCCAGTCGGGATGCGGCCCGTCGTCGAAGGTCAGCGCGACCCGCCGCTCGGAACCCCCGCCCGCCCAGACGACCGACGCGCCGGCCGCGGACGGCGACGATCGGTCCGGGCGGATGGCGCTGACGGGACTGCCGTAGAAGGGCAGCGGGGTGGACTCGTCGAGGTGCTCCTTGAGGCGCGCCGCGCCCACCGCCCCGGCTGCTCCGACGGCCGCCCCGGCCGCTGCGGTCAGGGCCTGCCGGCGTGTCACCTCCATGGCAGCCGATGCTACGGGCAGGGCGCCTCGATCCTGCGGCGAGCAGGCCCCACGCGTGCCACACTGGCGCCCTCTCGACGGTGAGGTCGAGCCGGGAACGAGGGGAGACGGATGTGCGACGTGCCGTGCTGGGCGCCGTCGCCGCGGTGGTGACGGCGGGCCTCGCCCTCGTCCCGCTGCTCGTCGAGGACGACCCGCCCCTCCCGGTCCTGCGCAACGACGCGGCCTGGCGCACGAGCTCCGTGCTCGCTCCGGCGACGCTGGGCGGCAGGCTCATCGACCCCCTGGCGGAGAGCATCTGGCTCGCCGAGGGGACCGTGCCGACCGCGGGTGCGCGCACGCGAGCCACGACGCAGGCCCTGCGTGACCTCCGTGGTCTGACCCGGCCCAACGGCGCGGTCGCTGCCGGCCCCGACGGGCCATGGGCCTACGCGTGGCCGAGGGACTCCGCCTTCGTCGCGGCGGCCTACGCCGAGACCGGACACGTCGCCGACGCCCGACGCGTGCTCGGCTTCCTCTCCCGGGTCCAGCGCGCCGACGGCGGGTTCGAGGCCCGCTACCGCCTCGACGGGTCCGGTCCGCCGGACGACCGTCCCCGCCAGAGCGACGGCGCCGGATGGGTGCTCTGGTCCCTCGAGCGCGTCCGCGCCGCCGGGACCGAACGGACCCTTCCCGCCGACCTGCGGGCGCTGCGGGACCGGGCCTTCGGCTTCGTCATGGCCCAGACGGCTGCCGGCACGCGACTTCCGGAGGTCTCACCGGACTACTGGGAGGTCTCGGAGCGCGAGGTGACTCTCGGGACCGCGGCCCCGCTCGCGGCCGGGCTCGAGGCCGCCGCTGCCACCTTTGTCGCCGAGGGGGATGCGCGCCGGGCCGACCGGGCCAGTCGAGCGGCCCGCGGCCTGCGGTCGCTGATCCGCACGCAGTTCGGCCCGGACTACCAGCGGCACGGGCACTCCGGGGGGCTCGACGCCGGGGTCGCGATGCTCATGCCACCCTTCGCCGTCGTGGGGGACGAGGCCGCCGAGCGTGCGTGGGAGCGCTACCCCGTCCTCGCCCAGCGCGAGGCAGGAGGCCTGGCTCCCGGCGTCGAGTGGAAGAGCGATGGCGTCTCGTGGACCCCGGAGACCGCGATGGTCGCCTACACGGCCGCTGCCTCGGGCCATCCCCTGGTCGCCGAGCACTGGATGACGTGGCTCGACCGCCACTGCACGACGTGGGGCAGCCTCCCCGAGAAGGTCCTCCCGGACGGGCGCCCCGCGGGGCCCGCGCCGCTCGCCTGGACCGCGGCTCTCGTCGTGCTGACCGAGAGGGAGCTCGCCACGCAGCGCTACGGGGTCGACGCGTCAGTGCCCGGCGTGGCCTGAGGGCTCGACGAGCTCGACGAGGACGCCGCCGGCGTCCTTGGGGTGGATGAAGTTGACGCGGCTGTCGCTCGTGCCGCGCTTCGGGGTGTCGTAGAGCAGGCGCAGGCCACGCTCGCGCAGGGTCGCGCACACGGCGTCGATGTCGGCGACGCGGTAGGCGAGCTGCTGGATGCCGGGGCCGCTGCGGTCGAGGAACTTCGCGATCGTCGACTCGGGGGAGAGCGGCGCGAGCAGCTGGATGCACGAACCGGAGTCGCCGACGCCCATCATCGCCTCGCGCACCCCCTGCTCCTCGTTCGTCTCCTCGTGCAGCAACGCCATGCCGTACGTCTCCTCGTAGAACGCGATGGCCGCGTCGAGGTCGGGCACCGCGATGCCGACGTGGTCGATGTGGGTGAAGAGGGGGGCGGGAGTCGCGCTCATGGTCCCAACGTAGGGCGGCGTCACGGCATACGGCGTGCGTATGCCGTGTGCGCTTGGTCATGCTCGGCGAGGCCCCCGCGCGGCCCCCGACTACAGTTTGTCGGGACACCCCCAAAGACGTCGGAAGAGGCTTCACCCATGACTGCTGACCGTCCCACCTCCGTGATCGTCGCCGGTGCCCGGACCCCCATGGGGAGGCTGCTCGGCTCGCTCAAGGACTTCTCCGGATCGGACCTCGGTGGCGTCGCCATCAAGGGCGCCCTCGAGAAGGCGGGCGTCGCCCCGGAGCAGGTCGAGTACGTCATCATGGGCCAGGTGCTGCAGGCCGGCGCCGGCCAGATCCCCGCCCGCCAGGCGGCGCACGCCGCGGGCATCCCGATGACGGTCCCCGCCCTGACGATCAACAAGGTCTGCCTCTCGGGCATCAACGCCATCGCCATGGCCGACCAGCTCATCCGCGCCGGCGAGTTCGACATCGTCGTCGCCGGCGGCCAGGAGTCGATGACGAACGCGCCGCACCTCATGACGAAGTCGCGCGAGGGCTACAAGTACGGCGACGTGACGATGCGCGACCACATGGCCTTCGACGGACTGTGGGACGCCTTCACCGACCAGGCCATGGGTCTGCTCACCGAGCAGGCCAACACGGGGCAGCAGGCGTTCACGCGCGAGGAGCAGGACGAGTTCTCGGCCCGCAGCCACCAGCTCGCCGCCAAGGCGTGGAAGGACGGCCTCTTCGACGACGAGGTCGTGCCGGTGAGCATCCCGCAGCGCAAGGGCGACCCGGTCGTCTTCAAGAACGACGAGGGCATCCGCGCCGACACGACGGCCGCGTCCCTCTCGGGCCTGCGTCCGGCCTTCAGCAAGGACGGCACGATCACGGCGGGCTCCGCCTCGCAGATCTCCGACGGCGCCGCCGCGGTCGTCGTCATGAGCAAGGCGAAGGCCGAGGAGCTGGGCCTCACGTGGCTCGCCGAGATCGGTGCGCACGGCATGGTCGCCGGACCCGACTCGACGCTCCAGCAGCAGCCGGCGCGCGCCATCGCCCGCGCCTGCGAGAAGGAGGGCATCACGCCCGCCGACCTCGACCTCGTCGAGATCAACGAGGCCTTCGCGGCCGTCGGTCTCGCCTCCGCCAAGGAGCTCGGCATCGACGTCGACAAGGTCAACGTCAACGGCGGCGCCATCGCCCTCGGCCACCCGATCGGCATGTCCGGTGCCCGCATCGCCCTGCACCTCGCGCTCGAGCTGAAGCGCCGCGGCGGCGGTGTCGGTGCGGCCGCGCTCTGCGGCGGCGGCGGTCAGGGCGACGCCCTCATCGTCCGCGTGCCCGCGTCCGCCTGACCGGCCGGCAGCCCCGCTCACGTGGCACGCCGATCCGTCGACGTCCCCGCCCTGGTCGAGTCGGCCAGGGCGGGGTCGCCGCGTGCCGTGGCGCGTCTCATCTCGCTCGTCGAGGACGGCCACGGGTCGCTCCGCGAGGTGATGGCCGCGCTCGCGCCGCACGCGGGCAACGCCTACGTCATCGGCCTGACCGGCTCGCCTGGGGTCGGCAAGTCGACGACGACGACGGCGCTCGTCGGGGCCTTCCGCGAGCGTGGGCTGCGGGTCGGGGTGCTCGCCGTCGACCCCAGCTCGCCCTTCTCCGGCGGCGCGCTCCTGGGCGACCGCATCCGCATGCAGGACCACGCCCTCGACCCCGAGGTCTACATCCGCTCGATGGCTTCACGTGGACACCTCGGCGGCCTGTCGTTCACGACGCCGCAGGCGATCCGCGTGCTCGACGCGGCCGGGTGCGACGTCGTGCTCGTCGAGACCGTCGGGGTGGGGCAGTCCGAGGTCGAGATCGCCGGCCTGGCCGACACCTCCGTCGTGCTGCTCGCGCCGGGCATGGGCGACGGCATCCAGGCCGCCAAGGCCGGCATCCTCGAGATCGGCGACGTCTTCGTCGTCAACAAGGCCGACCGCGACGGCGCCGACGCGACCGTGCGCGACCTGCGCCACATGATCTCCCTCGGCGACCGCACCGAGCCGGGACTGTGGCGGCCACCGGTCGTCAAGACCGTTGCGTCCCAGAAGGTCGGGATCGACGAGGTGATGGAGGCGCTCGACAAGCACCGGGCCTTCATCGAGGAGAACGGCGAGCTGGTCCGTCGCCGCGAACGCCGCGCCGCCGTCGAGATCGAGACGATCGCCCTCGCGACGCTGCGCTCCCGGTTCGGCCACCTCGGGGGCCACCACGGCGTCATGGCACTGGCCCGCGAGGTCATCGCCGGGCGCACCGACCCGTACGCCGCCGCCGACTCTCTCGTGGCGCAGCTCGGCACCTGAGCCGGTACTGACCACCCCGCCGCGGCGCCGGCCCCCGGCCGACCCCTGCGGCGGCTTTAGATCGTGCGCGGGGTCGCGCAGGTGGTGTCGCCCTCGCGCACCCGATGCGCGACCTCGCGCCCGACAAGGAGGCAGGCCTTCGGATGCCGGGCAGGGGAAGGGTGGCCGCGCGAGCGGTGTTCGCGGCGGCATACGGTGAGGGCATGCTGATCGCCTTCTCCGTCGCACCCACCGTCGCCGCCGACGACACCGGATCGGTGTCCGACGCCGTCGCCCGAGCCATCCGCGTCGTGCGCGACTCCGGCCTGCCGCACCGCACCGACGCGATGTTCACGACGATCGAGGGCGAGTGGGACGAGTGCATGGCCATCGTCAAGCAGTGCTGCGACGTGCTCGCGCAGACCTCGCCCCGAGTCGGGCTCGTGCTCAAGGCGGACATCCGCCCCGGCTGGACGGGCGAGCTCGACGGCAAGCTCGAACGGCTCGAGGACGCCCTGGGTGCTCAGCAGGATGACTGACGGCGGCTGGCGCCTCAGGCCGCTGCGCCCCGAGGACTGCGACGAGCTGGGGCGCGTGCACATGGCGATCTGGCGCGACGCCTACGCCGGTTGATGCCGCCGACTACCTGCCGGGCTAGTGACGACCGGTCGATGCCCGCCGACCACCTGGCTGGGACTCCAGTGACCAACGGTGTACGACATCTCTCGATCAACAGGACAGGTCGCGCACCGCGGCCGGCGTGACCCGTCTGGCACGGATTCGCTGCTGGGTGTGTCCCGACTGCCCGAAATGCCCTGCGACCGGCCGCTCGCCGATTGGGAACCCGTAGCCACCGTGCGTATCGTGGGTCGCGGTCGGGCGTGCTCGACCTGTCCCCTGTGTCACTGAAAGGCTTTTCCATGCCCCGCGCCGCGATCCGTCGACGTGCTCTTGCCGCCGCGCTCGCCAGTGCCGCCATGCTCTCCGCCTGCACCAGCAGCTCCGGCGACGCCAGCGTCGCGAAGACCCCTGCCGTCGCCCCGGACGCCGCCCAGACCACGGCCGCCACGGCCGTGGGTACGGCGGCGACGTCCTCCCTCGACGCCACCGCGGCCGGTGCCGCTGCCAGGGAGAAGGCCTTCGTCGGGGCGGCGCTCCAGTCGGCCAACGCCTACGCCAAGACGCTGTCGGGTCGCACGGCCGCCGAGAAGGCCGCCGCAGAGCTCTCGACCACGGGCGTCAAGGTGCTCGCCATCTCGCGCGGTGGTGACACCCCGCAGCAGGTGCTCGCGCAGACGACGCTGAAGAAGACCGGCGCCGCGGTTCTCGTGCTTCTCGTCGGCGGCCAAGGCGGTGCACCGTTCAAGGCGGCCGCCGTCACGCCGATGCTCCCCGGAGGCCAAGCTCGACGCGCTCGACCCCACGACCGACGGCTCGGCCGCCGTCGGCGACGGCGCAGGCCTGAGCGCCAAGCCCGACGACGTCGTCGCTGCGTTCGCCGCGTCCGTGAGGTACCCGAAGCCGACCGCGACCAAGTGCTCGCCGACGACCCGTTGTCGCAGCAGCTGCGCCAGTCGGCCGCCGCCCAGTCGCAGGCCCTCAACAACCAGGGCGCGTTCACCCAGGAGCACGACCCCAAGGGCATCGTCGGTGGGCTTCGGCTCAAGGACGGCAAGGGGGCCATCGTCTTCGCCCACCTCGTGCGCAGCGACGCCATCGCCATGCGCTCGCCCGTCAAGCTGACGCCGGCCAAGGACCTCACGCTCCTGACCGGCATCAAGCAGATCACGTCCGAGGCCAGCCTGACCTCCAACGAGATCATCGCCATCGTCATCCCCGCATCGGGACCGGCGCGCATCGTCGCCGCATCCGACCAGCTCGTCGCCGGCTCGGGTCGGTGAGACAGGATTGATCTATGAGTCACCAGCCATTCACCGCAGCAGCACTGCGCGGTGCCGTCGACCTGTCATCGCTCAAGCGTCCGGCCCAGCCGGCTGGCCCCGCCTCCGGCGCGGGCTCCACCTCCGCGGACGGTGCTGGCCTCGTCATCGAGGGCACTGACGCCTCGATCCGAGACGTCATCGCGGCGTCCGAGCGGCACCCCGTCGTCATGGTGCTGTGGTCGCCGACGGCTCCAGGAGTCGGCCGACTTCGTCGCGACCTTCGGCTCGGTCGCCCGTCGCTACGCCGGCCGCTTCCAGCTGGTGACCGTCGACGTCGACGCCAACCCCACGATCCTGCAGGCCTTCCAGGTGCAGGCCGTGCCCGTGAGCTTCGCGTTCGTGCAGAGCCAGCCCGTCCCGCTCTTCGAAGGCGTCCAGCCCGAGGGCCAGATCACGGCGATCATCGACCAGGTGCTGGCGCTCGCGGCACAGCACGGTGTCACCGGCACCGTCGCGGCCGGGGACGTCGCTGCCGCCGCTGACGAGGTGGAGCAGGAGCAGCCCCTGCCGCCGCTCCACCAGAAGGCCTTCGACGCCATCGAGTCGGGCGACCTCGACGGCGCCGCTGCGGCGTACCGCGAGGCGCTGGCGCAGAGCCCCGCCGACACCGACGCCAAGCTGGGGCTCGCCCAGGTCGGTCTCCTGCAGCGCACCCAGGGGGTCGACCTCCAGACCGCCCGGGCCGCGGCCGCGGCGGCGCCGACCGATGTCGACGCGCAGATCCTCGTCGCCGACCTCGACCTGCTCGGTGGGCACGTCGAGGACGCCTTCCTGCGGCTCATCGACACCGTGCGGGTCACGGCCGACGCCGACCGCAACACGGTTCGTGAGCACCTCGTCGAGCTCTTCGAGGTCGTGGGCGTGACGGACGAGCGCGTCGTCAGGGCCCGCAAGTCCCTCATGAGCGCCCTCTTCTGACCGCCGACGCCACCCTCCGATCGAAAGAGCATTCCGTCCGCCTCGAGGCGGACGGAGTGCTCTTTCGATGCCGTGGGCGTGGGTGGGTTCGGGGTGTCAGTCGGGTGGCGTCGTGAGCACGAGTGACTCGTCCAGGTGCGCCACGACGTCCGCGGCGACGCCGTCGGCGTCGACCCGAGTCGGTTCCTCGACCCACAGGCCCCAGTGCGGCGTGGCCGGGTCGGCGTCGTCGCGGATGACGACGACGTGCACCGGTTCGGGCTCGACCAGGTCGAGGAAGTCCTCGAGCCGGTCGCCGAGGGCGTCCTCGGCGACGACCGCGTCGAAGCCCTCGAGCTGGTAGGTCTCGGCCACCGCCAGGGCCGCCGACCAGCGCAGCAGCCGCATCCGCAGCTGTTCCGACGTCGGCGGCTCGTCCCACCCTGCCGCCTCGCCCGCCGTGACCGCCTGTTCGAGCGCGGTCCCGTCGACGAGGACGGCCCGGCCGAGCCGCGTGGCCACCGCGGAGGCGAGCGTGGCCCGGGCCTGTGCCCGCGCCGCCGTCACGAGGAGGAGTCGACCGCGCGGACCGGACTCGTCGGAACTCGCTCATCCGCCGAGGGCGGCCGACACGACGTCCTTGGCCTCGGCCTGCACGCGGGCCAGGTGCTCGGCGCCCCGGAAGGACTCGGCGTAGATCTTGTAGACGTCCTCGGTGCCGGACGGGCGTGCCGCGAACCACGCGCTCTCGGTCGTCACCTTGAGGCCGCCGATCTTGGCGCCGTTGCCCGGAGCCTCGGTGAGCTTGCCCGTGATCGGCTCTCCCGCAAGGGTTTCGGCGGTCACGTCATCGGGGGAGAGAGCGCCGAGCTTGGCCTTCTCCTCGCGCGACGCCGCGGCGTCGATGCGGGCGTATGCCGGGTCGCCGTGCCGGGCGGTCAGCTCGGCGTAGTGCTGGCTGGGGGTCTTGCCGGTCGCGGCGAGGATCTCGGACGCCAGGAGGGCGAGCAGGATGCCGTCCTTGTCGGTCGACCAGACCGTGCCGTCCTGGCGCAGGAAGCTGGCTCCGGCCGACTCCTCGCCGCCGAAGCCCACGGAGCCGTCGAGCAGCCCGGGCACGAACCACTTGAAGCCCACCGGGACCTCGAGGAGCGTGCGCCCGAGATCGCCGGCGACGCGGTCGATCATCGACGACGACACGAGGGTCTTGCCGATGGCGGTCGCCGCGGGCCAGTCCGGGCGGGCCCCGCCGTAGAGGTACTGGATCGCCACGGCGAGGTAGTGGTTGGGGTTCATCAGGCCCGCATCGGGCGTGACGATGCCGTGCCGGTCGGCGTCGGCGTCGTTGCCCGTCGAGATGTCGTAGGCGTCCTTGGCGTGGATGAGCGAGGCCATCGCCGAGGGGGAGCTGCAGTCCATCCGGATCTTGCCGTCCCAGTCGAGCGTCATGAAGGCCCACTGCGGGTCGACGCGCGGGTTGACGACGGTCAGGTCCAGTCCGTGCCGTTCACCGATCTCGCCCCAGTAGGCGACCGACGCGCCGCCGAGCGGGTCGGCGCCGATGCGCACCCCGGCCTCGCGGATGCGGGCGAGGTCGACGACGTGGGGCAGGTCGTCGACGTAGGTGCCCAGGAAGTCGTACGAGCCGGCCTCCCCGCGGGCCTGGTCGAAGGCGACGCGCTTGACGTCCTTGAGACCCGTCGCGGATGAGCTCGTTGGCGCGCGCGGCGATGACGGACGTCGCGTCGGTGTCGGCCGGGCCACCGTGGGGCGGGTTGTACTTGAAGCCGCCGTCGGCGGGCGGGTTGTGCGACGGCGTCACGACGATGCCGTCGGCGAGTCCGCGTCGCGCCGGGAGCCTTTCCGCGGTTGGCGCGGAGGATCGCGTGCGAGACGGCCGGGCGTCGGCGTGAAGCCGTCGCGGTCGTCGACGAGCACCCGCACCCCGTTGGCGACGAGCACCTCGAGGGCCGAGCGCCAGGCCGGCTCGGACAGACCGTGCGTGTCGCGGCCGATGAAGAGCGGACCGTCGAAGCCCTGCGAGACGCGGTAGTCGACGATGGCCTGCGTCGTGGCGAGGATGTGGTCCTCGTTGAACGCCGTGCGCAGGCTGGACCCGCGGTGCCCCGACGTGCCGAAGGCGACCTGCTGGTCGGGGTCGTCGACGTCCGGGTGCCGGTCGTAGTAGGCGCCGATGAGGGCGTCGACGTCGACGAGGTCCTCGGCCTGGGCCGGCTGACCGGCGCGCGGGTGGCTCATGACGGGTCTCCGTTCGTGGCGTCGGCGTGGACGGCGGGTCGTCCGCCGCGGAGCGGTCGGCCGTCACGGCGATCGCCGGCGTCTGTGGCTCGTCGACGGGGACGAGCCAGACGGTCGACAGGCGCGGCACGGTGAGGTCGACGGCATACGGCTGGTCGTGCCAGGCCTCCTCCCGGGCCTCGACGACGAGGCCGGTGCTGCTCGGGGCGTCGGGGTGGTAGCCGGCGGTGTCGAGCACGACCGTCCACCTCCCGCCCGCGGGCAGGCCGATCCGGTAGGACTGCTGCGTCTCGCCGCTGAAGTTCATGACGCAGGCGACGACCGGGGCGTCGGTCGCCCGGTCGCCCGTGCCGAAGCGCAGCCACGAGAACGTGTTGTGGGCGGCGTCGTCGGCCTCGAGCCACTCGAAGCCCGAGCGGTCGGCGTCGAGCTCCCACAGGGCGCGGTGGCTGCGGTAGATGCCGTTGAGGTCCTTGACGAGGTTGTGGACGCGGTAGTGCAGCGGCTGCTCGAGCAGCCACCAGTCGAGGCTGCGGCCCTCGGACCACTCGGACTCCTGGCCGAACTCGCAGCCCATGAAGAGCAGCTGCTTGCCGGGGTGGCACCAGAGGTAGGCGAGGAAGGCGCGCAGCGTCGCCACCTGCTCCTCGCGCGTACCGCGCGACTTGCGCAGCAGCGAGCCCTTGCCGTGGACGACCTCGTCGTGGCTGATCGGCAGCACGAAGTTCTCGTCGAAGGCGTACATGAGCGAGAAGGTCAGCTTGCCGTGGTGGTAGCTGCGGTAGATCGGGCTCCTCGCCGAGGTACTTCAGCGAGTCGTTCATCCAGCCCATGTTCCACTTGAAGCCGAACCCGAGGCCGCCCTGGTCGGTCGGCTTCGTGACACCCGGCCACGTCGTCGACTCCTCGGCGATCGTGACGATGCCGCCGACCCGCTTGTAGGCGGTGCCGTTCGTCTCCTGGAGCAGCTCCACGGCCTCGAGGTTCTCCCGGCCACCGTCCTTGTTGGGCACCCACTCGCCCGGCGTCGCGGGCGTAGTCGAGGTAGAGCATCGAGGCGACGCCGTCGACCCGCAGCCCGTCGAGGTGGAACTCCTCGAGCCAGTAGAGCGCGTTGGCGACGAGGAAGTTGCGCACCTCGGGCCGGCCGTAGTCGAAGATGTTGGAGCCCCACTCGGGGTGCCAGCCCTTGCGGGGGTCCGGGTGCTCGTAGAGCGGCAGGCCGTCGAAGCGCGCGAGGGCCCACTCGTCGGTGGCGAAGTGCCCGGGCACCCAGTCGAGCAGGACCCCGATGCCGGCCCGGTGCAGCTCGTCGACGAGGAAGCGGAAGTCGTCCGGACGGCCCCACCGTGAGCTCGGCGCGTAGTAGCCGGTCACGTGGTAGCCCCACGACGGGACGTAGGGGTGCTCCATGACCGGCAGGAACTCCACGTGGGTGAAGCCGAGGTCGCGGACGTAGTTGACGAGGTGCTCGGCGAGCCCGCGGTAGCCGAGGTCCTGGCGCCACGACCCGAGGTGGACCTCGTAGATGCTCATCGGCCCCTGGTGGGCGTTGCTCGTGCGGCGGTGCTCCATCCAGTCGTCGTCGCGCCACTCGTAGTGGCTCTCGGTGACGATGGCCGCCTGCTTCGGCGCGACCTCCGTCATCCGCGCCATCGGGTCGCTCTTGAGCCGCGACGAGCTCGTCGGGGCCGCGGACGGCGAACTGGTAGTTCATCCCCTCCTGCGGCGCCGGGCAGGAACAGCTCCCAGATGCCGCTCTCGCCGAGGGCGCGCATCGGGTGGGACCGGCGGTCCCAGTCGTTGAAGTCGCCGATGACGTGGACGGCCTTGGCGCGCGGCGCCCAGACGGCGAAGGACACGCCCCAGACGTCGCCGAGCGGGTCCGGGGTAGTGCCGCACGTGCGCCCCGAGGACGGTCCACAGCTGCTCGTGGCGGCCCTCGTTGATGAGGTGCCGGTCGATCTCGCCGAGGGTCGGCGCGAAACGGTACGGGTCGTCCTGCTCGTGCTCGACGCCGTCGCCGTACTCGACGAGCAGGCGGTAGTCGTGCGTCGTGCGTGAAGTCCGGCGAGGTCATCGACCAGATGCCGTCACGCACGTGCTGCAGGTCGACCCGCTCGCCCGAGTCGAGCCGGGCGCCGACCCGGGTGGCGTACGGACGGTAGGCGGTGATGGTGAGACCGCCCGGGCCGACGTGGTGGCCGAGCAGGTCGTGCGGCTGGCCGTTGCGGCCATGGAGGAAGGCGGTGATGGCGGCGTCGTCCAAGGAGGGGCCGTGGGTGGCAGTGGTCATGACGTGCTCTCCTCGGTGGTGAGCCGCTCGACGGCGCCGAGCGGGATCGGCAGCCACGAGGGCCGGTTGCGGGCCTCGTAGACGACCTCGTAGAGCGCCTTGTCGAGCTCGAGCGCCCGGGTCAGGGCCCGTGCGTCGGCATCGGGTGCGCCCGCGACGGAGGCGTAGCCGTCGAGGAACGCCGCCCGGCAGGCGGCCGCCCAGGCGGTCGCGTCGACGGGGGACTCGGCCAGCGCCACGGAGCCCGCGGCGTAGTCGAACGATCGCAGCATCCCGGCGACGTCGCGCGCCGTGAGATCGGGTTGTACGCGTTCGGCGAGCGGGCGCAGCGGCTCGCCCTCGAAGTCGAGGGCCACCCATCCCCGCTCGGGCACGTCGAGCACCTGACCGAGGTGGTAGTCGCCGTGGATCCGCTGCAGGGGCGGCCAGCTCACGTCGCGGACCGACGTCACGACAGCGGTCGACGGCCGGCGGCGCAGGACGCGAGCTCGGGCACGAGGGCCACGGCTGCGGCATACCGCTGGCGCATCGAGGCGACGAGCGCCTCGCGCGCCTCCTGCGGTCACCTCGTGGGTGCCCAGCGAGTGCGCGAGCGCGCCGTGGATCTGCGCGGTGACGACGCCGAGGTCGCGGGCCCGGGCGGTGAAGTCGGAGCCCGATGCCGCGGCGACGAGCGCCACCCGCCAGGCGTCCTCGACCCCCGGGATGAACTCCTGGGCGAAGGCGAGGTGTCCGTGCATCGGGGACCCGTCGGCCGGGGAGTCCCAGGCGCCGGAGAGGTGGCCGATGGCCATCGGGCACGCGGTCGGAGCCCTCGGCGGTCAGGGCGGACTGCACGACGACGTCGGGGTTCTCGCCGTCCTGCAGGGTGCGGAAGACCTTGACGATGACCGGCTCGGCCGGGCCGCCGCCGGGAGCCGTCATGCGACAGATGATCGAGGTGTTGGACTGCTCGCCGCTCAGCACCGCGGCCGAGGACACGGACCCGTGGACGCGACCCGTCGAGGACCCGGTCGCCAGCGGCGTTGCTGCCCGACGGACGCCTGCGCCTCGTCGGAGACGCCGGCACCGAGGATCGTCGCCATGAGCTGGCCGACGTAGACGGGGTCGTGCGGGCCGTCGTAGACCCAGCGCGTGCCGAGCACGCTGTGCTCCATCGTGCCGAGCAGCGCGTGCTCGGCGCCGTCCAGCGGCGCGGCGCGGTAGGTGAGCGGCACCTGGTAGACGACCGCAGGGGCTGACGGCCTCGTCGGCGAGCAGCAGCGTCTCGCAGCCGACCTCGCCCTCGGGGTCCTCGAAGCGGAAGCCGCCGACGCGGCGCAGCTGCGGGACGTGGCCCTTGCCGTGGTACCACCGCTGGCGCGGCATCCACTCGGTGACCATCTCGGTCTTGGTCGGCACGATCGACGGCGCCCTTGTGCACGATGGCCATCAGCCGTGGTCCTCCCCGCCCCGCAGGCGGAGCCAGAAGAAGTCGCGCGAGCCGAGCGTCAGGGTGACCCGGCCGTCGCTCGGCCACCCAGGGGAAGCCGCTGCCGCCGAAGAGGTCGATGAGCTCGCGGCCCGCGAGGTGCTCCGGGCAGCTGGATCGTCGCGGCCTGCGGGCGGCTCGAGAGGTTGTTGACGCAGAGCACGGCCTCGCCGGGCTCGTTGCCGTCGGGCCTCCATCGTGCGGGTGAAGGCGAGGATGCGCGTCGTTGTCGGCCTCGACCGACCGTGAAGTCGCCGAGCCCGAAGACGGGGTGGCGCCCGCGGACCTGGAGCATGCCGCGGACCCAGTGCAGCAGCGAGGCCGAGGAGGCCATCTGGGCCTCGACGTTGATGTTGTTGTAGTGGTAGACGAGGCTGCTGATGACGGGCAGGTAGAGCTTGCCCGGGTCGACGCTCGAGAAGCCGGCGTTGCGGTCGGGCGTCCACTGCATCGGGGTGCGCACCGCGTCGCGGTCGGTGAGCCAGATGTTGTCGCCCATGCCGATCTCGTCGCCGTAGTAGAGGCACGGCGACCCCGGCAGCGACAGGATGAGCGCGTGGATGAGCTCGATCTCGGGCCGTGAGTTGTCGAGCAGGGGAGCGAGCCGGCGGCGGATGCCGACGTTGGCGCGCATCCGGGGGTCCGGGGCGTACCAGCCGTACATCGCGGCCCGCTCCTCGGGCGTCACCATCTCGAGCGTCAGCTCGTCGTGGTTGCGCAGGAAGGTGCCCCACTGCGTGCCCGCTCGGGATGGCCGGGGTGTCCGCGAGCACGTCGATGATCGGCGCGGCCTTCTCCTCGCGCAGCGAGTAGTAGAGCCGCGGCATGACGGGGAAGTGGAAGCACATCTGGCACTCCGGCGCCTCCTCGGTGCCGAAGTAGTCGACGACCTCGGCCGGCGGCTGGTTGGCCTCCGCGAGCAGGATGCGGCCGGGGTACTCGGCGTCGACCATGGCGCGCAGCCGCGCGAGGAACTCGTGCGTCCGCGGGAGGTTCTCGCAGTTGGTGCCCTCCTCCTCGAAGAGGTAGGGGACCGCGTCGAGGCGGAAGCCGTCGATGCCGAGGTCCATCCAGAAGCGCACGATGTCGAACATCGCCTCCTGCACGGCCTCGTTCTCGAAGTTGAGGTCGGGCTGGTGGCTGAAGAAGCGGTGCCAGAAGAACTGCCGGCGCACCGGGTCGAAGGTCCAGTTGGACACCTCGGTGTCGACGAAGATGATGCGCGCGTCGTCGTAGCCGTCGTCGGTGTCGGACCAGACGTAGAAGTCGCCGTAGGGGCCGTCGGGCTCGGCGCGGCTCGCCTGGAACCACGGGTGCTGGTCGCTCGTGTGGTTCATGACGAGGTCGGTGACGATGCGGATGCCGCGGGCGTGGGCCTGCGAGACGAGCTCGGTGAACTCCGGCAGCGTGCCGAACTCCGGGCAGCACCGCCTTGTAGTCGGCGATGTCGTAGCCGCCGTCGCGCAGCGGGCGAGGCGTAGAACGGCGGCAGCCAGAGGCAGTCGACCCCGAGCCACTGGAGGTAGTCGAGCCGGTTGATCAGGCCGGTGAAGTCACCGGCGCCGGAGCCCTTCGAGTCGGCGAAGGCGCGGACGAGCACCTCGTAGAAGACCGCCTTCTTGAACCACTGCGGGTCGTGCTTCAGGCCGGGCTGGGACAGGTTGAGGCCCTGCATGCTGTCAGTGGCTCCTCACGTGGATGATGTGGACGGGCTCGGAGTCGGGCCCGAGCCGCACGAAGTTGTCCTGGCGCCACTCCCACGTCTGGTTCGTGATGTGGTCGTGCGCGTCGAAGGTCGACCACGTGGCCATACCCAGAGCCTCCATGTCGAGGTGCACCCACGTCTCACGGGTCGCGTGCGGGTCGAGGTTGGCGATGACGAGGACGGTGTCGCGCTCACCCGTGGCCCGGTCGACGACCCGGGACTTGCTGAAGACCATGATGTTCTCGTCGTCGGCCGCGTGGAAGCGCAGGTTGCGCAGCCACCGCAGGGCGGGGTGCCAGCTCGCGGATGTCGTTGAGCCGCTTGAGGTACCAGGCGAGCGAGCGGCTCTCGAGGGGACCGCCCGGCTCGTAGAGGTACCACTGACGGTCCTTGTACTCGTACTTCTCGTTGTCGATCTGCTCCTCGGCGCCGGGCCGCGCCACGTGCTCCATGAGCTCGTAGCCGGCGTAGATGCCGTAGGTCGGCGACATGGTCGCCGCGACAGCGGCACGCAGCTTCCAGGCCGTGGGGCCGCCGTACTGCATGTAGGGCGTGAGGATGTCGTGCGTCGTCGGCCAGAACGACGGGCGCATGTATGCCGACCCGGTCGCCTCGCCCGCGAGCTCGCGGCCGTACTCCTCGAGCTCCCACTTCGCGTTGCGCCACGCGTAGTAGGTGTAGCTCTGCTGGAAGCCGGCCTTGGCGAGCTGGTGCATCATCGCCGGCTTCGTGAACGCCTCGGACAGCCAGATCGTCTCGGGGTGGTCGCGGGCGACGTCGGCGATCAGCCACTGCCAGAAGGCGACCGGCTTGGTGTGGGGGTTGTCGACGCGGAAGATGCGCACGCCGTGGTCGAGCCACACCTGGATGACCCGGCGCACCTCGGCGTAGGCCGCGGCGGGGTCGTTGTCGAAGTTCAGCGGGAAGATGTCCTGGTACTTCTTCGGCGGGTTCTCGGCGTAGGCGATGGTGCCGTCGGCCCGGGTCGTGAAGAGCGAGGGGTGCGTCTGCACCCACGGGTGGTCGGGTGAGGCCTGCAGCGCGATGTCGAGGGCGACCTCGAGCCCGGCGCGACCTGCCTCGGCGACGAAGTGGTCGAAGTCCTCGAAGGTGCCGAGGTCGGGGTGGATGGCGTCGTGGCCGCCGTCGGGCGAGCCGATGGCGTAAGGGGATCCGGGATCGCCGGGCTGGGCGCTGAGGGTGTTGTTGCGGCCCTTGCGGGCGGTCGTGCCGATGGGGTGGATCGGTGTCAGGTAGACGACGTCGAAGCCCATGTCGGCGATGGCGGGCAGCCGCTCGGCCGCGGACCGGAGCGTGCCCGAGACCCACTTGCCGGTCGTCTCGTCGCGGTGCGCCCCCTCGGAACGGGGGAAGATCTCGTACCAGGCGCCGTAGAGCGCGCGCTCGCGCTCGACGAGCAGGGAGTATGCCGGTGAGGGCGAGACGAACTCGCGCAGCGGCACGAGCGCGGCGAGCCCCAGGATCTCGGGGGAGGTCGCCGCGCCGAAGCGGTGCGCGGCCGGTGCCCGGTTGTCACCGAGCGCGACGACGCCCTTGTCGATCTCGGACGCGTCGACGCCCAGGCCGCGCACGGCCTCGGCGAAGCGCTCGAGCACGCGGACGCCCTCGGCGCACATGAGGTCCTCGTCGACCCCGGCGGCGATCTTGATGCCGGCGTCGTGCACCCACGTCGCGAAGGGGTCGGACCAGCCCTCGACGCGATAGGTCCACCAGCCCTCGCGGTCGGCGACGACGGTGGCGGACCACTCGGACAGGCCCGGGATTGTCGCTGTGCATCGCGAAGTAGTGGTCGGTGCCGTCGGGGTCGGTGAGCACGGCCGTCGCGTTGACGGCGTCGTGACCCTCGCGGAAGACCTTGGCCCGCACCGTGAACTCCTCGCCGACGACCGACTTGGCCGGGCGCGTGCCGCCGTCGACGACCGGACGGACGTCGCTCACGGGGATGCGTCCCATCGGGAGCGCGCCACCCGGCATACCCTCGACGGTCGGTGGGGTGCTCACGGGGTGCTCGGGCGCGAGGTGGACGGCTCCGGCCTCGGTGTCGTCGACGAACGCGGTGTCTGCGGTCGGGGTGGCATCGTCGCGCCGGGCTGCCTCGGGAGGGGCGGCGGTGCGCACGCGGTTCGGCTTGCTGGACGGGGCTTCTTCGCTGGGCCAGTCACGGAATCGACCGTATCGAAGTTGCAGCGTTTGGCCCACGAGGCGGCGCGGGTCGGTCCGGTGGGTGAAACGCGACTGCAAGGGTTGCAAGAACCCGACATGGCGACCCCTATGCTGTCCCCTTGTGAAGGCCATCCGCCGCTTCAGCGTCCGCACCGTCCTGCCCAGCCGTCTCGAAGGACTCGGCGTCCTCGCGAGCAACCTGCGCTGGTCCTGGCACCCGCCGACCCGCGACCTGTTCGAGAGCATCAGCCCCCGCAAGTGGGCGCAGGCGGGTGAGGACCCCGTCAAGCTCCTCTCCCGCCTGTCCTCCGACGAGCTCGCCGCCCTCGACGGCCGACGACGACTTCGTCGGGCGCGTCGTGGCGGCCAACGAGGACCTGCACCACTACCTCACCGACGAGCGCTGGTACCAGTCGTGGAGCCGCGAGCAGGAGGCTGCCGGCAAGGCCGCCCCCGCCGCGATCGCCTACTTCAGCCCCGAGTTCGGCATCACCGTCCGTGCTGCCGCAGTACTCCGGCGGCCTCGGCATCCTCGCCGGCGACCACCTCAAGTCCGCGTCGGACCTCGGCGTGCCGATCGTCGGCGTCGGCCTCTTCTACAAGACCGGCTACTTCAAGCAGTCCCTCAACCGCGACGGCTGGCAGGTCGAGACCTACCCCGTGCTCGACCCCGACGGGCTCCCGCTCTCGCTGCTGCGCGAGGACGGACGGCACGCCCGCCGTCGTCACCGTCAGCCTGCCCGGCCGGCCGCGAGCTGCACGCCCACGTCTGGAAGGCGCAGGTCGGCCGCGTGCCCCTGCTCCTGCTCGACTCCGACGTGCCCGGCAACGACGAGCAGACCCGCAAGGTCACCGAGTCGCTCTACGGCGGCGGCGGCGACACCCGCCTCGAGCAGGAGCTGCTCCTCGGCATCGGCGGCGTGCGCGCCCTGCGCCTGTGGTCGCGCCTGTCCGGCGCCCCGACGCCGGAGGTCTACCACACCAACGAGGGCCACGCCGGCTTCCTCGGCGTCGAGCGCATCACCGAGCTCGTCCGCGACCACGGCCTGACCTTCGACGAGGCCCTCGAGGCCGTCCGCGCGGCGACGGTCTTCACGACGCACACGCCCGTCCCCGCCGGTATCGACCGCTTCGACGCCGCCAAGATCAACCTCTTCTTCGGCGGCGCCGAACGCCATCCCCGGTGTCCCGGTCGAGCGGCTGCTGGCCCTCGGCGCCGAGGACTACGAGGGTGGCCAGCCGGGCATCTTCAACATGGCCGTCATGGGCCTGCGCCTCGCGCAGCGCGCCAACGGCGTCTCGCAGCTGCACGGTGTCGTCAGCCGGGAGATGTTCGACGGCCTGTGGCCGGGCTTCGACGACGTCGAGGTCCCGATCTCCAGCATCACCAACGGTGTCCACGCGCCGACGTGGGTCGACCGGGCCGTCTACGACGTCGCTCGCAAGTACCTCGGCACGGCCGACATCGCCGGCCAGGACGACTGGGAGCGCATCGACGAGGTGCCCGGCCGACGCGGTCTGGTCGACCAAGCGCGAGATGCGCGAGAAGCTCGTCGCCGACGTCCGCCGCCGCGTCAAGTCCTCGTGGCACAAGCGTGGCGCGAGCGACGCCGAGCTCGGCTGGGTCGACGACGTGCTCGACCCCGACGTGCTGACGATCGGCTTCGCCCGCCGCGTGCCGACGTACAAGCGCCTCACCCTGATGCTCCGCGACCCGGAGCGGCTCAAGCGCCTCCTGCTCCACCCGGAGCGTCCGGTGCAGCTCGTCATCGCCGGCAAGTCCCACCCCGCCGACGAGACCGGCAAGCGCCTCATCCAGGAGATGGTCCGCTTCGCCGACGACCCCGAGGTGCGCCACCGCATCGTCTTCCTGCCCAACTACGACATCGCCATGGCCCAGCACCTCTACCCGGGCTGCGACGTCTGGCTCAACAACCCGCTGCGCCCCTTCGAGGCGTGCGGCACGTCGGGCATGAAGGCCGCCCTCAACGGCGGTCTCAACCTCTCGATCCTCGACGGCTGGTGGGACGAGTGGTTCGACGGCCGCAACGGCTGGGCCATCCCGACCGCCGACGGTGTCGAGGACGCCGACCGGCGTGACGACATCGAGGCCTCGGCGCTCTACGACCTCATCGAGAACGACGTCGCCGCGAAGTTCTACGACCGCGACGCCGCGGGCCTGCCGCAGGGCTGGATCGCGATGATGACCCACACCCTCAAGACGCTCGGCCCGAAGGTGCTCGCGAGCCGCATGGTGCAGGACTACACCGAGCAGCTCTACAGCCCCGCCGCCGGTGCCGGGTCGCTCGGTCGCGGGCTCGGAGTTCGCCGGCGCCAAGGACCTCGCCGCCTACAAGGCGAAGGTCCGCGCGGCGTGGCCGAAGGTCAAGGTCGAGCACGTCGAGCCCTCGGGCGTGTCGGACTCGCCGCAGATCGGCGACGTCCTCGACCTGCGCGCCTACGTCGTCGCTCGACGGCCTCGACCCCCGACGACGTCGAGGTGCAGCTCGTCCACGGCCACGTCAACGACATCGACGAGCTGTGGGGCGTGGAGGTCGCCCCGCTCGCCCTCGTCGAGTCCTACGACGACGGCCGGCACCAGTTCGCCGGCTCGCAGACGCTGCGCCGCACCGGCTCGTTCGGCTACAGCGTCCGCGTCGTGCCGAAGCACCCGGGCCTGGCCGGACCGGCCGAGCTGGGACTGGCACGCAACGCCTGAGCTCGAGCCTGACGTGAGAGCCCGGACCCCGCTCGGGGTCCGGGCTCTTCACGTCAGGCGCCGTCGAGCTGGACCCCGGTCGAGCTCCAGACGCGCATCGACGCCGCAGCCATCGACACGAACGTCACCCGCCGCAACGGGATCGCCCGGGGGAGCGGGGCGCTCGTCGGCGCTGTCCCAGAGGAGCACGTATGCCGTCGCGCCCGGCGCCGCGGGCAGCGTGACGTCGACCGCGCCTGCCGACCCGTTGACGACGAGGAGCACCGACTGCTCGGAGATCGCGGCCCCGTTGTAGAGCCCCTGCAGCACGGCGACCGCGGGTCCGTCCCAGCGGTCGCCCATCGGCGTCGCCGTCGGCGCCGAACCACGCGAGGTCGGTCGAGCCGTCGGCGTGGACCCGCCGGCCGGAGAAGAAGGCCCGCTGCCGGAGCACCGGGTGGTCGCTGACGCAGTCGCACGAGGTGGCGGGTGGTCTCGAGCAGGTCCTCCTGCCACGGCTCGAGGTCCCACGACATCCAGCTGATCTCGTTGTCCTGGGAGTACGGGTTGTTGTTGCCGCGCTGGCTGCGTCCGATCTCGTCCCCGGCGTTGAGCATCGGCACACCGGTCGACAGCAGCAGCGTGCCGAGCAGGTTGCGCATCGACCGGCGCCGGGCCGCGGCGATGTCGGGGTCGTCGGTGCGCCCCTCGACCCCGTGGTTCCACGACCGGTTGTCGTTGGACCCGTCGGTCCCGCTGTGACCGTTGGCGCCGTTGTGCTTCGATGTCGTATGACCGTGAGGTCGGCGAGCGTGAACCCGTCGTGGGCGGTGACGAAGTTGACCGAGGCGATGGTGCCGCGGTCGTGCCGGTCGAAGAGGTCCTGCGACCCGGCGAGCCGCGTCGCCAGCTCGCGGACGCCGTGGCCGACGCCGCCCGACGCGGACGCGGCGAGGTCGCGCAGCCAGAAGGTGCGGGTCGCGTCGCGGTAGCGGTCGTTCCACTCCGAGAACGGCGGCGGGAACTGGCCCGTGCGCCAGCCGTGCAGACCCGAGGTCCCACGGCTCGGCGATGAGCTTCGCGCGCGAGAGGCACGGGTCGGTGCGCAGCGCCACGAGGAAGGGGTGGTCGCGTGTCGTAGCCGTCGTCCTTGCCGCGCCCGAGCGCGACGGCGAGGTCGAAGCGGAAGCCGTCGACGTGGCACTCCTGCACCCAGTAGCGCAACGAGTCGAGCACCATCCGCGCCACGACGGGGTGCGTCAGGTCGAGGGTGTTGCCGCATCCGGTGACGTCGATGTCGCGACCGCGACCGTCGACGCGGTAGTAGGCGCGCTGGTCGAGCCCGCGCCACGAGAGCGTCATCGTGCTCCCGGGAGTTCTCGGCCGTGTGGTTGTAGACGACGTCGAGCAGCACCTCGATGCCGGCGGCGTGCAGGTCCTTGACCATCGCCTTGAACTCGTCGAGGGCGCCCTGCGGGTCCGGCCGTCGACGCGTACGCCGGCGTGCGGCGCGAAGAAGCCCATCGTGTTGTAGCCCCAGTGGTTCGTCAGCCCGCGCAGCACGAGGTCGGGCTCGTGCGTGAAGGTGTGGACCGGCAGCAGCTCGACGGCCGTGACACCCAGCCCGAGCAGGTGGTCGACGAAGGCGGGATGGGCCAGGCCGGCATACGTGCCGCGGAGCTCCTCGGGGACGCCGGGGTGCAGCTTCGTGGCGTTCTTGACGTGCACCTCGTAGATCAGCGACTCGGTGAGCGAGCGTCTCGGGAACTCGTCTGCGCCCCAGTCGAACTCGTCCTCGACGATGACGCAGCGCGGCATGTGTGGCGCGGAGTCGCGGTCGTCGCGCACCCAGAGGTCGCCGCGGAGGTCGGGACCGACCCGATGGGCGTAGAGGGCGGGGTCGAGGCGCACCTCGCCCTCGATGGCGCGGGCGTAGGGGTCGAGGAGCAGCTTGGCGGGGTTGTGCAGCAGGGACCGGTCCGGGTCCCAGTCGCCGTCGACGCGGAAGGCGTAGCGCTGGCCGGCGCCGACACCCGGGCACCGTGTCGAACCACGTCCCGTGGGCGCGGTGACGCAGCGGCACCCGCCGCTCCGTCGTCGTGCCGTCGTCGGCCGGTGTCGAAGAGGCAGACCTCGACCGAGCGAGCGTGGCCGGCGTAGACGGAGAACTGCGCCCCCTCGGCGGTCAGCCGGACCCCGAGCTCCGGAGGCAGGTCGGGCGTCGCGGGCGGGGGCGGGCACATGTGTCTGAGCGTAGGGGGTGGTCGACAGCATCCCCGGGTCGGATCGACCTCGCCGCGCAGGCTCGTTACGGTTGGCGCATGACCGATCCGACTTCGCTGCCCAACTTCATGCCGAGCGCCCCCGACGCCGGCCCCACCGCGAGCCCCAACGGCGCCTCCGCCAGCGACGCGCCGGTGCGCGACCGCATCCTCGAGGTCCTGAAGGGCCTCGGCATCGAGGCGAGCGTCGACGGCGACGGCGACCTCGAGTTCGCCATCGTCGACGACCAGGGCACGAGCACCACCCTCTTCGCCCGGGTCGCCGAGGGCGACCTCGCCCTCGTCCGCTTCTTCGGCCAGTGGCAGCTCGCCGAGCCCGTCTCGGCGGACCGCAACGAGCGCCTCGCCCGCTGCAACGACCTGACGATGCAGCTCAACATCGTCAAGCTCTCGCTCGTCCAGGAGAGCCTCGTCGTCTCCGCCGAGCACGTCATCACCCCGAACGCCGACCTCGACATCCTCGTGCCGCTGTCGGTCAACCACATCCTCCAGAGCGTCGGCTTCTTCTTCCAGTCCTGGCTGCCGATGGACGACGCGCCCTCCGGCACGCCCGGCGACGCCTGATGGGCGAGTTCGTCCGGCTCGAGGTCGAGGACGGCGTCGGCACGATCCGCCTCGACCGGCCGAAGATGAACGCCCTCAACGTCCAGGTCCAGGAGGAGATCCGCGAGGCTGCCGCCGGAGGCGACGGCGCGCACCGACGTCAAGGCCGTCATCGTCTACGGCGGTGAGCGCGTCTTCGCCGCCGGCGCGGACATCAAGGAGATGCAGGCCATGTCGTACACCGACATGGTCGAGCGCTCCGGCCCGCTCATGAGCTCGATCAGTGCCGTCGCTCGCATCCCCAAGCCGGTCATCGCCGCCATCACGGGCTACGCGCTCGGCGGCGGCTGCGAGCTGGCCCTCGCCTGCGACTTCCGCGTCGTCGCGGACGACGCCAAGCTCGGCCAGCCGGAGATCCTCCTCGGCGTCATCCCGGGCGCCGGCGGCACCCAGCGCCTGTCGCGCCTCGTCGGTGCCTCGCGCGCCAAGGAGATCATCTTCAGCGGTCGCTTCGTCGACGCCCAGGAGGCGCTCGCGATCGGCCTCGCCGACAAGGTCGTGCCGGCCGCCGACGTCTACACGGCGTCCCGCGAGTGGGCGGCCACCTTCGTCGGCGCGGCGTCGTATGCCGTCCGCGCCGCCAAGGAGGCCATCGACCGCGGTCTCGAGGTCGACCTCGAGACCGGTCTCGAGATCGAGCGGCTGCTCTTCGCGTCCCTCTTCGCGACGAAGGACCGCGAGATCGGCATGACCTCGTTCGTCGAGCAGGGACCGGGCAAGGCGCAGTTCGAGGGTCGATGACCCCACCGCTGGACGTCCTCGTGTTCTACTCGCCCGTCGAGTCGACCGAGGACGTCCTCGCGGCGGTCTTCGCCGCGGGGGCCGGCGCGATCGGGGACTACCGCGACTGCGCCTTCGTGGTGCGCGGCACCGGCCGGTTCCGGCCCCTCGCCGGCGCGAACCCCACCATCGGCGCCGTCGGCGACCTCGAGACGGTCGACGAGGACCGCGTCGAGCTCGTGCTCGACCGGCACCTGAGAGCCGACGTCGTCGCGGCGCTCCGGGCGGCCCACCCCTACGAGGAGCCGGCCTTCCACCTCATCGAGACAGCCGACCCGGTCGCCCCCTGAGCGACGTCCTCACGGGGTCTTGAAGCCGCCGTTGCTGTGGAGCAGCTGGCCGTTGATCCAGCCGCCGGCCTCGGAGAAGCAGGAACCGCACGAGGTCCGCGGTGTCGCGCGGGGTGCCCAGTCGGCCGGCCGGGGTCTCGGCCACGCCGAGCGCGCGGATCCGGTCGTCCATCCACCCGGTGTCGATGGGGCCGGGGTTGATGACGTTGGCCCGCACGCCGCGGTCGGCGAGCTCGAGCGCCGCCGCGATGACGATGCGGTCCAGCGCGCCCTTGCTCGAGCCGTAGGGCAGGTTGTTCGCGGTGTGGTCGCTCGTCAGGGCCACGACGCGGGCCGCGGCAGGTCCGCCCGGTGCCTGCACCGGGAGCCGCTCGGCGAACGCGCGGATGAGCAGCCACGGGGCGCGGGCGTTGACGGCGTAGTGCCGGTCCCAGCTCTCGAGCGAGGTCGAGAGGATCCCGCTGTCGACCGACTCGCAGTGCGACATGACGAGGCCCGTGACCGGACCGAGCCGCTCGGTGGCAGCCGCGACGAGCGCTTCCGGCGTCGCCGGGTCGGCGAGGTCGCCGGGCAGCAGCTCGACCCGGCGACCGAGCGCGCGGCACTCCTCGGCGACGGCCGCCGGGTCGTCCTCGCCGCGCTCGTAGCCGAGGCGTTCGTCGTAGGGCTGCCAGTGGCCGAGGGCGAGGTCCCACCCGTCGGCCGCGAGCCCGAGGGCGAGCCCGGCGCCGATCGAGCGCCGCCTCCCGACCCCGGTGACGAGGGCGACGCGGGACGGATGGCGGGACGGTGGGGGTCGTGGGACATGGCCCCATCCTCCGCACCGGGCGCGCTCGGAGACAAACGGTTTGTGGCCTCCGCAGGTGCCGGCGTCACGTCGACGCCACGGCATACGCCCTCGGTGGCTGGTGGTGAGCGTCACGCCAGGCGCGTGCGGACTGAGCGGGCGCTCAGTGAGAGGATGGACGGCAGTGCCGGAGCGACCTCCGGCAGCTCCATGAGCACCACCACCAGCAACGGAAGAGGACGTTCACCCATGAACATCGTCGTCTGTGTCAAGTACGTGCCGGACGCCCAGGCCGAGCGCACGTTCAACGCATCTGACAACACGACCGACCGCGAGAACGTCGACGGCCTGCTGTCGGAGCTCGACGAGTACGCCGTCGAGGAGGCCCTGAAGATCGTCGAGGCCGGCGAGGGTGAGGTGACCGTGCTGACGGTCGGCCCCGACGCCGCTGCCGACGCCATCAAGAAGGCCCTGCAGATGGGCGCCCACAAGGGTGTGCACGTCAACGACGACGCCATCCACGGCTCCGACGCCATCGCGACCTCGCTCGTGCTCGCCGAGGCGATCAAGAAGATCGGTGGACGTCGACCTCGTCGTCACCGGCATGGCCTCGACCGACGGCACCATGGGCGTCGTCCCGGCGATGCTCGCCGAGCGTCTCGGCCTGCCGGCCGTGACGTTCGCGTCCGAGCTGACCGTCGAGGGCGAGCACCGCCACGATCCGCCGCGACGGCGACGCCTCGACGCAGACCATCACGGCGACGCTGCCGGCCCTCGTGTCGGTCACCGACCAGATCAACGAGCCGCGCTACCCCTCGTTCAAGGGGATCATGGCGGCGAAGAAGAAGCCGGTCGAGCAGTGGAGCCTCGCCGACCTCGGCATCGACGCCTCGCAGGTCGGCCTCGACGCCGCGTGGACGAAGGTCGAGTCCTTCGCCGCCCGCCCGCCGCGCAGCGCAGGGCGAGATCGTCGCCGACGAGGGCGACGGCGGCAGCAAGCTCGCCGCCTTCCTCGTCCGAGCGCAAGTTCGTCTGACCTGCCCGACCCCAGCCAGCAAAGGAGATCCGCACCATGGCTGAAGTACTCGTGCTCGTCGACCACGTCGAGGGCAAGGTCCGCAAGACCACGTCCGAGCTGCTGACGATCGCCCGCCGCCTCGGTGAGCCGTCCGCCGTCTTCGTCGGCACCGGCTTCGACGCCGCCAAGGAGACCCTCGCCCGCTTCGGCGCCGAGAAGGTCTACCGCGTCGAGTCGCCCGAGGTGCTCGAGCACCTCGTCGTCCCCCAGGCCGAGCTGCTCGCCCAGCTCGTCGCCGACAAGGCGCCGGCCGCCGTGCTCGTGCCGTCCTCCCCGGAGGGCAAGGAGATCGCCGCCCGCCTCGCCGTCAAGACCGAGTCGGGCCTGATCACCGACGCCGTCGACGTCCAGGCCGGCTGACGGTGGCGTCGCGACGACGCAGTCCGTCTTCGCCGGCTCGTACACCGTGTCGGCCACGGTCACCAAGGGCACGCCGATCGTCGCCGTCAAGCCCAACTCGGCCACGCCCGAGGAGGTCGCCGGTGCGGCCGCCGACGAGGTGCTCGACTTCACCCCGTCCGACGCCGCCAAGGGCGCGAAGGTCACCGAGTCCCAGCCGAAGCAGGCCACCGGCCGCCCCGAGCTGACCGAGGCCGCCATCGTGGTCTCCGGCGGCCGCGGCACCGCCGGCGACTTCTCCAAGGTCGAGGACTTCGCCGACTCGCTCGGCGCCGCCGTGGGTGCGAGCCGTGCAGCGGTCGACGCCGGGTGGTACCCGCACACCAGCCAGGTCGGCCAGACCGGCAAGCAGGTGAGCCCGCAGCTCTACGTCGCGTGCGGCATCTCCGGTGCGATCCAGCACCGCGCCGGCATGCAGACCTCCAAGACGATCGTGGCCGTCAACAAGGACAACGAGGCCCCGATCTTCGAGCTCGTCGACTTCGGCGTCGTGGGCGACCTCTTCACCGTCCTCCCGCAGGCGACCGAGGCGATCAAGGCCGCCAAGGACTGACCGCCGCCGTGCCACCGCACGGGTGCTGACACGTCGAGGGGCCACGAACCGGGACCGGTTCGTGGCCCCTCCACGTGTGGGACGTCAGACCGCTTCGGGATCGAGGTCGAGCCGGGCCGTCAGGCGGGTCCAGCTCTCGAGGCGCTCGCGGTTGAGGGCGTATGCCGTGCGCCCCGTCCCGAAGGTCCACCACGCCCCGCGCAGCGCCTCCGACGGCAGCCGGACCGGTCGTGACCCCGGACGGTCCCACTCGAGACGGCCGCCCGACGACACGCGCCGCACCTCGCGTCGGTCGACCGTCGTGGTGGCGAGCGTGTTGTGGACGCGCAGGCTCTTCGTCCCGAGCTCGATCCGGGCCGACCACGCCCGCCAACCGAGGGCGACCGCGACAGCCAGGCACACGGCATACGTGATCGGCGAGGGGAGCGTCGGGCACGAGTCGGACGAGCAGGCGGGCGACGAAGTAGCCGACGACCGGGCAGGCGAGGGCCGAGACGGCCCGGTGGGCAGCGGGCGCGCGGAGCCGGCTGTCGCCCGTGCCCTCCTGTCCGCCACCCATGGGGGCGATCATAGGACAGGCATGGCCCCACGGCCGACGGCGTCGGACAGCGTCCCGTGTCGGTGTCCCCCCGCAGCGGTCCGGGCGGCCCGGGGCGGCGGCCTAGAATCGCCCTGTGACTGCCTACCTCGACCATGCGGCGACCACGCCGATGCTCCCTGCCGCCCTCGCGGCGATGACGGAGCAGCTCGCGGTCGTGGGCAACCCCTCCTCGCTGCACCGCACCGGCCGGGCCGCCCGACGCGCCGTCGAGGAGTCACGCGAGAAGATCGCCCGATGCCTCGGCGCGCGGCCCTCCGAAGTCGTCTTCACCTCGGGTGGCACGGAGTCCGACAACCTCGCGGTGAAGGGCACCTACTGGGCGCGCCGCGACCTCGACCACGCCCGGGTGCGCCTCCTCGTCGGGGCCACCGAGCACCACGCCGTCCTCGACTGCGTCGACTTCCTCGTCGCCCACGAGGGCGCCAAGGTCACCTGGCTGGAGTGCACCCCCGACGGTGTCGTCGAGCCCGCGACGGTCCGGGCCGCGATCGAGTCCGACCCCGACTCCGTCGCCCTCGTGTCGGTGATGTGGGCCAACAACGAGGTCGGCGCCGTGCAGGACGTCCGCGCCCTCGCCGAGGTGGCCCACGAGTTCGGCGTGCCCCTGCACACCGACGCCGTGCAGGCCGCCGGGCACGTGCCCGTCGACTTCGCCGCCAGCGGAGCCGACCTCATGTCGGTGACCGCGCACAAGCTCGGCGGTCCGATCGGCATCGGCGCCCTCGTCGTACGCCGGGGGGCGGCGCTCGTCCCGCTCACCCACGGCGGCGGGCAGGAACGCCAGGTCCGCTCCGGCACCCTCGACACCCCGGCCATCGTCGGTTTCGCCGCCGCGCTCGTCGAGGCCACCGCGTCGATGGACGCCGAGGCAGCACGCCTGGTGGCGCTGCGCGACGACCTCATCGACCGGGCCATGGCGATCGCACCCGACATCCGGCCGTCCGGGGTGTGGCAGCGCGGCGACGGAGCGAGCCGGCTCCCCGGCAACGTGCACCTGCTCGTGCCGGGCTGCGACGGTGACTCCCTGCTCTACCTCCTCGACGCAGCCGGCGTCTCGTGCTCGACGGGCTCGGCGTGCCAGGCCGGCGTGCCGCAGCCGAGCCACGTCCTGCTCGCCATGGGCGTCGCCGAGAGCGATGCGCGAGGTGCGCTGCGCGTGACGCTCGGCCACACGTCGACCAGCGCCGACGTCGACGCCTTCATCGCGGCGTTGCCCGCCGCCATCGAGCGCGCCCGGCGCGCGCGGGAGGCGACCGCGTCGTGAGGGTCGTGGCTGCCATGAGCGGAGGAGTCGACTCGGCGGTCGCCGCGGCCCGCATGCTCGATGCCGGGCACGAGGTCGTCGGCGTGCACCTCGCCCTGAGCCAGAACGCTGCGACCCTGCGCGAGTCAGCCCGCGGCTGCTGCACCATCGAGGACGCCGGTGACGCGCGACGCGTGGCCGACGTGCTCGGGATCCCCTTCTACGTCTGGGACATGGCCGCCCGCTTCACGCGCGACGTCGTCGACGACTTCCGGGCCGAGTACGCCGCGGGCCGCACCCCCAACCCGTGCCTGCGCTGCAACGAGAAGATCAAGTTCGCGGCCCTGCTCGACAAGGCGGTCGCCCTCGGCTTCGATGCGGTGGCCACCGGCCACTACGCCCAGGTCGTCGAGACGAGCGATGGCCGCGGGGGAGTGCGGCGCGAGCTGCACCGCGCCGTCGACACCGCCAAGGACCAGAGCTACGTCCTCGGCGTGCTCGACGCCGAGCAGCTCGCCCGCTCCTTCTTCCCGCTCGGCGACACGACGAAGCCGCAGATCCGCGAGGAGGCGGCGGAGCGAGGCTTCTACATCGCGAGGAAGCCGGACAGCCACGACATCTGCTTCATCCCCGACGGCGACACCCGGGGCTGGCTGACGCGCGAGCTCGGCGCGGCGCCCGGCGACATCGTCGACACCAGCGGTGACGTCGTCGGCCACCACGAGGGAGCCTTCGCCTACACCGTCGGACAGCGACGCGGGCTCGGGCTCTCGCGACCGGCCCCGGACGGAGAGCCGCGCTACGTCGTCGAGGTACGGCCCGAGACCAACCAGGTCGTCGTCGGTGCCGCCGACCTGCTCGGCGTCAACGCCATCACCGGCCAGCACGCCCGGTGGTGTGGTCCCGCGCCCGAGGGCGTGGTCCACGTGGGCGCCCAGGTGCGTGCGCACGGTGAGGAGCATGCCGCCACGGCCTGGGCCGACGGTGACCGTGTCGAGGTGCGACTCGACGGTCGGATCCGGGGCGTGGCTCCCGGGCAGTCGGTCGTGCTCTACGACGGCACGCGCGTCGTCGGGTCGGCGACCATCGCGGCGTCCCGCCTCGAGCGGACCCCTGTCGCCTGAGCCTTTTCGCCTGCGCCTTGTCGCCTGAGCCTTGTCGCCTGAGCCCGTCGCCTGAGCCCCGCTCGGCCGCGATGCCGGAACCCCCACCGGGATCGGGCTCGCGCTCAGGTCAGGGACCGGCTCCACGTGACCGTGCGGGCCCGTGGCCGGAAGCCCATCGAGCGGTAGAGCCGCTGCGGTCCGGGATAGCCCTCGTCCCCGCGGGGGCTCACCTGCGCCGCCGTGCCGCCGACCTCGGCGAGCCGGTGCAGGGCGGCCAGGGTCACCGCGCCCGCCAGGCCCCGGCCGCGGTGTGCGGGCACGCAGCCGACGGGCTCGACGAGCCCCACGCCGTGGGCGTCGTCGAGCCAGACGAGGGCCGAGGCCACCATCTCGCCGTTCGCATCGACCGCGACCCAGTCGAGGTCGAGGCGGTAGGGCCACGCGGCCATGAGCTGCCGGTAGGCCTGCTCGTCGACCTTCGACGGCCCGAAGTCGGACCACGAGGCGGCGTGCACGGCGGCCCGCTCACGGGCCTCGTGCGGCTCGAGGTGGCGCAGACGGTAGCCCGGGACGCTGGGCACCGGAGGGAGATCGGCGAGGTCGAGGGCGTGGTGGGTGAAGAACGGCTCGTCGGGCTGCGGCGCGAATCCTGCTGCGGCGAGGGCCCGCTCGGCCACATCGCCTTCCATGACGAGGGCCGACTGCGTCTCCGCGTCGCTCACCTCCTCGAACCACTCGATGACCTCCTCGGCGACGTCGGGCCGAGCCGGGTCGACCTGCAGCTCCAGCCAGTCGGGCGCCTCCGCCCACCCGAAGCCGAGCGTCTCGTCTCCCTCGCTCCACACGGCGATCGCCTCACCGTCGTCCAGTGCAGCTGGGTCGACGGGACGGAAGTAGCGGCTCCAGGCGAGCTGTCCCGGATGGAAGCGGCTCGTCGGCGACCACAGCCGCGAGGCGAGGTCCTGCATGGCGCGGAGGTCGTCGGGGCCGGTGAAGTCGCGGCGTCTCAGGTCGTGGGGTCGCACCATCGCCACGCTACTGCTCGCCCGATGCCGAGCGGGTGCGGTGGCACCTCGGGCGCGGCCTAGGCTGGCGCGGTGACTCTCGCTACCGGCATCGGCTCCTGGCCCGGCACCTCCGTGCGTGACGCTCTGGCGCAGGTGCGCGAGCTCCTCGACGGCCAGCTGCCCTACCTGCCCGAGCTGCCGAGCCGCGGCCCGGGCGCCGACATGATCGGTCGCACCGCGGGCCTGCTCGTCGAGCTGCCGGTGGACCTGCAGCCGATCGGCTGGAGGCTCGTCGACCGGCCCGGGCGCGACGCCTCACGCACCGGGGCCCTGCTGCGCGAGGACCTCGACGAGCTCGCCGAGGCCTTCGACGGCCATGTGGGCCCGCTCAAGCTCCAGGTCGTCGGGCCGTGGACCCTCGCTGCGAACGTGTGGCTCTCGCGCGGCGAGCGCGTCATCGTCGACGAGGGCGCCTGCCGTGACCTCGTCGAGTCGCTCGCCGAGGGCGTACGCCTGCACGTCGCCGCCGTCCGCAGCCTCGTCCCCGGGGCCGAGGTCGTGCTGCAGGTCGACGAACCGAGCCTCCCGACCGTCCTGGCCGGCCGGCTCCCGACGTCGTCCGGCTTCGGGCGGCTGCCGAGCCTGGACCCGCAGGTGGCCGCGGCCGGACTCACGACCGTGCTCGGCGCCCACGGTGGGGACACGGTCGTGCACTGCTGTGCGGCGACGCCGCCGCTCGCCCTCCTGCGTGCGACCGGTCCGACCGCGCTCTCGCTCGACACCTCGCTGCTCCGCCCGCGCGAGTGGGAGGGCGTGGCGGTCGCGGTGGAGGACGGCATACGCCTCCACGCGGGTGTGGTGCCCACGGACGGCGGGCGCACCCGCCCCCAGGACCTCTCCGCCACCCTCGTCGAGGCCTGGACCCGAACCGGCCTGCCGCTGCGCTCGCTCGCCGATGTCGTCGTCACGCCCGCATGCGGTCTGGCCGCCGCGTCGCCCGACGTGGCGCGAGCAGTGCAGCGCGCCGCGGTCGAGACCGCCCGCGAGCTCGAGGAGCGCAGCGTCGGGTGACGCTGCACCCGAGCGGGTCGAACCAGGGACGCGAGAGGCCGGTCACCAGCAGGTGACCGGCCTCGTCAGGCGCTGAGGGGGCTCAGAGCGCGGAACCCGCGGTCCACGTCGCCCAGCTGAGGTTCCAGTCGGCGTAGCCGTTGCCCATGGTCATGGGCCGGGGCGTGCCGGTGGTCTCCACGACGTCGCCGATCATGACGTTGTCGTAGAGCCAGCCGGCGTCGGGCTCGCTCATGCCGGTGCAGCCGTGGCTGACGTTGCGGTGTCCCTGGTCGGCCACGGACCACGGAGCGCTGTGGAGGAACTCTCCGGAGTTCGGTGACCCGCATGGCGTACTTCACCGGAGTGTCCGCGTAGTAGTTCGGGTCATCCTTCTTCAGCCCGATGGTCTCGGCCTTCATCGTGATGTCGGTCTGCTTGTCCATGATCACCTTGACGCCCGAGCGCGTGATGAAGCCGGGACGACCGCCGGTGACGGGGATGTGCTTGGCCAGCTTGCCGTTGATCATCACGTCCATCTGGTCGGTCGTGAGGTTGACCTTGGCGACGAGCGAGCGGCCGATCGTGAAGTCCGACGTCTGGCTCAGCTGGCCGTAGCGGGCGCCACCGGCGGGCACGCCGTTGAGGTCGGCCTCGACGTGGACCTTGCTGCCCGCCTTCCAGTACGCCTTGGGGCGCCAGTGCGCCTCGCGTGAGCTGAGCCAGTACCAGGAGCCGGCCTGCGCGGGCGTCGCCGTCACCACCATGTGCTTCTCGAAGGTCGCCTTGTCGACGACGGGCAGGTCGAAGCGCACGACGACCGGCATGCCGATGCCGACGGTGCCGCCGTCACGCGGCGAGACCGCGACGTCCACCTGGTCGTCGAGGGTGAGGTTCGCGGTGCGGAACGTCTTGGTCGTCTGCGTGGTCTTGCCGTCGGCGTCCGTGGCCTGCATGGTCAGGGTGTACGTGACGCCGGGCTCGAGGAGGTCACCCGCGGTCCAGGTGCCGCCCTGGAGCGTGCCGTCGACCGAGATGCGGTTGCCCTTCTTGCTCGTGTAGAAGAGCCAGGCCTTGGTCAGGGTGCCCTTCTGCGCCGAGGCCGTGACGCGCGTGTCGACGGCGACACCCTCCGCGTCGGCGGCAGGCGTCGTCGTGAAGACGACCGGCTCGGTGGTCGGGGCGGGAGCCTGCGACGGCGTCCCACCGGACACGTCCGACGCCGAGCTACCGGGCTTGGCGCGGTCAGCAGGTGCGGGCGTGCTGCAGGCCGAGACGCCGAGCACGGCCATGGCGGCCATCCCCGAGACCACGGCGGAACGGAAGCTCGACTTCACGCGTGATTACCCTTCGCAGACGAGACGCCACCCGTTCCGGGGCGGGACGGGGCGCGACACGTCGATAGTGCCTCTGCCCCCAAGTGTCACCGATCGGGCCCAATACGCCAAAACCAACGGCGAGTCCAGCCGCTGCGCGTGTCGTCCCCGCGGGCGGTCGTCAGGAGGCGTCCTGGGCGCGGACCTCGCGGCGCAGGATCTTGCCGGTCGGCCCCTTGGGCAGCTCGTCCAGACTCCAGATCCGGCGAGGGTACTTGTAGGCGGCGAGGCGCTCCCTGACGTAGGTCTGGACATCCTCCAGCGTCGTGGTCGAGCCGGGCCGGAGCACGACTGCCGCCCCGACCTCCTCGCCCATGAGCTCGTCGGGCACGCCCACGACCGCGGCCTCGAGGACGTCGGGGTGCGTGTAGAGCACCTCCTCGACCTCGCGCGGGTAGACGTTCATGCCGCCGCGGATGATCATGTCCTTCTTCCGGTCGACGATCGTGAAGTAGCCCTCGTCGTCGACGGTCGCGAGGTCGCCGGACCGGAACCACCCGTCGGGGATGGCCTCCCTCGTGGCCTCGGGGCGGTTCCAGTAGCCCTTCATGATGTTCTCGCCGCGGATCGCGATCTCGCCGATCTCGCCGGCGGCGGTGTCGTTGCCCTCCATGTCGACGAGCTTCATCTCGCAGCCCGGGATGGCTCGGCCGATGGTGCCGGGCTTGGTCGGCTTGTCGGGCATGTTGAAGGACGCGACGGGTGAGGTCTCGGACAGGCCGTAGCCCTCGAGGATCTGGCACCCGAACTTCTCCTCGAAGGCCTTCATGACCTGGGCCGGCATGGCCGAGCCACCGGACGCGCACGTGCGCAGGCTGCTCGTGTCGGCCTGGTCGGCGTTCGGGTGGTGGAGGATCGCGGCATACATCGTCGGGACGCCCTGGAAGATCGTCACGTCGTCGCGTCCGAACATCTCGATGGCCTTGGCCGGGTCGAAACGGGGGAGGAGCGTCAGGGTGCTGCCGCGCTGGACCGAGGTGTTGAGCCCGCAGGTGAGGCCGAAGACGTGGAAGAGGGGCAGGCAGCCCATGATGACGTCGTCCTCGGTGATCTCCATGATGTCGGCCGCCGAGCGCTCGGCGTTGCGGTGGAGGTTGAAGTGCGTCAGCTCGGCGCCCTTGGGCTTGCCGGTGGTGCCGCTCGTGTAGAGGATCACCGCGGTGTCGTCGTCGGCGCGCGGGGCCGGCTCGAGCACCGGGGCCGCTGCCGACTCGGAGGCGTCGAACTGCCCGTCGGCCGGGCCCAGCGGGCCGCACACGACAAGGCGCGTGCCGGTCTCGGCAGCCGCCTTCCCGGCCTCGTCGGCGAAGTCGGGCCACACGAAGCTGAAGCGGGCGCCACTGTCCTCGTAGAAGTACTGGATCTCCCCGGACTTCAGCAGCGGGTTCATCGGCACGACCACGCCGCCGGCCAGGAGCGTGCCGTAGAAGGCGACAGGGTATGCCGGCACGTTGGGGAGGATGAGCGACACCCGGTCGCCGGGCTCGAGACCCGCAGCCCGCAGCCGGCCGGCCACTGCTGCCGCCGCGCGGTGCAGCGCCGACCACGACAGCTCGACCTGGTCGAGCTTGATGCCCACCTTGTCCGGGACGCGAGCCGCGGTGGCGACGAGGTTGGTGGCGAGGTTGGTCATCTCTGCTCCTTCGCAGGGGGCGGGCGCGGGCTCGCGCCCATTGTCACCGCTGGGTCGCCCGGTGAACAGACCGGTGCGCCGTGACGAGTGTCATCGACCGGGCACCGTCGGGACCGGCTGGCAGGATGAGCCCGTGAGCGAGAGCACCGGCCCCACCACTGTCACCGACGAGGTCCCGACCGAGGTCCACCAGGAGTGGGCAGACCTTGCCGAGCAGGCTGCCGCAGCCCAGTTCGCCTACCACGTCAAGGACGCGCCGACGATCAGCGACGGCGAGTACGACCAGCTCATCCGGCGCCTCAACGCCCTCGAGGGCGAGTACCCGTCGCTGCGCACGCCCGACAGCCCGACGCAGAACGTCGGGGGCGCCTCGTTCGCGACCGGCTTCGAGACCGTCGACCACGTCGAGCGCATGCTGAGCCTCGACAACGCCTTCTCCTTCGAGGAGCTCCAGACCTGGGCCGAGCGCGTCGAGCGAGAGGTCGGGGCGGGAGCGCACTACCTCACCGAGCTCAAGATCGACGGGCTCGCCATCAACCTGCTCTACGAGAAGGGCCGCCTCGTGCGGGCGCTGACGCGAGGTGACGGACGCACCGGCGAGGACGTCACCAACAACGTCCGCACCATCGAGGGCGTCCCGGAGCGGTTGTCCGGTGCTGACGTGCCGGCTCTGGTCGAGGTCCGCGGCGAGGTCTTCTTCCCGACCGCGGCCTTCGCCGACCTCAACGCCAGCCTCGTCGAGGCGGGCAAGGCGCCCTTCGCCAATCCCCGCAACGCGGCCGCCGGCTCGCTGCGCCAGAAGGACCCCAAGGTGACGGCCAGCCGTCCGCTGCGCATGCTCGTCCACGGCATCGGCGCACGCCGCGGCTTCGACGTCGAGCGCCAGAGCGAGGCGTATGCCGTCCTGCGCGCCTGGGGGCTGCCCACCTCGGACGAGGTGCGCGTGCTCGACGACATCGCCGCCGTCGAGGAGTTCGTGACCTACCACGGCGAGCACCGCCACGACCGTGCCCACGACATCGACGGCATCGTCGTCAAGGTCGACGAGGTCCCGCTCCAGCGCCAGCTCGGCGCGACCTCGCGGGCGCCGCGCTGGGCCATCGCCTTCAAGTACCCGCCGGAAGAGGTCAACACCAAGCTCCTCGACATCCGCGTCAACGTCGGCCGCACCGGGCGGGTCACCCCCTACGGCGTCATGGAGCCCATCGTCGTCGCCGGCTCGACCGTCGAGCAGGCGACGCTGCACAACCCCTACGAGGTGGAGCGCAAGGGTGTCCTCATCGGTGACACCGTCGTCCTGCGCAAGGCCGGTGACGTCATCCCCGAGATCGTCGGGCCCGTCGTCGACCTGCGCGACGGCACCGAGCGCGCCTTCGTCATGCCGACCGAGTGCCCCGCGTGCGGCACGCCACTCGCCCCCGAGAAGGAGGGCGACAAGGACATCCGCTGTCCCAACAGCCGCTCGTGCCCGAGCCAGCTGCGCGAGCGGGTCTTCGCCCTCGCCGCGCGCGGGGGCCTCGACATCGAGGCGCTCGGCTGGGAGGGCTCCATCGCCCTGCTCGAGTCCGGCATCATCACCGACGAGGGCGACCTCTTCGCGCCGCCCGAGGACAGCCCGCACGCGGGGGACTACGGCATCACCCGCGAGAAGCTCACCCGCGTCCCGCTCTACACGCGCGCCGCGAAGAAGACCGATGCCGCCGAGAGCGTCGTCGACGGACGTGTCCTGTCGGCCGGTGGGAGCACGCTGCTGGCCGAGCTCGAGAAGGCCAAGACGCAGCCGTTGTGGCGGGTCGTCGTGGCCCTGTCGATCCGGCACGTCGGCCCCACCGCCGCCCGGGCGCTCGCGACCCACTTCGGCTCGATGGAGGCGATCCGGGCCGCGTCGACCGAGGAGCTCGCGCAGGCCGAGGGGGTCGGGGGCGTCATCGCCGAGGCCGTGACCGACTGGTTCGCGGTCGACTGGCACCAGGAGATCGTCCGCAAGTGGGCCGACGCCGGCGTCAGGATGGCCGACGAGGTCGACGAGTCCGTGGAGCGCACGCTCGAGGGCAAGACGGTCGTCGTCACGGGATCGCTCGAGGGCTTCTCCCGCGACGAGACGAAGGAGGCCATCATCAGCCGCGGCGGCAAGGCGTCCGGGTCGGTGTCGAAGAAGACGGACTACGTCGTCATCGGGGCCAACGCCGGCTCCAAGGCCGCCAAGGCCGAGGAGCTGGGCCTGACGATCCTCGACGAGGACGGCTTCCGCCGGCTCCTCGAGACCGGCTCCCCCGACTGACCGACACCGAGGTGGCTCCCCGTTCACGCATTTCGTCGGGTTCAAGCGTTTCGTGCTCCGGCGGGCCACCCGGTCCTTATCCTCGGACTGCCAGCTCACCCTCCCGACAGGTGATTTGCCATGTGTCGCCCCATCTTCCGCCGTGTCCTCGCCGCGGTGACCGCAGTCGCCGCGACTCTTACCATCGGCGCGGCCTCACCATCCGTGGCGGCCGGCACGTGCAGCGTCAACACACCGTCGCGCTGGACGATCTCCAGTCCCTTCAAGACAACCAACATCAGTCTCGCCGGAGACTGCCCTTCGGGCGTGTACGCGAGCTGGTTTGCGTACTCCAGTCAGGGTCCGGAAGACAGCGCTGATGTTCGACGGGACACGCATCGGCGTACTTCGACATGTACGACCTCGCGACACTGGGCAGATGGACCTGGCGACCGTCACTCTGCTTCTTCGCCGACTTCACTGCGGTCTGCACACAGAACACCCGGACGATGGATGTGCGTCTCGGCGGCTGGTCGGGGCTGACTGCCACCCGGTCGGGTTCCCGCGTGACCGGTGTCGACCTCCGTCGCCCGCTACGCCTACTCACTCGACCGCTTCGTTCCCTGGACCAACGTGCGCGGGACCGTGCAGTACAAGGCCCCCACCGCCACGGCGTGGACGAGCCTCAAGTACGTCTATGCCGGCTCGAGCTGGCGCTACAGCTTCACCTACACCACCCCGAGCACCCGTGACTACCGCGTCGTGTTCCCGGACACGCCGCTCATCTGGGGCCACACCAGCGCAACCGTTCGACGCTGAGCCGCACCGGATCAGTTGCCCGTTTCGACCTCTTCGAGCGATTCGTCCGCGCGGTGGCGCCGGCACACCTAGCATCGCCCTGCCACCCACCACTCTCGACAGGGGACCAAGCAATGTCTCGAACCTCCCTCCGCCGCGCCGTCGCCACTGTTGCGGCGTTGGGCGCAGCGCTCGCCGTGAGCGCCGCGGCCCCGGCCTCCGCGGCCGGCACCTGCAGCGTCAACGCCCCGACGCGCTGGACGATCTCCAGCCCGTTCAAGACCACGAACATCTCCCTCGGGTCGGACTGTGCCGCAGGCACCCACGCCTCCTGAGGCCGTTGCGAGCAGCCGGAACGGTCGACGCCCTGGTCTACGACGGTACGCGCACTGAGCCGTCCGACCTGTACGACACGACCCGCTCAGCCGGGTGGACCTGGCTAGCCGCCGACTGCTTCAGCGCGGACTTCTCCGAGCAGTGCACCCAGAACACCCGCACGATGGACGTCCGCCTCGGCGGCTGGTCCGGGCTGACGGCCACGAGGTCCGGCTCGAAGGTCACGCTCACCACCTCGGCCGCGCGGTACGCGTACTCCGTCGACAAGTTCGTCCCGTGGACCAACGTGCGCGGCACGGTCCAGTACAAGTCGCCGACCTCGACGACGTGGACGAGCCTCAGTACGTATACCCGGCCTCCAACGGTCGCTACACGTTCGCCTACACCAGCTCGAGCACGCGCGACTACCGCGTCGTCTTCCCGGACACGACGCTGATCTGGGGCCACACCAGCGCCACGCTCCGACGCTGACGCCCACACCACGGCCCGGCGCCGCCCGACCGCCACCGGTCAGGCAGCACCGGGCCGTCGTGTGCGTAGCACCCACATCGCCGTAGCAGGTGTGTGAGCCCGCACCGTCACTTCGTGTGAGCGCCTCCCTAGGCTCTGCGTAGTCGATCGACCCAGCCGGTCGGCACCGCTCACCGCAGCGCGACGCACGAGGAGGTGCAGGTCTTGACGGGTACCCCGTTGCTGGAGACCAGGGCCCTGACCAAGGAGTTCCGTGGTTTCCGCGCCGTCTCGGAGGTCGACCTGTCGGTCGCCCGCGGCACGGTCCACGCTCTCGTCGGACCCAACGGAGCGGGCAAGACCACGCTCTTCAACCTGCTCACCGGCTTCCTCTCTCCGACCTCCGGCTCCGTCCTGTTCGACGGCCAGGACATCACCGGCCGCGCCCCCGAGCAGATCGCACCGCTCGGCATCGCGCGCTCCTTCCAGATCACGAGCCTCTTCGAGGCGATGACGCTGCGCGAGCACCTCGAGCTCGCCCTCGCCAGCCCCACCGGCATGGGCAAGCAGTGGTGGCGCTCGGTCACCCGGATGGCGACGTTCAAGGACCGCGCCATGGAGCTGCTCGAGCAGGTGGACTCGCCGACCGCGCAGGGGCGCCCGCCTCGTCACTCGCGTACGGCCAGAAGCGCGCGCTCGAGCTCGCCATCGCGATGGCGCTCGACCCCAAGCTGCTGCTCCTCGACGAGCCGACTGCCGGGATGGGCATCGAGGACGTCGACCGGACCATCGCCCTCGTCAGGCAGCTCGCGACGGGTCGCACCGTCGTCTTCGTCGACCACAACATGCACGTCGTCGGCTCGCTGGCCGACCGCGTCACCGTGCTCCAGTCGGGGCAGGTGCTCGCGGAGGGACCCTACGAGCAGGTGCGCGCCGACGAGCGGGTCATCGGCATACCTCGGAGCAGCTCATGAGTGACAACGCCAGCGTGACAACCCAAGTCACGAACTCCGTTGAGGGACAGCCGTCCCCGCGCATGCTCGAGGTGGCGCACTCTCGGCCTGGTACGGCGAGGCGCGCGTGCTGACCGACGTCAGCATCGACGTCGCTCCCGGTGAGGTGGTCACCCTCGTCGGCCGCAACGGCGCCGGCAAGACGACGCTGCTGCGCTCGGTCATGGGCCTGCACCGGCAGACCGACGGCGCCATCAACTTCGACGGCGCCGACCTGGCCAAACGTTGGCCGACGCCCGCGCCCGCGCCGGCATCGGCTGGGTCCCCGACGACCGCGGCATCTACGCGAGCCTCACCGTCGCCGAGAACCTGATGCTGCCACCCGTCGTCCACCTGGACGCGTGGCCGCTCGAGCGCGTCTACGAGTTCTTCCCGGTGCTGCACGAACGCCGCGACTTCCCCGGCACCAAGTTGTCGGGGGCGAGCAGCAGATGCTCGCCATGGCCCGGGTCCTGCGGATGGGTTCCCGGCTGCTGCTGCTCGACGAGCCGAGCGAGGGCCTGGCCCCCGTCATCGTCCAGCGCATCGGCGAGATCATCCGCGAGATCAAGGGCCAGGGGGTTGGCGTGCTCCTCGTCGAGCAAAACGTCAAGTTCGCCTCGACGGTCGCCGACCGGCACTACCTGCTCGCGCAGGGAAAGGTCGTCGAGCACCTCGGCAACGACGACTTCCGGGCTCGCGAGGGCGAGCTGCTCAGCTACCTCGGCATGTAGCCCGGCATCCCGCGGTCCACGGCCGAGTGCACCAAGACCACGCGTCACCCACCCGTTCCACCCCGTCACAAACAGGAGCAGACATGCGTAGCAGGACAGTCCAGGGCACCATCGCCATCGCGGCGACAGCGTCGCTCTCACTCGCCGCGTGCGGGGGGCCGGCGGCCCCCAGTCGGGCGGCTCGAGCAAGCTCACCGACGACAAGGTCGTCCTCGGTCTCCTCAACGACCAGTCGGGCGTCTACAAGGACCTGTCCGGGCCCAACAGGCAAGGTCGCGATCCAGATGGCGATCGAGGACTACCAGAAGAAGTACGGCGACAAGGTGGTCGCCAAGGACGATCGAGGTCGTCACCGCCGACCACCAGAACAAGGCAGACATCGCCAACTCCAAGGCGCAGGAGATGTACGACCGCCAGAAGGCCGACGTCATCCTGGACGTGCCCAACTCCGCCGCGGCGCTGGCCGTCGCGACCCAGGCCAAGGCCAAGAAGAAGCTCTACATCAACATCGGTGCCGGCACGACCGCCCTCACGGGCAAGAGCTGCAACAAGTACGCCTTTCCCACTGGGCCTACAACACCGCTGTCCTCGCGCGTGGCACCGCCGGCGCCATCACGAAGGCCGGTGGGACGAGCTGGAACATCGTCTACCCCGACTACGCCTTCGGCCAGGACATGAACAAGTCGTTCAGCGCCGAGGTCAGCAAGAACGGCGGCACCGTCGGCCAGTCGATCGCCTCGCCCTTCCCGAGCGACAACTTCGCCACCTTCATCACCAAGGCCGGCGAGGGCAACCCCGAAGGTCATCGGCTCGATGCACGCCGGTGGCGACCTCATCAACTTCGTCAAGCAGTTCAACCAGAGCTCGCTCAAGGGCAAGGTGCAGCTTGCCGTCGGTCTGATGTTCATCACCGACATCCACACCCTCGGTGTGGACCAGTTCGCCGGCCGGCACGCAGTTCACCGACGCGTGGTACTGGAACTTCGACGCGCAGAACAAGAAGTGGGCCGACCGCTTCAAGGAGAAGACGAACACCCGTCCGTCCTTCGCCCACGCCGCCAACTACTCGGCCGCGATGAACTACCTCGAGGCCGTCCAGGAGGCCGGCACCGACGACGCCGACACGATCGTCGGCAAGCTCGAGGGCAACAAGCACGCTACGTCTTCCTGCGCAACGGCGAGATCCGCAAGGCCGACCACGCCGTGATCCACGACGTCTACCTCGCCAAGGTCAAGAACTCCGCCCCCGAGGAGTGGGACTACGAGGACATCGAGAAGACGATCCCGGCCGCCGAGGCCTACGGCGAGGCCAACCCCGCCTGCTCGATGAGCTGACCTCCGGGCGTATGCCGTCCGGCGGCGTCCACGCGGCCGCACCGGACGGCATACGCGCAGCCCGGCTCCTGCAGTCAGTGCCGCACCAGATCGAACGCGAACCGAGCGAGAGACATGAGCGAATTCATCCAGTACACCCTCCAGGGGCTCGCCGCCGGCGGCTTCTACGCGCTCTCCGCGCTCGGCCTGGCCGTCATCTTCGGCGTGCTCGGGGTCGTGAACTTCTCCCACGGCGCCTGCTACATGCTCGGCGCCGTCATCTCCGCAGTGCTCCACACCGCCACCTCGGCTTCTGGCCCGCCCTGCTCATCGTGCCGTTCCTCTTGTTCGGCTTCGGGGTCCTCATGGAGCGGCTTCTCGTCCGCTGGCTCCTCGCGCTCGACCCGCGCTACAACTTCCTGCTGACCTTCGGACTCACGCTGCTCCTCGTCGACCCGGTCAAGCGGCAGCTACGGAGTCTCCGGTCTTCCCTACGAGGATGCCGGCCGGTCTCGAGGGAAAGGTCCATCGGCAGCCTGAACCTCGTCGACGTACGCAGATCTTCGCCTGCCTCTTCTCCCTCGCCGTCTGCGTCCTGGTCGGACGGCTCCTGACGAAGACCCGGATCGGCATGATCGTGCGCGCCTCGACCGAGGCGCCGGAGCGCACCCGGGCCCTCGGCATCAACGTCGGCCGCTGGGTGACACCGGTCTTCGGCTTCGGCATCGCCTGGGTGGGGTCGCCGGCGCGCCTGCGGCCGCCCCGACCCGCGCGATCACGGCGGAGATGGGCAGCAACTTCATCATCATCCTCTTCGCCGTCGTCGTCATCGGCGGACTGGGTCCATCCTCGGGGCGGTGGTCGCGGGCTTCCTCGTCGGGCTCGTCGAGGCCTACGGCGTCGCCTACGCCCCCGCGTACGCCCAGATCGTCATCTTCGTGCTGATGGCGTTCGTCGTTCTCGTCCGGCCCTCGGGGCTCTTCGGACGGGAGGAGGTCGCCTGAGCGAGCAGATGACCGCCAAGGTCGACGTCGACCTGGCCCAGCCCTCGATCCTCTCGCGCCGCAACCCGCTGCGCTACGTCCTGCTCCTGGCCGGCCTCGCCGTGCTCGTGATGCTGCCGTACTGGATCTACCCGCCCGTCGCGATGGACATCCTGTGCTGGGGACTCTTCGCGATCAGCGTCGACCTGCTCCTCGGCTTCACCGGGCTGCTCAGCTTCGGGCACGCCGCGTTCTGGGGCGGCTCGGCGTACTGCACCGGCCTCATCGCCACCCACTGGGGCGTGCCGTTCCCGGTCGCGGTGCTGGGCGGCGCCGTCTTCTCGATGGTCATCGCCTGGCCGATCGGCTACCTCTCGGTTCGGCGCACGGGCATCTACTTCGCGATGGTCACCCTCGCCTTCGCCCGATGCTCTACTTGTCGCGAACCAGGCCCGCGACCTCACCGGCGGCGAGAACGGACTGCAGGGCATCCCGAGGAACTTCTTCGGCATCGAGTCCGTCGAGACCGACGTTCTACTTCTACTACGTCGGTGCGGTGCTGATCCTGCTCGGCATCCTGGTGGCCTGGCGGGTCGTCAACTCGCCCTTCGGCCGCGTGCTGACGGCCGTACGCGACAACCCGGCGCGCGCCCGCGCCCTCGGGTACGACGTCGAGCGCTACAAGATCACGGCATTCATCATCTCGGCGGGTCTCGCCGGCCTCGCCGGTGGTGTCTTCGCGGTGAGCCACCAGTTCGCCTCGCTCCAGGAGCTGATGTGGACGACGTCGGCAAGGTCGTGCTCGTCACGGTGCTCGGCGGGATCGGCACCCTCTGGGGCGGGCTCGTCGGCGCCGGCGTCGTCGTGACCCTCGAGGACTACCTCGCGAGCTCGGGTTTCGAGGGCATCGGCCTGATCACGGGCACGATCTTCGTGCTCATCGTCCTGCTCTTCCGGCACGGCATCTGGGGGACGGGACGCAACGTCCTGCGCCGGTACGTCCTCGACCGGCGCCGCCAGACACGGAAATGAGGTGAAGCGCCCGTCCCGACGTGGAGGGCTGCCCGACGACGGTGACCGCTCCGGGGTGACGAGGCGGTGGCCGCCCCGTCCACGCCGGGTGACGGGCCCGCGGCCGCGGCAGTCGTTGTTCACCGGAGGTGGTCAGGACGTGGCCGGGTGGTCGCCGTGAGGGGCGCCGAGCCACTCACGGCGGTCGGCCGGCCGAGCTGCCCCGATCGTGACCTCCCAGACAAGGACACCGGCGGTGAACGGGTCCATCCGGACAGCCCGATGACCTCGTTACGCAGGAGCACGAACGCCTCGTGGTCAGGTGGGACGCCGCGTCCGGAGCGCTGCATCGCCGCATCGACGAGGGCTCGAGCAGGCTTGGAACGGTGCATGCCCGGACGATGTGGAGACGGTGCCGGCGCAGCCTCCCACGCCAGCGCGTGACCCGCCAGACCCCACCCGCACAGAACGCGTGGAACACCACCACAGCCACGGCGATGCGCTCAACGCGCAGGGCTGGCCCAGCGCCCGTCTGCCATGCCCACACGATGGGCAGCATCAGCAGGCCGACGAGCAGGCTCACCCCGAGCGGAAGGTACGCCAGAAACGCCCGCCCCGGAGCGGGAGCCTGACGTGCCTGCCACACGGATGCGGCCCAGGCCTGCACATCGGCCTCGTGGGCAGCCGACGGGAAAGGTGCAACACCGGTAGGTCCGCCTGAGCATGCCGTGTCGGGCCCCGTCGGCGGGGTGGCAACGTCCGGGGCGGCGAGGATCGCGGTCATGGCAGCAGCGTTCGCGTGACTGACGATGCCGGCGCAGTCGTACGTGAAGAGAGCGATGCAGAACCGCTCGGCGTACGCCAGCGCCGTCTCCGAGTACGTGCCCGACGAGAAGTAGAACAGTCGAAGCTCGCAGCCACGCGTGTCGGCCACGAGGTCCTGGAGCGCCTCGGCGTGGGTGACCGCAACCCCCAGCCCCAGGTGAGCCAGCGCTGACGCCGAGGAGATCACGCACGCGGTCCGCCGCTCCAGCCCGGACAGGTAGCACCGCGAACCGCCTGGGTGACCGAGGGAGGCCAGCCACCCGATCGCCGCCTCGTGCGCGCTGGCCTGCGTGGTCAGCGAGGGCAAGGCGTCCGCCGACCGGTCGCTGGCGCCGGCACCCACCTCACCGCCTCCTGGGTACACCCGTGCGGCGAGCGGTGCTGGAAGAGCTGAAAGCCGTCGAGTGCGCCACCCCGCCCAGTGGCGTCGCCTCCTCACTGGACGCCGCCGACACTGGGGCTGATGCGGTCAGCATGCGCTTCTCGCGACCATGCATGAGCAGCAGCACGGCGACGGCAACCAGGGGGAGGCAGGGTCGAGGCGATCACGGACGTTCTCCGTCGATAGTTGGGCTTTCAGGCCGCTCCGCCCCTGACCGAGGTGCGACCAGTGGCGTACACGTACCCAGAGGCGGGCATCGCGCGCTGCCCGCGGGATGAGCGGTGAACACCTCGCGCGGCCGGTCACGTCCTGCGGGGCCTTCGCGCGGTGAGCGTGGAGCGGCATCAGCCGGCTGACCGCTTTACCCGTTGTCCCCGGCGGGTGCCGGGGAGGAGTCTGGAAGACGCGGCGGTGCCGCGAGGGCCCCGCCCCGAACCGGAGGAGGCGGACCGTGTACGCACGTTCCACGACCATTCTTGGCCAGCCCGCGCTGACCGACGCCGGTATCCAGCACGTGCGAGACGTGGTGATGCCGGAGGTCAGGAGATCCCCGGCTGTGTCGGCATCTCGCTGCTCGTCGACCGCTCCAGCGGGCGCTGCATCGTGACCACGGCTTGGGAGTCCGAGGAGGCACTGCGTGGCTCTGCCGACATCGTGACCCCGATGCGGGCCCGGGCCGTCGAGCAGTTCGGCGGCACGATGACACTCGATCAGTGGGAGCTGGCCTACCTGCACCGCGCCCAGCGCGCGGCTGACGGCGCCTGCGCCCGGGTGACCTGGGCCGAGGCCGACCCGACAGCGATCGACCGCATCGTCGACGCCTTCAAGACAAGCATCATGCCGCGCGTCGAACAGCTCGACGGCTTCTGCAGTGCGAGCCTGATGATCGACCGCGCGAGAGGACGTAGCTGTGTCACCGCGAGCTACGACTCGACCGAGGCGATGGCGAAGGCGGCCGACACGGCCATGGGCCTGCGTGCTGACCTTGTCCAGGAGACCGGCATGCGCGTCGCTGAGGTTGCCGAGTTCGAGCTTGTCCTGGCACACCTCGACGTGCCCGAGCTGGTCTGAAGCGGTCTGGACGGCGTCGGTCCGCGCTCGGGCCGGCGCCGTCCGTGCCTCCGGGAAGCACGTGGAACACGCACGCACTTTCGGCAGCGACAGCGGACGTCGTACGAAGGCAGCTGGAGCGCGAGGAGGGCGGTCAGGGCTTGGCGTGCCTCCTGGTGATGGCCCCGCGACGCGTCACTCGGTGGCGGCTCGACGCTGCTCGTCGTCGAAGGCGAGGTGGACGGCTGCCTCCTTGGCGGAGGCCCCCGCGGCGACGGCCGAGCGGGTGAGCCCGATGTTGCGCGAGGTGGCGGCCATCGCAGCGGCGACCCGGCCGCGGCCGTAGGTCATCGAGTGGGTGGCGGCGACGCCGATGGTCGACCCGACCTCGATGGCGTCCTGGTCGGCGCCCATGTAGAGGAACTGCCATGCGTACTCGGAGGTCTGCCGCTCGATGAGCGCCTTGACCTGGGCGTGCGTGAGCTCGCGCGAGGAGTTCTCGTGGCCGTCGGTCATGATGCCGACGATCACGACGCCCGGACGCTCCTGCTCGGGCAGGGCGGCCAGGCGGGCGCCGGCTTCGCCGAGGAGGCGCCCGATGGAGTCGAGCAGCGCCGTGGAACCGCGCGGCGACAGGGACAGCGGCGGGACGTCGGCCGCCGGCACGTCCCGGTAGACCTCCTCGTACCGGTCGTCGAACTGTGCCAGCGTGACCCGGCACTCGCCGGGCTGGCTGCGCTGCTCGGCGATGAACGCGTCGAAGCCGCCCTCGGTGTCGTCCTTGATCGACTGCATCGACCCGCTGCGGTCGAGCAGGAAGTAGAGGTGCGTGAGGTTCGGGTTCGTCATGGCGTCTCCTCCGTGTAGTCGGCGTGGTCGGGCTGGGCTGGTGATCCTCAGGCGCTGCTGCGGCGGGCGCGGAATCGCAGCGGGCCGTCCGACGCCTCGGGCGCGGGGCGGTGGCGTCCTTCCTCGAGGTCGTAGCGGGCGCGCTCGACGCCGGCGGCGGTGACGCGTCCGGCCTCGGAGCCGTAGGCGCCGAGCAGGCTGGTCCGGGCCAGGCGCGGCCCGACGGCGTTCTCCGACAGGCCGGCCAGGGCGCCGGCGGTCCGGATCGTGCCGCCCTCGGCCACGAGGACCGCCGCCATCGCCTCGTCGACAGCGGAGGTCAGGTGCTCCTGGGCGGCTCGCAGCAGCGGCAGCGCGTCGAGGGGGCGGGAGGCGTCGGCGCGCTCGAGCGCCTCGCGCGCGGCGTCGACCGCCGTGCGCAGGGTCCGCTCCGTCTCGGCCGGGAGGGGCCGTCGTGCGTCGTCGCTCATCCGCTCAGCATAGGCGCAGTAACTGCGGTCCCGCAAGAGTTGAGTCACCCCCGAACGAGCGCAGGCACGGCTGTCAAGGGGCGGTGGTGCCACCTCAAGCCGTTACTCGGGTGGGCCGGTATCGCAACGCGACCGCCCCCGACCGGAAGGCGTGGCGATCCACGAGCTCGAGCTGGATGCGTTCGCGCAGACCGGCGAGCAACGTCGGCCCGTGTCCGGCCAGGACCGGCTGCACCAGGAACACGTACTCGTCGATCAGTCCCAGATCTGCCAACGCCAGGGGGAGCGTCACGCCACCCACGAAGAGGCCCACGCCTGGCTCCTGCTTGAGCCGCTGAACCGCTTGCCCCACGTCGCCGCGCACCAGCTCGGCGTTCCAGTCGACCCCGCTCAGCGTGCTCGACACGACGTACTTCTTCGTCCGGTCGATGGTCTCGGCGAACGGGATCTCCCACTCGTCCATCCAGTCGGGCCACGTGCCCGTGGCCGGCCGCCGCCACGCGGACTCCATCATCTCGTAGGTCACCCGGCCGAACAGCAGGGCATCGGCTCGTTCCATCTCAGCGGTCCAGTAGCGCATCGACTCCTCGTCGGGGGGCAGCCCTGCCTCGTGATGGCAGCAGCCGTCGAGGGTGACGTTGATCGAGTATCGAAGTGGTCTCATCTGGTGGCTCTCCCTTGATCCGTGCAGCGCGGTTTCACCGGACCGGACTCAGAACTGTCGGCGCCATTTCTCATCGGCGACCGATCCCACCTACTCAACACCGTCGTGGGTCCCGGTTGCCCGCTCTCGACGTCGTGGGGTGAGTGCCCCCGAGTTCGTGACGGAAGACCGATCCGGCGTCAGGGGGTGAGGATGCGCCGCGCGAGCCGACCGACGACGAGCCACGCGACCGCGCCGAGACCCCAGTTGGTGATGGCGTTCTTGACCACGGCGCCGTCGCCGGTGAACTGCTTGACGCCCGCGGTGCGGCTGAAGACGCCGAGATCGGCCCAGTCCGCCGCACGCAGGACCGCCTCGACGAGGGCGTTGCGCGTGTTGGCCTCGAGCACGACGAGCACGGCGCCGAGCAGCAGCGCCGTCGCCGCGAGGAGACAGGCGAACCAGACGATCTGGCCGAGCATGGTGCGCAGCCGCGCGATACCGGCCCCGGTGAGGCTGACGACCTTGCGCGCCCCGGCGCGCACGTCGGGGGAGCGGCGCGCCGGGACGGCGTCTCGGCCTTGGCGGACGCCCGGTCGGCCGGTGCGTCGGTCGCGTCGCGGCGCGGTCGGTCGCCGTCTCGCGGTCGGGGTGGGTGCTCCGCCGGCGGGGTGGGCGGTGTCGCGGTGTGCCGCAGGCTCGGGCGTCGCGGTGGTCGGGCTGGCCGGGCTCGTCATCGAGGGTTCTCCTTGGGCGGTTCGTGGATCCGGTGTGGTCAACGAGCGACCCCGGCCGCAGGACACGCCCGCGCCGGCGTGAGTTCCACGCTCGGACCACCGTGGGCTGACCGGCAGCCCGCCGCGGGCACCCGGACGCGTGGTCCGGGCCCGAGGGGCCGCCCCATAGACTGGCCCGCATGTCATCCCTGTCCCGCGACGACGTAGCCCACCTGGCCGGCCTCGCCCGCATCGAGCTCTCCGACGCCGAGCTCGACCGCATGGTGGGTGAGCTCGGGGTCATCCTCGAGTCCGTGGCCAAGGTCCAGCAGGCCCCCACCGACGGCGTCGCCCCGATGTCGCACCCGATGCCGCTGACCAACGTGACCCGCCCCGACGTGGTGCGCCCGAGCCTCGGCGCCGAAGCCGTCCTCGCCGGGGCACCCGAGGCCGAGCAGCAGCGCTTCTCGGTGCCGCGCATCCTCGACGAGGACTGAGCGCTCCCGCGAAGCCCGCGTATGCCGTGTCGCCCAGCACCCGGCATACGCCCCGCCCGTGACGGGCACCCACGAAACCTGTTGTCGCAGCTACGAACCGAAGGCACTGACGTGACCGACCTGCCAACCGACCTGACGAGGGCCACGGCCGCCGCCCTGGCCGACGCCCTCGCGAGCAAGACCATCAGCTCCGTCGAGGTGACCCAGGCGCACCTCGACCGGATCGCCGCCGTCGACGGCCAGGTGCACTCCTACCTCCACGTCGACACCGAGGGCGCCCTCGCCCAGGCGCGCGCGGTCGACGAGCGACGTCAGGCGGGCGAGAGCCTCGGCGCCCTCGCCGGCGTGCCGATCGCCGTCAAGGACGTCATGACGACGAAGGGCGTGCCGACGACGTGCGGCAGCCGGATCCTCGAGGGCTGGATCCCGCCGTACGACGCGACGGTCGTGACGAAGCTGCGCGAGGCCGGCCTGCCGATCCTCGGCAAGACGAACATGGACGAGTTCGCGATGGGCTCCTCGACCGAGCACTCGGCCTACGGCCCGTCGCACAACCCGTGGGACCTCGACCGGATCCCCGGCGGCTCGGGCGGCGGCTCGAGCTCGGTGCTCGCCTCGTTCCAGGCGCCGCTCGCGACCGGGACCGACACCGGCGGCTCGATCCGCCAGCCCGCGGCGGTCACCGCGACCGTCGGCACCAAGCCGACCTACGGCGGCGTCTCGCGCTACGGCCTCGTGGCGCTCGCCAGCTCGCTCGACCAGGCCGGCCCCTGCGGCCGCACCGTCCTCGACACCGCGCTGCTCCACGCCGTCATGGGCGGGCACGACCCGATGGACTCGACGTCCATCGACGCTCCGGTCCCGCCGGTCGTCGAGGCGGCCCGCGCCGCCGACGTGCGCGGCATGCGGATCGGCGTCGTCAAGGAGCTCGGCGGCGAGGGCTACCAGCCCGGCGTGCGCGCCCGCTTCGACGAGTCGGTCGCCCTGCTCGAGGAGCTCGGTGCCGAGGTCGTCGAGGTCAGCTGCCCCAACTTCGACTACGCCCTCGCGGCCTACTACCTCATCCTCCCGAGCGAGGCGTCGAGCAACCTCGCCAAGTTCGACGCGATGCGCTACGGCATGCGCGTGCTGCCCGAGGGCGTCGACGCCCCGAGCGCCGAGCAGGTCATGGCGGCGACGCGCGACGCCGGCTTCGGCGACGAGGTCAAGCGCCGCATCATCCTCGGCACGTACGCCCTCAGCTCCGGCTACTACGACGCGTACTACGGCTCGGCGCAGAAGGTCCGCGCGCTCATCGCGCAGGACTTCGACGCGGCATACGACAAGGTCGACGTGCTCGTCAGCCCGACCGCGCCGACGACGGCGTTCAAGCTCGGCGACAAGCTCGAGGACCCGATGGCCATGTACCTCAACGACATCGCGACCATCCCGGCCAACCTCGCCGGCGTGCCCGGCATGTCGATCCCGTCCGGCCTCGCCGACGAGGACGGCCTGCCCGCCGGCATCCAGATCCTCGCGCCCGCGATGAAGGACGAGCGGCTCTACTCCGTGGGCGCCGCCCTCGAGGCCGCCCTCGTCGACCGCTGGGGCGGTCCGATCCTCGACCGCGCGCCCGCGCTGGGCGGCGCTGCTGCTGTGAAGGGAGCCTGACATGACCACCGTCGCGACCGACGCCGTCATGGACTACGACGAGGCCATGGCGAAGTTCGACCCGGTCATGGGCCTCGAGGTCCACGTCGAGCTGCACACGGCGACCAAGATGTTCTGCGGCTGCCCGACCGAGTTCGGCGCCGAGCCCAACTCGCAGGTCTGCCCGGTGTGCCTCGGCCTGCCCGGCGCGCTGCCCGTCGTCAACGAGAAGGCCGTCGAGTCGGCCATCCGCATCGGCCTCGCGCTCAACTGCGAGATCGCCGAGTGGTGCCGCTTCGCCCGGAAGAACTACTTCTACCCGGACATGCCGAAGAACTTCCAGACGTCGCAGTACGACGAGCCGATCGCCTTCGAGGGACACCTCGACGTCGAGCTCGAGGACGGCAGCGTCTACCGCGTCGAGATCGAGCGCGCGCACATGGAGGAGGACACCGGCAAGTCGCTGCACATCGGCGGCGCGACCGGCCGCATCCACGGCGCCGACCACTCGCTCGTCGACTACAACCGCGCCGGCATCCCGCTCATCGAGATCGTCACGAAGCCGATGGTCGGGGCGGGGGAGCGCGCGCCCGAGGTCGCCAAGGCGTACGTCTCGGCGCTGCGCGAGCTGCTGCGGGCCCTCGACGTCAGCGACGTCAAGATGGAGCAGGGCTCGATGCGCTGCGACGCCAACGTCTCGCTGCGCCCGCGCGTCGGTGACCCGCTGAGCGCGGAGCAGCTCGCCGTGCCGCTCGGCACCCGCACCGAGACGAAGAACGTCAACTCGCTGCGCTCGGTCGAGCGGGCCGTGCGCTACGAGATCTCGCGGCACGCGGCGATCCTCGACGGCGGCGGCTCGATCCTGCAGGAGACCCGGCACTGGCACGAGGACACCGGCATCACGACGTCGGGTCGCGTCAAGTCCGACGCCGAGGACTACCGCTACTTCCCCGAGCCCGACCTCGTGCCCGTCGCGCCGACGCGCGAGACCGTCGAGGCGCTGCGCGGCACCCTGCCCGAGCCGCCCGGGCTGCGCCGCAAGCGGCTCCAGTCCGACTGGGGCTACAGCGATCTCGAGATGCGCGACGTCGTCAACGCCGGCGCGGTCGAGCTCATCGAGGAGACCGTCGCCGCCGGCGCGAGCGCCGGCGGCCGCGAAGAAGTGGTGGCTCGGTGAGCCCGTCACGGCGGGCCAACGCCGAGGGCCAGGACATCGTCACGTATGCCGCCGGGCTGGGTCTGACGCCCGCGCACATCGCCGAGCTCGACGGGCTCGTCGCCTCCGGCCGGCTCAACGACTCGATGGCACGCCAGGTGCTCGACGGCGTCCTCGCCGGCGAGGGCACCCCGACGGCGGTCGCCGACGCCCGCGGGCTCGAGCTCGTCCAGGACGACGGTGCCCTCGAGGCCGCCGTCGACAAGGTCATCGAGGCCAACCCCGACGTCGCGGCCAAGATCCGCGACGGCAAGGTGCAGGCCGCGGGCGCGCTCATCGGCCAGGTCATGAAGGAGATGAAGGGCCAGGCCGACGCCGGCAAGGCCCGCGAGCTCATCCTCGCCAAGCTCCAGTAACCGCGCTCCAACCGTCGAGAGGCCACGTTCGGCCGCTTCGCCACGTCGAGAGGCATTCTGTCACAAAGTGACCTCGACGATCGGAGGCCCGGCGATCGTGGCCCTTCGACGGTGGAGGCGCACTGGTGGCCTCTCGACGGGCGGGAGGGGTCAGCGCTTGCCGCCGCCGAGGAGCCCGCCGAGCAGGCCGCCGAGGATGTCGCCGGCCCCGCCGCTGCCGCCCGACGAGCCGGCGCCGCCGCCGAGCACCTGGCCGAGGATGTCCTGCAGCGGGTTGGAGCCGCCTGCGGCCGCGCCCGTCGAGGTCGCGCTGCCCGGAGCCTGCACCGGTCCGCTGTCGGCGCCCGCACCGCCGGGGAAGAGCGGGCCGGCGTCGGCTGGAGCCCGCTCCCGCGCAGCCGCGTGCCGGTCGGGCCCGAGCCGCCGCCGAGCATGCCGCCGAGGCCGCCCTGACCCATCTTGTTCGCGAGCCACGACATGACGATCGGCGCGAGGAGCGGCAGCAGCTTCTGCACGAGGCTCCCGGACGTGCCGCCCAGGCCGCCGAGCTGGTTGACGACCTGGTCGGTGTTGCCGCCGAAGATGTTGCCGACGATGGCGCGACCGTCCTGCTCGTCGACGTCGCCCAGGCTGTTGACCGCGCCCTGGTGGTCCGACAGCGCCGCGAGCAGCGAGTCGGCGCCGGCCGGGTCCGAGGCGTTGGCCTGGAGTCCACCGAGGAGCGCAGGCAGCGCGTGCTCCGCCGCCTGGCGGACCTCGTCGCTGCCGACCCCGAGCTGGCCTGCCAGCTGGTCGATCGGTACCTGGTCGAGGATCTCGTCGTACGAACCCATCGGGTGCCCCTCCTGCTCGTGGGCGGCGCCGACGCCGTCCCTGCCCGTCAGGCTAGTCACGTCCCAGGTGCGCAGCAGCCCGGCCGTGCTCAGGCACACGGCGCGGTCAGCGGGCCCGACCGCCGGCACTGGCCCCGACGGCGGACAGGGGCAGGGAGAGCAGTCGGTCGGCGCCGTCGTTGTTGCTCGTCGTGACCCAGACCCGGTTGTCGACGAAGCGGATGTCGCGGATGCGGCCGTAGGTGCCCTGCAGGTGGCGGGTCGGCGTGCCGGCGGAGCCGTCGGCGTTGACGGGGCACGCGCCACACCGACTGGCCCGCGCAGGGCGGCCAGGTAGACGGCGCCGTCGGGGCCGACGGCGATGCCGCTCGGGGACATCTCCGACGTCGGCCACTCGGCGACCGGGTCGACGAAGTCGGGGTTGCCGGCGCGGCCCTCCACCTCGGGCCAGCCGTAGTTCTTGCCGGGCTCGATGAGGTTGAGCTCGTCGTACGTGTTCTGTCCGAACTCGCTGGCCCACAGGCGCTTCCGGCTGTCCCAGGCAAGGCCTTGGACGTTGCGGTGGCCGTAGGACCAGATCGGGGACCCGCCGAAGGGGTTGCCCGGCGCGGGGTCGCCGTCGGGGGTGATGCGCAGGATCTTGCCTCCGAGCGACCCGAGGTTCTGCGACAGGGAGGTGTCGCCGGCCTCGCCCGTGCCGACGTAGAGGTAGCCGTCGGGCCCGAAGGCGATGCGTCCGCCGTTGTGGTTCCGGCCGCGGGGGATGCCGCGAGAGGATGACGACCGGCTCGCCGATGGTGCCGTCGCGCCACGGCACGGCAGCGATGCGGTTGTCGCTGTCGGTCGAGTAGTACGCATAGAAGACGGGGTCGGCGTCGAAGTCCTCCGGGACGGCGAGCCCGAGGAGGCCGCCCTCGCCTTCCGTGCGCGTGATGGGAAGACGCCCGGCGACGGTTGCCGTGCCCCCGGAACCGGGCTTGGGCACGTGCTCGATGCGGCCGGTGTTGCGCTCGCTGACCAGGGCGCTGCCGTCGGGCAGCACTGCGATCGACCACGCGATGTCGAGGCCGCCGAGAAGGGTCGACGGTGGGGCCGAGTCGGCGGTCGACGGACGAGCTGTCGGGGGCCTTCGCCGTCGTGGTGCCGGATGCTGTGGTCGGGCTCTGCGCCGTCGGGCTCTGCGCCGTCGGGCTCGGCGCCGTCGGGCTCGGCGTCGTCCGGCTCGGCGTCGTCGGGCTCTCCGTCGTCGTGGTCGCCGTCCCGGTGGCCGGCGGGGGAGCGACGGGCTCGCCCGACGAGCACGCGGCGCCGACCAGGGCGACGGCGACGCCTCCCACGAGGGCGCGCCCGATCGATCGGGACGTGTGCGGCATACCTCATTGTGGCCCACCGGGGCGACGGGACCGCGGTGGCTCAGCCCCCGCGACGCGAGAGTGTGTCGACGAGCCCGGCGCGGACGTCGGGATGGACGACGTCCGCGTCCACCACCCTGCGGGCGGCGGCGAGGTCGCCGCTGAAGGCGCGGAAGAGCACGAGGAGGTCGATGTCGTGGCCGGGTCGCTCGACCTCGATGGCGGCGCCGCGTGTGCACGACGCCCGGCGTGACCACCGAGAGGTAGGCGCCGGTGCGCCCGGCCTCGGTGAACCGGCGCACCCAGCGAGGCTCGCCCATGTGCGCTGCGAACGTCCGGCACGGGATGCGGGGGACCTCGACCCGCAGCACGACGTCGCCGATCCGCCACAGCTCGCCGACGAGAGCGTGGGTCGCCTCGATGCCCAACGTCGTGATGTTCTCGCCGAATCCCCCTGAGGGGATGGGTCGCCCGATCTGCTGCTCCCAGAACTCCTGGTCCTCGCGCGGGTAGGCGTAGACGGCCTGCAGCTCGCCGCCGTGGTGCTTGGGGTTGCCGATCTCGTCACCGACGACCCCGCTGCCGAGCCCTCCGCGCTTCGGTCCCGGGATCGCGCACCTCGAACGCGTCGACGGGCCGCTTGTCGATGGCGGTCGGCCGCCCGCCTCCGCTCGGGACGGCGCGTCGGCCCGAGCCGAGGGCCAGGACGTGGGGCTGCGTCATCACCGCGCGAGCCTAGCCCTGACGAGCCGGGCCTGCTCCCCGCCTTCCGCGCGGTCTTCGTTAGCGTGGTCGGCATGGCTGCCAATCCCCTTGTCGTGTCCGTCCCCGACCCCGAGTACGTCGAGGCGCTCGCCGACCTCGAAGGCGTCGACGCCGTCGTCTGGGACATGGAGCAGCCGCACCCGCGTGGCAGCGAGATCCGACTCGCCGTCGTGCCCTACATGACGCAGGTGAGCCTCGCCCGCGTCACCCCCGGGCTCGACGCGCTCGAGGTCGTCCAGCTGCAGAGCGCCGGCTACGAGCAGTTCGTCGCCGAGCTGCCCGACGGGGTGACCCTGTGCAACGCGGCAGGCGTCCACGACGCGTCCACGGCCGAGCTGGCCCTGACGCTGACGCTTGTCTTCCATCCGTGGCATCCCCGACTTCGTTGCCTCGCAGGGGCGCTCGCACTGGGAGCCGCTGCGGCTGCGTCTCGGCGCTCGCCGACAGCCGCGTGCTCGTCGTGGGCTACGGTCAGATCGGCCGGGCGATCGCCCGCCGGTTCGCGCCGTTCGAGGTCACCCTGACGGCGGTCGCCTCGCGGGCCCGGTCCGGCGATGAGCTCGTGTCGCAGGTGCACGGCATCGACGAGCTGCCCGACCTGCTGCCGGACCACGACGTCGTCGTCGTCATCGTGCCGCTCACCGATGCGACGCGCGGACTCTTCGACGCGTCGATGCTCGGTCGTATGCCGGATGGCGCGCTCCTCGTCAACGTCGCCCGGGGGCCGGTGGTCGACACCGAGGCGCTCGTCGCCGAGTGCGCCTCCGGGCGGCTGCGGGCGGCAGCTCGACGTCACCGATCCCGAGCCCCTCCCGCGAGGGCCACCCGCTGTGGACGACCCCGGGCGTCCTCATCACCCCGCACGTCGGGGGTGCGACCCGGGCGATGCGCCCCCGCGCCCTCGCGCTGGTGCGGCGGCAGGTGCAGAGCACTGCTGTCCGGTGAGCCGGTCGACAACGTCGTGGCCGGGCCCTTGTCTGCATCCCACGACATAGTGGACACTGTCAACATGACCGAGACCATCGTCGCCATCGGCACGCGCAAGGGGCTCTGGATCGCGCGCAGCACCGACCGTCGGGAGTGGGCCCTCGAGGGTCCGCACTTCCTCATGAGCGAGGTCGCGTCCGTTGCCGTCGACACGCGCGAGGGTCGAGCGACGGTGCTCGCGGGCGTCAAGTCGTGGCACTGGGGCCCGACGGTCCAGGCGAGCACCGACGGTGGACGCACGTGGACCGAGAGCGCCGAGCGGGCCCTGTCGTTCCCGAGCGACACCGACACGGCGCTCGAGCGCGTCTGGCAGCTGACGCCCGACCCCAACGACGCCGACGTCGTGTGGGCCGGCGTCGAGCCGCACGCCCTCTTCCGCAGCACCGACCGCGGTGAGCGCTACGAGCTCGTGCGTGGCCTGTGGGACCACCCGCACCGCCCCAACTGGGAGCCGGGGTTCGGCGGCGGAGCCGTCCACACGATCGTCCCCGAGCCCGGACATCCGGAGTCGCATCCTCGTCGCCATGAGCACCGGGGGCGTCTACCGCACGCTCGACGGCGGGCGACACCTGGGCGCCGAGCAACCCCGGCATCCGGGCCGGCTTCATGCCCGACGACGAGTACCCCGAGTACGGCCAGTGCGTGCACAAGGTCGCGCGCGGCCAGGGCGACGGCGAGCTCTTCGCCCAGAACCACAACGGCGTCTACCGCTCCGACGACAACGGCGCGACGTGGGACTCCATCGCCGACGGCCTGCCCACCGACTTCGGGTTCACCGTCCTCGCCCACCCGCGCCGGGCCGGTGTCGTCTGGGTCGTGCCGGTCGCCGACGCCGGCGAGCGCATCCCGCCGGACGCCCAGCTGCAGGTGCAGCGCTCCGACGACGCAGGCGCGACGTGGCGCCAGCAGGCGACCGGCCTGCCCGGCCACAGCTACACGTGCGTCCTGCGCGACGCGGCCTCCCTCGACGAGGCCGACCCGGTCGGGGTCTACCTCGGCACCCGCAACGGTGACGTCTTCGCGTCGGCCGACGAGGGTGAGTCCTTCCAGCGCATCGCCACCCAGCTGCCCGACGTCCTCGTCGTGCGCGCCGCCCAGCTCGACTGAACCGCAAGGGATTCCGTATGCCGTCCGCTCCCGTTCGCGTCATCCTGCCCGGCATGCTGCGCGACCTCGTGGGCGGCGTGTCGGAGATCGAGGTCGAGTCGCCGGCCGAGTCGCAGACCGTGGCCGCACTGCTCGACCGCGCGTTCTCCGAGCACCGGATCCTCGACGGCAAGGTGCGTGACGAGCGCGGTCAGATCCGTCGCCACGTCAAGGTCTTCGTCAACGGCGAGGACGCCACGCGCGGCGAGGGCGTCGGCGACCCCCGTGCCCGGCCGGCGCCCGGGTCCACATCATCAACGCGGTCTCCGGCGGCTGACGGCCTGCAGCGTGTCAGGCGTCGACCCCGAGCAGGATCGGCAGGACGGTGCGCTCGAGCTCGCCGACGGAGAGCGAGCGCGGCTCGACGAGGCGCTGGGTCATCGACCCCTGCGCGAGCGAGATGGCCGCGAGCACGAAGAGCTCGGTGGGGATCGGGAGGGTCAGCCCCTGGCGTGCGACGGCCTCGTCGACCACCGCCACGAGCTCGTCCCTGACACGGCGCTGCTGGGCGGCCCAGGCCCGGCGGGCGGTCGCGTCACGGATGGCGTGCAGGGTGAACTCGGTCGTCAGCACGAGCCAGCGCTCCTTGCTGCGGCTGTCGTCGGCCAGCGCCGCCAAGACGTCGCGCAGAACCTCCTCGGCGCTCGCGCGCTCGCGTTTGCTCGCCCGGCGGATGCGTTCGACGAGGTCCTCGGCGTGGCGCCGCGACAGCTCGAGGACGAGGTCGTCCTTGGAGGAGAAGTTCGAGTAGAAGGCGCCGCGGGTGAACCCGGCGCGCTCGCAGATGTCCTCGACCGTGGCGCCGTGGAACCCCCGCTCGGCGAAGACCTCGCTCGCCGCCTCCAGGACACGCTCGCGTGTCGCCTGGCGTCGGGCGCTGATCCGGGGCTCGGCCGTCGGTGGTCATGGCGACAGGATACGCTCGCTCGAATTGAATACACAACTGCATTGGATGCATACTCGTATCGTGACTGAAGTCTGAAGCAGACCGCCGGTACGGACCGGACCTGCGCACCGTCGTCGTCGACGACGTCAGCGTCGCCGGCACCCACGAGCCGTTCGTCGAGCACGTCGCCTTCACCGCGCCCCCCGGCGAGGTCACCGTGGTCGCGACCGACCCCGGCATCCCCCAGGTCGCCCTCGCGCTGGCCATCGGCGGCCGCGTCGAGCTGCTCCGGGGCCGGATCAGCATCGGTGGCGCCGTCCGACGCTGGCCGACCTGCAGCTGCGCACCCGGCTCGTCGACGTCGCCGACGTCACGGCGCCGGAGGACGCCATCGCCCTGCGGGCCGTCGTCCAGGAGGAGCTGGCCCTCGCCGAGCGGCCGGCGTCGCGCGCGGCCGTCGCCGCCTTCCTCGCAGCGCACGACCTGTCCGACCGTGCGGCCCGGCCGTGGGAGCAGCTGCCGGCAGGGGTCCGCACGAGCCTGCTGCTCGAGCTCGGCGCCATGCACCCGCAGGTGCGCGTCCTCGTCCTCGCCGGCCCGGAACGGCACGGCGGCGACCACG